>NZ_BOMB01000010.1 GCF_016861975.1 Actinocatenispora rupis | reverse complement strand
CGACTTTGGCTGCTAAGCCAACCGCCTCCGGGGCAACTGCTCTAACTTACCCGCGTCATCTCGAAGTGTCAACCTGCGACCTTCGGGAAGGTTTTGGGTCTCCCCATGCTACGCAACCCGTAACCGGGCTTCGTACCTGGGGGTTGCAGACCGGCCTCGGGCCGCGCAGCAAGATCTTCGATCTCGCGCTGCGGCCGCCTTGTCCGGCGTCCTGCGGTGCTCCAGACTACCTGGTCGGTGTCGCGATGACAAATCCGGGTCAACTCTTCAGAGTCTCGCCTGCCTGTCTCGCACCGCCCTGACGATCTCCACGTCTCCGTGTCGATCCCCTACCTGCGAGCCGGCCACCGGGGCTTTCGCTCCCGGCCCTGTCCGGTTCCCCGCGGGCAAGGAGAAACTTACGCGATGATCATCGGGGGCGTCAAACCGGGGTGCCGTGTCCGCGCTCACAGCGTGAACGACACCGGCCCGCGGTACGCACCATCCTCAGTGGACGGAGCGCCCCACGGGCCGGGATCCGTTGGTACGTCAGGGAATCAGGTGGTGAGGGCGACGCCGGCGATGGTGCGCTTGCCGCGGCGGAGTACCAGGAATCGGTTGTGTAGCAGGAGATCCGGGCTCGGCGGAGCGTCGGCGTCGGTGACGCGCTCGTTGTTCACGTACGCGCCGCCCTCGGCGACGGCGCGGCGGGCCTCGGACAGGCTGGCGCAGAGCCCGCTCTCCTTGAAGAGCGTCGCCACGCTCGGCAGCTCCGGTACGGAGAGGAGACCGGCCTCGGACAGCGCGGCGTCCACAGTGGACGGATCGAGTTCGGTGAGGTCGCCACGGCCGAACAGGGCACGGCTGGCAGCCGTCACCTGCGCGGTCTCGCGTTCGCCGTGCACCAGGGTGGTCAGTTCCTCGGCGAGGGCGCGCTGGGCGGCACGGGCCGCGGGACGCTCGGCGGTGGCCTTCTCCAGCTCCTCGATCTCCTCGCGGGGACGGAAGCTGAAGTACCGGAGGTAGCGGCCGACGTCGGCGTCGCCGGAGTTGAACCAGAACTGGTAGAAGGCGTACGGACTGGTCATGTCGGGGTCGAGCCAGACGGACTGGCCGTCGGCGGTCTTGCCGAACTTCGTACCGTCGGCGCGGGTGACCAGGGGGGTGGTGAACGCCTGCACGTGCGCGCCGCGGCGGCGGCAGAAGTCCACCCCGGCGGTGATGTTGCCCCACTGGTCGGAGCCGCCGAACTGGACCGTGCAGCCGTACCGGCGGTGCAGCTCGTGGAAGTCGTTGGCCTGGAGTACCTGGTAGCTGAACTCGGTGAAGCTGATGCCGGCGCCGGAGAGCCGCGTCTTGACGATCTCGCGGTTGAGCATCTGGCTGACCGGGAAGTGCTTGCCGATGTCGCGGAGGAACTCGATCGCGCTCAGCGCACCCGTCCAGTCGAGGTTGTCGACCGCGGTGGCCGCCCGCTCCCCCTCGAACGACACGAACGGGGTGAGCTGCGACTGGAGCTTCTTGACCCAGCCGGCGACCACCTCGGGCGGGTTCAGCGTGCGTTCGCCGGTGTCCTTGGGGTCACCGATCAGGCCGGTGGCGCCGCCCACCAGGATCAACGGGCGCAGGCCGGCCCGTTGCAGCCGGCGCGCGGTGAGGATCTGGGTGAGGTGGCCGATGTGCAGGCTGGGGCCGCTCGCGTCGAAGCCGACATAGAACGTGACCGTCCCGTCGGCCAGGGTTCTGGCCAGTTCGTCCGGGTCGGTGCTGTCCTTGATGAGGCCTCGCCACTGGAGGTCCTGGAAGATGTCGGTCACGCCGGTGATTGTCCCGCACGTACGCGGGGCGTCGACACCCGATTCCCTCAGCGGCGGCGCGGTACGGCCGGGCGGTACCGGCTGACGGTGGGTTCGGCGCGACCGTCCGGGGTGGCCAGCCAGTACCGCCAGGTGGTGTCGGCGCCGCCGGTGACGCCGACGCGCGGGCCGGCCTGGACGGCGGACGGATCGGGCGGGGTGCCCGGGACGAGCCGGAGCGGGGCGTCCTCGGCGAGCAGATCCACGCCGTTCGCGGCCCGGTCGACGGCGAGGGCGCGGGTCAGCCGGGCGGGGCCACGGGCCAGGTCCCGGTCCGGTACGCCGGGGCGGCGACCGCGCGCGGCCGGGAGACCGGCGACCACCTCACCGGCGCGCAGGAGTACGGCGGAAGCGGTGTCGGGTGGGCCGCAGACGACGTTGAGGCACCAGTGCATGCCGTACGTGAAGTAGACGTACGCGTGGCCGGGTGGACCGAACATGACCGTGTTGCGGGCGGTACGTCCGCGGTGGGCGTGGGAGGCGGGATCGGCGCCGACCCCGGCGTACGCCTCGGTCTCGGTGAGGCGCAGCGTGACGGGGCCGGCGACCAGCTGGCAGCCCAGCAGACCGGCCGCGGCGCGGTCCACCGGCCCGGCGAGCAGGTCGGCCAGCTCGCCGGGATCCGTTGGGCCACAAGGGAACCCGCTCAGCGTGGGACCACCTGCGTGTCGGCCCACGCGCGCCAGCCGCCGATCTTCTCGGCCAACGCGGTGAGCTGGTCGGCGACCGGACCGGGGCCGGTCGAACCGGGCGTGGTGCGCGCGGCGAGGGCGCCCGACACCGACAGCACCTCGCGTACCTCGGGGGTCAGGTGCGGGCTGACCGCGGCGAGGTCGGCGTCCGACACGTCGTCCAGCGCACAGTCCCGCGACAGGCACAGCGCCACCAGCGAACCGGAGATCTCGTGCGCGTCGCGGAACGGGACGTTGCGGCGTACCAGCCAGTCGGCGACCTCGGTGGCCAGCGTGAAGCCCTTCGGCGCGGCGGCGGCGAGCACGTCCGCGCGTACCGTCATGGTGGCGACGAGGCCGGTGACGGCGGGCAGCAGGACCTCCAGGGTGTCGATCGCGTCGAACACCGGCTCCTTGTCCTCCTGCAGGTCCCGGTCGTACGCCAGGGGCAGGCCCTTGAGCATCGCGAGTACGCCGGTGAGGTTGCCGATCAGCCGGCCGGACTTGCCGCGGGCCAGCTCCCCCACGTCCGGGTTCTTCTTCTGCGGCATGATCGACGAGCCGGTCGCGAACGCGTCGTCCAGCTCCACCCAGCCGAACTCCTGGCTGGTCCAGAGCACGACTTCCTCGCCCAGCCGGGACAGGTGCACCCCGACCATCGCTGCCACGAACAGGAACTCCGCCGCGAAGTCGCGGTCGGACACCGCGTCGATCGAGTTCGCCACCGGGGCGTCGAAGCCCAGCTCGGTGGCGACCGCCGTCGGGTCCAGCGGCAGCGACGAGCCGGCGAGCGCACCCGCACCGAGCGGGCTGTACGCGGTGCGGCGGTCCCAGTCGGCCAGCCGGTCCAGGTCCCGGCCGAACGCGTGCACGTGCGCCAGCAGCTGGTGCCCGAACGAGATCGGCTGCGCGTGCTGCAGGTGCGTCATGCCCGGCGCCGGCGTGTCGATGTTGCGCTGCGCCTGCTCGGTCAGCGCCTCCACCAGGTCGACCAGCCGGCCGGCGAGCCCGCGGACGTGGTCCCGCAGGTACAGCCGGAGGTCGGTGGCGACCTGGTCGTTGCGGCTGCGGCCGGCGCGCAGCTTGCCGCCCAGCGCGCCGAGCCGCTCCAGCAGGCCGCGTTCGAGGGCGGTGTGCACGTCCTCGTCCTCGACCGTCGGGGTGAACTCGCCCGCGGCGCACGCGGCGGCCAGATCGTCCAGCGCGGCGAGCATCCGGCCCAGCTCGTCCGCGTCGAGCAGGCCGGCGCGCGCCAGTACGCGGGCGTGCGCGCGGGAGCCGGCGATGTCGTACGGCGCGAGGCGCCAGTCGAACTGGACGGAGAGGCTGAGCCGGGCCAGGGCCTCCGCGGGGCCACCGGCGAACCGGCCGCCCCACAACCGGGTCGGGGTCTGCTGCTGTTCGCTCACGCCGTCATTCTTCCTGCGTACGGGTGGTGGCCCGGAACGGGCCCGGTCGGGTCGGTGGCGACCACCGTCGCACACCGGGATCGTGCTGTGCCGCGCCGGTTCGCCGTCGGCCCCGGTGGCGCTCGTCCCGGGCCGGTCGCACCGGTCCGTCCGGAACGCCCGGGTCACGCCGGTCGGACCGGGACGGGCCCGGCTCACCGGAACGCCGATGGTCAGTCCGTGGGCTGGTCGGGACCGGACCAGCGCAGCAGCCGGGCCGCGAGTTCGCCGCCGGTCATCGGTTCGCGGGCGATCACCGCGATGGTGTCGTCGCCGGCGATCGTGCCCACCACCTCGGGCAGCCCGGACCGGTCCAGCGCGCTGGCCAGGAACTGCGCCGCGCCGGGCGGAGTACGCAGGACGGCCAGGTTGCCGCTGGCGTCCGCGCCGGTCAGCAGCTCGCGCAGGAGCCGCTGGAGCCGGGCGGGCGCCTGCTCGGCGGGGCGCATCGGCGGGCCGCCCTCCTCGGGCAGTACGTAGCTGCCGGCGCCGCCGTCGGTGCCGCGTACCTTGACCGCGCCGAGTTCCTCCAGGTCGCGGGAGAGCGTCGCCTGGGTGACGGTGGTACCGGCCTCGGCGAGCAGCTCGACCAGCTCGGTCTGCGACCGTACGGGACGGGTGCGGATGATCTCGGCGATCTGCGCGTGCCGGGCGGTCTTGCTCACCGGGCGCGGACCGGACTCGGTGTGGTGCGTACCGGTGGTCATCGGGACGCCTCCTGTCGTGCCGGGTCGAGCAGCCAGGCGAGCAGCGCCTTCTGCGCGTGCAGGCGGTTCTCGGCCTCATCGAACACCGCGCTGGCCGGTCCGTCCATCACCTCGTCGGTGATCTCCTCGCCGCGGTGCGCGGGCAGGCAGTGCAGCACCATCGCGTCGGTGGCGGCGCGCGCCAGCAGCGCCCCGTTCACCTGGTACGGGAGGAAGGGGGTGACGCGGTCGAGTCCGTCGCCCTCCTGGTCCATCGAGGTCCAGGTGTCGGTGACGAGGACGTCGGCGCCGTCGGCGGCCCGCGCCGGGTCGGTCAGGACGGCGACGGAGCCGCCGCTGTCCACGGCGATCGTCTCGGCCGCGGCGACGACGGCGGGTGACGGCTGGTGCGCCTCCGGCCCCGCGATCCGTACGTGCATGCCGGCGGTGGTGCCGGCGAGCAGGAACGACTGCGCCATGTTGTTCGCCCCGTCCCCCAGGTACGTGACGGTCGCGCCGCGCAGCGCGCCCCGGCGTTCCCGGATGGTCTGGAGGTCGGCGAGCAGTTGGCAGGGGTGGAAGCCGTCGGTCAGCGCGTTCACCACCGGTACCGAGGAGGTGCTGGCCAGTTCGGCGATCCGGTCGTCGCCGAAGGTACGGATGACGATGGCGTCGACGTACCGGGAGAGGACGCGGGCGGCGTCGGACAGCGTCTCGCCGCGGCCGAAGTGCGTACTGCGCGCGTCGATCAGCACCGGCTGGCCGCCGAGCTGCGCGATGCCCACCTCGAACGAGGTGCGCGTGCGCAATGACGGCTTCTCGAAGATGACCGCGACGGCCCGGTCGGCGAGCGGCCGGAACGCGTACCGGTCCTGCTTGTACCGGACGGCGAGGTCGAGCACGTCGGCCTGTTCGGTACCGGTGAGGTCGTCGTCGCGCAGGAAGTGGCGGGTCATTCGGCTGCTCCGGCGGTGTCGAGGGCGGCCGGCAGGGCGGCCAGGAAGCTGTCCGCCTGGTCGGCGGTGAGGATCAGCGGCGGGGCGAGCCGCAGGACGTCGGGCTGGCAGGGGTTGACCAGGAAACCGTTGTCGCGCAACGCAACCGCGGTGGCCGCCGCGACCGGCTGGTGGAGGGTGACGCCGAGCAGCAGCCCGGCCCCGCGTACGCCGGAGACGAGCGGGTGGTCGACGCCGGCGCGGATCCGCTCGCCGATCGACTTGACGTGGTCGAGCAGGTGCTCGTCGGCGATGGTGGTCAGTACGGCGAGGCCGGCGGCGCAGCACACCGGGTTGCCGCCGAACGTACTGCCGTGCGAGCCGGGGCCGAGCAGTGCGGCGACGTCGCCGTACGCGGTGTCGGTGAACGCGACGCACGCGCCGATCGGCAGCCCACCGCCGAGCCCCTTGGCCAGCGTCACCACGTCCGGGCGTACGCCGTCGGCCTGGTGGGCGAACCAGTGCCCGGTACGCCCGATGCCGGTCTGTACCTCGTCGAGGCAGAGCAGCGCGCCGTGCTCCGCGGTGATCGCGCGGGCCGCGGCCAGGTAGCCGGGCGGCGGGACGAGGACGCCGGCCTCGCCCTGGATCGGCTCCAGGATCACCATCGCGGTCTCGTCGGTGACCGCGGCGGCGAGCGCGTCGACGTCGCCGTACGGCACGTGGGTGACGTCGCCGGGCAGCGGCTCGAACGCCGCGGACTTCGCCGGCTGACCGGTCAGCGCGAGCGCGCCCATGGTACGGCCGTGGAAACCGTCCACAGTGGACACGATGTGCGTCCGCCCGGTACGCCGGGACAGCTTGAACGCCGCCTCGTTGGCCTCCGTACCGGAGTTGGCGAAGTAGACCTGGCCGGGTCGGTCGAACAGGGCGAGCAGCCGCTCCGCCAGCGCCACCTGCGGCGGGTTGGCGAAGAAGTTGCCGACGTGGCCCAGCGTGCCGATCTGCCCGGTCACCGCCGCCACCACCGCCGGGTGCGCGTGCCCGAGCGCGTTCACCGCCAGCCCCGTGAACAGATCCAGGTACTCGCGGCCCTGCTCGTCGACCACCACCGCGCCCGACCCGCGTACCAGCCCCAGCGCCGGCGTGCCGTAGTTGTGCAGGACCGACCGGTCCCAGCGCCCCACCAGATCGTCGGTCATCCGTCACTCCCACCGTCGGGCACGACCATCGTGCCGAACCCCTCCGAGGTGAACACTTCCAGCAGGATCGAGTGCGCGACCCGGCCGTCGATCACGTGCGCCTGCGGTACTCCACCGCGTACGGCGCGCAGGCACGCCTCCATCTTCGGCACCATCCCCGCCTCCAACGTCGGCAGCAGCTCGGCGAGTTCCGCGGCGGGCAGCCGGGACACCAGGCTGTCGCGCTCCGGCCAGTTCGCGTACAGCCCGGGCACGTCGGTGAGCACCACGAACTTCTGCGCGCCCAGCGCCACGGCCAGCGCCGAGGCGGCGGTGTCCGCGTTCAGGTTGTGCACCACGCCGTCGGCGTCCGGGGCGACCGTGGACACCACCGGGATCCGCCCGCCGTCCAGCAGGTCCGTGATGACGCCGGGGTCGACCGCGGCGACGTCGCCGACGAGTCCCACGTCGACCGGTTCGCCGTCCACGACCGCGTGCCGGCGTACGGCGGTGACCAGGTTGGCGTCCTCGCCGGACATCCCGACCGCGAGCGGACCGTGCTCGTTGATCAGCCCGACCAGCTCGCGCCCGACCTGACCGACCAGCACCATCCGTACGACGTCGATCGACTCGGGCGTGGTGACCCGCAGGCCGCCGCGGAACTCCGAGGCGATGTCCAGCCGGGACAGCATCGCCGAGATCTGCGGGCCGCCGCCGTGCACCACGACCGGCCGCAGCCCGGTCCGCCGCAGGAACACCATGTCCTCGGCGAACGCCTTGCGCAGCAACGGATCCGCCATCGCGTGCCCGCCGTACTTCACGACCACGATCGCGCCCTGGAACTCCGCCAGCCACGGCAGCGCCTCGGTCAGTACGGCCGCCTTCGCCGCCGCCTCCGCCAGATCCCGCCGTACGTGCGGCGCGTAGCCGGCGTCCGCCACCGCCGGCGGTACGGGGGTGCTCACGTCGAGTACGCCGAGTTCTCGTGCACGTACGCGTGGGACAGGTCGTTGGTCCACACGGTCGCGGACTCCGACCCGGCGTGCAGCTCGGCCGTGATCGTCACGGCCCGGCCGGACAGGTCCACGCCCGACCGGTCGGCCGCCGCGCAGCCGTTCCGGCAGATCCACACCCCGTTGACCGCCACGTCCAGGCGCTCCGGCGCGAACTCCGCCGACGTCGTACCGATGGCGGCGAGGATGCGGCCCCAGTTCGGGTCGTTGCCGAACAGCGCGGTCTTGACCAGGTTGTTGCGGGCGATGGCGCGCCCCACCTCGACCGCGTCGTCCTCGCTGGCCGCGCCGGTCACCTCGATCGCGACCTCCTTCGTCGCGCCCTCGGCGTCCGCGAGCAGCTGCCCGGCGAGATCCGCGCACGCGGCCGTGACCAGGTCGGTCAGGTCCTGCTCGGTGGCGCTGACCCCCGACGCGCCGGACGCCAGCAGCAGCACCGTGTCGTTCGTCGACAGGCAGCCGTCCGAGTCGATCCGCTCGAACGTGACCGCGACCGCCCTGCGCAGCGCGGTGTTCAGCAGGTCGGTGTCGGCGACCGCGTCGGTCGTCAGTACGCACAGCATCGTTGCGAGCGCCGGCGCGAGCATCCCCGCGCCCTTCGCCATGCCGCCCACCACGTACCCGTCGCCGTCCAGGCGTACCTGCTTGGCCCGGGTGTCCGTGGTACGGATCGCCTCGGCCGCGTCACCCCCACCCGTACGGCTCAGTGCCTTGGCGGCACCGTCCACACCGGACAGCAGCGCGTCGACCGGCAGCCGCTCGCCGATCAGACCGGTCGAGCAGACCGCCACGTCCGCCGGACCGATGCCCAGCCGTATGGCGACGCGTTCCGCGGTGGCGTGCGTGTCCCCGAACCCGTCCGGACCGGTGCAGGCGTTGGCGTTGCCCGCGTTCAGCACCACCGCCTTGACGATGCCCGCGGCGAGCACCCGCTCGCTCCACAGCACCGGCGCCGCCTTCACCCGGTTGCGGGTGAACACGCCCGCGGCGGTGGCGTCCGGGCCGTCGTTGACGACCAGCGCCACGTCCGGCGCGCCGGACTGCTTGATGCCCGCGGCGACCCCGGCGGCCCGGAACCCGGCCGGCGCGGTCACCCCTGTCTCCCCGGTACTCACGGCGCCACTCCGTTCGCGGTCAGGCCGGCGGTCTCCGGCAGTCCGAGCATGAGGTTGGCGCACTGCACGGCCTGGCCGGCGGCGCCCTTGCCCAGGTTGTCGATCGCGCTCGTGGCCACGATCCGGCCCGAGTCGCCGTCCACCGTCACCTGCAGGTGACAGGCGTTGCTGCCGTACGTCGCGCTGGTGTGCGGCCACGCGCCGGCCGGCAGCAGCGTCACGAACGGCTCCCCCGCGTACGCCTCGGCGAGGACCTGGCGCACCTCGTCCGCGCTCGTCGTACCGGTGGGGCGGGCGGTGACGGTGGCCAGGATGCCGCGTGGCATCGGCGCGAGCAGCGGCGTGAACGACAGCGTCCGCGCACCCGCGGCCTGCTTGATCTCCGGCGCGTGCCGGTGCGTCCCCACCTTGTACGCCGAGACGTCGTTCATCACCTCGCTGCCGAGCAGGTGCGGCGCCGCCGACCGACCGGCCCCGGACGTACCGGAGGCGGCGACGACGACCACGTCGTCGGGTGCCGCGACACCGGCGGCGATCAGCGGGGCGAGCGGCAGCGTACTGGCGACCACGTAGCAGCCGGTGGCGGCAACCCGGTCGGAGTCGGCGATCCTTGCGCGCTGCCCCGGCAGCTCGGGCAGCCCGTACGTCCACGCGCCCGGGTACGGCCCGCCGTAGTGCTTCGCCCACACCGCGGGGTCGGTGAGCCGGTGGTCGGCGCCGAGGTCGACGATCCGCGTACCGGCGGGCAGGCTCGCCGACAGTGCGGCGGACGCGCCGTGCGGCAGGGCCAGGAACACCAGCTCGGCGTCGGCCAGCTCGGCCACGTCGGTCGGCCGCAGCGTGACGTCCGCGTACGCCGGCAGGTGGGGGTGCACGTCGGTGACGGCCCGTCCGGCGCTGCTGTCCCCGGTGGCCGCGACGAGGTCGAGCCCGGGGTGCCCGGCGATCAGGCGCAGCAGCTCACCCCCGGCGTATCCGCTCGCTCCGGCCACGGCCACCCGTACGCCCACATCGACCTCCCGCATGTCTATGCATCGGACTGTATCACGATGCGCACGCACCTGCGGTTTCCCGCACCGCCGGGTCCGGTTGTCCGCACCACAGCCGGCGACCAGGCAAGGCACCCGTAAAGAGGTAGCCAAGATGTCCGCTACTCCGGCCTGCCGAACCGGAAGCTTGGCTACGATCAAACTCTGCGGCTGAGCACACAGAGTGCCGGGGAGATCACCTCACGGCGTGCAGGACGGCCGTTCGTGTCCGGCCGGACACCGCGCGGGGGGCGCGGACCGGCGAACCAACAGTTGGGGTGTGTTTCCAGTGCGCCTGTCGATCCTGATGCCCGTGTACAACGAAGAGGACCGGGTCATCACCGCGATCAAACAGACCCTTGAGGTCAGCTACCCGTGCGAGGTCGAACTCGTCGTCGTCGACGACGGCAGCCGCGACCGCACCGGCGAGCTGCTCGACCACCTCGACGACTCGCGCGTCCGCGTCGTCCGGCACCCGCGCAACCAGGGCAAGGGCGCCGCCATCCAGACCGGCGTACGCGAGGCCACCGGTGACTACATGGTCGTCCTCGACGCCGACCTGGAGTACGACCCGCGGGACATCCCGCGGCTGCTCAAGCCCGTACAGGACGGGCGCGGACAGGTCATCTACGGCAACCGCAGCTTCGGCGGACACGCCGCCTTCTCCTTCTGGTACGTGATGGGCAACAAGGCCATCACCACCGCCGCGAACATCCTCTACAACTGCTACCTGTCCGACCTGGAGACCTGCTTCAAGCTGATGCCCACCAAGCTGTACCGGGACCTGGACATCAAGTCCCGCGACTTCGGCATGGAGGCCGAGGTCACCGGCAAGCTGCTGCGCCGCCGCATCCGGCCGTACGAGGTGCCGATCAACTACTCGGCCCGCAGCCGCGAGGAGGGCAAGAAGATCACCTGGGTGGACGGGGTGAAGGCGCTCGGCATCCTGGCCCGGCAGCGTCTCGCACCGGCGCCGCGACCGAACTGATCCGGCGGCCATGACCCGCACCGACCCGCTGCCCGACACGACCGCCGAACCGGCCGAACCGGGCCGGAACCGGTGGCGGGCATGGCCGCACGTGCTGGTCCTGGCCTGCTACGTCGGGCTCGCGGTCTGGGTCACGTCCGGGCTGTGGGCCGCGCCCGACACCCGGGTCCTCACCGACAACCCGAACGACCAGCCGCTGATGGAGTGGATGCTGGCGTACGGGGCGCACGCGGTGACGCACCTGACCAACCCGTTCTTCACCACGCAGGTCAACGCCCCCGACGGCGCGAACCTGATGGCGAACTCGTCGGTCATCCTGCCCGCCGCCGTCCTCACCCCGGTCACGGTCACGTTCGGCCCCGCCGTGTCCTTCGTCGTACTGGAGGGCGTGGCGCTCGCCGGTACGGCGGCCGGCTGGTACCTGGTGTTCTGCCGGCGGCTGGTGTGGTCCCGGGCCGCGGCGGCGATCGGCGCCGGGTTCATCGGCTTCGCGCCCGGCATGATCTCCATGTCGAACGCGCACGTGCACATCACCGGCCAGTTCCTCGTACCGTTCGTGGTGCTGTGCGTCCTGCCGTCGCCGGGACGGCCGCGACCCGCCCGGCGCGGCGTCGTACTCGGGGCGCTGCTCGCCGCGCAGTTCCTGACCGGTACCGAGGTGCTGCTGTTCACGGTGCTCGGCGTCGCGGTGTTCGTCGTCGCGTGGGCGCTGCTGAACCGCGCCGCGGCGCGCCGCGAACTGCGCGGCTTCCTGATCCGGATCGGCGTCGCCGCACCGGTCTTCCTGGTCCTCGCCGGCTATCCACTGTGGATGCTGCTGGCCGGTCCGCAGAGCTACCACGGCAGTCCGTGGAACATCGGCAAGTACGGCACCGACGTCCTGTCCTGGGTCTGGTACGGCACCTACTCGCCGTTCGGCGGGCACCGGCAGGCCGCCCGGGTGTACGCGGGCAACGTCACCGAGGAGGCCACGTACCTCGGGGTCGGGCTGGTCGTGCTGGCCGTCGCGCTCGTGTGGTGGCTGCGGCGCAGCCGGACCGTCCTCGCACTGACCTGCACCGGCGTCCTGTTCGCCCTACTCAGCCTCGGTACCGAGGTGGTGTTCCTGCGGCGGCACACCGGCATCCCCGGGCCGTGGGCGCTGGTCGCCGGGCTTCCGCTGGTCGACCAGGCGATCCCGGACCGGCTCGCGCTCGTCACCACCACCACCCTCGGCGCGGTACTCGCGCTCGGCGCCGAGCGCGCCCTGCGTACCCGGGTGCCGCGGCCGGTGTGGATCGGCGTGTTCGTGGCGGCGCTGCTGCCACTCGTACCGCTGGCGCTGCCCACCACGTCGCGGCCCGCCGTACCGGCGTTCTTCACCGACGGGTACTGGCGGGCGCACGTCGCACCGGGCCGCACCGTACTGGCCGTGCCGCAGTTCAGCTACTCGTCCCGGCTCGGCATGCGGTTCGCCGCGTACACCCGGGCGGACATGGCGATCCCCGGCGGGCCGGTCATGCACCCCGGTCCCGACGGCAGGGCGCAGTGGGCGACACCGCGGTCCCCGTTCGCGGTCACCGTCGCGAACGTGTCGGTCACCGGCCGGATCCCGCCGGTCGACGCCGCGGACCGGGCCCGCGCCCGCCGCGACCTCGCCGCCGGGCACACCGACCTGGTCGTCCTCGACCCGTCCGCGCGGCACCAGACGCAGGTCCGTACCGCCGTCGACCGGCTCCTCGCCGTACCGGGACGGCACCAGGGCGGCGTCTGGTACTGGTCGGTCCCGGGCTGACACCCGGCGCGCCGGTCGTGGCACGCCGGGCGTCGGAATCTCAGGCGCCGCGCAGCGTCGCGCCGACCCGTCGGGCCGCCTCGGCGACCGCGGCGTCCCGGGCACCCACCGCGTCATCCGCGGTCAGCGTCCGGTCCGCGGCCCGGAAACTCAGCTTGTACGCCAGCGACTTGCGCCCCGCGCCGAGCTGCTCCCCGCGGAAGACGTCGAACAGCCGGATCGACTCCAGCAGCTCACCCGCGCCCGCGGCCAGCGCCGACTCCACGTCCCCGGCCGGGGTCGCGTCGTCCACCAGCAGCGCCACGTCGATCAACGCCGGCGGGTACGTCGAGATGACCGGTGCGGGGACCGGCTCGCGGTCCGGCAGCGCGGACAGCTCCATCTCCAGCGCCGCCGTACCGCGGGGCAGCTCCAGCGCCTGGCACACCTCGGGGTGCAGTTCCCCCGCGTGCCCGACGAGGACACCGTCGACGGTCAGCTCGGCGCAGCGGCCCGGATGCCACGGCGCGTGCCGGTCCGCCCGGACCGTCAGCGTCACGCCCGCGGTACGCGCGACCAGCCGCGCCGCCTCCAGCGCGTCGGTCCAGTCCGCGGCGCGGCCCGTACCCCACCAGCCGGCGCGCTCGGCCTCGCCGGTGATCACCGCGGCCACCCGGTACGGCTGGCGCGGGACGACGGCGAGCGCGGCGACCAGGTCGGCGTCGCTGGGGCGGTGGTCCACCGGCAGTACGGGCGGCGGCGCGACCGGCTCCGCCGACGGCCGGAACACCAGGCCCACCTCGAACAGCGCCACGTCGCGCTGCCCCCGCGCCAGGTTCCGCCGTACGGTCGCGAGCAGCGGCGGCAGCAGCGTCGTACGCAGCAGCGGCTCGCGCTCGGACAGCGGGTTCGCCAACCGCACCGCCGTACGCCGCGGGTCGTCCGCCGGCAGTCCCAGCGCGTCGAACGACTCCGGGCTGACGAACGGGTAGCTCAGCACCTCGACGTACCCGGCCTCGGCGAGCGCGCGGGCCACCGAACGCCGCCGCCGCTGCGCCACCGTCAGCCCGTTGCCGGCGACGACGGGCGGCAGCACCGACGGCACGTTGCCGTACCCGTCGAGGCGGACGACCTCCTCGACCACGTCGGCCGGGTCGGTGAGGTCCGGGCGCCACGACGGCGGGGTCACCGCGAGCACGTCGCCGTCCACGGCCACCGTCGCGCCGACCGCCTCGACCAGCTCCACCACGCGCGCCACCGGGTAGTCCACCCCCGCGACGCGCGACGGCAGGTCCGCCGGCAGCAGCACCGTCTCCGCCGGTACGACGTGGTCGACGTCGACGACCGCCGCGCCCGCCGTCCCCCCGCCGTACTCGACGAGCAGGTCGACGGCGCGCTGCAACGCCACGAGCGTCAGCGCCGGGTCGACACCGCGCTCGTACCGCTTGGACGCCTCGGACAGCATCCGGTGCCGGCGCGCGGTCCGGCTGATGCTGGCCGGATCCCAGTGCGCCGCCTCGAACAGCACGTCGGTCGTACCGTCGCCGACCTCGGTCGTCTCGCCGCCCATCACCGCGGCCAGCGACACCACGCCGGTGTCGTCGCAGATCACCAGGTCCTCTGTGGACAGTGCGCGCTCGACGTGGTCGATGGCGGTCAGCCGCTCACCCTCGCGCGCCCGCCGTACGACGAGGTCGCCGGTGAGCCGGGCCGCGTCGAACGCGTGCATCGGCTGCCCCAGCTCCAGCATCACGTAGTTGGTCACGTCCACCGGCAGCGAGATCGGCCGTACGCCGGCGTGCGTCAACCGCCGCACCATCCACTGTGGACTTGGCGCGGCCGGGTCGACGCCCGTCACCAGCCTGGCCGAGAACCGGTCGCAGCCGGCCGTGTCCTCCACCAGGATCCGGCGCCCCGCCGACGCGTCCGGCGTGCCCGCCGTCGCCGGCCGGTCCGCCGGATCGTGGTACGCCACGCCCAGCGCCCGCGCCAGCTCGCGCCCCAGCCCGCGTACGGACAGCTGGTAGCCGCGGTCCGGCGTCACGGACAGGTCGAACACCACGTCGTCCAGCCCGACCACCGGCCGCGCGTCGTCGCCCGGCGCCGCGGCCACGTCCGCCGGCAGCACGATGATCCCGCTGTGGTCCTCGCCCAGCCCCAGCTCGCGGGCCGAGCAGATCATCCCCGCCGACATCCGCCCGTACGTCTTGCGCGCGCCGATCGTGAACTCGCCCGGCAGTACGCCGCCCGGCAGGATCACCACGACCAGGTCGTCGACCGCGAAGTTGCGCGCGCCGCACACGATGCTCTGCGGCTCACCCGTACCGTTCGCGGCGCCCACGTCGACCGTGCAGTACCGGATGGGCTTCTTGAAGCCGGTCAGCTCCTCGATGGTGAGCACCCGGCCCACCACCAGCGGACCCCGGACCGACGCGGCCAGGTCGGTGACCGACTCGACCTCGACGCCGAGGTTCGTGAACGCCTCGTCCAGCTCGGCGGGCGAGATCCCGGCCGGCAGGTCCACGGCCTCGCGCAGCCATGACAGCGGAACCAGCACGGCTCAGACCTCCATCCCGTACGCGCGGCTGAACCGCACGTCGCCCTCGACGATGTCGTGAAAATCGCTGATCCCCTGCTGGAACATCAGGGACCGGTCGATGCCCATCCCGAACGCGAAGCCGGAGTAGCGCCGCGGATCGATGCCGCAGGCCGTCAACACCCGCGGGTTGACCATGCCGCAGCCGCCCCACTCCACCCAGCGCGCACCGTCCCGGTGCTCCGGGAACCAGATGTCGAACTCCGCGGACGGCTCCGTGAACGGGAAGTAGTGCGGCCGGAACCGCGTCTTCGCGTCCGGGCCGAAGATCGCCCGCGCGAAGTGGTCGAGCGTGCCGCGCAGGTGCGCCATCGTGATGCCCTCGGCCACCACCAGCCCCTCGACCTGGTGGAACACCGGGCTGTGCGTCGCGTCCAGCTCGTCGGTCCGGTACACGCGGCCCGGGCAGATGATCGCGATCGGCGGCGTACGGTTCAGCATCGTGCGCACCTGCCCCGGCGAGGTGTGCGTCCGCAGTACCAGATCCGGCGTCTCGGTGTAGAACGTGTCCATCTCGCCGCGCACCGGGTTGTCCGGCCCGATGTTGAGCGCGTCGAAGTTGAACCAGCTCGACTCCGCCTCCGGCCCGTCGACCACCTCGTACCCCATGCCGACGAACAGGTCGCAGATGCGCTCGATCAGCGCCGGCAACGGGTGCCGGGCACCGAGCGGCCGGCGGTCGGTCGGCAGCGTGACGTCGACGCTCTCCTCGTCCAGTACGCGCTGGCGCTCGGCCGCCTCCAACGCCACGTGCCGCGCGTCGTACGCGGACTGGATGGCGGTGCGGGCGGCGTTCACCCGCTTGCCGGCGTCGGACTTCGCGTGCGGCGGCAGGGCGCCGATCTCGCGCCGCGCCAGCAACACCGGGGCACGGTCACCCAGGTGCGCGACGCGCGCGGCAGCCAGCTCGTCCGGACTGCTCGCGGCGGTGAACGCCTTCTCGGCGGCCGTCACCGCCTCGTCGAGGGAGGCCGGGTCGAGCAGCGTGGCCTCCTTCGGATCGTACGGATCGTTGCGATACGACATGACTCTCCCGGTACTGCCCCATCCATGGGGTTGCGGTCACCCTGCGCCGACGGCCCGCACGTACGAAGGACGTGCGCCAGCGCAAGAGTCTACGGACAGTGCCGGAGCCGTGATCCGCATGGTGGCGCGGCGGCCACACCGACGGTGCGCCAGACCGCCGAACTGCGGTCACGGGCCCGGCCACGCGGCATCGCCGCAGCCCACCGGGGAGAGAACCGGCCTGGTATCAGCCGGACAGCCCGCCACCGGCGGGCCGGATAAACGAACGCACCGGGAGCCGGCCGTCGATGTCGATCATCGCCGCCTCCCCCGCTCGTCGGCGCCCCTGGACGGGCGCTGCGCACGAGCCGAAGTGTACAGGCAGACCGCGGCGGCAGCAGCCAGGTTCAGGCTCTCCGCACGGCCGTGGATCGGCACCTTCACCCGCGCGTCGGCCGCCGCGGACAGCTCCGCCGACAACCCGTGCGCCTCGCTGCCGAACAGCCATGCCGTCGGCCGGTCCAGCACCCCGTCGTCGGCGAGCGCGTCCAGATCGTCGGCGCCGCGCAGGTCCGTCGCCGCCACCCACAACCCCGCCGCGCGCAGCTCCTCGACCACCGCGGCCGGATCGCCACCGCGCACCACGTCCAGATGGAACAGGCTGCCCGCCGACGACCGGACACACTTGCCGTTGTAGACATCCACGCTGTTGTCGGTGAACACCACGGCCCCCGCACCGGCCGCGTCCGCGGTCCGCAGCACCGTGCCGGCATTACCCGGATCGGCGATGTTCGCCAACACCACGACCAGCCGCGGCCGCCGCGCCAACGCCGCCGCCAGCGGTACGTCGGAGTAGCGGCACACCGCCACCAACCCCTGCGGACGCTGCGTGTCGGCCAACCCGGCCAACGCCTTCTCCGTCACCACCGACACGCGCACACCGGCGTCCCGCGCCGCGTCGGCGATCTCCGGGTACCGCGCCAGCGCCTCGTCCGTACCGAACAGCTCGGTCGCGGCGGGCACGGCCTCGCGCACCGCCTGCGGCCCCTCCGCCAGGAACAGCCGCTCGTCGTCCCGGCGCGCCCGGCGCAACAGACCCCGGGCACGCACGACCCGGGGCGTCCGTTCAGTGAACACCCCGGGTCGGTCGAGCATCGTCAGTACGCGGTCAGGCGGCGTCGCTGGCCGGCACGTTCTTGTGCGCGATCGCGACGAGCGCGGCGAACGCCTTCGCGTCGCTCACGGCCAGCTCGGCCAGCACCTTGCGGTCCACCTCGACACCGGCGGCCTTCAGGCCCTGCACGAACCGGTTGTACGTCATGCCGTTCGCGCGGGCAGCCGCGTTGATGCGGGTGATCCACAGGCGACGGAAGTCGCCCTTACGCGCCCGGCGGTCCCGGTACGCGTAGTTCATCGAGTGGAGGACCTGCTCCTTGGCCTTGCGGTACAGCCGGGAACGCTGGCCGCGGTAGCCGCTGGCGGTCTCCAGGATGGTCCTGCGCTTCTTCTGGGCATTCACTGCCCGCTTGACGCGTGCCACGGGTCTTCTCTCCTGATCACGTGCTCTCGGGACCGCCGACGAACACAGCCGGCGGTACGGGGGCGTCCGGTCTCGTCAGCGCGCCAGCAGGCGCTTGACCCGGTTCACGTCGGCCTTCGCGACCTCCACGGTGCCGGCCAGGCGGCGGGTCAGCCTCGTGGACTTGCGCTCCATGAGGTGACGGCGGCCGGCGCGCTCCGTGACGAACTTTCCGGAGCCGGTCACCTTGACCCGCTTGCGGGTGCCCGAGTGGCTCTTCATCTTCGGCATCGAGGTATGTCTCCTTGACGTCGTCCCCGCCGGGGTTGGCGGGGACGGATTACTGATCGACCACAGCCGGGGCGTCGCCGGACTCGCCGTCCGGCCGGCCACCCTGACGTGCGGCCTCCTTGGTCGCCCGGTGCGGAGCGACCACCATGATCATGTTTCGGCCGTCCTGCTTGGGGGCGGACTCCACGTACCCCAGCTCACCGATCTCCTCGGCGAGCTTGCGGAGCAGTCGGAACCCGAGCTCGGGCCGGCTCTGCTCACGACCGCGGAACATGATCGTGATCTTGACCTTGTCCCCGGCCTTCAGGAACCGCACGACGTGACCCTTCTTGGTCTCGTAGTCGTGCGAGTCGATCTTCGGCCGGAGCTTCATCTCCTTGATGACGGTCTGCTGCTGGTTGCGCCGCGCCTCGCGCGCCTTCAGTGCGCTCTCATACTTGAACTTGCCGTAGTCCATGAGCTTGCACACCGGAGGGCGTGCCATCGGCGCGACCTCGACCAAGTCCATGTCCACGTCCTGGGCCAGCTTGATCGCCTGGTCGAGCGGGACGATTCCGACCTGCTCGCCCTCAGGGCCGACCAACCGGACCTCGCGCGCGCGGATCTGGTCGTTGATGCGTGGCTCGGCGCTGATGTGGCCTCCTCAAATCGGTGCCGTGCCGGGCCACCGGAGGGCTCCGGCGACCCGTGGTCCGCAATCTCCGGCGAACCCACCGAGTGGCACCCGACCACACGAAAAGGCCCCGGCGCACGCCGGGGCCCGCTCGAACCGATCCCTGTGCCGGCCAACGCCGACACGACCATCGCGTACGCCACCCACGGCGGGGTGGTCCGCGACGGTCCGACCGGACCCGGCCACCGGTACGGCGACTCGGGTGGGAGCGGGGCTCCACTTGGTGTCCATCCATCGTACTGCGACTCTGCGGCACCGCGTGGCGGCGGTGCGCAGAGAACCGCGGGCAAGTGTACAGGCGCGTGAGCCGGGCGCGGCGGGTGGGTCAGGCCCCTGGCTGCTGGCCCGTCGCGCCGCCGTGCGCGGCGAGCAACCGGCGCAACGCCCGCACCGCGTCCAGCGCGTACTCCTTGTCGGCGGCCTGGATCGCCATCAGCGTGACCTCGTCGTCGTCGGCCAACTCCAGGCTGGCCCACGGCGAGTGCCGGCTGAACCGCACCGCCCGGACCACCTCCCAGGGCAGCTCGTACCCGCCGATGATGTTGCGGACCCTGATGCCGTGCTCGTCGGCGCGCACCCGCGGCCGGGCGAACGCCATGATGCCCGCCGCGATCAGGGCGCCGAGAATGATCATCGCGACCTGGTCGCTGCGGTGGAACACCCCGCCGCCCTCGGTCTTGCCGGTCAGCGCGGTCGACACCGCCGCGAACACGACGAAGATCGCGGCCGCGGCGATCCCGCACACCCAGCGCACCTTCCGCGGGCGTACGTCCACCGTCGCCGATCGACCGTCCACGTCCTGCTCCGTCGTCACCGCGGTCCCCGCCTCCGAGGTTTCAGCGCTCACGACTACGAGTCTGCTCCCCCGGCCGGAGCCGTGCGGCGGCGGGGCCGACCACCGGTGGCCAGCCCGGACAGCAGCACCGCCGCGACCGTCAGCGCGGCGCCCACCACCACCGCCGGCGTCGGCCGGTGCTGCCCCGGTACGAACGTGTCGAGCAGCAACCCGCCCACCAGCTGGCCGGCGATCACGGCCAACCCGGTACGCAGCACGCCGAGCGTGCGTACCGCGGCGAGGTTGGCGCCGGTGACGACCAGGGACAGCACGCCGCCCAGGTACAGCCACCACGGGCCACCGGCGGCGTGCGGGTGCAGGTGCCCGGCGGCCGCGAACGCACCCGCCGCGAGGCTCAGGGCGGACGTGCCGACCAGCGCGTTCACCAGCGAGGCCGAGCCGACGTTGCGGGCCGTCTGGGTGACCCGGCCGTTCAGCGCGGACTGCACCGACAGCCCCAGCCCCAGCAGCAGCACGAACCCCAGCAGGCCCACCGCGACGTCGCCCACCGGCCGGCCCAGCTGGGCGATCCCGACCGCCACGACCGCCAGTACGGCGCTGCCGAGGCGTACCGGACTGATGGGCAGGCGGCCGGTCGGACCGAGACCGAGCCGGTCGGTGACCACGCCACCCACCGACGTGCCGCACACCTGGACAACCGTGACCAGCGCGACGCCCAGTACCGGCACCGTCAGCGCCGAACCCGCCACGAACAGCGCCCCGCAGACACCACCCAGGTACTGCCACCAGCGCAGGCCACTGCCGCGTAACCGCCCCAGACCCACCCGTACCGGGCGGAAGGCGAGCGCGGCGGCCAGCAACAGCACCGTGGCCAGGCCGTTCGAGACGAGGGCTGCGACCACCGGGGTGCCGACCCGTTCGGCCAGCCCACCGTTGACCACGCCCTGCACCGCCGAACACGCGCCGCCCACCAGAGCAACCGGTACCGCCACCGCGACGGGAAGCAGCCGGTCCGCCGCCGCCCCGGTACGCCCGGCGGTGGTGGCTCTGCCGGCCGTCACAGCCGGCAGGCGCTCAGCTCGGTGGCGAGGATCGCGCGGGCGCCCACCTCGTACAGCTCGTCCATGATGCGGTGCAGGTCGGCGCGGGCGATCATGGCCTGCACCGCGACCCACCCTTCCCGGTGCAGCGGCGACACCGTCGGCGCCTCGATGCCCGGGGTCAGCGCCGACGCCCGGTCCAGGTGCTCCACCCGCACGTCGTACGCCAGCATGACGTAGCGCTGGGCGACCAGGACGCCCTGCAGTCGGCGGGTGAGCTGGGTGACAGCGCCGTCGCCGTCCATCCCGGACCGGCGGATCAGCACCGCCTCCGACTCCAGCAACGGCTCACCGAACGGCTCCAGCCCCGCCTGCCGCAACGTCGCCCCGGTCGACACCACGTCCGCCACCACGTCGGCGACACCCAGCGCCACCGCGTTCTCCACCGCGCCGTCCAGCCGGATCACGTGCGCCGACACGCCCCGCTCGGCCAGCTGCCGGTGCACCACCCCCGGGTACGACGTGGCGATACGGCGGCCGGCCAGCTCGGCCACGTCGGCGACCGCACCCGGCCGCGCCGCGTACCGGAAGATGGAACCGCCGAAGCCGAGCGCCATCAGCTCCTCGGCCGGCGCGCCCGAATCGATCAGCAGGTCGCGGCCGGTGACGCCAAGGTCCAGGTCACCGGACCCGACGTACGTGGCGATGTCGCGCGGGCGCAGGTAGAAGAACTGCACCTGGTTCTGCTCGTCGGTGCAGGTCAGGTCCTTGTCGATGCGACGCTGCCGGTAGCCGGCCTCGCGCAGCATCTCGGTGGCGGGCCCGGACAGCGACCCCTTGTTCGGTACGGCGATGCGCAGCACGGTGTGACTCCTCGCTTCGTGGGGTGACGAGCTCTCGACGGACCGCTCAGAGATGTCGGTACACGTCGTCGAGCGTCAGACCCTTCGCGAGCATCAGCACCTGCGCGTGGTACAGCAGCTGGGAGATCTCCTCCGCGGCGCGGTCGGCGGACTCGTACTCCGCCGCCATCCACGACTCGGCCGCCTCCTCCACGACCTTCTTACCGATCGCATGGACGCCGGCCGACAGGGCCGCCACCGTGCCCGAACCGGGCTCGTTGGCCGCCGCCTTGGCCGACAGTTCCGCGAACAGCTCCTCGAAGGTCTTCACGGGGGCCCATTCTGGCAGCCCGGTACTCCGCCACGGTGGCCGGTCCCACGAAGCGGGCCGGTGGGCGACGCAGGTCACCCACCGGCCGCGCGGTCAGTTCCCCGGCAGGCCGGGCATCGTGCCGTCGCCCCCGCCGTTCGACCCGGTGCCGTTGCCGCCGTTGTTGTTGCCGTTGGTGCCGCTGCCGTTATTGCCGTTGTTGTTGTTGCCGTTGTTGTTGTTGCCGTTGGTGCCGTTGCCGGGTGCGCCGTTCGGCGCTCCGGACGTCGACGGGCTCGGCGCGCCGCCCGGACCGCCCGGAGCCTGGCTCCCGCACGGCCGCCCCTGCTGCCCGGCACCGTTCTGGTTACCGGTCCCGTTCTGGCCCGTGCCCTTCTGACCGCCGTTCTGGCCGCCGTTCTGGCCGGTGCCGTTCTGGTTGTCGGAACCGTTCTGGCCGCCGTTCAGGCCGTTGCCACCGTTCGAGCCGGTGCCACCGTTCGAACCGCCGTTCAGGCCGTTGCCGTTGGTGCCACCGCCGTTGGTGCCGCCGCCGTTGGTGCCGTTGCCGCTGGTGCCGTTGCCGCTGGTGCCGTTGCCCGTACCGTTGCGGTTGGTGCCGCCGTTGAGGCCGTTGCCGTTGTCGGTGCCGGACCCGCCGTTCATGCCGTTGCCACCGTTGGGCGCGTTGCCGTTCGCGCCGCCGTTCCGGCCGCCCGTGTCGGGGCCGCCGATGCCGTTGCCGCCGCCCGCCCGCGTACCGCCGGCGGGGTTGCCGCTCGCGCTCGGCGACGGCGCGCAGGTCTGCGCCGACGGGCTCGGCTTCGGCGCCTTCGCCTCGGACTTCTTGTCGTTGCAGCCGGCGAGCCCCACCACGCCGACCACACCAATGGCCACAGCGCCGACCAGTCGTACCTTAAGCACGGAAACCCTTCCAATCCCCCAAGAAAACATCGCCCCCGGGAGGGTAGGGTGCCGCCGCAAGGCGACCGTACGTACGCGCCACCGGCCACCGCGCCGCCGCACCGTACGGGTCGCCGCGGCGGGCGTACGGCTATCGGCGCAGGTCGCGCAGGGTGGCCGCGGCGTCGAGTACGGCGCGGGTCGCGTCCCAGCCCTTGTCCTCCGCCGAGTCCGGCAGGCCGGCGCGGGCGCGCGCGTGGGCCAGCTCGTACACGGTGAGGACGCCGTGGCCGACGGGGATCCCGGCGTCCAGCGCGACGCGGGTGAGGCCGTCGGTGACGGAGCGGCAGACGTAGTCGAAGTGCGCGGTCTCGCCGCGGATCACCACGCCCAACGCGACGACCGCGTCGCAGCGGTGCGCCAGCGCCTGGGCGACGACGGGCAGCTCGACCGATCCGGCGACGCGTACCGCGGTCACCTCGGTGACGCCGCTGGACTTGGCGGCCGCCTCGGCGCGGGCGAGCATCTGGTCGGTCAGCTCGTGGTGCCAGCGCGCGGCGACGATGCCCAGCCGCAGGCCGGCACCGTCCACAGTGGACATTTCCGGTACGGCGTGTCCGGCCATCAGGCGTGTCCCTCCGTCAGTTCGTCGAAGTCGGGCAGGTCGTCGAGCAGGTGGCCGAGCCGGTCCCGCTTGGTCTTCAGGTAACCGATGTTCTCCGGGTGGGCGCGGACCGGCAGCGGCACCCGGTCCACCACGCGCAGCCCGTACCCGGCGAGGCCGGCGCGCTTGTCCGGGTTGTTGGTCAGCAGCCGCATGCTGCGGACGCCCAGGTCGCAGAGGATCTGCGCGCCCGTGCCGTAGTCGCGGGCGTCGGCCGGGAGCCCCAGGTCGAGGTTGGCGTCGACGGTGTCCCGCCCACCGTCCTGCAACTGGTACGCCTGGAGCTTGTGCAGCAGGCCGATGCCGCGACCCTCGTGGCCCCGCACGTACAGCACGACGCCGCGGCCCTCGGCGGCCACCGCCCGCATCGCCGCGTGCAGCTGCGGCCCGCAGTCGCAGCGCACCGACCCGAACACGTCGCCCGTCAGGCACTCCGAATGCACCCGGACCAGCACGTCCTCGCCGTCGCCCAGATCGCCGGCGACCAGCGCGATCTGCTCCGAGTCGTCCACCAGCGACCGGTACCCGACCGCCTGGAACTCCCCGTACTCGGTGGGCACCCGAGCGGTCACCACCCGCTCCACCTGCCGCTCGTGCCGCCGCCGGTACGCGATGAGGTCGGCGATCGTGATCAGCGTCAGCTCGTGCTCGTCGGCGAAGACCTCCAGCTCGGGCAGCCGGGCCATGTCCTCGTCCTTCTGGCTGACGATCTCGCACAGCACCCCGGCCGGCGGCAACCCGGCCAGCCGCGCCAGATCCACCGCGGCCTCGGTGTGCCCCGGCCGGCGCAGTACGCCACCGTCCTTGGCGCGCAACGGAACCACGTGACCCGGCCGGCGGAAGTCGACCGCGCTCGACGACGGGTCGGCCAGCAGCCGCATCGTCGTCGCCCGGTCCGCCGCCGAGATCCCGGTCCCCACCCCGTCCGCCGCGTCCACCGTCACCGTGTACGCGGTGCCCCGCCGGTCCTGGTTCACGTGGTACATCGGCGGCAGGTTGAGCCGGTCGCAGTCCTCGCCGGTCAGCGGCACGCAGATGTACCCCGACGTGTACCGCACCATGAACGACACCAGCTCCGGCGTGGCCTTCGCCGCCGCGAAGATCAGGTCGCCCTCGTTCTCCCGGTCCGGGTCGTCCACCACGACCACCGGCCGGCCGGCCGCGATGTCCGCGATGGCCCGCTCGACCGTCCCGTACGCCGGGGCGGCGTCGGCGGCGACCGCACCGTCCGGCGCGCTCACGACGCACGCTCCGGCGCGCCCACCAGCTTCTCCAGGTGCTTGCCGATCACGTCGACCTCCAGGTTCACCAGGTCGCCGACCGGACGGTGGCCGAGCGTGGTGACCCGCATCGTCGTCGGGATCAGGCTCACCGAGAACGACGCCTCGTCGACCGCGGTGACGGTCAGCGAGACACCGTCGACGGCGATCGACCCCTTCTCCACCACGTACCGGTTGAGGTCCGGCGGCAGCGCGACCCGGACGTCCTCCCAGCGGTCCCCGGGATGCCGGGACAGGATCGTGCCGACCCCGTCGACGTGCCCCTGCACGAGATGCCCGCCGAGCCGGGTGGCGAGGGTCGCGGCACGCTCCAGGTTCACCGGGTCGCCCACGCGTACCGAGTCGACCGTGGAGCGCTCCAGCGTCTCGCGCATCACGTCGGCGACGAACGTGCCCGTCGCCGGATCCGTCGACACCACCGTCAGGCACACGCCGTTGACGGCGATCGAGTCACCGTCGCGGGCGTCGCCGGCCACCAGCGGCCCCCGTACGGTGATCAGGGCGGAATCGGCGGACCGCTCGATCGCGGTCACCTCGCCCAGCTCTTCGATGATCCCGGTGAACATCCTGCCCGCGCTCCTTCGTCTGAGGCGCGAGGCGGGCAGGGCACCACGCGGGTACGCGTCAGCGCACGCCGACGCTCACACCGGCGTACGGACACACCGGTGCACCCACGCGCTCGCTCCCTTCCGGACTGTCACCGTCGGCTCCGGACTCCCACCGGATCAACCGCCACCGCGACGTGAGTCGCCGTGTCGGGTCGCGGGCTTCACGGCTCGCACCGTGTCACCGCCGGTTCGGAATTGCACCGAACCCCGCCAGCGCGCGTGCTGGTTTCGCACCGCCCAGTCTGGCACGCCGGACGGCCCGCGCCGACGTCAACCTGCCCGCACGACCCGTCTGGTACGTCACGCACCGGGACGGTTGCGCCGCCGGTCGACCGCCACGTACGAACCCGGGTGGGACTTCGCGACACCCTTCATCTCGGTCGCCACGGCCACCACCTCGCGCGGGTCACCGAACCGCCGGTACCGGCTGCTCGCCACCCCCACCGACAGCGTGACCAACCCGTACGTGTGGACCTGGCCGCGGCGGTCCGGCAGCCGCAGATGCCCCTTCGCCGCGTCCGCCGGGTCGTACAACTCGGGCACCCGCGACTCGAACGCCGCGATCGTCCGCGCCGTGACCGGGTCGACCTGGTCCGGCTCGCACAGCACCAGGAAGTCGTCGCCACCCACGTGCCCGAGGAACGGCACCGGTGGCCCCGCCGCCGTGACCGCCTCGTACAGCACGTGGGCCAGCAGGCTGATGAACTCGTCCCCACGGACGAACCCGTACGCGTCGTTGACGCTCTTGAACCGGTCGATGTCCACGTAGCAGAGGGCGAACCGGCCGTCGTGGCGGACCCGCTCGCCGATCTCGCGGAGGATCCGCGCGTTGCCCGGCAGCCCCGTCAGCGGCGACGACTCGCGCATCTCCCGGTTGCGCCGCAACGTCGAACGGACCCGTGCCAACAGTTCGAGGGTGTCGAACGGCTTGATGATGTAGTCGTCGGCGCCCGCGGTCAGCCCCGCCACCCGGTCCGCGCCGAGCCCCTTCGCCGTCAACATGATCACCGGTACGCCCGCGGTCAGCGGATCGGCCCGGATCCGCCGCGTCACCTCGACCCCGTCCAGGTCCGGCATCATCACGTCGAGCAGCACCAGATCCGGCCGCTGCCGGGCGATCTCGGCCAGGGCCTCCGCCCCGTCGGCGGCGACCGCCACGTCGAACCCCTCGAACCGCAGGTTCATCTCGACGAACCGGACGATGTCGGGATCGTCGTCGACGACCAGCACGCGACCGGGGGCGTCGGGCCGGCGGTCGGTCACGACGCCGCCGCGCCCGCCCCGGCCAACCGGCGCAGCGCGCGGGCCGCCTCCGCCGGATCGTCCGCGCCGTAGATCGCCGTGCCCGCGACGAACGCGTCCGCGCCCGCCTCCGCGGCCCGCCCGATCGTGTCGGCGTTGATCCCGCCGTCCACCTCGATCCGCACCGCCAGGTCACCGCGCGCCCGCTTCACCGCACGTACCTTGTCCAGCAGCTCCGGCAGGAACGCCTGCCCGCCGAACCCGGCCTTGATCGTCATGATCAGCACGGTGTCGAACTCCGGCAACAGCTCCAGGTACGGCTCGACGGCGGTGTCCCGGTCGATCGCCAGCCCCGCCAGGCTGCCCGCCGCGCGCAGCCGCCGCGCCAGCGCCACCGGCTCGTCCGTCGCCTCGGCATGGAACGTCACGTTGTGCGCGCCGGCCTCCGCGTACCCGACGGCCCAGCGGTCCGGGTCGGTGATCATGAGGTGGCAGTCGAGCGGCACGTCGGTCGCCTTGCGCAGGCTCTGCACCACCGGCAACCCGATCGTCAGGTTGGGTACGAAATGGTTGTCCATCACGTCCACGTGCAGCCAGTCGACCGCGTCGGCCACGGCGGCGGCCTCGTCGGCCAGTCGGGCGAAGTCGGCGGACAGGATGCTCGGCGCGATCAGCAGTTCCCCCACGGTCGGCCATCCTAAGCCGTGCCGTCACCGTCACCGCCGGGACGCCCACCCCGCGTGAGACGGGCGTCGGCCCGAACTACAGCCCGGTACGGCCGTCGATGCGCTCGCGCAGCAGGTCGGCGTGCCCGAGATGCCGCGCGTACTCACCGATCACGTGGTGCAGCATCCAGCGCAGCGACATCGTCCCCACACCGTCCCACTCGAACGTGTCGGTCAGCACCGCGCCGTCCAGCGCCTTGCGGGACAGCTCCCACTCCGCCGTCAGCCGCTCCAGGTCACGTTCGGCATGCTCCGGGTCGGCAGCCTCGAAGCACTCGTCCCGCCCCGGGTACAGCTTGTCGACGTCCTCCCCCCGGTACCGCACGCGGAACCAGGTCCGCTCCATGTCGGTGATGTGCCGGACCAGGCCGAGCAGCGACAGGTTCGACGGGGGAACGGCCCACTGCGCCAGCTGCTCCCCGGTCAGCCCGGCGCACTTGTGCAGCAGGGCGGTCCGGTTCGTGTCGAGCCAGCCGACGAACATGTCCAACTCGCCGGCGACGGCCGGTTCATCGATGCGCTCGATCTCGGGTGCGGTCCACGACATCCGGCCATGATGCCCGAAGTCGGGCCCCGATGGGGGGCGGCAAAGGGATCGACACGCCGTGTCGGCGCGCCGACTGGGGGTACCGGACAGGCAACCCTTCACCGTACGATCCGGACATGTTGCGCGACGACATCGGGTCCGTCGCCAACGCCCTCCGGGACCTCGGTGCGGCGGAGACCTCCGCTGCCGCCACCGCCCGCGCCACCGCCGCGGCCCTCACCACCCTCGCCGTGGGCAGCAACCGCCCCGAACTACCCAAGGCCGGGAAAGCCGCCGCGGCGGCGTTCGACACCCACCGTCGTACCGGCGACCTGCTGGTCGGTACCGCGGACCTGCTGCACTGGTTCGCGGCGAGAGTGTGAGCCGATGGGCTGGCCGGAAATCCGCTCCGCGCTCGACGCCCAGCTCATCGCGTTGCGCCACGCCGGCCTCGACTGGACCGCCCGGCGTACCAAGCTGAGCGAGACCACCACCCGCGCCCACCACGTACTCGACGGGGCCGTCAGCGCGGCGCCCCGGGAGGCGCTCGCGCACCTCCACGCCGCGAAGGACACCGGCGCCCCGGCCGGCCCCAAGCTGGCGGAGGCCGCCACCGCCATCGAGAAGTACCTGAAGGCGGTCGACCCCGACAACGCCGCCGGCAGCGCCGCGGGCGTCCCCGCGCCGACGGAGATCGGCGACGAGCACGGCGGCCACGGCGGTCCGGGCGTACCAGGGGCGCGGAGGGCCCTGACCGGTGGCTGGCGGAAGCGGAGCCATGTCTTCACCGAGCAGGGCGGCCCGGGGGGATTCGCCGACTTCGTCGCACGCGGCGGCGCGCTGTTGGCGTTCCAACTCCAGTGGCTGCTCGCCGCCGGCCACGTCCTCGACCGGCACGGCCCCGCGTTGACCGACCACCAACTGCAGGCCCGGGCCCGCAACGGCATCGACCCGATCACGGGAACGAGAACCGACTGGGAGCGGGGCAGCAAGCACAAGTACGGCAGGCACGCGACCGCGTTCACGAGTGCCCAGTCCCTCGCGTACGCGGAGATGCGGGTGCACGACAGCCGGGCGAACCAGGAGCGTCGCAACAAGGCGGACGCCGACGACGAGCTGCAGTACCAGATCGCGGTGCCGGCGGAGTGGGTCTTCGGCGCGGACTTCCGCACCCACCTGCGTGGCTGGGGCCGCGTCGGTTCGAAGGAACACCCGCAGGGTACGCAGCCCACGATCTTCCCAGACTCCACGCACATTCTGGTCGTATACGCGCGAAGCGACACAGCCAGCGAATGGGTGGCGTACACGTGTTACCCGATGCTCTCGCCCCCCGGCGACGGGTGAAGGGGTTGGACTCAGTGGATCAGATCAGCCCACGGATTCGCACCACGCTTCAGGACTACGCCCTGGAAGGAGATCCGGCCGGCATCGCCCGGCTCGGCACGGTCGTCGCGGCCGGAAACAAGCCGTGGTTCGCGGACGAATTCGCGCAGACGTTGCGGGCCGGACTCTTCACCGCGCAATGGTGGGGCACCACGCTCTACGACGACGACTGGACCGAGGCTCAGGCCGACGACCTGGACGAGGACCTGCGGGAGATCTGGGGGGCGGTGGCGCCGGGGCGGGCGTACCCGTTGGACGCGCCGGGCGGCTGAGCGCCGCCCGGCGTCCCGGTCAGCCGACGGAGGTGTAGGCGACGACGCCGCGGCGCAGCGCGTCGACGGCCTGCCGGCAGGTGGAGCGCAGGTCGGCGTCGGCGGCGACGGCGATCTGTTCGAGCAGGTCGATGACCTGCCGGGTCCACCGTACGAAGTCGCCGGCGGGCATCTCGCCGTCGACGCCCTGCGCGCTGGCGAGCACCTTGGCGAGCGGTTCGCCGCGGGCCCACCGGTACGTGGGCCAGACGAAGCCGAGGTCGGGTTCGCGGGTGAGGCGCAGGCCGTGGCGCTGTTCCTCGGCGAACAGTTCGCCGAAGAGTTCGAGCCCGGCGGCGACGGCGGACGCGACGGGACCGCCCGGTACGGCGACGCGGTCCTCGACTTCGCGGCGCGCCTCGTACACGAGCATGGAGACGGCGGCGGCGAGTTCGGGGGCGGAGAGGCCGGCCCAGATGTTCTCGCGCAGGCATTCGGCGACGAGCAGGTCGGTCTCGGCCCAGATCCGCGACAGCGTACGCCCGGCGTCGGTCACCGCGTACCCGGTGTCCTCGCTGGCCAGGTAGCCGCGGGAGGCGAGCATCGCGCACACGTCGTCGAACGTGCGGACCAGCGAACCGGTCCGGCCGGCGACCTTGTCGCGCAGCGCCTGCGTCTCCTGTTCGAGTCGCGCCCAGCGGGCCGCCCAGCGGGCGTGGTCCTCCCGGTCGGCGCAGCCGTGGCAGGGGTGTGCCCGCATCCGGCGCCGCAGGTCGAGCAGTTGCTCGTCGTCGGCGGCGGCCGACCGGGACCGCCGGGTACGCCGGGTGTCGGGCGCGGCCGCCACTTCGGCACGGGACAGGGCGACGGCGAGGTCGCGGCGGGCCTGCGGGGAGCGGTGGTTGAAGTGCCGCGGCACGCGGATGCGGCCCAGCGACTCGCCGCCGCCGACCTCGGCTGCCTGGATCCGCCCGGCCCACCGGTCCTCGGTCAGTACGAGGGGGCGGGGGTCGTCGTGGCCGGTGTCGCCCGGGTCGAGTACCACGGCGAGGCCGGCGCGACGGCCGGCCGGGATCCGGATGATGTCGCCGATCTTCAGCCGGGACAACGCCTGCGCTGCCTGCGCCCGCCGGTTGACCGCCCCGGCGCGGCCGAGTTCCTTCTCCCGCTGGGAGATCGCGGTACGCAGCGACTGGTACTCGGCGAAGTCGCCGAGGTGGCAGGCCATCCGTTCGGCGAGCTGCTCGGCGTTGTGCTCGTTGCGGCGTACCTGGTGGGCGAGGCCGACGACGGACCGGTCCGCCTGGAACTGCGCGAAGCTGCGTTCGAGCAGTTCCCGCGAGCGCGCCGCGCCCAGCATGTCGATCACGTTGACCGCCATGTTGTACGAGGGCCGGAAGCTCGACCGCAGCGGGTACGTCCGGGTCGAGGCGAGGCCGGCGACGTGCCGCGGGTCGGTCTCCGGGGACCACAGCACGACGGCGTGCCCCTCGATGTCGATCCCGCGCCGCCCGGCCCGCCCGGTCAGCTGCGTGTACTCCCCCGGCGTGATGTCGACGTGCGCCTCGCCGTTGTACTTGACCAGCCGCTCCAGCACCACGCAGCGGGCCGGCATGTTGATGCCCAGCGCCAGCGTCTCGGTGGCGAACACCGCCTTCACCAGGCCGCGGACGAACAGCTCCTCCACGACCTCCTTGAACGCCGGCAGCATGCCAGCGTGGTGTGCGGCGAGCCCGCGCTCCAGCCCGTCCAGCCACTCCCAGTACCCGAGGACGGTGAGGTCCTCGCCGGCCAGCGCCGACGTACGGGTCTCGACGATGGCGCGGATCTCGTCCCGTTCGGCCGGGGTGGTCAGGCGCAGCCCGGCGCGCAGGCACTGGGCGACCGCCGCGTCGCAGCCCGCGCGGCTGAACACGAACAGGATCGCCGGCAGCAGTCCGGCGCCGTCCAGCCGGTCCACCACCTCGGGCCGGGCCGGCGGCTGCCAGCGCCGCGGCCGACCGCGCCGGCCACCGTTGAACTCCAGCCGCCGCAACTGCTCCCGGGAGTACCGGAGGAGCTCGGGGTGGACCTCGTGCTTCTCGGCGGCGGCCCGGTCGTGGAACAGGTCGAACATGCGGCGGCCGACGAGCATGTGCTGCCACAGCGGTACGGGTCGGTGCTCGCTGACGACGACCTCGGTGGTGCCGCGGACGGTGATCAGCCAGTCGGCGAACTCCTCCGCGTTCGACACCGTGGCGGACAACGACACCAGCGTCACCGATGCGGGCAGGTGGATGATGACCTCCTCCCACACCGCGCCGCGGAACCGGTCGGCGAGGTAGTGCACCTCGTCCATCACCACGTACCCCAGACCCTCCAATGTGGACGATCCGGCGTACAGCATGTTGCGGAGGACCTCGGTGGTCATCACCACGACCGGTGCCTCGGGGTTGATGGCGTTGTCGCCGGTGAGCAGCCCGACACGGTCGGCACCGTAGCGCGCGACGAGGTCGTTGAACTTCTGGTTGGACAGCGCCTTGATCGGCGTGGTGTAGAAGCACTTGCGCCCCAGCCGCAGCGCCAGGTGCACCGCGAACTCCCCGACCACCGTCTTGCCCGCCCCGGTCGGCGCGCAGACCAGCACGCCGCTGCCGCCCTCCAGCGCGCGGCAGGCGTCGATCTGGAACCGGTCGGGCTGGAAGCCGAGGTCCGCCGCGAACTCGGTGAAGGCGGGGAACCTCGTCCGGTCCTGCGCGGCGGCGTACCGCTCCGAAGGGGTGCTCATACCGCAAGGCTATGCGGCCGGCGCCGATCCGCGTCGCGGCCACGCTGTCCCACCCGGGCGAACCGGCGCAACCGGTCGTTCGGGGCGCAACCACCACCGGCGCGAACACCGGTGCGGGACGGTCAGGACCCCTCGGTATCGTGCACGCGTGCCGGATGCCACGAGTAGTGACCGTTCCGCCGCCACCCGCGGCCCGTCCGTTCCGACCGGGGGTACCGACGGGCGGCGCCGGCCCAGCGCCGTGCTGTTCGACTTCCACGGGACCATCGCGCAGGTCGAGCCCGCCGACCGGTGGGTACGGCTCGCCGCCCGCGCCTGCGGCACCGACCTCGACCCGGCCCGCTGCGCCGGGCTCGCCGACGCGCTCGTCACCGCCGGCCGGGCCGGTGGACCCCGACCCGGCCGCATCCCGCCCGAACTCGCCGAGGCGTACGCCGAGCGCGACCTGTCCGAGCACGCCCACCGCACCGCGTACGCCGGGCTCGCGGCCACCGTCGACGCCGGCATCCCCGGCTTCGCCGACGCGCTGTACGAGCGGCTCCTCGACCCGGACGGCTGGTCGCTCTACCCGGACACCGTGCCGACGCTGACCGCGCTGCGCGCCGCGGGCGTACCGGTGGCGGTGGTCAGCAACATCGGCTTCGACATCCTGCCGCTGGTCACCACGCTCGGCATCGCCGACCTCGTCGACAGCTGGCTGCTGTCGTACCAGCTCGGTACGTGCAAGCCGGACCCGGCGATCTTCCTCCGTGGCTGCGCCGCGGTCCGGCACGAACCCGAGCACACCCTGATGGTCGGCGACACCGCGGCCGACGCCGCCGCCGCGACCGTCGGCTGCCCGACGCTCATCCTGCCGATCTCCGAGCCCGGCGAGGTGCACGGCCTGTCCGCGGTCCTCGACCTGGTCGGCGCCCACCACTGACCCGACGCGCCGGATCCCTTGCGTACCAACGGATCCGGCGCGCACACGCGGGCGGCGCTCAGGCCAGCAGGGTCAGCGCCCCCGGTACGCACTCGACGGTGACCGGCAGCGCCAGGCCGCGCTCGCCGTCGGCGTACGTCGGGCGGGGCTCGCCGTGGATCTCCACGACCCGCGCCCGGTGGTGGCTGACCGCCGGATGGTCGAGGTGGCGCGCCTTGCGCATCAGCGACTTCATCCGCACCGCGGTGGCGCGGCCGATCGGGCTGATCACGGTCAGGTCGAGCAGCCCGTCGGTGGGGTCGGCGTTCGGGCAGACGGGCAGGCCGCCGCCGTACCGCGCGGTGTTGCCCAGCGCGATGATCATCGCGCTCAGTTCCCTCGTCTCCCCGTCGAGCACCAGCTTGTAGTCGTGCGGCGCGAGCTGGAGGATCTCGGCGAGGATCGACACGTCGTACCGGCGGGGGCCCTTGGGCCAGGTCAGCCGGTTGGCGCGCTCGTTGATCGAGGCGTCGAGCCCGGCGGACAGGACCGTGCCGTACCAGACGTCGTCGGCGCCCGGCTGGCTCGACCGGCCCAGGTCGATGACCCGCCGGTGCCCCTCGCGCAGCGCCGCGACCAGCGCCTTGATCGCCGGCTCCGGCGCCACCGGCATGCCCAGCGCCCCGACGAAGTCGTTTCCGGTACCGATCGGCACCACACCCAGCGGTACGCCGGTGCCGGCAACCGCCTGTACGGCCAGGTGCACCGTCCCGTCGCCGCCGACCGCGACCAGCGCGGCCGGCCGCTCCGCCACGGCCTCCCGGCACACCGCGAGCGCGGCGTCCCGGTCCGGCGCGGGCAGCAGCTTCGGCGTCAGCCGGGCCGCCCGCAGCCGGCCGATCACGTCGGCCACCACGCCGGCCCGCCGACCCCGGCCGGCGCTCGGGTTGACCAGGACGGCCACCTCAGACGCATCGATCACGGCATGACCGTACCGGTACCTCCGGGGCGTGATCCACGCCGGTCGATCAGGTGCTGTCGTCGAACCGCCGGCGGCGGTCCCGTGGCGACTCCTCGACCTCCGCGATGGGCTCCGGCGCGCCGATCGGCTCCAGATCGTCCACCGGATCCGCCGTGTACTCCAGCTCGGACGCCTCGTCGTCGTCGACCTCGCCGTACTCGGCGGCCAGCTTGCGGGCCTTGCGCCGGTCGTTGAGGAACGAGAACCCGACGGCCCCGAAGTACAGGATGACCATGGGGATCGCCAGCGCCGTCATGCCGAACGGGTCCGGCGTCGGGGTCACGACCGCGGAGATCACGAACATCAGGAAGACGGCGATGCGCCACCAGCCGAGCAGCCGCTTCGCGCTGAGGATCCCGGCCGCGTTGAGCAGCGCCAGGATGAGCGGGAACTCCAGCGCCAGCCCGAACACGACCATCAGCTTCGTCATGAAGTCGATGTAGCCCGACACGTCGAGCATCGCCTTGACCTGGCTGGCGATGCTCGGCAGCAGGAACTCCAGCCCCCGCGCGACCACCAGGTACGCCAGGGTGACGCCGCCGGCGAACAGCGGCACCGCCACACCGACGAACCCGTACGCCCAGCGGCGCTCGTTCGCGTGCAGGCCGGGCGCGATGAACGCCCACAGCTGGTACAGCCAGACCGGGCAGGCGAGCACCAGCCCGATGTACAGCGCGAGCTTCAGGCCGACCACGAAGTACGACGTCACGGCGGTGGTGACGATGTCGCAGCCCTGTTTGCCGCGGTTGGCGATCGCGAGATCGCAGTAGGGCTGGACGAGGAAGTCGAGAACCTTCGTGTGGACGGCGTAGCCGATGATGAAGCCGACCAGGATCGCCAGCGCAGCCTTGAACAGCCGGCTACGGAGCTCCCGCAGGTGCTCCATCAGTGGCATGGAGCCGTCGGCCGCCCGCTCGAACTGCTCGGCGCGGCGGCGGCGCAGGACCGGACTCACGTCGAGGCGGTTCTACAGATCCGTGGTGGACTTCTTGGCCGACCGGGTCTCCGAGATCGGCGACGCCTGGTCGTCCTCCAGCGGCTTCCGGCTGGTCTGTGCCTCGGCCTTCTCGGCGACGTCGCGCTCGTCGTCGTCGCGGAGGGTCTTGGTCTCGGCCTTGATGATGCGCAGCGACCGGCCCAGGCCACGCGCGGCGTCCGGGAGCTTCTTCGCCCCGAACAGCAGGATCAGCACCACCACGAGAATCGCGATGTGCCACGGCCTGATGGCGCCCATATCTGTTCCACCTCCGGGTGCGAAGACCCACCCATCCTACGTTCCGCGGCTGGGAACGTCTCCGACCGCCGGCCACTCGACATGCTCCGGCGGCGCAAGTCTTGCCGTCGGATGAGGCTACGTCAACCTCTTCCCACGGCAGATCGACCGCGCTGTCCGGTCGACGGTACCGTTCGCCGGATCGGTGCCCTACGGGCGGTTGGCGGTACTTCCGTCGCCGTGGCCCGGCGCCCCGCCGCGCCCCGTCGGCAGCCCGCGAGCAACCCAGCCGTCCGCGGTCTCCGTGGCCCGCTCGCGTACGACGGCCAGGTCGGCGTCCAGCGCCCGGACCCGCCGCGCGAGCGCCGTGAACTCGCCCTGCCGGGACCGGAACGCCGCGGCCGCCGCCAGCAGCGGACGACGCCGCCGCAGCAGCCCCACCGCCGACAACGCCAGCGCGAGCAGGCCGACCACGACGATCGCGAGTACCAGGATCCAGACGGGCCGCATGGCATCCGACCATACCGACCGGGCCGCCGGGCGGACGAACGGCGCGCGGTCAGTCGTCCGGCGCGATCCCGTACGCCGCGAGCGCCGCGCGGGCGTCCTCGGCCACCGCGGACACCAGCTCGGGCGGGCCGACGACCTCCACGTCCGGGCCGAGGCCGAGCACCAGCCGGCGGGCCCAGGACAGGTCCGAGGCGCGCAGGCTGACCCGCCACCGACCGTCCGGCTCGTGCCGTACGGCCTCGCACGGGTAGTACTCGGTGATCCAGCGGGCACCGCGGTCGATCCGCAGCGTCACCAGCGGTTGGTCCGGCGTCGGCCGGAACGGCCCCGAACGCAGGTCGGCCGGGCGGGCCTGGGGCGGCGGCGCGGCCGGTTCGGCCAGCTCGGTCAGCTCGTCGATGCGGTCCAGGCGGAACAGCCGCACCGCGTCGGCGTGCCGGCACCACGCCTCCAGGTACGTCCAGGCGCCGGCGGTCAACAGCCGCATCGGGTCGACGACCCGGTCGGTCGTGGCGTCCCGGCCGGCCGTGTAGTAGCGGATGCGCAGGGCACGGCCGCGGTCCAGGGCGCCGCGGATCTCCGCCGCCCGGTCCCCCGCGTACGGCCCGCGGACGGCGACGCGGCCCACGCTGTCGGCCGCCTCGCCCGTCGCCGCCTCGATCTTCGCCAGCGCCCGCTCCACCGCGTCGCGCTGCGCCAGGCCGGGCGTCTCCGCCAGCGTCCGCAGCGCCACCATCAGCGCCAGCCCCTCGTCCGGCGTCAGCCGCAGCGGTCGGTCGATGCCCGCGTCGTACGTGATGGTGACGGTGTCGCCGTCCAGCGACATGTCGATCAGGTCGCCCGGACCGTACCCGGGCAGGCCGCACACCCAGAGCAGTTGCAGGTCGTCGCGCAGTTCGGCGGGGCTGACACCCAGGTCGGCCGCGGCGTCGTCGATCCGGATGCCGGGCCGGGCCAGCAGGTACGGCACCAGGTTGAGGACGCGGCCCAGCCGGTCCGCCGCCGCGCTCACGTCGACGCCCCCGTCCGTTCCGGTGCGGCCGGCGCCGCGCGGTGCCGCGCCGCGATCGGGCGCAACCGCCGGACCACCGCGTCGCGTACCTCGGGCGGGTCGAGTACGAGGGCGCCGGGGCCGTATCCGACGAGGCGGGCGGCGAGCGACTCGGGGTCGGAGTACCGCAGGCGGACGATGTCGCCGTCGACGGCGAACGCCTGCCGGCGGATCCCGGTGCCGCAGCCGGGCCGCAACCGCACCGTCGCGGTACGCGTCGCCTCGGCCGGGCCGGACGTGCTCGCCACGTGACCGATCAGGTCGACGTGTTCGGGCGGCCGGTACGCGTCCGGCTCACCGACCGCGCGCACCGGGCCGACGAACCGGGACAGCCGGAAGCAGCGGGTGGCGTCGCGGTCCAGGTCGTGCCCCACCACGTACCACCGGCCGCGCCAGGACACCACGCCCCACGGCTGCAGCCGCCGCGTCGCCGGCTCGTCCGCCTCCGGGGTGCGGTAGTCGAACGTGACCGCGCGCCGCTCCCGGGACGCCCGGGTCAGCGGCTCGAACGCCGGCTCGGCGGTCACCACCGGCTCCACCCCGAGCGTCGCCTGCGGATCGACCTCGACCCCCGCCGCGCGCAGCTTGCGCAGCCCGGACGACGCCGCCTGGGCCAGCCCGGCGTGCCGCCACAGCCGCGCGGCGAGACCGACCGCCGCCGCCTCGTCCGGCGCCAGGCGTACCTCGGGGAGGGCGTAGTCGCGGCGGGCGATCCGGTAGCCGGGCTCGGCGTCGAAGATGCTGGCCGTCCCGGTCTCCAGCGGTACGCCCAGCTCACGCAGGTCGGCCTTGTCCCGCTCGAACTTGCGCTGGAACGCCTCGTGCTCGCGCGCGTCGGCCGGGTCGTGGGCGTATCCGGGCACGGTCGCGGCGATCTGCGCGGCGGTCAGGAACCGCCGCGTGGACAACAGACAGATGACCAGGTTGACCAGGCGTTCGGTCCGGATGCGCGACACTCTGGCCAGGCTATCCCATCGCGGTACGCCGACCGCCGCGTATCCGCCCCGGCGCGCCCGGCGTGCCGTCTACGACCCCCCGGGTCGGGTGTCCGCACCCCGGCGCACCACGTGGCGCCCCCGGTACGACGTCGGCTGCCGCTACCGTGTCCGCGTGGTGAGGTGGCGGAGCGGGCGGGTCCGGGCGGTACGGCGACGGTGGACCGGCGCGGTGGAGTACGAGGTGGTGCTGGACCGCCGCACACCGGACGATCCGGAGACGGTACGCGCGCTGGCGTACCCGGTGCTCGTCGGGGAGCCGGCGGTGGGCGACCGGGTCCTGCTCAACACCACGGCGCTCGCGCTCGGCCTCGGCACCGGCGGGTACGCGCTGGTCGTGGCGGTGCCGGACCGGTTGCCGCCGGACCCGACGGGCCCCGGCCACGTCGTCAAGGCGCGGTACACGCCCTTGCAGGCGGTCGTGCAGGCCGCCGACGAGGAGGGCGCGCCGTACCGGTCGGTGCTGGCGGACGCCGACGACCTGGGCGGCATGCCCGTCGTACTCGCCGATCTGCACTCGGCGCTGCCCGCGGTCCTCGCCGGCGTCCCCGCCGACGTGCCCGTGGCGTACCTGATGACCGACGGTGGGGCGCTGCCGGCGTGGTTCAGCCGCAGCCTCGCCGAGCTCGGCGGACGGCTGGCCGGCACGGTCACCGTGGGGCAGGCGTTCGGCGGGGACCTGGAGGCGACCAACACGCACGCCGGGCTGCTCGCCTGCCGGCACGCGCTCGGCGCCGCCGTCACCGTCGTCGCGCAGGGCCCCGGCAACCTCGGCACCGGCACCCGCTGGGGCTACTCCGGCGTCGCGGTCGGCGAGGCGGTCAACGCGGTCGCCGCGCTCGGCGGGCGCCCCGTCGGTTCACTGCGCATCTCCGACGCCGACCCGCGGCCGCGCCACCAGGGGGTCAGTCACCACTCCCTCACCGCGTACGGGCGGGTGGCACTGGCGCCGGCCGACCTCGTCGTACCGGCGGGGTTGGCCGCCGGGCTCGCCGCCCGCGTCGCCGCCGACCTTCGTACGTTGCCGGACCGGCACCGGGTGGTCACCGTCGCCACCGACGGCCTGCTCGACGCGCTCGCCGCCAGCCCGGTCCGGCTGTCCACGATGGGCCGCGGCCTCACCGAGGACACCGCGTACTTCCTCGCCGCGGCCGCGGCGGGCCGGCACGCCGCGGCCCTCGCCGCGACCTGACGGCTCAGCTGTGCGCGGCGACCGGCGCGGGGGCCGGGGTGGGCGCCGGGTTGGAGCGGGCCACCGTACGGCGGGCGGCGAAGACGGCCGCGGCGAGGAGTACGCCGGCGCCGGCCGCGACGAGGAACGCCAGCCGCGGGCCGGACAGCGTGACGAGCTGCCCGCTGACCGACTGCCCGCCGGCCATGCCCAGCGTGACCGCCGTGATCACCCAGCCGAACGCCTCGGTCGCCGCGCCCGCCGGCGCCACCTGGTCGATCGCCGCCGAGTGCGTCGTCGACTGCGGCGTGATCAGGCAGCCCACCACCAGCAGCGCGACGGCCAGCCCGGCCAGCCCGGACGGTACGGCCAGCAGCGCGGTGAGCACCGCGAACCCGCCGAGCAGCGCCGGCAGCCGCAGGTGCATCGGGCGCGGCCACGGACGCACCCCGTACAGGACGCCGAAGACGACCGAGGTGACCGAGAACAGGCTCAGCAGCAGGCCGCCGGCGGCGCTGTGCCCGGCCGCGGTGGCCGCCGCCGGTACCGCCACCTCGATGAACCCGACGACCACGCCGAACCCGAGCGCCGCGAGCGCGACCGTACGCAGGCCGGGGCTGGCCAGTGCGCCGAGCAGCCCGGGGCCGGACGCGCCGTCCCGGATCGGCCGGTGCCCGCGGATCGTCGGGTTGAGCACGAACGTCACCGTGCCGGTGATCATCAGTACCGCGCCGACGACGAGGCCGGTGCCGGCCCACGGCGCCGCGGCCAGTACGCCGGCGAGGCCCGGGCCGAGGATGAAGAACACCTCCAGGCTGATCGCCTCGTACGCCAGCGCGGCCTCGCGGCGCGGTCCGGCCGGCAGCAGCCGCGGCCACATCGCCCGCGACGCCGAACCGATCTGCGGCTCGCACATCCCGATCCCGACCGCGAGCAGTACGAGCAGCGGCACCGGCGCGTGCGCCTGGACGGCGGCGATGCCGGACGCCACGAACCCCGCGTACAGCGCGACGACGACCAGCATCGGCCGGGTCGCCCCGAACCTGTCCATCAGCCGGCCCTGCACGACCGAGCCCACCGCGACGCCCACCAGCGCACCCGCGGACACCAGCCCGGCCGGCCCGTACGACCCGGTCTCGCGCTGCACGTACAGCAGCAGGGCGAGGCCGATCATGGCGATCGGCAGGCGCGCGAACAGGGAGGCCACGACGGGGCCGCGGGCGCCGGGCGTACTCAACGCGCGACGGTACTCGGACAGGGACATGCCTTGAAGTCTGCGGCCCGCGGGCCGTCGACCGCCCCGGGTTTTCCGGTAAGTTTCGTCACCCCTCGCGGGCCGTTACATCCCGGCGCGGCCGGGTGACCGCCAGCAGTACCAGCGGGAGCACCGCGCCGAGGGCCAGCCAGGCCAGCAGTTCGGCGAACTCCGCGGCGCCCAGCGCCTCCCGGTGCGTCGCGTGCACCGCCAGATGCCCCACCGCGTACGTCAGGAACGCCAGCAGCGCCACCCGGACCAGCCGCCGCTGCCCGTACCCGGCGGCCAGTGCCAGCAGCAGCGCCATCGCCAGGCTGTACACGCCCACGTCGAGCAGCAGGTGCGGGTTGTACGTCTCGCCCAGCGACACGAACCGCAGCCCGAAGAACGAGCGCGGCGCCAGCACCGTCCAGGCGCCGACCGCCGCCTCCGCCAGGGCCAGCAGCCCCACCACCACCCGCACCCACCGCGCCACGGGCTCCGCGCCGCTGCGGCGTTCGACCACCGGTTCCACCGTCGTACCTCCTCGGCGGACGCGCCGTTCGCGCCCACCGCTACGAACCGGCGAGCCCCCCGGAACGTGACACCGCCGCGGCCTGCCGCCCCGGAAAGCCGAGCTTGTCCGGGTTGCCGATGATGCGCACCGCGGTGATCCGCTCCGGCTCCCCCGCGTACTCCGGGACCGCCGCGGTCACCAGCACCGGCGTACGCACCGGCGCCAGCGGAGTACCCAGCCACGGCAGCCGGCCCGGCGGCGTGGCGTCCACAGTGGACCGATCGGCGAACACCAGCAGCCCCGGTACACCGTTGAGCTGCGCCCGCCGCACCAGCAGCCCACCGCCGAACCGGGCGGTCGCCCCGAGCAGGTACCGCGCCACCTCGGCCCGGCCGTACACCGGTCGGCGGGCCAGACCCGCCCGACCGCCGCCGTCCGCCCAGGACGCGACGTCGTCGGCGAGCAGGCGCTCCAGCCCGGCCAGGTCACCGTCCCGCGCCGCGGCCAGGAACCGGTCCAGCAACGCACCCGGATCGGCCACCGGCCGGCGCGCCACGCCACCCGCCGCGCGCAGCCGGCGCCGGGCCCGCGCGTACACCTGGCGGCAGTTGGTCTCGGTGTATCCCAGCACCTCGGCGACGTCGCGGTGGCTGTAGCCGAACGCCTCGTGCAGCACCACCGCGGCCCGCTCCGCCGGGCTCAGCGCCTCCATCAGTACCAGCAGCGCCATCGACACCGAGTCGCGCTGCTCCACGGTCTCCACCGGGCCGAGCGCGCCGTCGGTGGTCAACACCGGCTCCGGCAGCCACGGCCCCACGTACCGCTCGCGGACGGCGCGGGCGGCGGTCAGCCGGTTCAGGCACAGGTTCGTCACCACCCGCACCAGCCACCCGCCGGCCTCCCGCACCGCGCCCGCCTCGGTACCGTGCCAGCGCAGGTACGCGTCCTGCACCACGTCCTCGGCCTCGCTCGCCGACCCCAGCATCCGGTACGCCAGCCCGAACAGCCGCCGCCGGTGCGTCTCGAACAGCGCGACGTCCGGCGTCACGCCAGCACGATCAGCAGCACCCAGCCGGTCACGAACGCCACCAGCACCGCCGCCAGCACCCACGTCGGCACCTTGAACTCGCCGCGCCTGTTCCGCTCGATCTCGGCCCGGATCTTCTCCCGGCGCCGCGCCGCCCACCGCCCGGCGATCCCGTACTGCGCGGCGGTGCGGATCTCGTCGCGCAACGACGGGATCTCGGCGTCCTCGTCCGGCTCCTCGGGCTTCTGCTGCTCGGTCATCGCCGCCACGTCACATGCTCGCGATCAGCTTGTCGACCCGCTCGTCGGAGAACCGGAACGGGTCCTTGCACAGCACCGTGCGCTGGGCCTGGTCGTTCAGCTTCAGGTGCACCCAGTCGACGGTGAAGTCGCGGCGCTTCTCCTGCGCCCGCTTGATGAACTCGCCGCGCAGCTTCGCCCGCGTGGTCTGCGGCGGGGTCTCCTTCGCCTCGAAGATCTCCACGTCGCTGGCCACCCGGTCCACCTCGCCGCGCCGCTCCATCAGCTGGTACAGCCCGCGACCCCGGCGCAGATCGTGGTACGCCAGGTCGAGCTGCGCGACCCGCGGATGCGACAGCGCCAGGTCGTGCCGCGACCGGTACCGCTCGATCAGGTCGAGCTTGCTGACCCAGTCGATCTCGCGCTTCACCTTCGACAGGTCGTCGGACTCGACCGCGCCCAGTACCCGGCCCCACAGCTCCAGGATCCGCTTGGTCGTCTCGTCCGAGCCGCGCTGCGCGACGAAGTCCACCGCCTTCGTGTAGTACTCCTGCTGGATGTCCAGCGCGCTCGCCTCGCGGCCGGACGCCAGCCGGATCTTGCGCCGCCCGGTCACGTCGTGACTGACCTCGCGGATCGCCCGGATCGGGTTCTCCAGGGTCAGGTCGCGCATCACGACCCCGGCCTCGATCATGCGCAGCACCAGGTCGGCGGTGCCCACCTTGAGCAGGGTGGTCACCTCGTTCATGTTCGAGTCGCCGACGATCACGTGCAGCCGCCGGTACCGCTCGGCGTCGGCGTGCGGCTCGTCGCGGGTGTTGATGATCGGCCGGGACCGGGTTGTCGCGCTCGACACGCCCTCCCAGATGTGCTCGGCGCGCTGGGACAGGCAGTAGACCGCGCCGCGCGGGGTCTGCAGCACCTTGCCCGCGCCGCAGATCAGCTGCCGCGTCACCAGGAACGGGATCAGGATGTCCGCCAGCCGCCCGAACTCGCCGTGCCGCGAGACCAGATAGTTCTCATGGCACCCGTACGAATTGCCGGCGGAGTCGGTGTTGTTCTTGAACAGGTAGATCTCGCCGGCGATGCCCTCGTCGTGCAGCCGCCGCTCGGCGTCGATCAGCAGCCCCTCCAGGGTCCGCTCACCGGCCCGGTCGTGCGCCACGAGATCACGCACCGAGTCGCACTCGGGCGTCGCATACTCCGGGTGGGAGCCGACGTCCAGGTAGAGCCGGGCACCGTTGCGCAGGAAGACGTTCGACGAACGGCCCCACGACACGACCCGACGGAACAGGTAGCGCGCCACCTCGTCCGGAGACAGCCGCCGCTGCCCGCGGAAGGTGCACGTCACGCCGTACTCGGTCTCAAGCCCGAAGATGCGCCGATCCATGCTCCGACATTAGCCGCACTTGATGCCTCCGCGCTGCCGTCGCGCGGTCACGATCCGGGTAGGCTCGCGAGCCTGATGCGCATCCTGGTCACCGGCGGCGCCGGGTTCATCGGATCCACCCTGGTCCGCATGCTGCTCACCGGGGCACTCCCCGACCATCCGGACACCCTGGTCACCGTCCTCGACGCCCTCACGTACGCCGGGCGCCGCGACAACCTGGACCCGGTCGCCGACTCGCCCCGGCTGCGGTTCGTGCACGGCGACGTCCGCGACGAGGCGCTCGTCGACTCGGTCGTACCGGGCCACGACGCGATCGTCCACCTCGCCGCCGAGAGCCACGTCGACCGGTCCATCGCCGCCGCCGCACCGTTCGTGTCCACCAACGTGCTCGGTACCCAGGTGATCCTCGACGCCGCGCTCCGGCACCGGATCCGCCGCGTCCTCTGCGTCTCCACCGACGAGGTGTACGGCAGCCTCGCGCACGGCGCGTGGACCGAGGACGCGCCGCTCGCCCCGCGCTCGCCGTACTCCGCCAGCAAGGCCGGCGCCGACCTCCTCGCCCTCGCGTACCACGCGACGCACGGGCTCCGGGTGACCGTCACCCGCGGCGCCAACACGTACGGGCCGCGGCAACACGGGGAGAAGATCGTCCCGCGGTTCACCACCCGGCTGCTCGCCGGCCGCACCGCCCCGCTGTACGGCGACGGCCACCACGTCCGCGACTGGTTCCACGTCACCGACCACTGCCGCGGCCTCGACCTCGCGCTGCGCCACGGCCGCCCCGGCCGCGTGTACCACCTCGCCGGCGGCACCGAACTCACCAACGCCGAGCTCGCCGCCCGACTGGTCCGCCTCACCGGCGCCGACCCCGCGCTCGTCACCCCCGTCGCCGACCGCAAGGGCCACGACCGGCGGTACGCCCTGGACACCACCCGCGCCCGCACCGAACTCGGCTTCACCCCGACCGTCGCGTTCGACGAGGGGTTGGCCGAGACCGTCGCCTGGTACCGCGCGCATCCCGACCGCGCCACCGACTAGGGCGGTCTGCGCAGGTTCGGTCGAGCGAGCCGGGCCCGGCGCAGCCGGCAAGCAACCTGTGCAGACACGCCTGGGGCCCGCCCCCATCCGGGAACGGGCCCCACGAGCCTGACGACAGAACTACTCGGTGCCCTCGTCGTCGCCGTCCGCCGGGGTTTCCTTCCCCTCCGCGGCCGGCTCCTCCTTCGGCTCGGCCGGCGCGTCCTTCGGCGTGGCCGGTGTGGCCGGCTCCGCCGGTGCGGCCGTCGCCAGCAGGTCCGACAGCGCCGCGCCGACGATCCGCCGGAACGTCCGCCCCGACCGCCGCCGGTCCAGTACGGCGACCTCCAGTTGCGCGGCGGTCAGCTCGCGGCGCTCGGCACCCGTACCGCTCAACGCGTCCACGGCCAGCCGCAGCGCGTCGGCCAGCGTCAGGTCGTCCCGGTGCCGCTCCTTGACCACCGCGGAGATCGCCTCCGCCTGGCCGCCCATCGCGACGTACCCCGGCTCGTCACCCACCGACCCGTCGTACGTCAGGCGGTAGAGCTGGTCGTGCGCCGGGCTGTCGCCGACCTCGGCGACGCACACCTCCACCTCGAACGGCTTCGGCTGCTCGGTGAACAGCGTGCCCAGCGCCTGCGCGTACACGTTCGCCAGGCCCAGACCGCGCACGTCGGTCCGGTTGTTCGCGTACCCCTGCACGTCGGCGTACCGCACGCCGGCCTTGCGCAGGTTCTCGAACTCGTTGTACCGACCGACCGCGGCGAACCCGATCCGGTCGTAGATCTCGGCCACCTTGTGCAGCGCGGTCGAGACGTTCTCCGCGACGAACAACACCCCGTCGGCGTACGTCATGACCACCACGCTGCGGCCCCGCGCGATGCCCTTCCGCGCGTACTCCGACTTGTCGCGCATCAACTGCTCGGGCGAGGCGTAGAACGGCATCGTCACGGCTGCGGCTCTCCGGTTCTCTCGTTGCGATCCTCGGCCGCCCGGTCCGGACGGCCGCCACGCTCCACGGACTCCAACACTGCTTCGACGCCCCGCTCAGCCGCCGGGCTGGTCGAGCCGCTCGTCCACGATCGACCGCACCACCGCGGCCACCTCGTCCTCCGGCAGCTGACGGAAGCCGTCGGCGTCCACCACCGACACGATCGGGAAGATGCCCCGGGCCAGGTCCGGCCCGCCGGTCGCGGTGTCGTCCTCGGCCGCGTCGTACAGCGCGGAGACGGCCAGGCGCACCGCGCCCGCCTCGTCCACGTCGCGCCGGTACCGCTTCTTCAGCGCCGACTTCGCGAACAGCGAACCCGAGCCGACCGCCTGGAAGTCCTGCTCCTCGTACGGCCCACCCGTCACGTCGTACGAGTAGAGCCGGCCTGCGGTCGCCGGGTCCGGAGCGGCCGGATCGTACCCGGCGAAGATCGGCACCACGGCAAGACCCTGGATCGCGGCGCCGAGGTTGTCGCGCACCATCGCGGCCAACCGGTTCGCCTTCGCCGGCAGCGACAGCGACGTGCCCTCGATCTTCTCGTAGTGCTCCAGCTCCACCCGGAACAGCCGCACCAGCTCAAGACCGATCCCGGCCGTGCCGGCGATGCCGATCACCGAGTACGTGTCCGCGGGGAACACCTTCTCCATGTCCCGCTGCGCGATCAGGTTGCCCATCGTCGCGCGCCGGTCACCGGCCAGCAGCACACCGCCCGCGTAGCTCATCGCGATGATCGTCGTACCGTGCGGGGCCACGTCACCGAGCGCGCCCGGCGGCAGCGGCCGGCGGCCCGGCAGCATCTCGGGCGCGGCCGCGCGCAGGTAGTCGGTGAACGACGAGCCGCCCGTGTAGGCGAACTCGACCGGCAGACGCCCGGGGAGATCTCGACCCACTTAAGTGGTTCCTCTCAGGTAGGTGATCGCCATCGTCAAACATCCGACGTTGTCGGAGGAAGTGCCCGAGCCCGCCGTTGCAGTCGAAGCACAGGATGCCACGGACGCAGACCACGCCCATGATCGCGGTACGCGTGCCCGCCGGGTACGCTCGCCCGACCGGCACGGTGCACCGCGGGCGACGCGGACCCGACCCGACGGACCAGGGCGCGAGCCCTATTCGCCGCCCTTCTGGACATAGCCCTTGACGAACTCCTCGGCGTTCTCCTCAAGGACACCGTCGATCTCGTCGAGGAGGTCGTCGACGTCCTCGGTGAGCTTCTCCTGGCGCTCGGCGGCCTCCGGGTCGACGGCAGGGGCGTCGTCGACGTCCTCGTCCTGACGGCTGCGGTTGGACTGGGACTGCCCGCCGGTGTCTCGCGTGGCCATCGGTCTCTCCCCTCGCTGGCAACCCACACACGCACCGGTCCGGCCTGGGCGACCGGACCGGACGGTTGCTTGAAACTTACCTCGATGATCGCGCGGAACGCGTCGGGAAAACGGACTTCGCGCGCCTAATCGGCGGTGAGTTCGGCGAGCAGGTCCTTGGCGCTGGCGCACCGGTCGAACAGCGCGCCCACGTGCCGCTGGGTACCGCGCAGCGGCTCCATCATCGGCACCCGTACGAGCGACTCGCGGCCCACGTCGAAGATCACCGAATCCCAGCTCGCCGCGACCACCTCGGCCGGGTAGCTGCGCAGGCACCGGCCCCGGAAGTACGCCCGGGTGTCGGTGGGCGGCTCGCCGACGGCGCGCACGATCTCCTCCGGCGTGAACAGCGTCTGCATCGCACCGCGCGCGACGAGCCGGTGGTACAGCCCCTTGCCGGGCCGCACGTCCGAGTACTGCAGGTCGACCAGGGCGAGCTTCGGCGACGACCAGTCCAGGTGCTCGCGCTCGCGGTATCCGTTGAGCAGCCGCAGTTTCGCCACCCAGTCGAGCTGGTCGGCGCAGCTCATCGGGTCGTCGCCGAGCTTCGTCAGCACCGACTCCCAGCGGTCCAACACGTCGGCGGTGATCTCGTCGAGATCGGCGCCGAACTCGCGCTCGCAGTACGCCCGCGCGCGCTCCAGGTACGCCCACTGGAGGTCCAGCGCGGTCATCCGGCGCCCGTCGCGCAGCCGGATCCGGTGCGTCAGGGTCGGGTCGTGGCTGACGTCGCGCAGCTCGGCGACCGGGTCGGCGATGCCCAGGTCCAGCGGCAGCACCTTCGCCTCGACCATCGCCAGCACGATCGCCGTCGTCCCGACCTTCAGGTACGTCGCGATCTCGGACAGGTTCGCATCCCCGATGATCACGTGCAGCCGCCGGTACTTGTCGGCGTCGGAGTGCGGTTCGTCCCGCGTGTTGATGATCGGGCGCTTCAGCGTGGTCTCCAGCCCGACCTCGACCTCGAAGAAGTCCGCGCGCTGGGTGATCTGGAAGCCGGTGCCCGAACCGTCCTGGCCGATGCCGACCCGGCCGGCGCCGCACACGATCTGCCGGCTCACGAAGAACGGGGTCAGATGCGCGACGATGTCCGCGAACGGCGTGTCCCGGCGCATCAGGTAGTTCTCGTGCGTGCCGTAGCTGGCGCCCTTGTTGTCCGTGTTGTTCTTGTACAGGTTGATCGGCTGGGCGCCGGGCACCGCCGACGCACGGCGCGCCGCCTCCGCCATCACCAGCTCGCCGGCCTTGTCCCACAGCACGATGTCGCGCGGGTTCGTGCACTCGGGCGTCGAGTACTCCGGGTGGGCGTGGTCCACGTACAGCCGGGCGCCGTTGGTGAGGATCACGTTGGCCAGGCCCAGGTCCTCGTCGGCGAGCGCCTCGGCCGGGTCGTACAGCGCGCCGGAGTACGTGAAGCCGCGGGCGTCGCGCAGCGGCGACTCCTCCTCGTAGTCCCACCGGGTACGTCCACCGCGATCCAGCTCGGGACGCGCCCCGTACGCGTTGACGATCTGGGACGAGGTGACCATCGGGTTGGCACCCGGCCGCCCCGGCACGGAGATCCCGTACTCCACCTCGGTGCCCATGACACGCCAGGCACTGCGCCCGGTACGGCCGTCGTCGGCGGGCCGCGGATCGGGGCGGGTGGGTACCGATTCGGTGCGGCGCTCGCCCACCGTCGCCCCCGGTGTGGTCCGCCGCCTCGGGTCCGCTGTCATGGGATTTCCTCGATTCGCTGGCCGGATGGTGCGCCCTGCCGTATCGGTGCGGCGTGCTCTGGTCGAGCCTATCCCGGTACGCCCCGCCGGGCGGCCGGCCCGGCCCCACCGGACCGGTATTCGGCGCGCCCATCCCGACACGCCGCGGAAAGCCCCGCGCAAGCACGGACCGCCCGACACGCCGCGGGGCGGCCCCCTGGTACGGAGGCCGCCCCACGGGCGGAACGAAAACCGGCGGCTACAGGTACTGGCCGGTGTTGCTGACCGTGTCGATCGAACGACCGGCCTCGGCGCCCTTGCCGGAGACGAGCGTGCGGATGTACACGATCCGCTCGCCCTTCTTGCCGGAGATGCGCGCCCAGTCGTCCGGGTTGGTGGTGTTGGGCAGGTCCTCGTTCTCCTGGAACTCGTCGACGGTGGCGTCGAGCAGGTGCGTGAGCCGGAGACCCTTCGTACCGGTGTTGAGGAAGTCCTTGATGGCCATCTTCTTCGCCCGGTCGACGATGTTCTGGATCATCGCGCCGGAGTTGAAGTCCTTGAAGTACAGGACTTCCTTGTCGCCGTTGGCGTACGTCACCTCAAGGAAGCGGTTCTCCTCCGTCTCCGCGTACATCCGCTCGACGGCGGCCTGCACCATGGCGGCGATGCAGGCGTCGCGCGAGCCACCGTGCTCGGCGAGGTCGTCCGGGTGCAACGGCAGACCGGACGTGACGTACTTGGTGAAGATGTCCTTCGCGGACTCGGCGTCCGGCCGCTCGATCTTGATCTTCACGTCGAGCCGGCCGGGGCGCAGGATCGCCGGGTCGATCATGTCCTCGCGGTTGGACGCCCCGATGACGATGACGTTCTCCAGGCCCTCGACGCCGTCGATCTCGCTGAGGAGCTGGGGAACGATCGTGTTCTCCACGTCGGAGGAGACCCCGGAACCGCGGGTGCGGAAGATGGAGTCCATCTCGTCGAAGAACACGATGACCGGCACACCCTCGCCGGCCTTCTCGCGGGCCCGCTGGAAGATCAGGCGGATGTGCCGCTCCGTCTCCCCCACGTACTTGTTCAGCAGCTCGGGGCCCTTGATGTTGAGGAAGAAGCTGCGCGCCTTCTCCCCCTCCCGGTGCTCCTTGACCTGCTTGGCCAGCGAGTTCGCCACCGCCTTGGCGATGAGCGTCTTGCCGCAGCCGGGCGGACCGTACAGCAGGACGCCCTTCGGTGGACGCAGCTCGTGCTCACGGAACAGGTCGGCATGCAGGAACGGCAGCTCCACGGCGTCGCGGATCAGCTCGATCTGCGAGTCGAGACCACCGATGTCGTGGTAGTTGATGTCGGGGACTTCTTCGAGGACGAGCTCCTCGACCTCGCTGCGCGGGATGCGCTCGAACGCGTACGCACTGCGGGGCTCGATCATGAGCGCGTCGCCGGCACGCAGCGGCTGGTCCGCCAGCGTCTCGGCGAGGTGCACCACGCGCTCCTCGTCGGCGTGCGAGATGACCAGCGCCCGGTCGACCACACCGTCGACGGACTCCAGCAGCTCCTTGATCATGACGACCTCGCCGGCCCGCTCGAAGCCGAGGCCCTCGACCACGTTGAGCGCGTCGTTGAGCAGGACCTCCTGGCCGCGGCTCAGGTCGTCGAGCTCGACGGTCGGCGAGACGGCGACACGCAGCTTGCGCCCGCCGGTGAACACGTCGACCGTGCCGTCCTCGTACCTGCCGAGGAAGACGCCGTAGCCGCTGGGCGGCTGGGCAAGTCGGTCGATCTCTTCCTTGAGGGTGACGATCTGCTCGCGAGCGTCCTTGAGCGTGGCGACCAGTCTTTCGTTCTGGTCGCCGAGTCGCTGCACCTGGGCCTGCGCGGCCGCGAGGCGCTCCTCCAACATCCGGACCTGTCGCGGACTCTCGGTCAGCTTCCGCCTGACCAGGGCCAGCTCCTCCTGCAGGAATGCCACCTGCGTGGAGAGGTCGTGGGCCTCCTTTTCCCAGCGCGCGGCGCGGCTCTCGGCATCTTCGCTGCGTGCCACGTCCCCACCTCCCCTGGCTCGAGGTTTCCGTCTTAAACCCTAACCGGTGATGCCCGGTTCGGGCTCGTCCCGACGCCCCCGGGTTGATGTGAAGATCACGTCCACCCTGGGTGCTCGTACGGTAGCGCGTCGGTGTGACATTCCCCCACACCCGGATGTTTCGGCTTCGGTATCCGAAGGATCGGTGGCCTGCTCGCGGCTGCGGCGCGCGCGGGTCAGGATCCGGTCGGCCCGGGCGTGTCGGCCTGCTTCCGGCGCGCCGCGTACGCCTCGGCGCCCTTGCTGGGCTTGCGCCGCCGCACCGGCGCCACCACGCCGTCCGCCAGCCGGCGGCTCGTCACCAGGAACGCGGTGTGCGCGATCATCCGGTGGTCCGGGCGTACCGCCAGGCCGTCGACGTGCCAGTCCCGGACCAGCGACTCCCACGAGTGCGGCTCGGTGAACGAACCCCGCTCGCGCAGCGCCTCGACCAGCTCCGACAGCTGCGGCGTGGTCGCCACGTACCCGACGAGGACGCCGCCGGGGATCAGCGCGCGCTCGACCGTGTCCAGCACCTCCCACGGCGCCAGCATGTCCAGCACGATCCGGTCCACGTCACCGTCCGTGGCGTCCGCGACGTCGCCGACCGTCAGCTCCCACGCCGGGTGCGGCCCACCGAAGAACGTCTCCACGTTGCGCCGCGCGATCTCCGCGAACTCCGGCCGCTGCTCGTACGAGTGGACGTGGCCGGTGGGGCCGACCGCGCGCAGCAGCGAACAGGTCAGCGCGCCGGAACCGGCGCCCGCCTCCACCACCCGCGCACCGGGGAACACGTCGCCCTGCGCGACGATCTGCGCCGCGTCCTTCGGGTAGATGACCTGCGCGCCGCGCGGCATCGACAGCACGTAGTCGGTGAGCAGCGGGCGCAGCGCCAGGTACGTGGTGCCGCCGGTGGAGGTGACCACGGAGCCCTCGGGCAGGCCGATCAGGTCGTCGTGCGGCAGCCCGCCGCGGTGCGTGTGGAACACCTTGCCCGCGACCAGCTCGATCGTGTGCATCCGCCCCTTCGGGTCGGTGAGCTGGACCCGGTCACCCGCCCGGAACGGGCCGCGGCGGGCGGCGCCGGGCACGGCGGGTGCGTCGGTGGTGGGGGCAGGCAGGGTCAACGGATCGTCCTCTTCGGGTCCAGCAGGTTGGCCAGGTCGTCGGCCACGAGTACACCGACGATATGTGCCGCGGCGGGACGCGCCCCGACGGGGCCGTCGACCACCAGGTACTCGCTGGCCGGGTGCGTCTGGACGGCGCGCATCACGTCCTCGCGGGCCAGCGCGGCGGGCAGTACCAGGTGCGGCACCAGCGTGCGCGCGACGGTGTCCACGGTCACCCACGGCGCCCGCTCCGCCGGTACGGCCGCGGCGGCGTGCTCGCTGACCAGCGCGACCGGCGTGCCGCCGCCGTCGAGGACGACGACCGCACCGGCGCCGGTCTCGGCGACCCGCCGGCCGACCTCGGCGAGCGGGGTACCGGAGGGGACCTGGAGGGCGGGGCGGGCCAGGCGGCCGGCGTGCACCAGGTCGAAGCGGGCGGCCAGCCGGCCACCGCGGATCGCCTGCCCGGCACCGGCCCACAGGAACACCGCCAGCACCGCGCCGACGATCACCACGATGAAGCCGCCCGCGCCGCCCGGGGACCGCACGTACAGCCAGAGGCAGCCGAGCAGGGTGGCCGCGGCGACGACACGCCCGGCGTACCCGGCGAGGCGGGTGCCGAGGTAGCGGTCGCCGGTGGCGGCCCAGATCAGCGCCCGCAGCGCCCGGCCACCGTCCAGCGGCAGGCCGGGCAGCACGTTGAACACGGCCACGATCAGGTTGCTCGCGGTGATCTGGAACGCCAGCTCGTGCGCCACCGAACCGGGCGGTACGACGAGCAGCACGCCCCAGCCGGCGAGCCCCAGCACCGCCGACACGGCCGGGCCGACCAGCGACACCGCCAGCTCCACCCGCGGCGTCGGCGACTCGCGCTCCATCTCGGTGAACCCGCCGAGCATCTCCAGGCTGATCGCCCGGACCCCGATGCCGTGCAGCCGGCTGGTCACCGCATGCCCCAACTCGTGCAGGAACACCGAGACCATCAGACACAGCACGAACCCGAAACCCACCGCGTACGCCGCGGGGACGGCCAGCTCGGGCAGGTTGCCCTGCACGACCTCGCCGTACCGGAAGGTGATGAGGGCGGCGAGCACCAGCCAGGACAGGGACACGTGCACCGGGATGCCCAGGACCCGACCGAGCCGGACGCCGGGTGGCCCACCGGCCGCGGAACGGGTGCTGTCGTCCATTGCACCCATGCTACTGAAGCGCCCGGCGCCGCCCGCGCCACGCGACCACCGTCCGGTGTACCGGGTACGGCGCGCCCGGGGGACGCGGCGCCGCGGAAGCGTCGTACCCCTCCCCTAGGCTTCCGGGCATGACGGTCGAGACCTCCCCCACCGGACGGACCGCGAGCGACCTGCCCACCGGCGGCGCCGGCGATGCGGCCAGCGACGGTGCCACCGGGTCCGCGGACGGCGACACCGCGGCCGGGCGCGGATCCGACCATCCGCTCCGCCGGCACCGCGAGACCAGCCTGACCGCCGAGGAGCTGGCCGCGGTGCGCGGTTCGCTGTCGCCGTCCCGGGCGTCGGACTTCAAGACCTGCCCCCTGCTCTACCGGTTCCGGACGATCGACCGGCTGCCGGAGACGCCGACCACCGACCAGGTTCGCGGCACGCTGGTGCACGCGGTGCTGGAGAAGCTGTTCGAGCTGCCGGCCGCGGAGCGCACCCGGCGGGCGGCGCTGGCGTTGCTGGAGCCGGAGTGGGCCCGGCTGACCGAGGCGGAGCCGGCGCTGGCGGAGCTGTTCACCGGGGACACGGCCGACCAGCTGGGCGGGTGGCTGGAGTCGGCGCGCGGCCTCGTCGACGGATACTTCACGGTCGAGGACCCGCAGCGGCTGGAGCCGGCCGAGCGGGAGAGCCTGATCGAGGTCGTACTCGACTCGGGGCTGCGGCTGCGCGGCTTCGTCGACCGGCTCGACGTGTCGCCGGCCGGCGACCTGCGGGTGGTGGACTACAAGACCGGCGGCGCGCCGCGCGAGGCGTTCGAGGCGCAGGCGCTGTTCCAGCTGAAGTTCTACGCGCTGGTGCTGTGGCGCACCCGCGGCGTCGTACCGCGCGCGCTTCGCCTGCTGTACCTGAAGGATCGGGAGGCGTGCGACTACAGTCCGGACGCCGACGAGCTGGCCCGGTTCGAGCGCAACGTGGTGGCGTTGTGGTCGGCGATCGAGCGGGCCACGCAGTCGGCGGAGTTCCCACCGAAGCGCAGCCGGCTGTGCGACTGGTGCGCGCACCAGTCGCGGTGCCCGGAGTTCGGTGGCACCCCGCCGCCGTTCCCGGAGCTGCCGTCTCCTCCGCGCGGAGGAGATCAGGATCGGCCTGCGTGAGGACCCGCGCCGCGGCGTACTGGATACGGTCGGAACGTGACGGCGTTCGGTGCGATGGTCCGGCGGCTGCGCGGGGACGTGCTCGCCGGCGACGCCGTGCTCGCGGCGGCGATCCTGCTGGCGTACGTGGCGCTGCTGGCGGCGGGTCCGGCCCGGTTCCGGCCGGTCGAGCCGTGGGTGGCGACGCTGTGGGCGGTCCTCGGCGTACTGCCGGTGCTGGCCCGGCGACAGTGGCTGTGGCCGGCGGTCGGCGCGACCGCGGCGCTGATCCTGGCGGCGCTGATCGACCCGGACTTCTGGCAGACGCAGGAGCTGACCGCGGTCGTGCTGGCGTACACGGCGGCGAGCCGGCACCGGTTGCCGCCCGCGCTGGCGGCGACGGCGGCGCTGTGGGTGCCGGCGTTCGTGGTGGGGTGGCTGCGCGCCGGGCACGACCCTCGCGACCAGACCCTGGTCATCCTGGTGGACGTCGTGGTGGCGGCGGTGTGCGTGGTGACCGGGCAGTTCAACCGCACGCGCCGGGCGTACACGGGGGCGTTGGAGGCGCGGGCGGTCGAGGCGGAGCGCAACCAGCAGGCGTTGGCGGGGCAGGCGGTGGCCGAGGAGCGCCGGCGGATCGCCCGGGAGCTGCACGACGTGGTCGCGCACCACGTCAGCGTGATGGGGGTGCTGGCGACCGGCGCCCGGCGCAGCCTGACCCGCGACCCAGACGCCGCGGCCGAGGCGCTGACCAGTATCGAGGCGACCGGACGGACGACGCTGCGGGAGCTGCGCCGGCTGCTGGACGTGCTGCGTACCGACGACGAGCCGGCGACGCCGCCCGAGGCGGGCCTGGCCCCGGCACCCGGCCTGACCGCCGTCGGTGACCTGGTCGCCCGGGTACGCCGGGCCGGGCTGCCGGTCGACGTCCGGGTCGAGGGCGAGCCGTACCCGGTGGACGCGGGGATCGGGCTGGCCGTGTACCGGCTGGTGCAGGAGGCGCTGACGAACGCGGTGAAGCATGCCGGTCCGGCGCGCGCGGTGGTCCGGTTGGGGTTCGGGCCGTCGGCGTTGACGGTGGAGGTGTTCGACACCGGCCGCGGCCCGTCCGGGGACGCGACCGGCGGGCACGGCCTGGTCGGTATGCGCGAGCGCGTCGCCCTGTACGGCGGGGAGATCACCACCGGACCCCGCCCCGGCGGGGGCTTCCGCGTGTACGCGAGGATTCCCATGGACAATCTGGAGGGACTGTCGCGCCTGCCGGCAGCCGAACCACGGGGGTACGTGTGAGCACGGCCGACGTCTTTCCCTCCGCGGAGGGCACGGGCACCGGGTCGACCGGGCCGGGGCCGCAGCGCCCGGTCCGGGTGCTGCTGGTCGACGACCAGCCGCTGCTGCGGACCGGGTTCCGCATGGTGCTCGGCGCCGAGGAGGACGTGGACGTCGTCGGCGAGGCCGGCGACGGCGTCGAGGGCGTGGAGCTGGCCCGCCGGCTGCTGCCGGACGTGGTGCTGATGGACATCCGGATGCCGCGGATGGACGGGGTCGCCGCCACGCGCGCCATCGTGCAGGCCCGGCTGCCGGTCCGGGTGCTCATCCTGACCACCTTCGACCTCGACGAGTACGTGGTGGGGGCGCTGCGCGCGGGGGCGAGCGGCTTCCTGGCCAAGGACGTACCGGCGGAGGATCTGGTGCAGGCGATCCGCACGGTGGCGGCCGGCGAGGCGGTGGTGGCGCCGCGGATCCTGCGCCGGCTGCTGGACCAGTTCGGCACGTTCCTGCCGGATCCGGATGCGCGCACCTCCGACCGCATCGACGTACTGACCGAGCGGGAACGCGAGGTGCTCGTCCTGGTGGCGCGCGGGCTGTCGAACGCGGAGATCGCCGCCGAGCTGTCGGTGTCCGAGACGACCGTCAAGACGCACGTCGGGCACCTGCTGACGAAACTGGACCTGCGCGACCGTGTCCAGGCCGTCGTCCTCGCGTACGAGACGGGTCTGGTCCGGCCGGGCGGCTGACCGGTCGGGCCGCGCGCCGGGGCCGATCCGGGCCGGCGGCGCCGGAAGCGCCACGCACCGGACGGCGCGCGCACCGCGGACCCCGGCGTACCGGTGGGAGACGGTCCTCCTGCTCAGGTCGGAGTCGGGGTCATCCCGGAGCATCGGCTGCGGGTCGATCCGGATGACCGGTTCCGGCCCGCTTCGCCCTCGCGGCGTACCCACCAACCCTCCCCGTGTACGACGCATCGCGCGGTCACGGCCCGTAGCGTCAGGGCACGACGACGTCGCGCGGGACCGCCCGCCGGCGGTACCGGATGGGGGAGGAACGTGGCCACATCGCTCACCACGGCGACGGGCATCGCGGCCCGCGCGGTGGACGTGTGGAAGGTGTACGGCACGGGGGAGGCGCAGCTCGCCGCGCTGCGCACCGTGAACGTCGAGTTCGAGCGGGGCAGGTTCACGGCGATCATGGGCCCGTCGGGGTCCGGCAAGTCGACGCTGATGCACTGCCTGGCGGGGCTGGACACGACGAGCCGCGGCGAGGTGTACATCGGCGAGACCAGGGTGACGGGGCTCGGCGACAAGGGGCTGACGGAGCTGCGCCGCGACAAGGTGGGCTTCATCTTCCAGCAGTTCAACCTGCTGCCGACGTTGACCGCGCAGGAGAACATCCTGCTGCCGCTGTCGATCGCGGGCCGCAAACCGGACCGGGACTGGTTCGACACGGTGGTCGACACGGTCGGGCTGCGGGACCGGCTGGGGCACCGGCCGACGCAGCTGTCCGGCGGTCAGCAGCAGCGGGTGGCGTGCGCCCGCGCGCTGGTGTCGCGGCCCGAGGTGGTCTTCGCCGACGAGCCGACCGGCAACCTGGACTCCCGCTCCGGCCAGGAGGTACTGGGTTTCCTGCGCGACTCGGTGCGCCAGTTCGGGCAGACGATCGTGATGGTCACCCACGACCCCAACGCCGCCTCGTACGCGGACCGGGTGGTGTTCCTGGCGGACGGCGCGATCGTCGACGAGCTGCACGACCCGACTGCCGACGCCGTACTGGAGAAGATGAAGACGCTGGACAAGGTCGGCGAGCACCCCCGGGGTGAGGGCTGATGTTCCGAGCGGTACTCAAGAACCTGCTCGCCCGCAAGCTGCGGCTGGTGCTGTCCGGCCTGGCCGTCGTCCTGGGCGTCATGTTCGTCGCCGGCGCGCTGGTGCTCACCACGTCGCTGGGCAACTCGTTCCAGGGCCTGTTCGCCACCGTGTACCAGAACGTGGACGTGCAGGTGTCGCCGAAACCGGCGCCCGGCCAGGGTCGGCAGACCGGACCGGCGGAGGCGGGCGCGACGCTGCCGGCGAGCCTGGTCGACAAGGTGGCGCGCGTCGACGGCGTCAGGACCGCGCACGGCGAGGTGATGACCAACGGCGTCATCCCGCTGGACAAGCGCGGCAAGGCGATCCCGTCGACCACCGGCCAGCAGTACGGGACGAACTGGCGCGGCACCAACGACGTCGTGCAGCTGCGTACCGGGCACGGCCCGACGTCGGCCGGCGAGGTGGTCGTCAACGGCGGCCTGGCGAAGACCGGGGGGTTCAAGGCCGGCGACCCGATCACGGTGATCATCGACGGCAAGACCCGACACTTCACCGTGGCCGGCACGTACGGCTACTCGGGCAACCGGGACTCGCTCGGCGGCGAGACCAGCGTCGCGTTCACCACGCCCGTGGCGCAGCACCTCCTGCTCGGCCGCACCGGCGTGTACTCGACGGTCTCGGTGACCGCCGACAAGGGCGTGTCGCAGTCGACGCTCAAGGACCGGGTGTCGGCCGCGACCGGCGGCTCGTACCAGGTGCAGACCGGGGCGGCGCTGGCCAAGAAGTCGACCGACTCGATCAAGGAGGGGCTGAAGTTCCTCAACTACGTGCTGCTCGGCTTCGCCGGGGTGGCACTGTTCGTCGGGGCGTTCCTGATCCTGAACACGTTCTCGATCATCGTGGCGCAGCGGACCCGGGAACTCGCCCTGATGCGCGCCATCGGCGCCAGCCGCAGGCAGATGATCGGCTCCGTACTCCTGGAGGCGGTGGTGATCGGCGTCTTCGCCGGCGCCCTCGGCCTGCTCGCCGGCATCGGCGTCGGCGCCCTCCTCGGGTACGTGTTCACGCACGTCGGCGGCGGCAACCTGGAACTGTCCATCGGCGTACCGGCAAGCGCGGTGATCGCGTCGTTCGCGGTCGGCATCGTCATCACGGTGGTGGCGGCGCTGTTCCCGTCGCTGCGCGCCTCGCGGATCCCGCCGGTGGCGGCGATGCGCGACGCGGCCACCCCGGACCGGCCGCTGACCCGGGTCACCGTACTCGGCGCGGTCGTGTTCGTCCTCGGCGGCGGCGTACTCGGGCTGGGCCTGTTCGGGTCGCTGTCCGGTACGGCGACGCTCTGGGCGATCCTCGGCGGCGTCCTGGTCGCCTTCATCGGCGTGGCACTGCTGACGCCGGTGATCTCCCGGCCGGTGGTCGGCGTCATCGGCCGCCTGCTGTCGTTCAGTACGGCCGGGAAGCTGGGGCGGCGCAACTCGGCGCGCAACCCGCGGCGTACCGCGATCACGGCGGCGGCGCTGATGGTCGGCATCGCGCTGATCACCGGCGTGTCCACCGTGCTGTCGTCGGTGCAGACCAGCATCGACAAGGTCGCCAACCAGCAGATCAAGGCCGACCTCATCGTCTCCGGTACGCAGACCTCGGCGGTGCCGCCCACGTTCGACCCGGCGCTGCTGCCGAAGATGCGGTCGGTGTCCGGGGTGTCGTCGGTGGCCGGGGTGTTCTACGACCGCGGCCAGGTCGACGGCAGGACCGTCGGCGTCACCGCCACCGACGACGTACCGGCGCTGGCGACCGCGGTCAGCATGACCCGCTCCGCCGGTACGGTCACCGCGCTGTCCAGGCACCAGGCGCTGCTCGACGCCAAGACGGCGAAGGCCGACCACCTGTCGGTCGGCGACACCGTCCGCGTCCGGCTCACGCACGGCTCCGGCACGTACACGCTGTCCGGGATCTACACGTCCGGCGAGGGCGGCATGTCCGGCTGGGTCCTGCCCCACTCGGCCGTGTCGGACTTCGCGCTGACGAGCCCGACCTCGGCGTTCGTCACGGTGTCGGACGGCGCGTCGACCGGCGCGGCGAAGAGGCAGATCGACGACCTGCTGGCGAGCAACCCGCTGGTCACCGTCGCCGACCGCAGCGACTTCGTCCACCAGCAGACGTCCACGTTCGACACCGTGCAGACCATGATCCAGGTACTGCTGACGCTGGCGATCATCATCGCCGCGCTCGGCGTGGTCAACACGCTGGCCCTGTCGGTCATCGAACGCACCCGCGAACTGGGACTGCTGCGCGCCATCGGCATGAAGCGCCGGCAGGTGATGAGCATGATCACCGTCGAGTCCGTGACCATCTCGGTGTTCGGCGCCGTACTCGGCCTCGCGGTCGGTGCCGGCCTCGGCGCCGCGGTCGTCCGGGCCCTCCACGACCAGGGCATCAAGTACCTGAGCTTCTCGTGGGGGCTGATGATCGCGTACCTGGTGCTGGCGGCGGTGATCGGCGTCGTCGCGGCGATCCTGCCCTCGGTACGCGCCGCCCGGCTCAACGTGCTCGGCGCCATCGCGTACGAGTGAGCGGGCACCGAACGCCGGGCCGGGTCTCCCCCGACCCGGCGTTCGCCCGCCCCTGGCCCGTTCGCCGTCAGGCGACCAGGCTGCGCAGGTACGACACGTCGACGGCGGTGAGGCTGTCGACGAGCGTGACGCCCGGCGTACCGGTGAGGTCGACCTCGCTGGGGATGCCGACGACGACGCAGCCGGCGGCGCGGGCGCTGGCCAGCCCGGTCGGCGAGTCCTCGATGGCGACGCAGCGCGCCGGCGGGACGCCCAGCAGCGTCGCCGCCGTCCGGTACGGAGCCGGGTGCGGCTTGGTCTCGTCCAGGTCGTCGCCGCACACCACGGCGGCGAAGTAGCGCCGGCCGATGGTCTCCAGCGCGGTCTCGACCAGCCGGCGGCGGGTGGCGGTGACCAGCGCGGCGGGGATGTCCGCGGCGGCGACCGCGGCGAGCAGTTCCTGCGCGCCCGGCTTCCAGACCAGACCGTCGGCGAACAGCTCGCCCATCCGGTCCTCCAGCCAGGCCACGCTGTCGGCGGTGTCCCGGTCGGCCGGCAGCCCCAGGTCGTCGTGCAGGATCGCCATCGACCGCGACATGTTGGTACCGACCATTGCGGCACGCGCCGCGTCGGAGAGCCGGCCGCCGAGCTTCTCGGCCAGCTCGTACAGCGCGACGGTCCAGACCTTCTCGCTGTCCACGAGGGTTCCGTCCATGTCGAACAGTACGGCGGCGAGGCCGGTGGTGGTCTGCATGCCCCGATCCTGCCGGTGCCGCGGCCGGCCCACCGCGTACCGGGAGCGTCTCGTGGCCCAGGTCACCGCGCCGCCGCCATGATCCATCAGCGCGTGACCGTACCGGCGGTGCCGGGTGACGATCCGGACGTGTCGTCGACGTACAGGCAGAACGGGTGGCCGGCCGGGTCGAGCAGGACCCGTACCGACTCCTGGGGTTGGAGGGTGGCGGGCCGAGCACCCAGCCGGCGGGCGTGGGCGAGCGCCGCGGCCAGGTCCGACACCTCGAAGTCGAGGTGCATCATCATCTGCTGCGCGGCCCCGCCGTCGGCCGGCCACACCGGCGGCCGGTACTCCCGCGACGTCTGGAACCCGAGGTACGCCACCCCGTCCGGCGGGCCGACCGTCGCGAAACCCGGCTCCGCGGAAGCGATCCGCCACCCCAGCAGCTCGGCGTAGAACCGGGCGAGCGCCGGGGCGTCCGGCGCCTCCAGGACCACACCCCAGTAGTCGTGCCGCGACCCGCGCGGCCCGGTGCCCTCGATCCGACCGTCCATGCCGACCATCGTGCCCGCCGCGCTCCCGGCGGGCCGGGCCGAACGGGTCACGCCGGGTACGCGGCCGGCCCGGCCGCATCACGCGGGCCGGGCCGGACGGTCCGGATCCGGGTCAGCGGGCGTTGAAGTAGCTCGCCTCCGGGTGGTGCACGACCAGCGCGTCGGTCGACTGCTCCGGCGTCAGCTGGAACTCCTCCGACAGCGACACGTTGATCCGCTCCGAGTCGAGCAGCGACACCACCTTCGCGCGCTCCTCCAGGTCCGGGCAGGCCGAGTAGCCGAACGCGTAGCGGCAACCGCGGTAGTCGACCTTGAGCATGCCGGCCAGGTCGCCCGGGTCGGAGTCGGCCACGCTGGTCCCGCCCGGCAGCACCAGCTCGGTACGGATCCGGCGGTGCCAGTACTCCGCGAGCGCCTCGGCCAGCTGCACCGACAGCCCGTGCACCTCCAGGTAGTCCCGGTAGGCGTTGTCCGCGAACAGCTTCGCCGTGTACTCGCTGATCGCCGAACCCACCGTGACCAGCTGGAACGCCACCACGTCCAGCTCACCCGACTCCTTCGGACGGAAGAAGTCGGAGATGCACAGCCGCCGCTCGCGACGCTGCCGCGGCAGGGTGAACCGGGCCCGCTCGGCGTGCGCGTTCTCGTCGAGGACGACCAGGTCGTTGCCCTCCGAGTAGCACGGGAAGTAGCCGTAGACGACGGCCGCCTCCAGCACCTTCTCCGCCGCCAACCGGTCCAGCCAGTACCGCAGGCGCGGGCGGCCCTCGGTCTCCGCCAGCTCCTCGTACGACGGGCCGCCGCCACCGCGGGTCGGCTTCAGCCCCCACTGCCCGAGGAACGTGGCCCGCTCGTCCAGCATCGCCGCGTACTCCGCGAGCTGGATGCCCTTCGCCACCCGCGTCCCGAAGAACGGCGGGCGCGGCACGTCCACGTCGGTCGCCACGTCGGACCGGACGGACGCGTCGTACAGGTCGGGGGCGGTGTCGGCGACCAGGGTGCGCTGCCGCTCCCGGCGGGCCCGCCGCTCCGCCAGCTTCGCCTCCCGCTCCGCGTCGACGACCGGCGCGCCGCCGCGGCGGGCGGCCATCACCCGGTCCATCAACGCCAGGCCCTCGAACGCGTCCTTCGCGTAGTGCACCTCGCCGTCGAACTGCCCGCGCAGGTCGTCCTCCACGTACGCCCGGGTCAGCGCGGCGCCGCCGAGCATCACCGGGAACCGGGAGTGCATCCCGCGGGCCATCATCTCGGCCAGGTTGTCCTTCATCACCACGGTCGACTTGACCAGCAGCCCGGACATGCCGATCACGTCGGCGTTGTGCTCCTCGGCCGCGTCCAGGATCGCCGCGATCGGCTGCTTGATGCCGATGTTCACGACCGTGTACCCGTTGTTCGACAGGATGATGTCGACCAGGTTCTTGCCGATGTCGTGCACGTCGCCCTTGACCGTGGCCAGCACGATCGTGCCCTTGCCCGAGTCGTCGGTCGCCTCCATGTGCGGCTCCAGGTACGCCACGGCCGCCTTCATCACCTCGGCCGACTGGAGTACGAACGGCAGCTGCATCTGGCCCGACCCGAACAGGTCGCCGACCACCTTCATCCCGTCCAGCAGGATGTCGTTGACGATCTCCAGCGCCTTGCGGCCGCTCGCCAGCGCCGCCGCCAGGTCCTCGTCGAGACCGTTGCGCTCGCCGTCGACGATGCGTTGCTTGAGCCGCTCCTCCAGCGGCAGCGCCGCCAGCTCCTCGGCCCGGCTCGCCCGCGCGCTCGCCGCGTCCACACCCTCGAACAGCTCGATCAGCCGCTGCAACGGGTCGTACCCCTCGCGGCGCCGGTCGTACACCAGGTCGAGGGCGACCTCGCGGTGCTCGTCGGGGATCTTCGACATCGGCAGGATCTTGCTGGCGTGCACGATCGCCGAGGTCAGCCCCGCCTGTACGCACTCGTGCAGGAACACCGAGTTCAGCACCTGGCGGGCCGCCGCGTTCAACCCGAACGACACGTTCGACACGCCGAGGGTGAAGTTGACCTCCGGGTACCGCTCGTGGATGCGGCGGATCGCCTCGATCGTCTCCAGCGCGTCGCGCCGCGTCTCCTCCTGCCCCGTCGACACCGGGAACGTCAGGCAGTCGAGCAGGATGTCCGACTGTGCCATGCCCCAGTTGCCGGTCAGGTCCTCGACCAGCCGGACCGCGACCCGTTCCTTCCAGTCCGCCGTACGGGCCTGGCCGTCCTCGTCGATGCACAGCGCCACGACCGCCGCGCCGTGCTCCTTGATCAACGGCATCGCCCGCTGGAACCGGGAACCCGGGCCGTCGCCGTCCTCGTAGTTCACCGAGTTGATCACGCAGCGGCCGCCGAGCATCTCCAGGCCCGCTTCCAGCACCTGCGGCTCGGTCGAGTCCAGCATGATCGGCAGCGTGCTCGCCGTGGCGAACCGGCCGGCGATCTCCCGCATGTCCGCGGTGCCGTCCCGGCCCACGTAGTCGACGCACAGGTCCAGCAGGTGCGAGCCGGACCGCGTCTGGTCCCGCGCGATCTCCACACAGCCGGCGAAGTCACCGGCCAGCATCTTCTCCCGGAACGCCTTCGACCCGTTCGCGTTCGTCCGCTCCGCCACCATCAGTACGCCGGCGTCCTGCCGGAACGGCACGTGGTGGTACACGGAGGCGACGCCCGCCTCGCTCTCCGGCGCGCGTGTGGCCGGAGTGACGCCGGCGACGCGCTCGGCGACCTTCGCGATGTGCTCCGGCGTCGAGCCGCAGCACCCGCCCACCAGACCCGCCCCGTACGAGGTGACGAACTCGTGCAGCGCGTCGGCCAGCTCGTCCGGCGTCAGTGGGTAGCGGGCGCCGTCCGGGGTCAGCTCCGGCAGGCCGGCGTTCGGCATCACCGACAGCCGGGTACGCGCGTGCTGCGACAGGTACCGCAGGTGCTCGGCCATCTCGGCCGGGCCGGTCGCGCAGTTGAGCCCGATGAAGTCGACGCCCAGCGGCTCCAGCGCCGTCAGCGCCGCGCCGATCTCGCTGCCGACCAGCATCGTGCCGGTCGTCTCCACGGTGACGTGGCAGATCAGCGGCAGTTTCCGGCCGGCGGCGGACATCGCGCGGTGCGCGCCGACGATCGCCGACTTGGCCTGCAACAGGTCCTGGCAGGTCTCCACGATCAGCGCGTCCGCACCGCCCGTGATCAACCCCGCCGCACAACTCTGGTACGCGTCGCGCAACGTCGCGTACGGCGCGTGGCCGAGCGTCGGCAGCTTGGTACCGGGGCCGATCGAGCCCAGGACGAACCGCGGCCGGTCCGGCGTGGACCAGCCGTCGGCCACCTCCCGGGCCAGCCGGGCGCCCGCCGCGGCGAGCTCCTCGGTGCGCTCGACGATCCCGTACTCACCCAGATTGGCGAAATTGGCGCCGAACGTGTTCGTCTCCACGCAGTCCGACCCGGCCGCGAAATAGGCCTCGTGGATGCCGCGGACGACGTCCGGCCGGGTGACGTTGAGGATCTCGTTGCAGCCCTCATGGCCCTCGAAGTCGTCCAGTGACGGGTCGGCCGCCTGCAGCATGGTGCCCATGCCGCCGTCGGCGATCAGGACGCGGTCACGGACGATGTCCAGTAGGTTCGCGAAGCTTGCCACGGGCTAAGGCTATCCGTGCGGCTCCGGGACCGCTCGCCGGCCGTCGGTCGACCGTACCGGACACCACCAACGTACGAGGTCGAACAGGTGAACAACCCGACGTTCGGCAGATGCCGCGGTAGCCGGGCGCCGGGGTTGTCGGTGGCTCGACGTAGGCTTGCGCGGTGACCGAGTTCGACGGACTTCCGGTGCTCCGCTCCCCCGTGCTCGTCGCCTCCTTCGAGGGGTGGAACGATGCGGCCGACGCTGCCACCGCGGCGGTGGACCACCTGCGCAGCGCCTGGAACGCCAGCCCGGTCGAGGAGCTCGACCCGGAGACGTACTACGACTTCCAGGTCACCCGGCCGACCGTGTCCATGGGCGACGGCGGCCCCGACGAGATCGAGTGGCCCACCAGCCGGTTCTACCGCTGCGACGTGCCCGGCGCCGAGCGTGACGTCGTCCTGCTCCGCGGCATCGAGCCCAACATGCGGTGGAAGAGCTTCTGCGACGAGATCCTCGACGTCTGCCACCGGCTGGAGATCGACCAGGTGGTGCTGCTCGGCGCGCTGCTCGCCGACGTGCCGTTCAGCCAGCCGCTGCCGATCACCGGCACCGCCACCGACTCGGCGCTGCTGTCCCGCCTCGCCCTCGCCCCCACCAAGTACGAGGGGCCGACCGGGGTGGTCGGGGTGCTGCACGAGGCCGCCGCGCGCGCCGAGCTGGACGTGGTGTCGTTCTGGGCGCACGTGCCGCACTACGCCAGCCAGCCGCCCTGCCCGAAGGCCACCCTCGGCCTGCTGCACCGGGTCGAGGAGGTGCTCGACCTGCCCGTCCCGACCGGTGACCTGGAGGTCGACACCGCCGACTGGGAGGAGCAGGTCCGCGAGCTGATCGAGGCCGACTCCGAGATCGCCGACTACGTGCGGTCGCTGGAGCAGCGCGACGGCGAGCCGGGGCTGGAGGCGCTGTCCGGCGACGAGATCGCCAAGGAGTTCGAGAAGTACCTGCGGCGGCGCGGCGGCGGCCCCGCCCCGCGCTGACCGTGACCCCGGAGGCGGCACCCGCCGTCGCCGCGGCGTTCGGGCTGGGCCGGCCGACCGGGCCACTCGTGCCCGTCGTGTACACGAGCCAGCCGACGTGGCGGCTCGACACCACCGCCGGTCGGGTCTTCGTCAAGCGCGTCGACCACACCGGCTGGCGCGACGAGCTGGCCGCCGCGATGGACCTCGAACGCCGGGCCCGCGCCGCCGGCATCGCCCTTCCCCGCCCCGTCCCGCCCGTCACCCCCACCTTCGGGTACGTCACCGACGTGGCCGGGTGGGGCACCGCGCGGGCGTACGAGTGGGTCGACGGGCGCGCGGCGACCGCGGACGACGACCTCGCCGGATGGCTCGGCAGCACCCTCGCCCGGCTGCACGCCGTCGCCCGCTGCACCACCGTCCCCGCCCCCTACTGGTACGGCCTCCACGACGAGCGCGAGTGGCGCGGCTGGCTCACCGCCGGCCACGACCGGGGCCTGCCCTGGGCGCCCGCGCTGCGCCGGCACCTCCCCCACCTCCTGCACGCGTCCGTACGGATCCGCGCCGCGTTCCGCGACGCCGCCGACCACGTACTCACCCACCGCGACGTCGAACCGTGGAACGTGCTCGTCACGCCGTCCGGGCCGCTGCTCGTCGACTGGGACACCGCCGGCCCCGACAGCGCCGGCCTCGAACTCGCGCACGCCGCGTACGACCTCGCCCGGCACCAGCGCACGACACCCGACGCCACCACCTTCCACGCCGTACTCGCCGCGTACCGGGAGGCGGGTGGTGGACCGGTGCCGACCGGACGCGACGCGCTCGCCCGACGGCTCGGCCTGCATCTCGGCCGGATCGCCGAACGCCTCCGCAGCAGCCTCGGCCAGCAGCCGCCCGGCTCCACCGACCCGGCCGCCGCGGCCACCCGCGCCACCGAGCAGCTCGCCCGGCTGCCGTCGTTCACCGCCACCCTCACCGCCTGGGCCAGCCGGATCCACTGACCCCGCGGCCTGACCCCTCGGGTACCGGACGAGCCGTTGACGGGCCGGCGTTCGCGCGCATCCGGCCGTTCGCCCTCGGCGTGCCCGCCGACGCGTCCGCACCGACCGATTCCGGCAGGGGTGGTGTGCGGCGCGGCGGGCAGATCATCCTAGGTAGCTGGGGTACGGTAGGGCGGTCCGAGGCCGAGGAGGCTGCCGTGGAGATCAATCCGGGTGTCGCCGAGTCACCGAGCCGGCAGATCGCCGACCAGCTGCGGTCCGCGATCCGCGCCGGGACGTACCCGCCGGGCGAGCGGCTGCCGTCGATCCCGTCCCTGGCCGAGGGGTACGGGGTGGCGCGGCAGACGGTGCAGCGCGCGATCGACCAGTTGCGGGTGGAGGGGCTGGTGTTGACGCGACCGGGGTCGGGCACGTTCGTGCGCGGCAGCCGGCGGCAGATGCACCGGCTGTCCCGCGCCCGGTACGGCCGGGCCCGCGGGTACCACCGGGACATGCCGGTGCGGTACCGCCAGCACGTGATCTCGGTGGGGCGGCAGGGGGCGCCGGAGGACGTGGCGCACGCGTTCGGGGTGGAGGCGGGCACGGAACTGGTCGTGCGGCGGCACGTGCTCCACCTCGGCGACCAGCCCGCGGAGGTCGGTACGACGTGGCTGCTGCCCACCGAGGTCGCCGGCAGCGGGCTGGAGACGCTCGACACCGTGCGCGGCCCGCTGTACCTGGCGGTCGAGGAGGCCACCGGCCGGCGGTACGCCCGCGCCCGCGACCACATCACCGCCCGCCAACCCACCCGGCAGGAGGCCGAACTCCTGCGCGTCCGCCCAGACACGCCGGTACTGGTGCTGCTGCACGTGGCGAGCGACCAGAAGGGCGACCCGATCGAGGTCACGCAGGCGACGTGGCCGGGGCCGGGCACGATGCTCGTCGACGAGTACCCGGTGCCGCAGGGGCCGGAGCGGCCGGACCCGCGCGAGGACGACGGCGGCTTCGACATCGTGCTGGCATGACGGCGCACCGGTGGATCCAGACGTGCCTGAACGGGGCACGTACCAGCGCGGACGGCGTGCCGGTCACCCCGGCGGAACTCGCGGCCGCGGCGGCCGGCGCGGTCGCCGCCGGCGCCACGGACATCCACCTGCATCCGAAGGACGACGCCGGCCGCGACACGCTGGACCCGACCGCCGTCGCCGGCTGCGTCACGGCGGTGCGTGCCGCTGCCCCGGGCGTACCGGTGGGGGTGACGACCGGTGCGTGGACGGAGCAGGATCCGAACCGGCGCGCCGCACTCGTCCGCGCCTGGCCCGTACTCCCCGACCACGCCTCGGTCAACTGGCACGAGGACGGCGCGGACGACGTCGCGGACGCGCTGACCGAACGGGGTGTCGGCATCGAGGCCGGGCTGTGGTCCGGCACCGACGGCGCACGCCGGTTCCGGCGGTGGCCCGGACACGCCTCGGTACTGCGGATCCTCGCCGAGGTCACCGACACCGACCCGGCCACCGCCCCGGACACCGCGGTACGCCTGCTCGACGAGCTCGCCGACGTGGCCGTACCGGTGCTGCTGCACGGGGAGGACGGCGGGGCGTGGCCGGTCCTGCGACTCGCCGTCGCCCGCGGCCTCGCCACCCGCGTCGGCCTGGAAGACACCCTGACCTGCCCGGACGGTACGCCCGCGGCCGACAACGCCACCCTCGTCCGCGCCGCCCTGACCTACCCCTGGCCCGCCTGACCGACCGACCCGGTCTGCCCTGACCGTGCCCGACCTGACGCGGCCATGACCCGCCCAACCCGACCTTGCCCGCCCGCCTCTCCTGGCCCGACGTGGCTTGTCGCAGCGGTACGGGCGGGTGCGGTGGGGTGGGTGGGCACGGTGGACCTCCGGCGGAGACGATACGGAGTGGGCACTCCGATTCCCTTCCAGGAAGATACGGAGTGCCCACTCCGGATGTCAACGCGGCCCGGGACCGTCAGAGGCGGACGCCGAGGAGGGCGTCGACGGCGTCGGCCACCGTATGGCCGGCGGTCGGGTCGGCGCCCTCGCCCGTACACCAGGCGTCGACGACGGCGAGCGCGCCCGGGGTGTCCAGGTCGTCGGCGAGCCGGGCGCGCAGTGACGCCAGCAGCTCCGCACCGTCCGGCCCGGCCGGCCGGGCCACCGCGGTACGCCAGCGGGCGAGCCGCTCGCGGGCCTCGTCGAGCTGCGCCTCGGTCCACTCGCGGTCGGCGCGGTAGTGGCCGGCGAGCAGGCTGAGCCGTACGGCGGCCGGGTCCTCGCCGCGCTCCCGGAGCGCCGACACGAGCACGAGGTTGCCCTTGGACTTGGACATCTTCTCGCCCTGCCAGCCGATCATGCCGGCGTGCACGTAGTGCTCGGCGAACGGCCACTCGCCGGTCAGCGTCTCGGCGTGCGCGGCGGACATCTCGTGGTGCGGGAAGATCAGGTCGTTGCCGCCGCCCTGCACGTCGATGCGTCGGCCGAGGGTGCCCATCGCGATCGCGGCGCACTCGATGTGCCAGCCCGGTCGCCCGTCCCCGAGCGGCGACGGCCAGCTCGGCTCGCCCTCCCGCGCCGTACGCCACAGCAGCGGGTCGAGCGGGTCGCGCTTGCCGGGCCGCTCGGGGTCACCGCCGCGCTCGGCGGACAGCGCGGTCATCGTGGCCCGGTCGTAGTTCGACTCGTACCCGAAGCGCTTGGCGGCGGCGACGTCGAAGTAGACGTCACCGGTCCCGTCGGCCACCCGGTACGCCGCGTCGACCGCGAGCAGCCGCTCCACCAGCGACGCGATCTGCGGGATCGTCTCCACCGCGCCGACGTAGTGCTCCGGCGGGAGTACCCCGAGCGCGGCCATGTCCGTACGGAAGAGCTCCGTCTCGCGCTCGGCCAGCGTCACCCAGTCGATGCCGTCCCGTTCGGCCCGCTCCAGCAGCGGATCGTCCACGTCCGTCACGTTCTGCGCGTACCGCACGGCGTGGCCGGCGTCCCGCCACATGCGGTTGATCAGGTCGAACGTGATCATCGTGGCGGCGTGCCCGAGGTGGGTCGCGTCGTACGGCGTGATGCCGCAGACGTAGAGCAGGGCGGTGTCGCCGGGGGTCGCCGGGCGCACCGAACCGCTTGCCGTGTCGTACAGGGCGAGGGGGGTTCCGGCGCCGGGGAGGGTGGGGAGCGCAGGCGCCGACCAGGTATCCATGACCGCCAGCGTAACGAGGAGGTGGGACGGTCGGCCCCTACCGCCGGTCCGTGAGGGCGGGCACACCCGCATGGCCCCCGCCGGCCCGGTAGGACAGAATCTCCCCCGGCGTCGATCTTTCGAGGAGTACGGATGTCGCAACCCGTCGGTGAGCTGGCCCGGCGACTCGGTCTGGGCGCGGACGCGGAGCCCTGGCTGGCCGAGCTGGCCGCGGTGACCGGCCCGGACGTACCGCTGCCGGACGAGGCCGAGGCGACCCGGCTGATGAAGATCATGGGCATCCCGGCGGCCGACGCCGCCGAGGCGCTGACCGCGGCGCCCGACCCGGACCGCCAGCCCGAACTGTGGTGGCTGCTGCAACGCAGCCGGCTGCTGCTGGCGTCCCGGCTCGGCGACCAGACGCCGCTCGCGTCGTGGCCCGACCTCCCCCGCGAACTCGACCGGTACGCGCGCTACTTCTACCTGTGGGTGTTCCTCGCCGCGTCGCCCGCGCTCGTCGCGTACCACGAGGGGCACGGGGTGCCGGCGGACATCACCGCGGACACCTTCGCCGACCTGGGGTCGAAGGCCGCGCTGCACCGGCGTACCCACGGCACCGGCGGGCTCGACAAGCAGGCGTGGTTCACCCTGCACTTCCGCGGCCTGCTGTACGCGCTGGGACGGCTGCAGTTCAACGTGGACACCGCCCGGGACCGCGCCGGCGGACCCCCGCCCGAGACGCCGACGCTCGACGCGCACATCCCGGAGAGCGGCCCGATGACGCCGGCCGCCTGCGACGCGTCGTTCGCCGCCGCCCCCGGGTTCTTCCTCCGTCACTTCGGCACCCGGTACGACGTGGCCGCGTGCACGTCGTGGCTGATGGACGACCAGCTCACCGAGTACCTGCCGGCGGAGTCGAACATCGTGCGGTTCCAGCGCCGGTTCCGGCTCGCGCCCGGCGGGTACGAGGGAGACCGGAACATCATCGAGTTCGTGTTCCGGCGGATCGACCCGGACCTCGACGACCTGCCGCAGGACACGTCGCTGCAACGCGCGGTCGTCTCCCACCTGCGGGCCGGCCGGCACTGGCAGGTCCGTACCGGCTGGGTCGACCTGGCCTGACGCCGCGCCGCGGTGATGCGGCGCCACCGCGGCTCACCCAGGGCTAGATCGGCGGCCAGGGCAGGGCGGGCCAGTCCTCGCCGGGCATCGGGTAGCGGCCGGCCGCCAACAGCCGGTCGGTACGGGCCAGCGTGGCGCGGACCTCGGTCAGCGTCAGGTGCTCGGCCAGCTCCTCGCCGAGGCCACCGGCGAGGTCGGCGCGCAGCGCGCGCAACGTCTCCGCGGTCTCGGCGGGCAGCTCGTCGCCGGCCCAGCCCCACAGCACGGTACGCAGCTTGTCCTCGGCGTGGAACGAGATGCCGTGGTCCACCCCGTACAGCCTGCCGTCGGCGCCGGGCAGCACGTGGCCGCCCTTCCGGTCGGCGTTGTTGAGTACGGCGTCGAGGGCGGCCATCCGGGCGAGCCGCTCGTCCGGCGCGTGGGCCAGCACGTACGGTTCGCCGTGCTCGCCGCGGGCCGCGGCCACCGGATGCCAGCCCGCCGGCACGTCGTCGGCCGGGACGAAGCCGACGAGTTCGGTGTCGTCGGTGTCGATCCAGAGCTGGCAGGCGCCCGGCCCGACCGGACCGTCCCGCAGTACGGTCGGCGGCACCAGGTCCCAGCCCGTCGCCGCCGACACCAGGAACGCCGACACCTCACGGCCGGCGAGCGTACCGTCCGGGAAGTCCCACAGCGGACGCTCGCCCCGCACCGGCTTGTACACGCAGCGGGCGCGCAGGCCGTCCAGCGTGATGACGGCGCGCAGGGTCGCATTGGACGACTCGGCGAGCAGCCCCTCCGGCTCGATCGTCCCGTGCCGCAACAGGTCCAGAGCCACCTCGGCCGGTACCTGCGGGGTACCGACGGGCTCCGCCACCGGCTCGGTCATGGCGCCGCCTCGGGGTCGGTCACGCGTCGGGGGTCATGCGGTGGTAGCCGTTCTGCCGGGGGCAGAGGTGGCCGTCGGGGTCGAGCGGGAGGCCGCAGAGCGGGCACGGCGGGCGGCCGGCGGACACGACCCGCCGGGCGCGCTCGATGAACGCCCGGGTCTCGCGCGGCCCCAGCCGGACCCGCAGCAGGTCGAGGTCGGGGTTGTCCAGCTCGGGGATGCCGTCCGGATCGGGGTCCGGCTCGGGGTCGTCGTCCTCGTCCTCGTCGGTGGTCAGCGCCTCGGCGCCGTCGCCCGCGGCGACCGCCTCGATCAGGACGGTGTTGTTCTCCGAATCCCAGGCGAGGCCGAGGGTGCCGACCCGGAACTCCTCGTCCAGCGGCGTGTCCAGCGGCTCGTTGTCGGCGGGCAGCGGCTCGGCCGTGTCCGGGATGTCGGCCCCGAACCGGCGAACGGCCTCCGCCAGCAACTCCTCCAGCTTGTCCGCGAGCAGCGTCACCTGCACCTTCTCCAGCGCGACGCTGACGACCCGGCCGCCACCGCGGGCCTGGAGGAAGAAGGTGCGGTCGCCGGGCTCACCGACCGTCCCGGCGACGAACCGGTCCGGCGGCTCGAAGTCATAGACCTGGCGTGGCATGCCTCGACCCTATCCTCACCGGCCGCCGCGCCGCCCCGCGCCCGGCCGCGTTCATCCCGTACTCCCGCCGACCGTGGCGTCCGAGTCGGCCCGCTTCGCCCGGCGGCGCCGCCGCTTCGGCGGTGGTACCAGACCGGACAGGTCGCTGCCGAGGTCGTTGAGCCGCATCACGAACGGCCGCAGCGGCGTGTAGCGGATCACGGTGACCGAGCAGGGCTCGACCACGATCCGCTGGAACTGGTCCAGGTGCATGCCGAGCGCATCGGCCACGATGGCCTTGATCACGTCGCCGTGGCTGCACGCCAGCCACAGCGCGTCCGGCCCGTGTTCGGCGCCGACCCGACCGTCCCACTCGCGTACGGCGGCGACGGCGCGGGCGGAGGTGGCGGCGAGCGGCTCACCGCCGGGGAACACCGCGGCGGACGGGTGGCTCTGCACCACCTTCCACATGGGTTCCTTGGCGAGTTCCTTGAGCGGGCGGCCCTCCCAGTCGCCGTACCGGCACTCGCCGAGTCGGTCGTCGACCACCGGGCCGGCGCCGTCGGCCGGCTCGCCGAGCACCGCGGTCACCGTCTCCCGGCAGCGCTGCAACGGCGAGGTCACGACCGTACGCCAGGGCAGGGCGCGCAGCCGGGTCGCGGCGGCCTCGGCCTGGGCGCGCCCGGTGTCGTCCAGTCCGACCCCGGGCGTCCATCCGGCGAGCACGCCCTCGGCGTTCGCGGTGGTCCGTCCGTGCCGCAGCAGTACCAGGGTGGCCATCCGGCAACCCTAGCCGCCGGTCAGGTCGCGTCGATGGTGCCGGTCAGCAGCAGAACGGCGAGCAGGATGCCGAGCGGCACGCGGTACCAGATGAAGGTGGTGAGGCTGTGCTTCGTGACGAACCGCAGGAACCACGCGACCGCCGCGTACGCGACGAGGAAGCTCACCACGGTGCCGACCAGGGTGGGCAGCCAGCCGATGCCGCCGGTGGCGACCGCGTCCTTCAGCTCGTACACGCCGGCGGCGGCGAGGGCAGGGATGCCGAGGAAGAACGACAGCCGGGTCGCGGTGACCCGGTCCAGCCCGCGTACCAGTCCGGCGGAGATGGTCGCGCCGGACCGGGACACACCCGGTACCAGGGCGATGACCTGGGCGACCCCGACGAACAGCGCGTCCCGCCAGCCCACGTCCAGCTCGGTACGGCGCTGGCTGGCGTACTTCTCGGCGAGCCAGATGACGACGCTCCACAGCAGCAGCCCGGCGACGACGAACCACAGGCTGCGCAGCACCGACTCGATCAGGCTCTTGCCGACGACACCGGCGACACCGATCGGGATCGACCCGAGGATCACGTACCAGCCGAACTTGTAGTCGAAGTCGCCGCGGTGCGCGGGGCGGAACAGGCCGCGCACCCAGCCGACGACGATGCGCACGATGTCGGTGCGGAAGTAGAGCACCGCGGCCAGGATCGCGCCGACCTGGATCACCGCGGTGAACGCGGTCAGCGACGCCGAGTCGGTCTTCATGCCCATCAGCCGCTCGACGATCGTCAGGTGACCGGTCGAGGACACGGGCAGGAACTCGGTCAGGCCCTCGACGACGCCCAGCACGGCGGCCTGCCAGAGGTCCATCAGACACCCGCCTTCGCCGCGGCGTCCACGACGGTACGCAGTGTGCCGAGCGCGTGCGCGAGGATGTCCGCCGGCTCGGCCACCCCGGGCGGCGGGTAGGGCGCGATCGTCAGCGTCGTGACGCCGGCGTCGGCGTACGCGGTGAGGCGGTCGGCGATCCGGTCGGCCGGGCCGAGCAGCGACGTCCGGTCGATGAACTCGAACGGCACCGCGGCCATCGCGTCCCGGTGCCGCTTCGCCAGGAACAGGTCCTGCACCTCGGCGGCGGCGTCCGCGTAGCCCATGCGTACGGCGAGCTGGTTGTAGAAGTTCTGCTCGCGGGAGCCCATGCCCCCGACGTACAGCGCGGCGTACCCGCGGATCGGCTCGGCGCACACCTGCGGGTCGTCGCCCAGCACCACCGGTACGGTCGGCACCACGTCGAAGCCGTCCAGCGGTTTGTCCACCTTCGCCCGGCCGGCGGCGACGTGCCGCAACTGCTCCCCCGCGTACTCCGGGGCGAGGAAGACGGCGAGCCAGCCGTCGGCGATCTCGCCGGCCAGTTCGAGGTTGCGGGGGCCGACGGCGGCCAGGTAGAGCGGGATCTCGCGGGTCGGGTGCACGGTCAGCCGCAGCGCCTTGCCCGGCCCGTCCGGCAGCGGCAGCTGGTAGAACTCCCCGTCGTACTCGACCTTCTTGCGGCCGAGCGCCAGCCGCACCACGTCCACGTACTCCCGGGTGCGCTTGAGGGGCTTGGCGAAGCGGACCCCGTGCCAGCCCTCGGAGACCTGCGGCCCGGACACGCCCAGGCCGAGCCGGAACCGGCCGCCGGAGATGCCGTCGATCGTCGCCGCGGTCATCGCGGTCATCGCCGGGCTGCGCGCCGGGATCTGCATGACCGCGCTGCCGAGCCCGATCCGTTCGGTCTGGCCGGCGAGCCAGGCGAGCATCGTCGGCGAGTCCGACCCGTACGCCTCGGCGGCCCAGACCACGTCGTAGCCGAGCCGGTCCGCCTCGCGGGCGAGGGTGAGGTGGGCGCGCGGGTCGTTGCCGGCGCCCCAGTAGCCGAGGTTGAGTCCGAGCCGCATACGGCACTCCCTTGACGCCAAATGCCCGAAAGATCCGCCATCGGTGGACGCGCGGCGCCCGCCCGCCCGTGCAGGGTAACCGTGCTCCCGGCGGGTCGCTGCCGGACACTCCGCCCACCGCCGGTACCGTCCGATCGTATGGAGCAGCGCGCGCTCGGCCGTACCGGCCTGCGGGTGTCGAGAATCGCCCTGGGGACGATGACGTGGGGCCGCGACACCGACCCCGACGACGCCGCCGCGCAGCTCAAGACGTTCGTCGACGCGGGCGGCACGCTCATCGACACCGCCGACGTGTACGCCGACGGCGACGCCGAGCAGATCATCGGCGGCCTCATGGGCTCGCTCGTACCCCGGTCCGAGCTGGTCATCGCCACCAAGGCCGGGCTGCGGCCGGACCAGCCGCGCCGCCGCGACGCCAGCCGGGTACACCTGCTGCGCGCGCTCGACGCGTCGCTCGACCGGCTCGGCACCGACTACGTCGACCTGTGGCAGCTGCACGGGTACGACCCGCTCACGCCGCTCGACGAGACCCTCGCGACGCTCGACCTCGCCGTCTCCTCCGGCCGCACCCGGTACGTCGGGATCTCCAACTACTCGGCCTGGCAGACGGCGAAGGCCGCGACCTGGCAGACCGCCTGGCCCGGCCGCGCCCCGCTGGTCTCCGCGCAGGTCGAGTACTCGCTGGTCGAGCGCGGCGCGGAACGCGAACTCGTACCCGCCTGCCAGGACCTCGGCCTGGGCATCCTGCCGTGGTCGCCGCTCGGCCGCGGCGTGCTGACCGGCAAGTACCGGCACGGCACGCCGGCCGACTCGCGCGCCGCGTCACCGCACTTCGAGCGCTTCATCGAGCGGTACCTGGACGACACGTCCGCCGGCATCGTGGAGGCCGTCGCCACCGCCGCGGACGGCCTCGGCGTCTCCCCGCTGGCCGTCTCCCTCGCCTGGGTACGCGACCAGCCCGGGGTGGTCGCCCCCGTCGTCGGCGCCCGTACCGTCGGGCAGTTGCTCGGGTCGTTGCAGGCCGAGGACCTCACCCTGCCGCCCGAGATCCAGTACGCGCTGGACGACGTGTCCTCCCCCGCGCTCGGCGGCATCGGGCCCGGCTGAAAGTCCGGACGGATCAGGTTTTTTTGCCCGCCGTACTGGTCCCGGCCACCCCGTGTTGGGCAGGATTCAGTATGTGCCACCCGACTACGAGTACGTCCCGCTCCGGATTCCGCCGGACGTCGACCGGTTGACCGCACAGGCTCGGCTCGCCATCCAGGCCGAGTTCGCCGGCTGGGAGCTGGCCACCGTGCGCCTCTACCGGGACGGCAGCCGCCAGGTCACGCTGCGTCGGCGCCTGGGCGCCGAACCGCCGCTGCCCGGCCTGTCGTACTGACGGCGCCGGAGCGGGACGTCTTCCGGCCGCGAGGCAGGCGCCCGCCACGGGCACCCGCCACGCTCCCCCGTGGCCGCGGGGAAGCTGGGGAGCGCCCGCGACTCAGCGCTCCTCGACGTGCTCGTCGAAGCGGTACAGCACCTTCTCGTCTGCGGCGAGCACGAACGGACCGCTGTCGTCGGAGTCGTCCAGCGTGTCCGGGTCGAGCGGCCGGGCCACCTCGGTGACCGTGACGACCCCGCCGAGCGGCTCCAACTCCGGTACGTCCAGCGAGCCGAGCGACCCGTCGCCGGCCTGCATCAGCTCCGCCACCGCCGCCCCCACCGTACGGACCGGGCCGTCGGCGTCGGGGGCGTGCACGGTGGCGCGCCGGATCGCCTCGGCGGCCCGCAGCAGCGACGCGCTGTTCGGCACCGTGTAGTCGCGGCGCTGCCGCACCGACACCGTCACCTGGCGCTCGTCGGCGCCGTCCACGGCCTCGTCGGCGGCGTCCCACCGCTGGTCGGCCTCGGCCGGGTCGATCGGCTCCACGTCCCACGGCGTCACCTCGCCGAACTCGTCCAGCAGCGCCTCGTCGTACGCGAAGGAGGCGTTGTTCAGCTCGACGTAGCTCTGCCAGACGCCGTCGTCCTCGGTGCGCCCGCCGGCGGCGCGGACCGCGGCGAGATGCGCGCGGGCCGCCTCCACCACACGGTTCAGGGCGGCGTCGAGGTCGCTGCGGTCGGTCATCGTGGGTCTCCCAGACTCCTCAGACACGGGACAGGAACCGGTCCAGCACACGGACACCGAACCGCAGCGCGTCCACCGGTACGCGCTCGTCAACGCCGTGGAACAGCCCGGAAAAGTCTAGATCGGCCGGCAGCTGCAGCGGCGCGAAGCCGAAGTGCCGCATGCCCAGCCGACCGAACGCCTTCCCGTCGGTACCGCCGGACAGCATGTACGGCACCGGAAGCGCGCCGCTGTCGTGGTACCGCAGGGACTCGGCCATCGCGTCCACCAGCGGGCCGGCGAACTCGGTCTCCAGCGCGGGCTGGTGCTGCTCGTACGTGATGTCGATGCCGGGGCCGGCGAGGCGCTGGATCTCCGCGAGGAAGCTGTCCTCGTGGCCGGGCAGCGCGCGCCCGTCGACCGTCGCGTACGCCTCGCCGGGCACCACGTTCGTCTTGTAACCGGCGGACAGCATCGTCGGGTTGGCGGTGTTGCGGATGGTCGCGCCCACCAGCCGGGCCATCGGGCCCAGCTTGGCGATGACCTCCTCCGGCTTCTCCGGGTCCAGCTCCATCCCGAACGCCTCGGACACCTGCTCCAGGAACGTCCGCACCGTCGGCGTCAACACCACCGGGAACTCGTGCGCGCCGATCCGCGCGACCGCCCGGCACAACGCGCTGACCGCGTTGTCGTGGTGGATCATCGAGCCGTGGCCGGCGGTGCCGCGGGCCGCCAGGCGCATCCAGTTCAGGCCCTTCTCGGCCGTCTCGATGCAGTACAGCCGGAGGTCGTCGGAGACGGAGACGGAGAAGCCGCCGACCTCGCCGACCGCCTCGGTGCAGCCCTCGAACAGGTCCGGGTGCTTGTCGACCAGGTGATGCGCCCCGTACGTCGAGCCGGCCTCCTCGTCGGCCACGAACGCCACCACGATGTCGCGCGGCGGCACCCAGCCGGTGCGGTGCCACTGCCGCACCAGCGCCAGCACCATCGCGTCGAAGTCCTTCATGTCGATCGCGCCGCGACCCCACAGGTACCCGTCGGACAGCTCACCGGCGAACGGCGGCAGCGTCCAGTCCGCGGCGTCCGCGGGCACCACGTCGAGGTGCCCGTGCAGCAGCAGCGCCGGCCGCGACCGGTCCGCGCCCGGGATGCGCGCCACCACGCTCGCCCGCCGCGGCGCGCTCTCCGTGACGAACGGCTCCAGACCCACCTCCGCGAGCTTCCCCGCCACGTACTCCGCGGCGACGCGCTCGCCGACGCTCGTGTCGGTGTCGCCGGTGTTCGTGGTGTCGATGCGCAGCAGGTCCCGACAGATGTCGACCACCTCGTCGGTCGCGTCGATCACGCCGGTCGGGCGGTCTGGCTCCGTCTCGCTCATGCGCCCTTCATACCAGCCCGGGCGGACATGCCGGGGCACGCGGTCCACCCGGTCCACTGTGGAGGGTCGCGGCGCCGGGGCCCCGCCGGCACCGGTACGCCCGGAACGTCGCGACCGCCGTTTCCGCCCCGATCCGCCTGGCGACATCTAGCGTGGTGATCGTCACCCTGGGCACCCCCCGGGACGGAGATGCCTGACATGCAACCGGACACCCTGCCCGAACCGGTACGTCTCACCGGCCGACTCGACGGGACGCCGAGCCGCTGGCTGTGGCTGGTCAAGTGGCTGCTCGCGATCCCCCACTACATCGTGCTGTTCTTCCTGTGGATCGCCGTCTGGGTGGTCACGATCATCGCGTTCTTCGCCGTACTGATCACCGCCCGGTACCCGCGGTCGCTGTTCGACTTCACCGTCGGCGTGCTGCGCTGGAGCTGGCGCGTCGGCTACTACTCGTACTCCGTGCTCGGCACCGACCGGTACCCGCCGTTCACGCTCGCCGAGCGGGACGACTACCCGGCCACGCTCACCGTCGTGTACCCGGAGCGGCTGTCGCGCGGGCTCGTCCTGGTCAAGTGGTGGCTGCTGGTCATCCCGCACTACCTGCTCGCCGGGGCCATCGCCGGCGGCGCGTACGGCGGGTACCGGGCCATGGACGGCAACGCCTCCCACTACTCCACCGGTGCCAGCCTCGCCGGCCTGCTCGTCCTGTACGTCGCGGTCACGCTGCTGTTCGCCGGCCGCTACCCGCGCGGCATCTACGACCTGCTCATGGGCATCCACCGCTGGGGCTACCGCGTCGCCGCGTACGTGTCGCTGCTGACCGACCGGTACCCGCCGTTCCGGCTCGACCAGGGCGGCGCCGAACCCGGCCTCCCGACCCCCGGCTACGGCGGCCCCACCCCCGACGCCCCGGGTACCGGTGGCCCCGCGCCCGGCGGCCAGCCTTACGGCGGTCCTGCTGCCGGCGGGCAGGCTTCGGGATGGCCCGGCGCCGGCGATCCCGGCCCCGGCTCGGGTGGACCGACTCCCGGCTGGCCCGGACCGGGTGAGCCGCGCCCGGGTACGGGTGGGCCGGCGTCCGGTGGGCCGACCTCCGGTTGACCCGGCTTCGCCGGCATCCCACCCGGGCGCCGGCGGACCACCATCCGGGCCGGTCCGGGCGAGCCGGGCGGGGTCGGAGCCAAGGCCTGACCCACACCCGGGGTCAGGCCTGGTAGCCGAGGCCTGATCCCACGGGGTCAGGCCCCGTTGCCGAAGTCTGACCCACAGACCGGGTCAGACTTTGTAGCCGAGCTCGCGGAGGAGGGTACGGCGGTCGGCGACGTCGGCGTCGGTCTCCACCCCGACCGGCGGGAGGCCGTCGACGACGCCGACCACGCCGCGACCGCCGCCGACCTCGGCGACGAGTACCTGGACGGGGTTGGCGGTGGCGCAGAAGATCCCGCACACCTCCGGTACGGCGCGGACCGCGGGCAGCACGTTGACCGGGAACCCTTCGCGGAGCAGTACGAGGAAGACGTGGCCGGCGCCGATGGCCTGCGCGTTCGCGACGGCCAGCTCGGTCAGCGCCGCGTCGTTGCCGGACCGGCGGACCAGCCGCGGACCGGACGCCTCGTTGAACGCCAGCCCGAACCGCAGCCCCGGTACCGCGCCGGCCAGCGCCTCGTGCAGGTCCTCGACCGTCTTGATGAAGTGCGACTGGCCGATGATGACGTTGACGTCGTCCGGCTTGCGGAGCGGAACGGCGCTCAGGGACACACTGTCGGTCATGGCGCCGACGCTAGCGGTTCCGGCGGCGTCCCGGGCGCGTTCCCGCGGGCGTCAGGTGGACCCGACGACGGGGTTCCACTCGCGTACCGCGGTGACCGTCACGCCCGGCGTGCGGTAGTAGGGATCGGCGGCGATGATCTCGGCCACCTCGGGGCCGTCCGCGGTGAACAGCAACAACGCACCCGAGTCGTCCGAGTACGGGCCGGCCGCGGCGAGCAGCCCGCGCGCGTGCAGATCGGCGAGCAGGGCGCGGTGCGCGGGACGGGCGGCGAGCCGCTCCGGCTCGGCGGTGAAGGAGAGTTCGACGACGACCATGCCCCGACCGTACGGTGTGCCGCGTGTCCCGGTCTGTATCACGCGATACGTCAGCCCTCCGGGCCGTACCGCTGTTCGCGGCGGTACCGGCGGAACGCCTCGCGGCGCTGCACCCGACGGCGGTGACGTACCCGGCGGGCGGGGTGCTGTGCCGGGCCGGGGAACCCGCCACCGACCTGCCCGTCCTGCTCGCCGGCCGGGTCGCCGCCAGCGCTGCCACCGCGTCCGGGCGGGTGCTCCGGTTCGGGGAGTACGCGGCGCCGTGCGCGCTGGACAAGGTGGCCGTCACCGACGGCGGCGGGCACACCGCGACACTCACCGCCGTCGGCCCCTGCCGGGTGTACCGGCTGCCCCGTGCCCGGTTCCTCGACCTCGTCGACGACCACGCCCCGCTCCGGCGGCACCTGCTGCGGAAGCTCGCCGACACGGCCCGGGACGAGCGGCGGCGCTGGCTGACCGCGGGAGTACCGGCGCAGGCCCGGCTCGCCGGCTGGCTGCTCGACCGCGCCGCCGACGACGACGTGGTACGCCTGCCCGGTGGCCGGCAGGACCTCGCCGACCTGCTCGGCGTCACCCGCGTGACCGTCAGCCGCGAACTGTCCCGGCTCCGCCGCGCCGGGCTGATCGCCGTCGACGGCCGCACCGTCCACCTCCTCGCCCCCGAACTCCTCGCCCTGCGCGCGGTCAGCGCGGGGTGAGGTGGAGGGGCAGGGTGCGTACGCCGGTGATGAAGGTGGAGGGGATGCGGGTGACGGGGCCGGCGACGTCGATCGACGCGACCGTACGGCACAGCTCGGCGAGTACGGCGCGGATCTCGGCCCGGGCTAGCTGGGCGCCGAGGCAGAAGTGCGTGCCGTACCCGAAGGTGAGGTGGCGGTTGGGGGTGCGTGCCGGCTCGAACGTGTCGGGGTCGGGAAAGGCGCGCTCGTCGCGGTTGGCGGAGGCGATCCAGAGGGTGACGACGTCGCCGGGGGCGAGGTGCCGGCCGTGCAGGTCGGTGTCGGCGGTGACGGTACGGCCGACGTGCGCGGCGGGTGCGGTCCAGCGCAGGATCTCCTCGGTGGCGGGCGCGAGCAGGTCGGGGTCGGCGCGCAGCCGGGCCCACGCGTCGGGCCGTTCGGCGAGCGCGAGGACGCCGCCGGCGAGGGCGAGCCGGGCGGTCTCGTCCCCGCCGATGATGAGGTTGTAGCAGTTGAGCAGGATCTCGGCGTCGGTGAGCGGGCGGCCGTCGACGGTGCCGGTGACGAGCCGGCTGACGATGTCCGCGCCGGGTACGTCGCGGCGTTGCGTGGCGAGGTGCGTGTAGTACAGGAGGATCTCGCTGCGGGCGATGCGGGCCTCGACGCCGACGTCGGTGGCCTGGTCGCCGAGCATGGCGGTGTTGGTGAGGTCGAGGACGCGGTCCCGGTCGCCGGCGGGGACGCCGAGCAGGTCGCAGATGGCGCGCAGCGGGATCTGCGCGGCCACCTCGGCGACGAGGTCCCCGCCGCCGCGGGCGACGAGTCGGCCGACGAGTTCCGTTGCGGCGCGGGCGATCGAGCCGGTGACGGGGCCGAGCGTACGCGGGCCGAAGCCGTCGGCGAGCAGCCGCCGCAGCCCGGCGTGGAACGGCCCGTCGGTGACGACGAGCATCCGGCCGGCGCCGGCGTCGTGGCCGCGCAGCAGCGTGTCGAGCATGTTGCCGCGCAGCGAGGTGAAGTGCTCGGTGTCGCGGGCGATGCGCAGCACGTCGGCGTGCCGGGTGACCGCCCAGAACCCGTCGTACCGGCGGACGGGGTCGTGCGCGCGCAGCCACCGCCAGACCTCGGTCAGGTCGTACCGGGCGTGCAGGTCGGGGTCGAGGAGGTCGGCGTCCGGGCCGGCGGGGTGCACCGGCCGCGGACGGGCGGCGGTGGTCACGGTTGCGACTCGATCTCGTCGAGCAGCGCGGCGAGCGCGTCGTCCTCGTCGGCGGCGGTGCCGACGATCCGGTCGGCGAGCTCGCGGATGGTCAGCTGCTCCAGGAACAGTTCCACCGGTACGTCGAGGCCCTGCTCGTCGTGCAGCCGGCCGGCGAGCAGGATCGCGGTGAGCGAGTCGCCGCCGACGGCGAAGTACGTGCGGTCGAGGTCGTCGGGGGTGAGCGCGAGGGTCGAGGTGAGCAGGGCGAGTACCGCGGCGGTGGGGTCGCCGGCCGGCTCGGGCGTCCCGTCGTCGCCGGCCGGCTCGGGCGCTGCACTCTCCGCGGGGGTGGCGGTGGGTGTGCCGGGCAGGGTGAGGGCGCCGCGGTGGTCGCCGGCGAACGGGTACGCGGGCAGGTGCACGCGACGCGCGCCCGCGGCCGGCGGCGGCCAGTCCACGTCGTCGCCGTTCAGCCACGCGGTGGTGAGGGGCGCGGATTCCGTTGTGCCGTCGGCGATCGCGTCCGCGGCGCGGCCGGGGTCGGCGGCGATCGCGTCGAGCGCGTCGGCCGCCCGGCCGGGGTCGTCGGCCACGACGACGGCACGGACCGACAGCGCGGCGCGTCCGGTACGCAGGGTGTGCCCGACGTCGGCGAGACGCGGCGCGTCGGGTGCCCGGAGTACGGCGGCGAGGGCGCGGGCGATCGTGCCCAGTTGGCCGGGCGTACGGGCCGAGATCGGCAGCACCTCGGTGGTTGTGTCCACAGTGGACGGTGCAGGTACCGGGGGCTCGGCGAGGACCAGGTGCACGTTGGTGCCGCCGATCGCGACACCGGTGACCCCGGCGAGCCGCGGCCCGTCCGCCGGTGCCGGCCACTCGGCCGTACCGGTGGGCAGGGTGAACGGGGTGCCGGCCAGGTCCGGGTGCGGCCGGGACGCGCCCGGGGAGGCGACGACGGTGCGGTGCCGCAGCATCAGCGCCACCTTGACGAGGGCGGCGACCCCGGCCGCCGCGTCCAGGTGGCCGATCGCGGCCTTCACCGAGCCGAGCCCGATCCGTTTCGTACCAAGGGAATCCGGGGTCGTGCCGAGGGCGGCGGTGAGGGCGGAGAGTTCGACGCGGTCACCGAGGCGGGTGGCGGTGCCGTGCGCCTCGACGTACTGCGCGGCGGACGGGGGCAGGCCGGCGGCCGACCACGCCTCGACGATCGCGGCGGTCTGGCGCGCCACCCCGGGTGCGGTGAAGCCGAGCTTCGCGGCGCCGTCGTTGGTGACGGCCGAGCCGAGGAGCACCGCGTACACGGGGTCGCCGGCGTCGAGCGCGTCGGCCAGCCGGCGCAGCACCACCACCCCGACCCCGCTGCCCGGTACGGTGCCGTCGGCGTCGGCGGTGAACGGGCGGCAGCGGCCGTCCCGGGACAGGATCCCGCCGTCCTGGTGGACGTAGCCGCGGGGGCGGACGGACTCGACGGAGACGCCACCGGCGAGCGCGGTGTCGCACTCCCCCAGCAGCAGCGCCTGCGCCGCCACGTGCACGGCGGCGAGCGAGGTGGCGCACGCGGCCTGCACCGTCAGGCTCGGCCCGGTCAGCCCGAACCGGTACGACAGCCACGGCGCCAGGAACTCCCGGTCGGTCAGCGTACGCACCTGCATCGTCCCGAACTCGGCGGCCAGCGTCGGGTCCGCGGCGGCGGCGACCATGTGCCCGGTGGGGCTGCCGCCGACGTACACGCCGGTGTCGGGCGGGGCGTTGCGCGGGTCGTACCCGGCGTCCTCGAACGCCTGCCACGCGGTCTCCAGCAGCAGCCGGTGCTGCGGGTCGAGGATGGCCGCCTCGCGCGCGTTGACGCCGAACAGCTCCGCCTCGAACCGGTCCGCGTCCGCCAGGTACCCGCCGGAGCGGACCAGGTCGGGGTGCGCGTCGCCGTCGTCGGCGGGCAGGTCGGTGATCGCGCAGACGCCCGCGCGCAGGTTCGCCCAGTACGTGCGGAGGTCGGGCGCGCCGGGGAAACGGCCGGCCATGCCCACGATCGCCACGGCGGTGTCGGTCATCTCCTCACGATCCCTTCGCGGTACGGGCCGCGGCCAGTCGGGCGCGGCGGTCACGGCCCCGGCGGGCCGCGTCGTCGGCGTCCGGCGGGGTGCCGGTCGCCGTGTCGAGCCGGCTGGCGAGCGCGGCGACGGTCGGGTGGCGGAACAGGTCGACGAGGCCGAGGTCGGCGGCGAGGCCGTCCTCGCGCAGCGCGGTGAGCACCGCGAGCAGGCGTACCGAGTTGCCGCCGAGGTCGAAGAACGTGTCGTGCACGCCGACCTCGGCCAGGCCGAGTACCCGGCGCCAGATGGCCGCGATCCGTTGCTGCGTCGGCGTTTCCGGCGCCGCGTACGGCTGGGCGAGCGCGGGCCGGCCGGTCGGTGGGGCGGGCAGCGCGGCCCGGTCCAGCTTGCCGGAGCGGCCGGTGGGCAGCGCGTCGAGCCGGACCACCGCGTCCGGTACGAGGTAGCCGGGCAGGCGTTCGGCGAGCCAGCCGCGGAGTTCGGCCTGCGACGGCACGTCGTCGCCCACCACGTACGCGGCGAGGCGGCGGTCGATCGGGTCGCCGAGCACGGTGGCCGCCGCGGCGGTGACGGCGGGATGCCCGGCCAGTACGGTCTCGATCTCGCCCAGCTCGACCCGGAAGCCGCGCACCTTGACCTGCGTGTCGCTGCGCCCCAGGTACGACAGGGCGCCGCTGTCGTCGTACCGGCCGAGGTCGCCGGTGCGGTACATGCGGGTGCCGGGCGGGCCGAACGGGTCGGCGACGAACCGTTCGGCGGTCAGCCCGGGCCGGTGCGCGTACCCGCGGGCGAGGCTGTCGCCGGCCAGGTAGATCTCGCCGACCACGCCGACCGGCACCGGCCGCAGCAACTCGTCCAGCAGGTACGCCCGGACGTTGGGCACCGGCCGCCCGATCCGCACCGGTACGCCGGGGCGCAGCACCTCGGTCGTGGCGTACACGGTGTTCTCGCTGGGGCCGTACGCGTCGATGACGCGGCGGCCGTCGGTGGCCCAGCGGTCGACGAACTCCGGCGGGCACGGCTCGCCGCCGACCGCGACCGTACGCAGGTCGGGCAGGGGCCGGGTGGGCAGCGACATGCCGGCCGCGGGCGGCAGGAACACGTACGTGATGCGGTCGGTGCGCAGCCGGTCGTGCAGCGCGTCGCCGAGCCGTTCGTCCTCGGTCGCGACGTGCAGCGCGGCACCGGCCGTCCAGGCGAAGAACAGGTCGGAGACGGCCACGTCGAACCCGAACGACACGTACTGCAGGACCCGGTCGTCGGCGGTGACGCCGAAGCCGGGGCGTACCGCGACGGTCAGGTTGGTGAGGGCCCGGTGGCAGACCGCGACGGCCTTCGGCGTACCGGTCGAGCCGGACGTGAACAGCAGGTACGCCAGCGTGTCCGGGCCGACCGCACCACCCGGTCCGGGCGCGACGTCCGGCACGTCGAGCGTGTCGCCGGCCAGCACCCCGGTCGGTACGCCCAGGTCGTCGGTGCGGCCGGGCGCGGTGAGCACCAGGTGGGCGCGGGCGTCGGCGAGCAGCGCGCGCAGCCGTACGGTGGGCTGCTCGGGGTCGAGCGGCAGGTACGCCCCGCCGGCCCGCAGCACGGCGAGCGCCGCGAGAGCCATGTCCGCCGAGCGGGGCAGGCACACGCCGACGGGTACCTCCGGGCCGACGCCCGCCGCGCGCAGCCGCTCGGCGATCCGGTCCGCCCGCCCCATCAGCTCCCGGTACGTCAGCGTCGTGTCGCCGCACACCAGCGCGACCGCGTCCGGCCGGGCCGCGGCACGCTCCGCCACCAGGTCGGGTACCAGCCCGGACGCGGTGGCGGCGGTGCGGTTCCAGTCCCCGACGACCCGGTCGTACTCGGCGGCGTCCAGCAGCGGCGGCGCGGTGACCGGCGCGGCCGGGTCGGCGAGCAGTCCCGCCAGCAGCACCCGGAACGCGTCCGCCCAGCGCCGTACGGTCGCCGGGTCGAACAGGTCGGTGCGGTGGATCAGCCGCGCCACGAGGTCGCCACCGGCGCGCTCCACGTACAGCAGGAGGTCGAACTTGGCGGCGTCGAGCGGCACGTCCAGCCGGGTGACGGTGGCGCCGGGCAGCTCCAGCCGCGGCTCGGTGTCGTCGTCGTACGCGAAGGCGACCTGAACCAGCGGGTCGTGGCTGAGCGCCCGGCACGGCGCGACCGCGTCCACCACCGCACCGAACGGCGCGTCCTGGTACGGCCGGGCCGCGGCCAGCTCGGCGCCCAGCCGCCCCACCAGGTCGGCGAACGGGGGCGCGCCGCCGGCGTCGACTCGGACGGCGAGGGTGTTGGCGAGCATGCCGACCAGCTCCTGCACGTCCGCCCGGTCCCGCCCCGCCACCGGTACGCCGACGACGAGGTCCCGCTGCCCCGACACCCGCCGCAGGAACACCGCGTACGCGGCGAGCAGCACGGTGAACGACGTCGTCCGGTGCGCCCGCGCGACCGCGGCGATCCGCGCGCCGTCCAGGACGAACCGGGTCGAGTCCGCGGCGGTCGACTGCACCGCCGGGCGCGGCCGGTCGGTCGGCAGCGCCAGCGTGTCCGGCGCGCCGCGCAGCCGGTCCCGCCAGTACCGGACGGCGTCGTCGTAGTCGCCGGCGGCGAGCCGTTCCTGTTGCCACGCCGCATAATCCGGGTACTGGAGGGCCAGCGGCGCGAGCCCGTCCGCGTCGGCGTACGCGGTGCCGAGGTCGGCGAGGAGGACGGCGAGCGACCAGCCGTCGCAGACGATGTGGTGCGCGACGAGCAGCACCGCGTGCCCGCCGTCGGTGGTGCCGACCACGGTGCAGCGCAGCAGCGGCCCGCGCGCCAGGTCGAACGGCCGCCGCGCCTGCCCGGCGAGCACCGCGTCCAGCCCCTCCGGCGGTACGTCGCGCACGACGGTCACGTCCGGCTCCGCCGCCGCGGCCACGACCTGCACGTACCCGCCGTCCGGGGCGGGCCGGAACGTGGTGCGCAGCGCCTCGTGCCGCGCCACCACGGCGCCCAGCGCGCGCACGAACGCCGCCACGTCGAACGGCCCGACCACCCGGAACGCCGCCGGCACGTGGTACTGCGTGCTGCCCGGGTGCAGCCGGTCGAGTACCAGCAGCCGTTGCTGCTCCGCGGACACCGCGAACGCGTACTCGTCCACTAGACCTCCTCCGAGTCGAGGACGGCGGCCACCCGCGGCGCCTGGTCGGGCCGCAGCATCGCGCCGTGCGTACACGCCAGTTCGGACACCCGGACGTCGGCCGCGACCCGCCGCCAGGCCCGCTCCTTCGCCGGCGTACCGGGGCCGTCGGCGGTGGCGGACACCAGCGCCACCGCCCCGTCGTACCGGGTGGGGCGGTAGGTGTGCGCGAGCGTGATGTGCCGGGCGCACAGGTCGGCGGCGCGGGCGAGCGTCCGGCGGGGCCAGCCGTACAGCGGGCCGTCGGCGGCGCGGACCGCGTCGAGCACGGCGTCCCGGGACAGCGGACCGGCGGGCACCGGCACCAGGCCGCTGCGCAGCAGGATCCGCAGCGTCTCGTCCGCCACCAGGTCCGGGTCCGGCTCGGCCACCGGGCCGTGCTGCGGCGCCGCGTCGAGTACCGCGACCAGCTCGACGCGCTCGCCGGCCGCCCGCAGCCGCACCGCCAGCTCGTACGCCAGCAGACCGCCGAACGACCGCCCCGCCAACCGGTACGGCCCGGTCGGGCGCGCCGCGGCGATCCGCGCCAGGTACTCGTCGGCCATCGCGGTGACCGACCCGGGCAGCGGGCCGCCGGACAGCGCGGGCGCCTGGAGCGCGTACACCGGGCGGTCCGGGGACAGGTGCGGCAGCAGCGCCGCGTACGTCCACCCCACCCCCATGCCCGGATGTACGCAGAACAGCGGGGTCGCGGCGCCCTCGGCGCGCAGCGTCAGCAGCGGCGCCAGGCCCAGGTCGGGCACCGACCGCTCCAGCCGCTCGGCGAGCAGCGCCGGGATCGGCGCGGCGAACACCGCACTCACCGGCACCCGTACGGACAGGTCGGTGGCGAGAGCCGCGACGAGCCGCATCGCCGCCAGCGAGTGCCCGCCCAGCTCGAAGAAGCCGTCGTCCGGGCCGACCTCGTCGCGTCCGAGTACGGCGGCGAACAGGCGGCACAGCGCGGCGACCCGGCCGACCGCCACCCGCGTCGCCGGGCGGGGCGCCGGGTCCGGCGGGTCGGGCAGCGCGGCCCGGTCCAGCTTGCCGTGCGGGGTCAGCGGCAGCGCCGCCAGCGGCACGTACACCGCGGGCAGCAGGTGGCGCGGCAGCCGCTCGGCGAGCTGCCGCCGGACGGCGGGCACGTCCACGTCGGCGGGCACCACGTACCCGACGAGGCGGCGACCGCCGGCCGGGTCGGGCCGCGCCGCGACCGCCGCCCCGCGTACGCCAGGGACGGCCAGCAGCGCGGCCTCGACCTCGGCCGGCTCCACCCGGTGCCCGCGCACCTTCACCTGCGCGTCGGCCCGGCCCACGAACTCCAGGTCCCCGGTCGTGGTGCGGCGCACCAGATCCCCGGTCCGGTACAGCCGGCCCGGTGCGTACGGGTCGGCGACGAAACGTTCGGCGGTGAGCGCCGGGCGCCCCACGTACCCGCGGGCCAGCCCGGCGCCGCCCAGGTACAGCTCGCCGACCGCACCGACCGGCGTCGGCCGCAGCCGCGCGTCCAGCACGTACGCCCGGACGCCGGCGAGCGGCCGCCCGATCGGCACGGCACCCGCCGGCACCCCGTCCACCCGGTACGCGGTGGCGAACGTCGTCGCCTCCGTCGGCCCGTACCCGTCGACGATGGTGAGGCGGGGGCACGCGGCGCGGACCCGGCGTACCGCGGCGGGGTCGAGCACGTCGCCGCCCGCCCACACCTCGGTCAGCCCGGCCAGCGCGCCCGGCGCCACCTCGGCCACCGTGCGGAACAGTTCCGCGGTCAGCCACAGCGCGCCGACCCCGGCCGTCAGCTCCGCCAGCCGGTCCACCGCGAGCGGCCCCGGCGGCGCGACGACCACGGTGCCCCCGGTCAGCAACGGCACCCACATCTCGTACGTGGCCGCGTCGAACGTGTGCGGGCTGTGCAGCAGTACGCGACGGTGTGCCGGGCCGGCGAACAGCGGGTCCGCCGCCAGCGCCGCCACCGCCGCGTGCGTCGTGACGACGCCCTTCGGCTCCCCCGTCGACCCGGACGTGAACATCACGTACGCCGCCGACTCCGGCCGCACGCAACCCTTCGGCGGTACGCCGGGCGACGGCGCCGCCGGGTCCAGCCAGCGCACGCCGGGCGGCAGCCAGTCCGGCGGCGCGGGGGCCAGCACGTACCGGACGTCGGCGGCGGCGAGCAGGCCGCGGAGGCGGTCCGCCGGCTGCGCCGGATCCAGCGGTACGTAGCAGCCGCCGGCGAGGAGCGTGCCGAGCTGCGCGACGACGAGGTCGGTCGACCGCGGCAGCGCGACACCCACCGCAGTCTCGGCCGCGATGCCTTGCGCCGCAAGCGATCCAGCCAACCGACCGGCCGCCTCCGCCAGCTGCCGGTAGGTGGTCGTGCGCGCGCCGTCGACCACCGCCACCGCGTCCGGCGTACGCCGCGCCCAGGTGTCGAAGCGCCCGGTCACCGTCTCCTCCGGTACGCCGGGGACGGCGGGGAGCAGCGCGGCGCGCTCGGCCGGCGGGAGTACGTCGACGTCGGCGACCGGGCGGTCCGGACCGGCGAGCACGGTCAGGGTGTGCCGCAGCCGCTCGACGAGCAGCGCCGCCTCGGCCGCCGGGACCAGATCCGGCCGGTACGACACGCGCACCCGCAGCTCGTCGCCGGCCACCACGGCCACCGTCACCGGGTAGTGCGTCGCGTCGCGTACGTCGACCAGCCGGGGTCCGGTCGGCGGCGGCTCCGGCCGCGGAAAGCTCTCGTACGCCAGCACCGTGTCGAACAGGTGACCGCCCAGCTCCGCCAGCGGCACGTGATGGTACGGCGCGAGCGCGGCCTGCTCCGCCTGTACCGCGCGCAGCAGCGTGTCGACGGTGCCCGCCAGCCGGACCCGGACCGGCACCGTGTTGATGAGCAGCCCGACCATCGACTCGACGCCCGGCACCTCCGCCGGCCGGCCGGACACCACCGCGCCGAACACCACGTCGTCGCGGCCCACGTCGTCGCGGCCCACGTCGTCGCTGCCCGCGCACCGCGCCAGTACCAGCGCCCACGCCACCTGTACCAGGGTGTTGACGGTGACGCCGGCGGTCCGGCCGCGCCGCCGTACCGCCTCCGCGGGGAGCGTCACCTCCACCGTCTCCGGAAGTACGCCGGGGGCGGTGGTGCGGTGGTCGGGGCGCAGCAGGGTCGGGCGAGCGCCGGCCAGCGCGGCACGCCAGGCACTCCCGGCCGCCGCCGTGTCCTGCCGCCCCACCCACCCCAGATACTCCCGGTACGCGGGGGCCGGCGGGAGCGTGCCGCCGGCGTACAGGGTGGCGAGGTCGGCGGCGAGAACGGGCATGGACCAGCCGTCCACGAGGATGTGGTGCAGGGTCAGGACCAGGTCGCCGGAGCCGTCCGGGTGGCGCAGCAGCAGCGCGCGCACCAGCGGCGGCCGCGCCGGGTCGAACCGCCGGGCCCGGTCCGCGGCGAGCAGCGGCTCCACCTCGTCCGGCGCGACGGCCAGTTCCCGCCACGGCACCGACACCCGCTCCGGTACGGCCTGGACGAGGCGGTCCGGTGCGACGTGCCGGAAGCAGGCGCGCAGGGTGGGATGCCGGACGAGCAGCCCGTCGACCGCGGCGCGCAGCGCGTCCGCGTCGACCGGTGCGTCGACCGCGAACCGGGCCTGCACCTGGTAGAAGTCCGGGCCGGTGCCGCCGAGCAGCGCGTGGAACAGCAGCCCCTGCTGCGCCGGGGAGACCGGCAGGACGTCGCTCAGCCGGGCCATCGGGCCCCCGCGTCGGCCGAGCCGTCCGGGCCCCGGGGATCGTCGGGGTCGTCGGGGTCGTCGTCGAGGTCGTCCTCCAGCGCGTCGATCTGGTCCTGGTCCAGGCCGACCAGCGGGAAGTCCGACGCGGTACCGCCACCGTCCTGTGTGGACAGTCGGGTCAGCGCGGCGGCCCAGTACTCCGCCAGCGCCGTCACCGCGGCCCCGTCCAGCCGGCCCGGATCGTACGACCAGGTCGCGACGAGGGTGTCGCCGTCCGCGTACACGTCGAGCTCGACGGGGTGGGTGAGCGGCAGGCCGGCGGTGTCGAGCAGGTCGAGACCCCCGGCCGGGCCGTCGCCGGTCGCCAGCCGGCCCAGGTTGTTGAACCGCACGTCCGGCGCCGGGCGGCCGGCGAGCGCGGCGCCGTCCGGATGCAGGTACCGCAGCAGGCCGTAGCCGACGCCACCGCCCGGCACCGCCCGCAGCTGCTCCTTGAGGAGCTTCAACGCCCGCCCCGGCGCACCGTCGTCCGTCCAGTACGCCGGGCCGGCGGCCTCGGCGCCCAGCCACACCGGGTACTGGGTGGTGAACCAGCCGACGGTGCCGGACACGTCCAGCCCGTCGAGTACGTCGCGGCCGTGGCCCTCGCGGTCCACGACCAGCCCGGTGCCGTGGCCGCGCCAGCGGGCCGCCGCCGCGAGCAGCGCGGTCAGCAGTACGTCGTCGGCGCCGCACCGGAAGTCGGCGAGGATCCGGGGCAGCCAGGCCACGTCGACCGTGCCGCGTACCGTCTGCCGGGCGCCCGCCGGAGCCGGGCCGGGCGGCAGCAACGGCGCGGCCGGCAGGTCCCGCCAGTACGCCGGGTCGGGCGGCTGCTGCGCCGCGAGCGCCCGCGCCCAGGTCCGGAACGACACCGGCGGCGCCGGATCGACGCGGCCGGACACCAGCGCGGCGAGGTCGTCGGCGAGGATCCGCCAGGACACCCCGTCCACGGCGAGGTGGTGCACGGTCAGCAGCACCTGACCGCCGCCCTCGTACCAGACGGCGCGCAGCGGTACGCCGGTCGTCGGGTCGATGCGGGTCTCGGCGGCGGTCTCCGCGGCCACCCGCCGGATCTCCTCGGCGGTCCAGCCGGCGGCGGGCACCCGGCGCAACGCCAGCGCCGTACCGGGTGGGCCGACGACCAGGTGGTCGCCGTCGAGCCGGAGCCGCAGCGCGCCGTGCCGGGCGACGAGCGCGTCCAGCGCGGCGGCGACCCGGGCGCCCGGTGCGCGCGGTGGCACCGGCAGCAGCGCCGACATCGTGAACTCGTCGGCCGCGCCGCCGGCCTCCCGCCACCACCGCATCACCGGCGTCAGCGGTACGGCACCGACGCCGTCGTCCGGTGCGGTGTCGGCGCGGGTGACCGGCACCGCGCGTGCGGCGAGCGCGGCCGGAGTACGGGCGGTGAACACGTCGCGCGGACCGATCGTCAACCCGGCGGTACGGGCGCGCGCGGCGAGCTGGATCGCCATGATGCTGTCGCCGCCGAGCGCGAAGAAGTCGTCGTCGACCCCCACCCCCGGTACCCCGAGCACGTCGGCGACCAGCGCGCACAGCGTCTCCTCGGCCGGGCCGGCCGGCGCGCGGGTGGCCGGCCGCGGCCCGCTGTCGGGCGCCGGCAGCGCGGCCCGGTCGAGCTTGCCGTTCGCGGTCACCGGCAGCTCCGCCAGCGGTACGAACACCGCCGGGACGAGCTGCGCCGGCAGGGTCGCGAGCGCGTGCGCGCGGACCTCGGCCGGGTCGGCGTCGCCGGTCAGGTACGCGACGAGGCGGCGCTCGGCGGGCGTGTCCCCGCGCGCCACGACCACGGCCCGCCGTACGCCGGGGTGCCGGGCCAGGACCGCCTCGACCTCACCCGGCTCGATCCGTACGCCGCGGAGCTTGAGCTGGTCGTCGGCGCGGCCGAGGAAGTCGAGCTGCCCGTCCGGGCGCCACCGGGCCAGGTCGCCGGTCCGGTACATCCGACCGCCTGGTACGTGCGGGTCGGCGACGAACCGTTCGGCGCTCAGCCCCGGCCGCCCCAGGTACCCGCGGGCCAGCGCCGGGCCGGCCAGGTACAGCTCGCCGACGACGCCGACGGGCACCGCCGCCAGCCGCCGGTCCAGCACGTACGCCCGGGTGCCGGGCAGCGGGCGGCCGATCGGTGGCGTGCTGCCGTCGGCGGTCAGCGGATCGGTGACCGTGGCGCCGACGGTCGCCTCGGTCGGCCCGTACGCGTTGCGCACCGTGCGGCCGGTGGACCAGGCCGCGACGACCTCGGGCGGGCACACGTCGGCACCGGCGCAGACCGTACGCAGGGCCGGGTAGGAGCCCGCCGGTACGCCGGACAGGACGGTCGGGGGCGCGAGCGTCGCGGTGATCCGCCGGTCGGCGAGGACCGCGCCCAGCTCGGCGCCGACCAGCGGCCCCGCCGGCGGTACGACCAGGGTGCCGCCGGCGCCGAACGCCAGGCACAGCTCCCCGACGGAGATGTCGAAACCGGGCGCCCCGAGCAGCAGGACCCGGCTGTCCGGCCCCACCCCGAACGCCCGGACGAGGCCGTCCGCCAGCCCGGCGATCCCGGCGTGCGTCACGACCACGCCCTTCGGCCACCCCGTCGACCCGGACGTGTACATCACCCATGCCGCGTCGCCGGGGCGTACCGGAACGGGTGGGACGGGGTCGGGGGCGGGGTCGGTGGCGTCGACGAGGACGCGCGGCAGGTCGGTGTGGGGCAGGGTCCGGACGGTGGCCGTGTCGGTGAGCAGCGCGACCGGTGCCGCGTCGGCGAGCAGGTAGCGGATCCGGTCGGCCGGGTGGTCCGGCTCGACCGGCAGGTACGCGGCGCCCGCGCGGTGCACGGCCAGCAGCCCGACCACCGCCGACACGGAACGACCGAGCGCCAGCGCCACCGTCGACCCCGGCCGTACACCGGCGGCGGCGAGCCGGGCGGCGAGCGCGTCCACCCGCGCCACCAGGCCCGCGTACGTCAAGGGGCCGGTGTCGGCGTCGACGGCGACCGCGTCCGGGGTGTCCGCCGCCGCCCGGTCGACCAGGTCGACGAGGGTGGCGGGCGGCGGTGCCGGCGGGCCGGATCCGGCTTCGTCGAGCCATTTCCGCTGTTCCACGGACAGCCAGGGCGCGGCGTCCACCGGCGCGTCCGGCTCGGCCAGCAGCCCGCCGAGCAGTACCCCGAACGCGTCGGCCCACCGCCGTACGGTCTCCGGCGGGTACACGTCGGTGCGGATCTCCAGCGTGCCGGCGATGCCGTCGTCGGTGTCGCGGAGGATGCCGACGAGGTCGTGCTCGCCGCCGGTGTGCACCCGCCGCGGGTCGGCGATCGAGCGCAGCGCGGTGACGCTCGGCTGCTTCGGCAGGTGCATGAACACCCAGCGGAACAGCGGCGACCGGCCCGGCACCCGCTGCGGGTCCACCGCACCGACGATCCGCCCCACCGGTACGTCCGCGTGCGCCAGCAACCCCGGGAACTCCGCCGTGAACCGCCGCAGCAGCCCGGCGAACGTGTCGTCCGGCCCGATCCGCCACCTCGTCGGCACCGCGTTCATCACGTACCCGATGGTGCGGGCGAGGCCGCGGGCGGACCGGTTCGCGCTGGGGGTGCCGAGGACCAGGTCGGGCGCGCCGGACAGCCGGTGCGCGAGGACCGCGAACGCCGTCATGAGCACGCCGTACACGGTGGCGTCGTGCCGGCGGGCGACGTCCCGTACCGCCGCCGCGACCTCGGCGTCCAGGTGGAACGGCACCTGCTCGATGTCGAACGAGGTGGCCGGCGCGTCCGTGCCGCCGACGGTCAGCGGCGCCGGCGGATCCGCCAGGTACCGGCGCCAGAAGTCGAGCTGCGCGTCGAACACGCCGGCCCGTTCCAGTTCGCCCTGCCAGCCGGCGAAGTCCGCGTACTGCGTGGCCGGGCGCTCGTGCGGCAGCGGCGCCCCGTCCCGCACCGCCCGGTACGCCGCGGCGAACTCGCCGTGCAGTACGTCGAAGGACCACCAGTCGGTCGCGATGTGGTGCAGCGCAAGGACTAGCGTGCTGCGCCGCTCGTCCACGGTGACGAGCCGGCCGCGGATCGGCGCCTGCTCCGCCAGGTCGAACCGGGTCCGGCTGAAGTCGGCCAGCGCCGCGTCCAGGCTCGTCCCCGCGTCGGCCAGATCGACGCGCTCCAGCGGGAACTCGCCCGCTGCCGCGTACTCGACGCGCGGGTCGTCGGGCGGCCCCACCACCCGCATCCGGAGCACGTCGTGCTGCGCGCACACCGCCGACAGCGCGGCCACCAGGTCGGCCGCCACCACCGGCTCGTCGAAGTGGTACGCGCAGCACAGGTTGAGGGCGGCGGCCTCCGGGTACAGCGCCTCGAAGACCCACAGGTCGCGTTGCGCCGGGCTGAGCCGCGTCGGCGCCCCCGGCGTACGCGGCGGCACCACGGCCGGGATGTCCGCCAGCCGGCCCGCCGCCACCAGCCTGCGCAGTACCGCGACGCGCTGCTCGGTGCTCAGCGCCGCGAACCGCTCCGCCGTCCCGCTCATCCGTCCACGCCCTTTCCGAGGGTGGCGAGCCGGTGCAGGCCCGCGAGTACCTCGTCGGTGTCGAGGCCGAAGTCGACGAAGCAGGCCACCTCGTCGCAGCCGATCGCGGCCAGGTCGTCGAGGGTGGCGCGGCAGGTGTCCACCGAGCCGAGCAGGCTGCCCCAGCTCAGGTACCGGCGCAGCGCGAAGCCGGCGAGCTGGTCGAGCTGCGCGTCGTCCAGCGTGGCGGCGCGGCCGTCGCCGGCCCGGTTCGCCGCCGTCTGCCCCACGTACGACCGCAGGTACGCCAGCAGCGGTGCGTCGATCCGTTGCCGCGCACCGGTGTCGTCGACCCCGACGTACGTGTGGGCCATCAGCGTGACCGTGCCGCGTTCGGCCGTACCGGGCTGAGCGGGGGCGGACTCGTACGCCGCGCGGTACCGGACGATCTTGTCGGCCAGCTCGGCGCGGGTCTGGCCGATCGTTGCGGCGAGCACGTTCGTGCGCAGCCGGCCGGCCGCCTCCCACGTCGCCGGGTTCCCGGAACTGGTGAGCCACAACGGAAGCCGCGGCGAGAACGGCGCCGGCTGCGGCCGTACCGGCACGGGATTCCCGGTACCGTCCGGGAACTCCACCGCCTCGCCCGCCCACAACCGGCGCAGCAGCGCGATGTCCGCGTGCGCGCGCTCGCGGCGGTCCGTGTAGTGGTCCGGGGCGAGCACGAAGTCCGCCGAGTGCCAGCCGGTCGCGACCGAGATGCCGATCCGGCCCCGCGACAGGTTGTCCACCACCGACCAGTCCTCCACCACCCGCAGCGGATGGTGCAGCGGCAGCACCACGCTGCCGGCCCGGACGGCGATCCGTTCGGTGGCGACGGCGAGCGCGGCGGAGAGTACCGGCGGGCTCGGGAAGACCTGGCCGACCTGCTGGAAGTGCCGCTCCGGCGTCCACACGGCCGTGAAACCCAGCGCGTCCGCCGCCCGCGCGATCGTCAGGATCTCGTCGTACTTCGCGGCGTGCCCGCCGTCCGCGCCCGCGTCGTCCGCGCCGAAGAACATCACCGACAGGTCCACGACTCAGTCCCCCGATCCCTTGGTACGTAACGGAACCCGCGGCCGGCGCGGGATCGGCGCGGCGGCGGCGGGGCCGACCTCGGCCAGCACCCGGACCAGCCCGCGTACGGTCGGCGCGGTGAACACGTGGTTCGCCGTCGCCGCCAGGCCCTCCCGGGTGGCGATCCGCGCCGCGACCCGTACCGCGCGCAGCGAGTTGCCGCCCAGCGCGAAGAAGTCGTCGTCCGGGCCGACCGCCGGCACGCCGAGTACGTCCGCCCAGATCGCCGCGATCCGCGCCACCAGCCCGCCGTCCGCGCCCTCGATACGATGCGGCGCAACGGTTTCCGGAGTCGGCAGCGGATCGTACGCGGTGGCGGGCGGGCAGCCCGGCGGCAGCGGCGGCACCCCCGGCAGCGCCCCGATCGGCGTGTCCTCGTGCGCCGGCAGCGCGGTGAGCACCGCGACCAGCGCATCGGCGAACCAGGCCATCACCTCCCCGGCGAACTCGTCCGTCCGGTACTCCACGGTCAGCTCCACACCCGCCGGCGCACCCGTGGCGTCGTACCGGTCGGTGACGTCGACGAGCAGCGGGAACCGCGCGGCGCCGGTACGTACCACCTCCATGGGGGCGGCGACACCGGGCAGCCGCAACGTGGCGCGGGCGTTGTTCTGCAGCGCGAGGACCACGTCCGCGAGCGGGTGCCGGCCGGGCCGCCGCGCCGGGTTGAGCGCCGCCACCACCGACTCGAACGGCGTGTCCTGGTGCGCGAACGCGGCCACGTCGGCGTCGCGTACCCGGTGCAGCAGCGCGCCCACCGGGTCGCCCGCGGTCACCGCGGCACGCAGCACCACCAGGTTCACGAAGAAGCCGACCGCGTCACCCGATTCCCTGGTACGGCCCGCGACCGGCGCGCCCACCGCGACGTCCGGGCCGGCGCCCGCGGCGGACAGTACGGCGGCGAGAGCGGTGTGCAGCACCATGAACGGCGTCGCCCCGTACCGCCGGGCCAGCTCCACCAGCGCACCGTGCGCGGCCGCGTCCAGCCGGCGCAGCACGGTCGCCGCGTCCGCCGCGGGTACCGCCGGGCGGTCCGCCCGGCGCGGCAGCGCCGTACCCTCCGGCATCCCACGCAACCGTTCCACCCAGTACGCCAGCCCTGCCTCGTTCCCTTGCTCCACAACGGATCTCGGCGCCACGCGCGCCGACTGCGTGGGTGCGGTCCGGGGCGTGGACGCGTCGAGGTGGGGTTCGGGCATGTGCAGGGATCGACCCCGGGTCGCGCCGCTGTCCGGCGACCGGGTCACGCGTTCCTCGACCGCGCTCCCCCGCGTGCCGAGGCGCCCGGCGTACGCGGTGGAGAGGTCGCGGACGAGCGGCGGCAGCGACCAGCCGTCGACCGCGATGTGGTGCATGACAAGGAGAAGCGCGTGCGCCGACGGGTCCGTGGGGTCCGTGCAGAGGGTGGCGCGGATCGGTGGCTCGGCGGCCAGGTCGAACCGGTACCGGGCCGCTGCCTCGACCGTCGCCGCCGGGTCGCCGACCACCACGTCCAGGACCGGGCGCACGCTCGGGAGTACCCGGCGCACGGGTCTGCCGTCGACCGCGACGAACAGCGTGCGCAGCGACTCGTGCCGGTCGGCCACCTCGGCGAGCGCCGCCCGCAGCGCCGCCGCATCCACCGCACCGCGCCACCGGAACAGGATCGGCATCGTGTACGCGAGGCCGGCGTCCACCTGGTCCAGGAACCACAACCGTTGCTGCGCCGGGGTCAGCTCGTCGGCCGGCGTGGCGATGTGTTGTACCGCAACGGATTCCGCCGCGTCCTCGGGAGCCACGAGCGGCGCGAGGCCGGCGGGGGTGGGTGCGGCGAAGACCGCGCGTACGCCCGGCTCGGCGTCGAGGGTGGCGCGGATCCGGATCAGCAACCGCGCCACCGACAGCGAGTCGCCGCCGAGCGCGAAGAAGTCGTCGTCCGGCCCGACCGACGGCACCCCCAGCACCTCGCCGAACAACCGCCGCAACACCCCGACCACATCCACCGGTACGCCCGGCCCGGACGGCGGCTCGGTGGACGCGTCGGCCGACGAACCCGGCTCGGCGGTGTCGACCACCGACGCGACCGGATCCCCCGATGGAGCAAGGAAAGTGTCCCGCTCCGGCTCCGGGACGGCGCCGGGCAGGGCGCGGCGGTCGAGCTTGCCGGACGGGGTGAGCGGCAGCGACGCGACCGGCACGTACGCGGTGGGCACCATGAAGTCGGGCAGCGTGGCGGCGGCGTGCGCGCGGAGGTCGTCCACGCCGGGCGGCGTCCCGTCGACCACCAGGTACGCGACGAGGCGGCGGTCACCGCGGTGGTCGGTGCCGGCGGCGACGGCGGCCCGGCGTACCCGGGGGTACGCGGTGAGGACGGCCTCGACCTCGGCCGGTTCGACCCGGAAGCCGCGTATCTTGACCTGGGCGTCCGCCCGCCCCACGTACTCCAACGGCCCGTCGGCGTGCCAGCGCACCAGGTCGCCGGTGCGGTAGAGCCGGTCGCCGGGCGGACCGTACGGGCTGGCGACGAAGCGTTCGGCGGTCGCGGCGGGGTCGTGCAGGTAGCCGTGCGCGATGCCGACACCGGCGGCGTACAGCTCGCCGACCGTGCCGTCGGCGACCGGGCGGAGCCGTTCGTCGAGCACGTGCACCGCCTTGCCGCGGATCGCCGTACCGATCGGCACCGGCCCGTCGGCGGCCGGGTCGACCGGGTGCGTGGTCACGAACACCATCGCCTCGACCGGGCCGTACCCGTTGCGCAGCACCAGATCCGGGTACTCGGCGAGCGCCCGCCGGACGTGCGCCGGCGACGGCGCCTCGCCCCCCACGACCAGGTGCCGCAACCCCGCCAGCGCCGCCGGGTACTCGTCCACGACGAGGCTGAACAGGCTGGCCGACAGGTACATGGCGGTGACGCCGTGCTCGGCGACCAGCCGGGCCATCGCCAGCGGGTCGGGGCGCGAACCGGGCGCCAGCACGCACGTACCGCCGAAGCAGAGCGCACCCCAGAGTTCGAGCGCGAACGCGTCCCACGACACCGGCGCCACCGACAGCCAGACCGTGTCGGCGGTGAACGGCAGGTAGTCCTGGCCGGTGAGCGTGCCGACGATCGCCCGGTGCGGCGCCGCCACACCTTTCGGCGCGCCCGTCGACCCGGACGTGAACATCACGCACGCCGTGTCCCCCGGGTCACCGGACACCGTGCCGGCCGATCCCCCGGAACCGTTGCCCGCCAAGGAAACGCCACCGGTACGCACGCCCCCGCCGGGCGCGGGTTCGTCGGCCGGCGCGGCACCGTGGTCGCGCGGGGAATCCGCGGCGGCCACGCCAACGGGTCCACCGCCGTCGGCGGCCACCGGCACGTGGCGCAGGCCCGGAAGGGGCCGCCCGAGTACGGTGCCGGCGCGGGCGGCGGTGGCCAGGGCGGCGCGGCGGTCGGCGGGCAGGTCGGGGTCGAGTACGAGGTACGCCGCACCGGCGCGCAGCGTACCGAGGAGGGCGACGACCAGGTCGGTGCACCGGGGCAGGTGCACGGCGACGACGTCGCCGCGGCGTACGCCGGAGGCGGTGAGGCGGCGGGCGAGTCGGGTGGCGGCGGCGTCGAGATCGGCGTAGCTGAGCCGATCCGGGCCGGAGACCAGCGCGACGGCGGTGCCGCGGCGGGCCGCCTGCTCGGCGACGAGGTCGTGGACGCAGCGGTCCGCGGTCATCGGCGCAGGCTCGCGGGACGCAGGTCGGTCCAGTGCTCCGCCACGTACGCGAGGCAGTCGGCGCGGCTCGCCGCCTCCACCGCCACGCGCCAGCCGGCCGGCACGGTCACGTCGACGGGCCACAGCGAGTGCTGCTCCTCGTCGTTGACCAGCACCCGGTAGGTGGCGTCGTCGTCCTCGAACGGGTTCGTGCCCACGTCAGCCTCCCGAGGGTTGTTTCGCTGCGGCGGTGTCGAGATCGGGTACCAGCAGGTCGAGGTCGCGGACGGCGGTGGTGGCGAGGCCGGCCAGCGCGACGACGGTGCCGAGGGCGCCGGCGATCAGCAGCATGGTGGCCACCCCGGCGCCGGGTCCGGTGCCGACGACGGGGGCGAGCAGGCCGACGAGTCCGCCGCCGGTGGTGGCCTGCGGTTCGAAGACGTGGTCGGCGAGCGGGCCGGCCAGTACGGTCGCGACGGGCATCGAGACCTGCGCGACGAACACGACCGCGCCGAACACCCGGCCCTGCTTCTCCGGCGGCACCTTCGTCTGCACGATCGCCTGCATGGTGCCGTTCACGACGGGCATCAGCAGCGCGCCGACGAGGATCGCCGCGCACCAGGCCGGCAGTCCGCGGGCGGCGGCCATGGCGACCTGCGCGGACAGGCACATGCCGACGATGCCGAGCATCATGCCGCGGACCCGGTTCTTCGGGCCGCCCCACGCGGCGAGCAGCAGCCCGCCGGCGATGCCGCCGATCCCCATCGCGGTGAGGACGCTGGCGAGCGTCGCGGTGTCGTTGCCGGTGCGGGCCAGGATCATCGGCTGCACGACGGCGAACCCGAACACCATGACCAGGTTCACCGCGCAGAAGATCAGCGTGAGCCCGCGCAGGCTGGACCGGCCCAGCAGGTACCGCAGCCCCTCGGCGGAGTCGGCGAGCAGCCGCTTACGGTGCGCCGCAACGGTTTCCGGCCGGGTACGCGGCAGCCCGACCACCCGCACGGTGACGAGCGCGAACGCGAAGGTGGCGAGGTCGAGGGCGAGGATCACGCCGAGCCCGGTGGTCGCGACGAGCACGCCGGCGAGCGCCGGCCCGCACACGTCCGCGGCGCTGCGCGCGGTGGCGAGCAGCCCGTTCGCCCGTTGCAGGTTCTCCTTCGGTACGAGCAGCGGCACGGCCGACGACAGCGCCGGGTACTGTGCCGCCGCGGCCGCGCCCAGCAGCGCCACCGCCAGGTACACCTGCCAGGACTGGAGGTGACCGGTGGCGTACACGAGGGCGAGGGCGCCGATGGTGACGAGGCCGCCGGCGTCGGCGAGCTGGAGCGCGGTCCGCTTGCTGACGCGGTCGACGAGCGCGCCGGCGGTGGGGCTGAGCAGCAACTGGGGCAGCATGGCGCAGAGTGACAGCAGTACCACCCTGGTGGCCTGGCCGCCCTCGGTCCACGCGCGCACCACGAACGCGAAGCGCAGCACCGAGTTGCCGACGAGCGTGACGACCTGGCCCGACCAGACCACCCCGAACCGCCCCATACCGGCGAACCGGGTACCTCCCCACACCAGCGCGCCCGCCCCCATTCACGGTCACGGGGACTCCACGGGCCCCCTCACCCAGCGCACAGCAGCCGCAAACCCGGCCCGCCGCGTAGGCCGAAACGAACGCCGCGGACCGCTCAAGGTGCCCGAGAGTACCGTCCCGCCCCGCGTCGAGAACAAGGCTTGACATTCACCGAACGATCCGAATCCCTGCGCTGCGCCGGGCATTGCGCGCGAACCGGTCAGTCGGGTGGCGCGGTCGCGGCGTCCAGCCGATCGGCCAACTGGCTACGAACCCGGACGAGAACCGCGATCCGGTCGTCCAGTACGGGAAGCCAACGGCGCGCGGCCGGGTGGCGCGCTCGCCACCGTGGCAGTACCGGACAGTGGGTGGTCGTCGGGGCTGGGGCGGACTCCAGCAGGCAGCGGATCGTCGCCACCCGCGTCACCGCCGACGCCGGCCTGTCACCGACGGCCAGGCGGCCGTGGCCCACGCCACGCTTCGGTTCGTACCGAACGGTTCCGGTTCTAGGGTCTGGCCATGACGACCGATTCCCGCCGGACACCGCCCGCGGCCGCCGGCAGACTGGCGGACGTGCCGACACCGCCCCGCCGTACCGCCCCGCTGACGCTCGTCGCCGCGGCGGTGACGGTACTGCTGTGGGCGTCGGCGTTCGTGGCGATCCGGCAGGTGGGCCACGTGCTGTCGCCGGGTCCGGTGGCGCTGGGCCGGCTGGTGGTCGCGAGCCTGGTACTCGGCGTGGTGGTGCTGTTCCGCCGCGAACGCACCGGCGCGCCCACCGCGACGGGGTGGCCGCGCGGGCGGGCCTGGCTGCTCGTCGTGGTGTGCGGTGTCGCGTGGTTCGGCATCTACAACGTCGCGCTGAACGCCGCGGAGCGCCGGGTCGACGCCGGTACCGCGGCGATGCTCGTGAACATCGGCCCGATCCTCGTCGCCGTCCTCGCCGGCCTGCTGCTGCGCGAGGGGTTCCCGCGGGCGCTGCTGGTCGGCAGCCTCGTCGCGTTCGCCGGGGTGGTCGTGATCGGGCTCGCCACCTCGTCCGGCGGTGGCGCGGACGGCTGGGGCGTCGTCCTCTGCCTCGTCTCCGCCGTCGCGTACGCGGTGGGTGTGGTGTCGCAGAAGCCTTTGCTGGCAACGGTGTCCGCGCTGCGCGTCACCTGGCTCGCCAGTACGGTCGCGGCGGTCTGCTGCCTGCCTTACGCGCCGAGCCTGGTCCGTGAGGTCGCCGCCGCGCCGTCCGCCGCGCTGTGGGTCGTGTTCCTCGGCGTCGGGCCGACCGCCCTCGCGTTCACCACCTGGGCGTACGCCCTGGCCCGGACGAGCGCCGGCCGCGCCGGTACCACCACGTACCTGGTGCCGCCGCTGGCGATCCTGCTCGGCTGGCTGCTTCTCGGCGAGGTACCGGTGGCGCTCGCGTTCGCCGGTGGGGCGCTGTGCCTGTTCGGCGTGTGGCTGTCGCGGCGGCGTCCCCGGATCCGGACGGTGGTGGCCGGCGGGCGGCCGGAGCCGGCTGGTCCCCGACCGCCGGAGCCGTCCGCGGCGCAGCCGGTCGCCGAGCCCGACTGACCGGGAACGCTTGCCGGACAACGGAACCCGCCCGTACGACAGCGGTGGCCGGTCGGTGGATCCGACCGGCCACCGGCGCCCGCGTACCGCCTCAGGTTGCGTCGGCGCGGGCCTGCGCGGCGACGTCGCGCAGGTGCTGTTCGGCGTCGGCGGACAGCGAGGTGCGCAGGATCTTCCCGTCGAAGTGGAACGGCGCGAGCCCCGCGACCACCTTGTCCAGCGTCACCTGGTCGACGAGCAGGAACAGCGCCGCCGTACCCGGTTGCAGGGTGGCACCGATGTCCTTCATGAAGCTGTCGTCGACGCCGACGTCGGTGAGTTTCCCGGCCAGCGCGCCGCCGGCCGCACCGACCGCCATGCCCAGCAGCGGAGCGAAGAACAGCAGGCCGATCAGGCCGCCCCACATGGCACCGCCGGCCGCACCGTACCCGGTGGTGCTGCGGGTCTGGTGCAGCTTGATCTTGCCGTCCGGGCGTGCCTCCACGATCGCCGCGTCCCGGACCGTGATCAGGCCCTCCCGCTGCAGGTCGAGGATCTTCTCCCGGGCACCTTCGGCCGTCGTGACGTCGCGGTACCCGATTGCCACCAGATCGCTCATCCGTTCCCCCCGGTCGTCTGCCGCCTGGTCGAGGCCGATCGTATGGCGAACGGTGCGTCGCGGTCGGCGAACCCGAAAACCCCTCCGGTACCGTCCCGGAGGTCCGCCGCGTGGCGATGCTTCCCTTACGTACCAGCACGACGCGCTTCGCGACCGGTACGCCGAACGCCACCCGAGCACTCCACTGTGGACAGTACTGTGCCGGTGCGGTCCGCGCGGATTCCGCCGTTTCCGGCACCGTCGCGGCCCGCCGCGCATACCGTCGAGGGATACGGCATGCCGGAGGGGGAAGCCATGTCTCAACCTGCCCGGAACGGCTGGGCGGTGGCCGGATCGGTCTTCGCCGCCACGCTGCTCGTGGTGACCGGCATCTTCCAGGCGATCATGGGGATCATCGGGATCGTCCGGCACACCTTCTACCTCGTCACCCGGAACTACCTGTTCGACCTGAACACGACCAGCTGGGGCTGGATCCACCTGGTCATCGGGGCGCTCATGGTGGTGGTCGGCCTGTTCCTGTTCGCCGGCGCCAGTTGGGCGGCGGTCACCGCGATCGCGCTCGCCGCGCTGTCCGCGGTGAACAACTTCTTCTTCCTGCCGCACTACCCGTTCTGGTCGATCCTGGTCATCGCGCTGGACGTGTTCGTGATCTGGTCGCTCGCCACGATGATCAACAACCGGGCGGGATCCGGGCCGGACCGGTGGGCGCCCGAGCAGACGGTCACGGCCGGCGGGCGCTGGCCGCAGTCCAACGTCGGCACCGGCCGGCACGCCACCGCGGACGCGCCGGATCCGACCGTACGGCCCACGCGCGCCGACCAGCCGCCGCCCGGCCGCTGACCCGAGGGTGATCAGACGCGGAGTTCGGCGCCGGCACCGAGCCGGCGTACGCCGCCGAGATCCCACTCGCCGACACCGGTGACGACCAGGCGCCGCAACGCCAGCACACCCTCGTGTACCGCGACGGTCGTGCGCCCGGCGCGGACCGCCACCGTGCCCCAGGCGTCCCCGGCGGCGACCGCGTACGTGATCCGGTCGGCGCGCGGCGTCACGGTGAGCACGCCGTCGACCGCGTCGTACGTGAAGCCCTGCCAGGCGAGCAGCGTGCCCCAACTGGCCATCGCCCGGGCGTAGTGCCGGCCGCACTCGGCCTCGTCGTACGGGTTGCGCCGGGCCCCGTCGTACCGGTCGCGGACGGCGGCGACGACCCGGCGTGCCCCGGCCAGGTCGCCGGCCTGCACCAGCGCCGTGGCCGCCGTGTACTCGAAGCCCGTCATCACCTCGGAGAAGTACGAGAAGGGGCGTTCGGGGCGGTTTCCGTGCGGGTAGCTGGCGACGAGCAGGCCGCGTTCGTCGCCGAGGGCGAACCCGCGCATGTGGTTGAGGTCCCGGTCGAACCGGTCCCGCCAGTTGTACGCCAGCACCGCGCGCGCCGCGGCGTCGGTGTGCGCGGGGTCGAGCTGCGGGCCGAGGCCGACGAGCCGGGCGGCGACCTCGCCGACGAGCTGGTCGGTGAGGCAGCCGTCGCCGAGCTGGAACGGCGGGTCGGCCGGGTCGGTGGCGCCCATGGACGGATGCCGCAGCCCGTCGGCGATCTCGGCGGCGGGCGTCACGCGCTGCACGTAGTACTCGCCGTTGAACAGTTCGGTGTCCACAGTGGACTGTCCGGAGGCGCGCAGCGCGCGGCAGGTGGCGGCGAACGCGGGATCGCCCACGTGGTCGGCGATCCGGGCCGCGGCGTCCAGCGCCGCCAGGTACCAGGTGGCCTCCTGCGGGTTCGGCCCGTAGAACTCCACGTCGTACGTGTTGTGCTGGACGCCCTCCAGTACGCCGTCGCGGTCGGCGTCCCAGCCGCCCGGGATCCAGCAGAACTCCAGCGCCCGGCGCGCCGCGGGCCACAGCGTACGCAGGAGGTGGTCGTCGCCGGACAGCCGCCAGTCGTGCCACAGCCGGACGATCGCGCCGAGCTGGCCGTCCGCCGCGGCGAGCGGCCACTCGCGCGCCTTCTCGGCCAGCGGCAGCCCGATCCGGAAGCTCATCAGCCCGCGTTCGTCCGTGGCGTGCGCGAACTCCAGCGTGCGCATCGACCGGGACAGCTCCCCGAACAGGTGCGCCGTCGCGTACTCGTAGTGCCAGACGTGGGTGCAGTTGCCGTGGCAACTGCCGATCCGGTCGGCGACGCCCTCCCAGCCGAAGAAGTGCCCGTCGTCGGTGCGGAAACAGGTCTGGGTGCGCAGTGTGGACGCGGTGAACAGGGCCGCCTCCACCAGCTCCGGCGGTACGTCCTGCTCGACGAACGCCCGCACGAACGCCACCGTCCGCGCGGTCAGCCCGCCGAGCCGCGGCGCCACCTCGCGCAGCACGTCGGCGGCGGAGTCCCGGTCGCGCGCGTAGTGGTTGGCCAGCAGGCGGTCCGGGTCCATGTCCCAGTCGTCGCCCCAGTCCAGCGGCAGCCAGCGCCAGGCCCGGCGCACCGGCACGTGCCAGCCGATCAGGTACGTGAACTCGACCGTCGCGCCGGGCGCCACCGTACGGGTGTCGGCGACCGCGGCGATCGGCGTACCGGCGGGCGGGTCGGTCAGCACGCCGTCGTCGGCGAAGTCGGTCCAGAACGACAGCAGCCCGTCGCCCCAGGACAGTTCCGGCCACCGGGTACGCCGGCTGGCCCGGTCGGACGGGTCGAGCAGGCCCAGTGCCAACGATCCCGCCGCGTACGGCGCGCCACCGCGGGCGGTCAGCTCCACGCCGCCGAGCCCGGCCCCGTCGAGTACGGCGGCGGTGTGGTCGGCGCCGTCGCCGAGCGGGCTCGTCACCGCACCGAGTACGGACACGTCCAGGGGGCGCTCGCCGCGGTTGGTCACCGCGTACCGCAGCGCGGCCACCGGCAGCGAACTCGCCGGCACGTCCGACGGGACGAACGGGTTCCACGCCCGTACGGTCACCGCCACCGGCAGGTCCGGATCGCCCAGATCCAGCTGCCCCAACGGATACGCGGTACGGAACGTGGCGGCCGGGAAGCGCGGCAGGCCCTGGTTCGCGGCCGCCGACCCGTACGCCCCGTCGTACTCGGCGTCGTCGAGCGGGCCCTCCAGCGCGCGGACCGCGAGCACGGTGCCGTCGGTGTCGGCGAGCCGCAGCGCGAACAGCGACACCCGCGGCCGGTTGCCGTGGTCGGGATGGTCCAGCAGCTCCCAGTCGGTCAGGTGCCCGCGGCCGGCGAACCCGATCGTGCCGGTACCGATTCCGCCCAGTGGCAACGAGATCCGCCGCAACCGGTCACCGGTGTACTCCCGCAGCCACGGCCACTCCATCGCGCTCCCATCTCCGGACATCGCGGGAGCATAGCCAGGCCGGTACCGGTGGCGCCGCCCGACCACCGCCGGTCCCACCCCGTGCGGTCAGTGCCGCGGGCGCGGCCGCCGGCGTACGGCGAGGCCGGCGGTGACCTCGTCCACCGGTATCGGGATCCGCAACGGGCGGATCGCCAGCAGCAGCGCGGCCATCCCCAGCCCGCACAGCGTGGCGAGCAGGTGGCCGAGGTCCCAGATGGTGTGGTGCACGATCACCGGCAGCACCACGCCGACGGCCATCGCGAGCACGCCGGCGATCTTCAACCAGCCGCGGAACACCAGGACCGCGGCGACGCAGCCGGCGACCATGATGTAGCTGACGCCCACGTCGGTCGACACCGCGAGCGAGTGCGGCGCCTTCCCGGACCGGATCGCGTGCACCTCCACCAGCGCGGTGAGCAGCGAGCCCAGTACGTGCCCGGACAGCCAGATCAGGATCATCCGCGGCGTGCCGTACCGTCGCTCGGCCCAGGCGATCACCACGCAGAACACCAGCAGGTAGCCGGCGAGCCCGACCCCCTGGTCGGCCACCCACAGCCCGCTGGTCACCAACGCGCTGACCGGCTTGGTACTCAGCCGGGCCAGGTTCGTGCTCTGGATCGTCGTCAGCAGCGTGATCAGGTTCGGCGGGGCGGAGCGCTGGAGCAGCGTGGACGCCGTGAAGATCGCCGCGTACGCGAAGGTCGCCGGCGCGGTCACCACCCAGCCGTGCAGCCGCCCGGTCCACACGCTCAGCGAACGGACCGTCCGGGTCGCCGGCAGCCACACCAGCCCGACCGCGCGCAACAGGTACCAGAGGACCGCGAGGAGGACGAGGATCGCGACGACCGCCACGCCGTCCATTCTCGACCGCACCCCGCGCACCGGCCCCGACTTTGCCGGAACTGGCCCGGTTGAGCCGATCGGCGGGTTCAGGACGCCGGCGTACCGGCGGGGTGGTCGTCGGACACCGCGGCGGAGATCCCGCGGTACAGGGGGAGGTCGGACGCGTCGGCGGCCCGCAGGACGTCGCGGACCTGGCCGATGTCGCGGGCGATGCGGAGGTCGGCGCCGGCGGCGGCGAGCTCGTCGCGCAGCTGGGTCAGCATCGCGGTCGCGGTGACGTCGACGAACGGCACCGTCTCCGCGTCCAGTACGACGACGGTGGCGTGCCGCTCCGCGGCGAGCGTACGGATCCGGGTACGGACGTGGTCGGAGTTGGCGAAGTACAGGCCGGACTCGACGCGGCAGACGAGCGCGCCCGGCGGCTCCACCGCACGGGAGTCCCGGTCGAGGTCGACCCACGGCCCGTCGCCGGGCAGCCGGCCGAGGACCGCCACGTTCGGCCGGGACGACCGGTACAGCAGGAGCACGAGCGCCACGCCGATCCCGATGAACAGGCCCGGCAGCGTGTCGAACACCAGGACGCCGAGCATCGCGGCGACGGCGGCGGCGAAGTCGGCGCGGGCCGCGTGCCCGTAGATGCGGCCGAGCCGGCTCGTGGACACCCGGAACAGCCGGCGCAGCGAGGCGATGTCGACGAGTTCGACGACCGCGGCGATGACGACCGCGGCGAGCGTCGCCTCCGGCAGCTTCTCGAACAGCCCGGTCAGGAACAGCAGCGTGACGACCGTGAGGACGGCGACCGTGGCGCCGGACAGCTGCGAGCGGGCGCCCGCGCCGCCGTTCACCGCGGTCTTCGACAGGCTGCCGTTGACGACCATGCCGGACCCGAGGCCCGCCCCGAGGTTGGCGGCGCCGAGGCCGATCAGTTCGGCGTTCGCGTCGACCTCGTAGCCGTGCTTCGCCGCGTACGTCTTCGCCGCGCCCAGCCCCTCCGCGAACCCGACCAGCAGTACGCCGACGGCGGGGCCGGCCAGGTCCAGGTAGCCGTGCGCGGACACGTGCTGCGGCAGCCCCACGTGCGGCAGCCCGGACTGCACGTGCCCGACGATCGCCACGCCGTGCCGGTCCAGGTCGAACGCGTACACGAGGGCGACGCCGAGGACGACCGCGACCAGCGAGCCGGGGACGATCGGCAGCCAGCGCCGGAGCACCAGGACGACGGCCAGCGAGCCGAGGCCGATCGCGAGCGTGACCCCCTGGGTGTCGCCGAGGTGGCCGACCAGGTGGCCGAGCTGCTCGAAGAAGTCCCCGGACCCCTTCGGTACGCCGAACAGCTTGGGCAGCTGGCCGACCATGATGGTCAGCGCCAGGCCGATGATGAAGCCCTTGAGTACCGGTTCGGAGATGAACGAGGCGAGGAAACCGAGCCGCAGCAGCCCGGCGAGGATGCCGATCAGGCCGGTGACGACGGCGAGCGCCGCGGTCAGCCCCACGTACTGCGCGGTGCCGCCCTTGGCGAGGTCGGCCACGATGCCGGCGGACAGCGCGGCGGTCGCCGACATCGCGCCCACCACCAGGTGCCGGGACGAGCCGAACACCAGGTACAGCAGCAGCGCCGGGACCGCGGCGTACAGGCCGACGACGGGCGGCACGCCGGCGATCGTGGCGTACGCGAGGGATTCCGGGACGAGCACCGCCCACACGGTGAGGCCGGCGACGACGTCCGCGCGGATCCACCGCGGCCGGTACCCCCGGAACGATCGGAACACGAACACCGCGAACCCCCGAATCCCCGTACGGCGGCTGGTCCCAGCGTAGGGAGAAAGCGTCGCCGCGTCGGGCGGATCGCCGAACCCGGCCGTCGATGGACTTCGGGCCGGCGCCAGCCGGGACCGGAGCGGCGGGCGCGCGCGCACCGAGGGCGTCGGCCGCCACCGGTCCGGCACCACGCTTCCGACACCACGCTTCCGACACCGCGCTTCCGACACCGCGCTTCCGACACCGCGCTTCCGACACCGCGCGTAGACAGTGTCTACGGCCGTCTGGTAGACACTGTCCATGGAGTCCGTACGCGAGCGGCTGGTGGCCGCCGGAGTCGAGCTGGTGCTACGAGACGGCGCGGACGCGGTCGGGTTGCGCGAGATCGCGCGCCGGGCCGGGGTGTCGCACGGCGCGCCCCGGCGCTACTTCCCGACCCACCGGGCGCTGCTGTCGGCCATCGCCCGGCAGGGCTTCGCCGACCTGGCGGCCCGGTTCGCCGCCGCCGTCGACGCCGACGCGCCCCCGCGCGAACAGCTCCGCGCCCTGTCCCGCACCTACGTCGGGTACGCGGTGGAGCGGCGCGGCATGTTCGACCTGATGTTCCGGCACGACCTGCTGCGCGGCGAGGACGACCCGGACGGGCCGCGGCTGCGCGAGGCGACCCTGCCGATGTTCGACCGGATCGTCGAGCTGGTACGGCAGCACCGGCGCGCGCATCCCACCGCCGGCCGGCCCGCTCCGGCCGCGGTCACGGCCGCCGCGCTCTGGGCGAACCTGCACGGCGTCACGCAGCTGTGGGGCTGGGGCAGCATGCAGCTCGCGCTGCGTACCGGGGAGGACGGCAAGGCCCTCGACCGGCTCGTCACCGCCGCCCTCGACGCCCACCTGCCCGCGTGACCGACGTACGCGCGGCCGTGGCCGGGCACGCCGCCGCGGACGTGCGGCTGCCCGGCGTACGGCGGGGGCTTGCGCTCGCGGCGAGCGTGGCCGGGGCGATGCTCGTCGCCCTGGACGGCACGATCCTGCTCGTCGCGCAGCCCCGGCTGCGTACCGAGCTGGGCGCGGGCCTGTCCGCGGTGCAGTGGACCAGCACCGGGTACCTGGTGGCGGTGGCGGCGCTGCTGGTCGTCGCCGGCCGGCTCGGCGACCGGTACGGGCACGTCCGGCTGCTGGCGACCGGCGCGCTCGGGTTCGCCGCCGCGTCGGCCGGGATCGCGCTGGCGCCCGGGATCGGCGTCGTGGTCGCGTTGCGGGTCGCGCAGGGCGTGTTCGGCGCGCTGCTCCAACCGGCGACCCTGGCCCTGCTGCGCCTGGCGTACCCGGCGGACCGGCTCGGCCGTCCCGTCGCCGTCCGGACCGCCGCGATCGGGGTGGCGTCCGCCGCGGGGCCCGTACTCGGCGGCGCGCTCGTCGCGCACCTCGGCTGGCGCGCGGTGTTCGTCCTCTCCGCGCCGGTCGCGGTGGCCGTCGCCGCCCTCGCCCTCGCGGTACGGCTGCCCGCGCCGCGTCGTACCGGGGCACGGCTCGACCTGGTCGGCGCGGCCCTGGTCGCCGGCACCCTCGCCGCCGGCGTGCACACCCTCGTCGGCATCCCCGCGTACGGCTGGGCGTCCGCGCGCACGCTCGCCGGTCTCGCCGGTACGGCGGCCGCCGCGGTGCTGTTGACCTGGCACGAGCGGCGTACCGCGGACCCGATCGTGCCGCGGCCCGTACTGCGCTCCGCGACGGTCACCGCGGCGACCGCGATCCTGCTGCTCACCACCGCCGCGCTGCTCGGCACCCTGTTCGTCGGCACGTACCTGCTCCAGGACCGGCTCGGCCTCGACGCCCTCACCGCCGGTCTCCGGGTACTCCCGCTGACCCTGCTGATGGTCGCCGGCGCACCGGTCGCGAACACCGCCCTCCGCCGGTACGGCGCCCGGCGTACCGCGGCGGTCGGGGTGGTGCTGGTCGCCGCCGGCGTCACCGCGCTGTCGTGGACGATCGCCGCCCCGTACGTGGCGGGCGTGACGTTCGGGATGCTGGGTGCGGGGTTCGCGGCCGTCATGGTCACCGCGACCGCCGCGGTCGTCGGCGACGCGCCGCCCGGGTACGCCGGGGTCGTCGGCGGGCTCAAGCAGACCGCCATGAACATCGGCCCGACGCTCGGCATCGCCGTCGCCGCCACCCTCGGTACCGGCGGCCCGGCCACCCTCCCGGCATTGGCCGCGATCGCCGCGCTGGCACTGGTTCCCGTACTCCGGCTGCCGCGTCACTCCACTGTGGACGGTTGAGGGGCCGGCGGGCGGTAGCGTGCCCGCCGGCCCGAGGGGGAGGTGCCCGGCGTGGAGGCACCTCCGCGGCGTACGACCGCGCGGGCGGCCGCGCCCCGGTGCGCCGGTGCACGGCAGCACGGGGACGCGGCCGACGTCCGCGGCCTCCGTACGTCGCCGGCGGCCGCCGTCGGCGGCCACCCGGTGAGGTCGGTACGGCACGGATCCGTTGGTACGCCAGCGAAGTCGGCGCACGGTTCGACCGTTGCCCGGTACGTCGGAGGTCACGCTACGGCCCGCTCCCCCACCCCCGCAACGGGTTTGCCACCATCGCTCCCGGACCGGCGACGAGTCCGTTGCGCGGCACCGGATCCGCGGCACCACGGTACCGGGTCCGCAGCGTTCCCCACGTGGATCCATCGGGCGCCCGCGACACGGGCGTCGGTACTTCCCTTGCGGGGCAACGGATCCGTCGCGTCAGTCGGTGGCGAGGCGGAGGGCGAGGACCGGGCAGGCGTTGACGGCGCGCCTCGCCGCGGCCCGCAGCGCCGGCGGTACCGGACCGGCCGGCAGGATCGGGTAGCCCCACTCGTCCAGGGTGACGACGCCGGGCAGCAGCTCGGCGCACAGTCCGTGCGCCTGGCAGGCGATCGGGTCGACGGCGAGATGCGGTGCGGTCACTGCCATGTACGGTCCCGTTCGTGCGGCGCCGGCAGCGGGAGTACCGGCGGGTGCGGTCGGCAGGGGCGGCCGGACAGGTGCGCCCGGACGTCCGCGGCGAAGGCGTGGCGGACCGACCCGGCGAGGCGTACCGCGCCGGTCGGGTGCGCGCAGGCGCCGCGGCCGGCGATCACGCCGACCCGGCGTACCAGGCGGTCGTGGAGGTCGGGGTCGGGGCGGCCGGCGGCCAGCCGGGCGAGGTCGTCGGCGACGGCCGGCAGGCCGAACGCGCACGGGCCGCACTGCCCGGCCGACTCGTCCGCCAGGTACCCGAGAATCCTTGCGGTCTCGGCGATCCCGCACGCGGCGGCGGGCAGCGCGACGAGGACCCCGGCGCCGACGGTCGCGCCGTACCGGCCGGCGGGGTCGTGGGTGAGCGGGGTGCCGGGATCGGTCACCCAGGTCCCCGCGTACCCGCCGACGAGGGTGGCGGACAGCTCCGCCGTGGGCCCGCCGGCGCGGGCGAGGACGGCGCCGACCGGCGTGCCCAGCGCGATCTCGTACACGCCGGGGCGGGCGACGGCGCCGCCCACCGTGACGAGCGTCGTACCGGGATCGCCGGCCGTGCCGACCGACCGGTACCAGCCGGGCCCGTACCGGGCGATCAGGGCGAGATGTGCCAGCGTCTCGGCGTTGTCGACCAGCGTGGGCCGGCGCCGTACGCCGCGGCGCTCCGGTCGGGGCGGTTTCGCCGCCGGCCGGGCCTCGCCGGTGGTGAGGAAGCGGGTCAGCGCCGACGCCTCGCTCGCCACGTACCGCCGGGGCACCTCGGCGACCTGCCACGCCACCCCGTCCCCGGTACGCGCGGCCACCTCGGCGCGCAGCCACCCGACGAGCGGCGTACCGCGGTGCACGCACAGGACGACCGTGTCGGCGCCGAGCGCCCGCGCGGCCACCAGCGCGCCGTCGAGTACCAGGCGGGGGGCGTGGCGCAGCAGCGTGGCGTCCTTGGCGCTGGCCGGTTCGGACTCGCACGCGTTGACCACCACGACCGGCCGCCGGGACGCCGCCGCCACCGCGGCGATCTTGCGCGCGGTCGGGAACCCGGACCCGCCGCGCCCGCGCAGCCCGGCCGCGGTCACCAGCGCCACCAGCTCGCCGGGGCCGCCGAGCACCGGCGCCGGACCGTACCGGGCGCGGTGCGCGGCGAGGCCCGGCGCCGCCCCGGAGAGCAGCCGTCCCGTGTCGTTGAGCGGTTCCGCGCAGGTCACGACGCGGCCCCCCGGCGACCCGCCACCCCGCGCGGGTACGCGACGGGCCGGTTCGCTGTCGTACCAACGGGATCCGGGCGTTCGGCGCGGGCGCGGCGGCGCGGGCCGAGTACGGCGCGGACCGCCACCGCCACCGCCACGGCGGCGACGCACACCAGCGTCAGGAGGAACACCCAGCCGTGCCCGGCGTCCGTGCCCGTACCCCACGCGTGCACCACCGCGACCGGCCAGCAGGCGTACGCGAGCCAGTGCAGGACGCGCCACGGGCGGTGCCCGATCCGGCGGCGCAGCAGGCTCGTCACGACCAGTGCCAGCAGCAGGTCGAACGCCACCGCCCCCAGCCCCAACCAGACCGGCCGGTACACCGAACCGAACGGCACGACCGCGTCCAGCCACCCGATCCCCGCGTACGTGTCGACGACGCTGCTCGCGACGTGGATCCCGAGGAACGCGACCACGAGCAGCGACAGGTTGCGGTGCAGGCCGCCGAGGACGAACCGCGGCCAGCCGTCCGACGACACCCGCAGCGGGCCGAGCAGACCCAGCAGCATCGTGCCGGTCAGCAGCAGCAACGAGACCACGCCGGTGCCGCGCGCGAAGTACCAGAGGGCGGTCACGACGGCCATCCCGCGACCGTGCGGACGGTGCCGTCGACGGCGACCAGCCGGGCCGGCAACCGCGCGCCCGTCAACCAGTCCGGCGCGTCCGCACCCCGGACCACCGCCGCCGTACTCGCCGCGTTGGCGTCCACGCACCGGCCCGCGGCGACACTCACCGTCCGCCACACCGGCCCCGCCGACCACCCGGTACGCGGGTCGACGATGTGGTGCACGACCGCACCACCGCGCCGCCACGTACGCCGGGCCGTGCCGGAGGTGGCGAGCCCGCCGCCGCCGACCGTCACGACCGGGTCGCCGGGCGCGGGCCGTTCGTGGTCGTCGCCCACGCCGACCCGCCAGCCGCCGTCCGGCGCCGGCCCCGCCATCGCGACGTCACCCGCCACCGACACCAGCGCACCCACCGCGTACCGCGCGGCGATCGTGTCCGCGGCCCGGTCCGCCGCCCACGCCTTCGCCGTCGCACCCAGATCCAGCCGTACTCCCGGCGGCACCCGCAGCATCCGCCGCGCCGGCCACCACTCCACCCGACCCCAGCCCGGCGCCGGGCGTACGACGGGGCGGTGGGGCAGGTCCGCCGGCAGCGCCGCGATGTCCCGGTCGTACCCGAGTGCGGCGACCGACACCGTGGGATCCACCAGCCCGCCGGTCACCTCGGCGATCCGCAGCGCCGCGTCCACCAGGGCGGCGAGTACCGCGCCGACCGGCTGCCGGGCGCCCGAGCGTTCCACCCGCGCCAGCTCCGAGTCCGGCCGGAACCGGCTGCACGCCCGGTCCACCGCCGCCAGCACCGACCGCGCCGTACGCTCCGCGTCCGGCAGCGCCGCCGCGTCCGTCACCGCCACGTCCACCGTGCCGCCCCACAGCGGGAACCGTACGGCGGGGGCGATCACGACGACCCCGTCCGCGTCTGCGTACCGGAGCCGCCGGTGGACGACTGGGGCGCCTGGCTCGGCGGGCTCAGCGACCCGCCCTGGCCGTCGTCCCGGCTCTGGCCGTCGTCCCGGCCCGAATTCGACCCGGAACCGTTGCCCTGCCCCGAATCCGCCCCGTTCGCGCCGTCGCCGGACGAACCGGTACCGGTCGAGTTGGAACCCGAACCGGTGGACGTCGTGCCCGCCGTCCCACCGGTCGCGTGGTGCGTCGCGGCGAACACCCCGGTCAACCCTCCGGCCACCGCCACCGCGCCCGCGGCCAGCCACACCGTCGTACGGCCCAGCCGCTGCCGGCCCGCCCGCAGCCGCCACATCTCACGCTTCGTGTTCATCCGCGCCACCCCCGGTACGTCGACGGGGTCCACCGTCCGCCCGGTCGCCCAGAGCCTGCTGTCCCGGACCTGGGAACCCGCTGAAGAGGAACGGTGCCGCCGTCGTGGCGCCCACGATGGCACCGGACGATGAGGACACGATGAGACAGCTCCGGCACGTACGCCGGGCCGCGGTCCCGTCGGCCACCCCACGCACCGGTCACGCGGAGTCGCGACGCGGTGGGTCAGGCGGCGTCGCGGCGGCGGTCGACCGGGCGCAGGGCGTACCGGCGGTGGCGCCGCGCGGGGGCGGGCGTCGAGTCCTCGCCGGCCGTACCAGGGGACGGAAGGTCGTCGGGCATGGCGGTGACCGGGCCGGTGCGCGGCCGGCCGCGGCGGTCCACGACGAGCATGAGGACGAACCCGAGCAGCAGCAGTCCGTGGGTGAGCACGCGGGCGGCGGTGGCGGTGCCGGACACGAGATCGTGCGCGGAGTACGCGCCGACGAGGACGAGGAACCCGCCGAAGACCGGCAGCAGGCCGCCGGCGGCGCCGCGCCACGCGACCCAGCCGAGCCCGAACGCCAGCGCGACGTTCCACGCGGTGCTCTCGTTGAACAGGTGGCTCTCCATCGCGGCCGGCATCACCGGCGAGCCGGCGTGCCAGCCGAACAGCTGCCCGACGCCGAGGCCGAGCTGGGCGAGCGCCACCACCGCCAGCGCCACCCGCCAGCCGGTACCGCGGGGCGGCGCGGGTGGTGGTGCCGCGGCCATGATCCGGTCGGTCAGGTCCGGCGCGGGCGGCACCGGGCGTACGCGGAGCCGGCGGGTGAGCGCCACGGCCCGCTCCGACCAGTCCCGGCACGCCGCGCAGCCGGCCAGGTGCGCGTCCACCGCCGGATCGGGCCCGGCCTCCCCGTCGAGCCGCGCGGACAGCGACTCCCTGCACGTCTCGCATTCCACGTGAACAGGGTCGTCGTACCCGGCGTGGGAGTTCCCGGCCGGCTGGCCTAACCTGTGCGGCGTGACAGCCCACCGCGACGACCGGCGTACCACGGCACTCGCGCTGGCGGCCGGCGCCGGCGACCGGGCGGCGGCGGAGGAGTTCGTCCGCGCCACCGAGCGGGACGTCTGGGGCTTCCTGGCGTACCTGACGGACGTGCACCAGGCGGACGATCTCACCCAGGAGACGTACCTGCGGGCGCTGTCCGGCCTGTCCGGCTTCGCCGGGCGGTCCAGCGCGCGGACCTGGCTGCTGACGATCGCGCGCCGGGTGGTCGTCGACCACATCCGCGCCGCCGGCCGCCGGCCCCGGCTGTCCGCCGCCGACTGGGCCGAGGCCGCCGACGCCCGACAGGCCCGGCGGTACGACGGGGCCGCCGGATTCGAGGACGTCGTCGCGCTGAACGAACTGCTCGGCCGGCTCGACGACGACCGCCGGCAGGCGCTGGTGCTCACCCAGGTGCTCGGGCTCGACTACGCGGAGGCCGCCGCGGTGTGCGGCTGCCCGGTCGGCACGATCCGGTCCCGGGTCGCCCGCGCCCGCACCGACCTGCTCGACGCCACGGCCGCGGAGCACACCGACATCGTGTGACGTCTCAGCCGACGTGTACGGCAGGGCGGCGGGACCGGTCCGGCTCGGCCTGGCGGAGTACCTCGCGGGTCAGTGGCGCGATCTCGCCGTCGCCGAAGAACAGGTACCGCAGCAGGAACACCATCGGGTTGCCCTCGGTCCACGCGAAGTACACGTGGGGTGCGGTGCCGGTGGTCTCGCGGATGTGCAGCAGGACGGCGGCGATCGCGTTGGCCACCGACGCCGCGCGTACCCGCAGGATCCGGTAGCCGAAGCGCTGCTCGCCGGTGACGACCAGGTCCTCCGCGAACTCGGACGGGTCGTGCACCGTGACCTCCAGGAACAGCACCGGGTCGGCGGCCGGGATGTGGCTGTGCGCGCGCTCCTCCGCCTCCTTCTCCCGGTACTCCCGCTCGCTGCGGTCGTCCGGCTCGTTGGCGATGATGCGGACGACACCGCGCGCCTCGTCGGCGAGGAACCGCTCCGCCGTCGGGTCCAGCCGTACGGCGGTGACGCGCAGCTCGGTGGACCGGTGGATCCGCGACACCACGGACGTGACGATGATGCCGGCGATGAACAGCGACGCGATCTTCACGCCGTCCGGCCGCTCGATCACGTTCGCCACCGTCGTGTACAGGAAGACGGCGGTGACGACGGCGAACCCGACGGTCAGCGCGCGCTGCCGGCGCCGCCACGCGGACAGCGTGACGGCCACCGCGGCCGACGAGATCAGCACCAGCACACCCGTCGCGTACGCCCCGCCCTGCTTGTCGACGCTGGCGTCGAACACCCACGTGACGAGGAACGCGACCGCCGTGAACACCAGGACGAGCGGGCGGACGGTGCGCGCCCAGTCCGGCGCCATGCCGTACCGCGGGAGGAAGCGCGGCACCAGGTTGAGCAGCCCGGCCATCGCCGAGGCGCCGGCGAACCAGAGGATCAGCACCGTGCTCGCGTCGTACACGGTGCCGAAGCCGGCACCCAGGTACTCGTGGGCCAGGAACGCCAGCGCCCGGCCGTTCGCGCTGCCGCCCGGCTCGAACTCCTTCGCGGGGATGAGCACCGTGGTGGCGAAGCTGGACGTGAGCAGGAACGCGCTCATGATCAGCGCGGCGGTGGTCAGCAGCCGGCGGGCGCCGACGACGCGGCCGCCGACCGGGTCGGGATGCTTGCGGTCGGGCTTGATCAGCGGCATCACCGCGACACCGGTCTCGAAGCCGGACATGCCCAGCGCCAGCTTCGGGAACACCAGCAGCGCGATGCCCACCATCGCGAGCGGATCGGGATGCTGCGTGACGAGCAGCGCCTTCCAGTTCGCCACCAGGTCCGGGTGCTCCAGCACGTGCGCCGCGGAGACCGACACGACGACCACGTTGAGCGCCAGGTACGCGCCGACCAGGACGACGGCGATGCCGATCGCCTCCCGGAACCCCTTCAGGAACACCGCGCCGAGCAGCGCGAGCAGGACCAGGGTGACGACCATCTGGCTGCCCGCCCAGTCCTTCGGTACCAGCGGGTTCTCCAGCACGTGCGCGCTCGCGTCGGCGGCCGACAGGGTCATCGTGATGATGAAGTCGGTGGCCGCGAAACCCAGCAGTACCAGGACGAACAGCTTGCCCGCCCAGCGCGGCAGGATCCGCTCCAGCATGGCGATCGAGCCCTGCCCGTTCGGGCTGTCGCGGGCGACCCGGCGGTACACCGGGAGCGCGCCGAGCAGGGTCACCGCGAGCAGGACGAGGGTGGCGACCGGGGACAGCACGCCGGCGGCGAGCGCCGCGATGCCCGGCTGGTACCCGAGGGTCGAGAAGTAGTCGAGGCCGGTCAGGCACATGACGCGCCACCAGGGGCGCTGGTGCTCGACGGGCGCCGCGCCGTGCGCGCCGGGATGCTCGCCGGACCCCTGGTCGGCGAGCAGCCAGTCCCGGAACCGGCGCCCGCGGCCGGGCGCCGCCTGCGCCTCCGCCTCGGCCGTCTCCGTCGACGCCATGCGCTCCCCCTCCGTACCCCGGACACACCGGCCGAGAATCCTACGGCCGGGGTACGACGGGCCCGCGGTCAGGCGGTGAACTCCGCGGTGGCGACCGTCCAGGCACGGGCCTGGTCGGTCGGGGTCAGCCCCAGCCCGGGCCGGGTCGGCACCGCCATCCGGCCGTCCGCGATCTCGATGCGCTCGGCGAACAGCGGCTCCAGCCACTCGAAGTGCTCCACCCACGGCTCCGTCGGGTACGCCGCGGCCAGGTGCAGGTGGATCTCCATCGCGAAGTGCGGGGCGAGCCGCAGGTGCCGGTGGTGCGCGAGCGTCGCCACGGTCAGGAACGGTGTCACGCCGCCGATCCGCGCCGCGTCCGGCTGCACCACGTCGACCGCGTCGTACTCGATCAGCGCGGCGTGCTCGGCCGCGCCGGCCAGCATCTCGCCGCTGGCGACCGGCGTGTCCAGGGCGGCGGCGAGCGCCGCGTGCCCGGCCGTGTCGTACGCGTCGAGCGGCTCCTCGATCCACTCCAGCCCGAACTCCTCCAGCGCCCGCCCCATCCGCCGCGCCGTCGGCCGGTCCCACTGCTGGTTCGCGTCGACCATCAACGGCACGCCCGCACCCAGATGCTCGCGTACGACGGCGACCCGGCGCAGGTCGGCCGCGGTGTCCGGCTGGCCGACCTTCACCTTCACGCCGCCGATGCCGGCGGCCAGCGCTGCCGACGCGTTCGCGCACACCGCCTCGACCGGCTCGTGCAGGAACCCGCCCGATGTGTTGTAGCAACGCACCGACTCCCGGTACGCGCCGAGCAGCTTCGCCAGCGGCAGCCCGGCGCGCCGTGCCTTCAGGTCCCACAGCGCGATGTCGAGCGGCGCGATCGCCTGCGCGGCCAGCCCGGACCGGCCGACCGTGGCGCCCGCCCAGGCCAGTTCGGTCCAGCGCCGGCCGGTGTCGCTCGGGTCGGTGCCGAGCAGTACCGGGGCGATCTCGCGGGCGTGCGCGAACTGGCCGTCCCCGCCGGCCCGCTTGGCGTACCCGAAACCGAGCCCGGTCCGGCCCTCCGCGGTCCCCACCTCGGCGAGCAGCACGGCGACCTCGGTCATCGGGCGCTGCCGGCCGGTCAGCACCTTCGCGTCGCTCACCGGTACGGGCAGCGGCACCCGGACCAGGCTGAGTCGGATCCGGTCGATCGTGTCGGACATGGCCACCTCCTGGTGGTACGGGGCTTCCAGGAGTACACCCTCGGCGGCGGTTAGGGTCGGTCCCGGAACCTGCCACGCGTCGTGGTCCGACCGCGCCGGGACGTGGCGGCCGGCGCGACGGTGGTGGAGGGAGCGGCATGGCGGACGAGCCCGCGAACGGGGTCAAGTCGGCGCGACGCACGATCGCGCTGCTGGAGGCGTTCGCGGCGGACGACGCCTGGCTGTCGCTGGCCGACCTGCGCGAACGTACCGGCTTTCCGCGGTCCAGCCTGCACGGCCTGCTGCGCACCCTGGCCGACACCGGCTGGGTGACGACCGACGCCTCGGGCACCCGGTTCCGGCTCGGCGTACGCGCGCTCATCTGCGGCACCGCGTACCTCGACCGCGACCCCGCCGTCCGGTACGCCACGGAGGCGCTGGAACACGTCCGCGACGCCACCGGGTACACCGCGCACTACGCCCGGCGCGACGGTACGCAGGTGGTGTACCTGGAGACGCGGGCGTCGCGGCAGGCCGCAGTGCTCGTCTCGCGGGTCGGCCGCACGCTGCCGGCGCACGCGACCGCGCTGGGCAAGGCGCTGCTGGCCGAGCTGACCGACGACGAGGTGACGGCCCTGCTCCCGACCGTACTGACCGCACGGACCCCGCGTACCGTCACCGATCCGGCCGCGCTGCGTGCCGAGCTGGCCGCCACCCGCGAGCGGGGGTACGCGGTGGAGCGCGAGGAGGGCACGCCGGGGATCGCCTGCGCCGCGGCGGCCGTCGCGTACCGGATCCCGGCGACGGACGCGATGAGCTGCTCGCTGCCCGCCGACGCGGTCGACGACGACGAGACGCACCGGGTCGGCGTACTGCTCCGGGACGCCGCCGCCGACCTCGCCGCCCGGCTGCGCCGCGCCGGCATCCGCTGACCCAGTACGCGGGACGCGGCCCCCGGGACGCGGCACCGGATCCGCGGGTAACGGCGCGGATGCGTTGACACCACGGGGATCCACGCGGTACCACACCGCGGGGACGACGAGCCGGGAGGACGAACGTGGGCGTACAACGGGTGCTGGTGACGGGGGCGGCCGGTGCGGTCGGGCGCGAGCTGCGGCCGCGGCTGCGGCGGGACGGCCGGGTGCTGCGGCTGATGGACCTGGCCGACCAGGAGCCGGGCGACGGGGTCGAGCTGGTGACCGGCTCGGTGACCGACCTGGCGGCGACGACCGCGGCGTGCCGGGACGTCGACGCGGTCATCCATCTCGGCGGGCTGAGCCGGGAGGCCGCGTGGGCGGACGTGCTCGCCACGAACATCGACGGCACCCGTACGGTGCTGGAGGCCGCGCGGTGCGCCGGCGTACCGCGGGTGGTGCTGGCGTCGAGCAACCACGTCGCGGGGTTCCGGACGATCCGCGAGGCGACCGGCATGCCGGCCGACTCGCCCCCGCGCCCCGACACGTACTACGGGGTCGGCAAGGCGGCGATGGAGGCGCTGGGCAGCCTGTACCACTCGCGCTTCGGACTGGACGTCGTCTGCGTACGGATCGGGTTCTGCTTCCCGCGTCCGGTGTCGGTACGCACGCTGGCGATGTGGCTGTCGCCGGACGACTGCGCCCGGCTGATGGAGGCGTGCCTGGCCGCCGAGCACCCCGGGTACCGGGTGGTGTGGGGCGTGTCCGCGAACACCCGCCGGTACCTGCCGCTGGACGCCGCCGAGGCGCTCGGCTACCGGCCGCAGGACGACTCCGAGGCGTACGCCGACGCGGTGCGGGCGGCGGGTGACGACGACGTGCCGTACGTCGGGGGCGGGTTCGCGACCGCGCCCCTCGGCGAGCCGAACTGACCCACCCCGGCGCGCGCCGACGGGACGACCCGACCCCACCTGCGTTCACATCCGTGAATGACGATCACGTTACTGAATCGTTACCGCTGCACGGCTTGCCGTGGATTCGGGTGGGTGTGAGCGTGTCTGGCATATCGCTCGCACAGCACGCAACCCACGCACGCGGGCAGTACCACGAGGAGATCCCTTCCTGCCCGCACGTACCTGACGATTCGCGTCCGCTGTCGGACGGACTCCCCCGGCGGACCGCCAGCCAAGTGAGGCGATCGACGTGCAGGACGACGTGCATCCCCGCCGGCCGCTCAACCGGGCCACCCTCTACTTCTTCGGTGCCCTCGGCGGCATCCTGTTCGGCTACGACCTCGGCGTCATCTCCGGGGTGCTGCTGTTCATCAAGAAGACCTGGCAGCTCGGCGCCGTCGCGCAGGGCATGGTCGGCGGCTGCCTCGCCGTCGGCGCGGTGATCGGGGCGCTCTGCGCCGGCCGGTTGACCGACCGGCTCGGCCGCCGCCGCACGATCATGCTGGCCGCGCTGGTGTTCCTGGTGGCCACGCTCGGCTGCACGTTCGCCCCGAACGTCGGGGTCCTCGTGGCGGCCCGGTTCGCCGTCGGGCTGGCGATCGGCGCCTCGTCGGCGACCGTCCCCACGTACCTGTCGGAACTGGCGCCGACCGCCGCCCGCGGTGCCCTGGCCACGCTCAACCAGCTCATGATCGTCACCGGCATCCTCGCCGCGTACCTGGTGGACTGGGCGTTCACCGGCAGCGGCAACTGGCGCGCGATGTTCGCCGCCGCGGTCGTCCCGGCGCTGGTACTGCTGGGCGGCATGACCGTCATGCCGGAGACCCCGCGCTGGCTGGTCCGGGCCGGGCGCGAGGCCGACGCCCGTGCCGTCCTCGCCCGGGTGCGCCCGGCCGACGCGATCGATCGGGAGATCGCCGACATCCACGAGGTACTCCGGATCGACGGCGAACGCCGCGGCCGGCTGCGCGACCTGCTCACCCCGTGGATCCGACCGGCGCTGGTCGTCGCGCTGATCCTCGCGATCGGCCAGCAGCTGTCCGGCGTCAACGCCATCAACGTGTACGCGCCGACCATGTTCACCAACCTCGGCTTCGGCGACTCCACCGCGCTGCTCGCCGCGGTCGTACTCGGGGCGGTCAAGGTCGGGTTCACGGCGTGGGTGATCGCGGTGGTCGACCGGTGGGGCCGCAAGCCGCTGCTGTTGCTGGGCAACGTACTGATGGCCGGGACGCTGCTGCTGCTCGGCGTCGCCGTGACCCTGCTGTCCGACCGCATTGCCGTCGGCGTCACCGCGCTGATCCTGCTCGTCGTGTACCTCGCCGGGTACGAGCTGGGCTGGGGTGCGGTGGTCTGGGTGATGATGGCCGAGGTGTTCCCGTTGAAGGTGCGCGGGATCGGGATGGGTACCGGCAGCGTGGTGCTGTGGGCGGCCACGTTCGCGATCACGTTCGTGTTCCCGATCATGAACGACGGCATCGGCCTCGCGTACTCGGCGTGGATCTTCGCGGCGGTCAGCGTGGTGCTGTTCGTCCTGGTGCGCTGGCGGGTGCCGGAGACCAAGGGGCGCAGCCTGGAGCAGATCGAACTGGACCTGCGCGGCCGGTCGGGCGCAGCCGCGCCGGAACCGGTCGGCGACCCGGACTGACCGCCTGCCACCACGTGGACGCCCGGCCCGGGACCGCCCGGCGCCGGGCGTCCGCGCCTGCCGTACCGGCGGTGAGGCGCCGTCTTGCTGTCGTACCCGTCGCCCGGGGCGTACTTTCCGTACGGAGGGTGACGCCCGCACCGGCGGGCGGTACGGACGGTCTCGGAACGGCAGGTATCCCGCATGCGGCCACGGTCGGCCCTGCCCTGGCGAATCAGCGCCGGGTACACGGGCTGGATGGTGCTGCTCGCGGTCGCGTACTTCGCGCACCCGTCGTTCCACCTGGTCGCCTGGGGCCTGATCGGGCTGACCTGCGTCGCCGCCATCGCGGCCGGCGTGGCCCGCAACCGCCCCGCGCACATCCTCCCCTGGGTGCTCCTCGGCGCCGCCAACCTCGCCTACACCGCCGGCGACACCACGTACAACGTGATGGTGTCCGTGCTCGGCCGGACCAACCCGTACCCGTCCGTCGCCGACGCGCAGTACCTGGCCACGTATCCGCTGTTCGCCGCCGGCCTGTACGGCTTCGTCCGGTACCGCACCGGCAAGGACCGCGGCGGCCTGCTCGACGCGCTGATCGTCACCGCCGGCGTCGCCGTCCTGTCCTGGATCTTCCTCATCCAGCCGAACGCCGGCATCGGCACCTGGACCACCAAGGTCACCTCCATCGCGTACCCGCTGGGTGACGTGCTGATGCTGGCGATGCTGGCCCGGCTGGTGTTCAGCGGCGACGGCATCCGCAACGCGTCGGTACGGCTGCTCGGCATCGGCACCGTCGGCATCCTGTACTCCGACGTCTGGTACGGGCTGATCCAGCTGCACGGGCACTGGCGCCTCGGTACCGTCGTCGACCTCGGCTGGCTCGTCTTCTACTGGGCGTGGGGACTGGCGGCGCTGCACCCGGCGATGCGCGGGCTGACCGAACCGGTACGGCCGAGCCGGACGATCCCGATGCCGGTGACCCGGCTCGTCCTGATCGGCACCGCGTCCCTGATCCCGCCCGCCGTCCTCGTGGCCGAGTCCCTCCGCGGCAGGCCGACGGACGCGCTGGTCATCGGCGTGTTCTCGATGGTGCTGTTCGCGCTGGTCATCACCCGGCTGGCCGGCGTGGTCGGTACGCACCGGCAGGCCGTCGAACGCGAGCGCGTGCTGCGCCAGTCGGCCGCGGCGCTGGTGTCCGCGGTGGACTACGACCAGATCGTCGCCGAACTCCGGTACGCGGTGGGGTCGCTGCTGCCCGCGGCGAGCCCGCGCCGGGCGCTGCTCGCGCTGCGGCACGGCGACCTGGTCGCCGAGGTCACCGAGGGCACCGGCCCGGCCTGGTCGGTCGACGTGACCGGACCGGCCCGCGAGGTACTGCTCGGGCGGCAGCCGGGCCGGATCATGCCGGTGACCGACCTGGGCGGCCCGCTCGCCGCCCGGTTCGCCGAGTTCCCCGCCGTCCTGGCGTACCCGCTGGCGACGCACCGTACGTCCGGGGACCGGCCGGCGGGGCTGCTGCTGGTCGCCGCGGACAAGCGCGCGCTGAGCGGCGCCTGGGACTCGCTGATCACATTGGCCGCGCAGGTGGCGCTCGCGGTCGAACGGGTCGCGCTGGCCGAGGAGGTCGGCCGCCGCAACAGCGAGGCGTACTTCCGGACGTTGGTGCACAACGCGTTCGACGTGATCCTCATCGTCGAGGACGACGACACCGTCCGGTACGCCAGCCCGTCCGCGGCGAGCATGTTCGACCACCGCCCCGTCCTCGGTACGCGGTTCCCGGAGCTGGTGCTGCCCGGCGACCGGGACCGGGTCCGCGCGTCGCTTCAGGAGATGCGCCGGGTCGCCGGCGACGGGCAGGACGAGTGGCGGCTGCGGTCCCGCGACGACGCCGCCGCGCACGTCGAGGTCCGGTACTCCGACCTGCGGCGCGACCCGACCGTACACGGGCTGGTGTTGACGCTGCGGGACGTGACGGCGCAGCGCGAACTGGAGCGCGAACTGTCGCACCGCGCGTTCCACGACGCGCTGACCGGGCTGCCGAACCGCGTGCTGTTCACCGACCGGGTGGAGCACGCGCTGACCCGGGCCCGGCGTACCGGGAAGCTGGTGGCGGTGCTGCTGATCGACCTGGACGACTTCAAGGTCGTCAACGACACGATGGGGCACCCGGTCGGCGACGAGCTGCTGACCACGGTCGCGGCACGGCTGTCCGGCTCGGTACGCGACTCGGACACCCCGGCGCGGCTGGGCGGCGACGAGTTCGCGCTGCTCGCCGAGGACGTCGGTACGGTCGCCGACGTCGAACGTCTCGCCGAGCAGCTCACGCGTACGTTGAGCACCCCGTTCCGGCTGGGTGGCGGCGTGACGCGGACGTCGGCCAGCATCGGCGTGGCGACCTCGCTGGAGTCGGAGACGGGCGACGACCTGCTACGGCACGCCGACCTGGCGCTGTACGCGGCGAAGGCCGCCGGCCGCCGCCAGTGGTGCCGGTTCCAGCCGCACCTGCACACAGGCATGATGGAGCGCCGCGCGTTGCAGCTGAGCCTGGAGGAGGCCGTGCAGGGCGCCGAGTTCCGCCTGCGGTACCAGCCGATCGTGGAGCTGTCGACGGGCCGGATCGTCGGGCTGGAGGCGCTGGCGCGCTGGCCGACCAGCCAGCACGGCGTCCTGCTGCCGGACCGGTTCATCGCGCTGGCCGAGGAGACCGGGCACATCGTGCAGCTCGGCGCCTGGGTACTGGAGTCGGCGACGCGCGACCTGGCCGCCTGGCGCGCGACCGACGCGGCGGGCGGCGAGCTGCGGGTCAGCGTCAACATGTCCGCGCGGCAGCTGCGCGAGCCGGGCTTCGTCGACCTGGTACGCGACGCGCTGGCGTCCAGCGGCCTGCCGCCGGGCGCGCTGCTGCTGGAACTGACCGAGAGCATCCTGATGGGCCGGGACGAGAACATCGAGGCGGATCTGTTGGCGCTCAAGGAACTCGGCGTCGGCCTGGCCATCGACGACTTCGGCACCGGGTACTCGTCGCTCAGCTACCTGCGCGAGCTGCCGATCGACATGATCAAGATCGACAAGTCGTTCGTCCGGGACATCGCGCGCTCGCCGGCGGACCTGCGGCTGACCGACGGCATCGTCCGGATCGCCGCGACACTCGGGCTGTCCGCGGTGGCCGAGGGCATCGAGTCCGCGGAGCAGCGCGACCTGCTCGCCGACATCGGCTGCCGGTACGGCCAGGGCTACCTGTACTCGCGTCCGCTGCCGCCGGAGGAGGTCGCCGACCTGCTGCGTACTACCAACAGGGGGTAGCCCATCGATGACGTACGGGCCATCATGGCGGGTCACGGATACCCACGAGGGAGGACGGTGACGATGACCGGGACGGCCACCACCCGCTGGACGGAGCTGGAGCACCTGCTCGCGCGGCATCCGATGAGCGACGCGGTCATCGACGAGATCCGGGGCCGGGAACTGCGCGTCGGCGACCACTGGCTCGTCGACTTCGCCTCCTGCAACTACCTGGGCTTCGACCTCGACGCGGAGATCCAGGACGCGATCGGGCCGCTGGTCCGCCGCTGGGGTACGCACCCGAGCTGGTCGCGGCTGCTCGGCAGCCCCCGGCCGTACGTGGAGATCGAGGACCGGCTCACCGACCTGCTCGGCGCCCCGGACACCCTGGTACTGCCCACGATCACGCTGATCCACTCGGCCGTCATCCCGGTCCTCGCCGAGAACGGCACCGTGTACGTCGAGGCCCGCGCGCACCGCTCCATCTACGACGGCGCGCGGGCCGCCACCGCGTACGGGGCGACGTTGCGGCGGTTCCGCGCCGAGGAGCCGGACGCGCTGGCCGCGATGCTGCGCGACGACGGCGCCGGGCCGCGGCTCGTGTGCCTGGACGGCGTCAACTCGATGACCGGCAACGTCCCCGACCTGCCGGTACTCGCGGACGTGTGCCGCGCCGCCGGCGCCCTGCTGTACGTCGACGACGCGCACGGCTTCGGCCTGGTCGGCGAGCGCCGCACGGACGAGACCTCGCCGTACGGGATGCGCGGGAACGCGGTGGTGCGGCACCTCGGCGGCACGTACGACGGGGTGGTCCTGGTCGGCGGGTTCTCCAAGGCGTACTCGTCGCTCGCGGCGTTCCTGGCGCTGCCGACCGAACTGAAGGAACACCTGAAGGTCGCCGCCGCGCCGTACCTGTACTCGGGGCCCTCACCGACCGCCTCGCTGGCCACCGTACTGGCCGGGCTGGACGTCAACGAACGCCGCGGCGACGCGATCCGCGCCGACCTAGCCCGCAAGACCGCCCGGGTGCTGCACCACGTGCACGGGCTCGGCCTCAGCACGCCGAACACCAGCGGGCTGCCGATCGTCGAGCTGCCGCTCGGCGACCGCGGCGACGTCGCCGAGATCGGCCGGTTCCTGTGGGACCGCGGCGTGTACGTGACGCTCGCGCCGTACCCGCTGGTGCCGCGGGCCGAGGCCGGCGTACGGATCCAGGTCACGGCGGCCAACACGGACGCCGAGATCGACCGGCTCACCGACACCCTGACCGCCCTCGACCAGCGGTACCCGGCGCCGTGACGCGCAACGCGGACGCCGACTGGGACCGCTGGCCGGTCACCACGTACCTGGCGGAGAACTACCGGGTCGTGCACCCCAGCGACGCCGCCGTCATCGCCGCGCACTCCGCGTACTACCGGCGGATCCCCGCCGGGTCGCTGGACCGCACCGTCGAGCTGGGCGCCGGGCCGAACCTGTACCCGCTGATGCTCGCGTCCGCGGCCAGCCGGCACATCGACGCCGTCGAGACCAGCGCCGCGAACGTCGCGTACCTGCGGGCGCAGGTCACCGGCGGGGCCGACCCGAGCTGGGCGGCGTTCCACGACGAGTGCCGGCGGCACAACCCGGACCTGCCCGACCTGCCCACCGCGCTGTCCCGGGTACGGGTCCGGCACGCCGACCTCACCAGTGCCGTCGGCGCCGGGTACGACCTGGCGTCGATGCACTTCGTCGCGGAGAGCGTGACCACCGACCCGGCCGAGTTCCGCGCGCTGTGCGGTGCGTTCGCCGCCGCGGTACGCCCCGGCGGGCACCTCGTCGCCGCGTTCATGAACGGCATGCCGACGTACTCCCTCGGCGACGGGTCGACGTGGCCGGGCCTGCCGGTCGACGCCGACACCGTGGCCGAGGTGTTCGCGCCGCTCACCCGGGAGTGCGTGGTGACGGTCGTGCCGCGCGACGAGACCCTGCCCGCGTACGGCGACGACGGCATGATCGTGCTGCACGGCCGCACCCGCGCTCACCGCACCTGATCCGGGGCCGGCGGGCGCGGATCGACCGGCGTCCGGACCGGGTGCGCCGCCCCGGTTCGGCGGCGCCGGCCGGGTTCAGCGGGGTCGCCCCGGCCGACCGGTCCCATGGCGGCCGGGTCGGCGGAGGTCCACCTTGCGGACCCGGCCCCGGCGGCCGGATCGACCGGGGTCCGGACCGGGTGCGCCGCCTCGATCACCGCCACCGCGGCCAGGCAGTGCCGTTCACCGAACCGCGGGCCGATCACCTGCACGCCCCGCGGTACGACCTCGACCGGGCCGACCGGTACGGCGACCGCGGGCAGGCCGAGCAGGTTGACCGCGACCGTGGCGCGCAGCCCGCTGATCACCGCGTCCGCCGCGTCCGGACCGTCGACGTCGGTACCCGCCCGGAACAGCGGCCGGGCGTACACCGGGGCGAGGACGAGCGGTGTCCGGCGCTGGTGCTCGGCCCAGGCGCGGGCGATCCGGTGCCGGGTGGTGAACAGTTCCGCGTAGCCGTCCAGGTCCAGCCGCGGTACCAGCTCGAACACCAGGTCCATGAACCGGCGCGCGTCCTTCGCGGCGAGGTGTTCCACCGCGGGCCAGGTACGCCGCGCGTCGGTCGCCATCAGCCGGGCCCAGGTCTCCGCCGCGTCGGCCAGCGCGGGCGGCGCCACGTCGAGCACCTCGTACCCGTCGGCGGCGAGCGCGCCGGCCGCCCGGTCCAGCGCCGCCGCCACGCCCGGGTCGTACGGCACGCCGGGCATCTCGCGGACGACACCGATCCGGCGCGGCGCCTCCGGCGCGTGGTCCGCCGGCACCGGCACGTACCAGGGGTCGCGCGGGTCGGGTGCGGTCATCGCCGCGAACGCCGGCCACAGGTCGGCGACCCGCCGCGCCATCGGCCCCGGCACCTCGATGAGCTGGAGACTCATCGCCGGTACGGTCGCCGTCGCCTGCGGGATGCGGCCGAGCGTCGGGCGCAGCGCGACCGTACCGGCGCACATCGACGGGAACCGGAGCGAGCCGCCCAGGTCGTTGCCGACGCCCAGCACGCTCATCCCGGTCGCCAGCGCGACCGCCTCGCCACCGCTGGACCCGCCCGGGGTGAGCGCCGCGTCCCACGGGTTGACGGTGGCGCCGGTGAGACCGGAGTCGGTGTGCCAGCGCAGCGCGAAGTCCGGCATCGTGGTGCGCGCCAACGGAATCGCGCCGGCCCGCCGCAGGTTCGCCACCACCGGCGCATCGGCGTACGCGACGGCGTCGGCCAGCGCCGCCGCGCCACAGGTCGTCGCCGAACCCGCCACGTCGACGTTGTCCTTCACCGTCACCGGAACGCCGTCCAGCGGCCCGGCCGGCAGCCCCGCCGCGAGCCGCCGGTCCGCGGCCGCCGCCGCACGCAGCGCGTCGTCGGCGAGGACCTGGCGCACCGCGTTCACCGCCGGGTCGACCTCGGCGATGCGCTCCAGCACCGCCCCGACCAGCTCGGTACTGGTCAGCTCGCGGTCGCGCAGCCGCCGGGCGGCCTCCGCCGCGCCGTACGTGAGGATCTCGGGGACGGTCATCGGGTAGCTCCTTCGGACGGCCGCACACGAGACGCGGCACGGTCGGGGACGGGGATCGCGGTCGCCGCGGTGAGCACGGCGGTGCCGACGACGACGAGCCACGCGTACCCGAAGGCCGCGGGGCGGGCGCCGAGTACGGCGACGAGCAGCGCCACGCCCACCGCCGAGCCGAGCTGCCGGGCGGTGGCCAGGACGGCGGAGCCCACGGCGAGGTCGCCGGGCGGTACCACCCCGGCGGTGGCGAACAGCGCGGGTTGCAGGAACCCGTTGGCCACGCCCCACAGCACCATGCTCGGCAGCACCACCACCGCGTACGTGGTGCCGCCGGCCACCAGCGGTACGACGCCCGCCAGCGCGAACAGCGGGGCGCCGACGAGGATCGCGCCGCGGCGACCGGTACGGGCCAGCAGCCGGCCGGCGACCGGCGACACCAGGCCGGCGACCAGCGGGCCGGGCGCGATGCCGGCCGCGGCGCGCAGGACCGACCAGTGCCAGGGGCCGGTCAGCAGCAGCGTGGTGCCGAGCAGCAGCGTGGCGAAACCCAGGTAGTACGCGGCGACGCCGAGCACACCGGTCCGGAACGCCCGCACGGCGAACAACCGCGGCGGTACGACCGGGTCCGGGTGCCGGCGCAGGTGCACCGCGAACGCGCCGGCCAGCCCGAGCCCACCGGCGAGCAGCGGCGCCACCAGCGCGGGCGGCCAGGCCGCGGCCTCGGTCAGCGCAGTACAGGTCAGGCCGGTCGCGCCGAGCGCCAGCAGGACGCCGCGGACGTCGAGGCGCCCCGCCCGCACCACCTCGGTACGCGGCAGCACGGCGCGGCCGGCGACCAGCGCCGCCAGCGCCAGCGGTACGCCGACGAGGAAGATCCAGCGCCAGCTCCCCGCGACCAGCAGGCCGCCGAGTACCGGGCCGCTGCCGGCGGCGACGGCACCGACGGCCGCCCACGTACCGACGGCCGCGCCGCGTTGCCGCGCCGGGAACGCGGCGAGAGCCAGGCCGAGCGACGTGGGCAGGACGACGGCGGCGCCGACCGCCTGCACCACCCGGCAGGCCACGAGTACGGGGAGGTCGGGGGCGAGCGCGCAGCCCAGCGACGCGGCGCCGAACACGGCGAGCCCGGCGAGGAACGCGCGACGCCGACCGTACGAGTCGGCGAGCTGGCCGGCGGGCACCAGCAGCGCGGCGAGCACGATCGTGTATCCGTTGAGGATCCAGGACACCTGCGCCAGTCCGGCCGGCGCGAAGTCACGCCCGAGCGCGGGCAGCGCGATGTTGACCACCCACAGGTCGAGGATGGCGAGGAACTGCGCGGCGGAGACCACGGCCAGGACGGCCCAGCGGCGGGCGGTGTCGGTCACGCCCACCACGATCCCGGCGGCACGGCCCCGGAACGAGTGGCAACAATGCCATTAAGAGCTAAAATCTTGCCATGACGCGTCACCGGGTCGCCCTGGCCGTCGCCGACCAGGTCCCGATCTACGAGGCCGCCGTGCCCTGCGAGGTGTTCGGCCGGCCCCGCCCCGACATCGCCGACCCCTGGCACTACGACTTCCGGGTCTGCTCCGCCGATCCCGGCCGCACCCGTACCGGTGGGGGCTTCCTCGTCGACACCGGGTACGGGCTGGCCGAGCTGGCCGCCGCCGACACCGTGATCGTGCCGGCCTGCGCCGACCCGCGCGTACCGCAACCGCCCGGGCTCGTCGCCGCCGTCCGCACCGCGTACGAGGCCGGCGCCCGGATCGTGTCGCTGTGCACCGGCGCGTTCGTACTCGCCGAGGCCGGGCTGCTCGACGGCCGGCGCGCCACCACGCACTGGATGCACGCCCGCACCCTCGCCACGCGGTACCCGGCCGTCACCGTCGACGAGACCGCCCTGTACGTCGACGAGGGCGACGTCCTCACCAGCGCGGGCACCGCCGCCGGCATGGACCTCTGCCTGCACCTCGTCCGGCTCGACCTCGGCGCCGAGATCGCCAACCTCCTCGCCCGGCGCCTCGTCACCCCGCCGCACCGGACCGGCGGCCAGGCACAGTACGTCGAGGCGCCGGTGCCGGCCCGCGACGACGACAGCCTCGCGCCGCTGCTCGACTGGGCGCTCGCGCACCTGCACGAACCGCTCACCATCGCCGACCTCGCCCGGCACGAACACCTCACGCCGCGCACCCTGATCCGCCGGTTCCGGGCGGCCACCGGCACCGCGCCGCTGCGCTGGCTGCTGACCCAGCGCGTACAGCGGGCGCGGACCCTGCTGGAGTCCACCAGCGAACCGCTCGGCCGTATCGCCGACGAGTGCGGTCTCGGCAGCGAAGCCAACCTGCGCCACCACTTCACCCGGCTGGTGGGCGTGGAACCGACGCCGTACCGGCGCACGTTCCGCGCCCGGCAGAGCCGCTGACCCGGCCCTCAGTAGCGGCGGGCGCCCAGCCAGCGCGTCGTGAAGTACGGCGTGTCGATCGACTGGATGGTGACGGTCTGGCCGACGTCCGGCGCGGCGATCATCCGGCCGTCACCGAGGTACACGCCGACGTGCGAGGCGTCGCCGGGCGGGCCCTCGGTGTGGAAGAAGACCAGGTCGCCCGGGCGCAGCCGGTTGCGCGGCACCGGCGTCCCCATCGCGTACTGTGCCTCGGACGAGTGCGGCAGGTCGACGTGCACGTGCGCCCAGGCGTACAGGGCGAGGCCGGAGCAGTCGAAGCCGACACCGGGCGTCGTACCGAGGGTCGGGCCCCGCGTGTCCCCGCCCGCGAACACGTACGGCACGCCGAGCTGCGACGCGGCCGCCGCGACGACCGCCGCCGCGCCGGCGTTCGAGGTGAGCCGCTGGCGGGTGCACACCGCGGTGATCCGGTCCACGATCGCGGTCGCCAGCGGCTCCAGCGGCGCGTACGCCAGCGGGTACGCGGAACGCTGCACCGCCTGCGCCGCCCGGGTCAGTGGCATGATGCGCCAGCCGGGCACGGCCGTGAGCCGGGCGTAGAAGGTCGCCGCCGACGCCGCCGGGTCCATGATCTCCGCCGGGTCACCCCAGCCCTGCGACGGCCGCTGCTGGAACAGTCCGAGCGAGTCGCGGTCCCCGTACGGCAGGTTGCGCAGGCCCGACTCCTCCAGCGCCGTCGCCACCGCCACCACGTACGCCCGGGTGGGGAGGCCCATCAGCTCGCCCACCGACACGATCGTCTCCGCGTTCGCCATCATCTCCGGCGTCACCCCCGCCGCGGCGAGGCTGCCCGGCCCGCGCCCCGCCGGGCAGGTCCCGAACCAGCCCGCCGGCGGCACATACCCGGTGTACGGCGCCGACGGCCCGTCCCCGGTCACCCACGGCGCCTGCTCCCGCGGCAACCCGCTCCCCCATCCCGTACTCCCGAGTCCGCCGCCCGGGTTCGCCGGCGACGCCGTACCGTGCCGGGCCGGCGCGCCGCCATGGTGCGCCGGCGGCCGGTGCGTCGTCGTACGCGGGTGCGACGGCGCCGGCGAGGTCGGCCGCGCGTGCGACCCGGACGGCGACGGCGACGCGGGATGCGACGGCGGACCCGACGACGCGGACGCACTCGGCGACGGGGACGACGGACTCGGCGACGCGGGCGTACCTGGCGACGAGGACGACGGGCTCGGCTTCCCCGGACTGGACGCCGACGGGCTCGGCCTACCCGGACTGGACGCCGACGGGCTCGGCTTCGGTGAGCCTGGCGCATTCGAGGGACTTGGCTTGGGCGAGGCGGGCGCCGTCGACGGACTCGGCTTCGCCGGACTCGACGCCTTCGACGGACTCGACGCCGACGGGCTCGGCCTCGGGGAAGCGGGCGCCGTCGACGGGCTCGGCTTGGCCGGCGCGGACACGGTGGGCGGGGCTGCCGGTGCGCTCGACTTCGCCGTACCGGCCGTGGTCGGCGGCCCCGACGCCGACGGGCTCGGCTTCGCCGCGGCGGGTTGCTTCGCCTTCGGTGCGGCCGGACCCTTCGGTGCAGCCGGGTGCTTCGCGGCCGGGTGCTTCGGCGCCGCGGGGCGCTTCGCGGCCGGGTGCTTCGCGGCCGGATGCTTGGGCGCAGCCGGGTGCTTCGCGGCGGGGTGCTTCTCGGCCGGGTGCTTCGGCGCCGCGGGGTGCTTCGGTGCGGCCGGATGCTTCGCGGCCGGATGCTTGGGCGCAGCCGGGTGCTTCGCGGCGGGATGCTTGGCGGCCGAGTGCTTCGGCGGGGGCGGTGGCTTGGGCGGGCTGGACGACGGCGACGGGCTGGGGGACGGCGGGTGGGTGGCCCGGGCGGCGACCGGTGCCCCGGCGAAGGTCTGCGGCGGGCTCGACGCCGACGGTGCCGCGCCCTCCTCTCTGGTACCGGGTGCGCCGCGTGCGGGGGTGCCGGGGCTGGCCGACGGGGCGGGGGACGAACGGGACGGCGCGGCCGGGGCCGGGACGACGGCGGGCGCCGCGGCGCGGCCCGTACCGGGGGCGGCGGTCGGCAGGAGCGCGTACGGCGAGGCGGGCGGGACGGTCAGGGCGACGGCGACGGCAGCACCGAGTACGGTCGCGGCGGCAAGGCCGGGGCGCGGCGTACGCGGGTGCCGGCGCATCGGTACCTCGGATCGTCGGGGCTGTCACGGTGCGGTCGACGTACCCATGGCGGGCGGAAGTCGACCTTCCTCACTGTCCGCCCGCGCCGCGTTCCGCGCCCCCGCCGGACCGGCACAGTCGTCCGAACCGGGACGCCGGACCGCCCGATCGTGTTACCCCGGCCGGGTCAGTCGGCGTGCGCGATCTCCGCGGCGGTGGTCCAGCGGGCGAGCAGCCGGGTGCCGCGCCGGGTGCCGTGGTTCTCGAACCATTCGACGGTCCAGTCCGTCTCGTCCCAGATGGCGCGCAGGGCGAGCACGTCCCGGCCGTACCCGGTGGTGGTGAGGTCGCGCAGCGGCGCGGTGCCGAGGCCCGGGTAGTACACGTCGCAGGCGGCCTGTTTGGCGGCGGTCGCGGCGTCCGGCAGCGGCACGGCGAACGGGAACCCGCCGCCGCCGGCCAGCCCGACCGGTTCGGGTGCGAGGCCGGCCTCGGCGAGGGTCAGCTCGGCGAACAGTACCTGCCGGATCGGCAGGCAGGCGGCGAGCACGATGGGGAACTTGCAGGCGGCGACGGCGGCGTGCACGGCGATGTGGTCGGGGTGGCGGGTGATGCCCTGGTCGCCGGTGGTCAGCACGATGTCCGGGTCGAGCGCGGCGGCCACGGTACGGATCGCGCCGGCCAGCTCGGCCCGGTCCGCCCGCGCCGGACTGTACGGCCCCGGCACGTGGCCGTAGTCGCGCCAGCGGCCGGCGCCACCGAGCGGGATGGTGCGCCGGGCGCCGAGCAGGGCGCACGCCTCGCGCCACTGGTCGCTGCGCTGCTCGGCGGCGCGTACCCAGCCTTTCTCGCCGTCCTCCGGCCGCCACAGCGCGCCTTCCCCGAGGGTCGCGGAGAGCACCGACACCTCGGCGCCGGACGCGGCAAGCCCGGCGAGAACCCCGCCGAGGAACAGCGTCTCGTCGTCCGGGTGCGCGACGACCGCAAGTACACGCATGACACGCAGACTACGGACCGGCCTCACCCGCGGTGCCCCGGAGTGTCCGGTCCGGCCGCCGCCAGGGCGTGCGAACGTGCCACCCGTACGGGTGAAATATGCCCTGATGAGGCTGTTTGCCGACGAACGCGATGCCGGTGGGTACGGTCACCGTCGCCCATTCGGGGCGGAACGACGATTCGCGCCATCTGACGGCGGCCGGGTCACCGGGTCGTCACCCGCCCGCGGCCGTCGGTACGCCCGCCGGCAAGCCGCCGTGCGACCGGTACCGGCAGGGTGACCGACGAACGGGCAGGTCGCCGCGAAAGGGACACCGGATGCGAGGCAACGGGCATGTGGTCGTCGTGTCGGCCAGCGTCGGCGCCGGGCACGACGGCGCCGCACGGGAGCTGGTCCGCCGGCTCCACGCGCACGGCTACGACACCGACACGTACGACTTCTGTCGGCTGCTGCCGGCCCGCTCCGGCGACCTGGTACGCAACGGGTACCGGTGGCAGCTGCGCCGGGCGCCGCGCAGCTACCAGTGGCTGATCGGCGCGCTGGAACACCCCTGGCTCTCCGCCGGTACGGCCGCGCTGACCGCCGGCGCCGACCGGCGGCTGCTGCGTACGGTGCGGTCCGACACGGTGGCCGTGCTGTCCACGTACCCGCTGGCGAGCCTGGCGCTGGGGCGGCTGCGGCGACGCGGGCTGCTCGGCGTACCGGCGGTGACGTACCTGACGGACCTGTCGGTGCACCCGCAGTGGGTCGGCGCCGGCGTCGACGCGCACCTGGCCCTGCACGAGTCGACGGCCGAGGCGGCGCGGCTGCTCGGCGCCACCGGCGTACGGGTGGTGCGGCCGGCGATGGACCCGCGGTTCCGGCCGGCGACCGGGCCGGACGAGGTGGCCGCGGCGCGCCGCCGGTTCGGTTTGCCGGCGGGGCGGCTCGCGCTGGTGGTCACCGGTTCGCTCGGGCTGGGCGAGCCGGCCGGTACGGCGGCGGACGTGGCCGCCACCGGCCTCGCCACCCCGGTCGTGGCCTGCGGCCGGCATCCCGCGCTGCGCCGCCGGCTCGCCGACCGGCCCGACGTGGTGGCGCTCGACTGGGTCGACGACATGCCGACCCTGCTGCGCGCCTGCGACATCGTCATCCAGAACGCCGGCGGGCTCAGCTCGCTGGAGGCGCTCGCCACCGGCATCCCCGCGATCACGTACCGGTGCATCCCGGGGCACGGGCGCGCCAACGCCCGCGCGCTCGACCGGGCCGGACTGATCCCGTGGGTCACCACGCCGGACGGGCTCGCGCCGGCGCTGGCGTACCACCTGGGTCGGCGGGTGGACCGCGACCCGTTCGGGCCGGCGCCGGACCCGGTCGACCTGCTCGCCGGACTGGCCGGCGCGGCACCCGCCGCCGCCTGAGATCCCGGCGCGGCACCCGCCGCCTGAGATCGCAGCGCGGTGACCGGAGTCACCGCCAGGGCTGTCACACTGTCCGCCGCCACGGTGTCTATCCGGTGAAGGCAACCATGCTGGAGCAGGGAGAAGAACCGTGGAAGCACGACTGAACTACTTCGAGAACCCCGTCGCCACCAAGTTCGTCAAGGGTCTCATCGGCGCCGGGCGTGCCGTCGCCAACTCGTCCCTGCCCGAGTCGACCGTGCTGCTGGTCGAGATCCGCGCCAGCCAGATCAACGGCTGCGGGTACTGCGTCGACATGCACACCAAGGACGCCGCCGCGGCCGGCGAGACCGACATCCGGCTGCACCTGGTCGCCGCGTGGCGCGAGGCCACCGTGTTCACCGAGGCCGAGCGCGCCGCCCTGGAACTCGCCGAGCAGGGTACCCGGATCGCCGACGCGGCAGGCGGAGTCAGCGACGAGCTGTGGGCCACCCTGCGCAAGCACTACGACGACGAGCAGCTCGCCGCGCTGGTCTGCACGCTCGCCGCGATCAACGCGTTCAACCGGCTCAACGTCATCACCCAGCAGCCGGCCGGCGACTACGTCCCCGGCCAGTGGAGCTAGCCGTACGCCTCGCGCGAGGCCCGCGTACCGCTCCGGCGGGCGCGGGCCGCCGCGTGTCCGTGCCGCCGCGGTGCCCGGCCGCACCGGGTCGACAGCAGCACCGCGGTGCACTGGAAGCGTTGCGGCGCAAGGGTTCCGTCAGGCGGCGTCGCTGCGCGGTGCCTCGGTGGCGGTACGGCGGCGCAGCGGTGACGCGGCGGCGAGCCCGGCGCCGAGGAGCATCACGGCGCCGCTGACGACGAGCGTGGCGCGCAGCCCGACCGCGGCACCGAGTACGCCGCCGAGGAGGGCGCCGAGCGGCTGCGTGCCGTACACGAGGAAGCGCCAGGTGGCGTTGACGCGGGAGAGGAGCCCGGGCGGGGTCAGCGTCTGCCGCACCGTCTGCTGGTTGACGCCGTACAGCGCGGGACCGGTGCCGCGCAGCAGTTGTGCCAGCACCGGTACGGCGACGAGCAGTGCGGGCGGGCCGGCGGTGGCGGCGAGCACCGGGCCACCGACGCCCGCCAGTACCATCCCGGCGACGAACGCGCGGCCAGGCCCGAGCCGGCGCGTGACCGGGGTGGCGAGCAGCGCGCCGAGGATGCCGGCCAGACCGGCGACGGCGACGAGCAACCCGACCGCCGTGGTGCCGAACCGCAGCGTACGGACCAGGTAGAGGAGCAGGACGACGGCCTGGAGCTGGCCGCCGAACGCGCCGAGGGTGGCCGCGAGGGTCACCGCGCGAAGCACGGGATCGCCGACCATGGCACGGATTCCGGCGACGACGTCGGCGCGCAGCGAGGCCCGCGGGGCGACCGGCGCGAGCACCGGCCCGGGCGTACGGATGCGGGCCTTGCAGGCGAGCGCGACCACGAACGACACCGCGTCGGCGACGATCGCGACGGGCGCGCCGAGCGCCGTCACGAGCAGCCCGGCGAGCGCGGACCCGCTGGTGTCGACGGTCGCGTTGCTCAGCATCAGCGCGCTGTTGGCCGGCAGCAACCGTTCCCGCGGCACCAGGTGCGGGGTGAACGACTGCGCGGTGACGGTCTCGAACAGGTTGCCCGCGCCGGCCAGCAGGACCACCACGTACAGCTGCCACATGGCGAGCAGGCCGGTCAGCGCCAGCACCGGCACCGCGGCGAGCAGTACGGCCTGGGCGGCGTCGGCGAGCACCAGCACCCGCCGGTACGGCAGGCGCCCGATCCACACGCCCGCGGGAAGCCCCAACACCAGATGCGGCACCAGCGCGGCGGCGCCGAGCAACCCCATCTGTACCGGGGAGGCGTCGAGCAGGCCGACGGCGGTCAACGGCAGCGCGACGCGGGTGACGCTGGATCCCAGCAGCGACACCGTGTTGCCGGCGAACAGCCGCCGGAAGTCCGGGTACCGGCCGAGCACCCGGGGCGCGTGCACCATTCGCCGCACCGTACCCGGATCGGGCGGGATCGCCCACCGTGCGGCGGATCCGCGGTCAGGACGAGCGCACCAGCCGCAGCACGCCGAGGCCGCCGCGCACCGCGACGGCCTCGAAGCGTACGTCGTTGAGCGAGGCGAACCGGCCCTGCCGCGGCCCCGAGCCGATCGCGCCGCTCACCCCGGCGGCGAGCGTGATGTCGATGCCCGCCGCGCCCACCGAGTCGACCGTGACCGTGCCCCCGCCGTTCCGGTCGGCGAACCGGAACGAGGTGCCCGCCTCGACCAGCACCTCGCACGTACCGTCCGCGCACGCCGCGGTGTTGCGGCCGTCCCGGGCGCGCATCGGCCCGCTGGTCAGCGGCGGTCCCGTCGTCGGGGAGGGCGACGGCGACGCGGTGGCCGACGACGGCCCGGATCTGGTGGCCGACGACGACCGGGTGGCCGACGGTACGGGCCGCGCACCCCCGTTGTGCGACGCGCAGCCCGCGCCGGCGAACACCCCCAGCGCGGTCATCGTGACGGCGACGGTACGACGCATGGCGCCCTCCCTTCGCCGCACGTTGTACCGGCACCCCGCCGGGACCGGTCCCGCGCGCGTCACCGCAGCGCGGCGACCTCCGGCGGTACGACGGAGTGCGGGCGGGTGGCGCGCAGGCGCTGGCGTACGTCGGCGGGGTGGTGGGCGAGGACGGCGTCGGCGTGGGCCGCGGGCAGGGCGTTCCACCAGCGGAGGGTGGCGGCCGTACGGGCGTCGGCGGTGGGCGTGCCGTACAGGCGGAGACGGCCGAGACCGCCGTCGGGCAGGATGTCGAGCCGCACGCGCCGCACCGCGCGGTCGCCGGCGAGCCGGAACCGGTGGTACGTGTCGGGTTGCAGGCGCGTCTCGGCGAGCAGCGTGACACCGGCGGGATCGGTTGCGGTGAGCCGGATCCCGCCGGGCGCGTTGCCGAGGAAACGGCGCGCGTCGACCTCCGCGACCCGCGGCACCCCGGGTACGCCGAGCGCCAACTCGACCCACTCGTTGCCCGGGGTACGCCGGCGGGCGGTCTCCCAGCCGTCGCCCATGGTGCGGCCGGGGTCGGGCAGCAGAAGGTTGTCGGGCGGGGCGAAGAAGCCGTCACTGGCGGCGACCGCCCGCCCGCCGAGCGCGGCGGCGACGAGGTCGACGGGGCCGGCGAGGTCGCGCGGGTCGGGTACCGGGTCGCCGTGCACGCGCAGCCGCGCGACGCCCCCGTCGGGCCGGATCCGCAGCCGTACGTGGGTGTAGCGGTGCGGGTCGGTGACCGGGAACTCGTGCACGGCGTCGCCACCGAGCGGGGTCTCCGCGACCAGCGGTACCCAGTCGGTCAGTTCGTCGACGGTCGGGTACCCGTCGGCGGCGGTGGCGTCGACGGCGCAGCGCGGCGGGTAGTTGCCGACGAAGTACGCGGTGTCGACGACGACGGTGCGCACCACGCCGGGCGCGCCGAGCCGTACCACCGCCCAGTCCTCGCCGGGGGTACGCCGGCGGCGGGTCTCCCAGCCGTCGTACACCTGGCCGTGGCCGTCGAACGTGTGCGCCGCGTGGGTCGGCGCGGCGGGCTCGATCAGGTTCTCCTTGGCGGCGAAGAAGTCGTCGTTGGCGGCGATCACGGTGCCGCGCAGCGCGGCGGACGCCAGGTCGGTCATCGGGCACTCCCCTGTCCGGCGAGCAGCCGCCCGGCCGCCGCGCCCTCGTCGGTCACCGCGACACCGCGCAGCCAGGTACGGCGGACCACGCCGGTCAGCGTCCACCCCGCGTACGGGCTGACGGGGTGCCGGTGCCGCAGCCGTGCCACGTCCACCGTGAACGTCTCGTCCGGGGCGAACGCCACCAGGTCCGCGTCGCACCCGACCGCCAGGGATCCCTTGGTACGCAAGCCGACCAGCGCGGCGGGCCCGCTCGCCATCCACCGTACGACGTGAGCCAGCGGGTACCCGCGGCGGCGGGCGCCGGTCCACGTGAGCGGCAGGCCGAGCTGGAGCGAGGAGACGCCGCCCCAGGCCGTCGCGAAGTCGCCGCTCTCCTTCAGGTCCGCGGTGGCCGGCGAGTGGTCGGACACCACGCAGCCGACCGTACCGGCGGCGAGGTGGTGCCAGAGCCGTTCGCGGTTGGCGGCGTCACGTACCGGCGGGCAGCACTTGGCGGCGGTCAGCCCGTCCGGGATCGTCTCGGCGGCGAGGGTCAGGTAGTGCGGGCAGGTCTCGGCGGTCAGCGGCGAGCCGGCGATCAGCGGCGCCACCCCGGCGGACGACACGTGCAGGACGTGGATCCGCGCGCCGGTCCGTTCGGCCAGGTCCGCCAGCCGTGCCACCGCCCGGTACTCGGCGGCCGGCGGCCGGCTGTCCAGGAACCCGGCGTACCGGCGGCCCGGTGCGGGCTCGCGCAGTTCGGCGGGGTCCTCGGCGTGCACGATCAGCAGCGCACCGAGCCGGGCGGTCTCGGCCGCGACGGCCTCCAGTTCCGCCGGCGACAGGTGCCCGAACTCGGCCACCCCGGACGGCGACAGGAAGCACTTGAACCCGAACACGCCGGCCTCGTGCAACCGGGCCAGTTCGGGCAGGTTTCCCGGGACCGCGCCACCCCAGAAGCCCACGTCGACCCGGCAGGCGCCGTCCGCCGCGGCCCGCTTGGTACGCAGCGCGGGCACGTCCACGGTCGGCGGGATGCTGTTGAGCGGCATGTCGACCAGCGTGGTCACCCCGCCGGCCGCGGCCGCCGCGGTCGCCGTCGCGAACCCCTCCCACTCGGTACGCCCGGGCTCGTCGACGTGCACGTGCGTGTCGACCAGGCCGGGCAGCAGCGCCACGTCCGCCAGGTCCACGTCGCTGTCCGCACCCCGGCGGCTCGCGTACTCCTCGACGGCGACGATCCGTCCACTGTGGACGTACACGGCGGCGGGGCGCTCGCCGTCGGGCAGCACCGCGCGCCGGGACCGTACGACGAGGTCCGCGGTCACGGGCGCGCCGCCCGGTACGCGTGCCAGTCGCCCAGGTCGGTGATGTCCGCCAGCTCCCCCCGCTCCGGTACGTCCCGGCGCAGCACGGTGGCGAGCGCCCACGCGCCGTCGACGAGTTCGACCGCGCCGAGTTCGAGGTCGTCGGGTTCGGCGGGGAGCAGGGCGCGGCCGAGCGTGGCGAGCGGCAGATCGTACAGCTCGCCGCCGAAGCTGCCGCCGCCCGACTCGACCCGCCGCAGCGCCGGAAACCGCCCCGCCACGGCGAAGCACCGGTACGCCGGGGCGGTGCGGGTGACGGCGACCAGCGGTGCGCCGCCCAGCTGGTCGTGCAGCCGGCCGCCGCGCATCCCGTCCCCACTCAGGAACATCAGGGCCATCGCGTCCTCCTCGTACCGGGCGGGTGTCCCGCCGCGTGGCTGGATCCGTCCACATCGGACAGTGGGCGGGTGCTGCGGTACCGGACCGTACGACTCAGCCGGTGATGTCCTGCGGGCGTACCGGGATGCGGGTGAGCGGGCGGCCGGTGGCGGCGCGGATCGCGGCGACGACCGCGGGGGCGGCCGAGATCGTCGGCGGCTCGGCCACCCCACGCAACCCGTACGGCGCGTGCGGGTCGGCCAGTTCGAGTACCTCGACGGGCATCGGCGGCGTGTCGAGGATCGTCGGGATCAGGTAGTCGGTGAACGACGGGTTGCGGACGATGCCGCCCTCGACCTGGATCTCCTCCATCAGCGCCAACCCCATCCCCTGCACGCTGCCGCCGTGGATCTGGCCGACGAGCGCGCCCGGGTTGACGGCCTTCCCGACGTCCTGCGCGGCGGCCAGCTCCACCACCCGGACCAGGCCGAGTTCGGTGTCCACGTCGACGACCGCGCGGTGCGCGCAGAACGCGAACTGCAGGTGCGCGAAGTCCTGCCGGCCGGTGTCCGGATCCATCGGCGCGGTACGCCGCGGCCGGTACACGGCGGTCTCGTCGATCTCGCCGTCCGCCAGCAGCTCCGCCAGCGGTACGAGTACCGCGCCGCCCGCGTCGACCACGTTGCCACCGGCCAGGTCCAGCCCGTCCCGTACGCCGGTGCGGGCGCGGGCCCGGTCGAGTACCCGGTCGCGGACCGCACGGCAGGCGGCGCGCACCGCCCCACCCGTCAGGTACGTCTGGCGCGACGCCGACGAGGATCCGGCGTTGCCCATCGACGTGTCGGCGGGCGGGATCACGACCCGGTCGACGCCCAGTTCGGTCCGCGCGATCTGCTGCTGCACCGTGACGTGGCCCTGCCCGACCTCCACCGCCGCGGTCCGTACGACCGCCACCGGCTCGCCGCCGACCACGCCCAGGCGTACCCGGGCGGTGGAGTGGTCGTCGAAGCCCTCGGAGAAGCCGACGTTCTTGAAGCCGACGGCGTACCCGATGCCGCGGCGGACGCCCTCGCCGTGCGTGGTGTTGCCGGCGCCGCCGGGCAGCCCGAGCGGATCGGTGCCGGGATCCGTTGGTGGCACAGGCATGTCGCGTACTGCGGTGAGGATCTCGCGGACCGCCGCGGCGCTGTCGACCACCTGCCCGGTCGGCATCGTCGAACCCTGGTGCAGCGCGTTGCGCAGCCGCAGCTCGACCGGGTCGAGGCCGAGCGCGGCGGCCAGCCTGTCCAGCTGCGACTCGTACCCGAAGGCGGCCTGGACGGAGCCGAACCCGCGCATCGCCCCGCACGGCGGGTTGTTGGTGTACATGCCCCACACGTCCATGTGCACGTTCGGCACCTCGTACGGGCCGGCGCCGAGGCTCGTCGCGTTGCCGACCACCGCCGGCGTGCTCGACGCGTACGCCCCGCCGTCGAGGACCACTGATCCCTTGACGTACACCAGTTTCCCGTCCCGCGTCGCCCCCGTCTCGTACGACAGGGTCGCCGGGTGGCGGTGCACGTGGCCGAAGAAGGACTCCTCGCGGGAGTACACGAACTTGACGGGGCGTCCGGTGCGCAGCGCCAGCAGGCACGCGTGGATCTGCATGGACAGGTCCTCCCGCGCGCCGAACGCGCCGCCCACGCCGGCCAGCGTCAGCCGTACCTTGTCCTGCGGCAGGCCGAGGCACGGCGCGATCTGGCGCTGGTCGGCGTGCAGCCACTGGGTCGCCACGTACAGGTCGACGCCGCCGTCCGCGGCGGGCACCGCCAGCCCCGACTCCGGCCCGAGGAACGCCTGGTCCTGCATGCCGATCGCGTACTCCCCGCGCACCACCACGTCCGCCGTGGGCGCGGGGTCACCGCGCCGGATCCGGGCGTACCGGACGATGTTGCCGTCCGGGTGGACCCGGGGCGCGTCGTCGGCGCGGGCCGCGGCGGCGTCCGTGACCGGCTCGCGTACCGCGTAGTCGACGCGGATCGCCGCCACCGCACGGCGTGCCGTCTCCGGGTGGTCGGCGGCCACCACCGCCACCGCCTCGCCCTGGTACCGCACCTCGTCGATCGCGAGTACCGGCTGGTCGCTGACGACGAGGCCGAAGTGCTTGCTGGGGCCGGGAATATCGGCGTGCGTGAGCACCGCGTACACGCCGGGCAGGGCGAGCGCGGCGGAGGTGTCGACGCCGCGGATCCGGGCGCTGGGGTGCGGGCTGCGCAGCGTCGCGCCCCACAGCATGTCGTCGGCCCACAGGTCCGAGGAGTACGCGAACTCGCCGCGCACCTTCAACACCCCGTCGGGTCGCTGCGGGCTGTGGCCGATCCCGCCGGCCACGTCCGCCGTCAGGTCCTGCGCGGTACGCGCCGGCACGGTGCTCACCGCCCCGCCTCCCGCATCCGCCGCGCCTGTACCCGGAGCCGCCGGCCGGCGTCCACTGTGGACACCGTACGGAGGGTGCCGCCGGACACCACCGGACGGCCGCCCACCAGCAGCGTGTCCACCGGCGGCGGCGGGCCGAGGACGAGCGCCGCCACCGGATCGGCGATGTCGCCGTGGTCCAACCCGTCCAGCCGCCACACGGCGATGTCGGCGAGCTTGCCGACCTCCAGCGACCCCAGTTCGGTGTCCCGGCCGAGGCACCGGGCACCGCCGAGCGTCGCCATCCGCAGCGCCTCCCGTACGCCGAGGGCGGTGGGGCCGCCGCGCCCGCGGGCCGCGAGTACCGCCTGGCGCAGCTCGGTCACGAGCCCGCCGTCCTCGTTGGACGCCGGCCCGTCCACCCCCAGCCCGACCGGTACGCCGGCGGCCAGCAGCTCGCACACCGGGCTCACGCCAGACCCGAGGCGCCCGTTGGAACTCGGGCAGTGCGCGGACCCGGTCCCGGTGTCCGCCAGCCGCGTCACGTTCGCCGCGGACAGGTGCACGGTGTGCGCGAGCCACACGTCGGATCCCAGCCACCCCAAGCGTTCCAGGTACTCCACCGGCGTGCAGCCGTGCTCGTCGAGGCACTGGCGTTCCTCGTCGAGGGTCTCGGCGAGATGCGTGTGCAGCCGCACCCCGTACTCCCGCGCCAGGTCCGCCGCACCCCGCAACAGCCCGGTACTGACGGAGAACGGCGAGCACGGCGCGACGCCGACCCGTACCATCGCGTCGGGTGCCGGGTCGTGGAACTTCTCGATCGCGGCGGCGGTCGCGGCGAGCGCGCTGCCGGTGTCCTCGACGATCGTGTCCGGCGGCAGCCCGCCGTCCGACTCGCCGCGGTCCATCGACCCGCGCGTCGGGTGGAACCGCAGCCCCACCTCGGTCGCGGCGGACACGGTGGCGGACAACAGATCCCCGACGCCGGCCGGGAAGACGTAGTGGTGGTCGGTGGACAGCGTGCAGCCGGTCAGCGCGAGCCGGGCGAGGCCGGCGGTGGCCGCCGCGTACACCACGTCGGCGTCCATCCGCGCCCACGCCGGGTAGAGCTGCACCAGCCACTCGAACAGCGTCGCGTCCACCGCGAGCCCCCGGTACGCCCACTGGTACAGGTGGTGGTGGGTGTTGACGAGGCCGGGCGTGACCAGGCAGCCGGTGACGTCGACGCGCCGGCCGGGTTCGTCGGCGGGCGGCGGACCCGGCCGTACGGCGGCGATCCGGCCACCGTCCACGATCACGTGCCCCACCGGGTACTCGTCGCCCGAGACGGTCACCACGTACCCGCCGGCGAGCACCGTACGGCCGGTCACGCCGGGCTCCCGGCGGCCAGCCGTACCGCGTCGAGGATCTTCTCGTACCCGGTGCACCGGCACAGGTTGCCGGACAGCGCCTCGCGGATCTGCGCGTCGTCCGGCGACGGTACACGGGCCAGCAGGTCGTGCGTGGCGACGATCAGGCCGGGTGTGCAGAAGCCGCACTGCACCGCGCCGGCCGCCAGGAACGCCCGCTGCACCCGGTCCAGCTCGCCGTCCACAGTGGACAGACCCTCCACGGTACGGACCGCGTGGCCGGCCGCCTGCCCGGCCGCGACCAGGCACGCGCACACCGGCCGGCCGTCCAGGTACACCGTGCACGAGCCGCACTCGCCCTGCTCGCAGGCGTTCTTGGCGCCGGGCAGCCCGGCCCGCTCGCGCAACGCGTAGAGCAGGCTCTCGCCCTCCCAGACGTCGTCGAGCACCCGCTCGGTGCCGTTGATCTCGATGGTCACGCGCATCGCCGTCCCCCGTCCCGAAACTCCCGCCACGCCCAGGTCAGCGTCCGCCGCGCCAGCACCGCCAGCGCCGTCCGCCGGTACGCCGCGGTCGAGCGCACGTCGTCGATCGGGTCGGCCGCCGCCGCGACAAGCTCCCCGAAACGCTGCACCAGCACCGCCGGCAGCGGCGACCCGACCGTCCACAGTCGACGGTCCGCGAACTCCGCCCCCGCGTACGCCTCGGCGTCCGGGCAACGGCGCGGGGTCGGCGCCGCCGAACCGATCGCCACGCGTACCGCGCCGGTCGCGGGGGCCAGCTCCAGCGCCAGCGAGCAGACCGCGATGACCATCGCGTTGCGGGTACCGACCTTCGCGAACTGCTGCGGCCCGGCCGCGACCGGCACGTGCACCGCGGTGATCAGTTCGTCGGCGGCCAGCGCGGACCGCTTCACCCCCAGGTACCAGTCCGCCGCCGGTACCAGGCGGGTGCCGCGCGTGGAGGCCACCTCGACCGTCGCGCCAGCCGTCAGCAGCGGCGGGTGCGCGTCGCCCGCCGGGGACGCCGAACCGAGGTTGCCGCCGACCGTGCCGCGGTTGCGGATCTGCGGCGAGCCGACCGTCCGCGACGCCATCGCCAGGCCGGGCAACGGATCCGCCAGCTCCGCCATGATCCGCGCGTACGAGACGCCGGCGCCGAGCCGTACCGTGTCGGCGGTGCGGTGCCAGGTGTCCAGCTCGGCCAGCCCGGCGAGATCGAGCAGCGCGCCGGGCCGCCGCCGGTCGAAGTTCATCTCGACCATGACGTCCGTACCGCCGCGGATCGGCACCGCGTCGGGCCGCTCGGCGCGCATCGCCAGCGCCTCGTCGAGCGTGCGCGGTCTCAGGAAGTCCACCGCCGCCCCCTACAGCTCCACCAGCGCCGCGGGCGCGTCGTCACGCCGCACGGTCCCCTCGACCAGCCCGTACGGCCGGTCGCCGGCAAGGAACACCGCGTTCGGGTTGTCCCGGCCGAACGGCGCCAGGTCCACCAGGTAGTGGTGCCGGTTCGGCAGCGACAGCCGCACCTCGACCAGCTCGTCCCGCTCGGCGAGCACCTGCCGGCCCATCGCGTAAAGGGTCTGTTGCAGGGACCGCGAGTACGTGCCGGCGAACGCGGCGAGCAGGGCCCGGCGTACGGCGGCGAACGAGGCGGCCCAGTCGCCGTCCGTGCCGCGGTGCCGCCAGCGGGCGTCGATGTCCGTGGCGAGGATCCGGTCCTTCGTCTCCGGCAGCGTCGTGTACCGGTCGACAGCGTACCCGACGAACTCCGAGTCGGTGGTGTTGAGCACGGTCAGCCCGCGCAACCCGGACACCACCTCGGTACCGGCGGCCGCGTCGTGCACCACCCGCGCCGTCCGGGTGTACCGGCCGGACCGGCTGAACGAGTGCGGCGCCGGCCCGTCCGCGCCCTCGATCCGGTCCCACTCGTACTCGGCGAGCGTCACGACCGCCCGGCCGATCGCCGGCTGCGTCGCGACGAAGTGCCGCGCCAGCCGCAGCCCGAACTCCTCCACCTCGCCGACCCCGTCCGCGGCGAAGGCGTACACGGTGTTCTTCTGGGTGTCGGTGGGCAGCACGTGCGCGTTGTCGCCGGACAGGTGCACGGCGGTCAGCTCGCCGGACAGCGCCACGTCGACCGTCAGGTCGGTGATCCGGTGCCACGCCTCGCCGCGGTCCACCCGCACCAGCCGCACCCCGGCCTTGCCGTACCGGTTGTCGCCCAGGACGATCGCCATGCGTCAGCTCCCTCGGTAGGTCGAGTACGCGAAGGGGCTGAGCAGCAGCGGCACGTGATGGTGCCCGGCGCGCACCGTGAACGTCACCGCCACCTCCGGGTAGAACCCGTCCGTCCCCGTCGCCGCGAACCACGCCCCCGTGTCGAACACCAGCCGGTACGTCCCCGGCGGCAGCTCGGCCGCCGCCCGCCACCGCCCGTCGTCGGACGTCACCCCCGCCTCGTCCACCTGCCCGCCCGGCGCGGCCAGCGGCCCCGTCAACCGCACCGGTACACCCGCCGCCGGGCCACCCCGTACCGCGTCGAGGACGTGCGTGGACAGCGTGCTCACCGCCGCACCGCCAGCTCGTCCAGCAGCCGCCCCAGCCGCAGCCGGGCGATCGCCGCCAGCTCCCGCCGTACGACGGCGCGTTCGGTCGCCGGGTCGTTGTCGAGTCGTTCCCGCAACGCGGCCAACACCTCCCCGGCGCCCAACCCGTCCGCGCACACCAGGAACACGTGCCCGAACCTCCGCCGGTACTCCTCGTTCGCGGCGGCCAGCTCCCCCGGGTCACCGTCCGCCGCCGCCGACTGCTCGGTCGCCGACCACGCCGCGGAACGACCCGTACCGGGGCGGCCGATCGGTGGATGGTCGGCGAGCGCCACCACCACCGCCGGCCAGTCCAGACCCGCCGAGGCCCGGTCCGCCGCGCCCACCACCGCCACCCGGTCCGCGTACGGCCGGCCGGCGGCGACCGCGTCCGCCCAGCCCGGGGCGGCGCAGCAGACCCGCAGCCGGTCGCGGGCGTCGGCCGCACCGTTGAACGCGCGTACCCCGTCGTCGGTCACCCAAACTCCCCCGCACGCCGGTGGCTGTCGGACCCGCCCAGTAGAACCCGGCGGGACGGACCGAACCAGGCACGGAAGCTCCGAAAGCGGCGGTCCGACGCGTCCCGCCGCTCGTACGTTCCTACGAGGGTGCGGGGGCTACCGTGGGTGGGCGGTCCGCCGAGGAGGACACCGTTTGAGGATTCGTACCCTGCTGGACATGCCCGATCTCCGGCTTCGCCTGCTGACCGGGGACACCGCGCTGGACCGGCAGGTGCGCTGGGTGTACACGACGGACCTGCGCGACCCGCGGCGCTACCTGGACGGCGGCGAGCTGGTCCTCACCGGCATGATGTGGCGCCGCGACCCCGCCGACTCCGAACGGTTCGTGGCGGCGCTCGCCGCCGGGCACGTCGCCGCGCTCGCCGCCGGGTACGGCGGGAGCGACCTCGCCGGCGTACCGGACGACCTGGTCGACGCCTGCCGCAAACACGACGTCGTACTCCTGGAGGTGCCGGCGGAGGTGTCGTTCGCCGCCGTCACCGAACGGGTCGCCCGCGAACTGTCCGCCGGCGGGGACGGTCCGGACGCCGGCGCCGCCCGCTGGCGGGACGCGCTCAACGCCCTGGTCGTCGCCGGAGCCGGTACGGGCGCGGTCTGCGCGCTGCTGTCCGACGAGACCGGCATGGACTGCTGGCTGCTGTCCGCCGGCGGGCGGCTCGTCGCCGGCGCGGACGGGCTGCCCGCCGGCACCCGTACCCGGCTCGCCCGGGCGTACCTGTCGGCGGACGCGCTGCCGCGCCGGGTCCGCGTCGACGGCGGCACGTACACGCTGATCGCGGTGGCGCCCCGGCAGCAGCGCATCGCCGGCTGGTGCCTCGCGCTCCGCGGCGACGTCGACACCGCCCCGCCGTACGCGAAGGGCGCGGTGACCGAGGTGTGCACGCTGCTCGCGCTCGAATGGTCCCGGTACGACGAGGCGCTCGCGGTCGCCGCGCGGCAGGGCGAGCACCTGGTCGCGCCGGCGGCCTCCGCGGCGGAGACGGCGTCCCGGCTGGCCGTCGCCGGCTTCGACGCGGACGAACCGGTCGCCGTGGCCGTCGCGTACGGCGAGCCGGGCGTACCCGTGCTGCGGGAACTGTGCGCCGGGCTCGACGGCCGCTGGCTCGTCACCCGGCACGGCGAGGAGGCGGTCGCGGTCGTCCCCGTCGCCCTCGACCGGTACGACGCGCTCCTCGCCGACCTGCGCGCCCGCGCGGCCACCCTGTCCGCCGGGATCGGCGGCTGCCGGCTCGGCATCGGCGTGAGCACCGCCGCGGCCGCGTCCGGACTGCCCGCCGCCGCCGACGAGGCACGCCACCTGTGCCGGCTCGGACACCGGGCGCCGGGCCGGATCCGCGTCACCGACTCCGGCGAACTCACCTCGCACACGCTGCTGCTGTCCAGCGTGCCCGACGACCTGCGCCGGTCGTTCCGCGGGCGGCTGCTCGGCCCGCTGCTCGACTACGACACCCGCCACCACACCGAACTCGCGTACACCCTGGAGGTGTTCCTCGCCTGCGACGGCTCCTGGACCCGTACCGCCGAACGGCTCCACCTGCACGTCAACACCCTGCGGTACCGGATCGGCCGGATCGAGCGGCTCACCGGCCGCGACCTGTCCCGCTTCACCGACCGCGTCGACCTCTACCTGGCCCTCCGCACCCCCTGATCCCCTCGTACGCCCGCGTCGGGTCGACGCGGTGGTACGAACGGCCGAGCCGGGTCGGGCCGCGCGGTGCTGTCTTTCCGTTGATCTTGCTGGTATGATGCGGATCCCTTGTGTGCCAAGGGATCTAGGGTTGCGGTCGTCCGACCCGACCGACGAGGGGATCCCCCGGCATGTGCTACGACGACTCGGCCCGTCCACCCGTGGACACGCCCCCGCGTACCGGCGCGTCCGGTGCCGACCTGGTGCTGACGTCCGCCGACGGCACCCGTTTCGCGGCGTACGAGGCGCGCCCCGACGACGTCACCGGACACGCCGTGGTCGTCCTGCCCGACAACCGCGGCCTGCACCGCTTCTACGCCGACCTCGCGGTACGTCTCGCCGAGCAGGGGCACCCCGCCGTCGTCGTCGACCCGTACGGCCGGACCGACGGGGTGCGGCGGGACCGGCCCGCCGACTTCGACCCGATGCCGCACCTGATGCGCCTCACCACCGACGGCGTGTACGGCGACGTCGCCACCGCGGTACGCCGGCTGCGCGGTACCGGCGCGCCCGTGTGCTGCCTCGGGTTCTGCATCGGCGGACGGTTCGCGTTCACGGCCACCCGCCGTACGCTCGGGCTCGGCCTCGCCGGCGCCATCGGCTTCTACGGCGCGACCGTGCCGCTGTTCGGCCGCCCCGGACCGACCGACCTCGCCGGCGAGCTGACCGGCCCGATCCTCGGACTGTTCGGCGGCGCCGACGACGGCATCCCACCCGACGCGGTCGCCGACTTCGACGCCGCACTCACCGGCGCCGGCGTCGACCACGAGACCGTCACGTACCCGGGGGCGCCGCACGGCTTCTTCGACCTGTACCAGCGCGACCACACCGCCGCCTGCGCCGACGCCTGGCAACGCGTCCTCACCTTCCTCTCCTGACCCGCCAGTACGCCCGCCCGGGGCCGGGCGCAGCCACGGCACGACCGGAAGTACCGGGGCACGCGGCCGGAATCAGGGACCATCGCACGTACGACGAGCCACGCCGGTGACTCCCGGTCGGGCTCAGCGGCCGGCGCGGCCGGACCGTACGCGGCGGGCGATGCGGGCGGCGAGCACACCGGCGAGGGTGAGCAGGGACATGCTGGTGATCAACCAGCGGCGCTGCGCCGTGGTGAGCGTACGGGTGGACCACCGTTCCGGTACGGCCGCGGCGTGCCCGGCCCGACGCGATGCCGGCGGTACGGGGCGGGGTGGCCGCGGCGTGGCCGGTGCCGGCGGCGCACCCCGCGGTACGGGTCCGCCGCGGGCCGGTGGCGGTGGCGGGCGCGGCGCGGTCGCGGCCCGCAGCGGCGGTGGCGCCGGCCCACCCGGCCGTACCGGCGGCGCACCGCCCGGCGCCGGACCCGCCGACCGCGGCGGCCGGACCGGCGGCACCCCTACCGTCGGCGACGGGCTCCCCGACGGCGACACCGGCCGGGCGGACGGCGCGGACGACGGCGAGCGCGAAGGCGACGGGGAGGACGGCGGCGACGGGGAGGGCGACGGCGACACCGACGCGGAGACGGAGGGCGACGGCGACGGGCTGGTGGGGCGGGCCGGACACCAGGCGGCGTCGCTGCCGGCCAGCTCCGGCGCGGTCGCCAACCTGGCCACGGATCCCTTGTGCCGCAACGGAATCCGCAGCAACACGCCGGGGTGGCGTGGACCGTGCCGCCAGGCGTACAGATGGCCGGTGTCGTCGATGGCGACGGCGCCGAACGATCCGGTGCCGGGCAGTCGACGGGCGGGGCCGACGCGGACCGCACCGGTACGCGGGTCGACGCGGACGAGGGCGGTGCCGCCGCGGACCGCGCCGAGCCCGTACAGCAGGTGGTCGGTGGGGTTTGCGGCCCAGTCGCCGAGCCACGGCAGCCGCCCCAGCCGTACGGTGCGGGTCAGGTGCGGCGCCGGGCGCAGGGCGACGACGTCGAGCCGGCCGCGGTCGAGCAGCAGCAGCCGCCCGTCGACCACGTCCGCGGCGTACGACGCGGCGAGCGGTGGCCGCATCCCCGGTACCGCACCGAGATCCCGCACCGTACCGCCGGCGCCGAGGGCGAGCAGGTGCCCGCCGTCGCCGATGCCGCGCCCGTACCGGCGGGTGGCGACGCCGATCGCCCGCCCGCTCGCCCGGTCGTACCCGAGCGCGTTGACCGTGTACGCGAGGGTCCGCACGACGCGGAGGCGGCGCGTGGCCGGGGAGTACCGGAGGAGGGTGCTGGGGGCGCCGGTGGCGCGGTTCCAGACGGTGAGCAGGTCGCCGGGGCGGCCCGTGGCCGGTGGTGCGGCGGGGGCGGTGGCGGGTGCTGCGGCGAGAATCCCGCCGAGTGCGGCGGCGGCGAGGGCGGCGAGCAGGCGCATGGGCGATCCCTACCGGTCGACGACTCTCGACAAGCTACCCTAAGTGTCGATCATCTATACGAAGGGTAGTCATGTCGGTCTACGTCCACGGGGCCCTCATCATCGGCGGCGCCTGCGTGGTCGCCGCCGTCATCCTGCTGCTGGTGTTCCGGTTCGGCGAGCACGAGCGACGCGAGTCCAACAACGACGTCAACGGCCTGATGTTCGCCATCGTCGGCGTGCTGTACGCGATCGTCGTGGGGTTCGTGGTCACCGCGCAGTGGGAGAACGTCGGCAACGCCCGGGACGCCGCCGCGCAGGAGGCCAACGGTCTCGTCCGGCTGCACTGGGCCGCCGCCGCACTGCCGGCCGACCGCGCCGCCCAGGTACGCACGCTCGCGCAGCGGTACGGGACGGTGGTGCGGGACCAGGAGTGGCCGGCGATGGCTGCGGGTCGCCCGGTGGGCCCGGCGGGGCAACGGCTCCTGAACCAGCTGGCGCACGCCGCGCAGCCGCCCGGCGATCTCGGCGACACGCAGGCCGGCGACCTGTCCGCCGGCATCGGCGACGTACTCCAGGGTCGGCAGCAGCGGCTCACCCTGGCCCGGCAGAACCTCTCCGGGATGATGTGGTTCGTCCTGGTGGCCGGCGGGGTGCTGACCGTCGCGCTGGCGTACCTGTTCGGGGTGCCGAACCGGGTCGCCCACCTGGTGATGGTGGTGTCCCTGGTCGGAACGGTCACCCTGCTGCTGTACGCGTGCTTCCAGCTCCAGTACCCGTTCGGGCCGGCGACGCACCTGCGGCCGACGGACCTGACCTCGGCGCTGCGCCTGCTGTCCGCGTCGACCTGATCCGGGTCTCCCGAACATCGATGACCATCTGTAGTTCGACAACTACTATTCGTGACTGTCGGGGAGCGCGGGCTCCCCGGCCCCTTCGACAGAGGAGGTCACATGCGACGCATCGTCGCGATCGCCGCCACCGCAGCCGCCGCCGCGGTACTCACGATCGGCGTCAGTGCGCCGGCGTCCGCCGCGCAGGGTCAGGTCACCGTGTTCAGCAGCGAGCTGACACCGCTCGACACGTACGTGAACCCGAGCGGCTGTTACAAGCTGCCGATCGCCGCGCACGTCCTGACCAACCAGACCGACAGCCCGGTGCACGTGTACGCGGACCCGTTCTGCGTGACGCCGTCCCTGACCGTGAACCCCGGGTACGGCTCGCACGTGGCGGCCGGCTCCGGCAGCTTCTCGGCGTGACCCGCCTCCCGCGGGCGGTCCCCCGGGCCGCCCGCGGCACCTCCCGACCGCAGCAACCAAGGAGGACGAACCCGTGTCACCGTGCCTGACCGTGGTGGGCCTGGGGTACGTGGGGCTGCCGCTGGCCCGGCGTGCCTGTTCCGTGGGGCTGGGCGTGGTCGGCGTGGACAGCGCACCGGCCGTCGTCGCCGGGCTGACCGCCGGCCGCTCACACGTCGGCGACGTGTCCGACGCCGACGTACGGGCCATGCTCGGCGCGGGGTTCCGGGCGACCGGCGACCCGGCGGCCGTCGCGGGCGCCGACACCGTCGTCGTGTGCGTACCGACGGGGCTGACGGCGGACCGGGCGCCGGATCTCGCCGACCTGGTCGCCGCGGTCGACGCGGTCGGCGCGCACCTGCGCCCCGGCACCCTGGTCGTCGTCGAGTCGACGAGCTGGCCCGGCACCACCGACGAGCTGGTACGCCCGATCCTGGAACGCGGCGGGCTGCGCGCCGGGCTGGACTTCGCGCTGGCGTACTCGCCGGAACGGATCGACCCCGGCAACACCCGGTACGGTCTCGCGACCACGCCGAAGGTCGTCGCCGGGCACACGCCGGTCTGCGCCAAACGCGCCCAGGTGTTCTACGAGTCGCTCGCCGCCGACGTGGTCGTCGCCGCCGGTACCCGCGAGGCGGAGATGGCGAAGCTGCTGGAGAACGCGTACCGGAGCGTGAACATCGCGCTGGTGAACGAGGTCGCGCGGATCTGCGACGCGCTCGACATCGACGTGTGGGACGTGGTGCGCTGCGCCGGTACCAAGCCGTTCGGGTTCTCGTCGTTCCGGCCGGGGCCGGGCGTCGGCGGGCACTGCATCCCCGTCGACCCCGTGTACCTGGCGCACCGGGCAGCCGCGGCCGGTGTCGACACGCCGCTGATCGCCGCGGCCGGCGCGGTCAACGGCGCCATGCCGGCGTACGTGGCGGAGCGGGCCGGGCGGCTGCTGGACCGGACCGGCCGTACGCTCGCCGGCGCGGACGTGCTGCTGCTGGGCGTCACGTACAAGCCGGACGTGGCGGACGTACGGGAGACGCCGGCGGTACCGGTGGCGCGGGCGCTGCGCGCGGCGGGGGCGCGCGTGCGCTACCACGACCCGTACGTGCCGGCCTGGACGGTGGACGGGGTGCCGGTGCCGCGCGCGGAGGACCCGGCCCGCCCCGCCGCGGACCTGGCGATCGTGCTCGCCGACCACGGCTGCTACGACCTCGACGCGCTCGCCGCGACCGTACCGGCGCTGCTGGACACGCGGGGCCGGATCGAGGACACCGGGCACGCCGAACGCTTGTGACGCAACGCTTTCCGGCCTTCAGCTCCACCGGTACCCGCGGCCACCGACACGCCTGGGACGCAAGGATCCAGGTCCAGCAGCCGGTACCCGCGATCGCCGAACGCTTGGGACGCAAGGATTTCAGGTCCAGCGGCCGGTACCGGGTACCGCGGCGGTACGCAGTCGGGCGCGCAGTTCGGCCCGGCGTACCTTGCCGGTGGCGGTGCGGGGCAGTTCGTCCCAGGTGACGACGACGGGTTCGGTGAGCGGCGGCAGGTCGCGCGTCGCGGCCCGGAACGCGGTGCCGTCGAGCCGCCCATCCGCGGTCACCAGCACCGGTACGGCCGGGCCGCCCGGCGCGGCGAGCACCGTCGCCTCCACCACCGCGGGGAGCCGGTCCTCCAGTACGTCCTCCAGTTCGAGGCAGCTTCCGCCCGGTACCCGGTCGACCTCGCGGTCGAGCAGCCGCAGCGCGCCGCGGGACAGTACGCCGATGTCGCCGGTGTTCCACCAGGGGCCGTCGACCTTGTCGTCCCAGCGGTCCTGCTCGCCCACGTAGCCGAGGCAGCGCGCGTCGGTACGGGCGAGCACCAACCCGGGCCGCCCGTCCGGTACCGGCTGGAACGTGTGCTCGTCGACGATCCGCAGCCTGGTGCGCCCCGGTACCGGACGGCCGAGGTCGCGGGTGGTCGGGCGGCGCCGGCCGCGCGCGGCGAGCGAACCGCGGGTGAGGAACCGGAACGTCAGCGGCCCGGTCTCGGTCTGCCCCCAGCCCTGCATCCAGACCGGCAGCCGCCGCCGGCTCGCCCCCAGGTACGCGCGGACCATCGGCGGGTGCGCTGCGTCGAAGGTGCTGACGTACAGGCGGACGTCGCGGAACGGGGTGTCGGCGCCGGCCGTCAGCGGCGTCCACCGGACGTACGTGGCGGGGTCGGTTTCCAGCGTCGACGGCGGGCAGGCGCGCAGGACGGGCCCGGCGACGGCGGGGTCGCGGTCGGCGAGCAGCAGCATCCGCCGCGGCGCGAGCCAGGTGACGCTGACCGACCACGGCACCGCCCGGCCGTGGTGGAACGCGATCGCCGAGGCGACGGTGTCGGTGCGGCGGCTGGCGAGCAGCGGCCAGCGTACGGCCTCGAAACCGGCCAGCCGCCGGATGATCGTCCGCGTCGAGTGCACCACCAGCTTCGGTACTCCGGTGGTACCGGAGGTGTGGTGCACGACGAGCGGGTCGTCGTCGCGCCGCCGGTACGGCGGGGGTGCCCGGTGCCCGCGCAGGTCGTCCAGCGGCACCGCCCCGGCGGGCACCGTACCGGGGCCGGGCAGCGCGACGGTCCGCTCCACCAGGCCGGCCATGTCCACAGTGGACAGTACCCGGGGGGCGGCGACGAGGACGGCGGGGTCGAGGCGCGCGAGGAGTACGGCGAGGGTGTCGGGGGGCAGGTCGGCGGACAGCAGCGCCGGCACCGCGCCGATCCGGGCCGCCGCGCAGGCCAGCAGCACGATGTCCCAGTGGTTGTCCTTGACCACGGCGACGGTCGCGCCCGGCCCGGCTCCGGCCGCCCGCAGCGCGCCCGCGGTGTCCCGGACCAGCTCGGCGAGCGCCGGCATCCGCCAGCTCACCCCGCCGTCCGGCGCGAGGTCGAACGGCCGGCTCAGGCGTACCTCGGTGGGCACGCCGCGGTCGGCGGCGACGTCGAACAGGATCCCCAGATCGAGCGGTTTCGGTGTCATGCCAACGACCTCCCGGTCACGGTCACCATCACCTGGGACAGCCACGTGTTGCGCGGGTCGGACAGGTCGGCGAGCGCCCGGTCGATGTCGTCGTCGGTCACCCGCCCCCGCGCCACCATCGCGGTACGCAGCCGCGCGAGCCACCGCACGTACCAGCGGGCCTGGTCCGTGCCGCCGCGTACGACGACCGCGCGGCCCTCGGCCCGGACGTCGGCCAGGCCGGCGCCCGCGGCGAGCCGGGCGTCGAGCAGCCCGCACCGCGCGCGGTACCCGGCGTCCGCCATCACCTCGTACGCGGCGGCCTTGACGTCCGCGCAGAAGTCGTCCGTGTCGGCGTGCCGGAACAGCGACGCCCCGTCGAAGTCCTCCAGTACGAGCAGGCCGCCGGGCCGCAGCGCGCGGCACATCCGGGCCACGGCGGCGGCCGGGTCGGCGAGGTGCGGCACCACCAGCCGGGCGTGCACCAGGTCGTACCCGGTGGGCGACTCGTCGCGGTCGATGTCGTGCGCGCGGACGTCGACCCGGTGCCGGCGCAACCAGTCGAGCCGGTCGGTACGCAGATCGGTGGCGGTGACCCGGCCGGTGGAGCCGACGCGTTCGGCGAGCCAGTGCGCGAGCCCGCCGCGGCCGGCGCCGACCTCCAGGCAGGCCGCCCCGGGGCCGATGCCGAGCGCGGTGAGCCGCTCCCGGCTGCCCGGATCCCACAGCGTCTCGCCGTACGCGAGGCGGTCGGCCTCGTCGGCCGCCTCGAACAGGTAGCCGGTCTCAGGCACCGACCACCACCGGACTGTCCACCATGGACAGTACGCGGGGCACGGCGAGTTCGGCGGACCGGACCGCGCCCTCGCTGCACGGCCGGGCAAGCACCCAGTCCCCCGCGTACTCGACCGGCCGGACCGGGCGGCGCAGGAACGCCTCGCGCCGGGCCAGCGCCGTCGGCGTGCACTCGGGCAGCCCGTACGGGAAGCGGTGCACGACGGTCGCGCGGATCGCCGGCGCGAGCCCCGGCACGTACCGCTCGGCCTGTTCGGCGAGCAGCGCGGCGACCGGGCAGTCCGGCGCGGACAGCAGCAGCCGGCTCGCCGCCGGGGACGCGATAGCGGTGACCAGGCCGCGGCCGAGCGGCGCGCGGTCGATCGCCTTGTGGTGGTCCACGGTCAGCACCGCCAGGTGCGGGTTGTCGGTGCCGCGCACCAGTACCGCGGCGGCCCGCGACCCGGTCGGCCGCAGCGGCCGGTCCAGCAGGAACGCCACCCGCAGCATCGGCGCGTACGTGCTGGCGGCCAGGTACTCGGCCTCGTCGGCCGGGGCTTCCGGGTGCAGCGCGGCGGCCACCGGAGCCGGGACCGCGAGGACGGCCGCGCGGGCGCGGACCTCGCCGTCGTGCACCGACAGCACCACGCCGCCGTCCGCCGCGCGTACCGACTCGACCGGGGTACCGGTGGTCACGTCGACGCGGCCGGCGAGTTCGCGCGCCATCCGGTCCATGCCCCCGGCGTACGTGCGCCACCGCGTCGGGTCGCCCACCGCGGCCAGGTGCGCCACCAGCGGCGCCGCGCCGAACGTGTCCGGCAGCGCGCCGAAGAACCCGCCGACGAGCGGGCGCAGCACCGCCGCCGCCAGTTCCGGGTCGTACCGTTCGGCGAGGTCGGCGACCGTGAGCCCGGCCAGCGCGGAGCGTTCCGGGTGTTCCGGGTCGGGCGCGGCGGCCAGCTCCCGGCCGAACCGCAGCATCGCGAGCCGGCCCCGGACGGACATCCCGGCGCCGGTCAGCAGGCCGAGCGGCCGGCCCGCGTTCCGACGGGCCTTTCCGTTGCGCCACAAGGCAAGACCGCCGTCGATGCGCGGCACGTCCGCGGGCGTCAGCCCGAGCCGGCGGATCATCCGCCACGTCGCCGGGTACCCGCGCCCGGACAGCATCTCCGCCCCCGTGTCGATCCGGTACCCGTCGCGCCGCTCGGTCCGCATCCGCCCGCCGACCGCGTCGGCCGCCTCGTACACGCGGACCCGCCGCCCGGACCGGCGCAGCGCGTACGCCACGGACAGGCCGGCGATCCCGGCGCCGACCACGGCGACGTCCAGTTCCCCGCTCATTCCCCCACCTCTCGCAACCATGCCGCTGCCACCCCTGCCGCTGTCACCCCTGCCCCCTCAGACCCATGCCGCGACGAGGTTCGCCAGTACCAGGAGGGCGACGGTGAGCCGGTGCGCGCGGATCCCGAGCCGGCGCGCGGCCAGGATGTCGCCGCGGCCGAGCCCGGTCACGAGCTGCCCGATCCGGGCCAGCACCACGGGCAGCAGTACCAGCGGGAACCACCAAGGCGCGCCGAACGCCGGGGCGAGCACGATCAGCAGCATCTCGCCGACCGTCACCGCGGCGATGAACGCCGCGTTGCCGCGGGCGGAAACCCTTGCCGCGACGGTGATCCGGCCGACCGCGGCGTCGCCCGCGATGTCGTTGGTGTTCGACCAGACGCCGAACAGCAGCGGCCCCAACCCGAACAGCACCGCCTGGACGGCGACGAAGCCGCCCGGCGTCCCGGCCAGCAGCCCGTACGGGGCCAGCACCCAGCCGATGCCGAGCCCGGCGAGGAACACCTCCTGCCCGCCCCGGTACGACAGCTTCACGCCCCACGAGTACTGGACGGAACTGGCGAGGCAGAGCGCGGCGACCAACACCGTCCACAGTGGATGGTGCGGGGCGACGGCGACGGCCAGCGCCCAGAGCGCGGTGCCCGCGGCGGCCGTCAGCCAGCCGAACCGGATCGCCTCCGGCTCGGTCAACGTACCGGCCAGCAACGGTTTGCGGGCCAGCCGGCGGGCCGGCGCGTCCGGGCCGTAGTTGGCCGCGTCGCTGCCGTCCCGGTACCCGGTGACGTCGTCGAACGTGACCATCGCCGCCGCCACGCACACCTGCCCGGCCAGCAGTACGAGCAGCACCGCGAGCGTGCGCGGCTGCCACCGTACGGCCGGGGCCAGCAGCGACCACACCACCAGCAGGCTCAGGTAGTAGTCGAAGATGTCCAGCTTCGCCAGCCGCACGTACGCGCGGATCCGGTGCGCGACCGGCCGCGCCAGCACCGTACTCATGCGACCCTCGCGGCGGCGAACGAGCAGACGGTGTCGGCGATGTGCTCGACCTGCGCGTCGGTCAGCAGGTGGTGCACCGGGATCGACAGCATCCGGTCGGCGGCCGACTCGGCGTGCGGCCAGCGGACGCCGGGCGGCGCGTACCGGGCGAACGCCGGCTGGTACGGCAGCGCGCGCGGGTAGTACACGTGGCTCTCGATGCCATGTGCCGCAAGGTGTCCGGAGAGTTCGTCGCGGCGGTCGGCCAGCAGCGTGTACACGTAGGCGCAGCGGCCGTCGCGGCCGGGCGGCGGGGCGAGCACGCCGGGCAGCCCGGCGAAGCGTTCGGAGTAGTGGTCGGCGATCGCGGCGCGCCGGGCCAGCCGCGCCGGGAACCCCGGCAGCCGGTACGACTGGAACGCGGCGAGCACCTCGTCGAACCGGCTGTTGTACCCGATCGCCGCGTACCGGAACCGGCTGCGCTGGCCGTGGTTGCGCAGCCGCCGTACGGTCCGTGCCAGATCCTCGTCGTCGGTGACCACCGCGCCGCCCTCGCCGGCCGTACCGAACGTCTTCACCTGGACGAAGGAGTACACGCCGGCGTCTCCCCAGCGTCCGGCCGGCACTCCGGCGAGCACCCCGCCCTGCCCCACCGCCGAGTCCTCCACCAACCGCAGCCGGTACGCCGAGGCCAGGTCCCTGAACCGTGGCATGTCGGCCATGGTGGAGAACAGGTGCGCCGGCATCAGCGCCCGGGTCCGCGACGTGACCGCCCCGGCCGCCCGGTCCGGATCCACCACCAGCCGGTACGCGTCGACGTCGGCGAACACCGGCGTGGCGCCCAGGTTCACCACGGTCGCGGCGAGCGGCGCACAGCCCAGCGCCGGCACCACCACCTCGTCACCGGGCCCGACACCCATGGCCGCCAGTACCAGGGTGAGGGCGCCGGTGCCGCTGCCGCAGCAGACCGCCTCGCGCGCGCCGACCGAGTCCGCCAGTTCGCGTTCGAAGCGCGCGGTCCGCGGGCCGAGGATGAACGTCTGCCGCGGATCCGTGCCGATCTCGCGTACCAGGTCGAGCAGCACCGCGCGGTCCGCCTCGAACAGGTCCGGCGGGAAGAACGGTACGGTCATGCGCTTCTCCCGTCGTAGAACGTCCGGATCGCCGCGCACACCGTGTCGACCGCCGCGTCCGCGAGGTCCGGGTACAGCGGCAGCGCCAGCGTGCGCCGGCAGGCCGCCTCCGCGTTCGGAAACTGCCCCTCCCGGTACCCCAGATGGGCGAACGACGGTTGCAGGTGCAGCGGCACCGGGTAGTACGTCTCGGTGCCGATCCCTTGTGCGGCAAGGTGTTCGGCCAGCTCGTCGCGCCGGTCCACCTCGATCAGGTAGACGTAGAACACCGCGCGCGTCGGCACCCCGCGGTCCACCACCGTCGGCAGCCGCCGCACCCCCGAGCACGGCCGCAACAGCTCCGTGTACCGCGCGGCCAGCTCGGCGCGGCGGGCGATCTGCGCGTCCAGCCCGGCCAGCTTCGCCAGCAGTACGGCGGCCTGGATGTCGTCCATCTTGCTGTTGACCCCGGCCAGCACGGTCGCGTTGGAGATGCCGGGAAAGTTGTCGATCGTACGGCCGGCGCGGCCGTGGTGGCGCAGCGCGGCGACCGTGTCGGCGATCCGCTCGTCGTTGGTGAGTACGGCGCCGGCGTCGCCGATCGCGCCGAGTGTCTTGGTGGGGAAGAAGGACAGCACGCCACCCGCGCCGAGCAACCCGGCATGCACGCCGTCCCACCGCATCCCCACCGCCTCCGCGCTGTCCTCCAGTACGGTCAGGCGGTGTCGCGCGGCGAGCGCGCGTACCCCGGCCATGTCGGCGAGCTGGCAGAACAGGTGCACCGGCTGGACGATCCGGGTCCGGTCGGTGACCGCGGCGGCGGCCGAGTCGACGTCCATCCCGTACGTGACGGGGTCGATGTCGGTGAACACCGGCCGGCCGCGGGCGAGCGTGACCGCGGACGCGGACGCCACGAACGTGAACGCCGGCACCAGTACCTCGTCGCCGGGTTCGAGGCCGCAGGCGCGCAGCAGCAGCACGAGCGCGTCCGTACCGGAGTTGACGCCGACCACGCGGGCGGCGCCGGTCCAGGCCGCGAGCGCCGCCTCCAGCTCCGCGACCGTACGGCCGTGCGAGTACTTGCCGTGGCTGACGACGTCGGACAGCCGGCGTTCGAGTACCGGCCACAGCGCGTCGAAGGTCCTTGCCTGGCTGAAGAACGGGACGGGCGGTGGGCCCGCGTCGGTCCGGTCGGTGGCGGTCTGGACCTGACTGAGCACGCTGCTCCTTTCCCGCATCCGGCACCGCGCACCGGCCCCGCCGAAACGCGGACGGTACGCATCGGTGGCGCGCGGTCGCCGAGGTTGCCCTGATTCTCCCCCGATTCTTGCACAGACAGTAGCCACAGAGTCACGAATGGTAGTGTCGTGGCTGCGAGGCCTCGCAGCGGTGGGCCGGCCGTGCACCCGGTCCCCGGCAGTACCGACCACACCCTCTCGCGAGCAGTAAGAGCTGGCGACCTCACGAGGCTTAAGGAGCACGACGTCATGGCTACTGTCGTTCAGGAGCAGCGTCTTCAGGAGCGGTTCGATCTGTGGGACGTCAACGGTGACGGCACGATCGACAAGTCCGACTGGGAGGCCGAGGCGCGGCGCATCCTGCGCGGCTTCGGCGAGCCGGAGGACTCGCCGAAGGCGACCAAGCTGATGAACGCGTACCTCGGCATGTGGGACTACCTCGCCAACAAGGCGGGCGTGGGCAACAACGGTTCGATGACCCCGGACCAGTTCCGGCAGGTCGCCGACCGGCACATCCTGGCCGACGACGGGGCCGGGTTCGCCAAGGTGCTGCAGCCGACCATCAACGCGATCCTCAAGCTCGCGGACACCGACGGCGACGGCGCGGTCAGCCCGCAGGAGTTCCGCCGCTGGATCCAGGCGGTGGGCGCGGATCCGTCCGTGGCGGACGAGGCGTTCCGGCGCATCGACACCGACGGCAACGGCGAACTGTCGGTCCAGGAACTCGTCCAGGCCGTCAAGGACTACCACCTGGGCAGGCTGGAGTTCTCCCTGCTCGGTCGCTGACGCGGCAGCACCATCGGGCGGCCGGTCCCCCTGGGGGCCGGCCGCCCGCGGCGTCTTCCCTTGCGCCACAACCGATCCGCCCCTACGGCCGGCCGAACGTCACCGGCAGCTCCGGCGCCAGCGCCAGATCCGCGCCGGTACGCGGGACGTCGGTGGCGATCAGGATGTTGTAGTGGTTCGGGAAGTGGCAGGCGTCGAAGCCGAGTACCCGCCCCACCGTACGGTCGCCGAGGCGTACCTCGTCGCCGCGGTCGATCACGCCGGCCACGCCGATCTCCACGAACCCGAGGAACCCGACCCGGTCGACGCGCGCGCCCGGCTCGGTGTCGGTGTGGTCGGTGGTGACCAGCTCGTGCAGTTCACCGACCCGTACGCAGCGGCTGGCGTACTCCTCCAGCCGCATGCCGCGGTCGTCGCGCCGGTGCACCAGCACCTTCACCAGCGCGCCGGACACCGAACGCTTCGCACCGTCCTCGATCACCGCGCCACCCGTCCCGGTCGTTCCGCCCCGACGCGTACCGGCGTCGCGGTCGGCAGGCCCAGCCGGTACGTGTCGGTCACCAGGCTCAGCGCGGCGAGCCCGCCGTCGGTCCGGTGGTCCACGCGGCCGGTCGCCACCGCCGCGAACCCCCGCACGATCGCCCGGTACTCGTGCCACAGCGACGCCTTGAAGCCGTCGTGCCCGGCGAGCATGTCGGCCCGCCGTACGGTGCCGTCGGCGAGACGTACCTCGATGTCCTTGCGTTCGCCGTGCGGGTACGACCAGTCGAGGTCGACGCGGCAGGTGGCGCCGGAGTCGGCGCGCAGGTCGACCAGCGCGGTGCGGTCCACCCCGGCGGCGTCGACGCCGATCCGGGCGCCGGTCACGGTCAGCTCGCCGAGCAGCAGCCGCGCCAGGTCGTACGCGTTGGGTCCGTTGTCGGCGACGCACCCGCCCCCGGTACGCGCCGGGTCCAGGTACCAGCGGTCGGCGCCGACGTGCTCCTCGATCCGCTCGTGGTACCGGACGGTCACGGCGACCGGGTCGGGCGCGGCGCGCACCAGCTCGCGTACGGACGTGTTGTAGCGGCGGTGGAACGCGGTGAACAGCGGCACGCCCCGGTCGGCCGCGAGCCGGTCGACGGCCAGCCCCTCGTCGAGGGTGGTGGCGAGCGGTTTCTCCACGCACACCGGCATTCCGGCGGTCAGCACGTCGCGGCAGATCGGCGCGTGCAGGTCGTTCGGCACGGTGACGACGACGGCGTCCACGTCGCCCGCGGCGAGCAGCGCCCGGTGGTCCCGGTACGCGGGCACACCGGGGTGCGCGGCCAGCCGGTCCGGGTCGGTGTCGCACACCGCGCCGAGCCGTACGTCGGGGACGGCGTCGAGTGCGGCCAGGTAGTACCGGGAGATGACGCCGAGTCCGACGATCCCGATGCGCAGGCTCATCGCGCACCCGCCACGGGAAGCGGGAACGGGACGCCCGTCGCGGCGGACAGCGCGCGCAGCTCCGCGGCGAGCGGACCCGCCAGCGGTACTCCCGCGCGCTGCCGGGTCGCCGCCCGTTCCGCCTCGTACCAGCCGGGGTGGCGGACCGGGTCCGTACCGGTGGGCGGGCAGTCGAGCAGTGCGCCGAACATCCGCCGCGCGTCGTCGGCGATGGTTGCCGGGTCGCGCAGCGTACCGGGGGCGATCGCGACGGCGGTGTAGCCGATGTCGTCGTCGCGGCCGGTCGGCCGGCCGTCACCGGTCAGCGCCTCCGGTGCCGGCCCGGTGCCCGACCCGGACACCAGCGCGGCCAGCACCTCCACCGCCAACCCGAGCCCGAATCCCTTGTACGAGCCGGTTTCCGGCGTGCCGCCCAGCCACAGCAGGTGCGCCTCGCCGCGGTCGTACGCGGTGGGGTCGGTGACCGGCGCGCCGCGGTCGTCGGCCAGCCAGCCGGCCGGGATCGCGCGCCCGGCACGCGCCGCGGCCCGGACCCGACCGGTCGGTACCACGGTGGTGCTCATGTCCAGCACGTACGGGTGGCGGGTGCCGGTCGGCGCGGCCACCGCGAGCGGGTTCGTACCGAGCATGGCGACGGCGCCGCCCGGCGGCCGGGCGATCCGCTGCCCGCCGCAGTTGCTGGCGACCAGCCCGACCATGCCGCGGCGTACGGCGCGCAGCGCGTGGTACCCGGCGCAGCCGACGTGCGTGCCGCCGCGCACCGACACCAGCCCCACCCCGTACTCGGCGGCCCGGTCGGCGGCCAGGTCCATCGCGTCGCTGGCGTGCCACAGGCCGAGCGCGCGGCGGGCGTCGACGCGGACCGCCGCACCCCGGTCGGCGAGGACGACCGGTGCGGCGCGCGGATCGGCCCGCCCGGCGTCCAGCAGCGGCAGGTACAGCCGGGTCAGGTTGACCAGGCCGTGCGAGTCGGTACCGGTCAGATCGCCGTAACAGAGCGCTTCCGCGGCCCGCCGCGCCCGCTCGCACGGTACGCCGCGGGCGACGAACACCCGGGTGGTGAACGTCAGCAGCCCCGAGTACGGCAGCGGGTCGGTGGCGGACCGGTCGGCGAGCGCGGTCGACGGCCGCGGTACGTCGGTCATGCGTACTCCCGGGCGGTGGTGACGAGCAGCCGGGCGATGCCGGCGGCGTACGCGGACAGTTCGGCGAGGGTGGCGTACTCGCCGGCGGCGTGCGCGTGGTTGGTGTCGAGCCGGCCCGGCCCGTACACGACGGTGGCGGTGTCGGGGATGCCGGCGAGCCAGATCGCGTCGCAGCTGAACGGCGGCTCGCCGGCGGGCCAGCGCGGCACGCCCGCCGCGGCGAGCAGGTCCTCGGCCCAACCCGGTACGCCCTCGATCGTGGGCAGCCCGCGCTTGAGCCAGTCCAGCCGGGTGATGCGCGCCGCATCCGTTGCGGTGCGCCCGAATCCCGGCGTCCCCGAGTACGTGGCGGTGAACTCCGCCAGCGCGGTGCCGAGCGCCGTCTCCACCGCGTCCACCGCCCGCCGCCCCTCCGGCGCGCTGCCGTACGGCAGGTTCAGCGCGAGTTCGCCGGTGCCGTACACGCGGTTGTGGCGGGTGCCGGTGGTGAGGCCGCCGACGCAGACCCGGCCGGGCAGCGTACGGGCCAGGTGCGCGGCGACGTGCCCGAGCAGTACCGTCGCGTTGTGGCCGTGGCCGGGCCGGTCGTCGACCGCATCCCGCCCGGTGACGCGGATCCGGGCGGTCGCCGCGGCCGTCACCCGCCCCAGGTACGTCAGGCCGGTCGGCTCGCAGAACACGTTGAGCCGCCCCACGTACCCGGCGTCGACGAGCGGGCGGGTGCCGAGGGTGCCCATCGCGCCGCCCTCCTCGCCGGACACCGCGCACACCAGTACGCCGAGGTCGCGGCCGACCGCGGGATCGATCGCCGTCGCGGCGCGGATCCCGGCCAGCAGCGCCACCGCCGGACCCTTCGCGTCGATCGCGCCGCGCCCGGTCACCCGCACCCCGTCGTCGCCCACCGGTACGTCGCCGGCGACCGTGTCCAGGTGCACGTTGAACAGCACCGTCGCCGCGCGCGGCAGCGCGGATCCCAGTCGTAGCACCAGACTCGGCTGCTCGGCGAGGAACCCCGGCTCGTCCAGCCGCTCCCGTACGGCCAGCGGCAGGTCCGGGCCGAGCGCGTCCGCCGTCGGCGCCCCGTGGTACGCCACGGTCAGGCCGATCTCGGCCGCCGCCGCGGCGTACCGGCGCTGCGCCTCCCACATCCGGCCGCCGCACGTCCCGGTCTCCAGCGGGCCGGCGGTCGGCAGCGCCAGCAGGTCCAGCAGCAGCCGCCGGTCCGCGCCGGTCAGTACCGGGTCAGGCATGGGCGGCGACCGGTGCGGCGAGCCGCTTGCCGACCCCGAGCAGGCGTACCACCTCGGCGTTGAGGTCGACGTCGGCGAGCACCCGGCGCCCCGCGAAGTGCTCGTACGCCCGCGCGGTGAACGTGGTCAGCGACGGGTCGGCGAACACCTCGCGTTCGGTCCGCCCGCCCACCGTCGTCAGCACCTGCGCGTACTCGTCGGTCTCGCTGACCGGGAAGTGCCCCGTCACCGTCGCGCCCTCGAACCGGGCGGTGACGCTGCGCTCCCGGATCGGCGCGGCCAGGTCGGACCGCAGCTCGGTGCGGACGCCGTTGGCGTGCCGCAGCGACAGGCACGCCCGCCCCATCCGCGGGACGCACACGTCCGCGAAGCGCAGGTCGTCGCCCTCCGCGGCGGTCACCTCGGCCGGCCCGGCGAGCCGCAGCGCGACGCCGAGCCCGTGCGGCATCTCCACGTCGAACGCGGTCGGATGCCCGTCGCCGCCGGCCGACCGGGCGAACCGCGGCTTGTGCTGGGAGACGGCCAGCGCCCGGAGCGTCCCGTACCGCTCGTCGGCGACGGCGGCGGCCAGCCGGGCGGTCAGCCCGCTCTCCAACCACTGCGACACGACCACCAGATCCATCCGGTACGCGTCGCGCACCCGCAGTACCTCGGCGACGCCGGCGTCGTCGGTCGCCAGCGGCTTCTCCACCAGGACCTTCCGGTACCCGAGTCGGCCGAGTTCGGCGAGCGCCGCGGCCCGTACGGTCGGCGGCGTGCACAGGTGCACCACCGTACGGGCCGGGTCGGCCGCAGCGGCGGCCGCGGCGAGCGACCCGACCACCGTCGTACCGGGTGGGGCGGGCACGTCGCGCGGGTCGTACCCGAGGATCGGCGCGGGGTCGACGTGCGGCGAGCCGGCCGCGCGTACGACGGGGACGTGCAGGCCGGCGCCGGCGCGCCCGAGCCCGACGACCAGTGTCCGGAACCGCATCGTCTCCACCGCGCACCTCGCCGTCCACCGGCCTGCGCCGGCACGTCGCCCACTATGACCGACTGGGAACTCTTCGTGGCCACAACACGCCGCACAGTGATCACTGCCGCACGTCAGGCCGGCGCGAGACGCCACAGCGAGACGACCTCCCCGGCACGCGCGACACCCAGCGGCCCGTCGTCCGCCGTCGCCCGCGGATGCCGCGGCGCCGTGTCCAGCCGGCCCAGCACCCGCAGCCCCGCACCGTCCACCGCCGCCAGCAGCTCCGCCCGGGTACGCAGCCCGAACCGCTCGGCCAGGTCGGACAGCACCAGCCAGCCCTCCCCGCCCGGTACGAGATGGTCGGCCAGGCCGGCGAGGAAACGGCGCAGCAGCACGGAATCCGGGTCGTACACGGCGGTGTCGAGCGGTCCGGCCGGGGTCGCCGGCAGCCACGGCGGGTTGCACACCACCAGCGGCGCACGGCCGGGCGGGAACAGGTCCGCGGCGAGCACCGTGACCCGCCCGCCGTACCCGAGACGGTGCAGGTTCTCCGTCGCGCAGCGCACCGCCCGGACGTTCGTGTCGGTCGCCACGATCTCCGCCACGCCACGCCGGGCGAGCACCGCCGCGAGCACCCCCGTCCCCGTCCCCACCTCGTACGCCCGGGTCGTGGCCGGCAGCGGCGCCGCCGCCACCAGGTCCACGTACTCGTGCCGGGTCGGCGCGAACACCCCGTAGTGCGGGTGGATCCGCGCGCCCAGCGCCGGAACCGGTACGCCGACGCGCCGCCAGCGTTCGGCGCCGAGCGCGCCGAGCAGTGCGGTCAGCGCCACCGCACCCGGCCGCCCGACCCGCCCGTACGCCGCGGCGCAGGCGGCGCGGACGTCCGGCGCGGCCCGCAACGGAACGCGCGGCCCCGGACCCAGCGGTACCAGCAGGGCGGCGCGGATCCGGGCGTACTCGGCCCGGCGGCGCCGGTGCTCGGCGAACGTGCCGGCCGGTGGCGCCGCGCCGTCGGCGTGCCGGCCGAGCGCGCGCAGCATCCGCCGGGCGGCGACGAAGTCGCCGCGCCACAGCAGCGCGGTACCGGACCGGGCGAGCCGGTACGCGGTGCCGGTGCGCATCCGCCCGTCGCAGGCGACGACCCGGGCGGGCGCCGGTACGCCGGCGGCGGAGTACCAGATGGTGGTGCGGTCGGTGCGGGAGAGGTGGGCCATCGAGACTCCCGGTGATCGTGACGCGGACGGGGCGCGGTGATCACGTCGGTACGGGAGCGGGCACGCGGCACGGCCCGGCGACGGCGGGGCGCGGTGGCGCCGGGTCGACCGGGCGGGGCGGAACGCTGCGTCAGGCCGGCTCTCGCGTCGACGCGAGAGCCGTGCGGTCCCCGAGGACCATCCCGTATCCCATGCCGGACCTCTCTGGACGGCGGTGCCTTGCGCGGAACGATGCCACACCAACGGATCCGGCCCGTCGCCGGGCAGTGCGTGGAACTTTTCGCCATTCCGGAGGATCCGACATGCAGATATGATTCGCCCACCGTTCGAGCCCCGGGAGGTCCGATGGACAGGCGTGGCGTACTCAGGTTGGCGGCGCTCGGCGCGCCCGCCGCGGGACTGCTGGCGGCGGCGCCCGCGCGGGCCGGCACACCGCGGGTGGCCGCCGACTACGAGGTCGCGGTGTGCGAGCAGTACCACAACCAGGTCCAGATCCACCCGGCCGGTACGGCGTGGTCGCCGAGCACGCTGCGCTGGTCGTTCGCCCCCGGTACGGCGAACGGCTGGTCGAACCTGTCCGAGGTGAAGTTCCGCAACACCGCGCAGTTCGGTGAGGTGGCGCTGGTCGCCGCGTCCGGCGGGCGGGCCGGCATCGTCGACGTCACCAGCAAGACCGCCACCGGCACCGGCGACCTGCTCTGGTCTGCCACGCCCGGCAACAACCCGCACGCGATCGAGCGCATCCCGGACATCGGCGCGATCGTCGTCGCCACCTCCGGCGGTTACCTGTTCGTGTACGGCCCCACCGCGATCAGCAGGCCGAGCACCCTCGCCCTCGTCCAGACCATCCCGTACGCCGGGGCGCACGGCCTCTGGTACGACGACGTGCACGGGAAGCTGTGGGCGATCGGGCAGGGGCGGGCGACGCCGTTCACGGTGACCGGCACGTACCGGGACACCCGGCTGTCGGCGAAGGACGGCGACGTGAACATCGGCTCCGGCAACCTCGGCCACAGCCTCGACGCGTCGTACGCGGACAGTTCGGTGCTGCTCGCCAGCCACACCGCCGGCGTGATCGCGATCGACAAGGTCTCCCACGCGGTCACCACGATCGCCTCCGTCGGCGCCGTCAAGTCGTACTCCCGGACCGCCGCCGGCGAGTCGCTGTGGGTGCAGGCCACCGGCTCGACGTACCACGGGGACACCCGCAACTGGGTGAACCCGGCGGTGCAGTTCTTCGACGCGTCGGGCGCGGCGTCCTTCACCCGCTCGCTGTCGTACGGGGCGGAGTTCTACAAGGCGCGGCTGCACAACGTGGCCTTCCACTGACCGTACCGGCGGTCGCTGACGGAGGGTGTCAGCGACCGCCGGCTAGCGTCCCCGCGGGCCGACGAACGGAGCGGGGATGACCGGGACCATCGAGGACACGCGGCGACGGCTGACCGTCCCGCAGGGCACCGCGCTGTACGTCGGGGCGGTGCTCGGCACCGGCGTCATCGCGCTGCCCGCCCTGGCCGCGCGGGTCGCCGGCCCCGCGTCGCTGCTCGCCTGGGCCGCCCTCGTCCTCCTCTCGGTACCGGTGGCCGCGACGTTCGCCGCGCTCGGCGCGCGGTACCCGGACGCCGGCGGCGTCTCGACGTACGTCCGGCACGCCTTCGGCACCCGTGCCGCCGCCGTCGTCGGCTGGTGCTTCTTCCTCGCCGTACCACCGGGTGCGTCGGCCGCGGCGACCTTCGCCGGGACGTACGTGGCGGCGGCGTTCGGTGGCGGGCGGGCCACCGTGACCGGTACCGCGGTCGCGCTGATGGTGGTCGTCACCGCGACCAACGCGTACGGGGTGCGGCTGACCGGACGGGTGCAGCTGCTGCTCGCCGGGCTGCTCGTCGCGCTGCTGCTGGCCGCCGTGACCGTCGCCGTACCGCGGGCGCGGGTGGCGAACCTCCACCCGTTCGCGCCGCACGGCTGGCTCGCCGTCGGATCCGCGGCGGCGCTGCTGGTGTGGAGCTTCGCCGGCTGGGAGGCGATCACCCACCTGGCGGCCGACTTCCGCGACCCGGCCCGCGACCTGCCGCGCGCCACCGGCATCGCCGTCGCCGTCGTCGGCGTCCTCTACCTCGCCATCGCCGCCGCCAGCCTCCTCGTACTCGGACCCGCGACCGGGAGTACCGGGGCGCCGTTGGCGGCGTTGTTCGGCGGTGGGCGCGCGGCGGTGGTCGCCGCGGCGGCCGCGGTCCTGCTCACCCTCGGCACCATGAACGCGTACTACGCCGGCGCCGCCAAGCTCGCCGCCGCGCTCGGCCGGGACGGCGCGCTGCCGTCCTGGTTCGCCCACGGCAGCGCCGCCGGGGAGACGCCGCGCCGCGGACTCGCCGTGGTCGCCGCCCTCGGCACCACCGGCTTCGTCGTCACCACCGCCGCCGGCGTCGGCCCCGCGCCGCTGGTGCTACTCACCACCGGCTGCTTCGTCACCGTGTACGCCCTCGGTACGGCCGCGGCCGTCCGCCTGCTGCCCCGCCGTACCGCGGCGCACCGGCTGGCGCTCGTGGCCGTCGCCGCTGTCGCCGCGCTCGCCGTGAGCACCGGCCGGTACCTCGGGTGGCCGCTGCTCGTCGCCGCCGCGGCGTGCGGGTACCTGCACGTCCGCCGGCGGCGCGCCTGACCGTCCGGAGTGCCGCGTTCGACACCCCGGACCGTCGCCGGTTCATCGCGTCACGCGCAGGTTCATGACCTCTCCTTTCCTTGGTACGTCAGGGAAAGGTAGGTGCCGGCGCGTGGCGCGGTCAAACCTATTTTTAGGTCTGGCCTATAAATCTTGTTCCGGTGCGACCCCCCGGTCGCGCGCCGGATCCCACCGGGCGGTCAGTCGTGCTCGTGCGGGAAGCCCGCCGGCGCGCGGTCGAGGAACGACGTGACCGCACCGATCCGGCCGTCCGCGGCGACCACGAGCACGTCCGTACCGGTCGCGAACGATGCGCCGTCCGCGAGCCGGATGTCCCACTTCAGCCGGGAACGGTCGTGGTGGTGCTGCGGCTCCTCGCGTACGGCGAGCGTCGCGCCGCCCACGTGCGCAAGGAACTCGTTACGGAAGTCGATCAGCGCCTGCGGGCCGGTGAGCGCACCGACCGGCGCGTGGTACTCGACGTCCTCGGTCAGCGCCAGCGCGGCGAGCCGGCGCTGCGGCTCGCCCTCCGCGGCGTTCCAGAACTCGACGTACCGTTCGACCGCTGCTGCGTTGTCCATCGTCCCCACTCCTTCGTACGGATGCCCCGGCGATCCGCCGGTACCGCCACCGTGCCGCCGGCGGGGGCATGGTGTCGATTACCCGGGTGGTAGTTGCCGCCGGTCACCCGCGCGGGCACGCTGACCGACATGACAGCCACCACCGAACCCGTCGGTACGCTCGTGAAGCGCTGGCGCGAGCGGCGGCGGCGCTCGCAGCTCGACGTGTCGCTCGCCGCGGAGGTGTCCGCCCGGCACCTCAGCTTCATCGAGACCGGCCGCGCCCGGCCGAGCCGCGACATGATCGAACGGCTCTGCGACGAGCTGGACGTACCGCTGCGCGAACGCAACGCGCTCTACCTCGGTGCCGGCTTCGCCCCGCGGTACGGGGAGGTCCCGTTCGGTGACCTGGGTGCGGCGCGGGCCGCGGCCGAGGCGGTACTCGCCGGCCTCGAACCGAACCCCGCCGTGGTCGTCGGCGTGCACTGGGACCTGCTGGCCGCGAACGACGCGATGACCCGGTTCCTGCGCGACCTGCCGGCGGCGCTCACCGCCCCGCCGGTCAACGTCCTGCGCGCCACCCTGCACCCGAACGGGCTCGCCGGCCGGATCCGGAACCTGCCGCAGTGGCGGCGGCACACCCTGCGCCGGGTACGCCGGCAGCTCGACCGTACGGGGGCGCCCGGGCTCCGCGACCTGCTCGCGGAACTGGAGGGCTACCCGGCACCGGCCGACGACTCCCCCGTACCGGACGCGCCCGCCGACGCGCTGGCCACCCCGCTGCGCCTCGCCACGCCGTACGGGGAACTGGCCCTGCTGTACGCGACGACGGTGTTCGGCGCACCCCGCGACGTCACCCTGGACGAGATCGCGATCGAGACGTTCTTCCCGGCCGATCCCGCCAGCGCCCGGCTGCTCGCCGACCTCGCGGCGTGACTGGGACGAGTACAAGATGAGGTCGGGCCCAGGTTTCCGGTCGGGGTAGGGTGGGGCGGTGGGACTCCGCGAGACGAAGAAGGCGCAGACCCGGCAGGCGATCTCGGACACCGCCACCCGGCTGTTCCTCGACCGCGGGTTCGAACCGGTGACCATCGCGGAGATCGCGGCGGCCGCGCAGGTGGCCAAGATGACCGTGACGAACTACTTCCCGCGCAAGGAGGACCTGGCCCTCGACCACCACGAGGTGTTCGCGGCCAGCCTCGCCCGGACGGTTCGCGACCGGCGCCGCGGCGACTCGGCGCTGGCCGCGCTGCGCCGCGAACACCTGGCGGCGGTGGGCCGGCGGGACGCGGTGGCCGGCTTCTCCGGGCCGGAGTTCGCGGAGCTGATCGCCGGCAGCCCCACGTTGGGCGCGCGGCTGCGGGAGCTGCACGAGCAGCGCGAGGCGGCGCTCGCCGAGGTACTGGCCGCCGAGACCGGCGCGCGCGACGACACGCCCGTCGTGGTGGCCGCGGTGCTCGGCGCCGTCCACCGCACCCTGTTCCACCAGGTACTCGACCTGACGCGGGCGGGGACCGGCGCCGACGAGACCGCCGCCGTGGTGGCCCGGTCGGCGCGTCGGGCGTTCGCGTTGCTGAAGCCGTCGCTCGGGGAGTACGCGGTCCGCGTGGACTGAGAGCCTTTCTGTGAGAACCTCTGAACGGGCGCCGGCGAGGTGCGACGGCCGCCGGACCGCCGCCCGCGCCGCCGTCGTACCGGGAGGACGTGTCGTGGTCGACGGGTGGGAGTGGGACGACACCCTGTTCCAGGGCAGCGCCCCGTACTACGAGCGCGGGCGCCTGCCGTACGCGCCGGGCTTCGCCGGGGTGGTCGCCGACCTCGTCGGGCTGCGCGGGCGGGACCGGCTGCTCGACGTCGGCTGCGGGCCGGGGACGGTGACGCTGGCGCTCGCGCCGTACGTCGGCACCGCGGTCGGCCTCGACCCGGATCCCGGGATGCTGGCCGAGGCGGAGCGCCGCGCCACCTCAGACGGCGTCACCGGCGTCCGCTGGGTACGGGCGCGGGCCGAGGACCTGCCGGCCGGGCTCGGCACGTTCCGGGTCGTGGTGTTCGCGCAGTCGTTCCACTGGACCGACCGGGACCGGGTCGCCGCGACCGTACGGGGGATGCTCGCGCCGGGCGGCTGGCTCGTCCACCTGGCCGACGTGAAGACGGTCGAGCCGGTGCCGACCGCTCCCCCGCACGCGCGGATCCGCGAGCTGGTCCGGGAGTACCTGGGGCCGGTCCGTCGCGCCGGGCAGGGCAGCCTCCCGCACGGCACACCGGGCCGCGAGGACCTGGTACTCGCCCGCGCCGGGTTCGTCGACCACGCGCGGCGCACCGTACCGGCCGGGCAGGTCGTGGCCCGGAGCGTCGACGACATCGCCGCCGGCGTGTACTCCCGGTCCGACTCGGCGCCGCACCTGTTCGGCGACCGGCTCCCCGAGTTCGACCGCGACCTCCGCGTACTCCTGCGCGACGCCGAGCCCGCCGGCGGCTACACCGAACGCCTGCCCGGTACCGAGATCATGACCTGGCGTACGCCCGCCTGATCGGACTCTTTTCGCGGCGATGCAACCCGGTGCGGGGCGGGCCGTGTGTCAGGGGGCGAGAGGGGCGGTCCGCGCCCCGTACGCGAAGGAGAACATCGTGCGCGGCAGGCTTCTCGCGGCCACCCTGGGCGGTGCCGCGGTCGTGGCGGGGATCGCGGTCTCGGTGCCGGCGCTGGCGTCGTCGGGACACCACTCGCAACCGCCGGTACCGGTGCCGGCGTCGTCCGCACCGTCCCCGGTACGGTCCCGGCCGGCGGATCCGGTGCCGTCCGCGTCGGCGCCGTCGGAGCACCGGTCGCCGACGCCGGCCCGTCCGGTACCGTCGCCGCCCGGTGCGACCCGGTCCGCCGCCCCGGCCCCGCCGGAGGTGTCCCCGGTGCCGAGCGGCCCCATCGAGTCCGCCGTACCGTCGGCTCCCGCCGCGGCCCCGGTACCGTCGCGTTCGCCTGCGGCGCACCGGTAGTACGCCGGTGTCGCCGTGCCTCGGCCGGGCGCGGCGGCACCACCCGAGACCGTCCGGAGGGCAGAAACCTTGCCAGTACCGCATCCTCGGCGCCGATGACCCGCCGGGCCGAGCGCGACGACGCGTTCCGCGAGTACGTGGCGGCGCGGGCCGACGCCATGCGCTTCACCGCGTACCTGCTGGCCGGTGACTGGCACACGGCCGAGGACATCACGCAGACCGCGTTCGTCAAGCTGTACCTGGCCTGGGACCGCATCGACCGCCGCGACTCGGTCGACGCGTACCTGCGGCGCATCGTCACGCGCACGTTCCTCAACGAGCAGCGTCGCACGTGGCGGCACCGGGAACGGTTGACGGACGCGCCGCCGGACGTCCCGGCCGCCCCGGATCCGATGCCGGAGCAACGGATGCTGATCTGGCGCGCGCTGGTCGAGGTGCCGCCGAAGCAGCGCGCCGCCCTCGTCCTCCGGTACTGGGAGGACATGAGCGTCGCGCAGGCCGCCGACGTACTCGGCTGCTCGGTGGGGAACGTGAAGAGCCAGTGCGCGCGCGGCCTGGACACGCTGCGGGCCGTACTGCGCCGGCAGATCGGCGACGACGCCGACCGGATACTCACGGAAGGGGCGAGCTGGTGAACGAGCACGATCTGGCGGCGACGTTCGCCGAGCTCCGTACCCGGCCCGGGCCGCCGCTGGCGCTCACCCCGGACGCGCTGCTCGACGCGGGCCGCCGCGCCCGCCGCCGCCGGCGTACGGCGTGGGCGGGCGGCGCGGTCGCCGTACTGTGCGGTGTCGTCGTGGCGCTGCTCCTGGCGTTGCCGGGCGCGCACCGGTCACCCGAGCCGGCCCCGGCACCGCCCGCGCACCGCCCGGACCGCTCCGTACCGGCGGATCCGGTGCCGACCCAGCCGTCGCCGTCGCGCAGTCAGGCCGCGCCGCCCGGGGTGTCGCCCTCCCCTGGGTCGCCCGGGAGTACCCCGGCGAGCCCGACCGCGTCGCCGTCCTCCTCCTGGGGCCCCACCCGGCCGTGAGCCGCGAGTACCGGGGATTTCGGCGAATCCCTGCGCTGCCGACAGCGCACGGTTACCGTGACAAAACACGAAGTGTCATGCCTTCGCCAACCGGGAGTTACCTGCGCCGGATGCACACCGCGCGTACCCGACGGGCCCGGCGCGGCCCGTTCTCGACCGCCGGCCCGCGGCCGTCACCGAGCGGGCAGGAAGAGGCGACATGCCGAAGTTCGGGATCACCGCCATCGCCTGCGGCGTCGCGGCCGCGGTCGGCGCGATGGCCCTCGACAGCCCGGCCGTGTCCGCCGGCGGCGCCGCCGTCACCGGCCACGCGCACACCGCCGGCATCCGCCTGAACGTACGCAGCGCCCCGTCGCTCGGCGCCGCCCGCGTGCGTACGCTCGCGGACGGGTCGCGGCTCACCATCGCCTGCCGGGTCACCGCGCAACGCATCGCCGGGGTCGCCCGCACCACGTCCGACTGGGACCGGCTCAGCGACGGCACGTACGTCTCTGACGCGAACGTCTCCCGCCCCGTCCGCCCGACCGCCTGCATCGCCGCGGCCGTGCCGGATGCGCCGCCGACCGACCAGGCCGGCTTCATCCACGCCGTCGCGCCGCTCGCCCGGCAGAGCATGCGGGACTGGTCGGTGCCCGCGTCCGTCACCATGGCGCAGGCGATCCTCGAATCCGACTGGGGCCGCAGCGGGCTGTCCCGCGCCAACGCCAACTACTTCGGCATCAAGTGCTTCGACGGCGTGCACGGGCCGATCGCCGTGTCCTGCCGTACCTACCGCACCGGCGAGTGCGACCGGAAGGGCCGCTGCCACACCACCCGCGCACCGTTCCGCGGGTACCTGTCCGTCCGCGACTCGTTCCGCGACCACGGCCGCTTCCTCGTCGTCAACTCCCGCTACCACAACGCCTTCCGGTACTCCCGCGACCCGGACCGGTTCGCCGCCGCCATCGCCGCCGCCGGGTACGCAACCAGCCCGCACTACGGTCGCGACCTGGTCCGTGTCATGCGCGGCTACGACCTCTACCGCTACGACACCTGAACCGCCCGCCCGCTAGGCGATGTCGGGGCGCGGCGGTGCGACGTCGCCTGGCCCCGTCCCCGCGTCGCCGGATGGCGTGGCACCGGTGTCCGTCGGCGGCTCCGTGGTCGTCGGTACCAGCGCGGTCGGGTCGGCGCGTTCCCCGCCGTCGTCGGCGAACCGGAGCAGCAGCCCCGGCGGCAGCGCCCGGCGCAGGTCGTGGACGCTGTCGACCTCGGCGACGAGCACGCCCTCGTACCGGATGCGCACCACGGTGCCGCCCAGCGCGTCGTACGCCAGCGGTGTCGTGTCGATCTCGACCCGCCAGGCGCCATCGAGGCTGTACAGCACCCGCATGGCACCGACGCTACGCCGCGCCCCGTACGGCCGGATCTGCCCAACGGTTCGCCCCTCGTGCCCCAACGGCCACCCGCCGCGGTACCTCCGGACGCCCCGCCGCGTACGTCCGGGCCGGCGGTGGCGCGGCACCTGACGCACGGTGGCGGACTGGGCCGTCGGGAGTACGCGGGGTGGCGGTCAGCGGGGGCGGCGGCGACCGAACGCCAGGTACGCGATCGGGCCGAACGGCTGGACGGCGAGCGCCGGCCACCACAGCAGGGCCGGCCCGCGGGTGGCACCCCGGGAGGGCTGCACCAGGTCCACCACGCACACCGCGGTCACCGCCGCCTCGGCCACCCCGCCGGCGACGATCGCCACCTTCGCCGCCGTCGGCAGCTCGCGCCACGAACGCTTCCGCACACCCCGGACGGTACCGGGGCGCGGCGGTGCCGGCAGCGTTTCGCGGCGTACCGGCGGGGTGGCCGATCGTGAGGGCGGTCCACGGGTCGGAACCGGCGGCACCGGTCCTTGATGACGGGCTGTAGCGTGGCGCGGAGTACTCGACGGAGGGAGCCCGGCGTGAGCACTGACCCGACCGTGAACGTGGTGACGTTCCGGCTGAGGTCGATCGACGGGCCGGTCGTGGTCGAGGGGGCGGCCCAGGCGCCGGATGCCGTACGGAAAGCCTGGTGGAAGGTGATCCTGGAGCACCGTCCGCGGGCGCAGGACGTGGTCGCCGTGCACAGCGTCTGGCAGCCGTCGCCGGAGGACGCCTCGTTCATGCAGCGCACGTTCGTGAACGCCACGGTCGGTCACGACCACGACCGGCCGGAGGCGGACCGGTGGGACGAGGCGTTCGAGCGGGCCCGCGCGACGCCGGCGGGGCGGCCCGCCGACGACCGGCCGGATCCGGTGCCGTCGGCCACTCCGTTCGACGGGGACTCGGGCTCACCGTTCAGCCGCCGTACCCGGACGGCACCCGCCGGGGGCACGCCGTTCGATGACCGCTCGGCCGACGAACGGTCGGGTGGCCGCTCGGCCGCACCGGTCGGCGGGGTGCTCGGCGGCACCGACGCGCCGTCGACGCCGTCGCTCGGCGGGCGGCCGCGGCGCACCGACCCCGACTGGCCGTTCCTGTACGAGGACCAGGCGGCCTGGATCCGGCAGCGGATGGCCGCCGCGCTGGCCGAGCGGGGCGTACGGACGACGCAGCGCGGTCCGGTGCTGCTCGTCAACGGCACCGAGACCGTACTGCCGATGGACAACCTCGCTCGGATGTGCAACCAGGCGCCGGAGAGCGAGTGGGAGCGGATCGTCGACAACCACGCCGCGATGACCGCCACGGTCGGCGACGAGACCGCTCCGCGGCCGGACGAGTCGGCGGGCCGGCCGGTGCTGCGCCTGATGTCGGACGACGGGCTGCCGGAGGAGTTCGCCGTCGGGCACGCGCGTCCGGTCGGCGACGGGCTGGTGGAGACGATCGCGCTCGACCTGCCGGACCGGGTCCGGATCCTCAACGACGACGACGTGGCCGGGGCCGACCTGTCCGCGCTGCTGGCCACCGCGCGCGCCAACCTGCTGACCGAGCCGGTGGAGTACCAGCGGTTCGTGGACGAGGGCGCGGTGCTGCACCGGGTGTACGGCGACTCGATGTTCGTGGCGAGCAAGGCGCTCGTGCTGCCCGAGCTGATGCGCGAGGTGGCGCAGCTCGCCCCGCCGGCCGGTGGCGTGCTGCTGGCCCTGCCGAGCCGGCACGAGCTGCTGTTCCATCCGGTGGTGGACCAGACGGTGATCCCCGCCCTCAACGAGCTGACCCGCTACGCGCGAGGTCTGTTCGAGCAGAGCCCCGGCCCGCTGACCCCGCACGTGTACTGGTGGGACCGCGGTGAGCTGACCCCGCTGACGAACGACGTCGACTCGGGCGGGCAGGAGATCACGATCGTGATCCCGCCGCGGTTCGGCGAGGTGCTCAACCGGATCTGCGGCTGAGCACCACTCCCCCGGGTACTCGTCGCGGCGCACCGTTCGCGGTCGTTGCCGGTGCATGAATGTGGGCGGAGCACCCGCCGGCGCGGGCCGGTGACCGTCAGGCGAGCGCGTCGAGCTTCCGGCTCAACAGCAACCGTTCGCGGTCGTTGCCGCACAGCCGGACCGCGCGGGCGAGTTCGGCACGGGCCTCGTCGGTACGCCCGAGTCGGGTGAGGAGTTCGCCGCGGACGCTGGGCAGCAGGTGCGAGCCGTCGAGCGCGCCGGCGGCGGCGAGGTCGTCGACGATGGGCAGCGCGGCGGCGGGGCCCTGCGCCATGGACACGGCGACCGCGCGGTTGAGGTCGACGACGGGTGACGGGGCGAGCTGGCCGAGCGCCTCGTACAGCAGGACGACGCGGTCCCAGTCGGTGTCGGCGACGGACGGGGCGACGGCGTGGCATTCGGCGATGGACGCCTGGAGGCCGTACGCGCCGAGGCCGCGACCGATCCGGACGGCGCGGGCGAGGACGGCGCGGCCGCGGCGGATGGCGGCGCGGTCCCAGCGCCGACGGTCCTGGTCGGCGAGCAGCACCGGCTCCCCCACCGGCCCGGTACGTGCCGGGAAGCGCGCCGCGGTCAGTTCGATCAGCGCGAGCAGCCCGTACGCCTCGGGCACGTCGGGTACGAGCCGGGTGAGGATCCGGGCGAGCCGCCGCGCCTCGCCAGCCAGGTCGGGACGGATGACCGCGTCGCCGGAGGTGGCCGACGAGCCCTCCGTGAAGATCAGGTAGACCACGCTGAACACCGAGCCGAGCCGCTCGGTACGTTCGTCGGCCGGTGGTACGGCGAAGGGCACGTGCGCCGCGGCGAGGGTCTTCTTCGCCCGGGTGATGCGCGCCTGCACCGTCGCCGTCGGTACGAGGAAGGCGCGGGCGATCTCGTCGCTGGTGAGGCCGCCGACGACGCGCAGGGTCAGTGCGACCCGGGCGTCCGGCGACAGCACCGGGTGGCAGGCGACGAACATGAGCGCGAGTACGTCGTCGTCGATCTGGTCCGGGTCGTACGGCAGGTCGTCGCCGCCGGGATCGGTTGCGGCGCCGGCGAAGGCGCCGCCCTCGGAGAGTCCGCGGCCGAGCGCGGCGTACCGCTCGTCGAGGGCGGACCGCCGGCGGTACGCGTCGATCGCGCGCCGCCGGCCGACCGTGAGCAGCCACCCCGCGGGGTTGCCGGGTACGCCGTCGCGGGGCCAGGTGACGAGCGCCTCGGCGAGCGCCTCCTGCGCCAGGTCCTCGGCCAGCGCGAAGTCGCCGGTGTAGCGCGCGAGCGCACCGACGATCCGCGCCGACTCGATCCGCCACACGGCGCCGACGGCGGCCCGCCCGGTCGGCCGGGCGGTACCGCCGGTCGTGCTGCCGCGGGATGTCGTCACAGCTGACCGGTCGCCTCGCGCCACGCCCGTTCCTTCCGTACCCACTCGTTGTCCTGCGGGAACTCCTCGATGCTCGCCACCCGGCGGATCTCGCACCGGCTGCCCGGCCCGGCCATCGGCGCCCGCTTCGCCCACTCCACGGCCTCTTCCTGCGAGGCGACGTCGAGGATCCAGAAGCCGCCGAACAGTTCCTTGGTCTCACCGTACGGGCCGTCGGTCACCACCGGCGGCTGCGACGAGTAGTCGACCACGACGCCCTTCGCCGCGTCGTCCAGCCCTTCGGCGGCGATGAGTACGCCGGCCTGGATCATCTCGTCGTTGAAGCGCCCCATCGAATCCAGGATGTCCGTGAACTCCACGTCCCGGTACGCCTCCAGCGTCTCGTCGGTGGCGCGCATGATCAGCATGTACTTCATGGTCGTGTCTCCCTGGTCCGGGGCCCGGTGCGGACCCTCTCATCCTCAGGTCGAACGGCGGCCCCACCGGATCGACACGCCAGCCGAACGGATTCGCGACGCGGGACGGAGCCGCCGTTACCGCGCCCTGTCCTGCGCCAGCGTGTACGCGACGACGGCGTTCGCGTGCCCGTGCCCCAGCCCGTGTTCGGCCTTGAGCCAGGCGACCAGTTCCATGTGCTTGGTCAGCGGCGACGACCGCACCAGCTCCTGCCAGTACGCGATCGGCTTGCCGTGCTTCTTCTCGATCGACGGGAAGTAGCTCGCGGGGCCTTTCACGGGCTCGCTCATGTCGGTGTCCTTTCCTTGGTACGCAACGGAAGTGGTCAGTCGGTGGTGGCGCGGAGCCGGGCGATGACGGCGGTGAGCCACACCAGCCCGAGCGCCGCCCCGAGCGTGAACGCCAGCGGTGCCGCGGCCGAGCCGGCGAACCCGGCGACCACACCGACCGGTACGACCCGGCACCCGATCGCCCAGCCGCGGTGGCCGCGCGCCGCGAAGTGCCGCGCCAGTACCAGGAACGCCACGCACAGCGCGAGGAAACCGGTCCCGGCAGCGGCCATGTGTACGGTGCCGTGCGCGCTCAGCGCGGCGGGCGCGAGATCGGGCGTACCGGCGGGGAAGCCCCGGCCGGGGTCGGCCCGGAACACCGCCGCGACGAGGAACGACACCCCGAAGACGGCGATCACCGGGGGCGCCCAGGTACCGCCGGGTGCGCCGCGCAGCGCCCGCCGTACGCCGACCGCGCCGGCGACGGCGAGCAGTCCGGTGAGGACGAACGCCGTGATCTGGACCCAGCCGTACGTGCCGAGGCTGAGCTGGCTGAGGGCGTTGCGGGTGAAGTCGAAGCCGTCCCGGGCCAGGCCGCCGGCCACACCGGTGACGAGGAACAGCGGACCCGCGACGGCGCCGGCGACGAGCAGCGCGCGGGCTGGCGTACTCGCAGGTCGGAGGGGGTTGGGGTGGGTCATGCGGGGACCTCTCTCGTTCGTGCCCCGCCACCGCGGGAACTGGACGGTACAGTACCCAAGCGAGAACTGGACTGTCCAGTACTATGAAGCGAGGAGGCGATATGTCAGAGAACGAGCCGACCCGGTCGGCCCGCAAGCACCAGGCGATCCTGGACGCCGCGACCGGCGTCTTCCTGGCGAAGGGCTTCGCCGGCACCAACATGGACGACATCGCGAAACGCGCCGCGGTGTCCAAACAGACCGTCTACAAGCACTTCGCGGACAAGGAGAAGCTGTTCGCCGAGATCGTCCTGGGCACCACCGACCGGGTCGACGGGATGGTCGACCTCGTCGCCGACGTACCGGCCGAGGCGGACACGTTGGAGGAGAACCTCCACGCGCTCGCCCGGCAGTTCCTCGCCGCCCTCACCGGGGCAGAGGTCTTCCAGCTGCGGCGCCTCGTCATCGCCAACGCCGACACCTTCCCCGAACTCGGCGCCACCTGGTACGAGCAGGGGTTCGAGCGGGTGCTCGGCACCCTCGCCGACACGTTCCGGCGACTCACCGAGAAGGGCGTGCTGCACGCCGACGAACCGCTCCTCGCAGCGCACCACTTCGCCGGGCTGCTGCTGTGGATCCCGGTCAACCGCGCCATGTTCCACGGCAGCCCGCAGCACACCGAGGCCGAACTCGACCACTACGCCACCGCCGGCGTCCGCGCCTTCCTCGCCGCGTACCGCTGAGTGCCGCTGAGTGATTGCCGGCCCGGACGCGGTGTCCGGGCCGGCGCGACACCGCGTCAGGCGACGAGGCGCTCGGCGTCCAGCTCCTCCAGGGTCACCGTGCTCAGCCCGCCGCGCTGGGTGGTGACGCCGGTGACGGTCAGCTGCGTGCCCGGCGCGAGAATGTACTCCTCCTCGCCGGTGAACGCGGAGAACCGCCGGATGCCCACCGCCCGCGCGGGATGCACCTCGAACAGGGTGCGCCGGCCGCGACTGCCCAGGAACCCTTGCGCCACACCGATCTCCGACGTGCACGACGAGACGCCCCACCACGTGACCGTCCGCCCCTTCGGGTACTGCGCGCGCAGGTCCAGCGACACCCCGCGCCACAGCGGCCCGGTACGCACCGGCAGGCGTCCGATCGCCGAGAACAACAGCCGCAGGTACGGCAGGTACGCGGTGACCCGGCTACGGTCCGGGTCGCGCAGTGTCGCGTTGATCTGGCGGTAGAACGCCGACTCGCAGGTGTAGAGGTGGAGGGCGGCGGCCTCGTCCGCGGACAGCCCGTCGGCCACGCCGTCGGTGCGCCGCTTGCCGAAGTCGTGCGACCGGGTGATGTGCCCGTCCAGTCCGGTGAGCAGGCGGGCGACGGGCGCGACGGCGTCCCGGAAGCCCATCAGCGGGGTGTCGGCGACGCCGGTGATGGCCGGCAGGACGAGGCCCTCGTCCTTGACGCTGGCCAGCCGTTCCAGGTAGAGCTTGTGCAACTCCATGGTGGACGCGATGAACTCCCCCATCCGGTCCGCCGTCGCCGTGTCCGGCGCGCCGGCGTGCGTCCGCGCCGCCCATCCCGTACTCGGAAGCCAGTCGATCTCGTCGGTGCCGAGGGCCCGGAGCGCGTCGTTGACCGCGCCGAAGTGGTTGCGGTCGCAGAAGATGTCGCCCTGCGCGGCCGGGTTGGCGTGGTCGATGTGCAGCACCTGCACGTCCGGGTACCGGCGCTGGATGCGTTGCACGGCGCTCTTGAGGGTGCGGGCGTGCGCGCCCCACCAGGCGAACACCACGCCGCGGTCCTGCTCGTCCACGTCGGGGCCGGACTTCGCGCGCAGGATCTCCTCGACCAGCCGCTCGATCACCGGCCGCCAGAACGCGGTGTGCTCGTCGGTGGCCATCGCGCCGTCGCTGCTGGCGGTGAGCGCCGCGTTCAGTAGGAGCACGCCCTGCGTGAGCATCGCCTGGAACCACTCCGGCGGCTGCACCGTGTCGTGCCGCTTCAGCAGCTTGCGGATCTCCGCGATCGGCGTCTTCTTCGCGATCCCGTACTTCCACATCGCGGCGGCCTTGATGATGCAGCGGATGCTGATCACCTTGCCGAACGTGCTGTCCGCCCAGTCGTGGAACGCGTTGTCGAACATCGCGATGCCGGTGGCGCTCTCCGGCCGCGGGTACGGGTTCTGGCCGAAGACCACCACCTTCCACCTGTGCGGCGGGTTCGGCTTGAGGGCCTGGAAGGTCAGCTCCCGCACGGGCACCACGGTCGACGCGCGGCCCGGCCCGATGAAGGTGGGCGCCGCCGGCTGCGCCTCGATGACCGGCCTGAGCAGCGGCAGCCACGGTTCGCCACCACCGGCGAACAGGCCGGTGAGGGCGAGCGGGTCGGTCGGGTCGGGCGGGGTGGGGGTGTCGCTCATCGTGGCTCCCGGTCGGGCGCGCGTGCCGCTGCCGGCACGGTCGGCGGAGTGGCGTTGTCAAGCGCCGCAACGGTTTCCGGGCAGCGTCGGGCACCGGTCAGCCGGCGGCCACACGCCGCCGCGGGTACGCTCCGGCGTCGTGCGGCACAGTGTAGGTCTGGGGTGGGACACGAATTTCTGTCGGACCCACGAGGTACGTTCCGTGCCGGTCGGAGACATCCCCTTCACGTGACAGGAGCAACCGTGCCCGTTGACGACAGGAACCCGCAGCTCAAGGTCGTTCTGACCGACCTCAACCCGGGCGTCGTGGCCGCCTGGCGTTCGGCGTTCTCCGACACCCCGGAGGTCGAGGTCCGGTCCGGGTCGCTGCTCGACCGGCCGGCCGACGCGTGGGTCAGCCCGACCAACTCGCGCGGCCGGATGGACGGTGGCGTCGACGCGGCCGTGAAGCGGCACCTCGGCGCCGGCATCCAGCTGCGCGTCCAGCGGGCCATCCGGGACGGCTTCGGCGGCTCGCTGCCGGTCGGCAGCGCCGTCTGCGTACCGTCCGGCGCGGCCAACCCGAAGTACCTGATCTCCACGCCGACGATGGTCGCCTCGGTGGAGAACGTACGCGAGACGCTGAACGTCGCGTTCGCCTGCGCCGCGGCGTTCCAGGCCATCCACCGGCAGAACGAGGCGGCCCCCGGCAGCATCCGTTCGGTGGCGCTGGTCGGCCTCGGCGCGGCCACCGGAAACGTGCCGGCGCAGGTGTGCGCCAACCTGATGTGGACCGGCTACACCCTCTTCAACGACCACTACTTCCGCGACGACGACGAGCTGCGCGCGACGGTCCGGGCCCAGCTCGACGACATCGAGAGCCGTCCGGTGCACGAGCGCCCGCGGATCACCCCGCCCGTCCACCGCTGACCGCCCTGGCGCCACCGTCCAGGGGCGCGGCGCGGGTCAGGGCCGCGGCGGCGGTTCGACCAGGCCGGCGAGCTTGTCCAGCGCCATGCGGGTGCCCAGTTCGTTGTCGGCGCGGGGAACCACGTCCGGGATGCCGTCGTGCACGACGCGTACCTCGGTGCCGCCGTCGGTGTCCCGCAACGTCGTGGTCATCGTCATCGGGCCGGCCAGCGCCGGGTCGTCGCTCTCGAACTCCAGCACCTCCACGACGCACTCGTCCGGCACCAGCCGGGTGAACCGCCCGTGGTACGTGTCGGTGTGCGCGGCCGACTTGCCCGCCGCCGTCGGATCGCCGTACGTGAGGGAGATGCGGAAGCGACCACCCGTCCGCGCCTCGAACTCGTGCACCTCGGCGGTCATGCCGTCCGGCACCCGCCAGGCGGCGACCGCGTCGGCGTCCAGCAGGGCACGGTACACGGTCGGTCGGGGCGCGCGGACGGTCCGGCGGACCTCGGTCGAGTACATGCACCCCAGCGTACGGACCGCGGCCGGTACGCGGTGGAGTGTCGGCGTGGCCGTCGTGGCGCGGGGACGGACGGTTCTCGTGCGAAGCGAAGAGGCCGTCGAGCGGCGGTGGGCGGTCCCGGGGCTTACGTCCGCGGGCCGATGCCACCGGCGTCACGTGCGGTTACTGTCGCGGCATGCGTACCAAGCTCCGGGAGGTGTCGCCGCGGTGGACGCGCCCGCTGCTGTCGTGGGCGGGCGCGACGTTCCTGACCGTCGCGGTGACCGTCAACGCGTTGCCGGTGCCGTTCGGGGTCGGGCTCGGCTACGTGCATCCGGGGCCCGCGCTGGTGGCGCTCGTGATCGCGGTCCTGGCGGCGCTGCTGTGGCGTGCCCCGCTGGTGGCGCTCGCGCTACTGCTCGCCGGCGCGGCCACGGTCGCGACCGTGCTGGGCGATCTGCGGGTCGGTTTCGAGCCGATGCTCCCGGCGTACGTGGCGCTGTGCTACATCGCCGCGTCCCGGGGCCGCCGCACGTCGGTGGCTGCGCTGTGCCTGGCCGTCGCCGTACCGGCGGGTCAGGGGGTGGTGTTGATCGCCCGCGCCGGCGCGGGTATGACGGTGTGGTGGAGCCAGACGCCGGTGCTGTACGCGGCGGTCTTCGCCTGGCTGGTCGGGCACACGATCCACCGCAGCCGGCAGTTCGCGGCGACCGCGCGGGCGCAGGCGGCCGACCGCGCGATGACCGCGGAACGGCTCCGCATCGCCCGCGAACTGCACGACATGGTGGCGCACAGCGTCGGCGTGATCGCGATCCAGGCCGGGATGGGCAGCCGCGTCATCCGTACCCAGCCGGACGAGGCCGAGCAGGCGTTGCGCACGATCGAGACGACCAGCCGGGAGGCGCTGACCGGACTGCGGCGTACGCTGCTCGCGCTACCGGCCGGGCGGCGGCTACCGCGTCGCGGTCACCCTGCCGCTGCCGGCATCCGCGCCGTCCGCCAACCCGCTGCCGTCCTGACTGTCCACAGTGGACAGAGTCGGTACGTCAGGGCGTGACGGTGGCGGTGACCACCCAGTGGCGCTTGCCGAGCGGGCGGCTGCGGGTGAAGCCGCGGCGCTCGAAGAGGGCCACGGTTCCGTTGTACAGGAAGGATCCCGAGGTCTTGCGGCCCTCCACGTCCTCCGGGTAGCTCTCCACGGTGCCGCCGCCGAGCCGCGCGATCTCGGCGAGCGCGCCGTCCAGCGCCGCACCGGTCACCCCCTGCCGCCGGTACGACCTGTCGACGAAGAAGCACGTGATGCGCCAGTCCGGCGGCGTCACCTGGCCGGCATCGTACGCACGGCGGTGTTTGATCCGGGGCAGCTCGTCGGTCGGGCCGAACTGGCACCAGCCGACACACGCGTCCCCGTCGTACACGAGCGCGGCGTGCGCGTGGCCGTCGAGCACCCGCTGGTGCTTCTCGTCGCGGTTCAGCTCCGCGCTCACACCCCAGCCCGGCCCCTTCGGGTGGAAACCCATGCACCAGCAGCCGCCGAAGATCCCGTTGTGCCGCTCCACGAGCCCCGCGAACGCCGGCCACGTGTCCCCGTCCAACGCCCGCACGCGGTACTCCGTCATCGCCCCTCCCCCTCGCTCGCCCGGGGCCCGTGCCGCCACCCCCGACGATCCGTTGCCGCGACACGGGTTCCGGCGATCGTCGCCCGGCCAGTACGAACGACCCATGACAGTAGTATGTTCCGGCGAGCGCGACCGGTCGCCCGTTTCCGCACGTACGCCCCCCGCGCCGGTCCCCGGGGTCGTCGCCGCACCGTGCGAGCCGCCCACCAGCACCGCACGGCGTCACCCACCGGCCTCGCACCGAACCGTCCACACCCGACACCCGCCTGGGTCACCACGTCCGACGAAGCCCTGCTCGTTCCGCACCGACACCCCCGCGCCGGCACCCTGCCGGTCACGGTCCGCCGAAGCGGTAGACGCGGGAATCCCTTACCCGGAAACCGATCCGCTCGCACAGCCGGTTCGCCGCAGGGCGCGTCGGCCGGGACGTCAGATCCACCGTACGGGCGCCCTCCTCCCGCGCCAGCTCGACCGCCGCCCGGGTCAGCGCGGCGCCCACGCCCCCGCCGCGCGCCGCCCCGTCCACGACCACGTCCTCGATCCAGGCGCGCGTCCCCGTCGGGATCGGGAACACCACGAGCGTCAACGTGCCCCGCACCGTCCCGTCCACCCGCGCCACCAGCATCCGGTTACCCGGATGGTCCAGCACCCGGCGCAGCGCCGCCGCGTCCGGCACCACCGCGGTCCTCGACACCTGCGGCACCAGCCGGGCGAACGCCTCGACCAGCTCCCCGTCGACCACCGACACGCGCTGCACCACCACACTCATGCCGCCGACCCTACCCGGCCGGCGCACCCCGTACCGGGTTCTGTTTCCTAGCAAGGAGTCCACGCAGGCACCCCGCGAGCCGCCCACGATCGCCGGCATCGCCCGACGTGGACGGTACGCATGGCGTGGCCGGATCACGCACTGTCGTCGAACGGCGCAGATCCTTGACGCGCAAGCGAACCGTGAGTCCGTCGAGCCCGGCCGGGGGACGGGCTCAGCGGGTGGGAGCCCAGAGGCGGGAGGCGTCGCCGGCACCGAGACGCTGCTCGTACACGTCGATCTTGTGGTCGATGAGGGCGAGATTGTCCTGCAACTCGGCGATCCGGGCCAGTACGTCGTCGCGGTGCTCGGTCAGCAGCGCGAGCCGGTCGAGTTCGTTGCCACGACCGGCGGCCACGAGCTCCGCGTACCGCCGGATGCGCCGGATCGGCATTCCCGTGGCGCGCAACCGGGTGCAGACCCTGATCCAGTCCAGATCGAGCTTCCGGTACCGCCGGCGGCCACCCGTGGTGCGATCGACCGGGGAGACGACCAGGCCGGCGCGCTCGTAGTAGCGCAAGGTGTGGACGCTGACGCCGGTGCGCCGGGCGGCCTCGCCGATCCCGAGCCCGGGGTCGCCGTCCGTTTGCGCGGCCCGTTCCAGTCCACCGTTCTCCACACCCGGATCCTAGCCCGCCACTCCGACACCGCCGACGTACCGCCACTGCCACCGGGCGTCCCCGGCACTACGCGGACGCCCGCGGCGCCGCCCCGGAAACCGCACGGTTCCGGCGATCCCGCGTGCTCCACAACACCGCGGGCACCGGAAAGCCGACAGTTCCGGCGATCGCGCACGGCACCGGTCGCCACGACCCGGCGGTACGTCGTGGGCTCGGCCACAGTACGGCCGGATTCGGTATTTCTGCCGTGGCGCGTGAACCGGCCGGGTCGCTAGCGTCGGCGCGTTCACCACCGTGAGAAGCCCCCGTGCACAGCGACATCTTCAACGCCGACAACATGGTCCAGCCGCCGACCCGGGCGGGGATGAGCCTGCAGCACCCGCGCTGCGTCCGGTACACCGTGAACGGTGAGGTACGCGCCCGGCAGGGTTCGATGGTCGCCTGGCGGGGGAACCTGACGTTCGAGACGCAGCGGCAGGGCATCAGGAACTTCGTGAAGCGCGCGGTGACGGGCGAGGGCGTACCGCTGATGGCGGTGCGGGGGCAGGGCGAGGTGTGGTTCGCCGAGGGTGCCGCGTCGTGCTTCGTCATCGACCTGGAGCAGAACGACGTTCTCACCATCAACGGGCGCAACATCCTGTGCTTCGACCCGACCCTGGCGTACGAGATCCACCTGGTGCAGGGCGCGGGGATGCTCGGTGGCGGGCTGTTCAACTCGGTGTTCAGCGGGCACGGCCAGCTCGCGGTGCTGTCGAACGGGCAGCCGCTGGTCATTCCGGTGACCCCGCAGGTGCCGGTGTTCGTGGACACGAACTCGGTGATCGGCTGGTCGCACCAGTTGCAGACGTCGATCCACCGGTCGGAGAGCCTGAAGTCGGTGCTGCGCGGCGGTTCGGGCGAACTGTTCCAGCTGCGTCTCGACGGCCAGGGCTTCGTGCTCGTACAACCCAGCGAGGGCCTGCCGTACTCCCCCGCCGCGGCCGGCGATTCGGGGTCCACGGCCGGTTCGCAGGGTGGCCTGCTCGGCAGCTTCCTCGGCGGCTGACGGCGTCCGCGGGCGCCAGCCGCGGACAGGACCGCCCCAGGTCAATCCATAGTGGACGGTCAGCGGCCGGTGGCCCGCAGGAAGGGTATGCCGTCCACGCTGCCGTCGGCGCGGTAGTGTGCGGCGAGCACCGCGCCGAGCCGGCCGGACGGGTCGACGCGGTCGGCCGGCGAGTACACGAGCACGAGGGTGGGCCGGTGCGGGCCAGCGAGCAGCGTCCGCAGGTCCGGCAGCGCCGACGGGATCTTCGCCATCGGCATCCCCCACAGGTACGGGTACGTCGTGTCGCGGTGGGCCAGGAAGTAGACGTTCGCCTCCGAGGACAGTGCGTAGATCTGTTGCCCCGGCGTGGTCCGCGCGCGCACCGCGGCGGCGACCCGCTCGTCCACCCTGGTACGCCGGTAGTACGGGATGGCGTGCTCGCGCTGGGTCTGGTTCATCGGGACGAGGGCGAGCAGCCACACCAGCGTGGGCAGCACGGCGACCGCCCCGTGCAGCAGGCCGCGCCGGGGCTGCGCGATCGCCGCCGCGGCCAGCAGTACCAACGGGGGCAGCAGTTGCACGTAGTAGTGCGGCCACCAGGATCCGCCGAGGCCGGCGCCGACCAGCGCGGCGGCCAGCCAGGCCAGCGCGACGGTCAGCTCGGCGCGGCGCCGGCGCAGCAGGTACCCGCCGACGGCGGCGACCGCGACGGGGACGAGCAGGTCCATCGCCGACCGGGGCAGGCTGGCGAGGAACGTGTGCCAGCGGTCCGGGCCCGCCGCGGCGAGCTGGTAGCCGGCGAGCGCCCGCCAGTACGCGCCGAGGCCGACCGCCCAGCCGTGCAGCACCGACGCCGCCACCGGTACGAGCGCGGCACCGGCCAGGATCCCGGTGTGCCGCAACCGATCCGGCCAGCCGCGGCCGGTGACCAGTACGACCGCGAGGCACGCCAGCCCACCGTCCACACCGGACTGTTTCATCGTCACCGCGGCACCCGCCGCGAGCCCGGCGCCCACCAGCCACCGGACCCGGCCGGTACTCCGCCAGGCCAGCGCGAGCGCCACCGCCACCGTCGCCGCCGTACTGGCGAGCAGTTCGCCGTTGAGGGTGAAGCCCTCCAGATGCGGTGCCACGCCGACGATCGCGTACGTGCCGGCGGCGGCGACCGCGGCCCGGCGCCCCAGCAGCAGCCGGCCGCACGCGCCGAGCGCGACCGTGACGACCACGCCGCACAGCGCCGCGCCCAGCCGCACCGTCCAGCCCGACCCGTCCACCGCCAGCAGCCCGCGGTACGCCAGCAGCAGGCCCTGCGGCCGGTCCAGCCACGCCTGCCGGTACGGGGTGGCGCCCTCGGCCCAGCGGCGCGCCACGTACGCGTAGCCGCCCTCGTCCATGCCGAGCCCGACGAACACGAACGGCAGCCGTACCAGGAACGCCAACACGGCCGCGCCGCACACCGCGACCACCGCCGTACGCCCGGGTCGGGTCGACACCGGCCGTCGTTCCGCCACACCGACCCGCACGGTCTCCCCCCCCGCTGCCGTGGCCTCCCCGACCAGTATCCTCCGGGCGGTCCGCGGCCGGTGTACGGCCTCAGGCGGACGAACGCACCGGCGCACCGGTGGCGAGCGCACGTGCCGCGGCGCGCGCCCGGCCGGCGTCGTCGCCCAGCAGGTCGACCACGGCGGCGAGGACCCCGGTCCGCGCGTCCCCGGCGTACTGCCGGATGGTGGCGAGTGCCTGCCGGCGCGGCGCGTCGCGGTCGGTGCCGAGCGGCACCGGATGCGTACCGAAACAGGCGAAGAGCAGGACCATGCCCAGCGCGTACAGGTCGTCGGTGTCGCGGGGCGGGTCGCCGCGCCGCTGCCGGGCCGGCGCGTACCCGGGGGTGCCGCCGGGCAGCTCGACGCCGTCGAACGCGGCGAGCCCGAAGTCGACCAGCGTGACGCGGTCGCCGTCCACGGCCACGGTGCGGGGCGTCAGGTCGTGCACGACGACGCCGCGATCGTGCAGCTCGGCGAGGATCCGGGCGAGCCGACCGCCCAACCGCGCCAGCGTACGGCCGTCGCCCGCGCGGTCCGGGTAGCGCCCGGCGCGGGCCACGTCGTCCGCCAGGTTGCCCGCACCGGCGTCGCCGACCACCAGGAACTCGTCCGGTCCGTACCGGAAGTGGTCGACGAACCGCGGCACGCCCGGCACCCCGTCCAGCGCGACGAGGACCCGGCGCTCGTTGCGCAGCCGCAGCCGTACGTCGTGCTCGTCCACCCGGGCGCGCGCCTGCTTCACCACGACCGCCGCGCCGTCGCGCTCGTCCACCGCCCGGTACACGGTGCCGCGGCCCGACCCGAGCAGCCCATCCACCACCCGGTACCGGCCGGCGAGCACCGCGTCGCCCGCCGTACCGCCGGTGAACGGGTCGGTCGGCCACGGCGGCTGCCGGTACCGCGGGGTCGCGAGCGCGCCGTCCGGCCCGTGGACCAGCGTCACCGGCCGGCCGTTCGCGTCCGCGCCCCAGGACCACGCGAACGGCCCGTACCGGTAGTACACGGGGGCGGTGGGGTCGACGGCACGGTCGCTCGGCACCCGCGGCCCCTGCTCGCCGTGCAGCAGCGCCGCCAGCCCCAGCCCGACCTCGCGTACCCGGTCGGCCGCCGGGTAGACGGTGAACGCCTTGCCGGCGGTCCCCGGCGAACGGTGCCCGTCGTTGAGCCGGGTCAGCACCCGGGTGGACCGCGCCAGCTTGAACGCGCAACCCCAGTCGAGGAGTACCGGGACGAGGCGGTCGACCAGCGCCGGGAACGTGGCGACCCGCGCGGACACGTGCAGCTTCCAGCCGTGCGCCGGCAACTCGACCGGATCCGGGTACAGGACGAGCCAGGTGGGGTCGTGCCGGAGCCGGTAGCGGTGCCCGGCGTGCCGCCGGACGGCGCGTTCGACCCGGTCGGCCATCTCGATGTCTGCCATGCCGTACGCCCTTCGGGTCAGCACGCCTGGTCCCTACGTCACCGCGTCTGCGAGTGGCTGGCGCTCTCGACGGCGCTGGCCGCACGCGGCAACCGGCGCAGCGGGGCCGGTCCTGTTCGGCGTGGCACTCGACGGCCGGTTCGACGGTACGGCCGCCGGCGACCCGCGGCTCCCGGTCGAGCCATGCTCATCACCCTCTCCGGCCGGTACGGCCCGACGGAGGAATGTTGCGGCCGTGAGTATGCCTACCAAAAGGAGTCACTGATGATCAATAGCCGCAAGCGCTGACATCCTGCGTACCGCCGGATATGCCACCGGCGCGAAACACAACGCGGACATACCGCGTGCGTACCCGGGGTGCGGTGCCCGGCAGAAGTACCGATGTCGGCGAGGCGCGGGGTCGGCAGACTGGCGGCATGCTCCTGCCGGTCACCCCGTTCGCCTGCCTCGTCATGGGCGTCGCCTGCCTCGGCATCTGCGGCTTCACCGTCGTCACCGCGTGGTCGATCCCGGCCCTGCTCGCGGTCGGCGTGGTGTTCGGGCTGCTCGGACTCGGCCTCGTCGCCCTCGGCGTCCTGGTACGCCGCACCGGCCGCGGCTGGTTCGAACGCTGACCCACCGCCGCGCCGTCACCCGGTGGCGGGATCAGTCGGCGAGGGCCAGCTCCACGGCGCGGTCCACGTGCAGGCTGGTGGTGTCGAACAGCGGCAGGCCGGGCACGTCGTCCGGCCCGAGCAACAGACCCAGCTCGGTACAGCCGAGCACGAGTCCCTGCGCGCCGCGCGCCACCAGCCCGTCGACGATCCGCAGGTACTCGGTGCGCGTGGCGTCGGCGACGACGCCGCGGGTCAGCTCGCCGAAGATGCTGGCGTGCACCAGATCCCGGTCCGCCGGCTCGGGCACCATCACCTCGACGCCACCCACGGCGAACCGCTCCGCGTAGAAGCCGGGGGCCATCACGGGTGCGGTGCCGAGCAGCCCGAGCTTCGTCGTACCGGCGGCGCGCGCGGCGTCCGCCGTCACGTCCACGATGTGTACGAACGGGATACCGACCGCGGCCTCGATCTGCGGCGCCACCCGGTGCGGGGTGTTCGCCGCCAGCAGCAGGAAGTCCGCGCCGGCCCGCTCCACCTGCCGGGCCCGCTCGCTCAGGTACGCCGCGGCCTCGTCCCACGCCGCGGTCCGGATGCACCGCTCGAACACGCCGAAGTTCACGCTGCGCAGTACGATCTCCGGCGCCTGGTGCCCGCCGAGCCGCGCGTTGACCCGCTCGTTCAACAGCCGGTAGTACTCCGCGGTCGCCACGCTGCTCAACCCGCCGAGCAGACCGATCGTTTTCACGTACGTCCCCTTCCGCCGCCGGAGGCCCAACCTACCCGGAGCCACGGCAGGGTGACCCGGGCCGGGTTTTCGCCGTACGGCCGTGGGCGCCGCCGCCGCTTTGCCAGAGTGGTACGAGGCGAACGGCCCGACCGGCTGACGCCCCCACGTCAGCGGCGCCCGACACGTCGGAGGTCGCATGATGCCCGGATCCCGGGTACGCCGGTGCGCGGCGGCCGGCGTCCTGCTCCTCGCCGCCACGCTGACCGGCTGCACCGGTACGCACACCGCGCCGCGGCATGCCACGGCACGGCACGCCGCGGCGACCACGCACCCGTCGCCGGCACCTGCCGGGCTGCCCGGCATGCCGCCCGTCGCCGACCCGCACAACGTCTACCGGGACGCCGGCGCGAACATGCTCGCCCCCGCGGTCCGCCACGACCCGCCCCTGGTGTACGTGCCGCACAACGGTTCCGGCGACGTGTGGGTGATCGACCAGCGTACGTTCCGGGTGGTGGCGCGGTATCCGGCCGGTGTCGAGGTGCAGCACGTCGTGCCGTCGTGGGACCTGCGCACCCTGTACTCCACCGACGACGTCGGCAACCACCTGCGCGCGTTCGACCCGCGTACCGGGAAGGCCGGCCGCACCATCGCCGTGGTCGACCCGTACAACCTGTACTTCACGCCCGACGGCCGGTACGGCATCTCCGTCGCCGAGGACCACCGCGCCCTCTACTGGTACGACCCGCACAGCTGGGCGCAGCGCGCCGTCACGCCGCTGCCGAAGTGCGCCGGGGCGGACCACGCCGAGTTCAGCGCCGACGGGCGTACGGCGGTGTTCACGTGCGAGTTCGCCGGTGCCGTCGCCGTCGTCGACGTGGCGTCGCGCCGGCTGCTGCGGATGGTGGACATGCCGCGCCGGTACACGCACATGGGCCCGCAGGACATCAAGCTCGCACCCGACGGCCGGCACTGGTACGTCGCGGACTGCGACGCCGGCGGCCTCTGGGTACTCGACGGCGCCGCCCGGTCCGTGCAGCGCTTCGTCCGTACCGGCGCCTGCGCCCACGGCCTGTACTTCGACCGACCGGCGCGCCGGATGTTCGTGTCGGACCGGATGGCGGGCAGCGTCAGCGTGCTCGACGCGTACACGGCGCGGCCGCTGGCGACGTGGCACCTGCCGGGCGGCGGCAGCCCCGACATGGGCAACGTCACCGCCGACGGGCGCCAGCTCTGGCTCTCCGGCCGGTACGACGACGTGGTCTACGTACTGTCCACATCGGACGGACGGCTGATCCGCCGGATCCCGGTCGGGAACGGGCCGCACGGGCTATGCGTCTGGCCGCAACCCGGCCGGTACTCCCTCGGCCACACCGGCATCACCCGCTGACCGCCGTACCGGGGCGTCGAGGGCGGGACAGCGGTCAGCCGAACAGTTCCGCGGGCGTCCCTCCAACGCGCGGCGACCGTCCACAGTGGAGCGCCGACCGGCCGGCGGGTGGCGCCGCTACTTGAACAGCGAGAGCTGGAACGGGAAGCCGTACCGCTCCCCCTTGCCGGCCTTGACACCGCACAGGATGCCGAACACGACACCGCCCGCCCACACGGCGATCTGCGCCAGCCACAGCACCAACGACACCACGTTGTACAGCACGCCCAGGTCGGCGCCGAGCAGGATCACGCCGAGGCACATCCGCAGTACGAACAGGATGACCGCCACGCCGCTGACCGGTACGAAGAAGTTGAGCGCGGCGACCGCCTCGGCGCGGATCGCCGGGGATTCCTTACCACGGGCCAGGAACGCGATCAGCGGGCCGAGCGCCGACAGCACGCCGAGCGAGATGAACGAACCGACCGCGGCACCGTACGTGAGGAGCATGCGCCACGTCTGGTCGTCGTTGGCGGGCTGCTGGCCGGGGGCCGGCGTCGGGCCCGGCTGGTACGGCGGCTGCTGCGGCGGGGGATACGACATGAGGGGCATCTCCGTGTTCCGATGGATGTGTCGGGTGGACGACGGTCGCGCGGTGGCGGGTTCTCCCGCCGGCCACGTGCCCGGCGTCGTCGCGGGGCCAGGCGACGACGCCGGGATCGCCGCCGACGTCGCCCGTCGAGGGATCGAGACTGTATCAGGTCCCGGCGCGGAAACAAATTGGCTCTGCAAAAGGGCTTCCGCCGGTCACCGTCCCCTGTGGACAGTGGGTATTTCTACCTACACGAGGGCTTCCGGCGGGTGGTCAGTCGGTGTCCTGGAGGGAACGGGCGAGTCGCCGGGCCGGCTCCGGCAGACCCGGTGTCATGCCGGCGGTGCAGGCCAGCGACCCGGCGATGGTGACCACGCGGTGCCGGCGTACGTCGGCGGCGTCGGTGACGCGCTCGGCGACCAGCGCGGCGACGTCGGCACGGGCGCCCGGATCGACCCAACCCTGCACCGCGAGCGCGAACGTGGCCGCCTCGGTCACCCAGTCCTCCACCCCGAACGCGAGATCGCCGAGCGTCCGGCGCCGCACCGACACCGGCCACGGCTCGTCCGCCCGGTGGTGCAGCAGGCCGACGCACGCGGCGACCTGCACCATGCGCAGCCAGTACCCGGGGGCGCCGGCGAGCTGCCGACCGGTGTCGGTGTCCGGCGGCTCCGGCGGGTACGTCAGGACGCCGAGCAGGTCGTCCAGCGGCAGCGCGCCGAGGTGCACGGCCGCGTCGTACAGGGCGGTCGGGTGCGGCCAGCGGATCCCGGCCAGCGCGGCGAACTCGCCCACCGCGCGGGCACCGTCGGCGCTCGGCTCCGGCCGCACCGGGCGGGCCGTGGTCCCGTCGTACGCCCAGATCTCGGTGCCGACGGCGCGCCGGGGCCGGCGGATGTCCGGCTCGGGCACGTCGCCGACGGACACGGTCAGGCCGGGCAGGGCGCGGGCCAGCGCGGTGAGCGCGCTCGGCGCCTCCAACGCCGTCACGTACGTGCTGACCGGGCGGGCGCCCGCGGCGAGGAACTCCGGCTCCAGGAACCGCGACACCGCCTCCCCCGGCCCCGGTACGAACGACAGCCAGGGTTCGCCGTCGCACGCGCCGGCCAGCATCGCGTGCGCGTGCTGCACGTCCGGGTGCGCGCGCAGGTAGTCGGCGAGCGCCACCAGGTGCGCCGGGTCGGCGTCGCGGGCGTACCGCAGCCGGCAGGCCGTCGGGAACGCCGCCGGGTCCTGCGGGTCGACCGCGAGCGCACCGTCCACCCAGGACAGTGCCTCGTCGGTGCGGCCGACCTCGGCCAGCAGTTCCGCCACGTCGGTGTACGCGGCGGTGTTGGTGGGGTTGAAGCCCAGCACCCGCCGGAACGCGGCGACCGTCTCGTCCACGTCGCCCGCCGACCGGTACGCCAGCGCGGTGAACAGGGCCGTCATCTCCGACGGTGCCAGGCTCTCCCCGCGGGACGCCCACGCCACGGCCTGCTTCTCGGCGCCGAGCCGGCGCGCCAGGTTCGCGGCGGCGCCGTGCAGCAGCGCGTGCCCGGGATGCGCGGCGAGCGCGTTGCCCGCCAGTTCCAGGTACGGCAGCAGCGGCGCCCGGTCCTCCTCCGGTACGGGCGTGGGCAGGCCGGCGGAGAACGACATCAGCTCCGGCGCGAGCCGTTCCGGGTCGAGGCGCGCGCCGAGACCCGGGTCGGTCACCCACGGCACGTCCGCCCACGGCCGGCGCGGATCGTACCCGCTGGCGGACAGCAGCAGTTCCACCGCGTCGTCGGCCGAACCGCCGTCGGCGAGCAGGTGGGCGCGCGCGACCACGTTGCCGACGTACACCTGGCCCTGGACGGGGAACAGGTCGAGCGCGGCGTCGCCGGCCTGCCGCGCCAACCCCAGCACCGCCCGGTACGCCTCGGCCGGGTCCGGCGCGGTCACCAGCGCGGTCGCCACGTGCCGGGCCGCGGTGGTCAGGTCGCCGCGCTCGACGAGCAGCCGCGCGGTGGTCAGCTCGTCCTGCGCGGAGCGCGGTGCCGCGGCGTGGTCGTGGCCGTCCGGCGCGGCGCCGTCGCCGAGCAGCTCGACCAGGTGGTACAGGTCGTGCCGGTAGCCGGCCATCGCGGCGACCGCGGGGTCGGCGGCGAGCGTGCCGACGAGGTCCGCCACGCGTTCCCGGTCCGGCACCCGGCCGCGGACCGCGCCGAAGTGCTGGAGCATCGCCAGCGCCGGCGGCATCCACCCGCCGAGCAGCCACCAGGACATCGCCAGCGTGTACGCGTCGTCGCCGAGTACGGGTTCCAGCCGTACGGCCGCCGCCTCGACCGCGTCCGGCTCCGACCCGTCCGCCGTGGCGCCCGGATCCGGCAGCGGTATGCCGGCGTGCTCGTGCCACGCCGCCACGAAGTCCACCGCGTACGACAGGACCAGGGTGAGGCGGTCGAAGACCGGGGCGACCAGCGGGCCGGGTGCGGCGCCCATCTCGACGAGCGCGCCGGCGGCGAGCGCCGCCCACCGGCCGACGGGCGGCGGTGCCGCGGCGACCACGGCGGCGATCGGGCCGATCGCCGCGTCCCGTGCCGACGGCGTCGCGTCCTCCCCGGCCTCCACGATGCGGTGCACGGCGGTGCCGAACAGCTCGCCGTCCTCTTCCCGATCGGCGCGGACCAGCTCGTCGCACCAGTGCCGCAGCGCGGAATCTCCCACAGCTTTCCCATCGTCGTGGTCGCCCGCCGGTACCGGCGCGCGGTGTACGGATGCGGCGGACCCGCCGCGGCTCCGAGACTCCACCACGATGGCCGCCGTACGCAAACCTGGCCCCGCCAAACGGACAAAGCCCTCCACCGTCCCACGTGGACAGTGGGTACTTCGACCCACCCCGCGGCCGTCCCGGGTACCGGATCGACTCGTCCGTCCACAGTGGACATCGGGTGTACCGCGGCGGCGTGGTGGGATGTGGCGCGCCTATGATCGTTCGTCCGAGACCGGCCGGACGACCCCGCCGGACGCCGACCGGGGTGGTGGGATGAGGTTCGCCGTACTGGGACCGTTGACGGTGCGCGCGCCCGACGGCACCGCCGTGCACGTACCCGGGGAGCGGTGTCGCGCGGTGCTGGCCGTCCTGCTGTGGCACGCGAACCGGCCGGTGCCGGTGTCGGTGCTGACCGAGGCGGTGTGGCAGGGCGCCCCGCCCAGTTCCGCCGCCGCCAACCTCCAGACGTACGTGTCGCGGCTGCGCCGGTTGCTGCCCGACACGGAGCTGTCGTACGCGCACGGCGCGTACCGGTTGGTGGTGGCGGACGGCGACCTGGACCGCACCGCGTACGCGACGGGCGTGGCGGCGGCGCGGGCGGCGCTGGCCCGGGGCGACGCACCCGCGGCGGCGGCCGGGCTGCGCGCCGCGCTCGGACTGTGGCGGGACCGCCCGCTCGTGGACGTCCCGGTGCCGCTGCTGGAGCCGGAGGCGGACGCGCTGGAGGACGACCGGCTCGCGGTCGTCGAGGACTGCATGGACGCGGAGCTGGCCGGCGGCCGGCACGCCGACCTGGTCGGCGAGTTGCAGGCGCTGGTCGGCAAGCACCCGCTCCGGGAACGCTTGCGCGGCCAGCTGCTGCGCGCGCTCGCCGCGTCCGGGCGTACCGCGGAGGCGCTGGACGCGTACCAGCGGACCCGGACCGAACTGGTCGACGCGCTCGGCGTCGAACCCGGCCCGGACCTGCGCGAGCTGCACACCCGCATCCTGCGCGGCGAGCCCGCCGCACCCGCGCCCCGGCCGCCCGCGGCGCCGACCGCGGTGTGCCAGCTGCCCGCGCAGGTACCGGACTTCACCGGCCGGCAGGACGAGGTCACCGCGCTCACCGCGCTGCTGACCGCGACCACCGACGCCGTCCCCGTCGCCGTGCTCACCGGTACGCCGGGCGGCGGCAAGACCGCGCTCGCGGTACGGGTGGCGCACGCGGTGCGGTCGCACTTTCCCGACGGGCAGCTGTTCGTACACCTGGCGGGCGGGTCGTCGACGCCCCGGCCGGCCGCCGACGTGCTCGCCGAACTGCTCCGCTCGCTCGGGATGGCCGGGCCGAACCTGCCCGACGGGCTGGACGAGCGCGCCGCGGCGTTCCGGTCGCTGCTCGCCGACCGCCGGGTCCTCGTCGTCCTCGACGACGCCGCCGACCCGGCCCAGGTACGCCCGCTGCTGCCCGGTACCGCCGGCAGCGCCGTGCTGGTGACCGGCCGCCGCCAGCTGCCCGCGCTGTCCGGCCACGCCCGCCCGGTACGCCTCGGTCCGCTCGACGCCGCCGAGGCGGAGGCGATGCTGGCCCGGATCGTCGGCGCGGACCGGCTCGCGGCGGAACCGGCCGCCACCACCCGGGTACTCGCGGCCTGCGGCCGGCTGCCGCTCGCCGTACGGGTGGCGGGTGCCCGGCTCGCCGACCGTACGGACTGGGCGGTGGAGACGCTGGCCGACCGGCTCGACGACGAGCAGCGCCGGTTGGACGAGCTGGCCGTCGACGACGTCGAGGTACGCGCCAGCCTCGCGCTCAGCTACGCCGGCCTCGCCGCTCCCGTACGCCGGGGGCTGCGGTTGCTCGCCCTGCTCGACCCGGTGACCGTCGCCGACTGGTCGATCGCCGCGCTGCTGGGCGACGGCGACCCGACCGCCGAGTACGGGGAGGCGGGTGATGCGGACACCGACCGGGTGGTCGGCGCACTCGTCGCCGCGAACCTGCTCGACCCGGTGGGCCGGGACCGCGCCGGCCAGCCGCGCTACCGCCTGCACGACCTGCTCCGCGTGTACGGCCGGGAACGCGCCCGCGCCGAGGATCCGGTGGCCGACCGGCGTGCCGCGCTGCGCCGGCTGTTCCACCGGGCGGCGACGCTGACCGTGGTGGCCGACGGGGGCGTACCGCGGCAGGAGCCGGTGCCGCGGCTGCCGGGCGACCCGCCGCCGCCGACCGCGGCCGGGCCGCTGGTGGCGCGGATCCGCCGCGATCCCCGCGCGTTCCTCGATGCCGAACGGTCGAACCTGATCGCCGCCGCGGTGCACGTCGCCGGGCAGGGGCGTACCGGGGAGGCGGCCTGGTTCGCCGGGCACCTGCACCCGCAGCTGTGGCTGGACGGTCGCACCGAGGACCTGATCCGGTTGCACACCACCATTCGCGACGCGGCGGCCGCGGCCGGCGACGCGCCCGCCCGGCTGCGCGCCGAGTACCTGCTGGGGCGGGTGCGGACGCGGCGCGGCGAGCACGACGCGGCGCTGCGGGCGGTGACCGGCTGCCAGGAGGAGGCCGAGCGGCTGGGCCTGCGGCACCTGCTCGCCTGCTGCCTGGCCACCCGCGGCCACCTGCTGCGGAGTACGGCGAGCTTCGCCGACGACAGCCCCGGGTACGCCCGGCGCGCGGTCGAGCTGTTCGCCGAGCTGGACGACCGGCCCGCGACCGTCGCCGCGGAACGCGAACTGGCGCTGGCGCTCAACCGGTCCGGCCGTACCGACGAGGCGTTCGCCGCGCTGGAACGGGCCGTCGCGGGCGCCCGCGCGCTGACCGACCCGGCCCTGAGTGCCTTGGTACTCAACGGGTACGGCGTGTGGCTGATGGGCGCCGGCCGGTACGCGGAGGCCCGGGACGCCGGCGAGGAGTGCCTGGCCGCGCTGCGCCGCCTGGACGACCGGATCGGCTGCCTCCAGGCGATCTGCCAGATCGGCCTCGCCGACCTCGCCCTCGGCCACCACGACGAGGCGGTACGCCGGTTCGCGGAGGCGCGCGCCGGCGCGCTGGCGTACGACGACGTGGAGCTGGCCACGTTCGGGTCGCTGGTGGTGGCGACGAGCTGGATCGCCGCGGGCCGCGCCGACGAGGCGGTACCGGTGGTCGAGCGGTGCGTGCGCACGTTCCGGGAGGTGACGCAGCCGCGGCGGGTGGCGCAGGGGCTGCACGTCCTGGCCGCCGCGTACGAGGCACTCGGCCGGGCCGCGGACGCGGACCGTACCCGGGCCGAGGCCACCGCGCTCGACGGGTACGACGGCACGGGCGCGCCGCGTACCCTCTCCACCCGGCTGCTGCTGCGCCTCGCCGCAGGCCGTACGACGGACTGATCCGCCCTCGTGTGGCGGACGTGTGGTGCCGGTGTGGCGGGGGCGCGGAGACTCACGGCACCCGTGGAGGACGAGGTCCTCCGATCCTCATGTCTGGAGTCATCCGCAACCATGGCAACACAACAGCCGGTCCACCCGGCGCCCACCCGGGGCGTCGTGCCCGGACCGCCGGCAACCCGACCCACCTCGCTGCGCCTCGCCTGGTACGCGTCGCTCACCGCGATGCTGGTCGCCGTGGTCGGCGCGGTCGTCGTCTTCGCGACCGGCCGCGACTTCGTCGAACACGCCGGCAGCGACTACCTGAGCGAGAACGCGGCGGGCGCGTTCGACCACGCCGACGCCGTGGACACCGCGTACGGGCTGCTGGTCAACCGCGCCGTACTCGACCTGGTGGCGATCGGGTTCGTCCTGCTGTTCGCGGTCTTCGCCCGCAACGGCGCCACCTGGGCGCGGGTCCTCGTCACGGTCGTACTGCTGCTCGGCGACACGACCCGGCTCGCCACGATCGGCAGCGGCCCGGTCGGCTCCACCGTCACGACGGCGCTGCTGGTCGTCCTGTCGCTCGCCGTACCGGTGCTGCTGTTCCTGCCGGCCAGCGGCCGGTACGCGAAGGCCCGCAAGGCCGCCCGCGCGGCCTGACGGCGCACTCTCCCCCGGATCGCATCTCCCCCGAACGCATCTCCCCCGAAAGGCACCCCATGCGTACCACCCTCGTCCGGTCCGTCGTCCTCACCGCGGTCGGCTTCGGCCTCGCGCTCGGCCTGTCCGCGTGCGGCGGCGGCGTCGACAAGGCCGCACTGTCGGACAAGCTGAAGACCGAGGCGGACTTCAAGGGCCTGCCCGACTCGTTCGCCGACTGCATGGCCGACGCGATGCTCAAGTACGGCGACCAGGACGACCTGCAGAAGTACGTGGACGGAAAGCTCAAGGTCGACAGCGTGGGCGGGCTCGACGGCAAGGACGCCGAGGCCGCCGCGCAGAAGTGCGCCGACCAGGTCCAGTGACACCCCGACCGGCCCGTACGCGCGACGCGCGTGCGGGCCGGCCCGTCCGCTTTCGGCCGCCTTCCGCACCCGGCGTCACGCCACCGACGTACGGGTCTTGCCTTCGTCTTACCTCCGGTTAACCGCTCCCTGGTGGGCTGGCGCGCGTTCGCACGTCACGACGACCCCTGCCAGGAGCCGCCCCCATGCGCACACCCACCGGACGCCGACTCACCGTCGGCGCCGCCCTCCTCGCCGCCGCCGCGACCACGCTAGCGGTGACGACCACGGCCGGCGCGTTCGGCGACACGCCGACGCACGCCAGCGCGCACGGCGCGGTGAAGAACGTCATCCTGCTGATCGGCGACGGCATGGGCGACTCGGAGATCACCCTCGCCCGCGACTACACCGTCGGCGCCGCCGGCCGCCTCTCGATGGACCGGCTCCCCTTCACCGGCGCGTACACGACCTACGCGGTGCACGCCGACGGCACGCCGGACTACGTCACCGACTCCGCGGCCAGCGGTACCGGCTGGGCCACCGGGCACAAGACGGTCAACGGCCGGATCGCCAAGACCCCGGACACCGACAAGGCGGTACCGACCCTGCTCGAACTCGCGCAGCGGAACGGGCTCGCCACCGGCAGCGTCACCACCGCCGAGCTCACCGACGCCACCCCCGCCGTACTCGCCTCGCACGTCACCGACCGCTCCTGCCAGGGCCCGGCCGACATGGCCGCCTGCCCGGCCGACACGATCACCGCCGGCGGACCCGGCTCGATCGCCGAGCAGTCCGTGAACCACAAGGTCGACGTCCTGCTCGGCGGCGGGCGGCAGCGCTTCGAGCAGCCCGTCACCGCCGGCCCGTACCGTGGCGGCACGGTGACCGACCAGGCGCGCAAGCTCGGGTACCAGGTGGTCACCGACTCGGCGGGGCTGGCCGGGGTCGACGCCGGCAAGCCGGTGCTGGGACTCTTCGCGGCCGGCAACGTACCGGTGGAGTGGACGGGGAAGGCCGCCGCGGTCGGCGGTACGGCCCCGCAGCGCTGCACGACCCGCAACCCGAACCGCCCGGCCGGTACGCCGAGCCTCGCGGACTCGGCGACGAAGGCGATCGAGCTGCTCACCGCGAAGCAGAAGCACTCCGGCAAGGGCTTCTTCCTCCAGGTCGAGGGCGCGTCGATCGACAAGCAGGACCACGCCGCCGACCCGTGCGGCCAGATCGGCGAGACCGTGGCGTTCGACCGCGCGGTACAGGTGGCGCGGGCGTACGCGGCGAAGCATCCGGACACGCTCGTCGTGACCACCGCGGACCACGGGCACAGCAGCCAGATCGTGCCGGTCGAGGCCGCGCCGCCGGGCCTGTCCTCGACCCTGGTCACCGACGAGGGCCAGCAGCTCAAGGTCAGCTACGGCACCAACACCCCGGGCAAGTCGCAGGAGCACACCGGTACCCAGGTGCGCATCGCGGCGCAGGGCCCGCACGGTGACCGGGTCCTGGGCGTCACCGACCAGACCGACCTGTTCACCACGATCCGTACGGCGCTCGCCCTGCGCTGACCCGGATCCCCGGTACGGCGGGGTGGCCCACGTGGCCGCCCCGCCGTCGCCGTGCCCGCGGCGTCAGCCCTTGATACCGGTGAGGTTGGCGCCCTCCACGAACGCGCGCTGCGCGAAGAAGAACAGCACGATGATCGGCAGCGTGAAGACGACGGTGGCGGCCATGGTGAGGTTCCAGTTCACCGCGTGCAGCGACTTGAACTGGGTGAGCCCGATGGAGATGGTCCACCAGGTCGGGTTGCCGCCGACGTACAGGAGGGGGTTGAAGAGGCTGTTCCAGCAGCTGAGGAAGTTGAACAGGCAGGCGGCGGCGATCGCCGGTTTCGCCATCCGGCCGACGATCGACACCATCACCCGGAACTCGCCGCACCCGTCGACGCGCGCCGCGTCCGCGTAGTCGTCCGGGATGGTCAGCAGGAACTGGCGCAGCAGGAACACCGAGAACGCGTTGCCGAAGAAGAACGGCGCCACCAGCGGCACGAGCGTCGCGACCAGGTGCAGCTTCGCCCACATCACGTACAGCGGGACGGCGAGGACCTGTTGCGGCACCATCATCATCGCCAGCACGACGATCAGCGCCGCGGTGCTGCCACGCCACCGGATCCGGGCCATCGCGTACGCGGCGGGGTAGCTGGACAGCAGCATCCCGACCGTCGCGAGCCCGGCGTACAGGAGGGTGTTGAGCAGGTACCGGAGGATCGGCGCCTGCGCGAACACGTCGGCGAAGTTGCGCCACCGTACGGGATGCGGCACGAGCGCGCCGGTCAGCGCCTGCTGGTCGGACATCAGCGCGGTCGCGACCACGAACACCAGCGGGATCAGGAACATGGCGCCGAGGGCGATCAGGACCGCGTGTTCGGCGACGGCGGCGAGCACCCGGCGGCGCATCCGCGGCCGGGTACGGGGTCGCGGCGGGGCGGTCAGCGTCACGGTGGTCACCGGCCCGTACCTCCGGTCTGGTGGACGAAACTGCGGCTGCGCAACAGGATCGCGGACGAGATGCCGAGCGCGACGACGAGCATCACGACGGCGAGAGCCGAGGCGTACCCCATGTTGAAGTAGCGGAATCCCTGCTGGTACAGCCAGAGCGGGAAGAACAGCGTGGAACCCTCGGGGTAGCCGAGCACCCCGTCGTCGAGCTTCGCGCCGCCGTTGCCGAGACTCGACACCACGTACGCCTGGTCGAAGTACTGGAGGCCGTCGATGACGGTGGTGACGACGGCGAACAGTACGACCGGGCTGATCACCGGCAGTGTCACGTGCCGCAGCTTCGACAGCGGGCCGGCACCGTCGAGGTCGGCCGCCTCGTACAGGTCGCGCGGGACCTGGAGGAGGGCGGCGAGGAAGATGACGATGAGGTTGCCGGAACCCCAGACCGCCAGCACCGTCAGCGACGGCTTGGCCCACCCGGGCGAGGTGTACCACGGCGGGCCGGTGACACCGAGGGCGGCGAGCACCTGGTTCACCGGGCCGGTGCCGGGATTGAACACGTACAGGAAGCCCATCGCGGCGGCGACCAGCGGCGTGAGGCTCGGCAGGTAGAACACCGTGCGCAGCAGGCCGACGCCGCGCCGGGCCCGGCTCAGCAGCAGCCCGATCCCGAACGAGAACAGCACCTGGCACGGCACCAGGATCAGCAGTACCCACAAGGTGTTCCGGACCGCCTGGCCGAGTTGCTGGTCCCCGCGCAGCATGTACGCGTAGTTCGCGAGGCCGATCCAGCGCGGCGCGGACAGCAGGTCGTAGTGCGTGAACGACAGGTAGCCGATGGAGACGAGCGGGTAGCCGAAGAACACGACCACCCCGATCGCCCACGGCGCCAGCAGCAGCGCGAGCAACCGGCGCCGTCGCCGGTCGGCCGCGCGGCGCGGGGCGGGTCGTGGCCGCGCCCCGGCCCGCGCCGGGTACGGTGCCACCGCGGTGTCCTGCACTGCGCACTCCCTTCCTCGCAAGGGTTTCGGACCTCCACCGTCTACTGTGGACTGACGGTCACGGCGGGTTGGCGTTGCGGGTCAGGTCGTCGATCTGCCGGGCCAGCCCGCGCAGCCCGGCGGCCAGGTCCGGCACCCGCCCGGCCTGCCAGCGTTCCGCGAACTGGTCCAGCGCGTCCTTGTCCGCCCGGCCGAGCGTCGTCGGCGTACCGCTGCCACTGTGCGGGTTGTTCATGATGTCGACGAACGTGCCGAAGTGCGGCCGCTTCGTGAACGCGGGATCGCTTGCCGCACTGGGCAACGACGGTACGTTGCCGAGCGCGCCGTAGAACTTCACCTGCGCGGCCCGCGTCTGCGTCAGGTACTTCACCAGCTCCCACGCCGCGCCCGGTTCCCTGGCGCCCTGCGGGATCCCGAACACACCGGTGTCCACGAAGCCCGCACCGTACGTGCCGGCGCGGTCGTCGGCGACCGGCAGCCCGGCGGTGTCGTAGGAGAGCTTGGGCGCCTGGTCGGCGATGAACGCGGTGCGCCACTCGCCGTCGAACTGCATCGCGACCTTGCCCGCCTGGAACGCGTTGGCCGCCGACATCTCCGCGCCGAGACCGGCCTGGAACCGTTGCAGCTTCTGGTATCCGATCGCGGCGACCAGCTGGCGTTGCGCCTCGAACATCCGCCGCCAGCCCGGGTTCGCCGCGAGCGCCGAACGGCCGTGCGCGTCGTACAGGCCGGCGCCGAAGCTGGGGCTCCAGTGGATCGCGGTGTTCTGCTGGAACGAGAACAGCGGGTCGAACCCGAGCGTACGGATCGAGCCGTCCGGGTTGTACGTGGTGAGCTTCTTCGCGTCCGCCACGAACTCCGACCAGGTACGCGGCGGCCGGTCCAGCCCCGCCTGCGCGAACCGGTCGGTGTTGTAGTACAGGCCGAAGGTGTCGACGCCGCCGGGCATCACGCACTGCGTACCGTGGAAGTCCAGCAACCGGCGGATGACCGGCGCGTACCGGGTGGTCACGTGGTCACGGCGGAGGTAGCCGGTGAGGTCCCGGAAGGCGCCGGTCGAGCAGTACGTGCCCATCGTGGTGGTGCTGCCGATCGCGGCGACGTCGGGCGGGTAGCCGCCGCGGATCGACGTCATGATGGTCGAATCGTCCACACCGTCCACAATGGACACGTGTACGTTCGGGTGCAGCCGCGTGAAGTCACGTACCACGGTGTGGAAGGCGGCTGCTTCCCTTCCGTTCCACCCGTTCCAGACGGTCAGGTCGGTCGACCGGTGCGCGTCGAACGGCACCGGCCGGTCGTCGCCGGGGCGGCTCGCGCACCCGGTGGCGGTAACGGCCAGCAGCGCGGCGAGCGCACCGGCCAGGATCCTGCGACGCATGGCGGCTCCCTGCTCAGGCGTGCCGGTCGTGGGTCAGCGAGGTGTACCGCGGCGACCCGGTGCGGAACCGGTCCGCCGAGAACAGCGCGATCCGTTCGCCCGCGGCGCGGTCGCCGTGCACGGCCGCCGCGAGCAGCCGGCCGGTCAGCCCGGACAGCAGGATCCCGTAGTACGAGTGGCCGGTGGCCCACCAGAGGCCGTCCGCTCCGCTCGGCCCGAGTACGGGGGCGTCGTCCGGCGCGACGGGGCGCTGGCCGACGCACCACGCGTCGACGGCCAGCCCGGCGACGGCCGGTACGGACGCGATCGCCCGCGACAGCACCTCGTGCATGCCCGCCGCGGTGTTCGCGTCCGAGGCCGGGTCGGCGCCGTCCTCGACCGTACCGGCGACCATGAGCCGGCCGTCGCCGCGCGGCACCAGGTTGATCCCGGCGCGCAGCACCGTGCGTACGGTGGGCGCGGTCGGGTCGTCGCGCAGCAGCACGGACTGCCCCTTGACGGCGCGCAGCGGAAACGTGACCTCCGCAGGGATCCCGCCGATCCGGGTACTCGCCGCGCCGGCCGCCAGTACGACCAGGTCCGCGCCGATCCGGGTACCGTCGGCGAGCCGTACGCCGACGATCCGGTCGCCGTCCCGGCACAGCCCGGCCACCGCGGCGCCGGAGCGTACGGTGCCGTGCGCGGCCGTGATCCCGGCGACCAGCGCGCGGCCGGTCGCGTCCGGGTCCACGCACCCGTCGCCCGGCACGTACAGGCCGCCGATCGCGTTGCGCAGCAACGGTTCCAGCCGGGTCGCCGCCGCGCCGTCCACGATCTCGGAGGCGATGCCCAGCTCGGCGTGCAGCGCGCGCACCGTCTCGACCCGGGCCAGCCCGGCCACGTCGTCGATGGCCACCAGCGACCCCGGCGTCCGGTACGCCGGGTCCACGCCGGTGTCGGCGCGCAGCTCGTCGGCGAACGCCGTCCAGTACCGCTGCGCGTCGGAACGCAGCGCGAGGAACGCGTCCCCGGCCGGCTCGACGTACCCGACGGGGGCGATCATCGCCGCGGCGGCGCGGGACGTGAAGCGCAGCGGCTCCCCCGCCTCCAGCACCGTCACCCGGGTTCCGCGGCGGGCCAGGTGCCACGCCGTCGACAGGCCGACGATGCCGCCGCCGACCACCACCACCTCGGTCATTCCGTCACCGCCCGCTCCGGACTGTCCACTGTGGATACCGGCGCGCCCCGGCCGAGTACGGTCTCGCGCGCCTGGCGCAGCGCCGCCTGCAGCGCGCCGTGCCGTACCGCCTCGGCACCGCCGGTACCGGAGGCGACCGTGGGGCGCTGCTTGAGGATCGTGCCGAGCCGGTCCGACACCAGGGCCGCCAGCTCGTCGCCGCCCGCGTAGCCGATACCGCCGGCCAGCACCACGAGTTCCGGGTCGAGGGCGGCGACGGACATCGCGAGGACGGCGGTGATCCGGTCCGCCAGTTCGCCGCGGAACGCGCCGGCCGCCGCACCGAACGCCGCGCGTACCACGGCGGCGGCGTCGTCGCCGGGGACGCCGGACTCCGCGCCGAGCGCGCGCACCGCGGACGCCGACACCAGCTCGCGTACCAGCCGGCCGCCGGGCATCGGCACCCGGTCGATCTCGCCCGCGCCGCCGCGCGACCCGCGGACCAGGTGCCCGTCGAGGATCAGCCCGGCCGCCACACCGCGGTCCATCCACAGCAGCAGTACGCTGCGGCGACCGGCGGCGCGGCCCCGGGTCAGCTCGTCCACCGCCACCAGGTTCACGTCGTTCTCGACCGTGGCCGGCACCCGCAGCCGGGACCGCACCCGGGCGCGTACGTCGAAGCCGGTGAACCCGGGCAGGTGCGGCGCGTACTCCAGCCGGCCGGTGTCCGGGTCGACCGAACCGGGCACCCCGACCACCGCGTGCCGTACGTCGCGCCAGCGCACCCCGCCGGCCCGCAGCGCCGCCCCCACCACCGTACGAAGGGTGGCGGTCGGGTCGTCGTCGGTGCCGCCGGGCCAGTCCGTCCGGTACGTGCCGACCACGGTGCCGGTGAGGTCGGCGACCGCGGCGTCCATCGCCGTCGCGGTCACGTCGACGCCGACCGCGTACCCGGTGGTCGCGACGAGGTGCCACAGCTGCGCCTGCGGTCCCGGCCCGCTGCTCGTACTGCGCCCGGCGCGCCGCACCAGGCCGTCGCGTTCGAGCCGGGCGAGCACGTCGGCGGCGGCCGGCTTCGACAGCCCGATCGCGCGTTCCAGCTCGACCCGGGACATCGGCCCGGCGTCGAGCAACGCGTATAGCGCGGCGCGCTCGTTCATGGCCCGCAGTACGCGGGGGCTGCCGTCCCTCATCGCGCTCCGATCCGTCTGGGAAGTTCCCAGATGGACGGTGAGCCTGCACCACCGGCGTCCGTTTCGTCAAGGCCCGACCGCATCCCGGGCCGGCGGCGCCGCGCTCGGCTAGCCTTCCGGTATGCCCATTCCCGAGGCCAGGACTGCCGCGGGCCGCGCCGGACTGGCCGCCCTGCTCGCCCGGCCGGCGACCGCCGCGCTCGCGTTCGACTTCGACGGCGTACTCTCGCCGATCGTCGCCGACCCCACCGCCGCCCAACCCCACCCCGACGTACTCCCGGCGCTCGCCGCGCTCGGCCGCCGCGTCGGCGCCGTCGCGATCATCACCGGGCGGCCCGTGTCGTTCCTGCTGTCCCGGGACGGCATCGACACGCTCACCGCGCTGCCCACCCTCACCGTCTTCGGCCAGTACGGGCGGGAGCGGTGGACCGCAGCCGGCGGGTACCTGCCCGCGCCGCCCGACCCGCGCATCGACGAGGCCCGCGAGGCCGTCGCCGCACTGCTCGCCCGGCCCGGCGCCGACCCCGGACTCTGGTTGGAGGACAAGGAAAGCGCCGTCGCGGTGCACACCCGGCGCGCCGCCGACCCGGACGCCGAACTCGCCGCGCTCACCGGCCCGCTCACCGACCTCGCGGCCCGGCTCGGCCTCCGCCTCGAACCCGGCAAACTCGTCCTCGAACTCCGCCCCGAGGGCACCGACAAGGGCGCCGTCCTCACCGCGTACGTCCGGGACAGCGGCGCCGGATCCGTCGCGTACACCGGGGACGACCTCGGCGACCTCAGCGCGTTCGCCGCCGTGGAGGCGCTCCGCGACGAGGGAGTACCGGGGATCACGGTGTGCAGCGGCTCCCCCGAGCAGCGCGCCGTCGCCGACCGAGCCGACCTCGTCGTGGACGGCCCCGCCGGCGTCGCCGACCTGCTGCGTACCCTCACCGCCGCCCTCTGACCGCGCCGCGCACCTCCCTTCCGCCGCACCGCTCGCGGCTCTGGTGCCGCGCGTCGCGACGCTGGCAACGAGGTCGTGACGCGGCGCGGATCCGTTGTGGAGACGGGTCTTCGGCCCCTCGCCGCACGATGCGGCGCCCACCACCGGGCGACGCGACGCGGCCGCCACCCGGCGCGGATCCATTGTGGAGAAGGGCATTCGGCCCCTCGCCGCAGGATCCGGCGCCCCACCACCGGGCCACGGCTACGCGGCCGCCATCCGGCGCGGATCCGTTGTGGGGACGGGCATTCGGCCCCTCGCTCACGATCCGGCGCCGTACCGCCGGGCGACGGTTACGCGGCCGCCATCTGGCGCGGATCCGTTGTGGGGACGGGCATTCGACCCCTCGGCGCCGGATCCGGCGGTCCACCGCCGCGGCGTGAACCCGGTCGGTACGGGGAGGGTCAGAGGGTGAACCAGTAGCGACGGGTGGGGCCGACCCCGGTGTCGCGGACCTCCTCGAAGACGCCGCCCTGGCGTTCGAGGGTGCGGGCGGAGGCGACGTTGTCGGCGGCGCACACCGCGAGCACCCGGGCCATGCCGAGTTCCCTTGCCACGTCGAGGATCCGGCCCAGCGCCCAGGTCGCCACCCCGCGACCACGCGCCGACGGCCGTACGCCGTAGCCGATGTGCCCGGCCCACCGCACGAAGTCGCTGGGCTCCCGGCGCAGCGCGATCCCGCCGAGCACCCGGCCGCCCTCCACCATCCACCGGTACGTGCAGTGCACGCGGCCGGGCGCCACCGGTACGGTCACGTCCTCCTGGGTGGTCAGCCGCGCCACCCACGCCGCGAACCCGGCCGGCGAGTCCACCTCGTCGGTGTCGACCAGCCCGAACCCGTCCTCGTGCAGGCCCGGCCCCCACTCGCGGTGCGCGTCCAGCCAGGCGGCGTGCAGTCGGACGGTGGGCGCGACGAGTTCCGGCATGCCGCAACGATATCCGGCTTTCTCACGGCGCGTCGACGGGTACGGCGTCGGTCGAAACGGCGCGCCGGTCGCCCCGCAGCATCGCGTACCCGAGGGCGACGGCGGCCAGTGTGGTCAGCGCGCCGGCGAGCGGCAGCCACCGCGGTCCCGGACCCGCGACGAGCCAGCCACCGAGTACTCCCGCGAACGCCGCGGCGAGCTGGTACCCGGAGGCGTTGACCGCGACGCCCAGCGTCGGCGCCGCGCGCGCCGCGGACAGGATGCGCGCCTGCGTACCGGGCACCACGGCGAACGCGAGCGCGCCCAGCAGTACCGTGAGGGCCGCGGCGACGGTGCGGTTGCCGCCGGCCAGGCCGAACGCGGCGAGCACCACCGCGAGCGCGGCGAACAGGCCGACCAGCGACGGCATCAGCGACCGGTCCGCCAGCCAGCCGCCGACCGAGTTTCCCACCACAGCGCCGATCCCGTACCCGACGAGCAGGACCGGTACGGCCGCCGGCGGGAAGCCGGCGAGGCCGGTGAGCAGCACCGCGACGTACGTGAAGACGCCGGCGACGCCGAGGTTGCCGAGCGCGGTGAGCGCCACGGCGAGCTGGAGCCCACGGTGGGCGAAGACGCGCAGCTCGCCGCGTACGGTGCCGGTCGCGGCGGCGGGCCGGGCCGGCACGTACCGGGCGACGAGCAGCAGGCCGGCGGCGGTGAACGCGGCGACCGCACCGAACGTGACGCGCCAGCCGAGATGCTGGCCCACGACCGTACCCAACGGGGTGCCGGCGACGATGCCGAGGTTCATGCCCAGCGCCACCTTCGCCACCGTGGACGCCTGCCGGCCGGCCGGCGCCATCCCCACCGCCGTCGCGACCGCGACCGCGAAGAACGTCGCCACCACCGAGCCGGCGACGAACCGCGACACCACGAGCGGCACGTACCCGGGGGCCAGCGCGGAGCCGACGTTGCCGGCAACGGCCACGGCGATCAGGCCGAGTGCCAACGGTTTCCGGCCGATCCGCGCGGTCGCCAGCGTCACGACCGGACCGCCCACGATCATGCCCACCGCGTACGCGGTGATGAGGCGTCCGGCGGCCGGCACGGAGACGCCCACGTCGCCGGCGATGTCGGGCAGGATCCCGGCGATCACGAACTCGCCGGTCGTCAGGCCGAAGACCACGACCATGAGCGACAGTACGGCTGGGCGCACCCCGACACCTCCATGTAGTTCTAACTAGAACAATATCAACTAGAACTATCACAGCGGCGAACGGCGCCACCGGACCGGGGTGCCGACGTGACCGGCCGTACGACATAGACTGGCGGCGTGGCAGATCCGGAGCCGGACGGTCAGCTCGACCGGGACGTGTGCACCCTGATCCACCGGTTCACCCAGCGGCTCGACGGGCACGTCCGCCGGGTCGCCGAGGAGCTGGAGATGACGCCGTCGCAGGTGATCGCGGTCCGCGAGCTGTCCGAGCCGATCACCGCGCGCGAGCTGGCGAACCGGATGTCCTGCGAGCCGTCGAACGTCACGTTCGTCCTCGATCGCCTGGAACGACAGGGCCTCGTCGAGCGCCGACCGCACCCCGACGACCGGCGGGCCAAGCAGATCGTGCTCACCCCGGCGGGCCGGCGCCGGCGCACCCGGGTACTCGACCGGCTCGCCGAGCAGTCCCCGCTCGACCCGCTCACCGCGGCGCAGCAGCGGACCCTGCGCCGGCTGCTGCACACGCTCGTCACCGACGGCTGACGTCAGCCGAGGGCGGCGACGAGTCGCGCGCAGCGCACCGGATCCTCGGTCAGCCCGACGCCCAGCCCCCACAACCAGTAGTCGACGGTACGGAACAGGACGCCGGCGCGGGCGCGGTCGCGGTCCAGCCCGGCGGCGTCGACCGCGGCGGCCAGGCACCGGCGGATCGTCGCGTCGTCCGGCATGTCGTCGAGCCGCGTCCACAGCACGCGACCCAGGTCGTACCCGATGTCGCCGCGCAGCAGTACGGGATCGACGGTGAGCCAGCGTTCCCGGTGCCCGGGCAGTACCTGCGCGCTGTGCAGGTCGCCGTCCACCGCCAGATCCCCCTCGGTACGCCACAGGCCAGGTGCGGCGTCGAGTGCCGCGTCGAGGATGCGCCGGTCGAACGGGGCGCCGAGCCCGCGCCACTGCGCGTCCAGCTCGCCCGCCCGGCGGCGCACCAGGTCAGCGGTGGACGGCACGTCCGCGGGCGCCGGTACGGCCAGCCGCCGCATCATGCCGCCGAGTACGGTGACGGCCTCGTGGACGTCGACGTCGGCGAGGGTGCGGTCGAGGGCGAGGCGTTCGAGCAGGACGGCACCGGCGGGCACGTCCGCGTCGACGAGGTGGACGGTGCCGCGCCCGGCCCAGAACCGCAGCGCGCGGACCAGCTCGGCGGTCTCCGGGCCGGGCGGCGTCAACCGCAGCACGTACTCCCCGGCGCCGCGGTCCACGGGCACCACGACGGCGTTCGAGCCGTGCCGTACGGTGCCGGCGACGCGCAGGTCCCACGCGTCGCACCGGTACCGGATGGCGTCGGGCAGGCCGCGCAGCCACTCGGTGCCGCCCGTCCACCAGCGCGGCATGTCCACATAGGACTGTGGGATCTGCACCGGGTGGCCGGCCGCCGGATCGTCCATCCGGCCCACGCTAGGCGGCCCGGACGCCCGCGGCGAGCGGGTTGCGCGCACCTCGGCCGCCGCGACGGTACCGCGCCGTGGCAGGGTACGGGGGTGCCCCCGCTCCGGAAGTCCCTGCCACGCCTGGCGATCCTGCTCTGCGTCCTCGCGGCGGGAGCGGTCGTCGCGCTGACCGTCGGCGTACCGTCGCCGGGGCTCGTACGCCGGGTCGCGGACGCGCATCCGGGGTGGAGCCTCGCGGTCGCGGTGCCCGCGGTCGCCGCCGCCACCCTGCTGCTCGTGCCGCGCAGCGCCGTCGCCGTCGGTACGGGTCTGCTGTTCGGTCCCTGGCTCGGCGGCGGCATCGCGTACGCGGGGGCGCTCGCCGGCGCGCTGCTCGCGTTCGGGCTCGGCCGGGTGCTGGGGCGCCCGCTCGTCGCCGGGCTGCGCCGCGGCCGGCTCGACGCCCTCGACCGGTGGCTCGCCCGCCGCGGCGTCCTCGCCGTCGCCTGGGTACGGCTCGTGCCGGTGCTGCCGTTCGGTGGGCTCAACTACGCGTTCGGCACCCTCGCGGTACGGCCGGTCGGGTTCCTGGCCGGCACCGCGCTGGGCATCCTGCCCTCCACCCTCGTGTACGCGTGGACCGGCTCCGCCGCCACCGACGTACGCTCGCCCGCCTTCCTCGTCCCCGCCGCCGTCTCCGTACTGCTCGGCGCCGGTGCCGCGCTCGTCGCCCGCCGGCACCGGCCGCTCGCCGCCTGATCCGCCGTCAGGCGGGTGGCGCGAGTTCCGCGACGAGGTCGTCGAGCCGGTCGGCGAGGTCCGGCGCCGTCTCCCGCACCTCCGCGTACGCCCGGCCGGCGGCCGCGGTGTCCCCGTCGACCAGCGCGACCGCGCACCGGGACGCGGCGTGCCCGGCGCCGGCCGCGGCGAAGGCGTACCGGCCGGCGTCGGGCTCGTCGACGACCAGCGCGGCGCCGAGCAGGAACCAGGCGCGGGGCATGAGTTCGGGGTGGCCGGTGGCGCCGAGCCGGTCGATCGCCGCCGCCGCGCCCTCCGTACCGGAGTGCAGCCAGAAGCTGAGGGCGAGCCGGGCCGCACCCTCCGCCGCGTACCGCGGGTGCCCCGTCTCCAGCGCCTTCTCGTACGCGCGCAACGCCGCCGGTACGTCCTCGCGCTGGCGGAAGTGCTCCGCGGCGGCGAGTTCGGCCGCGGCGGCCAGGTCGGGGTCGGCGGCGACCTGCCGGGCCCGCGCGGTGACCGCCGCCGCGCCACCCTGCCGGGCCACCTCGTCCAGCATCCTGCGGGCCTTCGCGCGGTCGTCGTCGGTGCCGACCTCCGCCGCCGTACGCCAGGCGCGCTGCGCGCCCTCGAAGTCCTGCCGCCGGCTCAGCAGTACGCCGAGGTTGATCGCGGCCCGCCCGCTGAACTCGGGCTGCCGCAACGCGACCGCCTCCTCGTACGCCCGGCGCGCGGTGTCGGCGTCGCCCGCGTCCTCGACGAGGGTGCCGAGGGTGAACAGGGCTGCCGCGGCGGCGCCCGGCTCGCCGCCCGCCGCGACCCGCCGCAGTTCGGCGAGGCCGGCGGCCGGGTCGCCCAGGTCCCGGGCGAGCAGGACGCCGAGGTTGACGCCGGCCATCGCCGCGACCGGCCCCGCCCCCGCGGCGGCGCTCCGCAGCATCGCGACGGCACGCTCCGCCTGACCCCGGTGTACGAGCAGGTCGGCGAGGTCGAGCGCGGCCATCGCCACCGCCGGCGGATGGCCGCTGGCGTACGCGCGCTCCAGCGGGGCGAGCGCGTCGTCCGGCCGCCCGAGCGCCTTCTCCACCGCCCCGAGCCGCGCGTACGCCTCGGCCGCGACGGGCGGCACCGGGCACGACGCCGCCTCGCCGAACGCCGTACGGGCGCCGTCGGGGTCGCCGGCTGTGTACCGGAGGAGGCCCTGGACGAGGGCGGCGCGGGCGCACACCTCCGCGGGCGCGGCGGGCTCGGCACGCACCGGGACGCCGGAACGGTCGGCGACGATGTCGAGGTTGCCGGCGGCGGGCCCGGACACCTGCGGATGCCGCGCGTCCGCCGCGTACCGGAACGCGGCCTGCGCGCCGTCCACGTCGTGGTCCGCCAGCAACACCCCGATCCGGTACGACGCGTGCGGCGCCAGGTCCGCGTCGCCGGCCGCGACCAGCCGCGCGAACCAGTGCAGCGCCGCGGCGTCCTCCCCCGCCCCGGCGTGCACCTCGGCGAGCGTCGCCATGGACGAGCCGGCCATCCGCGCGTCCGGTACCTCCGCGGCCAGCGCGAGCACGTCCCGCGCACGCGCGAGATCGCCCTGCTCCACCAGGATCTGCCCGAGCACGTACGCGGCGAGCGGCGCGTGCTCGCGGTGCCCGGACCGCACCGCGTACCAGAGGGCGGTGGCGGCCTCGTCGGACGCGCCGCGCTCGGCCAGCAGCCCGCCGATGCGGCACGCGGCGAGCGGCGCGAACTCGGCGTCCCCACCGTCCACCACCTGCTGGAACAGCGACAGCGCCGCGGCCGGGTCACCGTCCGCCAGCAGCCGGCACGCCTCCTCGTACGCCGGCTCGGGGTCGGTCGGCGGACCGTACAGCGCGAGAGTCCGCCGGGCCAGCGCGGCGGTCTCGGCGTCGCCGGCCGACGCCGCGAACCCGAACGCCCGTACCGCGCCGGCGGTGTCGTCCAGCCCGGCCAGCAGCGCGCCGAGCCCCAGCGCCGCGACCGGTGCGTGCACCGGATGCCGCGAGGCCACCGCGTACTCGTACGCCGAGCGGGCGCCGGCCGTGTCGCCGCGGTCGGCGAGCAGCGTGCCGAGCAGCCCGGCCGCCTCCGGCGCCACGACGGGATCGCCGCCGGCCACCGCCTCGGCGAGTACCTGGCAGGCACCGTCGACGTTTCCGGACCGGGCCAGCTCGCGGCCGGTTTCGAGCAGTTGCTGCGGCGTACCGTTCGGCATGGCGCGCGGTTTTCCGTTCGTCTCGGTGGTCGCTGGAATCGAATGTCTACCACGCCGCGGTCCGGCCGGAAACGGTGCGCCGTCGCGTTGGTAATCTCGCTCGGCACACGAGGTCGGAGAGGCGTGCGTCAATGGATTACGATTTCATGTTCGGTTCGCTGCTGATTGCCGAAGGCGACGCCGACGCGGCCCGACAACGATTCGAGCGGGCCACCGGCGCGGAATCGCAATTCGCCGCCCAGCTCCTCCGGAATGAATTCACCGCCGCCCGGGAACTGTTCCGCGCGGTACGCGACGGTGCGGCGTTCGCGGCCGCGTCCCGGCTCGCCGTGGACATCGCCCGGTGCCGGCAGCGCGCCGGCGACACCGACGCCGCCGCCGCGGTCCTCGCCCTCGCCGCCGACCTCGGCCACCCCGACTCCCGCGGTACGGCCGGGCTGCTGCTCGGCACGCTGCGCCGGGACACCGGCGACCTCGACGGCGCGCTCGCGGCGTGGGAGGCGGTACCCGCCGACGCCGGCGCACCGGCCGAACAGGCCGCGTTCCGGGCCGGTTGCCTGCGGCACGACCGCGGCGGCCCCAACCTCGACCTCGCCGAGCGTTGGTACCGCCGGGTCGCCGACGGTGCCGGCCCGCTCGCGTCGCACGCCCGGTACCAGCTGCGCCGGGTGCTCGCCGACCTCGGCCGGTACGAGGAGGCCGACGAGGTGCCGCTGGACGGTGACGTGGCGGCCGCCGCCTGGGCCGCGGCGGACGCGATCGCTGCCAGCGGTGCGGCCGGCTGCCTGGAGTTCGCGTACGCCGACGCGGCCCGCGGCAACGATCCCGCGGTCGCCGGCCCCGCCGCCCTGAGCCTCGGTACGGTGCTGGCCGGGCACGGCGCCGCGGTCGCCGCGTACCGGCGGGCGGTGGCGGTCGGCGACGCCCGGATCCGGTGCGCCGCCTGGAACAACATCGGCGAGCGGCACGCCGACCGCGGTGACCTGGCCGCCGCGCGCGAGGCGTACCAGCGGGCGATCGACGACGGGCCGGCCGACTGCGCCGCGCGCGCCGCGTACAACCTGGGGATCCGGTTACAGGACGCGGGACTGGCCGAGCAGGCGCAGCTGGCGTACGCGCTGGCGGAGACGTTCGGCGATCCGGAGGTGACGGCGCACGCGCGACGGCGGGCGGGCACGGAATCGCCGACGGAGCGCGGGTTCCGGCTCGCGACCGAGGGCGACCGGGCGGGCGCGGAGGCGAGCCTGACCGAGGCGTACGGGTCGGCGGCGGTCGCCGGGTTCGCGCTCGCCGCGCACGCGCGCCAGCTCGGCGCCGCGCACGTCCTGCTGGCCGGGCTGGACGACGACGGGTACCGGGGTGCGGCGCTGGTCGGCGGGGAGCTGGCGGTGGCGGCCAGCCGGGACGGCGCCCACCGGGTCGCCCGCGACCTGCTGGAACTGGTCGCCGACGTCGGCGGCGACCGCACCCCGCCCGCCGTCCGGATCGAGCTCGCCGGCGTACTGTGCGAGCTGGGCGAGAACGACGAGGCGCGCCGACAGTACGAGCGGGCCGCGGCGGGGGCGGATCCGGTGACCGTCGCGGTCGCCTCGCACAACCTGGGGCTGGCGCTGCGCGACGCGGGTGACCCGGACGGCGCGGCCGACGCGTTCCGCCGGGCGGTCGAGGCGGGCGAGGGCGAGGCGTCGGCGCGGGCCGGCCTCGCGCTCGCCGACCTGCTGGCCGACCGTGGCGACACCGACGGCGCGGACGCCGTGCTGACCCGGGTGGCGGCGACCGGTCCGGCGGAACTGCGCGACGACGCGGCGTTCGCGCTGATCCAGTTGCACGCCCGGTGCGGCGACCTCGACCGCGTCGCGGAACTCGCCGAGCGGGCCGCCGCGGGCCGGCAACGCGCGGCGGTCGCCGGCTTCGACACCCTCGGCCAGCAGGCCGCCGGCCAGGGCGACCTGGCCGCGGCGGCCGGCTGGTTCGAGCGGGCCGCGGCCGCCGGCGACCCGGAATGGTCGCCCATCTCGCTCGCCCACCTCGGCCTGGTCCGCGAGCAGCAGGGCGACCACGCCACCGCTCGCCGGCTGTACGAGCAGGCCGTGGCGTCGGGGGTGGACGAGACGGAGACGCGGGCGGCGAGCCGGCTCGGCCAGCTCCTGTACCAGCGCGGCGAGCTGGCCGACGCGGCGTACGCCTGGGCCCGGGTCGCGGACTCCGCCGTACCGGACGCGGACGGGGCGCGCGACAACGTCCTCGTCGCCGTCGAACGGCTCGCCGGGGCCGGTGACCACGCCGGTGCGGCGAGCGCGCTGCACCGCCTCGCCGGTACGCGGCACCGCACGACCGCCGTCTCGTACGCGCAGCGGCTCGCCGAGGAGACCGCCGCGGACCGCGCCGCGACCGTGCCGTACCTGCGGTGCGTGGTGGAGTACGGCGACGTGGTGGACGCGGCATGGGCGGGGCTGGACCTCGGCGACGCGCTCGCCGCGACCGGCGACACCACCGCCGCCACCGCGGCGTACGCGAGGGTCGGGGTGTCGCGGGTGCGCAAGCCGGCGGGCGTCGCCGACTACCGGCGGTGGGAGCTGGTGTCGGCGGTGGACCGGGACGCCGGGCGGGCGCTGCTCGCGGAGATGGCCTGGCACGCCGGGGCACCTGTTCGGCGTCCGCGCCGCCGTCCTGATCGGCGTCATGCAGCGTGACGAGGAGGGCGACCACGCGGCGGCGCTCGCCACCCTCGCGTCGGCCGCGGAGAGCGGCCTCCCGATGGCCCTGTACGTCTACGCGCAGACCCGGCACGCCGCCGACCCGGCCGACGAGGAGGCGTACGGGCTGCTGGAGACGGTGGCCGAGGCGCGCGGCGAGTTCGCCGTCGAGGCCGCCGGGGTGCTCGCCGACCGTGCCAAGGAACGCCGCGACCTGCCGGCCGCGCTGCGCTGGTTCGGCCAGCTCGCCGAGACGAAGCCGGACGCCGCGCCGCTCGCCGTCGCGCACCTCGGCGAGCTGTGCTACTGGCTCGGCCACCACGACCAGGCCGTCGACTTCTACACCCGCACCCTCGACGGCACCGACGATCCGGTACTCGTGGCCGAGGCGGCGTACCGGGTCGGCGAGATCCTCGCCGGCCGCGGGGACGCCGCCGGGGCCGTACCGCTGTTGCGGCGGGCGGCGGCCACCGGCGACGCGACGTACGCCCCGCAGGCCGCGCGTCTCCTCGGCACCCTCCCCGCCTGACCGCCGACCCCCGATCGCTTGCGTACCAGGCGTTTCAGGCGATGGTGTCGAGTTCGGCGACGGCGTCCGGCGGGAGGGTGAGGGCGGCGCCGGCGACGTTCTCGCGCAGGTGCGCGACCGAGGACGTACCGGGGATGAGCAGGATGTTGGGCGAACGCTGGAGCAGCCAGGCCAGCGCGACCGCCATCGGTGTCGCGCCGAGCCGCCCCGCCACCGCGTTCAGCGTCGCCGACTGGATCGGGTCGAAGCCACCGAGCGGGAAGTACGGAACGTACGCGATGCCTTGCGCGGCAAGGGAATCGACCAGCTCGTCGTCGACCCGGTGCGCCACGTTGTAGAAGTTCTGCACGCACACGACCGGTGCGATCCGCTGCGCCTCCGCGACCTGCTCCGCGGTCACCGTACTCAGGCCCAGGTGCCGGATGAGGCCCTGCTCGCGCAGCTCGGCGAGTACCTGGAAGGGTTCGGCGACGGAGCCGGGTTCCGGCCGATCGAGGCCGCCGACGCGCAGGTTGACCACGTCGAGCGCGTCGAGGCCGAGCCGGGCCAGGTTGTCGTGCACGGCCTGCCGCAGCTGATCGGGTGCGAGCGCGGGCGGCCAGCCGCCGTCCGCGTCGCGCAGCGCGCCGACCTTGGTGACGAGGTGCAGCCCCGCCGGGTACGGGTGCAGCGCCTCCCGGATGATCTCGTTCGTGACGTACGGCCCGTAGTAGTCGCTGGTGTCGATGTGCGTGATGCCCAGTCGTACGGCCTCGCGCAGTACCTCGACGGCGGCGGCCCGGTCGGCCGGCGGGCCGAACGCGTGCGGGCCGGCGAGCTGCATCGCGCCGTACCCGATGCGGCTGACGGTCAGGCCGTCGGCCAGCGTGAACGTGCCGCCCGGACTCGTCGTGGTTGTCGTGGTGGGCATGGTCCTCCTCGGTTCTCGTCTCGCTGCCACCACGATGCGCCCGCCGGCGGGCCACGGGCAGGCACCGCCGATCCTGGGACCGCCGGACCCACCCGCGCCCACCTACGCTGGTCGGCATGACCGACCCGGAGGTACCGCGGCGGTTCGCGGCGTGGTCACCGGTGACCGACGGCGAGTCCGGCGACCTGGTGTTCCGCAGCCCCGACCGCACCCGGTACGCGAAGTGTGCCAGTCCCGCCCGCGCCGACCTGCTCGCCGCCGAACGCGACCGGATCACCTGGCTGGCCGGCACCGGCGTACCGGGGGCGACGGTGCTCGACTGGGTGGCCGACGACGCCGGGGCGTACCTGGTGACGAGCGCGGTGCCGGGCGTGCCCGCCGACCGGGTGTCGCCGGCCGGGTTGCGGCGCGCCTGGCCGTCCGTGACCGCCGCGGTACGCCGGCTGCACGCGCTGCCGACCGCCGCCTGCCCGTACGATCGGGGACTCGGGTGGATGCTCGCGCGGGCCCGGGACGTGGTCGCGCGCGGCGCCGTGCACCCGGAGTTCCTGCCGGTGGAGCAGCGGACCACGCCGCCCGCCGAACTACTGGCGCGGTTGGCCGGCCAGGCGGACCGGCGGCGCGCGCAGGAGGCCGCCGACACCGTCGTCTGCCACGGCGACCTGTGCCTGCCGAACATCCTGCTCGACCCGGCGACCGGCGCCGTGATCGGGTTCGTCGACCTGGGCCGGCTGGGTCGCGCCGACCGCCACGCCGACCTCGCGCTGCTGTCCGTGACCGCCCGGTCCACCTGGCCGGACGAGGCGACCGCGACCGCCGCCGAGGCCGACTTCGCCCGCGGGTACGGGATGGTGCCGGACCCCGACCGCCAGCGGTTCTACCTCCACCTCGACCCGCTCACCTGGGACTGACCGCCCCCGGTACGGTGCCGGCATGCGGCTGACGGTGGTGGGGTGCGCCGGTTCGGCGCCGGGCCCCGACTCGGCGTGTTCCAGCTACCTCGTCGAGGCCGGCGGGTACCGGCTGCTGCTGGACCTCGGCCCCGGCGCGTCCGGCCCGCTCCAGCGGTACGTGCTGGCCGGCGACGTCGACGCGGTCGTCCTGTCGCACGCGCACTCCGACCACCATGCGGACCTGACCCAGCTCGGGCGGCTGCGCGCCGAGACGGCCGCGCCGCCGCTGCCGCTCACCGGGCCGTCCGACATGCCCGACGTCCTGCGTACCGACCCGGACTCGTTCACGCCGACGATCGCGACGCCCGGACCCCACCGGTACGGTCCGCTCGACGTCCGGCTGGCCCGGGTCGACCACGGCGAGTGCTGGGCGACCCGGATCGGCGACGCGCTCTGCTACACGGCCGACACCGGCCCGTGCCAGGCGATCGACGAGCTGGCCGACGGCTGCCGGGTGCTGCTCGCCGAGGCGTCCGGCAGCGACGCCGACGGGCCGATCCCCCGCCACCTCACCGCCGGCGACGCGGGCCGGCTCGCCGCCCGCGCCGGCGCCCGGCTGCTGGTCCTCACCCACCTGCGCGCCTGGCAGGACCATCCGGCGCTGCTCGCCGAGGCCGCCGCGCTCGCCGGCTGCCCCGTGGTCCTCGCCCACCCCGGGCTGCGCGTGGCGCTCTGAGCGGCCGCGCGCTACAGCCGGGGCAGGCAGCGGTCGAGGAGCCGGCGGTTGTAGAAGTTCAGCCCGTCCGGCCAGTCGCCCGGGGCGCAGAACCGCAGCTCCACGCCCTCCTCGCCGTCCGCGCGCGGCTCACCGGTCACGCCGTTCGCCAGGAACGTCACGCCCACCACGTACATCTGGTTGCCGTCGGGGTAGCGCAGGAAGAACTCGGGGCCCGAGTACGTGTCGAGCGGGGTGAAGGAGTCGGCGACGAGACCGGTCTCCTCGTACAGCTCGCGCGCGGCGGCCTGCTCCAGCGACTCCCCCGCCTCCAGGCCCCCGCCCGGGATGCCCCACGTGCCGTCGTCGCGGTGCTGCAACAGGATCCGGCCCGCCGCGTCACGTACGATCACCCCGGCCGCGACCGCGAGCAGCGTGTCCGTACCGACGTGCCGGCGCAGCCGCCGCCCCAGCCCCGGTACGGTCCGGTGCAGTGCGTACATCGCTTGCGGCGCACCGGATTCCGTGAACCGGTCCACCTGGACCATGCCGAGTGCCGCGAGCATGCGGCGGGACCGCTCGTCCGCTTCCCCGACGACGGCGACGATCCGGGGCACCGCGGCGGCCGGCGCCAGGCCGAATCCCCACCGCAGTACCGCATCCACCGCCTCCCGCCCGTACCCGTGGCCCCGGTGCCCGGGCGCCAGCGCGCACGTCACCGCGGGCTCACCGGTCCGCGGGTCCGGCGCCAGCCGTACGATGCCGGCCGGGGTGCCGTCGGCGAGCGTCACGGTGACGTGGCCGGGTGCGCCGACCAGCTCGGCCGCACGCGCCCGGGCCCGCCCGGTGTCCCGCGGCCCGCCCAGGTGCCGCAGCACGTCCGGGTCGGTCGCGAGCCGCACCAGCACCGGTACGTCGGCGTCGGTCACCGGCCGCAGCAGCAGCCGTCGCGTCGGGATCGGCTCCGGTACCGGAATGTCCATGCGCGCGATCATCCCACCGTCCATCCTGGACACACGCGGATCGCCGGCCCCACGACGGGACCGGCCACCCGAACGATGTGGACGCCGAGCCGGGCGGTCCTGGTTCGGCTCCGTTGAGCCGAACCAGGACCGGGAGAGCGGCGGTCAGCCGACCCAGGCGTCGACGTACGCGAGCGCGCCGGGCGGGTTCTCGATCTTGACGTCGTGCACCTTCGACCCGACCACGCTGAGCTGCTTGATGTAGTAGGTCGGGATGGACGGGGCGTACTTGGTCATGATCGTCTGGTCGAGCTTGCCCCAGTCGCCGATGCCCTGCTTGACCGGCTCCTTCTTGATCTTGTCGATCTGCGCGTTGACGTCGGCCGCGTTCAGGTACGACGAGTCCTGGTTGCCCGCCGGCGCGATCGTCCGGCCGTCGAACAGCGGCGGGATGACCGTGGAACCGCTCGGCCAGTCGGCACCCCAGTTCGTCGGGTACAGGTCCCAGCCGTTGTTCTTGCGGTCGATGTCGGTGAAGAAGCTGTTCTGGTCGGCCTGCCGCAGCACGATCTGGAAGCCGGCCCGCTGCAACGACGACTGGACGACGGTGGCGAGCTTCTGCCCGTCCTCGGTGTTGGGGTACGCGTACACCAGCTTGGGGTGCTTGCCGTTGAGCAACTTCTTTGCCTTGGCGACGCCGTCCGCCGTGCCCGCACCCGGGTACGCGTCGTACTTGTTGTAGCCGGCCTGGGTCGGCGACATCAGCGTGGTGGCGGGCGCGGCCTGCGCGGTGCCACCCAGCGCCCGGATGTACCCGGAGCGGTCGAAGGCGTCGTTGAGTGCCTTGCGCACGTTGACATCCGTGACCCGCTGGGTGTTGATGTCGATCCGCGCCGCGAACGACAGGTACCCGTTGAGGATCCGGTTCTTCGCCGACGAGTCGGTCAGCACCTTCTGCGTCATCTCGCTGGAGACGCCGGGCTGGTCGACCACCGCGTACTGGTCGGAACCGTTGTCGGACAGCACACGGTTGGTCTGGTCCGTCGGGCTGACACCGATCTTCATGTCGAACGTGTCGAAGAAGTCGTGCCGGATCGGGTCGGTCTTCGCGTCCCAGTACTTGTTGCGGGCGAGGATCAGCTCGTCACCGCGGTGGTACGTCTTGATCTGGTACGGCCCGGACGAGAACGGGTGCGTGTCGATCGCGTTCGGGTTCTTGTCCTGCGCCCTGGGCAGCGGCGAGGTCGTGCCCCAGGACGCCGCGTACGGGAACTCGGGCTGCGCCGACTTGAGGTGGAACGTGATCGTGTTGCCCTGCACCGTCACGCCGGGCGGCACCGCGGCGCCCCCGTTGTACGGCCCCTTGTACGACGCGTTGTAGTTCGTCGAGCCGGCCAGCCACTGCTGGATGTAGTGCGGCCCGTCGGCGAGGTTCGGCGAGAAGGACCGGGCCACCCCGTACGCCACGTCGGCGGCCGTGATCGGCGTCCCGTCCTGGTACTTCAACCCCGACTTCAGCGTGTACCTCCACGTCTTGCCGTCGTGGTTGACGTCGGTGCCGGCGTCCGTCGCGAGGTCGCCCACCAGCATCGACTTGTGCGTCGCGGGATCGACCTTGAACGCGGTGAGCTGCCGCGTGACCAGCTCGTCGAGCGCCTGGCCGTCGGAGATGTAGACCCGCTGCGGGTCGAGGTGCTCGATGTCGCGCTCGTGGTACGAGATGATCGTCCCGCCGCGCTTGGCGCCCGCGATCGTCGCCGCCGGCCCCTTGGAGTCGGCCGGATCGGTGCTGATCTCACCGGACGCGACCTGCGCGCTCGGACCGGACTGGTCGGTCTTTCCCGTGTTCTTGCTGCACGCCGCCGACATCCCGATCAGCGCGACGGCCACCGCACCCACGGCCACTGCCTTGCCTGCTCGCATTTCACCACCTCGTAGACGGTCCCCCGGACGAGCCCGGGCCATCCGCACCCGGCGCTCGGTTCCCCACCGTAGGTTGCGGTACATCAGCACTCGATAACGCGTACGTCACCATTGACCGTCCAAGCGCGGCACGACGGCAATATCTTGCCTTGCCCTAACCCTCGCGACCCCTACCGCTAATCCTCCGGCACCGATCCGTCCACTGTGGACAATGAGATCGGGTGCACCGGGGCGGCGTTTGCCGGACCGGCAACGAAACTTGTCCACCGGCCCGCAACCGCCGCACCCTCGTACCGACGACTGACGGAAGGACACCCGCATGAGCGGCCACCACCACCACGACCACGGCGGCGACCTCGACTGGAACAGCATGGGCGAGACCATCGAACGCCGCGGCGAGATCTACGCCCCGATGTACGAGCAGATCGTCGCCGCCGCGCGCGGTTTCGCGCCCCGGCCCGCCCGGATCGTCGACGCGGGCAGCGGCCCCGGCGTGGTCAGCCTGCGCCTCGCCGCGGCGTACCCGGAGGCGGAGGTGGTGGCGCTGGACAGCGCGCCGGCCCTGCTCGAACGGGCCGCACACCGGGCCGCCGAACGGGACGTACGGCTGCGTACGGTGCTGGGCACGCTGCCGGACGCCTTCGCCGAGCTGGCCGACGTCGACGTGATGTGGCTCGGCCAGTCGCTGCACCACGTGGGCGACCAGCGGGCCGCGCTCGCCGCCGCCGCGCGCACCCTGGCCCCCGGCGGGGTGCTCGTGCTGCTGGAGGGCGGACTGCCGGCCCGGTGGCTGCCGCGCGACATCGGCTTCGGCCGCCCCGGCCTCCAGTCCCGCATCACCGCGGCGAACGAGGAGTGGTTCGCGGCGATGCGCGCCTCCCTGCCCGGTTCGCGGCAGGAGACCGAGGACTGGCCGGCGCTGCTCGCCGCGGCCGGCCTCACCCCGACCGCGCGGACGTTCCTGCTCGACCTGCCGGCGCCCGTGACCCCCGCCGTACGGGAGCATCTGGCGACCACGATGCAGCGGGAACGCGACGGCGGCGCCGACCACCTGGCCGCCGACGACCTCGCCGCGCTCGACCGGCTCCTCGACCCGGACGACCCGGCCGGCCTGCACCGCCGTCCCGACCTGTTCCTGCTCGACGCCCAGACGGTCTACTTCGCCGTCCGCTCCTGACCGGCCGGGTGACTGAGTCCTGCGTACGGTTGCCACGGTCACCCGGCGGTATGCTCGCGGCATGTCCCCGTCCAAGGCGCGCCGGTCCCCGTCCCCGCAGGAGCGGCAACGCGACCCGGAGCGTACCCGTCGGGCGATCGTCGACGCGGCGGTCGCCGAGTTCGCCGCGCACGGGTACGCGGGGGCCCGGATCGCCGCCATCGCCACCCGGGCCGGCGTCAACCAGCAGCTCATCTCGTACTACTTCGACGGCAAGGAAGGGCTCTACCGCGCCATCTCCGACCGGTGGCGGGAGCGGCAGGCCGAGCTGGTCGACCCGGGCTCGCCGCTGCCCGAGCAGGTCCGGCGGTACGCGATGGAGGCGGTCGAGAACCCCGACGGGGTGCGGCTGCTGGCCTGGAGCGGGCTGGAGTACACGGGGCCGGGGTCGGACCCGGACCACGACGGCCGCTCCCGGTCGCTGTCCGGCGCGGTCGAGCCGATCCGCGCCGCGCAGGCCGCCGGCCGCCTGCCCGCCGACCTCGACCCGGCCTGCGTCCTGGTGATGCTGATGTCCGCCGCGATGGCCACCACCACGCTGCCGCACGTCGTGGCGGGCGTGTGCGACGCCGACCCACGGTCCCCCGAGTTCGTCCGGCACTACGCCGACCAGGTCGCCGCGCTGGCCCGGCACCTCGGCCTCGACGTCACCGCCGACTGACCGCCCGCCGATTCCGCCGTACGTCCCGGCGCCGCGCCCGTACGGTGGGGTGGACGAGAGGGGCGTCCGCGATGGCCACCTGGAGCAGCGACGAACTCGACCGGATCGGCGCCGCCGTCGAACTCGACCTCGAATCGCTCCGCCCCGACGGTACGCTGCGCGACCCGGTGACCATGTGGGTCGTCCGCGACCGCGACGAGCTGTACGTGCGCTCCGTCCGGGGCCCCGACGGCCCCTGGTACCGCGGGGCACGGTCCCGGCACGCCGGCCGCATCCACGCCGGCGGCGTTGACCGCGACGTCGACTTCTCCGACGCCGGCCCGGACCGTGACACCACGTCCCGGATCGACGCCGCGTACCGCAGGAAGTACGCCAGCTACCCGGCGGACATCGTCGCCAGCGTCCTCAGCCCGCAGGCCCGCGCCGCCACGATCCGGTTGGTACCGCGCTGATCCGGCTCAACGGACGGCGATCCGGGCCAGCCCCGCGTACGCGGCGCGCACGTCCCGGTCCGCCCGCAGCACCGTGCCGTCCGGGCGTACGACGGCGGCGCGGGCGTGCCCGGCACGCAGCCAGCGGTACAGGACGGTGCCGGGCTCGGCGACGACCCGCACCACGCCCCGCGGATCCGGCGGCGGCAGGAGCGCCACCGCACCGTCGGCTCCCGGGACGCCGGCGGGCGAGGCGTCGGGCGTTGCGGCGGCCGGGGAAACGACGGCGGGTGGCGGGTCGGGGAGGGTGACGAGGGCGAAGCGGCCGGCGGCGAGGTCGTCGAAGCGGCGGCCGTCGGGCAGCGGCGCGTTGGGGCAGAGCGTGCCGGCGAGCGTACGACCCAGCGGCGGCCGGACCACCAGCGGGGAGCCGCGCAGCGCGGGCGTACGGCTGGCGGCGGCGTGCTGGCGTACCGCGGGCAGCAGCCGCAGCCGCGGCGCCACGAACCGCCGCGCCAGGTCGCCCGCCCGGCCGCCGGCGGTCATCAGCGCGCCGGCGAGCTTCGCCTCCCGGATCAGCGCGCGCACGTGGCGCTCGCGTTCGGGCTGGTAGGTGTCGAGCAGCCGGGCGGGCAGGGTGCCGTGCAGGACGCCGGCGAGCTTCCAGGCCAGGTTCGCCGCGTCCCGGATCCCCGCGCCGAGACCCTGCCCGATGAACGGCGGCGTCAGGTGCGCCGCGTCGCCCGCCAGGAACACCCGCCCGGCCCGCCACCGGTCCGCCACCTGCGCCCGGAACGTGTACTCCGCGACGCGGACGAGCGTCAGCTCCGCCTGGGGCGTACTCCCGGTCCAGGGGGCGAGGAGCGGGCCGAGCCGTACCGGGGAGCGGAAGTCGTCGGCCGTCTCGTCGGGCGCCAGCCGGAACTCGAACCGGTACCGCCGCGCGCCGGTGCGCATGAACGTCGCGGCGCGCGCCGGATCGCAGACCTGGTCGACGCCGTCCCACTGGCCGAGGTCGGCACCGGTGTCCACGTCGACCACCAGCCAGCGTTGCGCGAACCCCAGATCCCTTGGTACGGAACCGATCGCGGTACGCGTGGCGCTGCGTGCACCGTCGCAGCCGAGCACGTACCCGGCGGTGACGGTGTGGTGGCGGCCGTCCTCGGCGACCGTCAGCACCACCCGGTCGGCGGCCGGCGCGAGCCCCACCACCTCGACCCCGTCGCGTACGACGGCGGCCGGGTGGCGGGCGAGGTGGGCCCGCAGTACCGCCTCCAGGGCCGGCTGGTCGAACATGTTCGCCTCGGGAAAGCCGTGCGGCCCGGCGCCGCGCGCGAACTCCGCCAGCACCCGCCGCCGCGGATCCAGCAGCCGCAACCCGCGACCCGGCCGCGAGATCGCGCCGAACGCCGCGCCCATGCCGATCCCGGCCAGCACCCGGTACACCTCGTCGTCCAGGTGCACCGCCCGCGGCCACGGGTACGGCGCCGGGAAACGCTCCAACACCTGGCAGGGCACGCCGTACCGGGCGAGCAGCGTCGCGGCCACCAGCCCGGTCGGCCCCGCACCCACGATCACCACGGGCAGCACCGTGCCGACGCTACCGTTCCGCCCGCCCGTCCGCTGCCACCCGGCGGCCGGTACGCGCCGCTCAGGCGGTGAGGCCGGGGAAGGCGGCGGGGCGCTCGCCCGCCGGCTCCACGTCCACCCAGGTACCGGCGCGGGCGGCGGTCAGGATCGTCTCCAGCACCGCGACCACGTGCAGCGCCAGCGCACCGCTCGCCCGGTGCGGCCGGCCGGCGTCGATCGCCTCGACCATCTCGGCGACGCCGAGGCCGCGCTCGTTCCCGGCGTACCGGTCGGGCACGGTCACGTCGGTCCACCCGTCGCGCCGGCCGAGCCGTACCGGGCCGCCGAAGGCGTTCGGGTCGCCGAGCGTGAGCGTGCCGGTCGCGCCGTACAGCTCGATCCGGTACGGGATCGCGGTGGCCGCCACGTCGAAGCTGAGCACGACGGTGGCGACGGCGCCGGAGGCGAACTCCAGCAGCGCGCCGACGTGCGTCGGTACGTGGACGGGGATGACGTGGCCGTCGGCGGCGACGCGCTCGCCGAACGTGGCGCGGGCCGTACCGGCGACGCGGGTGACGGGGCCGAGCAGGTCGACGAGCGCGGTCAGGTAGTAGGGGCCCATGTCGAACAGCGGGCCGGCGCCGGGCTGGTAGTAGAAGTCCGGGGCGGGGTGCCAGCTCTCGTGTCCCGGGCACAGCAGCGTCGCGGTCGCCCCCACCGGTACGCCGACGGCACCGTCGTCCAGCAGCGCGCGGCAGGTCTGCACGCCGGCGCCGAGGAACGTGTCCGGCGCCGAGCCGACCCGTACCCCGCGCTCGCGGGCGGCCTCCAGCAGCCGCGCCCCGTCGGCGGTTCCCGTCGCGAGCGGCTTCTCCGTGTACACGTGCTTGCCGGCCTCGACCGCCGCCAGGCTCACCGGTACGTGCGCGTCGGGCAGCGTCAGGTTCACCACCAGCTCGACGTCCGGCGCGGCGAGCAGGTCGGCCACCGGCACGGCACGCACCCCCGGGTACCGCTCGGCGGCGGCGCGTGCCCGCTCGGGTCGCAGGTCCGCGCACGCGACGACGTCCGTGCCGGGGAACCGGGCGAGGTTCGCCAGGTAGATCCCGCTGATCGTGCCGCAGCTGACGACACCGACGCGCATCCGCCCCACCACCGCAGTACCAGCGGGCGGCGCCGCACCGCCCGTACTCCCCCAGCCTGGCACGGCACCGCCGCGGCGGCCCGGACGTGCGGCCCGCGAACCCGGCCCGGACGTGCGGCGGGGACCGGCGCAACCCCACGCCGGCCCCCGCCCTTTCCTCGGGAGGTGCGAATCGGGTCAGGTGGTCGGGGTGGGCTGCGCGGCGGCGCGTTCGGCGGCGATCCGCTTGACCCGACCGCGTACGGCGAACCAGCCGCCCACCACGAGCAGCGCGATGCCGGGCAGGGAGAAGATGAGGATCTTCCCGGCGAGCCCGTTGAACAGGCTCAGCCCGAGTACCGCGACGAGGAACGCGATGGTGATGTAGTTCGTGTACGGCGCGCCGGGCAGCCGGTAGCTGGGCCGTTGCAGCTCGCCGCGCTTCGCCTTCCGCTGCATGGCGAGGTGCGCGATCATGATCATCGACCACATCGCGATGATGCCCACCGCGGAGAACTCCAGCGCGATCTCGAACGCGTCGTCCGGCACGACCAGGTTCAGCACGATGCCGATGAGGTAGATCGCCGCGGTGAGCAGGATCCCGCCGTACGGCACGCCCCGGCGGCTGATCCGCCCGACGAACTTCGGCGCCGAACCGGCGGCGGACAGCGACTTGAGGATGCGGCCGGTGGAGTACAGGCCGGAGTTCACGCTGGACAGCGCGGCGGTGAGGATGACGAGGTCCATGATGCCGCCGGCGCCGGGCACCCCGAGCTTCGACAGGAACGTCACGAACGGGCTCGTCCCGGGCGAGTACACGGTGTAGGGCAGCAGCATGACGAGCAGCAGTACCGAACCGATGTAGAAGATCGCGATCCGCCAGCCGATCGAGTTGATCGCCTTCGGCACGGCCTTGCGCGGGTCCTTCGCCTCGCCGGCGGTCACGCCGACCATCTCGATCCCGGCGTACGCGAAGACGACGCCCTGCAGGATCGTCAGCGCGGCGAGCACGCCCATCGGGAAGAAGCCGCCGTGGTTGAAGATCAGGCTCGGGCCGGTGGTGTGGCCGTCGACCTGGTGCCGGCTGATCAGCACGACGATGCCGACGATCAGGAACCCGACGATCGCCAGTACCTTGACCAGCGCGAACCAGAACTCCATCTCGCCGAACAGCTTCACCGACACCAGGTTCACGACCAGGACGACGGCGAGCGCGACGAGCGCCGGCAGCCACTGCGGCGTGTCCGGCCAGAAGTACTTGACGTAGATGGCGGCGGCGGTGACGTCGGCGATGCCGCTCGTCGACCAGTTCAGGAAGTACATCCAGCCGGCGAAGAAGGCGGCCTTCTCCCCCATGAACTCCCGGGAGTACGACACGAACGAGCCGGTCGACGGGCGGTGCACGACCAGCTCGCCCATCGCCCGGATGACGAAGAACGCGAAGATGCCGGCCACCAGGTACACGACGGCGAGCGCGGGTCCGGCGGTGTGCAGCCGCTGCGCGGCACCGAGGAACAGGCCGGTGCCGATGGCGCCGCCCACCGCGATCATCTGGATGTGCCGGCTCTTCAGCCCCTGCTGGTAGCCGGCCTCCTCGTGGGAGAACGCGTGGCCGGCCGGCGGGGCGGCCGGTGGTGCGGCCGTGTCGGGCAGCGAAGTCATCTGGTCGTCCTTCGTACGTGACATGTGACGGTGACCGTCGCCGCGGCAGTGGCGCGGGAGCCGGTCCGGTTGGAGGGACAGTAGGGCGGCCCGCCATGGGCCAGCTCACGTTCGGGGCGGATCTTGAGGAAGACTTGAGAGAAGGGCGCCCATCGGGCGTTGACGGTCCGAGTACCCTGCGACGGACCGAATCATCGAAGTCCGGGGTAAAGGGCGCCGAAATGGACATCCTTGTCGTCGAGGACGACGTACGTCTCGCGGACGCGCTGTGCGGTTCCCTGCGCCGGTCCGGGTACGAGGTGCTGCACGTCAGGTCCGGCGGGGCGGCGCTCGCGGCACCGCCGTGCGACCTCGTGCTGCTCGACCTCGGCCTGCCGGACGGCGACGGCCTGGACATCTGCGGCACCCTCAAGGAGCGCACCGGCGCGGCCGTCATCGCCGTCACCGCCCGCGGCACGGAACCGAACCGGGTCCGCGGCCTGCGTACCGGTGCGGACGACTACGTGGTGAAGCCGTTCGGGATGTCGGAGCTGCTGGCCCGGATCGAGGCGGTGATGCGCCGGCACCGGCCGCCCCGCGGCGGCGTGCTGCGCGTCGGCCGGCTCGCCGTCGACCTCGACGCCCGCGAGGCCGCCGTGGACGGCACGCTGCTCACGCTCAGCCGCAAGGAGTTCGACCTGGTGGCGGCGCTGGTCCGGCACCAGGGCGAGGTGGTGGGGCGCGAGCAGCTGCTCACCGACGTCTGGCGGTACCAGTGGGCGGGCGGCGCGCGCACGTTGGAGGTGCACGTCGCCGGGCTGCGCGCGAAGCTGTCCGGCGTGGTCCGGATCGACGCGAGCCGCGGCGTCGGGTACCGCCTGCTGCCGGCGGACGGGGCGGCCGAAACAGCCTCGTAAAGTCGTCCGAGCAGAATGACGGGGCCGCCCGGCGCGTCGGACACCGGGCCGGCGTGGTGGACGGAGGTGCTGGTGTCCCAACGGTTGCGCCTCACGTACCTGTCGCTGTTCGGGGTGGCGCTGCTCGTCCTGGTCGTCGCACTGTCCGTGGTGGTCGCCTCGGACCACTCGCGACGCATGTTCATCGACCGCCAGAACGACGCCGAACGGTACGCGGAGCTGGCCGCGCCGGCGCTCGCCACCGGCCAGACGTACGCGCTGCGCACCGACCTCGACGAGTACGACCGGCTGTACCGGGTGCACGCGGTGCTCGTGTCGCAGGACGGGGTCGGCGTGCTGTCGTCGAGCGGGCTGCCCGACGACGACACCGACCGGTACCGGGCGGCGATCGACGCGGCGCTGTCCGGTGAACGGTCCGCGCCGGCCGGCCCGGTGTGGCCGTGGCAGTCCGGTCCGATGGTCGTCGCCGAGCCGGTCGGCAGCGGCGGCGAGGTGATCGGGGTACTGCTGACGGTGTCGCCGACCGGTCCGCTGCGCCGGACGATCCTGCTCTGGTGGGGGCTGTTCGCCGCGGGTGGACTCCTCGTACTGGTGGCCGGCTCGGTCGCGGCGCGTGGGCTCGCCCGCTGGCTGGTACGGCCGCTGCGGGCGCTGTCGGCCGCCACCGAGGAGATCGCGCAGGGCCGGCTGCGCCGCCGGGTCGCGACCTCCACCGGGCCGCCGGAGCTGCGCGAGTTCGCAACGTCGTTCAACACCATGTCGGACCGGCTCGGCGACCTCGTCGACCGGCAACGCACCTTCGTCTCGTACGCCAGCCACCAGTTGCGTACGCCGCTGGCCACGGTGCGGCTGCGGGTCGAGACGCTGGCCGCGTTCGTCCGGCCGGAGGGCGGCGAGGAGCAGGTACTCGCGCTGGACGAGGTGGACCGGCTGTCCCGGATCTGCGACGCGCTGCTGGCGTTCGCGGTCGGCGACACGACGGCGCCCGAGATCGTCGACGCCGCGGCCGTACTGGACGACCGGTTGCGGTCGTGGCAGGGCGTCGCGTCCCGCGGCGGCGCCGGGCTCACCGTCACCGCGCCCGCCCCGCTGCCCGTCCTCGCCGCCCGCGACACCCTCGACCAGGTACTCGACGCGCTCATCGACAACGCGCTCAAGTTCGCCGGCGACGACGCCCACGTCGAGGTACGAGCGGAGCGGGTGGACGAGCGCTGGGTGGAGATCCACGTGGTCGACGACGGGCCGGGGATGTCCGACGAGCAGCGGGCGCACGCGGCGGAGCCGCGCTGGCGGGAACCCACCGACCGCAACATCGCCGGCTCGGGTCTCGGCCTGACCGTCGCCAGCGCGCTGCTCACCGCGTCCGGCGGCGGGCTGGACCTGCGGGCGGCGCACCCGCGCGGCGTCGACGCGGTGGTACGGATGCTCGCCGCGCCACCGGCCCCGCTCACTCCCGACCCGGACGGGAAACCGCACGGCGACGCCGATCCCGCCGGTACGCGGGCGGCGGACGTGGCGGGCGCGCGATGAGGCGGCGGACCGCGCTGCCGGGCGCGGGTTCGGCGCCGGACCGCGCCGCTGGGCGTGGCGGGCGCGCGGTGCGGCGGCGGACCGCTCTGATGGGGGCGGCGGGGCTGGCCGGGCTCGGTCTCGCCGGGTGCGGCCCACGGAAGCCACCGTTCGACCGGCTCGTCCTGGCCACCGGCGGCGTCGGCGGCGTGTACGCGAAGCTCGGTGCCGCCATCGCCGCCGCCGCGCGCGCCCAGTGGCACATCCCGACGACGGTGCTGCACACCGGCGCCGCGGTCGACAACCTCGACCTGGTGGCGGCCGGGAAGGCCGACGTCGGCTTCGCCACGGTCGACGCGGCGATGCTGGCCAGCGACGGGAGCCCGCCGTTCCACCGGCGGCTGCCGGTCGCCGCCGTCGCCGGCATGTACGACGACCTGATGCAGCTGGTGGTCCGCGCCGACGGCCCGATCCGTACGCTGGCGGGGGTGCGGGGGCGGCGGGTGTCGGTGGGCTCGCCGGGCTCGGGTACCGAGCTGATCGTGAACCGGCTGCTGCGGATCGCCGACGTGCCGGCCGACGCGCTGCAGCTGCACCGGTGGGGTGCGGAGGAGTCCGCGCGGGCGTTGCGCAGCGGGCGGCTGGACGGGTTCTTCTTCTCCGGCGGGGTGCCGACGCCGGCGGTCGCCGCGCTGGCCGGGCACGACCCGGGCGTCCGGATCGTGCCGCTCGACTCCTCCGTACCGCAGCTCCAGGCCCGCTACGGCGAGGTGTACGAGCGGCGCACGCTGGCGCACGGGGTCTACCGGCTGCCGCCGGTGCAGACGTTCGGCATCCACAACCTGCTGTTCACGGCGGCGGACCGGTCGGCGGCGTCGGTGGCGGCGCTGACCCGGCTGCTGTTCGACCACCGGGCGGATCTGGTCGCGGCGCACGACGAGGCCCGCCAGCTCACCACCCGGTCGGCGATCGAGACGTACCCGCTGGCGCTGCACCCGGGCGCCGAGGCGTACTACCGCTCGACGAAGCCGTACACCTGAGTCTCCACAGTGGACGGTCGAGGTTCCGGCCGTTCGGCGGTGCCGGCGCTGGCGCGGGTACGGGATCCTGTTGGCGTGACCGGAGAACGCGGAACACGGACCGCCGGCCCCTGGCTGCTCGGTGGCACGGTGACGGTGCTGCTCGTCGCCCTGTCCGGGCGGTACGGCTACCACCGCGACGAGCTCTACTTCCTGCTCTGCGCACGGCATCTGGCGTGGGGCTTCGTCGACCAGGGGCCGCTGACGCCGGCGCTGGCGTGGCTGGCGCAGGCGGTCGCGCCGGACAACCTCGTCGTACTCCGGCTGCCATCGGCGCTGCTGGCCGGGGCGAGCGTGGTGCTGGTGGGGGCGATCGCGCGGGAGTTCGGCGCCGGTCCGGCGGCGCGCACGGTCGCCGCCGCGGTCGCCGCGATCTCCGGCATCGTCCTCGTGCCGGGCCACATCCTCAGTACGACCACGGCGGACGTGACGCTGTGGCTGGCCGCCGTCTGGTTCGTGGTACGCGTGCTGCGTACCGGCGACACCCGGTGGACGCTCGGTGCCGGGCTCGCGCTCGGCGTCGGGATGCTGAACAAGCCGCTGCCCGCGCTGCTCGGCCTGGCGCTGGTGGCCGGCGTCGCGATCGCCGGGCCGCGCCGGCTGCTGCGCGACCGGTGGGTGCTGGCGGCGGCCGGGATCGCGGTGCTGTTCGCGCTGCCGTACGCGGGATGGCAGGCGCTGCACGGGTTCCCGCAGCTCGGCGTGGCCGGCCGGATCGCCTCCGGCGACGGCTCGTACTCGGGTCGGCTGTCGGCGTTGCTGCTCCAGCTCGTCATCATCAGTCCGGTCGCGGTACCGGTGTGGGTCGCCGGGCTGGTGGTCCTGCTGCGCGACCCGGCGTGGCGACGGTTCCGGTCGCTGGCGTGGGCGTGGCTGGTGGCGTTCGCGCTCGTCCTCGTCGCCGGCGGCAAGGGGTACTACGACGCGCCGCTGCTGCTCGTCCTCGCCGCGGCGGGCGCGGTACCGGTGACCGCGTGGATGAAGCGGCGCTGGTTGGTGGTGGGCGCGGCGGTCGCGGCGGTCGCCTCCGCCGTACTGCTGCTGCCGACGCTGCCCGGCGACCGGCTGCCCGGGTTCGTGACGGCGGCGAACTACGACGCGGGCGAGACGGTCGGCTGGCCGGCGTTCACCGACTCACTGGCCGCGGCATACCGGCGGATGCCGGTGGACGAGCGGGCCCGCGCGGTGATCCTCACCGGCAACTACGGCGAGGCCGGCGCCGTCGCCCGGTACGGTCCGGCGCGCGGCCTGCCCCGGGCGTACTCGGGGCACAACTCGATGGCCGACTTCGGTGCCCCGCCGACCGGTGCCGACGTCGCCCTCGTCGTCGGGTACGGCTCGCCCGCGCTGCTGCGCCGCTGGTTCACCGACGTACGGCCGGCGGGGCGGATCGACGAGCACGTGACGACCGACAACGACGAGAACGGCGGGCCGCTGTGGGTGTGCCGCGGGCTGCGGCGCGGCTGGCCGGCGATCTGGCGCACCGAGGTCGCGCACACCGGGTGAGGCGTCACCGTTTCCTAAGATCCGCCGGCCGTCGACGCCGGTAGCGTCCGGTCCGGAGACCGGCGGACGACGGAGGCGGGGATGGGCGGGCACGGCACGGCACCGGGCGGTACGCGGTGATCCTGGTGACCGGCGGGGCCGGGTTCATCGGGTCGCACGTGGTCGACGCGCTGCGTGCGGCCGGGGAACGGGTACGGGTGCTGGACGTGCTGCACCCGGCCGCGCACCGGTCCGTACCGTCCTATGTGGACGGTGAGTGGGTGCGCGGGGACGTGCGCGACGCCGACACCGTCCGGACCGTACTGTCCGATGTGGACGCCGTGGTGCACCAGGCGGCCATGGTCGGGCTCGGCGTCGACACCGACGACACCCCGGAGTACGTGGGCTGCAACGACCTCGGCACCGCCGTGCTGCTCGCCGGGATGGCCCGCGCGGGCGTGCGCCGACTCGTCCTCGCGTCCTCCATGGTCGTGTACGGCGAGGGCCGCTACACCTGCCCCGGTCACGGCACCGTACACCCCGGCCCGCGCCGCGCCGACGACCTCGACGCCGGCCGGTACGAGCCGCGCTGCCCGGACTGCGGATCGTGGCTCGCGTCCGGGCTCGTCGCCGAGGACGCCCCGACAGACCCGCGAAACACGTATGCCGCAACGAAACTGGCGCAGGAACACCTTGCCGCCGCCTGGGCCCGGACCACCGGCGGCGCCGTCACCGCCCTGCGCTACCACAACGTGTACGGGCCGCGGATGCCGCGCGACACCCCGTACGCCGGCGTCGCCGCGCTGTTCCGCTCCGCCCTCGAACGCGGCGAACCCCCACGCGTGTACGAGGACGGCGGGCAGCGGCGCGACTTCGTGCACGTACGTGACGTGGCCGCGGCGAACCTCGCCGCCCTCGCCGCGCCGCGCGACGGCTTCCACGCGTACAACGTGGCGTCCGGGCAGCCGCACACGGTGGGCGAGATGGCGGCGGCGCTGGCCGAGGCGTTCGGCGGACCGGCGCCGGAGGTGACCGGACAGTACCGGCTCGGCGACGTGCGGCACGTGGTCGCCGCGCCCGACCGCGCCGCCGCCGACCTCGGATTCCGTGCCACGACCGGGTTCGCGGAGGGTGTCGCCGAGTTCGCCACCGCCGCGCTGCGCGCCTGACCCGCCGCCGCCCGCGTCGTAGGTCGTCGCCGCGTCGCGCACTCGGTCGTCGTCACCGCGTAGCGCGTCGTCCCCGGGCTCACCGCGTCGCGCATTGCAGGTCGTTACCGCGTCGCGCGTTGCGCGTGGTCGCCGCGTCGCGCGTCGGCGCCGGGCGGGTCAGGCGGGGCGCTCGTACTGCTGGGACTGGGCGCTCTCCTGCTTGAGGTGGCGCACCGTGCGGGGCGCGATCGGGACGGGAATGCCGATCAGCGCCGTCACGACCGCAAGACACAGCAGCAGCGCCGTCACCACCCGTCGCGCCGTGTTCGACCGCATCCCACCGCTCCTCCCGCACCGGCGCCCACCGTACCTCGTCGGGTGGCTCGGCGGGATCGGGCGGACGGCCGGCGACGCGCGGAGGTGGCCGGCGCGCACCCGAAGCGTCGGTCCGGGTCAGGCGGGGAGCTGGACCTCGAACCGGCAGCCGGGGCCCTCGTTGGCCACGGTGACGCGACCGGCGTGCGCCTCGACCAGGCCCCGGACGATCGCCAGGCCCAGGCCACCACCGCCGGCGGGCCGCGGCGTACGGGCGGCCTCGCCGCGGAACGCCACGTCGAACACGCGCGGCAGGTCCCGCTCGGGGATGCCGCCGCAGGCGTCGGCGACCGCGAACCAGCCCCCCGCCGGGTCCGTACCGCCGGTGAGGCTGATGGTGCCGTCCGGTGGGGTGTGCCGGATCGCGTTGCGCAGCAGGTTCGCGAGTACCCGGGAGAGTTCGGGCTCGCTGCCGCGTACAACGGGCCAGCCGGTGGCGGCGGCGACGAGCCGGACCCGCTTCGCGGCGGCCAACGGTGCGGCGGAGGAGATCGCGTCGGACACCAGGTCGCCGAGGGACACCGCCGACAGCGTCAGCCGCAGCGCGCCGGCGTTGATCCGGGACAGTTCGAACAGGTCGTCGACGAGCCCGGCCATCCGGTCGGTCTCCACCCGGATCCGGTGGTGGTAGTCGGCGACCGTGGCCGCGTCCGACACCACGTCGTCCTCCAGCGCCTCGGCCATCGCGCGCAGCCCGGCGAGCGGGCTGCGCAGGTCGTGGCTGACCCAGGCGACGAGTTCGCGGCGGCTCGCCTCGACGCGGCGCTCCCGTTCGCGCGCCTCGGCCGCCCACACGCTGTCCGCGGCGAGCCGGCGCCCCAGCCACGACGCGACCGCGAGGCTCACCGCGCCGGCCACCGCCACCACGGTCAGCAGTACGGCCAGGTCGTGCGGCGAGATGAACATGGCGAGCGCCGTACCGACGACGCCGGCGACGACGGCGAGCACCGCGACCGCGACGAGGACGGCGATGTGCGCGGTGACCGACCGGCGGCCGGACCGTCGCAGTACGGCGGCGCCGGGCAGCGCGACCGCCAGCGAGCAGCCGAGCGCGATCAGGACGACGAGGACCCGGTCGGTCATGACGCCTCCCCCGGTACGGTCACGGCACGGCCGGTTCGTACCGGTAGCCGACGCCCCAGACGGTGACGATCCGGTTCGGGGCGGACGAGTCGGGCTCGACCTTCTCCCGCAGCCGCCGTACGTGCACCGTCACGGTCGAGTGGTCGCCGAACGTCCACCCCCACACCTCCTCCAGCAGCTCCGCCCGCCGGTACGCCCGGCCCGGGTGCCGCATCAGGAACGCCAGCAGGTCGAACTCGCGGACGGTCAGCGCGAGGACGGCGCCGCCCAGCGTGGCGGTCCGCGCCGCGACGTCCACCACCAGGTCGCCGTCCACCAGCCGGGTCGGCCCCTCGTCCGGCCGGTACGACCGGCGCAGCACCGAACGCACCCGCAGCGCCAGTTCGCGCGGACTGAACGGTTTCGTCACGTAGTCGTCCGCGCCGGTGGACAGGCCGAGTACCCGGTCGGACTCCTCGCCGAGCGCGGTCAGCATGATCACCGCCACGTCCGCGCCGGCACGCATCCGCCGGCACACCTCGATGCCGTCCATGCCGGGCAGCATCAGGTCCAGCACCACCAGATCCGGCCGGTACTCGGCGAACTCGACCAGCGCCGCCGGCCCGTCCGCCGCGAGCCGGACGTCCATGCCGTCCCGCTGGAGGTACCGCCGGACCACGTCCGACACCGTCGGATCGTCGTCGACCACCAGTACCCGGGCCGTCCGTGCCGCCACCACGCTCACCACCAGGTCCGTACCGTCACGGCGATCAGCACCGCCCACCCCAGTTGTACCGCGAGCATCGAACGGGCCCGGCGGGCGGGCAGCAACGCCGCGCACGGCAGCAGCCAGACGGCGAACGGCAGCCAGATCCGCTCCACCTCGCCCTTCGACAGGTCCGACACCAGCGCGGCAAGGACCGCGACCCCGACCGCGGCCGGCAGTACCGCCATCCGCCGGTCCGCCAGCCGACCGAGCCCGAGGAGTACGGCGGGGCCGAGGGCGACCGCCAGCGCGGCCACGTCCGCGAACGCGAAGTACCAGGTGGGTCGGTCCTGCCAGACGGTCGGTGGATGCGCGTCGCGGGTGCCGGTGCGGGTGCGTTCCGCGGCGAGCGAAAGCCCGTGCCACCAGTCGAATCCCGCCGCGTACGCCAGCGCCAGCAGCGCGAGTACGACGGCGGCACCGATCAGCAGGGGCCGGATCCGGCGCTGGACGAGTACGACGGCGAGGGCCGGCACGACGAGCAGCGCAAGGCCGTACGAGAGGAACAGGCAGCAGCCGAGGGCGAGGCCGCCGAGCGCGGCGAGCAGGTCGGCGGACGGTCCGCGCCGGGCCGCCGCGTACGCGAGGGCGCACAGCCCGGCGGCGCCGATCCCGGCGAACAGCGCGTCCGCGCTCGTGGCCACCCACAGCGCCGCCGGCGCCAGCGGCACGAACAGCGCGGCACGGCGGGCGGTCGCCGTACCGCCGAACAGCCGGGTCACCGCGAGCACGCTCGGCACCGCGAGCGCGCCACCGGCGATGCACACCGCCGCGGCGGGGCCGAGACCGCCGAGCCCGATCCGTTGCAGTACAACGAAAAGGCCGAGCGCGCCGGGTGGGTGACCGCCGACGTGCACCGTCCACACCGGACCGTTCGCCGGATCCACCACGTGCCGCGCGAACGTCGACAGGTACGTCCCGAGGTCGGTCACCCGCGGCACGTCGTGCGGGTACTGCTGGAACGGGGCGAGCGGCCCGGTGAGCCCGGCCGGACCGTCGGCCAGCGACAGCGCGACCGCCCACGCCGCGGACACCACGGTCGCCGCCGCCAGCAGCCGACCCCAGCGCAGCCGCGCCACCACCCGCGGCCACAGCACCAGCAGCGCCACCGCGACCACCACCGGGACCGGCAGCCACCAGGACCACGCCGACCGCCACGACCCAGCAATCGGGTACGTGCCGCCGATGTGCAGCAGGTCGTGCGTCCGGTTCACCCACGCGCCCGCGATCCGGCTCGCCGCCACGAGCACCACGCCCGCGGCGAGTACGGCACCGGGCGCGGTGATCCGCCGCCGCCGTACCGCCGTCTCGTCCCGCACGGCGGGCAGGGTGCCGGTCATGCCGCCGACCCTAGCCGCCGCAACGCCGCCGGCACCGCCGGTCCGCCGGGACGTTCGCGGTTCGTAAGAGATGCGCCGCTTCGCGGTACGTCGGGGATGCGGCCGGCCGTTTCGCCGGGCGCGCCGTGGCGGACGTTCGTGGATCGTGATGTTCGCCGTCCGGCAGAGATGCGAGCGACGTTCGCGACCGGCGCGGCGGGTGGTCGCTGGAGCGTCAGCGGTGCGGTGTTCGTGGTTCGTAAGGTTTGCGGGACGTTCACGGCCGCGAGGGATGCGAGCGACGTTCGCGATCGGTGGTCGCTGGAGCGTCCGCGGCGCGGCGTTCGCGGTTCGTAAGAGTCGTGGATGGGTTGGTACGGCTAGGTTCCGGCCATGACCGACGTGATCCTGCCCTGTCTCGACGAGGCCGCCGCACTGCCCTGGGTACTGTCCCGGATCCCTCCCGGGTACCGGGCGATCGTCGCCGACAACGGCTCGACGGACGGCTCCGCCGACGTGGCCCGCGCGTACGGTGCGACGGTGGTGGACGTGCCGCAGCGCGGGTTCGGCGCCGCCGCGCACGCCGGGCTGCGCGCCGCGTCCGCCGACATCGTCTGTTTCGCCGACGCCGACGGCTCGCTCGACCCCGCCGAACTCGACCGCGTCGCCGACCCCGTCCGCACCGGTGCGGCCGACCTCGTACTCGGGCGGCGGCGCCGCACCGTACGCGGGGCGTGGCCGGTGCATGCCCGCTGCGCCAACGCGTTCCTGGCCGCGGTCCTGCGCCGGCGGTCCGGGGTGCCGCTGCACGACCTGGGTCCGATGCGCGCCGCCCGGCGTACGGCGCTGCTCGGGCTCGACCTGACCGACCGCCGCTTCGGGTACCCGCTGGAAATGGTGCTGCGGGCGGCATCCGCGGGGTGGCGGGTGCACGAGGTCGACGTCCGGTACGGCCCGCGCGCGGCCGGCACCCGGTCGAAGGTCACCGGCACCGTGCGCGGGACCGCCCGTGCCGTACGGGACATGGGTCGCGTGCTGCGGACGGAGACCGTCCAATGAGGACACAGCTGCTGGTGGTCGCGAAGGCGCCGGTGCCGGGGCGGGTGAAGACGCGGCTGTGCCCGCCGGCCACGCCGGAGCAGGCGGCCCGGATCGCCGCCGCCGCGCTGGCCGACACGCTCGACGCCGTCGCCGCCACCCCGGCCGCGCGCCGCGTCCTGGTACTCGACGGCGCCGGAGTCCCCGTCCCGCCCGGCGTCACCGTACTGCCGCAGCGCGGCACCGGGCTCGCCGACCGGCTGGCCCACGCGTACGCGGACAGCGCCCGGCCGGGTACGGCCAGCCTGCTGATCGGGATGGACACGCCGCAGGTGGACCCGGGCCTGCTCACCGCCGCGATCGACCGACTGTCCACAGTGGATGCCGTACTCGGTGCCGCGGAGGACGGCGGGTGGTGGGCGCTCGGGCTCCGCGACCCCGCGTACGGCGCGGCGCTGCGCGGCGTACCGATGTCCACCGACCGGACCGGCGCGCGTACCGCGGACGCGTTGCGGCGCACCGGACTCCGGGTGTCCGACCTGCCGGTGCTGCGCGACGTCGACACCGCCGCCGACGCCCGTACGGTGGCCGCCGCGCTCGGATCCCGCGCGGGCAGCAGGTTCGCCGCCGCCGTCACGGCCGAACTCGGCGTGCCCGCGGAGGTCGTCGCATGACGTCCACGATCACCGCGGAGGCGGCTCGACCGGCCGGTGACCCGTCCCCGCCCGACACCCCCACCGACCTGTACGCCGCGGCTCTCGCCGTCACCGCCGCCGGCGGGCGCGCCGAGCTGGCGGTCGGTGCCGGCCACCGATGGTCCACTGTGGACATCGAGGCCTGGACGGCCGGGCCCGGCGCCGCGGACCGTACGCTGCTGGAGCGGTGCGCCGGCGCCACCCTGGACGTCGGCTGCGGCCCCGGCCGGCTCACCGCCGCCGTCGCCGCCACCGGTACCCCCGCGCTCGGTATCGACACCTGCGCCACCGCGGTCCGCCTCGCCCGCGCGCGCGGCGCCGACGCCCTGCACCGCTCCGTGTACGCCCGGCTGCCCGGCACCGGCCGCTGGCGACACGTACTGTTGGCCGACGGCAACATCGGCATCGGCGGCGACCCGTACCGCTTGCTCGACCGGTGCCGCCGGCTCGTCGCACCGACCGGCACGATCCTCGTCGAGGTCGGCGCGCCCGGCACCGCCACCGCCCGCCGCACGCTGCGGCTCCGGCACGGCGGGCGGCACAGCCACCCCTTCCCCTGGGCGTACGTGTCGGTCACGGACCTGCCGCGGATCGCCGACGCCACCGCCCTCCGCGTACTCGACCGGTGGTCGGCGGCGGGCCGCTGGTTCGCCACGGTGGCACCGCGATGACCCGCCGCCGCGCACCGTGCCGGCCGCGGGCCGACCGTCACCGGCTGCGTGCCGCGGCGAGGTCGACCGGCGCCGCGGTCCGGCGGGCGGTGGCCGGACGGCGGCGGGCCGCGGAGCTGGCCGCGCGACGGGTTCCGGCACCCGTGGTACGAGGCGGGCGCGCCGCACTGTCCATCGTGGACGATGCCGCGGCGTCGCCGGTGCGTACCGAGCGGGTGGCGGCGACGCTGGGGATCGCGCTGGGCGTCGGGTTCGGGATCTGTTTCGGCACCGGGATCCTGAGCCACCTGGTGCAGCACCCGCCCGGTTGGTTCGGGTGGCCGTCGCGGCCGGTGCAGCTCTACCGGGTCACCCAGGGGCTGCACGTGGCGACCGGGATCGCGCTGGTTCCGTTGCTGCTGGCCAAACTGTGGACGGTGTACCCGAAGCTGTTCGAGCGCCCGCCGGTCCGCGACCTCGGGCACCTGCTGAGCCGGCTCAGCGTCACCGTACTCGTGGCCTCGGCGCTCACCGAGGTCGTGTCCGGCGGGCTGAACATCGCCCGCTGGTACGCGCCGATGCCGTTCTTCTTCACGGTGGCGCACCACTGGACGGCGTGGGTCGCGGCCGGCGCCCTGCTGGTCCACAGTGGACTCAAGGCGCCGGTGGTGGCCCGCGCGCTGCGCCGGCCAGTACCGTCGGGTGGGCGGCGCGCGTTCCTCGCCACGGTCGGCGCCGCGATCGGCGTCGTCACGCTGACCACCGTCGGCCAGACCGTACGGCCGCTGTCCCGGCTCGACGTGCTCGCCCCGCGCCGGCCCGGCATCGGCCCGCAGGGCCTGCCCGTCAACAAGTCCGCGACCGAGGCGGGCGTCTCGCGCGCGGGCGCGGAGTACCGGCTGCGGGTGGTGGGGCCGCGGAGCCGCGAGCTGTCCCTCGCCGATCTCACCGCACTCCCCCACCACAGCGCGGTACTCCCGATCGCGTGCGTCGAGGGCTGGAGCGCCAGCGCCCGGTGGACCGGCGTCCGCGTCCGGGACCTGATGGCGCTGGTCGGTGCCCCGCCCGGATCGCGGCTGCGGGTCGAGTCGGTGCAGCGCGGCGGACTCTACCGCGCGTCGACCCTGCCCGCCGCGGCCTGCCGGGATCCGTTGTCCCTGCTGGCAATGCGGCTCGACGGCGCCGAACTCGACCTCGACCACGGGTACCCGTGCCGGCTCATCGCACCCAACCTCCCCGGCGTCATGCAGACGAAGTGGGTCACCCGCCTGGAGGTCCTGCCATGACCGCGGTACGCGTCGGTCTCGTCGCCGCCGGTCTCGCCGCCCTCGGCTACGGCGCGGTACGCCTCGTCGCCGACGTCGATCCCTTGTGGTACCTGGTCTTCGCGGTCGCCGTACTGCTCGGGCACGACCTGGTCGTCGCACCCGCCGTCCTGGTCACCGGCCGGCTGCTGCGCGGACTCGGCCGGATCTGGACCGGCGCGCTGGTCGTCACCGCCGTCCTCGTCCTGTACGCGCTGCCGTACCTGCTGGGGTTCGGACGGCGGGCGACCAACCCGTCGGCGCTGCCGCTGGACTATCCCGTCGGACTCGCCGGCACGGTCGCGGCCGTCTGGGCCGTCGCCGCCCTCCTCGCCCTCACCCGGCATCTGCCACCCCGTCACCGTTCCCGCACCACCGCCCCATCACCACCGTCCCCGCCGCACACCCCCGACGCATCACCGTCCACTCCGCACACACGACCGTCCACTCCGGACGCCCTCGACGAATCACCCTCCACCTCAGGCACCACCGACCCGCCGCCGTCCACTCCGGACACCGCGGACCTGCCACCGTCCACTTCGGACACTGCGGATCCGCAGCGGCCGGCTTCGAGCACGGATGAGCCGCCGCGGTCTGCCCGTTGACACCGCACCGCTGACCGCGGGAGTCGCCGACGCGGCCCCAGAACCACCAGCGTCACCCGCCGACAAGCCGGTACGGGTGCGGCGTGGCCCCGGTCGTGCTACCGTCTGGACGTTCGCCCAAGTCGAATGACCTGTACGATCGACCCGGAGGATGGGGATGGCACCGACCACCGCGGACCGTGGCCGCGAAGTACGGCAACGGCTGTTGGACACGGCGGCGGCGCTGATCGCCGAGCGCGGCTGGACGGCGGTGAGTACCCGGGTGCTGGCCGAGCGGGCGGGCGTGGCGGCGGGGGTCGTGCACTACCACTTCGGCTCCGTACCGGCGTTGTTGCGGGAGGCGGCGCTGGCGGCGGTGCGCGGCGTGCTCGACCGGTTCGGGCCCGCCCTCGCGGCCGCCGGCACGGCCGACGAGCTGGTCGCGCTGCTGGTGTCCGGGCTGGAACCGTACGACGGAACGGATCCGACCTCGTTGCTGTTCGCCGAGACGTACCTGGCGGCGACCCGCGACGAGGCGCTGCGCGCCGACCTGGGCGAGCTCGTCACCAGCTTCCGGCGGCTGCTGGCCGACCGGTTGGCGGCGCTGCGCGTGGCGGCGCCCGAGGCGACGGCGGCGCTGCTGGCCGCCACCGTCGACGGCGTGATGCTGCACCGGCCGCTCGTCCCCGGCCCGACCCCGGACGAGGCGGCGACGGTACTGAGCAGGCTGGTCACCGGCGACGCGCGCCGGCGTACCGGGAAGGGGAGGTCATGAGGGTCGTCGTGGGCGGGGCCGGGATCGCCGGTCTGGCGCTGGCGCGGTGCCTGGACCGGCACGGCATCGGCGTCACGGTGCTGGAACGGGCGCCCGGCCCGCGCACCCAGGGATACATGATCGACTTCTTCGGCCCCGGGTACGACGCGGCCGAGGCGATGGGCGTGCTGCCGCGGATCCGGGAGCTGGGGCACCGGGTCACCGAGCTGACGTACCGGGACGAGGTGGGGCGGCGGCGCGGCGGGCTGCGGTTCGACCGGTTCGCGTCGGCGGTCGGCGGGCGGCTGGTCAGCGTCATGCGGCCCGACCTGGAGACCGCGTTGCGCGAGGGCCTGTCGAGCCGGATCGACCTGCGGTACGGCACCGGCCCCGCCGCGGTCGCCGAGCGGCCGGACGGGATCACCGTGACGCTCACCGACGGCGACACGCTCGACGCCGACCTGCTCGTCGGCGCGGACGGCATCCACTCGACCGTACGGCGGCTGGTGTTCGGGCCGGAGGAGCGGTTCGTGCGCCACCTCGGCTACCACACCTCGGCGTACGTGTTCGCCGACGCCGCGGCGCGCGCCGAGATCGCCGACCGCTTCTGCCTCACCGACACGGTCGACCGGCAGATGGGCTTCTACGGGCTGGACGGCGACCGCGTCGCCGTCTTCGGCGTGCACCGCAGCGCGGATCGGGCGCTGCCGGCCGACCCGCGCGCCGCCGTCCGCCGGGAGTACGCGGGGCTGGGGTGGCTGGTGCCGCGCGCGCTGGCCGCCTGCCCGCCGCCCGACCAGGTGTACTACGACCAGGTCGCGCAGATCGAGGTGCCGGCCTGGCACCGCGGACGGGTCGCGCTGCTCGGCGACGCGGCGTACGCGGTGTCGCTGCTCGCCGGGCAGGGCGCGTCGCTCGGCATCACCGGGGCGTACGTGCTGGCGCGGCACCTCGCGGGCGCCGGCACGGTGGACGCCGCGCTGCGCGGGTACGAGCGGGACCTGCGGCCGCTGGCGACGGACCGGCAGCGGACGGCACGGCGCGGCGCCCGCTGGTTCGTCCCGTCGACGACCCGGCAGGTACGGATCCGGCGCGCGGTGCTGCGGCTGGCGCGTCTCCCGCTCGTCGACCGGTACGTGGCGGCCACGCTCGCCGGCAAGTCCACCGCCCTGATCACGAACCTGCGTACGGCGGACGCGGAGCCGACGCGCGCCGCCTGACCGGCCCGTCCCCGGTACCGCCGCGTCGCCGCCGGCCCAACCGCAGCGCCGCACCGGCCACGAACCCGGCCACCCCGGCGGCGACCAGTACGGCGAGGCGGGCCAGGTCGGCGCGGCCGTGCCAGCCCAGCTCCCCCATCCGGTCGACGAGGAAACCGTTCACCACCAGCGCGGCGAACGCCACCGCGGCCGCGACCGCCGGCACGTCCACGCCGACCGCGGCGAACACCGCGACACCCAGCGCCACCACCGTGAGCCGCGCGTCGGTACGGTCGGCTGGCAGCAGCCCAGCCACGAGCGCCGCGGCGACGACGATCGCCGCACCCAACGCGAGGTTGATCCCGACCGGTGTCGCCCTGCGTCGTCCCGTCCACCGTACGACCCGGAAACCGTGCGATCCGCTGGCCATCGCCCACCCGTCCTCGCTCTGCACCGACACGTCCAGTACAGGCGCGGGACGGGCGGGGCGGCAGGGTCGTTGACGCGATCCAGACGGCCCGGCCCCGGATCCTGACACAATCCCAACACCGGCGGGACTGTCGGCAGGAGTACCGATGCCGGACGGGGCGACGGCGCCCAGGTTGTCCTGCCGTGAACCGGTCATCGTCGACACCACGGACACGCCCCGCCACGGCTCGTACGCGCGGCCGGGGCCCGGCCGCGCGACGCCGACCTCGCGCTCTCCGGCGCCACCCTCCTCGACCTCGACCGCATCGGAAACGGCTCGACACAGCCGAAGCAGGCTCGGCGCGTCCCGCGAACCAGTCCGGACCGTCGAACGCCTCCGCGAAGCACAACCGGCGGCGCCGACCGGACACGACCCACGAGGCGGCAGCGGCGCGGCACGCCAGGACCGCTCACCGCAGTACCGGGATCGGCGCAACGGAGCCGAACCAGGTCGGCGCGGAACCGGACGCACCGCGTTCGGCCGTGGCGGCCCGCAGACTCGCCGCCAGCGGTGACAGACCGCGGGACCGGCCCGCCCGAAGGGGACGGACCGGGAAGCCGGCGCGGGCGGTGGACGGGTCAGTGGGGGGTGGGGATGGGGGTGGCGGCGTACAGGCGGACGGGGAGGTCGTGGCTGGTCGCGTCGCGTTCGAAGGGGAGGCCGATCTTCTCGGCAACGCGCTGGGACGGCACGTTGTCGGGTCGGACGATGGCGACGAGGCGGGGCGCGGCGAGGACGTCGCGGGCGAAGTCGCGGCAGGCGGCGGCCGCTTCGGTGGCGAAGCCGCGGCCCTGGTACGCGGTGCGCACGTGGTAGCCGATCTCCAGTTCGGTCACGCCGTCGACGTCCTGCGGCGTGAGGCCGCAGTCACCGACGAACTCGCCGGTCGCGCGGAGGGTGAGGATCCACAGCCCGTGCCCTTCCTGCTGGTACAGGCGCTGGTTCCAGGCGATCCAGCCGGCGGCCTCGTCGCGGGTCCTGGGCCGGGGGTAGTGGCGCATCACGTCGGGGTCGCCGAGCAGCGCGGCCATGTCGTCGAGGTCGTCGGTGGTCATGGGCCGGAACGCGAGGCGCTCGGTGGGCGGCGGGACCTGGGGCACGGCTCCTCCTCGACGTGGGTGCCCCGGCAGCGTAACCGCGGTGCGGGCCGCCGCCCATCGGGTTCAGGGGCGGGTCCAGGGGCGGAGCTTCTCGGGGTTGCGGACGGCCCAGATGTGCGTGATGCGGTCGTCGGTGACGTCGAACGCGTACACGGCGACGGTGGTGTCGGCGAGCCGTGCGATGAGGCCGGGCCGTCCGTTGACGGTCCGTTCCAGCAGGGTGACGTCGACGGGCCGCGCGGCGGAGATCTCCATCATGTACTGCGCGATCCGGTCGCCGCCCTCGACGGGGTGCAGCGTCGTGGTGACGAGGCCGCCGCCGTCGGCGGTGAACGTGGCGGCGGGGTCGAGGAGTCCGACGAGGGTGCGGATGTCCCGGGCCTCCCACGCCTGTTTGAAGCTGCGCACGAGGTCGGCCTGGCTCTCGGCGGGCGCCGCGTGCACCCCGGGGGTACGGACCCGGCGGCGCGCGGCGGACGCGAGTTCGCGGCAGGCCGCCGGGGTACGGCCGGTGATGTCGGCGATCTCGGCGAACGCGTACCCGAAGACGTCGTGGAGGATGAGCGCGACGCGCTGGGCGGGGGTCATCGATTCGAGCGCGACGAGGAACGCCATGCCGACGGACTCGTCGAGCGTGACCCGGTCGGCCGGATCCGCCGGTACGGCGGCCGCCGGTCGCCCCCAGTCGCCGTCGGGCAGCGGTTCGGGTATCCACTCCCCGACGTACCGTTCGCGGCGGGCGCGGGCAGAGCCGAGCAGGTCGAGGCAGATCCGGCTGGTGACGGTCGACAGCCAGGCGCCGGGCGAGGCGACGGCGTCCTGCCGTTCCGCCGACATGGCGTACCAGCGGGCGTACGCCTCCTGCACGGCGTCCTCGGCCTCCGCCAGCGACCCGAGCAGCCGGTACGCGAGGCTGATCAGTTGCCGCCGCTCGCCGAGCAGTGTGGCGGACCGGTCGTCGGGGTGGTCGGTCATGGTGCGGCGCTCCTCGCGGTCGGCTCTGCCCTCACCCGGTACGACGACGCGGCGCCCCGGATCGTCAGGCCGGGGCCCTGACATGCCGGGCCGGTACATCGTCGTAGGAGGGGAAGGCTGCTCGACACAACCGGGAAGAGGGACGAACGATGGCGACACCCAACGAGGCGGACGAAGCCGCGATCAGGGCACAGATCGACCGGATCGTGGCCGGTATCGGGGCGAAGGACATCGAGGCGCTGCAACGGATCTACACGCCGGACGTGGTGTCGTTCGACGTCGAGCCGCCGCTCCAGCACGTCGGTATCGAGGCGAAGATGGCGAACTGGAGGCGTGCGTTCGCGTTCTTCACCGAGGTGGCGTACGAGGTGCGGGACCTGGCGGTGGTGGTCGGCGGTGACGTGGCGTTCGGGCACGCGTTCGGCCGGCTGTCCGGCACCCTGCCCGACGGTACGGCGACGAAGGGCATGTGGGTGCGCGGCACGTTCTGCTTCCGGAAGATCGACGGCAGCTGGCTGATCGCGCACGACCAGGCGTCGGTGCCGTTCGACATCACGACCGGCCGCGGCGTGACCGACCTCGTACCGTGAGGTCGCGGTGCCGGGTCGGCGCGGCCGGCCCGGCGCCGCGGTCAGAACGAGTACCGGAGGATGCGGGCGCCCTGCCGGGCGATTCCGGTGCTGTGGCCCATCAGCCGGGTGGCCGCGCGCAGCGGCTGCGGAAAGCCGGCCACCTCCGGCGCCCGGACCAGCAGGTCCTCCCCCGCGAGCGTCAGGCCGGCGCGCCACGTCTCCGGCTCGTGCGGGTCGTCGAAGCCCTGCGCCGCCGTGATCCCGATGGCCCGGATCGTCGGATGGTACTTCATCGCCCACGCCGCGAAGCGGGTGTACCCGTTGAGCGCGAGTACGCCGGTGGCGAAGTGCCCGGTCAGCTCCCGTACCAGGCGGGGGAACGCGTCGCCGGGCAGGAACGGCACCAGGCCCTCGGCGACCACCAGCGCGGGTCGGTCGCGCGGCAGCCCGGCCAGCCAGCCCGGTACGGTGACGTCCGCGCCGAGCCGCCGCGACCGCTCCGGCAGGAACCGCGGCCGCAGCGCGACCACGTCGGCGAAGTCCACGTCGTACCAGTCGACGCCGGCGGGCGGGTCGCACCGGTACACCCGGGTGTCGAGGCCGCAGCCGAGGTCGAGGACGACCGCGTCCGGGTGCTCGGCGACGAACGCGCGGACCACGTCGTCCAACCGCCGGGCCCGCAACGCGGTGCTGCACACCAGGCTCGGCCGCACCTTGAGCCGGGCGAAGTCGTAGTCGATCGCGGCGGCGACCTCCGCCGACCGGGTGTCGCCGAGGATCGGGCGGTCGCGCCCGCTGTCCAGCGCCCGCGCGTACAGGGTGAGGAGCAGCGTCTCGCGCAGGGGGTCCAGGTCGAGCCGTACGCGGGGCATGGGTCCTCAGCTCTCCGGCGGGTGGGCGGCGGCGACGTCGCGCAGCCAGGTCAGGGCCCGCTGCGCGCTGCGGATACGGTCGGCGTTCGCGGCCGTACCGCCGGCGAGCGCCACGCCCGCCTCGGCGATGGCGCCGAACGCGCCGAGGCTGTCCAGCTTGCGCTGCACCACCTTCTGCCAGGCGTCGTCCTCGATGCGGTAGTACGTGGTGCGGTCCCCGGGTACGCGGACGCGCCGGACGAGCCCGATCGCGGTCAGGAACCGCATGTTCGAGGTGAGGGAGGCGCGGCTGGCGTGGATCTGCTCGGCGATCCCGCCGGCCGACCGCTCCGGCGGGTCGCAGATCATGAGCAGGCCGAGGATGCGCCCGGTGATTGGCGGGAGCCCCCACTCCTCGACGCAGAAGGTGGCCACCCGCTCCACCCAGCTCAGTACGTCGTCGTTGGCATCGGACATGTTGCTAGTCTTGACTGAAACAACTAGTACGTCAAGCCCAATGCGCGGATCCCTTGCGCCCCAACGAGGTCAGGCCGGGCGGCGGCGTTCGGCCGGGTCGGTGAGGGCCGGCCGGCGGTAGTCCACGTCGGCCGGGTTGAGCGTCACCCCGGGCGGGACGATCGCGTCGATCCGGTCCAGTACCGTGTCGTCGAGGCGCAGGTCCGCGGCGGCGAGCTGGTCGGTGAGGTGGGCGATCGTACGCGGGCCGAGGAGTACCGAGGAGACGGCACGGTGGCTCGCCGCGAACGCGAGCGCCAGGTGCGTCAGCGGCACGCCGACCTCGTCCGCGAGCGCGAGCAGCCGCTCGACCGCGTCCAGCTTGGCCCGGTTGCCGGGCAGGTCCAGGTCGAACTTGTGCGCCACCACCCGCCGGAACTCCGTCATCTCGATCCGCTCGCCGCGGCGGAACCGGCCCGTCAACCAGCCGCTGTTGAGCGGGCTCCACGTCAGCACCCCCATCCCGTACTTCAGCGCGGTGGGCAGCACGTCGGCCTCGATGCCGCGCACGAACACGGAGTACGGCGGCTGCTCGGTGTGGAAGCGGACGTGGTTGCGCCGGTCGGCCACCCACTGCGCCTCGACGAGCTGCTCGGCGGGGAAGTCGGAGGTGCCGATCGCCATGATCTTGCCGGCACGTACCAGGTCGGAGAGCACGGACAGGGTCTCGTCGATGTCGGTGGCCGGGTCCGGCCGGTGCACCTGGTAGAGGTCGATCCGGTCGGTACCGAGCCGGCGCAGGCTGTCGTCGACCGCCCGGGTCAGCCACCGCCGCGAGTTGCCGCGCCGGTTCGGGTCCGGATCGCCCATGCGTACCGGGAAGTGGCCCTTGGTCGCGAGCACGACCTCGTCCCGGCGGCCGCGGATCGCCTTCCCGACGATCTCCTCGGCCTCGCCCCCCGAGTACTGGTCGGCGGTGTCGACGAGGTTCACGCCGGCGTCGAGCGCGGTGTGGACGAGCCGGATGGCGTCGTCGTGGTCGGTGTTGCCCCACGCGCCGAGGCGCAGCGTGCCGAGGGCGAACGTGCTGACGGAGATGCCGGTGCGGCCGAGCGTCCGGTACTGCATTCACTGCTCCTCTGTGCGGTCCGGGCGAGATGACGGCAGGGTGGAACGACGGCACGGCGGTGCGCCGGGCCGCTGGTGAGGCGGGGGTGGGGTCAGTCGCCGTCGGGCAGCGGTGCCCCGCAGTCGCGGCCCTGCGCGATGAGTTCCCGGTACCGTTCGACCTTGCCGTCGAGGGCGGCGAGGTCGTCGCCGAGCGCCGCGATCCGGGCGACGAGGCGGTCCCGGTGCGCGGACAGCAGCGCGAGCCGCTCGGGGTGAGTGGCCGCGCCGTCCGCGGCGAGCCGGCCGAACCGGCGCATGTCACGCGTCGGCATCCCGGTACGCCGCAACAGGACGAGGGTGCGCAGCCACCCCACGTGCCGCGGGCTGTACCGGCGGCGCCGGCTGCCGTCCCGCTCGACCCGCGGCACCAGGCCCTCGCGCTCGTACCAGCGGAGCGTGTCCTGGCTCAACCCCACCGATGCGGCCACCTCGCGGATGCCCAGGTACTCCTCGTCGCGCGTCCCCGTCATGCCACGACGCTACGTCCTGGAGCGCACTCCAACGCAAGTCGCCGGCCGGTACCTGTGGGCACGGCCACCACCGGTTACCTCCGGGCGCGGCCCGCCGTCAGGTGGGCATGACGTACACGCAGCAGACCACGGTGCTCGTCACCGGCGGCAACAAGGGACTCGGCCGGGAGACCGCGCGGCGGCTCGGCGGGCTCGGCTGGACGGTCTTCCTCGGCTCCCGGGACGAGATCCGCGGCCGGGACGCCGTACGGGCGCTCGCCGACGACGGCGTCACGGCCGTCCTCGTACCGCTCGACGTGACCTCCGACGACTCCGTCGCCGACGCCGTACGGATCGTGCGCCAGCACACCGACCGGCTCGACGTCCTCGTCAACAACGCGGGCGCACCGGGCGGGGCCGTACCGCCAGCCGACGCCACCGCCGCCGACCTGCACGCCGTCTACGACACCAACGTGTACGGGCCGGTCCGCGTGACCGGCGCGTTCCTGCCGTTGCTGCGCGCCGCGGACAACCCGCGCGTGGTGATGGTCTCCAGCGGCGGCGGCTCGTTCGCGGTGGTCACCGACCCGGACCAGCCGGTCGCGTCGATGCACGAGCTCGCGTACAGCTCGTCGAAGGCGGCGCTCAACATGCTCACCGTCCGGTACGCGCGGGCGCTGCCGGACGTGAAGGTGAACGCCGCCACGCCCGGCGAGGTCGCGAACCACACGTTCGCGGCGACCGACATGAACGGCCACCGCGGCACGCTCACCGTCACCGAGGGCACCGACTCGATCGTACGGCTCGCCACGCTCGGCCCCGACGGCCCGACCGGTACGTTCGTCGACCGGCTCGGCCCCGTCGGCTGGTGACGCGGGATCCCTTGCCCCGCAACGGCTGCGGCCCGCGACCGGGCGGGCCGCAGCCACGGTCAGGACGCGCCGGCGCCGACCCGTACCGGGGGCGCCGGGGCGGGTGCGCGGCGGCCCCAGGCGCGCCGGCCGACCAGCGCGAGCGCCGCCGGCAGCAGGACACCGCGCACCACGGTGGCGTCCAGCAGCACCGCCACGGCCATCCCCACCCCGAGCATCTTGTACTCGATCGCGGTCAGGACCACGAACACCGCGAACACGGCCGTCATCAGCAGCGCGGCGGAGGACACCACGCCGGCGCTGCGGCCGACGCCGTCGACGATCGCGGCCCGCGGCGGTACTCCCGCGGTCACCCGTTCCCGGATCCGGCTCAGCACGAACACGTGGTAGTCCATGCTCAGCCCGAACAGCAGCACGAAGTCGAACAGCGGCAGCCAGCTCACCACCCCGCCGTACGCGGTGAAGCCGAGCGGGCCGGACAGGTGCCCGTCCTGGAACACCCAGGTCAGGACGCCCAGCGCGGCGCCGACGGACAGCAGGTTCAGCACGATCGACACGACCGGGATCACCAGCGACCGGAACGCCCACGCCAGCAACACGAACGCGAGCACCAGCACGAACCCGACCACGTACGGGACGCGGCCGGCGAGCGTGCGCGCGAAGTCGTACGCGAAGGCGGTGCGGCCCTGCACGGCCCAGCCGACGCCGCCGACCCGGCCGAGGGTCGCGGGCAGCGCGGTGCCGCGGAGTTCGGCGAGGGCCCGGTTCGAGGTGGGGTCGGTGCCGGAGCCGGCCAGCGGTACCCGGACCACGAGTGCCCGGCCGACCCGTACGACGGTTACCGGGTCGGCGAGAAGCCCGTGGCTGTGCGGGATCCGGGCGCGCAGCGCGCCGACGGCCCGGCGTACCTCGGGGGTGTCGGCGGTGCCGCCGTCCCGCGCCCAGACCACCACGCGGGCGGGCGCGGCCGCACCCGGAAACGCCCGCTGCATCCGCAGGGCCGCGTCCACCTGCGGTACGGAGCGGGGCAGGCTGTCGGTGACCGCCGCGTCCTGCAGGTGCAGCCCGAACGCGGGTAACGCCAGTACTGCCAGCGCGACGGCGGCGAGGCCACCGGCCACCGCCGGCCGGCGTACGACCGCGCGGGCGATCGCCGACCACACCCGCGACCCGTCGGAACGCTTGCGCAGCACCGGGATCCGTACCGCGTCGACGTGCCGGCCGAGCAGCGCGAGCAGTGCCGGCAGCACCGTGCAGGATCCGAGTACGGCCAGGCCGACGGCCACCGCGGTCCCCACGGTCAGGCCCCGGAACTGGTCGATACCGGCGAGCAGCAGGCCGCACAGGCACAGCAGGACGGTGAGGCCGGCGACGATGACGACCCGGCCGGACGTCGCGGCGGCGGTCCGTACGGCGGTGGCGGTGTCGCGCCCGGCGGCGCGTTCCTCCCGCGCCCGGCGCAGGTAGAACAGCGAGTAGTCGACGCCGACGGCGACGCCGATCAGCAGCACCATCGACGACGCCGCGCTGTTGATCGGAATCCACTGGTCCACCACGGTCAACAGCGAGAACGTGGCCGCGACCGTGGTCAGCGTGAGGAGTACCGGGATGCCGGCGGCGACGAGCGAGCCGAACACGATCAGCAGGACCACCACGGTCAGCGGCAACGAGATCGTCTCCGCCCGGCCGAAGTCCGCCGTGATCGAGTCGTCGACGGCGGCCGACAGGCTCCGGTCGCCGGCCTGCGCCAGCCGTACGCCCGGGTGCCGCGCGCCGACCTCCCGCACCACCCGTACGGTGGCGTCGAAGTGGTCGCCCGCGCGCTCCTCCGGGCCGGCGAGCTGGAACGTGACCAGCCCCGCCGTCCCGTCGGCGGAGACCCGCGCGCGGTCGGCCAGCCCGGTGACCGCACCCGAGCGGCGGAGCGTGCCGATCAGGTCGTCGGCCGCCGCGCGGGCCACCCCGTCGTACCGGTGGCCGGACGTGACGAGCACGCTCTCCTGGGCCGGCGAGTACCCGTGCTGGGCGTCCAGTACGCGCTGGGCGCGGCCGGACTCGCCGGGATCGTGGGCGGGCGCGCCGTCGCCGGTGACCGCCGCCCCGGCCAGGACGGCGAGGACGACGAGGGCGAACCAGCCGCCGATCGCCCACCACCGGTGGCGTACCGACCAGGCGGCGACGCGTTCGATGCGGGCTGTGGGCAGGGTCGTACGCGGCATGGACTAACGTCCCTTCGTGAAGGAGTGCGCGTGCCGAACACAGGTGTCGCTTCTTCGCCGGGCCGTCGAGTTGCCGCTCGACGGCCCGATCCTGTGAAGTCCCGGATTCCTTGCGGCGTCCCGGATTCCTTGCGGCGTCCCGGATTCCTTGCGGTGTCCCGGATTCCTTGCGGTGTCCCGGATTCCGTCCGGTGGAGCCGGATCCGGCGGTTCAGTCGACCTCGGTGAGGATGCGCTCGACCGAGGCCCGGGTCTCGCCGAGCTGACCGGTCACCTCGGCGAGCTGGCGCGAGACCGCGTCCAGCCGGTCCTCGGTGGCCCGCTGCGACGCGACGGCCCGCTCGGCGAGCGTCCGGTACGCGTCCTCGCGGGCCAGCACCGCCTTCGCCCGCCACGTCGCCCCGAACTGCCAGATCGTGACCGTGGCGACCGAGCTCAGCAGCAGGAAGATGCCGAACGCTCCGACGACCTCCGCCCAGGCGTGTGCGCTCATCGTCCCGTCTCCCCTTCCTTGCCGTCCCGGTCGCTCAGGGTGCGGGCCGCCGCCGCGACGGTGCGCGGCGTCAACTCGACCGCGAAGTCCGTGACCTCGTAGTACTTCATCGCCTTGCCGTCGTCGGACAGTTCGAGGTGTCCGGACACCAGACCGGCCGATTCGAGCTTCTTCAGGTGGAGTTGCAGCAGGGCGCGGCTGATGCCGAGCTCGCGCGCCAGCTCGCTGACGTACCGCCGGCGCTCGGTGAGGGCGGCGACGACCCGCAGCCGGTGCGGGTTGGCGAGCGTGGCCAGCGTCCGCAGCAGGTCGTCGCCGGTCAGCGGCGAGCTGCTCATAGCTGAACCCTGCACATGCCAAGAAAAACTAGCAGGTGACCGTCCGGTACGCCAGCGCACCCCCCGCGCGTCCCGGATCGCCGCCGGAGACGGCGAACGGGCCGGCGGCAGACGCCGCCGGCCCGTTCGTACGGGTGGTTCTCAGTGCGCGGGCCGGTACGCCCCGATCGCCTCGATGATGCGCGGCCGCAGCTCCGCGACGCTGACCACCGCGTCGACCGACCCGACCTCCACCGCGCGCTGGATGCTGTGCACCCGGTCGAACTCCGCGGCCACCTCGCCGAGCTTCTCCGCGCGTACCGAAGCGCGCAGCTCGTCCAGCTCGGCGGTCAGCGCGGCACGGTCCGTACCGCCCGCGGCGGCGGCGCGCGCCTCCATGTCCCGCACCCGCGGATCGGCCGCCGTACGCGCGTTCACGTCACCGGCGAAGACGGCCGCCGCGGCCGGCGCACCGCCCAGTACGGAGGCGAACGAGCCCTCCAGCGCCAGTACGGTCATGCCCGGGTTGAGCGCCTTCGAGAACACCACGAACGCGCCGCCGTGGTACCGCGAGATCACGCAGAACACGATCGGGCCGCGGAAGTTCACGATCGCCCGGCCGATCTCCGCGCCGTACTCCAGCTGGAGCTTGCGCATCGACTCCGGCGACCCGTCGAACCCGGACAGGTTCGCCAGCACCACCAGCGGACGGTTGCCGCTCGCCGCGTTGATCGCCCGCGCCGCCTTCTTCGACGACCGCGGGAACAGCGTGCCCGCCGTGTACGTGTCCGGACCGTCGGTGGGCGGGAAACCGCGCCGCGGCACCGGCCGCGACTCGATCCCGAGCAGGCACACCGGCATGCCGCCCAGGTGCGCGTCCTGCACCACCGCGGTCTCCGCGTCGGCCATGCCCGCCCAGCGCTCCAGTACCTCGTGGTCCTGGTCGGCGAGCGCGCGCATCACCGTACGGATGTCGAACGGCTTCTTCCGGTCCGGGTTCGCCGCCGCCGAGAAGATCTCCCCGACCGTGCCGAACTCGCTGCCCGGCACCTCGTGCGGGAAGCTGCTGATGTCCCGGTCCACCGGGTCGGTGGTCGGCGCCCGCCGCGGTGCCGTCTCCCCCGGCGCCACGTACGTGTGGTCGTAGTGCGCCATCAGCACGTCGCGGGCCGCCGGCAGGTCGGGCGCCCAGTACTGCGCCTGGCCGTTCGGGCCCATGACCCGGTCGTACCCGCCGATGCCGAAGTTGTCCTCGGCCGACACGCCGCCGGAGAAGTCGAGCGCCTGCTTGCCGGTCAGCACCATCGCCGAATCCGGTGTCATCACCAGGATTCCCTTGGTGTGCATGAGCATCGTGGCCTCGGCGTTCCAGTACGGCTGGGCGCCGACGGTGATGCCCGCGACCACGATGTTGATCTCACCGCCGGCCTGGGTGAACTCGACGATCCGCTTCAACGCCGCGGCCACCCAGTCCATGTTCTCGGTACCGGAGGTCATCGAGACGCGGGCGCCGGCGGACAGCGCGTACCACTCCACCGGTACCCGCATGCGGTCGGCCAGGTCCAGCGCGGCGATCACCCGGCGGCACTCCTGCTCGGACAGCGCGCCGAGCGACTTCGTCGGGTCGCCCAGCAGTACCACCCGGGTCACGCCCTGCGGGTGCCGCTCCGTACGGGTGGTCACCACGCCGGCCACGATCCCCGCCGTGTTGCGCCCCTTCGGCCGGTCCACCGGTACCAACGCGTGCCGCTCGTCCAGGTCGTACTCGACGAAGTCGCCCAGCAGCCCCGTCAGCTCGTACGGGTACACGGTGCCGCGGCGGCTGGCCCGCAGTACCTTCAGGCGGTAGTCGTCGACCGGCTCGACCGGCTCGTCCGACGGCTCGCCGATGACCAGCTCCGCGCCGCCCGTCGGGTCGAACGCGATGCGCACGCCCACCTTCGTCAGCGCGCCCGTCTCCGGATCCCGCTGCCGGGCGATGAACAGGATCTCCTCCAGCCCCGCGCCGGCCGTCGTCGGCCGTACCCGGGCGGCGATCATCTCCATCTCCTCGCGGGTGATGTCGATCGGCGGCCACACGTACACGACGATGCGGTTGGTGGGGAAGCGGTCCCGCAGCGGCCGGCGGGCCTGCGCCCGGCGGATCGCGTCGAGGCACGCCGCCACGGTGTCCTCCGCGGTCGGCAGCGCGACCAGCCGGCCCTCGTGGTCCCGCAGCTCCGTCAGGTCACGTACCTGCCCGAACGCGACGAGCCGGTCGTCCGACGGGTTCTGCCGCGCCACGCACCGGAACAGGTACACCTCCTCGTCGGTGGACGGCAGGCGCGTCAGGTCGAAGCGGTTCAGCCGCTCCATCTGCATCCGCTGCGCGATGTGCGGGTGCAGCCCGCGGATCAGCCGCTCCTCCTCCAGCCCCGTCGTCGACGGCCGGAACGTGAAGTGGTGGTGCATCACCGCGCCCGCGCGGCCCGCGACCGTCGCCGTGAGCCGGCGTACCCGGCTGGGCAGCGGCTGGGCGCGGACCACCTCCAGCAGCGCCGCGGCCATCGCGTCCGGGTCCTCCGGCTGGCCCTCCCACGCGAGGTACACGTCCGCGTCGACCGCGTCCACGCCGCCGGCGAGCCCGGCCAGGCCGCGCAGCGCGCCGCCCAGCTCGTCGAAGCCCACCGCCGCCGACACCACGCTGTCGCCGCCCCGGTCGGCCACCACGAACCGGCAGCCGTCCACGTCGACCGTGCGTACGGCGGTGAGGGCGCGGTTGCCGTAGTAGCGCCGGGTCAGGACCTCCAGCATCACCGTGTTGTCCCGGCCCGGCCGCGCCAGCCGCTGCCCCAGCAGCCGCACCAACGGCTCGGTACTGCGCACCATGTCGGCGATGCGCTCGGCCCGGTCCGGCGCCTCCGGGTACTCGTCCAGGTGCCGCAGGTGCCGGCGCACGTCCGCGTACACGTGGGCACGGTTGCGGCGCAGCAGCGGCCGGGCGAACCACGCGTACACGACGCCGCGGGCGAGGTCGGCGAGCACCGGGAACCGTACCTGCGTGGCGGCGACGAGCCGCTCCAGCGACAGGCCGGCCGCCTCGCGCAGCGTCTCTTCCGGCGGCGGCTCCCGCAGCCACGTACGCAGCAGGGTCGCGACGACCACCGCGTCCGCCGCCGACCGCTGCTGCGCCAGGAAGATCCGGAACACCGCGGCCTCCAGCTCCGCGGACCGCTCCAGCTCCGTCACGCCGTAGTGCCCGAGCGCGCGCGCCAGCTTCGCCTGGAACGCCGCCGGCAGCCCGGCCCGCTCCACGTCCAGGCTCTGCAGGTACGTGTGGAAGTACTCGCGGGCGCTGTGCACGTGCCCGCCGCCCTCCTCGCCCGACGGCCGGTTCCGGCTCAGCTCGGCCAGATCCGCGAACACGTCGACCAGCGCCAGCTCCGCCGCCAGCGGCCGGTGACCGTCCTCGACCGCGGCCCGGCGCGCGTCCAGGTAGCCGTCGAGTACCCGGCGCTCGTCGTGCGGGTCCACGTCGAAGCCGAGCAGCAGGCTGCGCAGGTCCTCGTGGCCGCGCGCGGTGCGCTGCCGGGACGGCGCCGTCGCGGGAGCCGCCGGCAGGTCCAGCGGGACCGCCGCACCCTCGGCCGCGGTCTCCTCGACGGCCGGGTCCTCGTCGCCGAGCGGCTCCAGCCGCATCAGCGCCGCGCCCGCCTCCACCTGGCTGCCCACCGACACGCCGCACTCGGTCAGCCGGGCCCGGAACGGCGCCCGCAGCACCGTCTCCATCTTCATGATCTCCAGTACCAGGACCGGCGCGTCCGCCTCGACGACCGAGCCGACCTCGTGCGGTACGGCGACCACCAGGGCCGGCGCGAACGAACGGATCACGCCGCCCTCGTCCCGGCTGATCCGGTGCGCCACCCCGTCCACCTCGACCAGGTGCACCGGCCCGTGCGTACCGGTGAGCAGCCGGTACCGGGCGCCGTTGACGGCGATCTGCCCGGTGTGCCGGTCGAACCGCGTCAGCTCGACGTCGACCGCCTGCTCCTCGCCGCCGGCCCCGATGCCGACCCGGAACCGGTTCGTACCGATCCGCGCGACGCGCACCTTGTACCCGACGCCGCGCAGCTTCAGGCCCAGCGGCCGTCCGCTCTCGTGCCGTACCTGCGGGCGCCCGCCGGACGCTGTGGACAGCAGGCGCTGCTGCTCCGCCCGCTCCTCCTCCTCGTACGCCTCGATGGCGGCGGCGGCGAGCGCGACCGCGGAGTGCCGGTGCGTGACGAGGTCGCCCTCGGCACGTACCCGGTCGATCCAGCCGGTGTCCGCGCTGCCGTCGATCACCTCGGGCCGGTCGAGGAGGTCGAGGACGAAGCTCTTGTTCGTCGCGCCGCCCTCGATGATCACGCGGGTCTCGGCCATCGCGCGACGCAGCCGGGCGAGCGCCTCCGAGCGGTCCCGCCCGTACGCGATGATCTTGGCGATCATCGAGTCGAAGTCGGCCGGGATGGTGTCGCCCTCGCTGACGCCGGTGTCGACCCGGATGCCCGGGCCCGCCGGCAGGTCCAGCCGCGCGATGCGGCCCGGGGACGGCGCGAAGTCCCGGTCCGGGTCCTCGGCGTTCAGCCGGGCCTCGACCGCGTGCCCGCGCTCCACCGGCTGCTCACCCGTCAGCTTGCCGCCCGACGCCACCCGCAGCTGCGCACGTACCAGATCGAAGCCGGTGGTCGCCTCGGTGATCGGGTGCTCGACCTGGAGCCGGGTGTTGACCTCCAGGAACGCGAACACCTTGTCACCCGGGTGGTACAGGAACTCGACGGTCGCCGCCCCCCGGTACCCCACCGCGAGCGCGAGCCGCTCGGCCGCCGCCTTCAACTCGCCCGCCTGCGCGGCGCTCAGTACCGGCGACGCCGACTCCTCGATGATCTTCTGGTTGCGCCGCTGCACCGAGCAGTCCCGTACGCCGAGCGCCCACGCCGTGCCCTGGCCGTCCGCGATGACCTGCACCTCGACGTGCCGGGCGCCGGTGATCAGCCGCTCCAGGAACACGATGCCGCTGCCGAACGCGCGCGCCGCCTCCTGACTCGTCCGCTGGTACGCGTCGGTCAGCTCGGCGTCGCTCGTCACCACCCGGATGCCGCGCCCGCCGCCACCCGCCGTCGCCTTCAACATCAGCGGGTAGCCGATCTCGGCCGCGGCCGCCACGGCCGCGTCCAGCGTCTCGACCGCGCCGCGGCTCCACGGCGCGACCGGTACGCCGACCTCCTCGGCGATCAGCTTCGCGCCGATCTTGTCGCCCAGCTTGCGCATCGCCTCCGCGTCCGGGCCCACGAACGCCACGCCCAACTGGTCGCACAGCTCCGCGAACGCCGGGTCCTCGGCGACGAAACCCCAGCCCACCCACGCGGCGTCCGCGCCGGTCTCCGTCAGCGCCCGCCCCAGGACCTTCAGATCCAGGTACGGGCGCGCGGACGCCGGGCCGAGGTCGTACGCGAGGTCGGCCTCCCGTACGAAGGTCGCGGTCCGGTCGACGTCGGTGTACAGGGCGACGGTCTCGATCCGCTCCCCCGTCTCCGCGGCGAGGTCCCGTACGGCGTGGATGAGCCGCATCGCGGCCTCACCCCGGTTGACGATGGCGACACGACTGAACACCCGAATCCGAACCCTTCGCTCCCTCGACACCAGATGGCCGACCACCTCGGACGGCGCCCGCACGCGTACGGGCACCTCACCGAGGCCGGATGGCCGCCCGCGGCGGACCACCCGACGACCGCCGCGGCGACCGCAGGTGTGGCACGGTCATGATCGTCGCCCATCCGGACGGCGACAGCCGAGGGGCCTGATGGGGAAGAAACGGCGGCCGCTTTTGTGGACCCCCGACAACCGGGCTTGTCCGGTTCGCGTCCGGCCCACCCCGCGTGGTAAAGGCCGCACCCGGCGACCACGCCCCGCGCGCGTCCCGTTCGCCCCGCCGAGCCACCCCTCATCCGGTACGTCACGTCCGTGCACCGGGCGGTGTTGTCAGCCAGGTACCCGCCGCGGGAGCCGACGCGTGACCGCGCTGGAGGAGCCGGACGGTCGTCGTGGAGGATTCCCCCGCGGTGGGCGACCCGCGCAGGGCATGCCGCGTCCGGCGCAGCCGCAGCGTTCCGGACGTGCCGGCGGTGCGGGGAGGGCGGACCGTAGGGTGGCGGTGATGCCGACCGACACGCCGACGCCCGCCGACCTGGCCGCGCTCGGGCCGTTCTTCGCGCTCCAGGAGCGGACCGGCGACGGCTGGCACACCCTCCGCGAACTGGTCGTCGGCCCGGCACTGGACGAGCGGGTCCGGTACGTCGAGGCCCGCCTCGCCGGCGCCGACATCGAGCCGCGCGTGGCCGCGTCGACCATGTCGCTCGGCCTGTTCGCCCGGCTCGTCTCCCCCGTGATCGGCGCGTACGTGCTCGGCACCCCGCTGCCGCGCCCCACCCTCGACGGCACGTACTGGCGGCCGGTCGACGGCGGTCCGTGGCCGCTCGCCCTGACCGGACCGTCCGGTACGCCCGATCCCGCCGCGCTGCTGCCCGACGTCCTCGACCCGCTGGCCGCCGCCATCGCCGCGCGCTACGCGCTGTCCCCTCAGGTACTCCGGGGCAACGTGGCGTCGGCGGTGTTCGGCGCCGTCGGGACGGTCGGCACGGCGCGGCCGGACCTCGCGGACGCGGCCCGGAGTACGGGGGCGGCGTTGCTGGCCGGGCCGCTCGCCGGTACCGGAGGGCCGACCGGACCCGGCGGCCGGTTCGTCCGTACCTCGTGCTGCCTGTACTACCGGATCCCCGGCGGCGGCTACTGCGGCGACTGCGTCCTCGCCCACCGCTGAGCCAACTCCGTACGGCGGATGTGTGCCGGGCGTCCCTCGGGATGCCGAGGCGTGCGTCGCGGCCGGCTGGGTGATGGACATCCAGCTGCTCCGCCGTGGCTGACCACACTGTCCATAGTAGACAGTCAGCTCGGGTTCCGTTGGTGGACAACGGATTCGTGGCCTCCGCGTGCCGGGGCGTTGCGCAGGGCGCCGGCGAGCAGGGCCAGACCGGTGGCGATGCTGAGGACGTGTTCGCCGACGGCGACCGGGACGTACTCGACGGGCACGAAGCCGCCCGGGGCGAGCAGGACCATGGGGAGTTTCCAGGCGCTCCAGGCGAACAGCGACCCGGACGCGCCGTACGCGAGCGCCATCGGTACCCAGCGGCGGAGCCGACCGGGGCGACCGGAACGCAGCGCCAGGAGGCTGGCGGCGCCGAGCAGCGCCCACAGCCCGGAACTCGCGCTCAGCAGCCGACCGTCGAGGTCCCGGGCGGCGAGCCGGGCGGGGTCGATGCCGAGCGTGCCGCCGAGCGCCCAGTAGCACCAGAGCAGGCCGAGCAGGGTGGCCGCGGCGACGGTCGCGACGGTCCACGCCGTCGGGGTGGACGGCCGGTCCGCCAGCCGGCCGAGGAACGCGCGCGGCCACCGGTCCCGCAGGTAGACCGGTACGGCGACGGCCAGTCCGACGGCCATCCCGCCGAACCCGAGGCTGAGGAACACGGCTTCCCAGCCGGGTGCCGCGTCGCCCCCGCCGCCGCTCCCGGCGTCCAGCACCGCCCGCGCCACCAGGTACGGCAGGGTCGGGACCAGGAACCCGGCGCCCACCCACGACACCAGCACCACCGGTACGGCCGGCAGCCGTCGCCCCCACCGTTGCGCCAGCGCCAACCCGAGCGCGACACCGGCGGCGGCCATCAGCACGGTGACCGCGTTGAGCGCGACCCACCCGCCGGTACCGAATCCGGCCGGGTGCGTGCCGATCAGCGCCGCCGCGATCCAGACCACCTTGACCAGCAGGTACAGCCCCATGCTGGCGGCCGCCACGTACCCGGCGAGCCGCCGCGCCAGGCTCCACCGCCGACCGACGGCCGCCACCGCATCGCTCGTTGTCACAACATCCCCTCCCGGCGGGGACGCTACGCAGCCCAGCCTGTGCGCCGGCTGAGCCGCTGAATCTCAGAGGCCGAACAGCGCGCGGCAGGCGTCGAAGCCCTCGACGGTCACCGCCGCCCGCGGGCGGCCGGTCCACACCTCGCGGGTCAACCGGAGCCGGTCGGACACCAGCGCCTCGTCGCCGCGCGCGTCCACGGAGATGCCGTCCGGCACGTACCCGAGCTTGCGGGAGACGCCCTGCGACGCGTGGTTGTCCCGGAACACCTCGGTACGCGCGGCCCGCGCGCCCAGGTGGTCGAACGCCAGCGTCAGCAACCCCAGCCGGGCGTCCGTCCCGTACCCGCGGCCTTGGTGCGGGAGGCCCAGCCACGACGACGTGACCACCTCGCGTACGATTGGGAAGTCGTTGGCGCGCAAGGAGACCATGCCGATCGGCTCGCCGGCGCGGAACACCCCCAGTCCCAGCTCCCACGCCGGCACCCGCCAGGACGCCAGCCCGTCCCAGTGCCCTTGCAGTACGGTGCGGGCGCGGTCGGCGGGGTCGCCCTCCGCCCACGGCGTCAGGAACGGCCGCTCGTCGGCGCGGTGCACACCGGCGGCGGCGACGTCGGCCGGCGCGGCGATCTCCTCCTCGCGGGGCAGTCGCAGCTGCACGGTGGGCGTCACGATGGTCAGGCCGTACGGCGGCCACAGGTCGACGAGCACGCCGCGATCCTGCCAACCCGCGGGGTTCCGCGCCACCGGTTTGCCGGGCGATCCCCGGAACCCTTGCGCCGCAACGGATGTGCGGCACGCCCGCGGCCGCGGTCGGCCCGGGCCGCACCGGGTCCGCCGACGCCGGCGAGTACCACGGCGTTGCGGGCACTGCCTAGGGTGGCCGGGAACCCGAACAAAGGAGCACCCGTGTCCCGACAGGCGACCGTGCCGTTCGACCGGCAGGACCAGTTCGACCAGATCCGGAGCGGTCTGCTCGACGGCGAGCAGATCATCGCGGTGTACGACGCGGTCGGCGTCGGCACCGGCTTCATCGGCCTGACCGACCGCCGGGTGATCCTGCAGGACAAGTCGTTCGTGGGCAAGCGGGTCGCGATCACCAGCATCCCGTACTCGAAGATCACCAGCGTCAGCGTGCTCAGCAACAAGTCGTGGGCCGGGCAGTTCTTCTCCAGCGGCTCGATCGCGCTGCACACCAGCGGCCAGACGTACGAGGTGGAGATGCGCGGCAACCAGAAGGCGCAGCACGTCCACAACGTGATCCTGTACTACCTGCACTGACGGCGCCCTCGCCGCTTCGCCAGCGCCCCCGTCGTACGTGTCGACGGGGGCGCTGGCGTGTCGCGGGCGGAGGGGCGTAACGTTCAGTGGGTTCTGAACGTTCGGAGACTTGATCATGGACGAGCTGCGCCGGTACGCCGAGGAGTTCGCGCTGGAGTTCGCGCGCAACGGCACCCCGCCCGCGAACGGGAAGCTGATGGGCTGGCTGCTGGTGTGCGACCCGCCCGCGCAGACCAGCGCGCAGCTGGGCGCGGCGCTCGGCCTGTCCAAGGGTTCGGTCTCCACCGGCATGCGGATGCTCGTCCGCACCGGCATCGCCCGCCGGGTCGTGCTGCCGGGCACCCGCGGCCACGCGTACGAGATCACGCCGGACGCGATGGCCCGGGCGACCAGCGACGCGATCCCGCAGTGGCGGTCGATGGCCGAGCTGCTGGACCGCGGCGTCGACCTGCTCGGCCCCGGCACCCCCCGCGCGCGGCGCCTGACGTACGCGCGGGACTTCTACCAGTGGATCGTGGCGCGGATTCCCGAGCTGGTCGAGGAGTTCAAGCGCGAACACGGACTCTAGGGAGGCACGATGGCGGACGCCGCTGTCGAGGTCACCGGCCTGGTGAAACGGTACGGTCGCGGATCGGCCGCACGCACCGCGCTGGCCGGACTCGACCTGACCGTGTACCGCGGCGAGGTGTTCGGCTACCTGGGGCCGAACGGCGCCGGGAAGACGACGACGATCCGGTTGCTGCTGGACCTGATCCGGCCGACCGCGGGCAGCGTACGGGTGCTCGGCGACAGTCCGCGCCACGCGGCGTCCACCCGGGCCCGGATCGGTTACCTGGCCGGGGATTTCGTGGTGAGCGGCGGGCAGACGAGCCGCGAGCTGCTGACGTACCTGGGGCGGTTGCGCGGCGGGGTGCCGGCGGCGCGGATCGCCGCGCTGGCCGAGCGGCTGGACCTGGACCTGTCCCGCCGGATCGGCACGCTGTCCAAGGGGAACCGGCAGAAGGTCGGCATCGTGCAGGCGTTCATGCACACCCCCGACCTCCTCGTACTCGACGAGCCGACGAGCGGGCTGGATCCGTTCCTGCAGCAGCGTTTCGTCGAGCTGGTGCAGGAGGCGCGCGACAACGGCCAGACCGTGTTCATGTCCTCGCACGTACTCAGCGAGGTGCAGGCCACCTGCGAACGCGTCGGCATCATCCGCGAGGGCCGGCTGGAGACGGTGGCGAAGGTGGAGGAGCTGCGCGAGCAGGCGCAGCGCCGGATCGAGATCACCTTCGCCGACGTCGTACCGGCGGCGGAGTTCGAGTCGGTCGCGGGGCTGCACGGGGTGACGGTCGGCCCCCATCCGGGCGGCGGTTCCGCGCTGCGCGCCGTGCTGTCCGGCAGCCCGGACGAGCTGGTCAAGACCGCCGCGCGGTACCGGGTGACGGGGTTGCTCGCCGAGGAACCCGACCTGGAGGAGCTGTTCTTCACCTTCTACGAGCGGGAGGGTCGGTCGTGACGGTCCTGCTGAAGCACCTGCGCGACAACCGCCGCGCGTTCGGCGGCTGGGCGGTGGCGATCACCGCCGTCGCCACCATGTACGCGGCGTTCTGGCCGGTGTTCGGGCACAACGCGGACCTGGGCCGGGCGATGGAGGCGTTCCCGCAGTCGATGAAGGAGGCGTTCCACCTCACCGACTACTCGACCGCGTCCGGCTACTTCGGCTCGACCGTGTTCGGTCTGCTGGTACCGATCCTGGTCGCGGTGTTCGCGATCAGCGCCGGGGTGCGCGCGATCGCCGGCGACGAGAACGCCGGCACCCTCGATCTCGTACTCGCGCATCCGGTGACGCGCACCCGCCTCGCCCTCGCCCGGTACGCCGCGACGGTGCTCGCGATCGTCGCCGTCGGCGTGCTGACGCTCGTGGTGATGCTGGCGATCCGGATCCCCGCCGACTTCGCCGAACTCTCCCCCGGTGACCTGACCGCCGTCTGCGTGATGCTCACCCTGTTCGGCGTCTGCTTCGCGTCCATCGGGTTCGGCCTCGGCGCGTACACGGGGCGGCGGACGATCGCGCTCGGCGGCGCCGCGTACCTGGCCGTCGCGACGTACCTGTGCAGCAGCTTCCTGCCGCAGATCAAGGGACTCGGCTGGGTGCGCTGGTGCTCCCCGTTCGCCTGGTACCTGGACGGCGACCCGCTGACGCACGGCGTCAACTGGGTGTACGCCGGGCTGCTCGCCGCGGTCTCGCTGTACTTCGCCGCCCTCGGCGTCTGGCAGTTCCGCCGCCGCGACCTCACCTCCTGACGCGCGACCTCACCTCCAGGCGTACCGGCCCGGATCCGTTGCCGCACAACGTATCCGGGTCATCGAACGGAAGGCCGGCGGTTCCGGGCGACGACGGCCGCGTCGTCGAGCACGGCACGCACGACGAGCTGATGGCCGCCGCCGGCCTCTACGCCGACCTGTTCACCCTCCAGGCCACCGGGTACACCGGCTGAGCGCTCAGCGCACGGCCAGGAACGTCCGGGCACCGCGCAGCTCGGTACGCAGGTGGCGGCGGGTCGCGGCGCAGTCGAGGCGGATGTCGCTCGGCCCGCCGGCGCGCGGCCCGGACGGCAGCGCGGCCGGGTCCAGGCCGTCCCGGCGGGCGATCAGCACCCCGAGCTCGTACCGGGTGAGCGCGTCGCCGCCGGCGAGGTGGTGGATGCCGGTGCGGTCGGTGCCGGCGAGGTCGAGCAGCGCGCCGGCCAGGTCACCGACGTGTACCGGGCAGCGCACGACGTCGGTGAACAGCACCCCGTCCGGCCGCGCCGCCAGCTCGTGTACCCGGCGCTCGTGCACGGAGTCGCCGTCGCCGACGATCAGCGACGTACGGGCGACGACCGCGTGCGGCGCGACGGCCCGTACGGCGGTCTCCGCGGCGGCCTTGGCGGCACCGTACGGCGTGACCGGGTCCGGGACCGCCGCCTCCGCGTACCGGCCGGCCGTGCCGGCGAACACCGCGTCGGACGACACGTGCACCAGCCGGGCGCCGACCGCGACCGCCGCCAGCGCCACGTACGCGGCGCCGTCCGCGCAGCTCACCCAGTCGTCCTTGCGGTACGCGGCGTTCACGACCACGTCCGGCCGTACCGCGGCGACGGTGTCGGCGACCTGCGCGCGGTCCCGCACGTCCAGCGCGTACCCGGACACGCCGGGCACCTCGACCCGCGCCGTCCGGTACGTGGCGGCCACCCGGTGCCCGGCGGCCACCGACCGCCGGACCACCTCGGCCCCGAGATACCCGCTGCCGCCGACGACCAGCACCTTCATGGCCGCCACGCTACCGGCCGGCGCCGGGGGTCAGATCGTGAAGTCGGCGGGCGCGCCCTCCCCGACCCGGCCGTCGACCGCCTCGCGCAGGATGTCCGCGTGACCGGTGTGCCGGGCGTACTCCTCGATCATGTCGATCAGCATCGCGCGCACGGTCGGCGTCCTGCCGTCGGGCCAGGTGAACGAGGCGGGGCCGGCGAGTCCGCGCTCGTCGATCACCTCGCGGACCAGGCGGCGCGACCGGTCGACCGCCGCGCGCCACAGCGCGTACACCGTCGCCGGCTCGTCCTCGGCCCCGGTACGCCACTCCCAGGACGGGTCGGCGTCGAAGTCCACCCCGTCCCAGGGCTCCCCGTACTCCCGGCCGGCGAGCTTGACGGCCAGCCAGTCGGCCTCGACGAGCGCGACGTGCTTGACGAGCCCGCCGAGGGTCATGGTGCTCGCGGCGGTGGTCGCGCGCAGGCCGGCGCGGTCCAGGCCCTCGGTCTTCCACGCGAACGTGCGGCGGTTGCGTTCGAGGATCGCGAGGATGGTGTCGGCCTCGTCCGGGCTGGCGTCGCTCATCCCGGCAGTATGCCAGCGGCACGCCCCTGACCAGCACCATCGTGGCGCACCGTCCGGCCGGCAGCGTCGTGCCGGACGGTCCGGGCCGGCAGCGTCACGGCGTACCGTCCGGGCCGGCAGCGGCGTCAGGACGGCGACTGGACGGCGAACACCACGTCGTACCGGTCGCCGCGGTAGCGGGAGCGGCCCCACTCGACGACACCGCCGGCGGCGTCCAGCGCGGTGCGTTCGACGGCGAACGACGGCAGCCCCACCGGTACGCCGAGCAGCCCGGCGTCGGTGCCGTCCAGCGCGACCGCCGACACCCGGTGCGTGGCGGTGGCGACGCGCACACCCCACCGCTCGGCGAGCGTCTCGTACAGCGACCAGTCGTCGGCGGCGAGCCCGGCCAGCCCCGGGAACCGTACCCCCGACAGGTGCGTGTACTCGACGGCCATCGGCACCCCGTCCGCGGTACGTACCCGGTGGAGTTCGACGACGGGGTCGGACTCGGCCAGGCCGAGCCGGTCGGCGAGCAGCGCGGTGGCGGGGCGCTCCCGGACGGCGACGAGCCGCGACCCGGGGGTCAGCCCGCGCGAGCGCATGTCGTGGCTGAACGACCCGGTCGTGGTGCCGTGCGCGACGCGCGGCTCGGCCACGAACGTGCCGGCGCCCTTGACCCGGCGTACCAGACCGCGGGCGACCAGGTCGTTCACCTCGTTGCGGACGGTCATCCGGGCGACCCGGAAGCGGTCCGCGATGGACCGTTCGGACGGCAGCAGCGTGCCCGGGTCGAGGCCGGCGACCATCGCCTCCAACGCCTCGCGTACCTGGGGGCCCTTGGCGCGGCCGTCGTCGAACTCCGCCGGAAGCCCCACGGCGGGGAACGTGTCGTGTCGGGTGCGTGCCATGGTCCTCCGGTCCTGGATGTCAGGCGTCGCCGAGCCGGACCCGCGCACCGTACCGGTCGAGCAGGGCGTCGTTGTGGCCGTCGTTGCCCGGCGTGTTCGCGGAACGGAACAGCGGCGGCGGGGAGCCGGCCGCGAGGTACCGGCCGATCACGTCGGCGACGAGCAGGTTCGCGGCGAGGATGCCGGTCAGGTTGGACAGCGGCCCGAACGCGTCCCCGTCCGGCAGCGGTACGGCCGCGTCCCCGTACGGCGCGCCGTTGTCGATCACCACGTCGGCCAGGTCGGCGAGCCGCTGCCCGCTCGGGTGCCGCGGCGTGATCCGGCCGGTGTGCGCGACGGACGTGATCGCGACGACGCGGTGCCCGCGCTCGCCGGCGAGCCGCGCCATCTCGACGATCGCGCCGTTGCCGCCCGAGTTCGACGCGATGACGAACACGTCGGCGGGCCGGATGTCGGCCAATGACCAGACCCGGTCGGCCACCTCGGGCGAGCGTTCCAGGTGCGGGTCGAGGATGTCGGCGGCGGGCGTGTCGCCGTAGTAGACCAGGTCGCGGATGGCGAGCTGGTTCGCCGGGACCAGGCCGCCCGCGCGGCCGACGAGTTCCAGGGCCACCGCGCGGGAGTGGCCCGTCCCGTACGCCTGGATGACGCCGCCGGCCAGGAGTGCCTCGGTGACGATCGCGCCGGCGCGGGAGATCGCGTCGCGTTGCGTCGTCACGAGACGGTCGACGGCCTCCCGGGCCACCTGGGCGTACTCGTCCTGACCGGTCACTGGGCACTCCCGTCGAGATCTGCGATGAGGTCGGCGGCGCGGTCGGCGAGCCGTTCGCCGCCACCGGCCGCCACGGCCGAGACCAGCACCTCGTACTGGTCCGTCCGGTACGCGTCGGACGTGGGCAGGTAGCCCGGGTACGCGTTGGCGTAGCCGAGTACCAGGGTGGGCGCCGGCCGGTCCGCGCGTACCCGGTCGGCCAGGGCGAGGAAGGGTTCGCCGGGCAGCGCGGCGACGGCGAGCCGGCCGATCCGCCAGGCGCCCACCTCGGCGTCGACCGCCGCGCCACCCGTCCCGTACTCGGCGGCGAAGCGCGCGCCGTCCAGGTTCCCGGCCGCGACCCGGGCCGCCGCCTCGTCCCCGCCGGTACGGGCCGCGGCGAGCGCGCCGGCCGCGCCGTCCAGCACCGCGGCGGTGTCGGTACGGGGCTTCGGCGCCAGCCGTACCGTCGCCGACCGGGTGTCCAGGCGGCTGCCCGCGGACCACGCCGGCCGGCCCGTACCGGCCAGCAGCTCGACGCACCGGTCCGCGGCCACGCCACCGAGCCGGGCGAGTTCCCGCTGATCCTGGCCCTGCCGGGCATGCCGGGTACTGATGTCGCCGGCCGCGCCGGTCGCCACCGCCACCCACGTGCCGGCGCCGAACCGGTCGGCCAGCGCCCGCCGTACGGCGCCGGTCAGGTCCGCGCTGACGCCCAGGTTGGCGGCCGGCAGCACCGTCGGATGGACCGGCAGCACCGCCAGTACGCCGACGCGCCGGCCCGCGGCGACCACCTCCACCACGTCCAGCGGTACCGCCGGGGTGCCGGTGACGTGGCTGCGCACCGAGCCGACGCCGCGCAGCTGCCCCGCGTACGCGAGGCCGTCGGCGTCCCGTTCGGTGCGCCGGGCCGCCGCGACGGCGGCGACGATGCGGGCGGTCAGCTCCGCGCGCCACGGCTCCGGCGTCGCCGCACCCCCCGGTACGCAACCGGTCTCCGGCCCGGCGTGCGTGTGGCTCGCCGCCACCCACAGCACGTCCACGTCCGGTACCGCGGCGCGCGCCGCCCGGCACAGGTCGGCGTTCACGCACACCACGTCGACGAGCGCGAGCGCGACCCGGCGATCCCCGTCGTACCAGGTGATCGCGGTGACGCGGAGGTCGTCGAGGACGCCGTCGGACGTGCCGTCGCGGAACGCGTAGCCGCCCATCGGGGTGCCGGTCGGCACCGGCAGCACCACCTGACCGAAGCCCACCCTCATCGCGTACGCACCCGGCACAGTCCCGCGTACGGTGCGAGGTCGTCGGCCGCGGCCAGGCATGCCGCACCCGTCAGCCCGTCCGCGTCGGGCGTACGCAGCCGCGCGGTCGGCGCCCGGTCCGCCAGCGCCGCCGCGAACCGGCGCCGCAACCCGTCGTCGCCGAGCAGCCGCCCGGTCCACGACACGTCCGAGCCCGCCGCACCCGCCGCCGTCACCGTACCGGCCAGCTCCGCCGCCGCCCGGTCCGCGATCTCCGCCGCCACCGCGTCCACCTCCGCCAGCTCCAGTACGTCCCGGGCGAAGGCGGCGATCCGCGCCACCGCGTCGCCGTCCGGGTACAGCCGCTCGGCCAGGTCGCCGAGGTTGCCGAAAACCGCCGCCGCGCGTGCCCTCAACGCGCCCGCCGGCGCCCGGCCGTCGTGCCCGCGCATCGCCGCGTCCAGGCCGTGCCGGCCGATCCAGAACCCGCCGCCGGCGTCCCCGTACAGGTGGCCCCAGCCGTCGACCTGCCGGTGCCGCCCGTCCGCCCGTACGCCGAGGGCGATCGCGCCGGTGCCCGCCGCCAGCACCACCCCCGGCCGGGCGCCGAGCGCACCCGCGTGCGCGGTCACCACGTCGCCGGTCAGTACGACACGGTCGGCGGCGAAGCGCTCCAGCAGGCCGGCGGCGAGCGACTCGTACTCCCCGTCGGCGCCGAGGACGCTGGTCAGGCCGACGCACACGGTCCCGACCGGTCCGTCCGGCGGCAGCCCCGCGCGCAGCGCACCGAACGCGTCGAGCACCGCGCGCGCCGGCCCGTCGCCGTGCCCGTACCGCAGGCCGGGGCCGGACACCTGGGCGACGGGCCGGCCGCCGCGGGCGAGCGCGAGACGCACCCCGGTCTGCCCGGCGTCGACCGCCACGTCCACCCGTTCCGTCACGCGGCCGATCCTAATACTGGTCTATACCGAAAAGCAAAAGCCCGCCGATGTCACAGCTGGGGTGGGTCTCTCGTCCTGTGCATGACGGGGTACCGGGACAGGGAGGGCGACGTGCGGGTCTTCGTGGCGGGCGGCAGCGGCGTACTGGGGCGGCGGCTGGTGCCGCAGCTCGTGGCGCGCGGCCATCAGGTGACGGCGACGACCACCGGCCCGGGCAAGCTCGGGCTGCTCGCGGACCTCGGCGCCGAGGGCGTGGTGATGGACGGCCTCGACGCCGCGTCCGTACGCGGGGCGGTCGAAGCGGCGCGCCCGGACGTGCTCGTACACCAGATGACGGCGATCTCGCCGACGCACGCCGGCAAGCCGGACATCAAGCACCCGGACCGCTGGTTCGCCGCGACCAACCGGCTGCGCGCCGAGGGCACCGACAACCTGCTGGCCGCGGCCCGGTCCGCGGGCGTCGGACACGTCGTCGCACAGGGGTACGCGAGCTGGAACGGCACGGCCGGCGGCGGCTGGGTGAAGACCGAGGAGGACCCGCTGAACCTGATGCCGGGCACCGCGTCGTACCCGGGGCTCGCGGTGCTGTCGCGCATCGAGGACCTCGTCCTCGCCGCCGGCGGCGCGGTCCTCCGGTATGGCGCGTTCTACGGTCCCGGCGCCATCGACGACCAGGTCGCCCTCGTACGCAAGCGGCAGTACCCGCTGATCGGGCGGGGCACCGGGTACAGCTCGTGGGTGCACCTGGACGACGCCGCCGAGGCCACCGTGCTCGCCGTGGAGCAGAAGGCGACCGGGGTGTACAACATCGTCGACGACGAGCCGGCGCCGGCCAGCGAGTGGCTGCCCTGGCTGGCGCGCTGCGCCGGGGCGAAGCGACCGATGCGGATCCCGGTCTGGCTGGGCCGCCTGCTCGCCGGCGACCAGGCGGTGGTGATGATGACGACCGGGCGCGCGTTCAGCAACGCCAGGGCGAAGCGCGACCTCGGCTGGCGGCCACGCCACCCGTCGTGGCGGCAGGGATTCCGGGAGGAGCTGGCGTGAGCCGGGACGAGGAGTTCGAGCAGCTGCGGCCGCTGCTGTTCTCGATCGCGTACCGGATCCTGGGCAGTGTCGGGGAGGCCGAGGACGCCGTGCAGGAGACCTGGCTGCGGTACGCCGGCACGACGGCCGAGGTGGCGTCGCCGCGGGCGTTCCTGTCCGCGGTGGTCACCCGCATCTCGATCGACGTACTGCGCTCGGCGCGGGTGCGGCGCGAGGAGTACGTGGGGACGTGGTTCCCGGAGCCGCTGCTCGCCGACCCGTACGAGGATCCGGAACGCTCGGCGGAACTGGCCGACTCGGTGTCCATGGCGGCGCTGCTGCTGCTCGAACGGCTCAGCCCGCTGGAACGCGCGGTGTTCGTGCTGCGCGAGGTGTTCGGCTTCGACGTACCGGCGGTCGCGGCGGCGGTGGGCCGGTCGGAGGCGGCGTGCCGGCAGCTCGCCGCCCGCGCCCGGCGGCACATGGCCAAGGGCGCGCCCCGCTTCGAGGTCGACCGGCGGGAACGGGAGGCGCTCGCCGGCTCGTTCTTCGACGCCTTCCGGGACGGTGACATGGACCGGCTGCGGGAACTGCTCGCCGCGGACGTACGGATGGTCGGCGACAGCGGCGGCAAGGCGCCGCAGTGGGGCCGGGGCGTGTCGGGCGCGCGGAACGTGGCGCGGCTGCTCGCCCTGTTCGTCGCGCCGTTCGTCGAACTCGGCGGCTCGGTGGAGCCGCACGAGGTGAACGGCCAGCCCGGCGCCATCTTCCGGGACCGGGACGGCCGGGTCCTCAACATCTGGTCGCTCGACATCCGCGAGGGCCAGGTCCAGACGATCCGTACGGTGATCAACCCGGACAAGCTCGCGCACGTCGGCCCGGTCGCCGACGCCTGGGCGTTCGTGCACGCGGCGGTCGAGGCCCGCCGTACCACGGAATGACGGTGCGGCAGGCGGTCCGGGCCACCGGTACGGCGTGGGTGGCGTTCGGGTGGGTCGTCGCGTTCCTCGCCGCCCACGTCTACTGGTACGCGGGCGGCCAGCTCGGCCGCGCCGGTGACCTGCCGCCGCTCGTACCCGGGTCGGTGGGGGGTTGGGTGTTCGAGATCGGCGTGGTGGCGGCGTTTCCGGTCGGCGCGGCGGCGTGCCTGGCGGTCGCGCGGGCCCGGGGCGTGCCGCGCCGGATCGCGGCCGTGGTCGTGTGGACCGGCGCGGTCGTCCTCGCCGTACGCGGCGGGGCCGGGCTGGTGGACGACCTGCTGCGGGCGGGCGGCGCGGCCGGCGGACTCACCGGCATGTCGATCGCGGACGTGACCGGCACGGCGCGCCCGTCCGCGGCCGAACTCTGGTCCGGCCGCGCGACGGACGCGTACTTCACCGTCGGCGCGCTGCTGTTCGCCCTGCTCGGGTTCCGGTGCCGGACGCCTCAGCCGACGCGGGCGACCCCGCCGTAGCCGAGGGTCCGGGCCGGCACGCCGCGCTCGTCGTCGTTGTCGGGATGCCAGTCCGGCAGCAGCACGAAGCCCGGATCCACCAGCGTCATGCCGTCGAACCACGGCAGCATCTCGTCGTACGACCGCACGTAGACGTGCTCGTTGGCCTGCTCGTACGCCCCGACGAGGCGGTCGACCTCGGCGCGCAGCGTCTCGTCCGCGCGGTCGCTGGCGATGTGCGACACCGCCACCAGGCTGCCCGGCGCGAGCCGCTCGACGTACCGGGCGATCAGCTCGCGCGGGTGGTCCTCGTCGGCGATGAACAGCAGCACACCGACCATCAGCAGCCCGATCGGCCGGTCGAAGTCCAGCATCGCCTGCGTGTCCGGGTGGTCCAGCACGGCCGCGGCGTCCCGCAGGTCGGCGTGCACGATCGTCGCGTGCGGGTTGTCGTCGAGCATCGCGCGGGCGTGCGCGTACGCCACCGGCTCGTAGTCCACGTACACCACACGGGCGTCCGGTACGCGCTTCTCGGCGATCTCGTGCACGTTGCCGGCCGTCGGGATGCCCGAGCCGAGGTCGAGGAACTGCGTGATCCCCTGGTCGAGGTAGTAGCGCACCACCCGGCGCAGGAACGACCGGTTCAGCCGGGTCACCGCCGGCACCGACGGCGCGATCGTGAGTACCTGCTCGGCGAACGCGCGGTCCGCGGCGAAGTTCGACGACCCGCCGAGGAAGTAGTCGTACGCCCGCGCCGCGTTCGGCAGGTCCTCGTGCGACACCTCGCGTGGCCCGTGGTGGTCTGCACCCGTCGCCATGTCCGCCTCCTAGTGATCATGGTCCCCGGGCTCACGGTAACCGGATCAGCGCCGCCGCAGGGAGCCTGTCATGGTCGTGACGCCCCGGCCGGCGAGCGTCGGTACCAGGTCGTCGGACAGCGTGACGCGCAGCGTGCTCGGCCGCCCCATGTCCGCCCCCTGGCGTACGACCAGGTCGGCGCCCGCGGCGAGCAGCCCGGCGCGGCGCAGGTACGCGGCGAGCGGACCGGCGGCCGTACCGGTCGCGGAGTCCTCGGCGAGCCCCATGCCCGGGTTGAAGAACCGCGCGTGCGCCTCGCCCGCCGGGTCGAGCCAGACCAGGTAGACGCCCTCGGCGCCGAGCCGGCCGGTGATCTCGACCAGCCGCGCCGGATCCGGGTCGGCCGCAGACACCGCCTCCCGGGTCGCGGCGAGCACCATCAGGTGCCCCGCGCCGGTGTCCACCACCTGCGGCGCCGGCGTGTCGAGCAGGTCGCCGGCGGGCAGCCCGAGCGGCGGCGCGACGGTCGCGGCGTCGCCGGTCGCGCCGAACCGGGCCGGCTCCTGCCGCATCGCGAGCCATCCCCCGTCCCGTACGTGCACCACGAGGTTGCGGTCGCCGATCCGCTGGACCAGATCCGTACCGGGCGTGGCGTCGACGCGGCCGGAGTCCAGCAGCCACCACCAGGCGCCGAGCGCGTTGTGGCCCGCGCCGTACACCTCCTGGCCGCCGCGGGTGAACGACCGCAGCACCCGGTCCGCGCCGTCCGTACCGGGGAGCACGAACGTGGTCTCCGCCTGGTTGAACTCCCGCGCCACCGCGGACAGCCACGCGTCGTCGGCGTCGGTCGCGGCGGTCAGGTCGACCACCGCGAGCGGGTTGCCGGACAACGGTTCCGCGCCGAACACGTCCACCATCGCGAACGGCACGTCGCCGCCGCCCGCCAGCTCCTGGAACACCGTCACGGACAGGTCGCCGGCCGTCGCCAGCCGCGCGTTCAACGACTCCCACGGCGTACGCGTCGGCGGGGCGACGAGCCGCGCGCCGCCGCCGGTGAGCGCCTCGGTCGCCGCGGCCGCGTCCGGTACCTCGAAGGCGAGCCGGATGTGCGGGCTGTCGGCGTGCCCGACCTCCACCCGGTCGATCATGTCCCGCTGCGCCGGGTTGGCCAGCTCCAGCGTGGCGCGGCCGGCGTCGAGGATGACGACCCGCGCGTCCCCGTCCCCCTCGTACGCCGCCTCCTCGGGAAGACCGAGTACGTCCCGGAACAGGGTCACCGCCTCGTCGTGGTCCTCCGCCGTCACGACCACCCGCAACTGCCGCACCGTACGCTTCTGCATGGCGCCCACCGTAGATCACGGCGCGACGGCCACCCGCTTCCACGCCGCCGACCGCACCCCCGGCCGGTACGGCGCGTCCCGCCGCTTCGCCAGTACGCCGGGGAGGTGCCGCTCCCGCGCCGCCTCGCGTACCGCCGGGCCGTCGTCGAACCGCGGGGCGAGCTGGCAGCCGCCCGCCAGCGGCAACCCGTCCAGCAGCGCCCAGCGCTCCTCCTGCGACCGCACCGTCAGGTCCACCCCGTCCAGGTATAGCAGGTCCGACACCACGTACACCGGTGCGCCGTCGAGCGTGACCAGCTCGCCGTCGAGTACCGCCTCGGTGGCGCCGAGCGCCTCCACCGCCCGGGAGATCCGCCGGTCCGCGGCCACCTCGCCGTCCACGCCCACCAGCCGCAGCCGCCCCGACGCGACGAACCCGACCACCCGCACCCCACCCCAGTCCACCTCGTAGGCGTACGCCGACGCCGGCCGCGGCAGCCCCGCCTGGCGTACCGGAAGCATCGGCGCCAGCTCCCGCGGCATCGGTACGCGGGCCGGGTCGCTCGGTGGATCCAGCCGGCGCACCAGCCAGTTGCGGCCGTCCGTCGCGAACAGCGCGTACCGTCCCGCCACCCGCCCGCCGGCCAGCTCCACCGTCACCTTCCGGTCCGTCCACTCCTCCGTCCGGTACGTCCCGCGGTCCCACACCGACATCGACCCCGCCCCGTACTCCCCCGCCGGGATCGTCCCCGCGAACGCCGCGTACTCGACCGGATGGTCCTCGGTGTGCACCGCCAGCCGGTTCACCCCCGGCTCCGGCGGCAACCCGCGCGGCACCGCCCACGACACCAGCACGCCGTCCCGTTCCAGCCGCAGATCCCAGTGCAGCGCCCGCGCATGGTGCTCCTGGATCACGAACGTGTCGTCGTCGCCGTGCGGCAACGGCCCCGCCGGCACCGGCTCCGGCGTACGCCCCGGATCCCGCTTCCGCCGGTACTCCGCCAGCCGGTCCCCGCCGCCGCCGTCGGGCCCGCCCTTCCGGCGACCCCCCGCCCGCTTCCCCTCACCCTTGTCCCGCTTCGCGTCGCCATCGGATGTACCGCTGCCCCGCCGACTTGGGCGACCCACGGCCTTCGTCCCGCCACCCTCTTCCCGGGCCGCGGCAGCGTCGGATGTACCGCTACCGGACCGGTTCCGACGGCCAGCCGACCGCTTCCCGCCACCCTCGTCCCGGGCCGCGGCGGCGTCGGATGTGCTGCCGCCGCGCCGGTTCCGGCGGCCCGCGGCGCTCGTCCCGCCGCCCTCGTCCCGCTTCGCGTTGCGGGCGGTCGCGCTGGTGTCGCGGCTCGACCGGGACGTCGCGGCGCCCGTCTTGTGGCGCTTCGACGCGGGCTCGTCGGGTGTGGTGGCGTCGCGACGGTTCGGGTGGCCTTCGGGGGACGTCTCCGAAGCCGCCCCCTTCGTACGGTGCGCCGCGGCGCGGTCGCCTCCCGATCCGCGTTTCCGCGCGCCTCCGCCGGCCATCGCATCGCCCCGTACCGGACGGTCGCTCCCCGCCGGTACTCCCGGCGCCGCCGCCCGCGCCCACCGTAGTCCTGGGCCACCGCCGGCACCCCCGGATCACCGCGACCACGTGCGCGTACGGCGTACCGGGGAAGGCGTCAGGGTCCACAGTGGACCGTCCGACCGCCCGACTGCCCGCCCGACTGCCGTCGTGTACAGTTACGCCCGCGCATGCGCCTTTCCCGGGCGCTGGACGACCCCGTCCGACCGCCGGGTAAGGTGAACATCGCAGGTCCGAGTGGCGGAATGGCAGACGCGCTAGCTTGAGGTGCTAGTGCCCGGTATAGGGCGTGGGGGTTCAAGTCCCCCCTCGGACACCCTTACGCAGCAGATGTACCGCATCCAGCGGTTTCCGGTGGAGAGCACTCCGCCATGCCAGGGTCACCCGTCCGGTGGCTGCTCTGCAGCGGCCGATGCCCCGCGCATGACCCGCGCTATCGCCGACCGCCCGCCCCCACGTTCGACCCGGCCTGAGCGCCGCCCGCCAGGCGCCCCCCGTACGCCCGCGCGCGAGCGGCGCGGATCCGCGGCATGCTCGGCGGGCACAGCGGCGCTCCCCCGCGGCCCGGCCGGGTTCGACGGTCGGCCGGCGACGACGGCGGCGCGGATCAGTAGTGGGTGCCGCCGTCGACGCGGATCTCGGTACCGGTGATGAACGCGCCGTCCTCGCTGGCGAGCATGGCGACCACGCCGGCGACGGTCTCCGGGCCCGCGAACCCGGCGCCGAGGGCGGGCTGGAGCTTGGCGAACAGCCGCATGTCGGCGTCCTCGGGCAGGCCCGGCCCCTGGCTCTGCCTGCTGGCGCCGGAACCGTCCGTCATGCCCGAGGAGATCGAGCCGGGCTGGACGGCGGTGAACCGGATGCCGACCGGGGAGTACTCGGCGGCGAGGGCGTGGGTCATGGACTGCACGCCGCCCTTGCTCGCCGCGTAGGCCGCCATGTACGGGTGGGCGAACATGGCCGAGGTGGAGCTGAAGTTGACCACCGCGGGGGCGGTGCCGCGCGTCAGCGCGGGGATGGCTTCGCGGATGACCTGGAACGTGCCGACCAGGTTGACCCGCAGTACCTGCTCGAACGCTTCGGTGCTGGTCTGCTCCGTGTGGGAGGACCGCAGGATCCCCGCGGCGTTCACGAGCGCGTCCAGGCCGCCGAGCCGGGCCAGCGCGTCGGCGACGCCGGTACGGACCGAGGTCTCGTCGGCGATGTTCATGGTCACGGTGTGCAGCCGGTCAGCGGCCTCGCCGGCTCGGGCGCGGGTGTCGGCCAGCCCGGCGTCGCTGACGTCGGCGGCGACGACCGTGCCGCCTTCGGCGAGCATGCGCAGGACGGTGGCCTGCCCGATGCCGGATCCACCGCCGGTGACGAGTACGCGGCGGCCTTCGTAGCGGTTCATGGTCCTTCTCTTCTTTCGACGAACGGGTCGGTGCGGCGGCGTGCCCAGCCTGACTGACACAACGTGCCATCAGGGCCAACCGTGCCACATCAGCGGGTATTCCCGCTAGAGTTCCAGCCATGGAGACGAGGACGTCGCTGACACAGCGCCGCAAGGCGGCCACGGAGCTGGACATCGCCCTGGCCGCGGCGCGCCTGTTCTCCGACCGGACGTCCAGCGACGTCACCGTCGAGAAGATCGCCGCGGCCGCCGGCGTGTCGTTGCGGACCTTCTACCGCTACTTCCCCACCAAGCACGACGCGATCGGCCCGCTGTTCACCGTCGGCGCCAGCGCGTGGCAGGAGGCCGTGGCCGGGGCGGCCGGCCCGGACGTGACCGCGGCGGTCCGGGACGCGATCCACCAGGTGCTCACCCCTGGTACGCCCAGCGAGCGCGAGCGCCTGACCTGGACGAGGAACCTGATCCGTCGCGCCGACGGCGATCCCGCGCTCCAGGCCGTGTGGCGCAAGGTGAACGCCGAGTCCGAGACCCGGCTGTGCGCGATCATCGCCGACCGGCGGCCCGCCCGCGCCGACCGGCTGACGACCCGGCTCCTCGCCGCGGCGGCGACCGACGCGATCCGCGTCAGCCTCGAACACTGGGCCATCGACACGCGTGGCGCCGTCGACCGCCTGGCCGGTCTCGCTACCGAGGCGTTCGAGCAGCTCTCCGCGGGGATCGCCCGCTGAGCCACACCCGTCCCCTGGTACGGCAAGGAAAGCGGCGCGTCAGGTGAAGCGGCGGACGAAGGCCAGCGCGGTGTCGGCGACCTCGCGCCACCCGTCGTCGATGGTGAGCGCGTGCCCGCGGCCGGGGATCTCGACGAACTCGGTCACCGCCGGGTTGTGCCGCTGCCGGTGGTACGCGGCCTCGGAGATGGACCGGGGCACGGTGTGGTCGCGTTCGCCGGACACGATGAGCAGCGGTCCGCGGTCGGGGTTCTCGGTGTCGACCTTCGCCTCGGTCCACGGGTTGAGGTTCGCGGTCGCGGCCTGGAACAGCGGCGCCCCCGACGCCGGTACGGCGAACGTCTCGTACAGGCGTTTCGCCTGGTCCTCGTCGACGGCGTTGGCGAAGGCGTACCGGAACTGGTCGTAGGTGAGGGGTACGGCGCGGTGCCGGTTGGCCGGGTTGCCGAGTACGGGGAAGGCGGACTTCAGCGCGGAGACCGGCAGCGGCAGTACTCCGCGGAACGGTGCGGCGTCGATGGCGACGGTCACGGCGGCGAGCCCGCGCCCGGCGAGGATCTGCGCGAGCAGCCCGCCGAACGAGTGGCCGATGACCACGGGCGGCCTGTCGAGCCGTCCGATGACCTCGGCGTAGTGGTCGGCGACCTGGCCGACGGTCTTGTTCGCGAACGCCTCCGGGTGCTGCGCGGCGGCCTCGACGGTCGGCGGATCGTCCGGCCAGCCGGGTGTGAGCGGCGCGTACCCCTGCTCGGCGAACATGTCCGCCCAGCGGTCCCAGCTGCTCGGCAGCAGCCACAGTCCGTGGATGAACACCACGGGGGTCCGCCCCGACGCGTTCACCTGCGCGATGCGTTCGGCATCGGTCGCCGTCTCCATCGTGGTCACCCCCGCTGGTCCGCCCATCGCAGTGAACGCCGGGGGCCGGCGCGCCGTCAGCCGAACCTCGCGTACCGGTCCGCTCGGCCGAGTCCGGTCGACCGGTTCGTCCGACCCTCCCCGGGTACTCGGCCGGCGCGGCGTTCGCTGTCAAGCAGCGTCGTCCGGGGCGCCGCGTACCGGGTGAAGCGCGAGGTTCGCGGCCGGTTGGCACCGGGGCAGCGTGCCGGTGGGCAGGCTGCCCCGGGCACCCGATACGCCGATCCCGAGTTCGCGGCAGGTGTCGAGGATGCCGCTGGTGGGCGACCCGTGGATCGGCCTAGCGGGTGGGATCCGGGCCGAGCGCGGCGTCGAGCAGGTCGCCGAGCTGGTCGAGCTGGCGCGCCGTCAACCCGTCGAACGACGCCTCCAGTACGCCGTCGACGGCGTCCTGGCCCGCCGCCCGCAGGCGTTCGCCGTCCGGGGTGAGCCGGTGCCGGACGGCGCGGCCGGGGCTCGGGATCCGCTCGATGAGGCCGCGGTCGGCCATCCGGGCGGCCAGCGAGCCGAACGACTGGTCGGTCTGGAACGTGAGCACCGCCAGCTCGTGCAGCGAGGCGTCCGGCCGGCGGTGCAGGTGTCGCAGCGTGTCCCACTGCACGAGCGACAGCCCGAGCGGGGCGAGCGCCCGGCTGAGTGCACGGTGGTGCCGGTACTGGAGACGCTTGACGGCCAGGCCGATGTCGGCGGGCTGGTACTTCATGGTCCGCAGAATAGCGCAGGTTGCTTATATAAGTAACCTGATCTAAGGTTCCTTATATAGACGACCGGAGGGAGCATCCGATGAACACTCCGACCGGCACCCGTACGGTGCGCGTCGGCGCGGCGCACCCCGTCGACATCACCGTCGACGACCGCGACCGCACCCGGCCGTTCCTGCTGCTGCACGGTGGCGGCGGGGTCGCCACCATGACCGGGTTCGCCGGCCTGCTCGCCGAGCGCGCGCACGCCCGGGTGCTGCTGCCCACCCACCCCGGATTCGCCGGTACGCCAAGGGATCCGCGGCTGGCGGACGTCGCCGACCTGGCCCGGGCGTACGTGGGGATGCTGGACGAGCTGGACCTCGTGGACGTGACCGTGCTCGGCAACTCGTTCGGCGGGTGGCTCGCCGCCGAGATCGCGCTCGCGGCGAGCCCGCGGGTCGGCGCCGTGCTCATCGTCGACGGCATCGGGATCGAGGTCGACGGCCATCCGATGACCGACGTCAGCGGCATGTCCCCGGCCGAGATCCGCACGTACTCGTTCCACGACCCGTCGCGTACGCCGGCGCCGGCCGACGGGGGCGGGCCGAGTCCGGACGTCCGGGCTCTGATCGGGTACACCGGGCCGACGATGTCCGACCCGACGCTCGCCGGCCGGCTCGCCGGCCTGACCACGCCGACACACGTACTGTGGGGCGCCAGCGACCGCATCGTCGACCCCGCGTACGGCCGGGCGTACGCGGACGCGATCCCGGGTGCGACGTTCACGGTGCTGCCCGGCACCGGTCACCTGCCGCAGCTGGAAACGCCGGAAACCGTGCTGGACAAGGTACTGAGCATCGTGCGGCGCTGACCGGTCACGGTTCGTCGGACGACAGCGTTGGCGCGCGGGTGCGGTAGACGGCGTGGCCCTGCGCCTCGGCCAGCACGCCGCCGCCGCGCAGCGCCGCCCGCGTCGCCCGGCTGACTCCCGTAGCGTTCCGGACGAACAGCACCGCGTCGCCGGAACCGAGGTAGCCGAGCAGGTCCCGCTGCCACCGCCCGTTCTCGGTACGCGGAACGGGCATGCCGTCGGGCAACCGTTCCGCGTCGACGCCGTACGTGCGGCCGGTGACGTCGACCCAGTTCGGGCACCCGTTCCCGAGGTCCCGGCTCAGCGCATCGACCATGATCAGGCCCATCGGCGCATCCGACATCACGCACCGCACCCCGCGTACGGCCGGCGCCAGTCGGGTACCCGGGAAGGCGGTGACCGCGTCGTTGGGCACCGCGGTCACGACCAGCCCGGTGAGGGCGGCGCAGGCGGCGACGCTCAGCCACGCGCCGGCGCGCGCCGGTCGTACGGCACGGGAGCCGAACCGCGACGCCGCGGCCGCCAGGCTCAACGACACCGCCGGCGCCAGATAGTCCGCGTACGAGGCGAACCAGGACGGGGACAGCACCAGTACGGTCAGCTGCGCCGCGGTCAGCACCACCACGAGCCGCGCGGCCGGTACCCGCCACGCGGTGGCCAGGGTGAGCAGCACCAGGACGACCACCACGACCGGGAGTACCGTCGCGGCGGTCGGGCCGAGGTGCGGGAACGCCTGGAGGATCCCGGTCAGCTCCCCCAGCTCCGTACGCAGCGGCAACGACCGCGGGCGGCCGAGCTGCTCGGTGACCACCATGTGCCACATCTGCGCGGGCGCGGCGAGGAAGAACGGCCCGTTCACCGCGAGCAGCGCCGCGCCCGCCCCCGCGGCGACCCGCCCCAGGTCGCGGCGCCGACCCGCCGCCAGGTGCCACGCCAGCATCACCAGCAACGGCACGCTCCACCAGATCTTGACGCTCGCCGCCGCGCCGAAACACAACCCGCACACCACCGGCAGCCAGCGGTTCCCCGACCGCCGCGCGGTGACGTATGCGAGGAGGCCGCACAGGACCAGGGCGTTGCTCAACGGTTCCAGCCGGATCATGTACTCCGCGCCCACCGACCCCGGCCAGCACGCGTACAGCAGGCCACCGGCGAGCGCGGCCCCGCGGCCGACGCGCATCCGCGACGCCACCAGTACGACGAGGACGGCGTTGACGGCGCCCAGTGCCATGAAGCCGAGATTGCCTGCGGTGAAACCGATGTCGTCGCCGAACCACCGCCCCACCGCCGCGAACGGCGTCACCGCCAGCACGATCCCCGGCGGATGCAACAGCACGAAGTCCCGGTACGGCAGGCGCCCGAACGTCAGCGCGTCCGCCGCGGCGTAGTAGACACCCGCGTCGTACCCGAAGCTGCCGCGGAACCCGCCGCTGCTCGTCAGGACCGTCAGGATCCGCGCCAGGAACGCCACCGCGAACACGGCCGCGTACGCCACGCCGCCCGGTACCCGCCCGAGAAGCGTCCGCGAGGTCTGCGCGGTACGGCGGTGCCGGGGCGCCCCGCCCGGCGTGGTAGCGGCTGCCCGGCGCGACGGCGATGCCGGCGGCCCCGGTCGCGCTGAAGGTGATGCACGCGTGCAACGCCGCGGTCCGGCCGACGGCGCGCGGTCCGGCCGCCCGGACACTCCCGCCGCCGCGTGCCGCCCGGCCGTCGAATCGACCGACTCCGAATACATCACCCCGGACGCTACGATCCGCGCCGCGCCACGTTTCCGTTTTTTCCTCCGCATTGCCAGCGCATAACCGCACCCCGACTCAGCCGTTGCGGCTCCGCCGGGTTGCGCATTCCGCGGCGGCAAGTCGGCACATGCACCGCCATTCCCGATTGCGTCCCGCCGGCTACCCGGACGCGTTCCGCGCCACCGCGCGACAGCTCGCCAGCGGACCCTCGTACCGGCCGGCGGTGCCGGGAGTGGCTGGGAGTGGTTGTGCCCGGAGTGGCTGAGCCCGGGAGTCGCTGAGGCCGGAAGTGGCTGGGCCGCGAGTCGCCGGTGCCGGGAGTGCCTAAGAGGTCCTAACAAAATGATCTTGGGTCTTGACCGTTGTTGATCTTGGTTGGTAGGACTGGCGCGTGCGTAGGGTCAACAGCCGCCGTGGATTGTCTCCGACCAGTTGTGGGAGCGTGTCGAGCCGTTGCTGCCGGCGCCGCGGCGCCGGCCGGGTGGGCGTGGTCGGCCACGGGTGGAGGACCGGAAGGTGCTGTGCGGGATATTGTTCGTGCTGCATACCGGTATCCAGTGGGAGTTTCTGCCGCAGGAGTTGGGGTTCGGGTCGGGGATGACCTGCTGGCGTCGGTTGCGGGACTGGAACACGGCAGGCGTGTGGGACGGGCTGCATCGGCTGTTGCTGGCGGAGTTGCGTGGGGCCGGGGCGTTGGACTTTTCGCGGGCGGTGATCGACGGCACGCATCTGCGGGCGTTGCGGAGGGGCCCACAAGCGGTCCGAGTCCGGTTGACCGCGCCAGACCGGGCTCGAAACACCACGTGATCACCGACGCGAGCGGCATCCCGCTGGCTGTGTCGTTGACCGGAGGTAACCGCAACGACGTGACCCAACTGATCCCGCTGGTCGAGGCCATCCCGGCCGTCGCCGGTCGCCGAGGACGCCCCCGGCAGCGCCCGCGTGTCGTCTACGCCGACCGGGCCTACGACCACGACAAGTACCGCAGACTGTTACGCGCCAAGGGAATCAGTGCCCGCATCGCCCGCCGCGGCGTCGCGCACGGGTCCGGGCTCGGCGCGTTCCGATGGGTGGTGGAACGCACGATCGCCTGGTACCACGGCTTCCGGAGGCTACGGACCCGCTGGGAACGCCGCGACGACATCCACGAAGCGTTCCTCGGTCTGGCCACGTGCATCATCACCTACCGCCGTCTCACCCAATTCTGTTAGGACCTCTAAGGCCGGAGTGGGTGGTGCCCGGTGTGGCTGGGCCCGGAGTGGCTGAGGCCAGGCAGGTTGAGGCCGGAGTGGATGGGCCCGGACAACGTGGGTACTTTTTCACGGAGCGTTTGCACCGCGCCGCCGTGAGGGAGCCGAACACCGGATGAGCACATCGAGTACGGGTGCGCCGCGCCGGCCGACGATGGCCGACGTCGCCCGCGCCGCCGGGGTCAGCCTGAAGACCGTGTCCCGGGTGGTGAACAACGTGCCGACGGTCGACGCCGCGCTCGCCGAACGCGTCCTCGCCGCCGTCACCGAGCTGGGCTTCCGCCGCAACGACATGGCCCGCAACCTGCGCTCGCGTACCACGTCGGCGACGGTCGGGCTGCTCATCGAGGACCTCGCCAACCCGTTCTACTCGGCGATCGCGGCCGCCGCGGCGGAGTGCGCGCTGGCGCACGACACGATGCTGATCACGGCCAGTTCCGAGGAGGACGGCGACCGGGAACGCCGGCTCCTGCTCGAAATGTGCGAACGCCGCGTCGACGGCCTGCTCGTCGTCCCCGCCGCCGCCGACCAGGTGTACCTGCGCGCCGAGATCGACCTCGGCACGCCGGTCGTGTTCCTCGACCGCCCGCCGACGAACCTGCGCACCGACACCGTCCTCATCGACAACGCCCGCGGCGCCCGCTCCGCCATCGAGTACCTGGTGGCGAAGGGACACCGGCGCATCGGCGTGCTGTCCGACTGGCTCAGCATCTACACCATGCGGGAACGCATGTCCGCGGCGGAGGCCGCACTCGAACGCGCGCGCGTGCCCTACCGACCGGACCTCATCCGGTACGGGCTGCACACCCTCGCCGACACCGAGACCGCCGTCGAGGCGATGCTCGACTCCGACGAGCCGCCCACCGCACTGTTCGCGCTCAACAACCGGCTCACCCTCGGCGCGCTGAGCGTACTCAACCGGCGCGGCAGCGACGCCGTCATCGTCGGCTTCGACGACTTCGAGACCGCCCGGCTGATGCCGCACCCGCTCACCATCATCAGCTACGACGCCCGCGAGATGGGCCGCGTCGGCGCCGAACTCCTCTTCCGCCGCATCGCCGGCGACGCCTCCCGCCCCCAGACCGTCGTCATCCCCACCACCCTCATCGAACGCAGCACCGGCTGACCCACCGGACGCTGCCCGGCCCGGTCGCGCCTCCCGGTACTCCCCGCCACCGCGCCCGCCCCGCCGAACCTCCCCGCACCGCCATTCCTGGTACCCGCCGCGCCACTGCGCCGCGCCCGTCCCGCGCCGCCGTGCCTCTCCGCACCGCCATCCTCCGGTACCGCCGCGCCACCGCACCGCGCAGCGTCTCGCGCCGCCCCGCCCGGCACCGTGGTCCGTTCCGTGCCGCGACGGGTACGGCCGACCGTGGGTGCCGGGGTACGCCTGGTTCGGACGCTGGAACGCTGGCGACCGGTGCTGAGGCGGCGGAACGAGCCCGCTCCGAACACCGGTTCGCCGCACCGCCACGCCTCTCCGCACCGCCATCTCTCGGTACCACCGCGCCGCGCTCGTCCCGCGCCGCCCGGTACGACACCGCGGTCCGTTCCGCGCTGTGACAGCCCAGGAGCGGCGCTGCCGCGTACGCGGACGGTCCGGGGACGCTGGCGTACGGGGAGCGGAACGGCTCGACGGCGCCGGGCGAGCAGCGGCCGCCCGGAACACCCGCGCAGCATCACCAGCTCGCGCCGACACGCGATTACTGCAACCGCCGGGTTTCCCCGGGGCTTGCCCTGTTCACGTGTCCGCACCGACGAACCGCGGGGCGGGCGGCCCACACGGGCAGCGTCGCCGTGCACGCTGCGCAACCCGGCCCGTGATCCGCCACTCGCGGCGCCGGCTCACGCCGCGCACCGACACGGCGCCCATCGCCGCCGCACACCCTTGCGCCACAACGATCCTACGAACGGGCGCCGCCTCGTATCCGCCGGGACGGCACCGATCGCGCCGGCCGCGCCACCACGCTCCGCAGTGACGACACCTCGCGCCAGGTAGGCCACGGGCAACGCCACGCGGGCACGCTCCACCGCCACCGCACGGTCCCGCACGCGGACCGCGGGACAGGGCGTACGCGGGGATGGAGGTGTCGGGCGGGTTTCGGGTCGATGTCTAGACAACGTTGTCCCGTCCCGGTACGGTTCTCCCCGTTGCACCGAGAGGAACGGTGATGACGGACTTCGCGGTCGAGGTACCCCTGTGGGCGCCCGGAAATGCTGGTACGGCGGGAAATGCGGCGGTCGCCGCGCTGTCCGACGGCGCGGTGCTGGACGTACGGAAGGACGGCGACGCCGCGATCGTCCGCGTCATGGCGTCAACTTCTGAGACAACGTTGGTACGACTGGACGTGCCGCTCGGGTCCGCCGTCGGGTACTGGCATCCGGGTGGCGAGGGCGAGCAGCCGCTGCCGGCGGACTGGCAGCGGGGTTGGCGACCGGTCGGGCTGGTGCGTTCCGCCCCGGTCGGCGTGCTGTACGACGGCGCCGGCCGGGTGCTGCTGGGCGTCGCGGCGCACACCACGACACCCGCCCACGTACGGTTCGGCGTCTCGGAAACCCTTGCGCGGTACGGGATCTGGCTCGCGGTCGAGCTGGCCGCGGGCGCGTCGTACGAGGTGCGGGTGGAGTCGGGGGACACGGTCGGCGCGACGCTCGGTGCGCTGGCGCGCTGGCTGACGCGTGACCCGTTGCCGGTGCCGGCGGCGGCGCGAACCCCGGCGTACTCGACGTGGTACTCGTACCACCGGGACGTGACGGCGGAGCGGGTGACGGCCGAGGCGCGGGAGGCGTCGGCGCTGGGGTGCGGGGTGCTGCTGCTGGACGACGGCTGGCAGCGCAACGCCCTGGCCGGCGGCTACTCCGGTTGCGGCGACTGGGTTCCGGACGCCGAACGCTTCGGCGATCTCGGCGCGCACGTGGCCGCGGTGCACGATCTCGGGATGCGGCACGTGGCCTGGATCGCGCCGCTGATGCTGGGCCCGAACAGCTCCGCGTACCGGACGCTGGCCGGCAACGCGCCACGCGAGGTGTCGCGGCTGTCGTGCCGGATCCTGGATCCGCGCCGCGACACCGCCCGGGAGTACGTGGTGGACAGCTGCGTCTCGCTCGTCGACCGGTACGGGCTGGACGGGCTGAAGGTCGACTTCCTGGACCTGGCGTCGGTGTACGCGGACGACGGCGGGGACGAGCTGGACGCCGCGCTGGCGCTGCTGTGCACCGAACTGGTCGGCGGGCTGCGCGCGCTGCGCGGCGACGAGCTGCTGATCGAGCTGCGCCAGCCGTACGCGGGGCCGGCGATGCGGCGGTTCGGCAACCTGCTGCGGGCCGGCGACTGCCCGGCGGACGCGGCCGCGAACCGGGTCCGTACCCGGGACATCGCCGCGCTGGCACCGGATGCGGCGGTGCACTCCGACATGCTGATGTGGGATCCGGCGGCGTCGCCGGAGTCCGCGGCGCACCAGCTCCAGTCCGCGTTGTACGCCGTGCCCCAGGTCTCGGTCCGGCTGACCGCGCAGTCCGCCGCGCACCGGGACGTGACGGCGACGTGGCTGGCATTCTGGCGCCGGTACGCCGAGGTGCTGCTCGACGGCGAGCGGCACACCGGCACCCCCGACGACCGGTACGCGACGGTGACCGCGACCGCCGGCGACCGCGCCGTCACCACCGTGTACGCGCCGGGCCGGACCGCTCCGGTCGACCCGGTCTCCCGTCCCGACACCGCTCTGGTCAACGCGACCGACGCGGCCGACGTCGTCGTGGACGTCGCCACCGCGGCGACGGTCCGGCTGGACGTGTCCGACGCCCGGGGCCGGGCCGTCGGCGGCCACACCGCGCACCTGTCCCCCGGACCGCACCGCCTGGCCGTACCGCCGGCCGGGTCGTGCCTGATCACCCCGGCCTGACACCCCCGAGTCCACCGCGCAGCACGCACGGAGGTCCGCTCATGTCCGACACCACCCCCCGAGGCATCACCCGACGCACGACCATGGCGTACGGTGCGGCGCTGGCCGCCGGCGCCGCCGTGGCAGGTACGTTCTCCCCCGCCGGTACGGCTTCGGCCGCGGCCGCTCCGACCGTCACGTTCGCGTTCTCCGACCCCGCCGGCCTGTACGTGGTGGACGGTTCCGGCCAGGCGAAGCCGGAACTGGTCGTCACGGTCACCAGCGCGGCGGCGCTGTCCGGCACCGTCACGTGGGCGGTGCTCGCCCGCGGTACCGAGCTTGTCCACAATGGACAGACGGCGTTCGACGCGCCCGCCGGCAGTCCGGCCGCGACCACGATCGCCCTCGGCGCCCTCGGCGTCGACCACTACGCCGTCACCGTCACGGTCACCGACCGGTCCGGTACGCAGCTCGCCACCACCCGGCTCGGCCTCGGCGTACTGCGGCCCGCGGTGTCGGGGCTGCGGCCGGGATCGGCGTTCGGGCTGGGGATCCGGCCCGAGTCGTCGCCCGCCATCACCAAGCGGATCGCGCAACTGATGGGCGTCAAGTGGACCCGCGGCGTCATCTCCGTACAGCCGGACACGGTGTGCCCGTCGCCCGGCGTGTTCTGGGGACAGTCCGCGATCGACGTGGCGCGCGCCGAGATCGCCGAGTGGCGCGGGTACGGCATCGAGCCGCTCGGGTTCATCAACTACAACATGTCCTGGAACGTCGAACCCGGCCCGAACGGACCGGTGCAGGTGTACCAGAACCGGCCGCACGACCTGGCCGCGCACGCCGAGATGGTCTACCACGCGATCGCCCCGCTCCAGGACCTCGTGAAGTACTGGGAGCTGTGGAACGAGCCGTGGGTGCACGGCTGGGCGTGGATGACCGGCGACGCGCAGGACTACCGGGACATGGTCAAGCTCATCTGGGACCGGGTGAAGCCGGACTTCCCCGACGTCAAGCTGATCGGCGGCGGTTCGGTCACCTACAACCGCGACATCGTGTACGCCAAGGGATCCACCGACACCGGGTACATCGACGGTTCCGTGAACCACGCGTACGGCTACCCGGACGCGACGCAGTACGCGATGACGAAGACGCAGATCAAGCTGGACAAGCAGGGCTCCCGCTCGGGCGGCTCGGGCGGGCAGTGGCAGACCGAGCTGGGTACGAACCCGACCGCGTCCTTCCCGCACCTGCCGAAGGAGGAGGCGAACTACGCGGTCGCGCGCACCGTCGCCCCGACGTACCTGCTGCACATGTTGGCGGGAGCGGAGGAGAGCTCGCCGATCCGGGTCTTCTGGTTCTCGTTGTCGTACGACAAGAAGTACTCCGGGCAGGAGTTCAACATCTACGACATCGCGACGAGGACGCCGCTGCCGGCGGTGACCGCGTACGCGGCGATGACGAGCCGGCTGGAGGACGCCGACCTGCTGACCGAGCTGTACCCGGACTCGCGGTCGACGTGGGGCTTCCTGTTCCGCGCCAAGGACGGCAGCGGGCGGGCGGCGGTGTACGCGGACCAGATCTGGGACGGCACCGACGAGCACCCGGCCGCCGGCTACCACGGCACGCTCACGCTGCACGACGCGTACGGCATCCGGGTGTACGACTACCTGGGGCGGCAGCTCGCCGACGGGAGGTCGAGCACCGTCACGCTCGCCGTCAACGCCTGGGAGGTCCTCTACTTCGAGGGCACCCGCACGCCCGACGCCCTGCGCGACGCGCTCACCACCAACGCCACCTTCGCGTACGACACGCCGCTGGTGGTGACGCCGCTGTCGCTCGACCGGCCGGTCGGCGCCGGTACGGTGCTCGACGTCCGGGTGGAGAACACGTCGCCGGCGGAAGTCGACGCGATCCTGCGGATGACCGCGCCGGCGGGCTGGACGCTGCAACGCACCGACGTACCGGTGCTGAAGCTCGCGCCCGGCGAGCAGCGGACCGTCCACTTCCCGGTCACGGCGTACCAGGTGGACGGGCACAACCAGTACCAGGTGGGGTGGCGGGCGACGTTCCCGCGGCGGCCCGGACTCACCCAGCGCGGCACGCAGACCGTACGGGTCGCGCACATGCCGTACCGGACGATCACGGTGGGCGGGGACGCCGCGCAGTGGGCGACGGTCGTGCCGGTGACGATGACGAGCGTGTCCGCCACCGGCGACCGCAAGGACTACGTGTTCCGCTCCGCCTGGGACGACACCAACTGGTACCTGCGGGCGGAGATCGACGACGACCTGCACGTGGCGAACGATCCGTTTCCCCGCAACAGATACCTGTTCCCGTTCAAGGCGGACAGCATCCAGCTGGCGTTCGACGTCGTCGCCGACAAGACCGAGGACCTGCTCGCCGGCGACCCGCACCACGACAAGTGCCTGCGCTCCCTGTCCCACCTGTACGTGGCGACGCTGGCCAAGGGTGGCGTGCCCGAGCTGCACCGGCAGTGCGCGCCCGGCACCAACTACCAGACGTACTACCCGACCAACGCCGACCTGCCGACACCGCTCGGCCCGATGGACGCGCACCCCACGTCCGGTACCGAGGGGCGGGTGCAGATCACCCGGGACGAGACCGCGAAGCGCACCACGTACGAGATCGCGATCCCGTGGACGCAGCTGCCCGAGGTGGCCGCCAAGCTCCCCGGCCTGAAGCCGGGTGACGTACTGCCGCTGGCGTTCGCGCCGCAGGTGACCGACGCCGGTACCGGCGGGCACGGCGCCACGTACTGGACCGCGCAGCAGGAGGCGCCCGCCTCCGGCTGCTACAACTTCGCCCCGTTCTGGGGCACCGGCGCGCAGTTCTCCGGCGGGCGCATCGACACCCGCTGGGGCATCGGCCGCTGAGCCACGTCGAACCCTTGCGGCACAACGGAACCGAGGTCACCGTGTACACCACCGAACCACCCTGGGCGGCGCCGTCCGGCACCCGGATCACCGGCGTACGGGCCGTCGTGACGGCGCCGGCCGGGACGAACCTGGTCGTCGTGCGGGTCGACACCGACGACCCCGGCCTGTACGGGCTGGGCTGCGCCACGTTCACCCAGCGCGCGCTGGCGGTCGCCACGGCGGTCGAGGAGTACCTTGCGCCGCAACTGATCGGGCGCGACCCGGCCGACATCACCGACATCGCCGGCACCCTGCACGTCAGCGGGTACTGGCGGTTCGGGCCCGTCCTCAACAACGCACTGTCCGGTGTGGACATGGCGCTGTGGGACATCAAGGGCAAGCAGGCGGGACTGCCGGTGTGGCAGTTGCTCGGCGGCCGCTGCCGCACCGCGGTCCCGCTCTACTCGCACGCCGCCGGCCGGGACGCCGCCGAGGTCGCCGACGAGGTCCGCGAACACCTCGCCGCCGGCTACCGGTACGTGCGCTGTCAGGTCGGCGTACCCGGCGCCGGCACGTACGGTGCGCCGAGCGCGGACGCGACGGCCCCGCGGTCCACGCCGCTGGCCGCCAACGCCTGGGATCCCGCCGCGTACCGGCGGACGGTGACCGGGTTGTTCGACTCGCTGCGCCAGGACCTGGGCGACGAGGTCGAGCTGATCCACGACGTCCACGAGCGGGTGCACCCGACCGACGCGGTCGGCCTCGCGCAGGACCTCGAACCGTACCGCCTGTTCTACCTGGAGGACCCGGTCGCGCCGGAGGACCTGGACTGGCTGCGCCGGCTGCGCGCCCGGACCAGTACGCCGATCGCGATCGGGGAACTGTTCACCCACCCGGCCGAGTACCGGCCGCTGGTCGCGGAACGGTTGTGCGACTTCGTCCGGGTGCACGTGTCCGCGATCGGCGGCATCACCCCGGCGTGGCGGCTCGCCACCACCTGCGACCTGTTCGGCGTGCGTACCGCGTGGCACGGCCCGGGGGACGTGTCGCCCGTCGGGCACGCGGCGAACCTGGCGCTGGACCTCGCCAGCCCGAACTTCGGCATCCAGGAACAGCACCTGTTCGACCCGCGGGTACGCGAGGTGTTCCCGGGGTGCCCGGAGATCCGCGACGGGCACCTGTGGCCGAGCGACGCGCCGGGCCTCGGCGTCGACCTCGACGAGCGGCGCGCCGCCGAGTACCCGCCGGTCGCGCCGGGCGCGTGGACGCCGCCCCGCCGTACCGACGGCGCACTGCAACGACCCTGACCGCCGTCGACGACCGACGGCGCGTACGCCAGATCCGTGAAGGAGCCTCGGATGAGACCCCGTATCCCCCGGCGGCCGCTGGCCGCCCTGCTCGCCGGCGCCTGCGTGGCCGCCGGGCTGGCCGGCTGCACGGTCGGCGGTTCCGCCGCCAGTGCCGACAAGCAGACCCTGACGATCGCCGAGTGGACCAACCCCGGCGCGATCGAGTTCACCAAGGAACTGAACAAGCAGTTCGAGAAGCAGCATCCCGGCGTCACCGTCAAGCTCCAGCAGGCGCCCACCGCGAACGGCGCCTGGGGGCAGCTGTCCAACAGCCTGCTCCAGTCCAGGTCGGTCGACGTGATGGCGCAGTTCGCGCCGACGCAGGCCGGCTTCGCCCCGGCGTACACGAAGATCGCGCCGGCCGGGCCCGCGGCGCTGATCGCGGCGGACAAGCTGGTGGACCTGAAGAACCAGCCGTTCATGAAGAACTACGACCCGACCATGCAGGCCGCGGCGGTCGGCCACAACGGCGGCGTGTACGGCGTGCTGGCCGCGGAGTACGTTGCGGCGGGCGCGATCTGGTACAAGAAGGACCTGCTCGCCAAGTACGGGCTCCAGGTGCCGACCACGTACCAGGAGTTCATCGCGGTGTGCGACACGTTGAGGAAGAAGGGCGTGACGCCGATCTTCGTCGCCGGCAAGGACGGCATGCAGGGCGGCGTCTGGCAGGGCATCGTCAACCAGGTCCTGATGAAGGGCAAGCGGGCCGGTGACGCCACGACGGTCTCCCACGACCGCGCCGTGGCGTTCTGGAAGGGCCAGCAGTCCTGGAACGACCCGGTCTACCGGGACGCGACCGCCCGGTACCAGAAGGTCATGCGCTACATCGAGCCGTCGGCGTCGGGTGTCGCGCAACAGACCGCGCCGGGCGTGTGGGCGGCGAAGGCCGACGACTACGCGTTCCTGCTCGACGGGTCGTGGGACGGGCTGACCATCCAGCAGGCCAACCCGAAGCTCAACCTCAGCTTCTTCAGCTTCCCCGGTACGGACTCCGCGGCCGACAACCGGGTCGCCATCAAGCCGGACCTGACCTGGGTCGTACCGACCACGGCGCCGAACCGGAAGCTCGCGATGGAGTGGCTGAGCCTGTTCTCCCAGAAGGAGAACTACCAGAAGTGGCTCGCCAGTACGGGATCGGTGTCGACGCAACCGGGCCTGTCCAACACCGGGCTGCCGTGGATGGACTGGCTGAACGCGCACGGCTCGGACTCGTTCCCGATCCTGACGAACCCGTGGATCCCGGCAGGTGCGGCGATCGACGCCGCCGGGCCGGACTTCAGCAAGCTGGCGCCGATCGGTTCGGACAGCGCCGACACCATCCTCAAGCGGTCCGCCGCGGCGTACCGCAAGTCCGTCGGTTAGGAGGTCACCGGCGTGCCACGCTGCCTGTTCGGAACGAACCGGACCCGCCGGTGGATACCGTGGGCGAGCATCGCGATCCCCGGCGCGGGATGGCTGCTGTTCGGCCTGTACCCGTCGCTGGCCACGATCGGCTACTCCTTCACCCGGTACTCGGGCCTGCCGGGCACGCCGCTGAACGTCTGCGGGACGTGCAACTACACGACCGCGTTCACCTCGCTGTCCGGCGAGGTGTGGGGATCGATCGGGGTCACGCTCACGTACGTGGTGGGCGTGACCGTCGCCCAGACCGCGGTCGGGCTCGGCCTGGCGCTGCTGCTCAACCGCCGCAGCCGCGCGTACACGGTGTACCGGGCGCTGATCTTCATGCCGCAGATCTTCTCCGTCGCGGTGGTGGGCGCGATCTTCGCGCTGATCCTCGACCCGTTCACCGGGCCGGCGGAGAAGATCCTGCACGGGCTGTTCGGGGTGACGTCGTCGTTCCTCGGCTCGAACGGTCTGGCCCTGCCGCTCGTGATGGCGGTCAACGTGTGGATGTTCGCCGGGTACACGATGCTCATCTACATCGCCGGCCTGCGCAACATCCCCTCCAGCGTGTACGAGGCGGCGGCGCTCGACGGCGCCGGCCGGCTGCGGATGTTCTGGCACATCACCTGGCCGCTGCTGGCGCCGGCCACCACGGTCACCGTGTTCCTGACCGCGATGGGCTCGCTCGGCGAGTACGCGCTGGTTCTGGTGTTGACGGGCGGCAACTTCGGCACCCGGACGCTCGGGCTGTACATGTTCACGTCCGCGTTCAACGCCGGCACCAGCCAGCTCGGGTACGGCTCGATGCTGGCGATGCTCCAGTTCGTCCTCACCGTCGTGATCGGCGGGAGCCTGCTGTTCCTCCTCCGCCGACGGGAGATCCAACTGTGACGGCGCTGTTGACCCGCCCCACCCGTACGCCGGCGCCGGTGCAGCGGCGGCGGTGGACCGCCGCGCGCGTCGCCCGGCTGGTACGGGGAAACCTGCTGTGCTTCGTGATCGCCGCGGGACTGTTCGCACTGCCGCTGGTGTACATGTTCCTGCAGGCGTTCAAGACGTACCCGGAGTTCCTGCAGGATCCGACGGGGATGCCGACGTCGTGGACGCTGGCCAACTTCGGCGCCGCGTGGGAACAGGGCGACTTCGGCCGCGAGATGCTCAACAGCCTGGTGTACGCGGTCATCCCGGACACGGTCACGCTGATCCTGGGCGTCTTCCTGGCGTTCCCGATCTCGCGCGGCTGGTTCCGGCACTCGAACCTGCTGTACACGTTCTTCATCTTCTCCGGGTTCCTGCCCGGCGGGCTGATCCCGCTGTTCATCGAGGCCCGGATCCTCGGGCTGTACAACTCGATGCCGGGATACCTGGTGCTGACGAGCCTGTCCGGCGCCGGGTTCTTCTTCTTCGTCGGCTACATCAAGGGGATCCCGCGCGAGATCGACGAGGCCGCCGTCCTCGACGGCTGCGGGTACGTGCGGTTCATCTTCCGGATCATCATCCCGCAGATGCGGCCGGCGCTCGCCACGTTCGCGATCTTCGGGTTCGTGCACGCGTGGAACAACCTGATCCTGCCGCTGGTGATGCTGTCCGACGCGTCGCTGTGGCCCGTCACCCGCGGCCTGTACTCGTTCTTCGGCGAGCACACGCAGAACTGGCCGCTCATCGCCGCCGGTACGTTCATCGTCGCGGCGCCGATCCTGGTGCTGTTCGTTGCGCTGCAACGGCATCTGGTGGCTGGCGTGGCCGGCGGCGCCAGCCTCGGCACCCAGGGCGTGGCCGCGGGTACCGCGGTGGAACAGGGGGCCGACCGGTGACGCTCTGGGCCGCGGGCGCCGACCGGGTCACGTTCCGGCTGCGCGACCGGCTCGACCATCCGGAGTTCAGCTGGCCGCGCACCCTGCTGCGCTGGCCGGTCCGCTGGGAGACTCCCTCGGTACGCCCGGACGAGTTGCGGTTGAGCCGATCCGGCGTACCGGTGCCGTTCCAGCTGTCCGCGGTGGAGTACGCCGGGGAGCTGGTGGCTGCGGCGGACGTGGAGTTCTTCGGCGCGCTGGAACCGGGGCAGGCGCTGGCGTACACGCTGACCGCGGACGCGTCGGCACCGGTGGCGCGGGCGGCGGCGCCGGTCACCGCCGTCGAGGACGGTGCCACGATCGTCGTCGACACCGGCACGCTCCGGGTACGGCTGCCGCGCGCGCTGACCGGTGGCGTGGCGCCGGGGCCGGTGATGCAGCTCGACCGGGGCCGCGGCTGGGTCGGCCGGTCGCGGGTGACCGGTGCGGTGGAACGGATCGACACCCGGGTCGTCGAGTCCGGTCCGCTGGCCGCGACGTACGAGGTGGGCTACCGGTTCGCGGGCGGTGGCCGGTGGCGGGTGACGGTGCGCTGCGTCGCCGGGTACGACTTCGTCGACGTGGCCGAGGAGATGACCGGCCTCGCCGCCGCCTGGGAACTGGACTGGACCGGGTTCGCCCCGACGCACCGCTTCTCGTCCACCTGGCCGTACTCGCAGGACGCCGACGACCACGCCGATCCCTGCTCGCCGGAGACGTACCGGTGGGTGGGGATCGACGAGCCGGTCGTGGTCCCCGACAGCGGCGAGGATCCGGCGTTCGCCGGACCGGGCCGCATCGAACGACCCGACGTCGACTTCGCCTTCCGCGTCGCGCCGTACGCCCCGGCGTACGCCTGGGACATCCGGCCACACGCCACGTTCTGGGACGTGGCCGGCGACAGCGTCGGCGTGTTCGTCCGGGACGCCGCCGCCTGGGACGACCGCGAGTACGCGACATGGGCGTCGTCGGACACCCTCGCCCTGCACTTCCGGTACGACGGGGTGCTGCGCTGGCGCTGGCCGCTCGCCACCGGCACCCGGCGTACCGGGATCGCCTGCTACGACCACGATCTGGACCGCCGGGTACTCGCCCGGCAGCCGGTGCACGCCGCCGCCCTCGCCGACCGGTACGGGCTGGACGCGGAGACGGCGCGGCGCGCGACCACGTACCAGACCACGTACACCCGGCAGCTGCACCACTGGCACGGCGTGCTGGACCTGAACCGGGTCAAGGACTGGCACCTCGCGTACGCGGGGCGGCGGCCCGCGCCGCTGTGCCGGGAGGGCGCGATCACCGACCCGGACGCGTTCCTCACCGAGCTGTTCACCGGTGAGGGGCCGCGGCTGATCGCGCACGGTGTCAACGAGATCGGCGGGTACAGCAACATCGGCCAGCGCCCGCTGTACGACCGGCTGCTCGACGCGTACGACCGGCTCGGCGCGCGGCTCACCGCCGGCCAGCGGGCCCGGGTCGACGCGCTGCTGCTGCTCACCGCGTACGTGTCGGCCGGCGAGGAGATCGCGCCGATGCGCCGGATGCTCGCCGGCCACCCGAACTTCCTCGCCGACGGCAAGGCCGCGCTCGGCTGCCTCGCCTGGCTGTACCCGGAACATCCGGCGGCGCGGGACTGGCGGGACCAGTTCGCCGCGTTCGTACGCCTCAGCGGCACGTTCCACACCCGGCCGGAGCTGCCCGGCAGCCACGGCGGCCGGTGGACCGAGAGCCTCGCCACGTACGTCTGGGCGTACCTGCGGCCGGCGGCGCTCGGTGCCGCGCTGGGCCGGCGCGCCGACGGCGTGGAGCGGCTCGCCACCCCGGAACTCGCCGCGGTCGGCGCGTGGCTGGTGGACGCCCTCACCGCACCGCTGCGAACCAGCGCCGACGGCGGGCGGCTGCGGATGCACCCGCCGCAGGGCGCGCACGCGTACTGGCCGCGGCGGATCCCGATCGAGATGCGGCTGCTGGCCGAACACCTGCGCCGGTACCGGCCGCTCGTGGCGGAACACCTGCTGTGGGCCGCCGACGACGGCGGGCACAAGCTCGACCTGCCGCCCGGCGAGCCCGACGCCTGGCGCGTACTGCGCGGTCCGGCCACCGACCGCGGCACCAACCCGCGGCTGCGCAGCGCCGCGTACACCGGGTACGGGGTGGTGCTGCGGGCCGGCCTGGACACCCCGGCCGAGGTGTCCGTGCACCTCCAGCAGACCGACCGCGGACCGAACTACCGGTGGGGCATCGCCGACGACAACGGCTCCGGCCACCTCTACTACTACGCCGACGGGCACTCGTACAGCGGGCACGGGCCGGAGGACGCGGGCGACCGGCGGGTACCCGACGCCACGTTCGTCACCTCCTGCGGCATCTGGCACGACGGCCGGATCCGGTCCATCGGGCCGAACGCGCTCGACCGGCCGCTCGTCGACCTGACCGCCGCCCAGTACGCGCGGATCACGCCGGCGGCCGACAACCCGGTGCACGGCCGGTACCTGGGCCGCAGCGTGCTGCTCGTCGGCACCGACTACCTCGTCACGTACGACGCGGTGGCGGGGGCGCAGCGGCTTGTGTGGACGTGGGTCACCCAGACCGCGCCGACCGGGCACGACGCCAACCGCGTCGACCACCCGACCGACCGGATGCCGTTCGTACGGGCGGTGTCCGGGGTCGGCGGGGACGGCGCGGTCAGTACGCCGGTGTCGCGCGGGCTGCGGCTGGAGGGCACGGGCAACGCGCTCGTGGTCGTCAGCCACCGCACCGACCTCACCGTCGACGGCACCCCGTGGGGCGCGCTCGTCACCCACCCGCGCGGCGTCGACCACGTCTTCCGGTACGAGCCGTCCGTGCCGCACCGCCCGCCGACCGTCACGTACGACGCGGACGGGGTGCGGTTCGCGGGGACGGCCGGCGTCGTCCGGCGCCACCACGACGGCGAGCGGCAGCTCGTCCTCGTCGCCGGCACCGAGATCGGCACCGACGAGGTGTCGCTGCACACCGACGACACCCGGCTCGGCATCAGCCTCACGTACCGGGATCCGTTGCGCTGCACCGGAACGTACGACGCGGTCGCCGACACCGCGGTCACCCTGCGCGGCCCCACCCGCGGCACCTGGTACGTCGACGGCACACCGGCCGACGCACGCCGCGACGGCGACGCGCTGACCGTACGGCTGCCCGCGGGGCGGCACCACTGGGAACTCACCACCGGACTCCCCCGGCCCGGCGCCGCCCCGATCCTCCGCACCGAGAACATCGCCGGCGGCGCCCTCGTGCACGTCGGCACGGTCCCCGCCGCCGACCGGTACCACGTGCAGCTCAGCACCGACGGCGGCACGACCTGGCGCACCGTCGGCGACACCGGCGGCGCGCCGTACCGGCTGGGTGGGCTGGCCGACGGGACCACCGTGCACCTGCGCGCCGTCGCCGCCAACGCCGAACACACCGGCCCGCCCGGCGCCGACCACCCGCTGCACGTCACGTCCCGGCCGCCCGAACCCCCCGACGGGCTGAGCCTCACCCTCGACACCGGCCGCGTCACGCTCGACTGGGGCGAGGTGCTCGGCGCCGGCCGGTACCGGGTGCTGCGACGGCGACCCGGCGGCCCGTACACCGAGATCTTCGCCGGGTACGCCCACCGCCACGTCGACCCCGACGCCACCGGCGTCGAACCACCCCGCGACGACCCCGACCGCACCACCGCGCCACCCACCACCATCTACCAGTACGCGGTGGCGGCCGAGAACGGCAACGGCGTCGGCGCACCCTGCCCGCCCGTCGACACCGACCCGCGCGGCTGGCTGCACTGGCAACCGCCCGTCCCGCCCGCGTACCGGGAACGGCACACGTACCACTCGCCGCCGTACACCCCGCAGGAGGCCGACGATGCCTGACACCCGGATCCTCGTCACCGGCGCCGCCGGCCGGATCGGCACCGTACTGCGGGCCGGACTCGCCCGCCCCGGCCGCGTACTCCGGCTGCTCGACGTGGCGCCGCAGCCGCCCGCCGCCCCCGGCGAACCCGTCGAACCCGTCACCGCCTCGTTCCTCGACCCGGACGCCATCGGCGCCGCCTGCCGCGACGTCGACGCCGTCGTCCACCTCGGCGGGCTCGCCGGCGAAGCACCCTGGCCCGACCTCGCCGCCGTCAACATCGACGGCACCCGGCTCGTCCTCGACGCCGCCCGACAACACCACGTACCACGCGTCGTGCTCGCCTCCAGCATCCACGCCGCCGGCTTCCGTACCGCCGGCGACGCGCCCATCGCCGCCGACACCCCACCCCGGCCCGACACGTACTACGGCGCCAGCAAGGCCGCCGTCGAAGCCCTCGGCGCCCTCTTCCACGCCCGGTACGGCACCGACATCACCTGCCTGCGGATCGGCGCGTTCCGGCCACGGCCCGTCACGCCCGCCGACCTCGCCATGTGGCTCTCGTACGGCGACGCGGTGCGGCTCGTCGACGCGTGCCTGACCACCACCGCCGGTGGATACCGGGTGCTGTGGGGCATATCGCGCAACACGCGCCGCTGGTTCACCACCGCGGAAAGCGACGCCATCGGGTACCGGGGCGTGGACGACGCCGAGACGTACGCCGGGGAGATCGGCGCCGGGCCGCCGGAGCGGCTGGTGGGCGGAACCTTCTGCGCGATGCCGCTGGGGCGGGGATGATGCGGGTGACCCGCCGCGCTGTCGGGGCGGGGGACGATGCGGCTGTCCGCCGCGCCGCTGGGCGGAGGGTGTTGCGGCTGTCCGCCGCGCCGCTGGGGCGGAAGGTGTTGCACTGTGCGCCGCGCAGCCCCCACCCTCCCAGGGGGCGACCCCGGGGCCCATCCTACCGGCCGCGCGGCCCTCGCGGGCGGGCCTGTGGACAGCCGGAACGCCTGTGGACAAAGCGAAAGGACTCGGGATGGCTCACCGCGGAGACAGCGACGGCGAACACGCCGGCCGCACGGTACTGGTGACCGGCGGGGCCGGCGGGATCGGCCGCGCCACGGCCGAACTGCTCGCCGAGCGCGGCGCCGCGGTCGCGGTCACCGCGCTGACGCTGGACGAGGCGCGCGCCGTCACGGACGCGATCGCCGCGGCGGGCGGCCGGGCCCTGCCGGTGGCGGCGAACGTGGCGGACGCCGCCGCGGTCGCCGCCGCGGTCGAGCGGACCGTGGCCGAGTACGGGGGTCTCGACACGCTCGTCGTCTCGGCCGGCATCCAGCGGTACGGCACGGTCGCCGACACCGACGAGGCGACCTGGGACGAGGTGTTCGCGGTGAACACGAAGGGCGCGTTCCTGGCGGCGCGGGCGGCGATCCCGCACCTGCGCCGGAGTACCGGTGGGGCGATCGTGGTGGTGTCGTCGGTGCAGGGGCACGCCACGCAGACCGAGGTCGCGGCGTACACGGCGAGCAAGGGTGCGCTGGCGGCGCTGGTCCGCTCGATCGCCGTGGACGAGGCCCGGTACGGGGTGCGCGCGAACGCGGTCAGTCCGGGTTCGGTGGACACGCCGATGCTGCGGCATTCGGCGGAGTTGTTCGCCGGTGACGGTCCGGACGCGGTGGCGGACCTGCTCGGCCGGTGGGGCGCGTCGCATCCGTTGGGCCGGATCGCGCAGCCGCGGGAGATCGCCGAGGTGATCGCGTTCCTCGCCGGGCCGCGGGCGAGTTTCCTCACCGGCGCGGACGTACCGGTGGAGGGTGGGTTGCTCGCCGCGGTCGGCGTGTCCCTGCCCGACGAGCCGCGGGAGGGCTGACGTGCGCCTCACCCTCGGCCACATCGACGAGTACGACGAGCGGACGGCGACGTTCGCCCGGCAGCTGGGGCTGGGCAGCGTCCAGTTGCACAACCCGACGAACCTGTCCGGCACCGACGGGTACTGGGGCGAGGCGGAGCTGCGGGCGCTCCGGGAGCGGTGCGAGTCGGACGGGCTGCGCCTGGAGGGTCTGGAGAACGTGCCGGCCGCGAACTTCTGGCGGATCCAGCGCGGGCTGCCGGGCCGGGACGAGCAGCTCGACAACTACCGGCGCACCGTGGTGAACATGGGCCGCGCCGGCATCCCGGTCCTCGGCTACCACTTCATCACCACGTACGTGTGGCGCACGCGGCTGCGCGCGGCGGGCCGTGGTGGTGCGCTCGTCACCGCGTTCGACCTGGCGGACGCGGGGCGCGGCAACGCGCTGGCCGCGTACAAGTTGACGCCGGACGAGCCGGTCACGGAGCCGATCACCGCCGAGCAGATGTGGGCCCACCACCGGTACTTCCTGGACGCGGTGCTACCCGTGGCCGAGGAGGCCGGCGTGCGGCTGGCGTTGCACCCGGACGACCCGCCCGTCGACGTACCGCTGGGTGGGGCGGCGCGCATCTTCACGTCGCCGGCGGCGCTGGCGGAGGCGGCCCGGCAGGCGGGTGGCAGTCCCGCGTGGGGGCTGGACCTGTGCGTCGGCACGGTCTCCGAGATGGGCGGCGAGCCGGCCGTACTGGAGGTCGTGGACCGGCTGGGCGGTGACCGGATCAGCTACGTGCACTTCCGCGACGTGCGCGGCACCGTACCGAGGTTCGCGGAGTGTTTCCTCGGCGAGGGCAACATCTCGCCGCCGCGGGTGCTGCGGCACCTGCGCGACGCGGGCTTCACGGGTTTCGTCATCGACGACCACGTACCGGCGATGGTCGGTGACCGGGACACCTGGGCCGACACGTCGTCGGAGGCGTACGTGAGCCGCGGCCGGGCGCACGCCCTCGGGTACCTCCAGGGGGTTCTCGCCGCCCTGGACGCCGACTGATGCCTCGCCCGGATCCGTTGCCGCGCAAGGGTTTCCCGGGGCCCGCGGCGACGTCGCCGCGGGCCCCGGTGCCGCCTCAGGGCCGCCAGCGGTACAGCAGGACCTTGTTGAGCAGGTCGTCCTCCACGTTGACCAGGTAGTCACCGTTCGACCGGCGCATCGCCGTCACCCCGTACGGGATGTCGACCCAGCCGGTGCGTTCGACGCCGCCGACGTTCGCCCCGGGCTGCCAGGTGCCGACTGCGGACCCGTCGCTCTGCTTCCAGACCCACACCTGGCCGCGGGTCGCGATCCCCACCGTGAACAGGTACTCGCCGGCCACCGCCAGCCCGACCATGGTGACCATCGGGTCGGAGGTGACGTCCCACGGCAGGTCGACGGTCCAGGTGGCGGTGCGGTTCCCGGTCTTCCACCTGTCGTACCGGGCGAGGACGCGGCCCAGCTCCTTCCAGTGCGCGTTGTCGTACGGCGCGGCCGCGGTGTAGCCGGACAGGTACATCACGTCCGTGGCCGGGTCGTAGTGCAGCCGCATGACCTTGGTGAACGGGGCGGGCAGCGCGTAGCTGACCGCGCTGGCGTACGTGTAGACGGGGTTGGCGTGGGAGTCGTAGCCCTGGAGCGGGAAGCGGCGCAGCAGCCGGTCGCCGCCCTGCCACACGTCGGCGTTGGTGTCGACGTGCCAGACCCAGCCGCTCGGCGCGTTCGCCACGGTCGCCGGCTGGCTGTACTCGCCGGCCTCGAACGCGCCGTTTCCGTTGGTGTCGCGCCAGATCCACTCGCCGCTGGCCGGCTGGTTCGGCGGCCACGCCGGCTCGTCGCCGGCCCACCGCGACTTGGCGAACATCCCCGCCGGCCGCGCGATCTCCCCGTCGAACTTGTACACGACCAGGTGGTACGAGTACATGCCGGTCAGGTACATGTAGAGGGATCCGTTGCGGCGCAACAGAAACGGCGAGGTCGCGTGGTGGTGCTGCGCGGGCAGGAACAGCCGCGGATCCTGCGGGTACCTCACCGAGTCGAGCGAGTAGCCGACCCAGGTGGCGTCCGAGCCGGCGGGCTTGCCGTGGTCGATGCGGTAGTGGTTCTGCTTGGAGTGCACGTCGGCGCCGTCGCTGGCCGGGTCGAAGTCGGCGGAGTCGACGAACCCGCGCCCGATCAGCTCCCAGACGAGCTTCCCCGCCGGGTCGAACGCGCGCAGCACCGTCCCGTACTCGTGCATCCCGACGTAGACGTTGCCGGCCTGGTCGGCGCCGACCCCGACGATGCCGAACAGCTTCTGCGGCGTGACCAGCCCGGGCGTACCGGAGCCGATGCCGCCGCGCTGGCCGAGGGTGCGCGCGAGCGTCGGCGTACCGGACAGGTTGGCGTACGTGTAGACCTGGCGGTGCGGGCCGTTGTCGCCGACGAGCAGGTTGCCCTGGTGGTCGATGGCCAGCGCGGTCGGGATCCAGTCCCTGCCGGGCCCGGCGATGGTGCCGCCGAGCGCGGCACCGGTGTTGGAGAAGTGCAGGATCTGCGCGGGTTTCGCGGTGTCGACGTGCAGAAGTGGCCGTCGTCGGTGTCCCGGGTGACGTTCGCGACGACCCACACGTCGCCGTTGGCGGCGAGCGCGACGGCGCCCGGCCGGTTCACCGCCCAGCTGCGTACGAGGGTGCCGTCGGCGGCGTCGAAGACCTTGACCTGGTTGGTGACGCGGTCGGTGGCGACGACCTGGGTGGCGGAGGCGGCCGCGGCGGCGGGCGGGCTGCCGACGTCGTACGTGAGGGTGGTGGGGGTGCCGTCGAGGGTGTAGCGGGTCAGGCCGTTGCCCACGGTCAGGTAGGCGTACGTGCCGCCGACGGCGACGGCGTCACCGATGGCGTTGGCACAGTTGCCGATCGGCGCGCCGTCCCGGTAGATGCCGGCCTGCTGGTGCGCCTCGTCCCAGAAGCTGGCGGTGTAGACGGTGCCGTCGGCGGTGACGGCGATGTCGAACAGGAAGTCCTGCATCCATTGCGTGGCACCGGAGTACGTGTTGCCGGTCCAGGACGTGGTGACGGTCAGGGCGGTGGCGTCGGGTACCGGGGCGGCGGTGCCGCGGTCGATGGCGGCGCTCGCCGGTTGGCCCGGGTCGCTGAGGAACGCGGCGGCGAGACCGGTGGCGATCGCCGCGTTCCGCCCGTACGTGAGGGCCTGGCGGCGGGTGAGGCCGCCGGGCGGGCGGGGCGGGTTGGGTGCGGATTCGGACACGACGACGCCTCCATTGCGGGTGTAGGGGTTACCGCGATGTGAACGTTCACGTGAACAATCGGACGTTAGAACCCGTGTACCGCAATGTCAACCGCTGGGCGGTTTCGCAGATCCCACGTACTATGCGTTTGATGTCAAATGAACGTTCACGACGTCGGGACGCCCGCCCGACCATGCGTACCGTCGCGGCCGCGGCCGGGGTGTCCCACCAGACGGTGTCCCGGGTGGTCAACGGCGAGCCCGGGGTCACCGACGGCACGCGCGACCGGGTGCTCGCCGCCATGCGCTCCCTCGCGTACCGGCCGGGGGCGGGCGCGCGGGCGCTGGTGCGCGGGCGTACCGAGGTGGTCGGGATGGTCGTGCCGCACGATCCCGGCTTCACGTTCGCCAACGACCACCTGCTGCGGCTGATCGGCGGCGCCGACACCGAGCTGGCCGCCCGGGGGTACGGGATGCTGCTGTCGACGCGGGAGACCGGCGGCGGCGCGGCCTCGGCGTACCGGCGGTTCGACCGGCGGCGGCTGGTGGACGGGCTGCTGGTGGAGGCCGGGGTGGGCGCCGACGCGCTGCCCGATCTCGCCGCCAGCGGCTACCCGGTGGTCGTCGTCGGGTACACCCACCAGGACGTGCCGTGTGTGCACCCGGACGACGAGGCCGGCGCGTACGCGGTGACGCAGCACCTGCTGGCCCTCGGCCACCGCCGGATCGGCACCGTCACCGGCCCGTCCGCGCTCGCCAGCGGGGCGCGGCTGCGCGGCCACGAGCGGGCGTACGCGGACGCGCGGCGCCGGCTGCCCGCCGACCTGACCGAGCCGGGCGACTTCACCGTCGACTCCGGGTACGCCGCGGCCGGCCGCCTGATGTCCCGGCGGCACCCGCCGACCGCACTGTTCGCGTTCAACGACGGGATGGCGGTGGGGGCGCTGCGCTGGCTGCGCGAGCACGGCCGCGCCGTACCGGGGGACGTGTCGGTGGCGGGGTTCGACGACACGGCCGCGGCCGGGCTGGTCGACCCGCCGCTGACGAGCGTCTCGTTGCACAGCACCGATCTCGGCCGGCGCGCGGCACAGTTGCTGTTCGACCTGATCGACGAGCGGGCCGACCCACCCCGCGAGACGGTACTCCCGGGCACGCTGGTGGTCCGCGCCTCCACCGCCCCGCCCCGCGGGCACCGGTAGGCTGTGCCGGTGCAGCAGGTCGAGGTGTACACCGACGGGGCGTGCGTGCCCAATCCGGGGCCGGGCGGCTGGGGCGCCCTGCTGACGTACGGCGGGCACGAGCGGGAGCTGTGCGGTGGCGACGCCGGCACCACCACGAACAACCGGATGGAGCTGACCGCGCCGATCGAGGCGCTGTCCACGCTGACCCGCCCGGTGCACGTGCTGCTCTACACCGACAGCACGTACGTGCGGAACGGCGTGACGCGGTGGCTGCCGCGCTGGAAGGCGAACGGCTGGCGTACGACGGGGCGGGAGCCGGTCAAGAACGCCGATCTGTGGCAGGCGCTCGACACCGCCGCCGGACGACACCAGGTCGAGTGGCACTGGGTGAAGGGGCACGCCGGCCATCCGGGCAACGAGCGCGCCGACCGGCTCGCCGCGCGCGGGCTGCGCGAGGCGCTGGACGCGGCCGGCATCGTCGCCCCGCCGACCCGACGCCCGCGTACGGCCGCGCGGCGCGGCTGAGCCGACGCGGCGCGGCTGAGCCGGCGCGGACGCCAGCCCGGTCCCACGTACCGGACGGGGTGAAACTGTGGCGCTCGTCTCGGGTGCGGCGGGCCGGGGGCGGGGAGAGAATTCTCGGAATTGCTCGCCCACCTCCGGGAGCCGTCCGTGCCGACTGTCATCAGTTCCGTCGAGTCGACCGACCTGTTCGTCGGCACCGAGGAGGACCCGCGTCAGGTCGTCCGGGTCCGGCTGGCCGAGCCCGCCGGTACCGGCATCCTCGCGGTGACCGGACCCGGCGTCACCACCCCCGATCCGGTACCGCTGGCGGGTGACACGACGGTCGAGGTCGGCGTGCGTACCGAGGCGGCGGTGGGGTCGTCGGTCGCGGTCACGGTGACCGTGGACGGCGTGGCCGCGCCCGGCGGTACCGGGGTGCTGACGGTGGCGGAGCCGGGCTGGACGATGGTCATGGTCAACCACTTCCACTACGACCCGGTCTGGTGGAACACGCAGGCGGCGTACACGAGCGAGTGGCAGCGGCCGGACCTGACCGACCAGAACCACCGCGGGATGCCCGGTTTCGCGCTGGTCCGCGCGCACCTGGCGCAGGCGCGCCGCGACCCGGACTACACGTTCGTACTGGCGGAGCTGGACTACCTGAAGCCGTTCTGGGACGCGTATCCGGAGCACCGGTCGGAGCTGCGCGCGCTGCTCGCCGAGGGCCGCCTGGAACTGATGGGCGGCACGTACAACGAGCCGAACTCGAACCTCACCGCGGCCGAGACCACCGCCCGCAACCTGGTGTACGGCATCGGTTTCCAGCGCGGGGTGCTGGGCGGCGAGCCGGCGACGGCGTGGCAGCTCGACGTGTTCGGGCACGACCCGCAGTTCCCGGGGATGGTGGCGGACGCGGGGCTCACCTCGTCGTCGTGGGCGCGCGGCCCGTTCCACCAGTGGGGTCCGATGCTCGACATGTGGAACGCGGAGCCGGGCGACGCGACGGTGATGCAGTTCCCGGCCGAGTTCGAGTGGATCTCGCCGAGCGGGCGCGGCGTGCTCACCGCGTACATGGCGAACCACTACTCGGCCGGGTGGTGGATGGACTCGGCGCCGACGCTGGACGAGGCGGTCGCGCAGACGTACCGGCTGTACCAGGGGTTGAAGCCGGTCGCGGCGGGGAAGTCGATCCTGCTGCCGGTCGGCACCGACTACACCCCGCCGAACCGGTGGGTCACCGAGATCCACCGGCACTGGCGCGACCGGTACGTGTGGCCGCGGTTCGTGTCCGGGCTGCCGCGCGAGTTCTTCGACCTGGTGCGCCGGGATCTGGCGGAGCAGGGCCGGACCGCGACGCCGCAGAGCCGCGACATGAACCCGGTGTACACCGGGAAGGACGTGTCGTACATCGACACGAAGCAGGCGCACCGGGCCGGCGAGCAGGCGGCGATGGAGGCGGAGAAGTTCGCCACCCTCGCCTCGCTGTACGGGGCGGGCTACCCGCACGAGGCGCTGGACTCGGCCTGGCGGCAGCTGGCGTACGGGGCGCACCACGACGCGGTGACCGGCTCCGAGTCCGACCAGGTGTACCTGGATCTGATGACGGGGTGGCGGGAGGCGCTGGAGCGGGCCGGCGACGTCCGCGACGCCGCGCAGGAGTACCTGACGGGGTTGGTGGACAGCACGGCGGGCGACGGCGTGCTCGCCGTCACGGTCCACAATGGACAGTCGTTCGCCCGGACCGACGTCGTCACGGTACGCGTCGAGCTGCCCGCGCCGGGCGTCACCGGGCTGGTGGCCGCCGACGGCGACTCGGTGCGGCCGGTGGCGGTCGAGGCCGCCGAGGAGTACCCGGAGGGCGGGCTGCGCGCCGCGGTGGTGTCGTTCGTCGCGGTGGACGTGCCCGGGATCGGTTACCGCACAGTGCATCTCGTACCGGCGGAGGTCGACGGACGGTGGGTTCCGGTCGACGGGGTGACGGCGACGAGCGACCGGTTCACGGTGCGCGCCGACCCGGCCCGCGGCGGCGGGCTGGCCAGCGTCGTCGAGCGCGCGACGGGCCGGGAACTGGTCGCCGCCGGCGAGGTCGCCAACGAGCTCGTGGTGTACGACGAGTACGCCGAGCACCCGCGGTTCAAGGAGGGCCCCTGGCACCTGGTGCCGTCCGGCGGCCGGACGTACGCGCGCGACACCGCGGCGACGGTCACCGCGGAGCGCGGCCCGCTCGGCGAGCGGCTGGTGGTGCGCGGCGAGGTCGGCCCGGTGCGGTACACGCAGTACGTGACGGTGCTGGACGGCGTGGACCGGGTCGACGTGCGGACCCGGGTCGACGAGTTCACCGGCTCGGACAAGCTGGTCCGGGTGCGGTTCCCGAGCCCGGTGCCGGGCGCGCTGCCGGTCAGTGAGGTGGGCGACGCGGTGATCGGCCGCGGGTTCGGCCTGATCGACGTGGACAGCGCGGAACACCCGTGGACGCTCGACAATCCGGCGTACACGTGGTTCGGGCTGTCGGCGGCGGCGCGCGTCTCGGTGTCCACATCGGACGGTACGGGCCGGCGCGCGATCGGCATCGCCGAGGTGGTCTGCCCGGACGCGTTCGACCAGGGTCGGGTGCGGCCCCTGGTGGTGGCGCTCGTCGGGCAGGGCGTCACCGCGACCACGTCCCGCGCCGGCGGCTCCCGGTACGGGCTGCTCGACGTCGACTCCAACCTCCCCGACGTCCGGGTCCTCGTCGGCGGCCCCGAGCGCAACGGGTACGCGGCGCGGGTGCTCGCCGAGGCGGGCGAGGCGTACGCGGAGGAGTGGACGCGGCAGCTCGCGGAGACGGGCCGGGCGCGGGTGTGGGTGCCGGCGGCGCGGCCGCTGGCCGAGGTGTGGGTGCCGGGCGCCGACCTGCGCGACCCGGAGGCGCTCGACTGCCTGCTGGTCGACGGCGTGGACGACGCGGCGCTGGACGCCGAGCTGGCCGCGGTCGTCGCGGACCTGGCCGACGCGGACATCGCTGTGGCGCAACGGGTTCCGCACGGCGTGGCCTCCTACGAGGACCGGACGGTGGGGCTGCTCAACCGCGGCATCCCCGGGTTCGCCGTCACCTCCGACGGCGCGCTGCACCTGTCGCTGCTGCGGTCCTGCACGGGCTGGCCGTCCGGGGTCTGGCTGGATCCGCCGAAGCGCACCGCGCCGGACGGGTCGGCGTTCCAGTTGCAGCACTGGACGCACGAGCTGGAGTACGCGTTCGTCGCGGGGGACGGCGACTGGCGGCGGGCCGGCATGGTCGAGGCGGGTGCCGGGTTCACGAACCCGCTGCGCGGGGTGGTCGCGCCGCCGCATCCGGGGCCGCTGCCGGCCAGCGCGGCGCTCGTCGAGGTCTCCGACGGGTTCGTGCTGACGACGTTGAAGCCGACCGGCAACCCGATCGCGGTGGGCAGCGCGGCCCGGCCGTCCGTCCGCGACGGCGTCACCGTCCGCGGCTACGACGCGTACGGTCGCGGCGGCGAGGTGCGGATCGGCCTGGTGACGCCGGTCGTCGCGGCCCGTACCGCGGATCTGCTGGAACGGCCGGGCGACCCGCTGCCGGTCCGCGGCGGGACCGCGACGCTCCACAGTGGACCGTCCGATGTGGTCACCGCTGTGCTCGACGTCGACGCCACCGGGCTGGCCGCGGCACCCGCCTCGCCGCTCGGCCCCACCACCGACCCCGTGCAACCCCTCTTCTCCCGGTACTGGCTGCACAACTCCGGCCCCGCCCCGCTCGGGTACCAGCCGGTGTCGGTGCACGTCGAACCGACCCGCGCGGCCGTCGACGGCGGCGTACCGGTGAGCCTGCGGGTGGTGGTCTCGTCCGACGTGGTCGACGCCGACCGCGCCGGCCTGGCCACCGTCGCCGTACCGGCGGGCTGGACCGCCAGCGCCACGACCCTGCCGTACGAGCTGGGTCCGGGCGGGCACGTGGAGTACACGGTGACGGTGACGCCGCCGGCCGAACCGGAGCCGGGGCGGTACGCGGTCCGGGTCGGCATCACCGACGCCGGCCAGCGGTACGAGGACGTCGCCCTGCTCACCGCAGGCCCCGTCGAGGAGCCGGAGCCGCCCGCGGATCCCGTTGCGGCGCAAGCGATCCAGGGCGGCGACAGCGGCGTGACGCTGGAGCTGACGAGTACCGGTGCGACGGTGGAGCCGGGCGGGACGACCACCGTCGAGGCGGTGCTGCACAACGCGAACCGTACCGACGCGGACGTGGCCGTGTGGGCGCTCAGCCCGTACGAGACGTGGGGCATGGTCGGGCCGCGGGTGCAGGGCGTGACCGTACCGGCCGGTGGTTCCGCGCCGGTCACCGTCACCGTCACCGCGCCGCTGGACGCCGCACCCCGCACCGCCTGGGTACTCCTCAAGGCGGCGTCGGCCGGCGCCGTGCGCTACTCCCCCGCCGTCCCGCTCATCGTCGGGACCGGCCGGTGACCGTGCACGCGCACCCGCACGACGCCGTCGTCGCCGAGGTCGACGGCGTCGCGATCGGGCTGGACGCCGTGGAGGACGTACTGGCCCGGATGCGGCGCGGGCCGGCCGCCCCGCTGCTGCCGCGCGACGACGGCGCCGAGGGGCGGCAGCTGCGCCGCTGGCTGGTCCAGCTGCTCACGGTGGAGCGGCTGGTCGAGCACACCGCCGCCGAGCGGGGCGTCACCCCCGCCGACCGGCACCGCGCGCCGTGGCGCCCCGACCCGACCGCCGCTCTGGAACTCGGCAGCGTACCGGTCGCGGTGCTCGTCGCGTCCCCGCTCGCCCGCGCCGTGTACGAGGTGGTCACCGCCGGCGTGGACGCGCCCGCCGGCCACCGGCGGCAGGAGGACACCGAACCGGAGCGCCGGCTGGTCCGGCTGGTGCCCGCGGACGGCGGCGCGCCGCAACACCTCGGCTGGGTACGGGTCGACCAGTACGCGGGGCCGCTCGGCGCGGCGATCGCCGCAACGGAGCCGGGCCGGTCGTCCGGGCCGGTCGGGTTCGCGGGCGCGGCCTGGACCGTGCACGTCGACGAGGTACGCCCCGGCGGCGTGCGTACCGCGGACGTGGCGGACCTGCGGGACGCGGCGCGGCGGCACGCGTTCGTGGACTGGATCGAACGGCAGCGCCGCGCCCGCGTGACGCTGCGCCCCGGCTTCGAGCACCCGGCCGACCCGCACCAGCCGGACAACACGCACCGGCACTGACCCCGGGCGCCGGACCGGCACCTCGGCGCGCCCCGGTCGGCGTCAGCGGGTGGGGCTCGGCGCGGGGAAGACGGTGACGGAGTCGACGCCGGCCATCCGCCGGATCGCCGTGGCCAGGCCGGTACCGGCGGCGACGTCGGTCACCGTGGACCGGTAGAACGCCTTGACCGACCGCGGATCGACCGTGAGCCCGGCCTCCTTCGCCCCCCGGTACGCGTGGTCCCTGGACACGAACACCGTGCTCGTGACCGCACGGCCCCGCTGCAACGCCGCGCGCACCGCGCCCTGCTCGTCGGGCGTGGCGTCGGCCGCCAGGTACGCGGTGAGCACCGCCGCGCGAGCCGCGGCCGGGTGGTGGTCCGTGGAGCGGGCGGACTGCCCGCCGCAGCCGGCCATCGCCACCAGCGCCAGCATCACGAACCCGATCCGCCGCACGATCCCGATCCGCCGCATCACGCCGACTCCCCCTCGTACCGCACCACCGGGTACCCGATGCTACGGCGCCCGCGCCACCTCCGGCACCGGCGTACCCGGGTGAGTCTCCACTGTGGACGGGGCGGAAACGGCCCCGTTGACGGGTTCCCGGGGGATGTTTCGGCAACCGCCCCCGCGCGGGGTGGGCGCCGGCTTACCGTCGGTGCACACGTCACCGGGCTGGGGAGGCGCCATGGGTGCGGTGGACATGCCGGCCGACGGGCGCCGGGCGAGGCGTACCGCGACCGTGCCGGCGGCGGTACCGAGGCCGGCGCCGGCGAACCGCATCACGTGGGTCGCGCTGGCGTTCATGACGACCAGTTCGGTGGCGAGCCTGCGCGCCTCGCCGACCATGGCCGTGTACGGCCTGGCCTGCATCTTCCTCTACCTGGTGCCGGCCATCGTGTTCCTGCTGCCGACGTCGCTGGTGTCGGCGGAACTCGCGTCCGGCTGGTCCGGCGGCGTGTACCGGTGGGTCAGCGAGGGCCTGTCCAAGCCGCTCGGCTTCCTCGCCGTCTGGTGCCAGTTCGCGATGACGATCTTCTACTACCCCAGCCTGCTCGCGTACGTGGCCAGCACGCTGGCGTACGTGTTCGACCCGAAGCTGGCGTCCAGCGGCGTGTTCACCGCCATCGTCATCATGGCCCTGTACTGGCTCGGCGTGCTCGTCTCGTCGCAGGGCACCAAGTCCGTCGCGGGCCTGTCGTCGGCCGGGCTGATCGTCGGCACGCTCGTACCGGGGACGCTGCTGCTGGTGCTGGGCATCGTGTTCCTCGGCCAGGGGCACCCGTCGGCCGCGCCGATGACCGCCTCGCACCTGCTCCCGCCGTACGCCGGGCTCGCCAGCCTCGTGCTCATCGTCAACAACTTCCTGTCGTACTCCGGCATGGAGATGAACGCGGTGCACGTGTCGTCGCTGCGCAACCCGGGCCGGGAGTACCCGAGGTCGATGTTTCTCGCGGTACTGCTGGTGCTGGCCATCTTCATCGTGCCGGCGCTGGCGATCTCCTGGGTCGTACCGAGCGGGCAGCTGAGCCTGACCGCCGGCGTGATGCAGGCGTTCGACGCGTTCTTCGCCGAGTTCGACGTCGGGTTCCTGACGCCGGTGCTGGGCATCATGCTGATCGCCGCGGCGCTCGGCGGGATGCTGACCTGGCTGGCCGGGCCGAGCAAGGGCCTGCTGATGATCGCCCGCGAGGAGGGCTACCTGCCGCCGTTCCTCCAGCGGCTCAACAAGCACGGCGTGCAGCGCAACATCCTGGTCTGCCAGGGCGCGGTCACCACCGTCATCGCCCTGCTGTACGCGTTCATCCCGGACGTGTCCAGCGCGTACTGGATCCTGTCGGTGATCACCACCCAGGTCTACCTGATCGTGTACCTGCTGATCTTCGTGTCGGCGATGCGGTTGCGGCGCACCAAACCGGATCACCCGCGGGGGTACCGGGCGCCGCTGCTGCCGGTGCTGTGCGTGGTCGGGTTCGCCGCGTCGGTCGCCGCGCTGGCCATCGGGTTCGTGCCGCCGTCGCAGTTCAAGTCCGGCGCGGTCGGCGGGTACATCGCGATCGTGGCGGGCGGTGCCGGCGTCGTCGGCCTGCTCGTACCGTTCCTGTTCTACCGGCTGCGGCGGCCGTCCTGGCGGACACCGGCGGCCGAACAGGCGGGTGAGCCGGCATGAGTACGGATCTGGTGCGGTCCCACCGCCGCCTGCGGATCGTCACGTACGCGCTGCTCGGGCTGCTGCTGGTGATCGGCGTCGGGTGGGGACTGTTCGCGTTCCACCAGCAGCACGAGTCCCGGGACGCCTCGGCGAAGGCCGACCGGCTCATCGCCGCCGCGCACGACGCGGGCATCCCGACCCCGCTGTCCAAGGCGCAGGTCGTCCGGCTGTTCGGTACCGACGGCGGGGTGGTGTGCCAGGACCCCGGGTCGGCGCTGTCCACGGCGCGGGCGTACCAGGGGCTGTCGAACGGGGCGGCGGGGCCGGGACAGCGCGGCGTGATCGGCGACGCGGACCTGGTCGTCGCCGAACGCCTGGTGATCCGGACGTACTGCCCGGAGGAGGCCGACGCGTTCGAGCGGGCGGTCGACGACCTGCGGCTGGGCGACACGGCCAACCCCTGACCAGCGTGTACTCCGGAAGGGACCGGGCGGATGCAGACGACGCGACAGACCGACGTGGCGGCACTGACCGCGCGGGTGCACGAGCTGATGCCGCGCGCCCGGCACGACCTCACCGAACTCGTGTCGTACCGTTCGGTGGCCGACGCGCGGGTGTACCCGGCGGAGGAGTGCGCGAAGACGGCGCGCTGGGTGGCCGACGCGTTCTCGGCGACGGGGCTGTCCACCCGGCTGCTGACCGTGGCCGACGGCAGCACCGCCGTGTACGGCGAGCGTCCCGGCCCCGCCGGCAGCCCCACCGTCCTGCTGTACTGCCACTACGACGTGCAGCCGCCGCTGTCCGACACCGCCTGGCGTACGCCGCCGTTCGAGCTGACCGAGGTCGACGGCCGCTGGTACGGCCGGGGTACGGCGGACTGCAAGGGCAACATCGTCGCGCACCTGACCGCGCTGCGCGCCCTGGACGGTGCGCCGAACGTGGGCGTCAAGGTCATCGCGGAGGGTTCGGAGGAGCAGGGCACGGGCGGCCTGGAGGAGTACGTGGCCGCGCACCCGGACCTGCTGCGCGCCGACGAGATCCTCGTCGCCGACTGCGGCAACGCGACGCTCGGCCAGCCGACGTTCACCACCAGCCTGCGCGGTACCGTCCTGCTGGTGGTCACGATGTCCACAATGGACAGTGAGCTGCACTCGGGGATGTTCGGCGGCCCCGCACCGGACGCGCTCGCCGCCCTCATCCGGGTACTCGCCACGCTGCGCGACGGTACCGGCGACACCACGGTGCGCGGGCTGCGCAACGACCAGACCTGGCCGGGCGTCGAGTACCCGGAGGAGACGTTCCGGCGCGACGCGCACGTACTCGACGGCGTCTCCCTCACCGGCACCGGTACCGTCGCCGACCGGCTCTGGGCCCGGCCCGCCGTCACCGTGCTCGGCATCGACGCGCCGAAGGTCGTCGGCTCTTCCGCCGCCATCCAGCCCACCGCAGCCGCCCGCATCAACCTCCGCGTCCCCCCGGGTACGGACGCGCACGAGGCGCTCGACGCGCTGCGGTCGCACCTCGTCGCCGCGACCCCGTGGCACGCAAAGGTGGACGTGACGGTCGAGGCCGTCGGCCAGCCGTTCCGCGCGACCACCACGGGGCCGGCGTACCGGACGATGTCGGCGGCGATGCGCACCGCGTTCGGCACCGACCCGGTCGAGTCCGGGCAGGGCGGGTCCATCCCGTTGTGCACCGTCTTCGCCGACACGTACCCGGAGGCGGAGATCATGCTCCTCGGCGTCGAGGAACCCGCCTGCCTCATCCACGCGCCCAACGAGTCCGTGTCGCCCGGCGAGCTGGAGCGGATGGCGCTCACCGAGGCCCTCTACCTCTCCCGCTGACCCCGCCCCGGCGCGTACGGGCCGGCAGGCGACCGCGGGCCGCCGGCCCGGCGCACCCTCGTACCATGTTTGGCGTCCGGGCACGGCGCCTCGGGCGGTGAACGCCCATGGGGAGGGTGCGATGCGGCCGCTGGGCCCGTCCGAGCGGACCGCCGTCGGTCCGTACCGGTTGCTGGCCGAGCTGGGCCGGGGCGGCATGGGTCAGGTGTGCCTCGGCGCGGGGCCCGACGGGCGGCTCGTCGCCGTCAAGCTGATCCACGACCAGCTCGCCGCCGACCCCGGCTTCCGGGAACGGTTCCGCCGCGAGGTCGACGCGTCCCGGCGGGTGTCCGGCGCGCACACCGCCGCGGTCATCGACGCCGACCCGGACGCCGCGACCCCGTGGCTCGCCTCCGTGTTCGTACCCGGTCCGGCGCTGCGCGACGCGGTCGCCGCCGCCGGCCCGATGTCCGAGGACTCGGTACTCCGGCTCGCCGCCGGCCTGGCGTCCGCGCTCATCACCATCCACGGCGCCGGCCTGGTGCACCGTGACCTGAACCCCGGCAACGTGCTGCTCACCGACGACGGCGTCCGCGTCATCGACTTCGGCATCGCGCACGCCGCGGACAGTACGGCCGTCGCCGGGCTCACGCGCGCCGGCTCCGTCGTCGGCGCCCCCGGGTACATGTCGCCCGAGCGCGCCCGGGGCCTGCCCACCGGCCCCGCCTCCGACATGTTCTCCGTCGGCTGCGTACTGGCCCTGGCCTGCACCGGCGTCGACCTGTTCGACGGCGACGCCGCGCCCCGCGTACTCGAACGGATCGTGCACACCGAGCCGGACCTGAGTGCCGTCCCGCCGCGGGTACGCCGGCTCGTCGCGCCGTGCCTGGCGAAGGACCCGGCCCGGCGGCCCACCGCCGCGCAGCTGCGCGAGCTGGCCGGCGCCATCGTCCCGGCCGCGCAGCCCTGGCCGGCCGGCGTACACGGGCTGATCGCCCGGCAGCGCGCCGATCTGGCCCGGCTGCTCGACACCGGCACCGTCGCCGGCACGACCACCGTCGTACCGGCGGTCGGTGAACCGGGCGGGGCTGCCGTGGTCGGTGCGGGCGCGGGTGGCGCTGGTGCGGGAACGAGCGGGGTGGGCTCGGGTGGCACTGGCGCGGGCGGGGGGTTCCCGCGCGGGGTGGCCGCGGTCGGCCCCGCCCCCGGGACCGAGGAGCCCGGCGAACGCCAGCCGGCCGCGCGGCGTTCCCGGCTGCGGCTGGTGTTCTGGCTCTGCGCCGCCGGTACCGCGGTGGTGCTGCTGGCCACGCTCGGCATCGGGATCGGCTGGACGCTCGCCACCACCGACCGCGGCGCGGCGGCGTCCGGCCAGCACCGGCGCACCGCGTCGCCGACGCCGAGCCCGACGAGCCCGAGCCCGAGCACCGCACCGACCACGCCGGCACCGGTCGCCGGCCCCGTCCACGGGCTCGGCGGGCTGTGCCTCGACGTACACGACGCCGCGACGGACAACGGCACCGCGGTGCAGGTGTACCACTGCAACGGAACCGACGCGCAGAACTGGCTGTTCGGCGCCGACGGCACGCTGCGCTCGCTCGGCAAGTGCCTGGACGCGACCGGCGGCGCCACCGACAACGGCACCAAGGTCCAGCTGTACGACTGCAACGGCACGCCGGCGCAGCAGTGGACCGCGCGGGACGGCCAGCTCGTCAACACCAAGTCGGGCCGGTGCCTGGACGCGACCGACTCCAGTACCGAGGATGGGACGCAGGCGCAGATCTGGGACTGCACCGGCGGGGAGAACCAGCAGTGGCAGCTCCCCTCGTGACCACAGGACCGCGGCGTACCGGTCGCGGCCGACGTACCGGACGGGCCCGGGTCAGGCCACGACGGGAAGGAACGACACCGTGGACGACCTGCACGTGATCGTGGGCGGCGGCCCGGTCGGTACCGCGACCGCCCGCGCCCTGCTCGACCGCGGCGCCCGGGTCCGGGTGGTGACCCGGCACGGCACCGGCCCCGACGGCACCGAACCGGTCGCCGCCGACGCCACCGACGCCGACCGGCTCACCGCGCTGACCGAGGGCGCCGCCGCGCTGTACAACTGCGCGTCCCCGCAGTACCACCGGTGGTTGACGGACTGGCCGCCGCTCGCCGCCAGCCTCCTCACCACCGCCGAACGCACCGGCGCCGTGCTCGCCACCGCGAGCAACCTCTACGGGTACGGTCCGGTCGTCGGTCCCATCACCGCCGACACGCCGCTCGCCGCCACGCATCCGAAGCTGCGGCTGCGTGCCGAGATGTGGCGGGCCGCGCTCGCCGCGCACGAGGCCGGCCGGGTCCGCGCCACCGAGGTCCGGGCCAGCGACTACATCGAGGCGAACTCGCTGCTCGCGGTCGCCGTCGCCGGACCCGTCACCGCCGGCCGCCGGGCGTACGTGCCGGCGCGGCTCGACCAGCCGCACACCTGGACCTCGATCCGGGACGTGGCGCGCACGCTGGTCACCGCCGCCACCACCGAACGCGCCTGGGGCCACGGCTGGCTCGTACCCAGCAACGACCCGCTGACCGTCCGCGAACTCGCCACCCGGTACGCGGAGGTCACCGGCGCCGGTGCACCGAAGCTCACCGCCATGCCGTACCCGGTGCTCTGGGTGGGTGGGCTCGTGTCGCCGCTCGTCCGCGAGCTGCGCACCACGTACTACCAGTGGGACCGGCCGTTCACGATGCACGCCGACCTGACGACCCGTACGTTCGGCATCGAGCCGACGCCGCTCGACGAGGCCCTCGCCGCCGTCGACACCACCCCCCGCACGCACTGACGGTCCCCGCGGTCGGACCCGGACCGGCGGATGCGCCTGTCGCAGGCCCGCGACGCACCACGCGGCGCCGTTCCGCCCTGCGGAGGACGCGCACGTCGACCCTGGCCCGGCGGGTGCGCCTGTCGCGGGCCGGGACGCACGAGGGAGGCGGCGCCGTTCCGCCGGGCGGAGGACGCCGGACGCCGGCGTCGTTCCGCCCTGTGCGGGGCCGTCGCGCCGACGGCCGGGCCGGTCGCCGGGTCCGACGGCCGGCCCGGTCACCGCGTCGCGGCGTCACTCGGCCTTGCCGAAGGCGCGGATCTCCTCCGCCTCCGCCGGGGTCAGCTCCCGCGGCACCTGGCCGTGCGCCACCTTCTCCCGCTGTACCTGGTGGCGGATGTCGGCGACGATCTCCGGGTTGGCGAGCGTCGTGATGTCACCGACGTCGGCGAAGTTGGAGATGCCGGCGATGACCCGCCGCATGATCTTGCCGGAACGGGTCTTGGGCATGTCCGGCACGATCCACACCTGCGTCGGCCGGGCGATCTTGCCGATCTCCCGCTCGATCGCCGCCGTCACCCCGTCCTGTACGGCGGGGCTCGCGGTCATGCCGGGCTTGAGCGACACGTACATCTCGACGGCGCGGCCGCGCAGCTCGTCCATCACCGGTACGGCCGCGGCCTCGGCGATCTCGTCCACGGTGAGCGCCGCCGACTCCAGTTCCTTGGTACCGAGCCGGTGTCCGGCGACGTTGATGACGTCGTCGATGCGGCCCAGGATCCGGAAGTACCCGTCGGCGGCCTCGACCGCGCCGTCGCCCGCCAGGTACGGCCAGTCGTGCCAGTCGGTACTCGCCGGGTCGCGGTTGTAGCGCTCGTAGTAGATCTGCTTGAACCGTTCGGGCTGGCCCCAGATCGTCTGGAAGATGCCCGGCCACGGGTTGCGGATGCAGATGTTGCCGGCCTTGCCGCTGCCGGCCTCGACCACCTCGCCGACCTCGTCGTAGATGACGGGGTAGATGCCGAGGGCGCCGGGGCCGCAGCTGCCGGGCTTCATCGGTTGCAACGCGGGCAGTGTGGTGCCCATGAACCCGCCGGTCTCGGTCTGCCACCAGGTGTCGACGACGACCGCCTCGCCCTTGCCGACGACCTGGTGGTACCAGCGCCACACCTCCGGTTCGATGGGCTCGCCGACCGTCGTCATGTGCTTGAACCGGTAGTGGTACTTCGTCGGCTCGTCCGGGCCGAGCTTGCGCAGCATCCGGATCGTGGTCGGCGCGGTGTGGAAGGTGGTGACGCCGAGCCGTTCGGCGATCCGCCACAGCCGCCCCGGATCCGGGTACGTCGGAACGCCCTCGTACAGCACCGTGGTGGTGCCGAGCGAGAGCGGACCGTACACGATGTAGGAGTGGCCGGTGATCCACCCGATGTCGGCGGCGCACCAGTACGTGTCGTCCGGGTGGATGTCCTGGTAGTACTTCGACGTGCCGGTGACGTACGCCAGGTAGCCGCCGGTGGAGTGCTGGCAGCCCTTGGGGCGGCCGGTCGTGCCGCTGGTGTACATGAGGAACAGCGGCGCCTCGGCGGGCATCGACTCCGGCGCCACCCGCTGGCCCCGGTAGTCGGGCAGCAGGTCGTCGACGAAGTGGTCCCGGCCGTCGACCATCGGCCGGTCCGACGCGTACCGACCGGGGTGGCGGCGCCAGATCAGCACCGTCCCGACCTCGTGGCCGTGCTTCGCGGCGGCCTCGCACGCCTCGTCCGCCTTGATCTTGTGGTCGATCAGCTCGCCGTTGCGGTAGTAGCCGTCCATGGTGATGAGCACGTCGCTGCCGGAGTCGGCGATCCGCTCGCCGCACGCCGTCCCGGAGAACCCGCCGAACACCTCGGAGTGGATCGCGCCCAGCCGCGCGCACGCCAGCATCGCCACCGGCAGTTCCGGCACCATCGGCAGGTGGAACGTGACCCGGTCACCGGCCTTCACCCCGGCGAAGTCGCGCAACAGTGCGGCGAACTCGTTCACCCGCACCCACAGCTCCCGGTACGTGATCGCCACCGGGTCCGCGTCCTCCGGCTCCGGTACCCAGATCATCGCCGCCTGGTTGGGGCGGGTCGCCAGGTGCCGGTCGACGCAGTTGTGGCAGGCGTTGAGCCGGCCGCCGACGAACCACTTCCAGAACGGCGCCTCGCTGGTGTCCAGCGTGGTGTGCCAGTAGTGGTCCCAGTCGAGCAGGTCCGCGTACTCCTTGAAGCACTCCGGGAACCTGTCCTCGGCGAACCGGTCCAGGATCGCCGGGTCGGACGCGTTCGCCTGGCCGACGAACGCGGCCGGCGGCTGGTAGTACTCCTCCTCGCGCCAGTGGACCGCGATCTGTGCCTCGGATACGTTGTCGCTCCGCTCGGTCGTCATCTGCAGACCTCCTCGACAGTCCCGCCCGGCGCGACGACCAGCCGTTCGTCGACGAGATCCGCACACAGCGCGAATCCGTACAGCTCGGTCGATGCCGCGCTCTGCCGGACGAACGACGACACGTCACCACGGCGCAGGGACTCGGCGGCGACCCGCTCGGCCACCCGCAGCGCGTCCAGCAGCACCGGCCCGAGCAGCGGCAGCGGCGCGGTCTCGGCCCGACGACGCAACGCGGACAGCTCCCGCGCCGGGCCGTCGTCCGCCGCCGCGGCGAGCTCCGCGAGCCGCCACGACACCTCACCCACCAGGTACTGCAGGGTCATCCGCGATCAGCCGTCCGTCACCCGCATCCGGGCGTCACATCCAAGCTAGCCCCCGCCCCGGCCCGCCGGCACCACCCGAACGATCGGCCCCGCCTGAGGTCAAGTTAACGCTATCCCGGACGGTCGTTGGGCGTGGCGACTCGCCGACGACGGCGGACTCCCCGTGATACACCTGATCCGGGTCACCCGGCGGTCGCAGCATCCGGCGGCCGGGCTAGGATAACGATAACTTCGACCTCCGAGGGGGCACCCGTGCCGGACACCGATCGCAGCTACGAGCCCAACCCGCGGTATGCGCCGGTCGGCGGCCGGGTCCGCGTCGGGTGGCGGCAGGCGGTCGACGAGCTGCCGGCCGGCACCCGCGTGCTGGCCGTCGACGGACCGTGGATCCTCGACTGGGACACCCTGGTCAAGGGCCTCGCCGCGGCGGTGCCGGGGCTGGTCGCCGTCGACGTCCGGGACCACCTGGCCGACTGGGACACGATCGCCGCGCGGACCGACACGTCCGAGCTGACCGGCGACCCGCACTTCGCCCGGCTGTCCGACGCCACCCTCGCCGACTTCTTCGCCGACCTGCCCGAGGTCGCGCCCACCGACACCCTGACCGTCGTGTACGGGCCGGGCGCGGCCCTCGTCGCGCACGACGCGCTGTGGTACGCCGACCTGCCGAAGCGGTACGCGGAGGCCGCGGTCGGCGACGGTACCGGAAGCAACCTCGGGCAGTCCGCCGGCGCCGGCACCAACCGCCGACTGTTCTACATCGACTGGCCGATCCTCGACCGGCACCGCGACGACATCGCCGCGACCCTCGACCGCTACCTGGACACCCAGCGGCCGGACGAGCCGGTCTCGCTGTCCGGCCCGGCGTTGCGCGCCACCGCCGACGACCTGGTGCGGCGGCCGTTCCGGACCCGGCCGACGTTCAACACGACGCCGTGGGGCGGCCAGTGGGCCCGCACCGAGCTGGGCTTCAACCCGGACGCCGAGAACACCGCGCTGGGATACGAGCTGATCGCGCCGGAGTCGGGGGTGCTGATCGGCGACGACGAGCACCGGATCGAGCTGCCGTTCCAGCTGCTGGTGGCGCTGCACCCGGAGCAGGTGCTGGGTCAGGAGGTGCACCGCACGTTCGGCACGTCGTTCCCGATCCGGTTCGACTACCTGGACACCGTGGCGGGCGGCAACCTGTCCGTGCACTGCCATCCGCAGTCGACGTACATGACCGAGGTGTTCGGCTGGCCGTACACGCAGCACGAGACGTACTACATGATGGTCGGCAGCGCGGAGAACACGGTGTTCCTCGGGCTGCGCGAGGGGGTCGACGTCGACGCGTTCCACGCCGACGCGCACGCCGCCGACCACGCCGGCACCGAGTTCGACATCACGAAGTACGTGCAGACGTTCCCGGCCGACGAGCACCAGCTGTTCCTGATCCCCGGCGGTACCCCGCACGGCAGCGGCAAGGGCAACGTGGTGCTGGAGGTCAGCGCCACGCCGTACCTGTACTCGCTGCGGTTCTACGACTGGCTGCGGCGCGACGCGAAGGACCGGCAGCGCGCGGTGCACGTCGAGCACGCGTTCCGCAACCTCAACACCCAGCGCACCGGCGCGGCCGTCGCCGCCGACCTCGTCCAGTCCCCGCGTACGGTGCGGGGCGGCGACGGCTGGCGCGAGGAGCTGCTCGGCGAGCTGCCGGAGATGTTCTTCACGGTGCACCGGCTCGTGGTGGCCGCCGGCACCGAGGCGCCCGACGACACCGCCGGCCGGTTCCACGTCATCAACGTGGTGGAGGGCGACGGCGTCCTGGTGCGCACCCCGGCCGGCCACGAACACCGGCTGAACTACGCGGAGACGCTGGTCGTGCCCGCCGCGGTGGGCCGGTACACGATCTCCGGGCTCGGGACGGTAGCGTCCCGGATCGTGAAGGCCCACGTCCGGTGAACACCCCTGCGGTCCCCGTACTGGAGATCGGCGGCACCCACGTCACCGCCGCGCTGGTGGAGTGGCGTGCCGCCGGGCCGGTCGTGGTCGACAGCGGCCGCACGACGCTCTCGTCGGACGGTTCGGCGGACGAGATCGTCGGCGCGATCGCCCGCGCGGCCGGCGGCCTGACCGCGCCGACCGGTGCGGTGTGGAGCGTGGCGCTGCCCGGCCCGTTCGACTACGCGGCGGGGATCGCGCTGTTCGCCGGCGTCGGCAAGTTCGAGGCGCTGTACGGGGTGGACCTGCGCGCGGCGCTCTGCGCGCGGATCCCCGCCGCGGCCGACTTCCGGTTCGTCAACGACGCGGAGGCGTTCGCGATCGGCGAGTGGGCGTACGGGGCGGGTCGCGGCCACGACCGCGCCGTCGCCATCACCCTCGGCACCGGCGTCGGCTCCACGTTCCTGCGCGCCGGCGTCGCCGTCCGCTCCGGCGACGCGGTGCCGCCGCAAGGCCGCGTCGACCTGCTCACCCACCGCGGCCGACCGCTGGAGGAGACGGTCTCCCGGCGCGCCGTCATCGCCGCGTACGCCCAGCGCACCGGCCGGGCCGAGGACGTACGCGAGATCGCCACCGCGGCACGGGCCGGCGACGCCGTGGCCGCCGGGACGCTGCGCTCCGCGTTCGAGGAGCTCGGGGTGGCGCTGGCACCGTGGCTGACCCGGTTCGGCGCGGAGGTCGTCGTGGTGGGCGGCGCGATGGTCGCCTCCTGGGACCTGATCGAGCCGGCCCTGCGCGCCGGGCTCGGCGCCGACCTCGCCGCCCTGCCGCTCGCCGTGGCGGCCCGACCGGCCGACTCGCCGCTGTTCGGCGCCGCGCTGGTCGCCCGCGACCCGGCCTCCCCCGAGCCGGCCTCCCCCGAGCCGGCCTCCCCGGAGTCCGGTTCCGCTGAGCCGGTCTCCCCCGAATCCGGTTCCCTTGAGCCGGCCTCCCCGGAGCCGGTCGCCGGGGGTGGCGGCGGCTCCCCCGGGCCGGCCTCCCCAGAGTCCGGTTCCGTTGAGCCGGTCTCCCCCGGGCCGGCCCCCTCCGAATCCGGTTTCGTTGAGCCTGACTCCGCCGGACCTGCCGGCCGTCCCGACCCCGCAACCGCACCGGACGCCGCCGATCCGGCCGGACCACACCACGACGGGTGACCGGCATGGCCGACCGCACCCGCCGCCCGGGACCAGCCGCCCCGCCGCCACCCGCCGACGCCGGTCCGGCGGCACGCCGTGACACCTCGGATCCGCCGTACGAAGCCGATCCCGCCGCCACGACACCGCCCGCCGGTACGGGTGACGCCGGGCGTACCAGGGCGGCGGCTGGCGCGAGGACCGGCGCCGCCGGTACGGGACCTGCCCGGGCGACGGGTCGCGCGGGCGCGAAGGCCGGCACCAGAGCCGCTGGCGCCAACGCGGACGGTACGGCCAACGGCGCGGAGCCGGGCACCGGAGCCGCCGAAACCACAGCCGCCGGGACCACGACGAACGCGGAGACCGGCGACGCGACAGCGGACCGCGCGGCCGCGGGGGTGTACCGGGTGCGGGCGGGGGCCGGGCGCGGCGGTGACCCGGCGACGATCCGGGAGGTGGCGACGCTCGCCGGCGTCAGCACCATGACGGTGTCGCGGGTGCTGCGGGGCAGCCCGAGCGTGACCCCGGCGAACCGGGAGCGGGTCGAGGCGGCGGTGAAGGCGCTGGCGTACCGGCCGAACGTGGTGGCGCGCAGCCTGCGGCAGGGGCGCCGGACCGGCACCGTCGGCCTGGTCGTCACCAACCTCGCCAACCCGTTCTACGCGCGGCTCGCGCTCGGCATCGAGGCCGAGCTGTCCACCGGCGACCGCCGGGTGATGATCACCAACACCGGCGGCGACGTGGACCGGGAGCGTGCCGCGGTCCGCGACCTGACCGACCGCCGGGTGGATGGCCTGGTGCTGGTGCCGGCCGGCCACTCCCAGGCGTACCTGGGGGACGAGTTGCCGCCGTCGGTGCCGGTGGTGACGGTGGGCCGGCCGCCGACCGGCATCGACGCGGACTGCGTACTGGTGGACGACGTCGGCGGGGCGCACGCGGCGACCCGCGCGCTGCTCGCGGCGGGGCACCGGCGGATCGGGTTCCTCGGCAACCCGCCGTCGGTCTACACCGGTTCCGAGCGGTACCGCGGGTTCTGCGCGGCGCTCGACGAGGTCGGCGTCACCCCCGACGAGGCGTACGTGCGGCGGGCGCAGCAGGACCTCGCGTCGGCCGAGCGCGCCGCTGGCGAGCTGCTGTCGCTGCCGGTGCCGCCGACGGCGATCCTGTGCACCAACAACCGCAACACGATCGGCGCGTACCGGGCGCTGCGGCGGCGCGGGGTGAGCGTGACGATCGCCGGCTTCGACGACTTCGAGCTGGCCGACGTGCTGAGCGTCCCCGTCACCATCGTGGCGTACGACGCGGACGAGCTGGGGCGCCGTGCCGCGCGGCTGCTCGTGGAACGCATCGACGGCGCGGTGGACGCGGGCACCCCGCCACGGCGCATCGTCGTACCGACCACGATCGTGGAGCACCTCCCGCCCGCGGCACCCGACAGTCCACAGTAGACAGAACTGCCGCATGAAAGGACCGCGGGCGCCGGGCGCCGCGGTCGGTATCGCGGGAACGCCGGCCAGGCTCGCCGGATCGAACCCGGCCGGAACCGCTGACGTTCGGCGACGAGCCGACCGACGCCAGCACGGTCCGCAGTAGACAGAACTGCCGCGCGGGCCGGCCGCGGGCGCCGGGCGCCGCGGTCGATGTCACGGGAACGCGGCCGGGATCGGCGGACCGGAACCCGGCCGGGACCGCTGAGGTTCGGCGACAGGTCGACCGGCGCCATCACCGTCCACAGTGGACAGGAATGGTTGGCACACCGGCCGGTGGAGCCCGGTCGCAGTGGCCGAACGCCGGCCGGGACCGGTGCGGTACCGGGCGAGCGGTGGACCGTCCACGGTGGACGGTGGGTCAGGCGGTGCCGCCGGCGGCGTGGTGTGTCGGCGGGCGGGCCTGGACGACGGTGTGGCCGGCGCCGGCGGTGAGGTGCGAGGCGAGCCAGTCGAAGGCGGGTACCTCGACGGAGCGCCAGGTCGTCATGTTGTGACCGCCGGTGGGCAGCTCGACACGTTCGACCTGGACGGGTCCGCCGGTGGCGGCCGCGGCGAACGCGCGTCCTTCGAGGCAGGGTTCGGGGTCGGGGCTGGCGCACATCGCGTAGAAGGACAGGCCGGGCAGGTGCTTGGCGTGGGTGACCTGGTAGAGCGGGTCGTTGGTGTGCTGCGCGAGGGCGTTGCCGTGGAACAGGTTCCCGGTCGAGCGGTCGCGGTAGGGCTTGAAGTACCCGGAGAGGCTGACGGCGGCGGTGAACGGGTAGCCGGCCTGCATGGCGAGGTTGTTGGCGCAGAAGCCGCCGGTGGAGTACCCGATGTCGCCCCAGCCGGTGCGGGAGGTCTGGACCCGCAGCTGCCGGCCGATGACGGTGCGCACGTCGGTCGTGAGGTACGTGCCGAACTGCGGGCCGTGCACGGCGTTGACGCATTCGGTGTCGTGCCAGGTCTGGGTGGTCTGTTCGGGCAGTACGGCGACGACGGGCTGCATCCGGCCGGCGGCGATCTCGGTGTCGAGTACCTGCTGGAGGTGGAGTGCGCCGAGCCAGCGTGCCGGGTTGCCGGGGAACCCGTCGAGCAGTTCGAGTACGGGGAACTTGTGGTGCGCGTACGCGGGATCGTTGTACTGGGGCGGCAGGTACACGTCGGCGGGGAGGTCGATGTGGGTGGTCGGCCCGTCGATGCGGGTGGCGTACACGGAGCCGTGCAGGGTGTGGGTGGCGGAGGTGCCGCCGGGTGCCGCGGTGCCGCCCTTGGCGGTGCCGACGCCGGGCGCCGCGGTCGGCAGTGCCGGGAGTTTGTTGGTACCGAACAGGTCCGACCAGCTGGTGAAGAACTGCTGCGACCGGTTGACCACCAGGCCGAGAGCGAGGGTGATCATCAGCTGGCCGACGACGACCATCGCCGCGGTACGCAGCACGCGGAGCCTGCGGTACCGCCAGAGGACGACGGCGCCGACGGGGAGCCCGACGGCGAGGAGGCTGACCAGGATCAGCAGCGGAACTCCGGTAAGGCTCATACCTCCACGCTAAGTACCGTGAAGCAAACATGCGGTTAGATGTCGGGCAAGGATCGGGAGGCGTACCGGAGGCCGTCGGCGAACAGGTCGAGCAGCCGGCGGGCCTGGTCACGCTGCTCGGGAGCGCCGGCGGCGAGGGAGATGCCGTTGAGCGCGACGAGGATGTCGGCCGGTTCGATCCCGTCCCGTACGGTTCCGGCGGCGGTGCCCGCGTCGAGCAGCGTCCGTACGGCGGCGGTCAGGTTCTCCCGGCTGTGCTCGAACGGGCGCCCGCCGGCCGCGATGACGGCCCGGAGCGCGTCGGCCATCCCCCGCTTGGTCGTCGTGTACGCGACGAAACGGTCCATCCAGGTGCGCAGCGCCTCGTCCGGGGGCAGCTCGCGCAGCAGGTCGGGAACGGCGTCGCAGAGCCGGGACAGCTCGCTGCGGTACGCGGCCTCGACGAGCGCCTCGCGGGTCGGGAAGTGCCGGTAGAGGGTGCCGATGCCGACGCCGGCCTCCTTCGCGACGGCGTCGAGGGTGACGCCTTCGCCGTCGGCGCTGAACGCGCGGACGGCCGCGGTGAGCAGGCGGTCCCGGTTGCGCCGGGCGTCCGCCCGCAGCGGCCGTGCGTCGGTGCCCGCCATGTGCCCTCCTCGCGCCGGCGACGTGGCGGAGACCACGCCGCCACGGTAGTAACCGGAGGATCCTCCGGTTAGCCTTGGGCAACGTAGCGGAGGAACCTCCGTTTCAGCCTACCGACTCGTGGGACAGGACAACCGCCATGACCACACCCATCACCACGCCGTTCGGTGCCGCGTCCACCGCCGCCGAGGTCGTCGCCGGCATCGACCTGACCGGTCGCCGCGCCGTCGTCACCGGCGGCGCCTCCGGCATCGGGATCGAGACCGCCCGCGCGCTCGCGTCCGCCGGCGCCGACGTCACCATCGCCGTCCGCAACCTCGACGCCGGTGCCGCCACCGCCGCCGAGCTGCGCGCGAGTACCGGGAGGGAGGTCGCGGTCCGCCCGCTCGACCTGGCCGACCGCGCGTCGGTCGCCGCGTTCGTCGCCGACTGGCACGTCCCGCTGGCCATCCTGGTCAACAACGCCGGCGTGATGGCCTCCCCGGAGACCCGCACCGCCGAGGGCTGGGAACTTCAGTTCGCCACCAACCACCTCGGCCACTTCGCGCTCACCACCGGGCTGCACGACGCGCTCGCCGCGGCCGGCGACGCCCGTGTCGTGTCCGTCAGTTCCAGCGCGCACCTGCGCTCCGGCGTCGTCTTCGACGACATCCACTTCGAGCGCCGGGCGTACGATCCGTGGCTCGCGTACGGGCAGTCGAAGACGGCGAACGTGCTGTTCGCGGTGGAGGCGACCCGGCGCTGGGCGGCCGACGGCATCACGGTCAACGCCCTGATGCCCGGCGGCATCCGCACCAACCTCCAGCGGTACGTCTCGGACGCGGAGCTCGACCGGATGCGCGCCGCGTCCGGCGGTGGCGCCGCGCAGTGGAAGACCCCCGAGCAGGGCGCCGCCACCTCCGTACTCGTGGCCACGTCGCCGCTACTCGCCGGCGTCGGCGGCCGGTACTTCGAGGACTGCAACGAGGCGGGGCCGAACGAGCCGGGCACCCGCCGGGGCTACGCGCCGTACGCGCGGGATCCGGAGGGGGCGGCGCGGCTCTGGCAGGTCACCGAGGACATGCTCGGCTGAGCCGGATCCGGTGTGCCGGCGACGATCCCGGCCGGCACACCACCGCCGGGGCCACCGCCGCCACTACGAGGCGCTGGTACGGCGCGCGGATCGACGAGTGGGAGCCGACGTCCGTACGCCCTCGTGGTCGGGCAGGCGCCGACCGGGCTGCCCGCGTTCCGCTGACGTCCCGGGTCAGGGCGGCGCCGTCCGGCGCTCGACGGGCGCCGGTCCCGGGCACCGCTCGGCGAACACCGGTCGCCCAAGCGACCCGCCCACGCCTCCGCCATCCGGTGTCCACTGTGGCGCGTCAGCCCGGGAACGTGGCCCGCGACCGTATCCACCGTGGCGTGTCAGCCGAGCGCGAGGCGTACCGTGTGGTGGCCGGTGAGGTCGGCGCGGACCAGGTCGGCCCGCCGACCGTCCACAGTGGACGACACCAGTCGGCGACCGGCACCGGTGAGCGTCACGTCCAGCGTCATCCCCCGGTACGCCAGGCCGCGCAGCGTGACCGGACCCCAGCCGTCCGGCAGGCTCGGCGCGAAGCGTAGACCCGTTGGGGTGCAACGGATCCCGAAGAGCCCGTCGTGCACCATCCGGAGGTACCCGGTGGCCGACCAGGTCTGGTCCGGCTCGGCGGGCCAGTGCCGGCCGACCTGCCACCCGCCGTCCACCGCACCGGTCCGCGCGTTGTACAACTCCCAGAAGTGGCCGTCGGCGCGCCACAGCCGGGCCACGTCGCCGATCGCCCGCGCCAGCAGGTCGGTACGCCCGGCGGCAGCCGCCGCGTGCCCGACCATGCCGACCACCATCGGCCACACGATCACGTTGTGCCGCCCCGGATGCGCGTCGTCGAACCGGGCGAAGTGCGGCCACACGTTGACCGCGCCGTACGGCTCGTGGTGCAGGGTGGCGAGCACCGAGCGGGCGCGGCCGGGCGACGCCACCCCGAACAGCACCGCGAACGCCAGCCCCGCACCCTCCTGGTACGTCTCCAGCGTGCCGGCCCGCTCCCCCGCCCCGTGCACGAAGTAGCCGTACGTGCCGGCGTCGGGGCGCCACAGGTGCCGGTCGATCGCCGCGCGCAGGTCCGCCGCCGCGGCACGGTACCGCCCGGCGGCGGCGTGCTCGCCGACCGCGTCGGCCATCGCCGCGAGCGCCAGGTACGCCCCGTGGTACACGCAGTTGGTGGACAGGCACATCAGCGTGTCCGTGTGCGGGTGGTCGAGGACGAACGACGAGTCGTTCGCCGGGTCGTACGGCGGGCTCGGGTAGCCGGCGATCCCGTCCTGCATGTACGCCGGCCCCCGGAACAACCCGTACGCGGGGTCGTGGCGGGTGGCGCGCAGCAGCCCCAGGGTCGCCGCGGCGCAGGCGTACGCGTCGGTGAGGAACGCGCGGTCGCCGGTGACGAGATGGTGGTGCCAGGCGGCGATCGCCCACACGATCTGGTCCCACCACTGGTTGTCCCGCTGTACCAGCAACGAACCGTCGGCGCGCCGCTCGCACACCGCCCACAGCGTGTTGCGGGCGACGGCGGGGGCCAGCAGGCTGCCGGCGTTCCAGGAGTTGGTGGCGGCGTCCCGGGTCCACGGCTGCTCGTACCCGCCGCCGGCGCGGAAGAACGTGCCGGGCGGGTCGGTCAGCAGCCCGGTCCGGTCGTAGACGGCCGGATCGTACGCGACGGTGTTGGTGTCGAGCAGGTTCCCCAGCGCCGCCCGGTAGGCGCCGCCGAGCAGGTCGTCGACGTCCGGCGCGAACTCGATCTCCGGGCGCGCGGGCGTCACGTCCGCCCCGGCGGTACGCGGGGCCGCGGCGGCGACCTCCGGGGCACCGGCGACACCGGCCGCGACGAGCCCGGCGGCGCCGAGCAGGTGGCGGCGGGACAGGCCATCCGATCGCATGGAACCTCCCGGACACGACGGGCCACGCCCCGACCGCGCTGTCGGCGCCGATTGTCCGAGATCATTGCGGTAGCGCCGAAATGTGTCAACGGCCGCGGCGGAACGTCCTCCGCCACCACGACCGCCCCGCCGCCGGCTCCGGCGCGGGGTCGGCCGCCCGGTCCGCCGCCGCGGCCTCCCGTCGGGCGGTACGGTCCGCGCGCCAGGTGGCGACCACCGCGTCCGCGTCCACCGGCGCCACCGGCACGTGCGGGCCGGACGGCGCGCGCAGGTGCTCGACGATCCGCTTGTTCAGTGCGGCGACCGCCTCCCGTACGGTCTCCTCCGCGTACAGGTCGCGGACCTCCTCGCGGAGCCGTTCGACCGCCCGGCGCAGCTGGAGCGCGGTCGGCAGCAGCGCGTCCGACGACAGCCCCTCGCGCTGCATGTACCCGCGGAGCCACCACAGCTCGTCGTCGGCCGCGCCGAGGTTGCGCAGCGGTTTGCCGGTACCGGGCAGGTCGTCGAACTCGCCGCGTTCGGCGGCCTCCCGGATCTGCTTGTCGATGACCGACTCGTACTGCGACCAGTCCATGCGGCAGACCCCCTCGTACCTCCACGGTAGCGGCCCGCGCCGGGCGTCCCCACGCGACGGTGCCGCGGCGTCCGGGCGAGGTTCCGCGTCCTGCCGACCGCGTTGCACGGCCGTGGGCGCTGCCGGGGGCGGCGCCGGTGCGGTCAGGAGACGTCGGACACGGACAGCTCCGGGAAGTCCTCGCCCGGCTGGACGAACCAGGCGGCGGGCCCGTCGGCGAGCGCGGTGTCGATCCGGCGCCGCACGTACGGGTGCAGGTCGGGCAGCTCGCCGACCGCGAACCATTGCACCGCAACGGATTCCTCGTCGTTGACCCGGGCGGTGCCGCGCTCCGGCCGGCAGTGGAACCAGACGTTCACGTACTGGCACCGGTCGCCGTTGGGGTAGCGGGTGAAGTGCGACGCGACACCGGCCAGCCGGGTGACGCGCACGTGCAGGCCGGTCTCCTCGTACACCTCGCGGACGAGCGCGGTGGCCGGCTGCTCGCCCGGGTCCAGCGCGCCGGACGGCAGGTTCCACAGCCCGTTGTCGGCGCGGCGCTCCAGCAGTACCCGGCCGTCGCCGTCCTCGACGACACCGCTGACGCTGGGCACCATCAGCAGCTCGTGACCGACGTGCTTGCGCAGACCGGCAAGGTACGGCGAGATCGACATGGCGCCGACCCTACCGTGCCCGCCCCGTTCGGCCGCGCCGACAGGTCCCCGTCGAGCGGGTTGTCGGGCACCACGGAGGCGGCGTGCGCGGCACCGCGTGCCGCCCCGGTACCGCGGCGCCGCCGACGATCCGGCAGCCGGACTGGCTGCCGGAGTCGCTCGCGCGGGTCACTGCACCAGAACGGCCCCGTAGTGGCCCGGCACCGTGACGCTGACCGTCCCGTTCGACACCTGGTAGCTGGCCCCGCCGACCGCGTCCGTCACCGTACTGCCGTCCTTCATGGACAGTTGGTACGCCGGCACCTGGTACGTGTGGCTGGTGGAGTCGTTGTTGAGTACCACGGCGATGCGGTTCTTCGCGTCGGTCCGGCCGTACGCGAACATCTTGGTGGCGTCGTCGGTGCCGAGCGACTGGAACGAGCCGGTCCGGAGCGCGGGGTACTGCTTGCGGATCGCGATCAGCTTGCGCAGCAAGGCAACGGCGTCGTTGCCGGTGGTCGCCTGCGACCAGTCCATGCAGCGCCGGTCGTCGGGATCGTTGGCGCCGACCAGCCCGTACTCGTCGCCGTAGTAGATCGTTGGCATCCCGACGTACGTCATCTGCACGAAGTCCGCGAGGTACGTCTTCCAGATGTCGCCGCCGGCGCGCTGGGCGAACCGCGGGATGTCGTGGTTGGACAGGTGGTTGCTCATCACCTGCTGCACCTGGGTCGGGTAGTTCGCCCGGGTGCCGCGCAGCCACGAGTCGAACTGGGACGCCGACAGCGACGCGGCGTTGCCGTTGTAGTCCTTGCCGGTGATCCACTGCGAGACCGGGTTGGTGAAGCCGTCGTAGTTCGTGGCGCCGTCCCACTGGCCGCCGGTCACCCACGGGTTCGCGTCGCCCCAGTACTCGCCGAAGATCAGCGCGTTCGGGTCGGCGTCCTTCACCGCGGTACGGAACTGGCTCCACACGTCGTGGTTCGTCGCGTCCTCGCCGGCGTTGCCGTCCGCGTCCACGTACTGCGCGGCGTCGAGCCGCCAGCCGTCGATGTGGTGCTGCCGGATCCATTCCTGCGCAACGGATCCCGTCGATCCGTAGATCGCGTTGCGGGTGGCCGAGCCGGACGCGCCGTAGTTCAGCTTCGGCATCGTCGGCACCTGGTTCAGGAAGCTGGAGTACTTCTCCGGCCACTGCTGGAAGGTGTAGTAGCCCGCGTACTGGCTCGACTGCGACTCGTACGCGCCGGTCGAGTTCGGCCACACGTTGCCCTTGTCGAACCACGGCGACCACTCGCCGGTGTGGTTGAACACGCCGTCGAGGATCATGTGCCCGCCCTTGGCGTGCAGGTCCGACACCAGCGTGTCGAACGCCGCGTCACCACCGAGGTGCGGGTCCACGTGGTCGTAGTCCTGCGTGTCGTACTTGTGGTTGGTCGGCGAGGTGAACACCGGGTTCAGGTAGATGGCGTTCACCCCGAGCGTGTCCGTCAGGTACGACAGGTGCGCGTCGACGCCCTGCAGGTCGCCGCCGAAGAACACGGAACTGTTGGTGTAGCCGGCATCCGCAGCCGGGCTCGCCCCCCAGCTCTTGTGCTCCGTCGGATACCCGTCGTACGTGTACTCGCCGGTGGTCACGTCGTTGCCGGTGTCACCGTCGGCGAACCGGTCCGGGAAGATCTGGTACAGCACCGAGTTCTTCGCCCAGTCCGGCGTGCTGAAGCCGGGCAGCACGTAGAAGTCCTGTGTGGACGGTTCCCCGGTGGACGGCCCCGCCGCGTTGTACCACGCGGTCGCCGACCCGTCGTTGACCTGGAACCGGTAGTACTTGGCGGAGCAGCTCGCCGGCACGGTCCCGGTCCACAGGTCGAACTTCCCGGTCGCGTCGTTGCTGCCGAACGACATCGGCACCCAGTGGAACGCCGAGTCCGCGCTGTCGTAGTACTTGATGTTGACGCTCGTGACGTCGGTGTGGAAGGTACGGAACGTCAGCGTCACGGGTGTCGTGCAGCCCGGCGCGACGGCGCTGTCGTACAGGGGGCCCTGGTCGTGGAACAGGCCGTCCCACTCGACGTTGTTGTCGTTGCCGGCGGCCCAGGCCGGCGCCGGCACACCGGCGAGCAGGCCCGCGGCGAGCGCGCCGATCACCGCCACTGTCGTCTTCCGGTACAGCCGCATCCGTGCCGCCTTCCCGATGAGGTCAGAACCGATCACCATACGACATTTCCGGCGTGGGTGGCATCCCCTCGGGTCCGGGTGCGCCGGGACCGCGCGGGCCCCGGCGCACGCGTGGCAGGTCAGTGCGTGTGCGGGCGGTGGCCCGGCTCCTGGTGCGGCACCGTCTGCCTCGTCGGTACGGTCGGCGCCGGCAGCGTCGCCGCCTCCTGCTGCTCCACCGCGAGCAGCGGCGCCGGGTCGGTCAGCCGCGGGAACGTCGGGTCGGCGGGCCCGAGCCGCAGCGCCGAGGTCAGGTCCCCGACGGTACGGCGGCGCCACGGGCTGATGTTCGTCTCCCGTACGCCGAAGCGCCGCTCCAGCAACCGCAGCTGCGAGGTGTGGTCGAAGGTCTCGCTGCACACCCAGCCGCCGCGGCTCCACGGCGAGATGACCAGCGCGGGCACCCGCATCCCGGGTCCGACCGGGCCGGCGATCCCGGCCGCGCCGGCGGGCAGCGGCGACGCGGTGACCCACTCCCCTTCCGTACCCTCGGGCGGGCGCGGCGGCGGCACGTGGTCGAACAGCCCGTCGTTCTCGTCGTACACGACGACGAAGACGGTCTTCGCCCACACGTCGGGCCGCGAACCCAGCGCGTCCAGCACCGTCCACAGGTACTCGGCGCCCGCGGCCGGGAAGTTCCCCGGGCCCTCGGCGGCCTCCGGCAACCCGTACACCGACGGCAGGTACTGCGCGTCCAGCCAGGTCACCGACGGCAGGTCACCCTTGCGGATCATGTCCGCGACCATGGACGGCGAGTACGGGACCATGGCGTTGTCGTACAAGGGATCGCCGGGCTTGGCGTCCTGGAACCGTTGGAACCAGCCGAGATCTGTGTCCGGCGGGTACGCGGTGCAGTAGCGCCAGCTGATCCCGGCCGCCTGCAACCGTTCCGGGTACGTGGTCCAGCGGAAGCCGGTGCTGTGGTTGTCCACGACCGGTCCGCCGAGCGTGCCGGCCGGGTCGACGGTACCGCTGATCGCCATGACCCGGTTGGGATGCGTGGGCCCGAGTACGGAACAGAAGTAGTTGTCGCACACCGTGAACGCGTCGGCCAGCGCGTAGTGGAACGGCAGGTCCTCGCGCGTGTAGTACGCCATGGTGAAGGAGCCGTTGGTCGGGCCGTCCGCGGCGCGGTGCGTCGGCACCCAGTTGTCCATCCGGCCACCGTTGACCGACAGGTGCTGCGACTGCCAGGTGTGGCTCGTGCCGTACGCCTTGATGCCGCTGGTCTTCTTCGTGTCGTACCGGAACGGCAGCAGGTAGCCGTCCGGGTTCTCGGGATCCGGTTGGTGGAACACGGATCGCCCGGTGGACAGGGTGATCGCGGCCGGGTCGTCGAACCCGCGGACACCCTTGAGACTGCCGAAGTAGTGGTCGAACGAGCGGTTCTCCTGCATCAGGAAGATGACGTGCTCGATCTGCTCCAGCGACCGCAGCGGGTCGGCGGGGGCGGCGAGCGCCTTGCGCATCGACCCGGGCAGCAGCGACAGGGCCGCCGCACCGGCCGCGGTCGCCGCGGCCGTACCGAGAAATCTGCGTCGGGAGGTGCCGTGGGAGGGGTCTTGGGGCATGCGCACTCCTCGAACCGTTGGGGGGACAGCCCTTGCGAGGATCTCGACGGGTGATGGCCCGTACGTGACGTGCCATCACCCGCGCCATGAATGACAGTCGATGTTCGGTCCGTCCGCAAGGGCCCGGTGACGGCAGTTTGCACTGCCATTACCTTTCCCGACGGAAATCTCCGGCGGCGGGAGGGGCCGGCACCGCGGGCCGCGCGTACCACGATGGCGTGAGTCGGGGGTCACGGTGTGACGGAGACCCTGCCCGGCACCGCGGTACCAAGGCGGGCAAAGCGATCCGTGCGTACCGCGCAACGGTGCGGATTGCCGCGTACGGAGCACCCGGCCGGTGACTTTGCGTCTACCGTGGCCTGCGGCTGCCGGACCGCGTACGGCCCGACCCGACGACGCGCACGAGGGTGACCACGACCCCGCTGCCGCCGGGTCGCGTACGGACGGTGGCGTTCCCCGGGCCGACCCGCCTGCGCACCCGAGCCCCGACGCCGAGGACACCCCCCATGAATCCCCTGTCGTACCTGTTTCGTGCCGTCGACACCGTCGCCCGGCGGCTGCTGCTCCTGCGCGCCGTACCCGGCACGCTGATGCTCGCGCTGCGCTCACTGCCTGCCGTACTGCGCGGGCTGCCGTCGGCCGCGCGCGGCCTGGTCCCGACCCTGCGCGCGCAGCCGTGGCGGGAGTACGCCCGGACCGCGGCGGACCGCGCCGGTGACCCGTGGTGGTGGCGGCGCGGCGGCCTGCGCGGCGCGGAGTGGGTACGCCGCAGCTGGCGCGTCCCGGCCCGCCGCGGCCTCGGCATGGCCGTACTGGCCGCCGTCGCGGTCGGCGTGGCCGTGACCACCGCGACGCTCACCACCGCACCGGACCACCCCACCCAGGCCGCCGGGTACGACAGCGCCCGGGTGGCGCCGGACCGCGCCGACCGGGGCCAGGCCCGTACCGCCCCGTCGCCCGACGCGAAGGCACCGGACGCCAAGGCCCCTGCCGGCAAGGCCCCTGCAGGGAAGGCGCCGGCTCCGGCCGGGAAGGCGCCCGCGGCGAAGGCACCGGCCGCGAAGCCGAAGCCGCCGGCCGAGTGGCAGCTCCCGGTGGCCGCGAAGCACTACTGGGTCAGCTCCACGTTCGGTACCCGGTGGGGCGTACTGCACGCCGGCGTCGACCTCGCCGTACCGATGAACACGCCGATCCACGCCGCGCACGCCGGTTCGGTCAGCATCGCCGGCGCGTACGACGGGTACGGCAACGCGGTCGGCCTGGAGAACGGCAACGACATCGCCACCGTCTACGGCCACCTCTCCCGCGTCGTGGTGCACACCGGCGACCACGTCCGCGCCGGGCAGCTGATCGGTTTCTCCGGCAACACCGGCGACTCGACCGGGCCGCACCTGCACTTCGAGATGCGCAGGCACGGCGTCGCGTTCGACCCGCTGCCGTACCTGACGGGCCACGGCCTGGACATCGTCCGCAACGGCGGCAAGGGCTGACGGTCCGCCCCGCACCACGGTCGCCCCGCACCACGGTCAGCCCCGCGCCACGGTTGCCCCGTGCCACGGTTCGGGGCGACCGGCGGGTACCGAAGCCGCCGAGCGGCGGCTCCACCCGGGTCACCTGGCCGGCCCGGATCAGCATGTCCCACAACGGTTCCGGCTTCGTCCACCCGCCCGCGTACGCGAGGTGGCGCAGCCGGTCGCGGCGCCGTTCATGCGCCGCGCCGGATCGCCGACCACCGGTGGAACTCCGGGTACACGAGCGCGAGCCGTCGACACGCCGGGTCGGCGTCCACCGGCCGGTACCCGACGTGCCGGGTGCCGTGGGCGTGCCAGTCATCGGTACCGATCCCCGCATCCGTTGGTACAGCGCGGTTCCACGGTACGGCGTGATGACGTGGTCTCGATCCGCCGAGCAGGTGGTCGTCCTCCGGCCGGCCGGTCTCGGCGAGCGCGTCGTCCACCAGCCGCCCCTGTCAGCGCCGGATCATCGTGACCCTCCTGCCCGCTGGACCGCGGATGCGGACGTCCCGGGCCGGCGCCGTGCGTACCGTGTGATGGTCCGCGGATCGGTTGCGGCACAGGCGGTCCACGTCGTAGCGGGGCGGGTCGGTGGTTCGTCGTAGCCGGTCTACGCGATCCGGCGGACTCGCCGGCGCCGCGACCGGCCTACGGTCGGACACCAGGACCATCGACGACGGGAACCTCCCATGCGCACACTGGTCACCGGCGGTGCCGGGTTCGTCGGATCGCACCTGACGGAGGCACTGCTGGACGCCGGGTACGAGGTGCGGGTGCTCGACGACCTGAGTACCGGCCGGTGGGCCAACCTCGCCGCGGTGTCGGACCGGCCGGGGCTGCGGCTGGTGCACGGTTCGGTGCTGGACGCCGACCTCGTCGACCGGCTCGTCGCCGGCTGCGACACGGTGCACCACCTGGCCGCGCCGCCGGGCCGCTACCCGGACCGCGCCCTGGCCGACCTGCGTACGGTCGTGCACGGGACCGAGCACGTGGCCGCCGCCGCCCACCGGTACGACGCGCGCCTGCTGCACGTCTCCACCGGCGCGGTGTACGGCCGGAACGCTCGGATCGGGCTGCGCGAGCCGGACGACCGGATCGTCGGTCCGGAGCCCCGGTGGTGGTCCGCGGACGCCGCCGCCGTCGCCGAGGCCGTCGTCGCCGGGTACGCCCGGGCGGGCCTGCGCGCAGTGGTCGTCCGGCTGTTCGACACCGCGGGGCCGCGCCAGCGCGACGGGGTGGTGCCGCGGTTCGTCGGGCAGGCGCTGTCCGGCACGCCCCTGACCGTGCACGGCAACGGCCGGCAGGTGCGCTGCTTCTGCCACGTCGCCGATGTCGTACCGGCGCTGGCGACGCTGATCGACCGGCCGATCGCGTACGGCGGGGTGTTCCATCTGGGTTCGGGTGAGCAGACCACGATCGGACGGCTCGCCGAGCGGGTACTGGAGCTGACCGGTTCGTTCGCCCCGATCGTGCGCGTACCGGCGGCGGAGGACGGGCTGTCGCGGCGGGTGCCGGACTGCCGGCGGGCGCGCGAGCTGATCGGGTTCGCGCCGACCCGCGGGCTCGACGAGATCCTGCGTGACGTGCTGGCGGACCACGCGCCGCACCCGGTACGACCCTGACCGTACCGTCCACTGTGGACAGCGTGGCGGCGCGGTCAGGCGACGTACCGGTCGGCGGTGGTGAGGACGGAGTCGAGCAGGCCGGGGAAGCACGCGTCGAGGTCGGTGCGGCGCAGGGTGAGCACACGCTGGGCGCCGCGGATCTCGACGTGCAGGATGCCGGCTTCCCGCAACACCTTCTGGTGGTGGGAGAACGTCGACCGGCCGATGTCCAGGTTGGCGGCGTGCAGCAGCTCGGTGCACGGTGACTCGCCGAGCCGCCCGAGCGTACGCACGGCGCTCAGGCGGGCCGGGTCGGCCAGCGCGGCGAGGACCTTCGGCAGTCGCAGGTCGGCGCGCGCCGGGTGCGCGCCGCTCGTCTCGGCATCCACGGACCGGATCCTAGTTCGCCCTTGCGCTTATGTCGACAACCATCGTACTGTTCGATCGCCGTCGACAGTCGATGGTTATCGAACTCCGGAGCGCCGATGCTGCTGCCCGCGATCCTCTCCGCGATGTTCCTCTACGGCTTCGACCTGAATGTCGTGAACGTCGCGCTCCCCACGCTCGCCGGCCAGCTGCACGCCGGCCCCGCCGCGCTGCAACTGGTCGTCGGCGGCTACACCTTCACGTACGCCGCGGGCCTGGTCACCGGCGGCCGCCTCGGCGACCTGTACGGGCACCGGCGGATGTTCCTCGCCGGGATGGCGGCGTTCGCGGTCGCCTCGGCGCTGTGCGGGCTGGCGCAGACACCCGGCCAGCTCGTCGCCACGCGGCTCGTCCAGGGGCTCACCGCCGCCGCGATGGTCCCCCAGGTCCTCGCCATGATCACCACCGCGTTCCCGGCCGCGGAACGCCCGCGCGCGCTCGCCGGGTACGGCGTGGTCGCCGCGGTCAGCGGGATCTGCGGCCAGGTGCTCGGCGGGATGTTGCTGAGCGCCGACGTGTTCGGGCTCGGCTGGCGGGCCGTCTTCCTCGTCAACGTTCCGGCCGCGGCGATCGTCCTCGCCGTCGCGCCCCGCGTACTTCCCCGCCACGAACCCACCACCCGGGTGCGGCTCGACCTCGCCGGCGCGCTCGCCCTGTCCGCGACGCTCGGCCTCGCCCTCGTCCCGCTCGTACTCGGGCGTGACCTCGGCTGGCCGTGGTGGGTCTGGACGCTGCTCGCGGCGTCCGTACCGGTCGCGGTCGGCACCGTGTGGTGGGAACGCCGGGTCACCGCACCACTGCTCGACCTCGCGCTGTTCACCGACCGGCGGTACCGGCTGGGGATCGCCGTCGCCGCCGCGTTCATGGCGACCTTCAGCGGGGTGGTGTTCGTGACGACGCTGCTGCTCCAGCGCGGGCTCGGGCTGAGCGCGGTGCAGTCCGGGCTGGCGTTCGCGCCGATGGCGGTCGTCGGCGTACTCGTCCCGCCCCTCGGCCGCCGCCTCGTCACCCGCCACGGCCCGGTTCCCGTGGTACTGCTGGGTTGTGCGGTGAACGCGGTCGCGTTCGGCGCGCTCGGGCTGGCGTTGCAGCTGCGCGGCGGCGCGGTCGGGGCCGGCTGGTTGGTGGTGCCGCTGGCCGGCCTCGGCCTCGGCAACACGTTGCTGCTGCCCGCACTCCTCGGCGCCACCCTCGCCGGCGTACGCCCGGACCGGGCCGGGGTCGCGGCCGGCGTCCTCGCCACCGCGCAACAGTTCGCCGGTACCGCCGGGCTCGCCGTGCTCGGCACCGCGTTCTTCGCCGTCCTCGCCGCCCACCACGCCACCCCCACCGGCTACGCCCGGGGCGCGGAACTGGTGGTGTGGTCGGCACTCGGGCTCACCGCCGCGATGGCCGGGCTCACCGTACGGCTGCGCGCGGTGGCGGCACCCGCGCCGGGGACCGCGCCCGTCGTGGCCGCCGTCAGTAGCCGACGCTGAAGCGCTCGCCGACGTGCGCGGGACGTTCGATCTCGTCGAGTACGGCGACGGCGTAGTCCTCGGCGGAGATGTGGCTGTCCCCGTCGGCGCCGACCACCAGCTCGTCCAGCCCGGTACGGTACCGGCCGGTGCGCTCGCCCGGCGCGACCTGCGCGGCCGGCGACAGGTTCGTCCACCGCACGTCCGAGACCGTACGCAGGTAGTCGAGGGCGTCGCCGTGCGCGTGCATGATCAGCAGGATCGTCTTCGGCAGGCCCGGCGCGTCCCACACCTGCGTGCCGTTCGGCGTACGCAGCGAGCCGGCGCCGCCGACCATGATCAGCCGCGGCCCGTCCGGCCCCTGCCGGCGGATCCCCTCCACCAGCGACCGGGCGGACGGCGCGATGACCGCCTGGTGGTGGGGGCCGTCGCCGCCGCCGATCGCCGAGACGATCACGTCCTGGCCGGTGATCCGGGCGACGGCGGCCGGGTCGAGCGCGTCGGCGACGGCGACCGTGACGTCCGGATCGGTGACCTTGTGCGCGTCCCGTACGACGGCGGTGACCTGGTGGCCACGGCCGACCGCCTCCCGGACGATCCGCGAACCGATCGTCCCGTTCGCCCCGAACACCGCGATCCTCGCCATGGCAGCCCCCCGACCTCGGACCCTGCGCGGCCCGGTCCGGCGCCCGGACCGGCCACCGGTGGGGTGCGCGGCGCGCTGCCCGCCACCCCACCGTCACGGTAACCGCGATGCGGTCAGCGCACCCGCCAGATGCCGATCACCGTCTGCTCGATCGCGTTGCCCGCGCTGTCGGTCGCCGCGGCCTTCAGCGACACCGCCGTACCGGAGGGCAACGCGGGCACCACCCCGGCGTACCGGCCGGCGGTGCCGGCGAGGTGCACGCGGTGCCACGTCGCGCCGGCGTCGCTGGAGTACGCGAGGGTGACGGTGCGGAAGGTGCCGGCCGGGAGGGTCGCCTGCGAGACGTGCGTGGCGCGCAGCCCGAGCACCGTCGGCCGCCCCGGTACGGCGTGGCCGGTGGAGTCGAGCGCCGGTTGGTAGTCGAGGACCGGGACCGCGGGCTGCGGCGCGGCCTCGTACCCGGGGTTGTTGGTGGGGCGGGACCAGAACGTCCAGCGCGTCCGCGCCGACGCGAATCCGCTCAACCGGGCCGGATCCACGGTCACGGTGCTGTCCGCGGTGAACGTCGCGGGGCCGGCCGCGACCGGGAAGTACCCGTAGGTCCAGGTGTTGGCGCCGACCGGGGTGCCATCGCGGCTCAGCGCCAGGGTGGCCGCGGAGACGCTGCCGGTGCCCCAGCTGCCGGCGTGTTCGCCGTCGCCGAGCCCGGTCACCAGCCACTGGTTCGTCGGGTACCGCGGGGCGTCGACCACCGTGGGCGCCAACGTACGGAACCAGTGCACGGCACGCCGCTCCCCCGGCTCGTACACGGTGACCGGGTCGTACAGTCGCGCGGACGCGGCGCCCGGGGTGCGGACCTCCTGCTGGAACCGGACGCCCGGCGCGGCGGTGACCAGCTCGGTGCGCCGCGACGGCAACGCCACCGGCCGGTACGCGCCGACCGCCATCGGCGCCAGATCCGTGTAGTCGGCGCGCATCTCGTCCGTCGTCGCCGGCGCGCCGAGCGCGTGGTACGTGACGTCCAGCCGGGCCAGGTCGCGCACGTCCCGCTCGCCGAACGGCAGCGCGCCGGTCCTCGGCACGACCGGGCTCTGCTGCACCACGTCGTACACGTCGGCGGGGGCGCGCTTTCCGGTGGGCAGCAACCGGAACCGGGTGGTCAGGCCGTACACGCCGTGGGTGACGGGCGCGGTCGGCTGCACGAGTACCCGGTGCTGCGCCAGGTCGTCGGCGGACGGCAGGATCGAGTCGATGTACCCGCCCTGGCCGGCGTCGTACCGGCTCTCGTACACCTGGGCCTGGTCGACGCGGGTCGGCACGTGCGGCACGCTCGTCGGTACCAGCGGCACGGCGTCGCGGGCGTCCAGCGCGACCGCGGTGTCACCGGCGACCCGCACCTCCGGGTCGCCCGTGAACGCGACCGACTCCACGGTGCCGTCCGCCTCGTCGGTCTCCACCCGGGACTGCACGCTGTACCAGCCGGGCGCGACGCGCGCCGTACCGTGGCCGTGCGCGTCGAGCGGTACGTTGAACGCGGACGCCCCGTTGACGTTGTCGGCGTTCACCACGTCGGCCCGGCCGTACGCGTAGGGTCGGCCCAGGTGGTCGGTCACGGTGACCGACACGTCGTAGCGTTCCGGCTCGACGTAGCCGCCGACGGGCAGCCGCAGGTCACCGGAATCCGTTGCCAGCACGAGGGTTCCGCCGTACTCCGCGGCCGGACCGCTGTTCGGGTCGAGCGTCACCGTGACCGCCGCCGACCCGTGCGCCGGTACGTCCACGGTGGACGGTGCGACGGCGAGCGTACCCGCCGGCGCGGCCGTACCGGACCGCTGGGCGAACGTCGCGGACGGGGTGACGGTGACGGCCGCGGCCGAGTCGTTCGTGAGCGTCACCGTTTTCGTCACGGGCCCGGCGTGCGGCCAGCGCACCGCCCCGAAGTCCACAGTGGACACATCGGCGGTCAGCGCGGTCGTGCTGGCACGGGCCAGGTCCAGCCGCCCGGCACCCTGGTCCCACACCGTCCCCTTCGCGTACGCCGAGGCGGTGGTGGACAGCGCCGCCTTCACCCGCGCGGCTGTCCACTGTGGATGCTCCTGCCGCAGCAGCGCGGCGGCACCGGCCACCTGCGGCGTCGCCTGCGAGGTCCCCGACAGCTGCGTGTACGGGTTGCCCGTACCGCCGCCGGCGCGCGCCCCGGTGATCGACACACCCGGCGCGGTGATCTCCGGCTTGAGGCGGTGGTCGCCGCGGGTCGGCCCGCGCGAGGAGAAGAACGGCACCGCGTCGTTTCCGTCGGTCGCGCCGACCGTCAGCGCCGCCGCGGCGATGCCGGGACTCTCGATCGATCCGTTGCCCGGCCCGCTGTTCCCGGCCGCCACCACGAACAGGGTGTCCGACGACGCGGACAGTTCGTCCACGGCCGCCGCGACCGGGTCGTCCGCGGCGGGCGGCGCGCCGAGGCTCATGCTGACGACGCTCGCGTGCTCCGCCACCGCCCACTGCATTCCGGCGATCACCCAGGACAGCTGACCGGTGCCGTTGGCCGCGAGTACCTTGCCCACCACCAGATCCGCGCGGTACGCCACGCCCCGGCGCGCGCCGTCGGCCGCGGCGCCGCTGCCGGCGAGCAGCGACGCGACGTGCGTACCGTGACCGTTGTCGTCGTCGGCGGTGGCCGAGCCGGTGAAGCTCGCGCTGTCGCCGACCCGGCCCGCCAGGTCCGGATGCCCGGCGTCGACGCCGCTGTCCAGCACCGCCACCCGCACGCCGGCGCCGTCGAGACCGGCGTCCCACGCGGCCGGCGCGCTGATCCGGGTCAGGTTGGCATCCAACGTGTCCGCCCGCACCGTACGGTCCAGCCACACCTTCGCGATGCCGCCCAGCGCGGCGCCGGCCGTACGCGGGCTGACGGTGCGGCGCCCACCGAGGCGCGCCAACCGGTCCGCGAAGCCCGCGGTCGCCGACTTGGCCAGGCTCGCCGACACCGCGTCGATGCTTCCCAACGCCCGCCCGGTACGCAGGCCCGCCGGCGCGGCGAGCGACCGCGTGCCCGGCGCGTACCGGACGATCAGCGGCAGCGAGTCGCGGTGCGCGTCGTCGTATCCCTGGCGTACCAGGGCGGTGACGTCGAAGAGTTCCGCGTCGAGGACGCCGGGGACGAGGCTCGCCACGTCGGACGGCAGCACGTAGACGTCGTCGCCGGAGTACCGGGTCTGGAACGTCACCGGCCGCCCACCCCGGTCCGCCGGTACGACGGTGACGGCGGGGTGACCGGCGACCGGCGCGCCGACGCGTACCTGGTCGCCGGTGATCAGGGTGACCGACACCGGCGGCCGTACCCGCGGGGCGGCGGGTGGCGTCGCGGTGTGCGGTGCGGCGACGGCGGCGACGGGCGCGCCGAGCGCGAGCACCGCCGCGGTCAGCGCCGCGAGGGCGCGCCGCCGTGCCGCACGGGGTCGGGGGACGCGGGAGCCGCGCATCGTTCCTCCGGGGATACCAGACGGGAGGGGCCATCCACGGTCCTACCGCTGTTTGCGGCCGGAACGGACCAGTAGCCTTGTCCAGAAGCGGACATGGCACCAACCGGCCAGGAGGCGCGGATGTTGGAGGCGGTCGGCGTCACCCCGTCGGACGAGGCGGTCTACCGCGCGTTGCTGCGCGCACCCCGGAGTACCGCGGCGGACCTGGCGGGCGGGCTGCGGCGCGACACCGGTTCGGTGCGCCGCGCCGTACAGCGGCTCGAACAGCTCGGGCTCGTCACCCGGCTGCCGGCCCTACGTACCGAGGCGGACCGGGACGGCCGGGCGGTGCGGCTGGTGGCGTCCCGGCCGGACGTCGCCGTCGACGTGCTCGTCGCCCGCCGCCAGGAGGAACTCGCGCGCCCGCGAGTCCGCCCGCGCGCTGCTCGCCGAGCAGGTCACCGAGGACGAGCGGCGCCCGGACCGGCTCGTCGAGGTGGTGCACGGGCGCGAGGCCGTCGCCACCCGGTTCGCCCAGATGCTCACCGCCACCGAACGCACCCTCGACGTCTTCGACCGCCCGCCGTACGCGGTGGCCCACGACAACGCCGAACCCGTGGTACGCGGCAAGCTCCGGCGCGGCGTCACCGTCCGCGGCGTGTACGCGCCGGAGTCGCTGGACCGGCCCGGCGCCCTCGCCGAGGCCCGCGACGCGGCCCGGCTCGGCGAGCAGTCCCGGCTGCACCCGCACGTACCGATGAAGCTCGCCGTCGCCGACGCCCGGCTCGCGCTGCTGCCGCTCGCCTCCGGCGAAGCCGTCGACGGCGCGCTCGTCGTACACCCGTGCGCGCTGCTGGACGCGCTGCGGGCGCTGTTCGACCTGCTGTGGCAGCAGGCGGTGCCGGTGTTCCGGGCCGAGGGCGGCCCATCCGGCGAACACGACGCGCTGCTCACCGCGCTCGCCGCCGGGCTCAAGGACGACGCGGTCGCCCGGCAGCTCGGCACGAGTACCCGGACCGTACGGCGGCGCATCGTCGAGCTGACCGACACGCTGCACGCGCGTACCCGGTTCCAGGCCGGGGTACTCGCCGAACGCCGCGGGCTGCTCGGCCGCTAGCCCGCTGCGTACCGCGGGGGCGGGTGGCAGAGTGGGGCGTATGGAGTACACGAATCTCGGCCGGACCGGGCTGTCGGTCTCCCGGCTGTGCCTGGGCACCATGAACTTCGGGCCCCGGACCAGCGAGGCGGACAGCCACCAGATCATGGACCGGGCACACGAGCACGGCATCAACTTCTTCGACACCGCCGACGTGTACGGGTGGCAGCGCGGCGAGGGTGTCACCGAGCAGATCCTCGGCCGCTGGTTCGCCCAGGGCGACGGCCGGCGCGAGCGCACCGTCCTCGCCACCAAGGTGTACGGCGAGATGGGTGACTGGCCGAACGAGCGCGGCCTGTCCGCCCGGCACATCATCGCCGCCTGCGAGTCGTCCCTGCGCCGCCTCAAGACCGACTGGATCGACCTCTACCAGATGCACCACGTCGACCGGAACACGCCGTTCGACGAGATCTGGCAGGCGATGGAGATCCTTGTCGCGCAAGGAAAGGTGCGCTACGTCGGGTCGTCCAACTTCGCCGGCTGGCACCTCGTCGCCGCGAACGAGGCCGCCCGCCGCCGCAACTTCCTCGGCCTCGTCAGCGAGCAGTGCATCTACAACCTGCTCACCCGCTGGGTCGAGCTGGAGGTCGCACCGGCCGCGCAGGAGTACGGGATCGGGCTCATCCCGTGGTCGCCGCTGCACGGCGGGCTGCTGTCCGGCGCGCTGCGCAAGGAGCGGGACGGCACCGGCGCCCGCTCCGCGGAAGGGCGTTCCCGCGACGGGCTCGCCGAGCACCGCGACACCATCGAGGCGTACGAGAAGCTCGCCGCCGAACTCGGCCAGGATCCGTCGACCGTGGCGCTCGCCTGGCTGCTGTCCCGTCCCGCCGTGACCGCGCCGATCATCGGCCCGCGCACGCTCGACCAGCTCGACTCCGCCGTACCGGCCGCGACGCTCACGCTCGACGAGGCGACGCTGACCCGGCTCGACGAGCTGTTCCCCGCGCCCGGCAACGGCGGTCCCGGCCCCGAAGCCTGGGCCTGGTGACCACTCGCGGCGGGGCCACCCCGGCCCCGCCGTACGGTCGGGTTCCCTTGCCGCACCGGCAGGTCCGTGCTGTGGTCCGCTTGGCGGTGCGCCGGTCGCGAGGAGTGTCGGACCCGGCCGGTACGGTCGCCGGATGGAGTTCCGGAAGTACGACGAGCGGCGGTCGCTGCGGCGCCCCACGATCGACGAGGACCTGACCGAGGGCGGCGAGCTGTCCGGCGAGCTGGACGTCTCCGGCGCGCGGTACGAGGGGGTCTCGTTCACCGGCGCGGAGGGTGACGGCGACCTCGACCGTACCGTGTTGTCCCGCGTCGACCTGGCCGAGACGCGGTACACCCCGCTCACGCTCACCGACGTGTCGTTCACCGGCGTCGACGTCTCCAACGCGCAGTGGTCGAACCTGGTGGCCCGGCGTACCGAGCTGGTGTCGTGCCGGGCGACCGGCTGGGGTGTCTGGATCGCCCTCGCCGCCGACCTCTACGTCGGCGACACCCGGCTCGACTACGCGCACCTGCACATCGAGCGCACCAAGGGTCTCGTCGTGTTCGAGCGGTGCACGGTCGACCAGGCGCGCATCTCCGGCGACCTGTCCCGCGTGCTGTTCCTGGACTGCGATCTCGCCGGGGTCGAGTTCCAGGCGGCCACGGCGCGCGGGTGCGACCTGCGCACGTCCCAGCTCACCGGCGCGCGCGGCCTCGCCACCCTGCGCGGCGCCCGCGTCACCGCCAGCCAGACGGTCACGATCGCACCGCAGCTCGCCGCCGAGCTCGGCCTGACCGTCGAGTGACACTCCCGGATCCGTTGCGACACAACGGATCCGACCCACAACCCGATCCCGGTACGACTCGCCGCGGCGCGCCGGCCGGTGGAGGCCGGCGTGGCGACGCTGGGTGAGGGGCGGATCGGTTCAGGTTACCGGCCGGGAAATGGGGTATCTCATAGCAACCTTTCCCGTACGTTGGGATCTCTCTAGCATTGCGCTGTTTCCAGCCGTTCCGACGAGGAGGTCCGAATGACCGGTGCAGATCTCGTACGTGCGTGGAAAGACGAGGACTACCGGCTGTCGCTGACGGCCGACGAGATGCCGGACCACCCGGCGGGCACGCCGGACGCGGAGATCTACCTGACCGCGGCGGGCGGGCGCACGCTCAACACCTGCGAGTCGTACTCCAGCTGTTACCACCTGTGCAGCGCGTGGTGATGGGCTGAGCGCGGCCCCGGCGTCCGGTGGGCGCCGGGGCCGCGTCGCGTACGGACGTCGAGGAGGTCGGGTGGATCAGCTACGGCGGGCGGCGGCGCGGGCGGTTCCGTTGGCGGAGCGGGGAACGCCGCCGGACCCCGACGCCGGTACGGAGCGGTCCCGGGCGCGGGCGGCGCGGATCCTGGCGCGGTGGCGGGCGCAGCCGCCGTTCGACTCCGGCGACGCGTTCGCGCGCCGGCTGGCCGCCGACGGTACGGACGAGGCGGCGGTGGCGGCGTGGCTCGCCGCGCCACCGGACGAGCCGGTGCGCGGCGGCTGGGTGGACCGGCTGGTCGCGGCGTTCGAGCGGCCCGCGGCGGCCGATCCCGTCACTCCCCCACCCGGGTACGAGTTCGCGGCGCTGGTGTCGCCGCTGCTGACCGACGCGCGGGACCGGCTCCGGGCGGCGGTGCCAGGGCGTGCCGCGGACGTGGCGCTGCTCGTACCGGCGCTGGCGGTGACGGCGCACGAGATGGCGACGCGCACGATGCTGCTGGAGCTGAACGTGGCGCGGGTGACGGAGCGGCTGACCGCCGACACGCCGCGCGGGCGGTACGCGGAATTCGTTGCGGGGCTTGGCGATCCGGCGGTGGCGGTGCCGTTGCTGGCCGAGTACCCGGTGCTGGCGCGGTTGCTGACGACGGCGGCGGACCAGTGGGTACGCGCGGGCGCCGAGCTGCTGACCCGGCTCGCCGCGGACCGGGCGGCGCTGGCGGAGACGTTCGGCGGCGGGGCGGATCCGGGGCCGGTGGCGGCGATCCGGACCGGGCTGGGCGACCGGCACCGGGACGGCCGCGCGGTCGCGCTGGTGGATTTCGCGTCCGGGCTGCGGGTCGTGTACAAGCCGCGGTCGGTGGCGGTGGACGGGCACGTCGCGGCGCTGGTCGATTGGCTCAACGGGCAGCTGGCCCGGCCGCTGCGGATGCCGGTGACGCTGGCCCGCGACGGGTACGGCTGGGTCGAGCACGTGGCGGCGCACCCGAGCGACGACCCGGCCGCGTTCTACCACCGGGCGGGCAGCCTGCTCGCCGTGCTGTACCTGCTGGACGCGGTGGACTGCCACGCGCAGAACCTGGTGGCCGCCGGCAACCAGCCGGTACTCGTGGACCTGGAGACGGCGCTGCAGCCGCAGTTTCCCGACCGGGACAAGGATCTGGGCCCGGCGGAGGTCGCGGCCCGCGACGGCACCCTGCACTCGGTCCTGCGGTCCGGGCTGCTGCCGCAACGGTCGTGGACGTCCGGCGGCGACGGCGGCACCGACGTCTCCGCCCTCGGGTACGCGCCGGGTGCGGACCCGGGTCGCCCGGCACCGGCGGTGGCGGGCGCGGGCACCGACACGGCGCGCGTGGCGTACCGGCGGACGCCGCTGGCGGGCATGGCGGACGCGCGGCCGGGCGCGACCGTACACCCGGTCGATCATCTGTCCGATGTGGACAGTGGCTTCGCCGAGGCGTACCGGATCCTGGCCGGGGACAAGGGATCCGTGCGGAAGCTGCTCGGCGCGTTCGCCGGCGACGAGATCCGGCTGCTGCGCCGCGACACGCTGGAGTACGGGTCGCTGCTGCGCGCCGGGCTGCACCCGGACCTGCTGCGCGACGCGCTCGACCGGGACCGGCACCTGGACCGGCTGTGGGTGCTCGCCGACCGGCAGCCCGGCGTCGCCGACTTCCTGCCGTACGAGCGGGACGACCTGTGGCGCAACGACATCCCGTTGTTCACCGTACGCGCGGACGGTGTCGACGCGGTGTCCACGACCGGCGCGACGATCCCGCGCGCGGTGCCGCGGTCCGCGCTCGACGCGGTGCTCGACCGGCTGGATCGGCTCGACGAAGCCGATCTGGCCCGGCAGCGCGACCTCTGCGCGGCGGCGATCACCGCGGTGGCACCGACGGAGACCGCGCCGACCGGATACCCGTTCACCCCCACCACCCCCGACGCGGTACGCGAGCGCGCGGTGGCGGCGGCGGCGCGCGTCGGCGACGAGCTGGTACGGCTGGCGTACCGGGCGGACGGCGAGCTGGCGTGGGTCGGGCCCAACCTGACCGCGGACGGCTGGGTGCTCGCACCGCTCGGCCCCGAACTGTACGGCGGGACCGCCGGACCGGCGCTGTTCCTGGCGTACCTGGACGACGCGACCGGCGGGTACGGCGCGGCCGCCGACGGCGCGGCCCGTACGCTGCGCCGCCAGGTGGACCGCCGCGCGGAGACGCTGACCGGCGGCTACGGTTCCGCCGGAGGCGTGCTGTACGCGCTGGCCCTGCTGCACGCGCGGCGCCCGTCGCCGGAGTACTCGGGGCTCGCGGCGCGGCTGGTCCGGCGGATCGCGGCCACCGCCGGCGACGATGCGACCCTCGACGTACTCGGCGGCTGCGCCGGCAGCATCGGCGGCCTGATCGCCTGGTACGCAACGGATCCGGCCGGCGCGGTACGGGACGCGGTGCGCCGCTGCGCGGACCGGTTGTGCGCCACGGCGCGGCCGGGGCCGGTCGGGCACGGCTGGCTGCCCGACACCCTGGCGTCGGTCGCGGACCGGCCGCCGGCCGGGTTCGCGCACGGCGCGGCGGGCTGCGCGTGGGCGCTGGACGGCGCGGCCACCCTGCTCGGCGACGAGCGGTACGCGGCGGCCGCCGCCGACGCCCGCGCGTACGAGCGGACGCTGTTCGACGAGGACGCGGGGACCTGGTGGGACGTGCGGGTGCCGCGCGACTCGGCCACGGCGTACCCGGTGGCGTGGTGTCACGGCGCGACCGGCGTCGGCCTGTCCCGCCTCGGCGTGCCGGGCGCGTCCGACGAGCTGACCGCCGCCCGCGCCACCGTACTCCGGGCCGGCTTCGGCCACGACTTCTCGCTCTGCCACGGCGATCTGGGCAACCTGGACCTGCTGCTGTCCACATCGGACAGTGCCGCCGACCGGTACCTGGCCGGCATCCTCGACGGGCTCGACGAGTACGGCTGGCTCGGCGGGATGCCGCGCGGTGGCACCGGTCCCGGGCTGCTGGTCGGCCTGGCCGGCATCGGCTACGGGCTGCTGCGCGCCGCCTCCCCCGCCACCGTTCCCTCCGTCCTCCGGATGTCCCGCTGACGCCGGCCGGACGACGGCTCAGGCCGCCTCGCAGAAGCGGCGGATGCCGTCGGCTTCGAGCGCCAGATACCGCTTGATCCGGCCGCCGACGAGGACGCCGAGCGCGGGCGCGAGCAGGCCGGTGTGGTTCATGCTGAGCGTCGCGGTGGTGGTGCCGTCCGGTCCGGGCGAGAGGCGGTGACCGGCGACCAGGGTGGTGCCGGCGGTGCGGGCGGTCCAGACGAACGACTCGCCCGGCGTGGACTCGGTGACCTCCCAGACCATCGGCCGCATGGACGGCTGCTTGACGGCGGCCCGGCTGCCGACGCCGAACTCGCCGGTGTCCAGCCGGCGGACCCAGGTCACCGACGGCGTCCAGTCCGACCAGTGCTCGACGTCCGTCCACACCCGCCAGATCCGCTCCGCGGGTGCCGCGATCCCGATCTGCGTCTCGACCTGCATCGTTCCTCCTCGGCTCGTGTACCAGATGGTACATGTACCATCTGGTACATGCCCGCCCGAGCCGAGCCCCACCGGACCGACGCCCGCAGCACCGAGGCGCGCAGGGCCGGCGTGCCCCGCGCCAAGGCAGGCCGTACCGGGGAGACACGCCGTGCCGGGGAGAAGGGCGCCGGAGCGCGCCGGGACTCGCCACGCCGAGCGCTCCTCGACGCCACCATCGGGCACCTCGCCGAGCACGGCACCGACGGGCTCACGCTGCGCGGACTCGCCGCGGCGCTGGGTACCAGCCACCGGATGCTCATCTACCACTTCGGCGGCAAGGACCAGCTGCTTGTCGAGGTCGCCCTGGAGATGGAACGCCGGCAGCGCGACGCGTTCGCCGACATCGGCCTCGCACCGGGCACCGATCCCCGGCGCGCCATGCGCAGCATGTACCGGCAGCTGTCCGACCCGACGCTCACGCCGTACATGCGGCTGTTCTTCGACCTGTACGGTCGCGGCCTGCGCGGCGATCCCGCGGCCGGCTCGCTGCTCGACGGCGTGGTCGAGCAGTGGCTGGCGCCGCTCACCGAGTTCATCGCCGCCCAGGGCGTACCGGCGGGGAAGGCCGCGGACGACGCCCGGCTGGCGCTCGCCGTCGCCCGCGGGCTCGCCCTCGACGTGCTCACCACCGGCGACCGGGCCGCGGTGGACCGTGCCGCCGAGCGGTTCTTCACCCTGATCGAGGCGGACTGGCCGCCCGCGTGAGCGTCGTCAGGAACTCGGCCGGGCGAGCTGCCAGAGGCCGACGGTGTTGCCCTCGGTGTCGGTGAAGTACGCGGCGAATCCCATGTCCCCCACCGGTTGCCGGCCCAGCAGGGTCTTGCCGCCCAGCTCCTCGACCTTGCGCAGCGCGGCGTCGATGTCCTCGACGTCGACCGTGACGATCGGGTGGGTCAGCGGCTCCTGCCGGTGCATCATGCCGCCGTTGATGAACCCGGGCTCGGCGGGCATCCCCTGCTCGGTGCCCGGCCCGGTCTGCACCATGGTGTACTCCATCTCCGGCATCGGCATCATCGTCCAGCCGAACGCGTCCGCGTAGAACGACCGGGCCCGCGCCACGTCGTCCGCCGGGATCTCGAAGTGCACGATCCTGCCGCTCATGGTCATCCGCCCCTTTCGGAGGTACCCGACACGACGCCGTACCGGTGGCCGGCGTCCGGGTCTGCCGTGGACCCCGGCGTACCGCGTGGCCGGCCGGGACTCCGGCACCGACCCTAGAACCGCGCCGGCACACCGGTCCCGGATCGGGCGAAGATCCCCCGTTCCGCACCCGTACATCGGCCGATCAGCGGGCTGGATCCCTACCGGCGGACGGTGTCGCCGGCGATGGACGGGCTGGGGGCAATTTGCCAGGATGACCGGATGGACGTTCCGGGTACGGTGGCCGCCGCGGCGGCACGGTTCGGCGTACCGGCCGGCGAACTGCGGGTGCTGCCGGGCGCGACGGGCGACACGTGGTCGGCCGGCCCGCACGTCCTGCGGATGGTCCGGCCCGGGCGCGTCGCGGCCGAACTCGCCGCGCACACCGCCGCCGCGCGGGTCGTACCGGTGCCCGAGGTCCTCGACCGGTACGAGACGGCCGGCTCGGCGGCGCTGCTGCTGCGCCGGCTGCCGGGCGTACCGGCCGGGGACCGGACCGGGCTGGATCCGGCGGCCGCGCGCCGTCGCGGTCTCGCCTGCGGTCGGGTGCACCACCTGCTCTCCGCGGTACCGGCGCCGCCGGAGCTGCCGCCCGCCGTCGCCGCGCCGTACGCCGGGGATCGGTTGCTGCACCTGGATCTGCACCCGTTCAACGTGCTCGTCGACGAGGGCGCCGCGGTCACCGGCGTACTCGACTGGGCGAACGCCGCCGCGGGACATCCGGACCTGGACCGGGCGCGTACCGCGGCGATCCTGGCCGGTGACCCGACGGCGCGGGCGCTGGCGGCGGATCCGGTGGCGGCGGCGCTGTTCGCCGGCTGGGCGGAGGCCGCGGGATTCGCCGCGCTCGGCCCGGAGGCGCGCCGCTGGGCCCGGGACCACCTGCTCGCCGACCTCGCCCACCGGTACTCCCCGGCCGAGCTGGCCGACACCGCTGCGGCCCTGGACGCCCCGCCGTCGTGACCGGCGGGCGGACGGTCAGGGCTCGACGGGGGCGGGCGCGCCGGGGCGCCGTTCGCGGGTGACGCCGGCGAGCAGCGCCATCACCGCGGCGAGCGCGCCGATCAGCCAGAGCGCGTGTTCCAGGCCGGTGTGCCGGGCGATCATGCCGACGAGCGGCGGGCCGACCAGGAAGCCGGTGTACCCGATCGGGGTGACGAGCGCGATCGCCTCGGCGGAGCGGCCCGGGGTGTCGCCGGCCGCGCTGATCACGGCGGGGAACACGATCGCGGTGCCGAGCCCCCACATCGCCGCCCCCACGTACGCCCCGGCGGTGACCGGCGAGAGCAGCAGTACCACGACGCCGGCCATCGCGAGCAGGGCGCTGAACCGTACGGCCCGGCCGCGACCGAGGCGGCCGATCGTCCACGTACCGGCGGCGCGGCTCGCGGCCATCGCGATCGCGAACACCGTGAACGCGGCGGAACTGGCGGCCGGGCTGGCGGATCGTACGTCGTTGAAGTAGATGCCGAGCCAGTCGGACGCGGCGCCCTCGACGAGGGTCGCGCACGCCATCACGACGCCCATCATCACGAACGGCCAGGTGAGGATGCGGCCGGCGTGCCGCGGCCGGGACGCTTCTGCACCGGACCGTACGGACTCCGCCGGCGTGGCGTGGCGGCCGTCCCGCAGGAACAGGGTCAGCAACCCGAACGTGCCCAGCCCGAGTACGGCGGCGGCGATCGCGAAGTGCGCCGGTACGGGCAGGTGCGCGCCGGCGGCGGCGGACCCGATGCCGGCCGCGACGAAGCCGCCGACGCTCCAGACCGCGTGGTACCGGGGCATCCAGGCGCGGCCGGCGGCGGCCTCGACGCCGTGCCCGTGGATGTTCATGGCGACGTCCCACGAGCCGAACCCGAAGCCGAACACGACGAGGGTCAGGCCGAGCGCGACGACCGAGTGCACCAGGCCGAGGCCGACCAGCCCGGCCATGCAGACGACCACCGAGCCGGCGACCGCGATGCGGCTGCCGAAGCGGGCGGCGACCCGGCCGGTCAGGGGCGCGGCGGCGACCGACCCGATGGCGCTGCCGAGCAGCGCCACGCCGAGCGAACCGGGGTCCGCCGACAGCGCGGTCCGTACCTCGGGCAGCCGGGAGATCCAGGTGGCCGAGACGGCACCGGACAGCGCGAAGACGCCGCCGGTGGCCAGCGCCGCCCGGCGCAGGACCGGGTACGGCGCGGACGCCAGGGTCGTAGCACTCACCGGTCCAGCCTTTCAGCCGCCGGGGCCGGCGCCGAAGATCAAGTGGTGGATCTCACCGACGCCGGTCCACCCACCGGGATCCGGTACCGGGCCGGCCGGCGACCAGGCCCGGTCCGGTCAGTTCGGATCGAGCCGGTACAGGGTGGGCCCGTCGGCGAGGTACAGCGCGTCGGGACTGGCGGCGAGCGCGGTCGCCGCGTGGTCGAGTACCAGGTCGGTGGCGAACGGGCGCGGCGTGACGCGGTACAGGTAGCGGCCCTGGACCAGGGCGTACAGGGTGCCGCCGGCGCGGACGAGACGTTGCGCCACCGAACCCGTCGGCGCCCGGAGTTCCTTTCGTACCAGGACGTTCCCGGTGCCGGGATCGGCGACGAACACGGTGCCGTCGGCGACTCCGTACAGCAGGCCGCCGTGGGCGAGGACGGTCACCTGCGGCGCGTCCGGCACCGGGGTGGTCTGCCACAGCACCTTCCCGGCCCGGGTGTCCCACCCGAACAGCCGGCCGGCGTCCTGCGTCGGCGCGGGCTGGGAGTACGAGTTGAAGATCGAGGTGCCGCCGAACAGCCGGGTGCCGATCGCGCTGAGCGACACGACGCTGGAGTCCGTGACCGGCTGGTACGAGGTGGTCTCGCCGGTGGCCGGGTCGTAGCGCAGCAGCAGGCCCTGGAGGGTGGTGAGGTCGGCGGCGGTGCCGAGGTAGACGCGGCCGGCGACGACGGCGACGGCCTTGCCGCGGTTCTGGTGCTGCGCGGTCAGATCCGCGACGCGGACCGGGTTGTCGGGCGTGCCCGCCGGCCCCGGATCGTACTCGGGGCTGCTCCAGGGTTTGGCCGGATCGTAGTGGTAGAGCCGGGATCCCGGGTACGCGCCGAGCCACAGCGTGCCGTCGCCGGCCGGTTCGATCGACTCCAGCTGGGCGAACCGGTGGAACGTGGTGGTCGATCCGTCCACTGTGGACAGGCCGCCGTTGAGGAAGCCGCCCGCGTACACGACGCCGGAGTCGGCGGCGAGCGACAGGACCGGGATCGGCTCCCGGCGCACGTCGGTGTCCCGGACGTCGCTCCTGCCGGTCGTCGGGTTGTACCGGAAGATCTGGCCCCGCCACAGCAGCCCGACGAGCGTCTCCCCCGGCCAGTCCGGGTCGGTCAGCGTCGCCCAGCCGATGCCGCGGTTGTTGAGGATCCGCCCGGTGAAGCTCGGCCCGACCGGCGTCACCGTCCCGCCGTCCGGCTGGTACGCGGAGAGCACGCCGCTGGTGCCGTCCATGACGGTGAAGTACACGGCGCCGTCGGGGCCGGGTGGGGAGACGTTGAGGCCGGCGGCGTGCTCGACCTGGTCGGTGAAGGCGCCCGACGCCAGGTCGTACACGCAGAGCGGGGCGTCGGACGCGCCGCCGATCCGCACGTACAGGCGGTTGTCGTACGCGTTGAGGTCGTACACGCCGTTGTGCGCGGGATCGGTGTCCGCCGGGACCGGGATCTCCTTCGTGGCACCGGATTCCGGGTCCAGCTCGATCAGGTGCGCGACCTGACCGGTGCCCACGTACACCTTGCCGTTCGCGCACGCGATCGCCTGCGCGTACGTGATGCCGGCGGCGAGCTGCCCGTAGTCGCGCACCTTACCGGTCGCCGGGTCGTACGCGAAGGCGCGGCCGGTGCCGATGGTCGCGCCGTACACGGTGCCGTCGGCGTCGATCGCCAGCGCCTGCACGTACGTCTCGTCCGGCAGGACCCGCCCGAGGTCCTCGATGCCGTCCGCGCCGGGCTTCCGCCGGTACAGGTGGCCGTTGGCGTACGTGCCGACGTACACGGTGCCGTCGGGTGCGGCGCGCACCGCGTACGCGCCGCCCGCGCCGGGCAGGTCCAGCGACAGCAACGCCTTGCCGGTCAACGGATCGACGGCGTTCAGGTGCGCCGGCGTACCGGACGACGCCGACCACAACCACGTCGTACCGTCGTCGCCGCGTCCGGTGCAGCCGCCGATCAGCAGCACGTCCGCCAGCGGTACGCCGAGGTCGGTCAGCGCCGGTCCGGCGTGTGCCGGGGTGGCGAGCGCCGCGGCGCCGATCGCCGCCGGTACCGCCGCCAGCAGGGTTCTGCGCCGCATGTGCCCTCCAGGGGGTCAGGCCAGATGGTCGTATCTGTCGCGGGTCACTTCGTGCCGGAGTGGTTGTCCGGTAAGGAAACGCTCGATCTCGTCGACGGCGATCCGGCCCTGCGCTTCACGCGACTGGACGCTCGCGCCGGCCTCGTGCGGGGTGACGATGACGTTCGGCAGGCGCAGCAACGGATGGCCGGCCGGCAGCGGCTCCACGTCGAACACGTCGAGCCCGGCGCGCAGACGGCCGGACACCAGTTCGGCGGTGAGCGCCTTCTCGTCGAGTACGGCGGACCGGGCGGTGTTGACGAGGATCCCGCCGTCGGGGATCAGCGCGAGTTCGGCGGCGCCGAGCATCCCGGTCGTCTCGGCCGTCACCGGCGCGTGCACGACGACCACGTCGCTGTTCGCCAGCAGCGTCGCCAGGTCGACGCGGGTCACGCCGAGCGAGGCCGCGTCCGCCGCCGACAGGTACGGGTCGAAGACGGTGACGGCGGCGCCGAGCGCGCGCACCATCCGGACGAACGACCGCCCGGTACGGCTCGCGCCGACGACCCCGATCCGTTGCGCCGGAAGCTCTCCGCCGAGCCCGCCCCACTCGCGGGACGACCAGTCCGCCGCCGTGTACATCGCCCGGTCGTACGTGTGGACGTTGCGCAGCAGGTTCAGGCAGAGGGTGAGCGCGAACTCGGCGACCGCGTCGGCCATCGCCGCCGCCGACTGCGTCACCTGTACGCCGTGCTCCAGAAGCGCGGCGGGGACGACGTGCCGCACCGATCCGGCGGCGTGCGCGACCAGCCGCAGCGCCGACGACTCCGGCGGTACGCCCGGCAACGCCGGCGACCCCCACCCCGTGACGACCACGTCGTACGCCAGCAGTTCGGTTGCGGTGCAACGCTTCCCCGGGTCGTCCCGGGTGACGGTACCGAGCGCGTCGAGCCGCCCGACCTGCTCGGCCGTGAAGAACTCCGCGTACTGCTCGGGCGGCAGCGAGAGGTGGATCCGGGGCATCGCGGGCGTCCTCACTTCAGTCCGCTGGTGGCCACGCCGCGGACGAAGTGGCGCTGCAGCAACACGTACACGACGAGAATGGGCAGGAAGGTGAGGACCGCCGCGGCCATCGTCACGGTCAACGACGAGTCCTGCGCCTGGAGGCTGTTGAGGCCGACGGTCAGCACGTAGTGGTCCGGCGAGCGGGTCGCGACCAGCGGCCAGAGGAAGTCGTTCCAGTGCCACAGGAAGACGAACACGCCGAGGGTGGCGAGGATCGGCTTCGTCTGCGGCAGCACGATCTGCCAGAACAGCCGCAGCTCGCCGGCGCCGTCGATGCGGGCCGCCTCGATCAGCTCGTCCGGGATGCCCATGATGAACTGCCGCATCAGGAACAGCGCCTGCGTGTTGGCCAGCGTCGGCACGATCAGGCCCCACCAGCTGTCCAGCCCGTCCATCCGCGAGATCAGGATGAACTGTGGGATCAACGTCAGGTGGTACGGCACCATCAGCGTCGCGAGCAGCGTCCAGAACATCACGTTGCGGCCCAGGAACCGCTTCTTCGCGAACGCGTACGCGGCGAACGAGGCGAACAGCAACACCAGCACCACGCTGACCACCGAGTACACGGCGGTGTTGAGCATCCAGCGCAGCACCTGCGCGTGCGCCAGCACGTCGGCGTACGCGCCGAGGTTGACGTGGAACGGCAGCAGCGCGTCCGGCAGCGACAGCGACTGGCCCTTGCGCAGGGACAGCACGACCATCACGTAGAACGGGAAGATGGTGGCCAGCGCGACCAGCGTCAGCGGCAGGTGCGCCCACAGCTTCCGCTTGGTACGCCGGGACATCCGGGCGCCTTTATCCACAGTGGACACGTCTCAGTCCTCCCGGAACAGACGCCGCTGCACGAGCGACACGACGAGCGTGATGGCGAACAGCACCACGCCCGCGGCGCTGGCGTACCCGAAGTCGAAGTAGTGGAAGCCCTGGTCGTACACGAAGAAGACGAGCGAGTAGCTGGAGCGGACCGGGCCGCCGCCGGTCATCACGTAGATGACGTCGAACACCTGGAACGACTGCACCAGCTCCAGGATCACCACGAAGAACAGCGCGGGTTTCAGCTGCGGCACCGTGATCCGCCAGAACCGTTGCCACGCCGAGGCACCGTCGATCATCGCCGCCTCGGTGTACTCCTTCGGGATCGCCAGCAGCCCCGCGAGCAGGATGAGCATGTCGTACCCGAAGCGGGTCCAGACGCTCAGCAACGACAGCGACGGCAGCACCATCGCGCCCGACGACAGCCACGGCACCGGCCCGACACCGATCAGCCCGAACAGCGCGTTCAGCGGGCCGTGCTCGGCGTACAGCCACTGCCAGATGACGCCGGTGGTGACCAGGCTCGTGATGACGGGCAGGAAGTAGAGCCCGCGGTAGATCCGGATGCCGCGGATGGACCGGGCGCACAGCTGCGCCATCACCAGCGCCACCAGCAGCGTCAGCGGCACCGCGATCACCGTGTACACCGCGGTCACCCGCAGCGCGTTCCAGAACAGCGAGTCGGAGAACAGGCGCTGGAAGTTGTCCAGGCCGCGCCACTCCACGATCCCCGTGATCTGGTACTTGGCGAGGCTCAGCAGCATGCCGGCGATCGTCGGCAGGATCCGGAACACCACGAACAGCAGCAGGTACGGCGCGACGAACAGCAGCGCGATCCCGCTGCCCGACCGGCGCAACCGGCTGAAGCGGGGCGGTCGCGCGCGCCCCGGCGTACCGGCCTCGTCGGCCCGCGGCACGGTCTGGGTCGTCATCGGCATGCTCCTCGCGTCGTACCCACGTCGGAGCCGCCGCCCGACTCCACGAGCCGGGCGGCGGCGGGCGTCGTCAGCCCCGGGCCAGCTGCTGGTTGGCGTCCTTCTCGGCGTCGGCGAGCGCCTGCTTGACGCTCACCTTCCCGAGCAGCGCCGCCTGCAGGTGCGGCTTGATGACGTCCATGAGCTGACGCGGCGCCGACGCGTTCGTGACGCCGGTCTTCATGTCGCCCAGGTACTTCTCCGTGTCGCCCATCAGCGGCTGGCCGGACAGCAGGCTACCGGCCGACACCCGCGGCGACGAGTACACGTGGTCCACGTCGAACGCCTTGAGCTGCGCCGGCGCCGAGATCCACTGCACCCACGCCTTCGCAGCCGCGGCGTTCTTCGAACCGGACAGCACGCTCAGCCCGCCGACCGTGCCGTACCCGACGGAGGTGGTCTCCTTGAGCGGCGAGGCGGTCTGCCAGTCGGTGGCCTTGAAGCCCGGGCAGACGGACAGTTCGGCGGTGGAGGTGGCGAAGCCCATCGCGGCCTTGCTCGTGCAGAGCACGCTCTGGTCCGGCTTCGGCGTGACCGTCAGGCTGTCCTTCGGCACGTATCCCTTGTCCACCAACGTCTTCAGGAACGTCAGCGCCTTGACCCCGGCCGGCGAGTTGAACGCGGCCTTCTTGCCGTCCTTGCTCAGGACGTCGCCGCCGGCCTGCCACAGGAACGGGTAGAACGTCTGGTTCAGCGTGGCGTCCGGGGTGGCCACGTAGTCGGTGAGGTACAGGCCCTTCTTCTTGAGCTTGGCGCCGTCGGCGAGCGCCTCGTCCCAGGTGGCCGGCGGGGCCGCGATGCCGGCCTTCTTCAGCAGGTTCTTGTTGGCGATCGTGGTCGTCACCGACATCAGCATCGGCACGCCGTACAGCTTGTCCTGGTACGTCATCGCCGACAGCGCGTTCGGCCGGAAGTCGGCCTTGTCCTTGGCTACCACGTCCGAGACGTCCGCCAGCGCGCCCGTGTTCGCGTACTGCGGGACCTGGTCGGGGATCAGGTACACCACGTCGGGGCCCTTGCCGCCGGCGATGGCGGTGGTGAGCTGCTCGTCGCGGTTCGCCCAGGGCTGGACGACGACGTTGACGTTCACCTTGGCGTACTTCTTCTTGAAGGCCGCGACCTTCGACTTCCACCAGGTGTTCTCGATGTTCTGGTTGATCGGGTAGATCCACATGGTGACCGTGCCCGAGACCTTGCTCGGGTCGCTCGGCACCTTGGCGTCGCCGCCCGAGCCGCAGGCGGCCAGCGCGGACAGCGCCAGCGCACCGGCGGCGACCAGGGCGGTCGTCTTGCCCCACCGCATGTGTGAACTCCTCGCTCGCCGGTACGCCCGGCGCTCACGCGTGCTGATCGCTCCCCAGGGACCGCGCCGCGACCAAATTACGGTCGTGGCTCAAATCTCGTCAGACACTAAACAGGCGTGAACACCCTGGTCAATACCCCACCCCGATGCCGCGCTCAGATTGACGGCACCGGCGATGACCCGATAGTTTCGGCACGACCTAAATGGGGCATGACCCTGCACAGACTGGGTGGTGTGATGACGCAAGGTACCGCGGGCGAGCCGCTTCTCACCGAGATCGCGCGCCGGGTGCACGAGCCGACCGGGGCGGACGTCGAGCGGCTCGCCGCGACCGACGGCGACCTGGTGGTGCTCGGCGCCGCCGGCAAGATGGGCGTCAGCCTCGCCCGGATGGCCGCCACGATCTTCGCCGCCCTCCCCGGCAACCGCCAGGTGTACGCGGTGTCCCGGTTCTCCGACCCCGCCGCGCGCGCCGAACTCGACGAGGCCGGCGTCCGTACGGTGGCGGCCGACCTGTCCGACGACGCCGCGCTCGCCGGCCTGCCCGACGCCGCGAACGTCGTGTACATGGTCGGCCGGAAGTTCGGCACCAGCGGCGGCGGCGAGCCCCTCACCTGGGCCGTCAACACGTACCTGCCGGGCCGGGCCGCCTTGCGGTACAAGGGATCGCGGTTCGTGGCGTTCTCCTCGGGCAACGTGTACCCGCTGGTGCCGGTGGGGTCCGGCGGCGCCGACGAGACGACGGCGCCCGGCCCGGTCGGCGAGTACGCGCAGTCGTGCCTCGGGCGGGAACGGATCCTCGCGCACGTCGCCGAGACCACCGGTACGCCGATGGCCATCATCCGGCTCAACTACGCCATCGACTGCCGGTACGGGGTGCTCACCGACCTGGCCCGTACGGTCGCCGCCGGGGAACCGGTCGAGCTGGGCAACGGCGCGGTCAACGTGATCTGGCAGGGCGACGCCAACCGGTACGTGCTCGGCGCGCTCGCGCACGTCGACACGCCCCCGCTGTACCTGAACGTGACCGGCCCGGAGACCGCGTCGGTCCGCTGGCTCGCCACCGAACTCGGCCGGCGCCTCGGCAGGGAGCCGGTGTTCGCCGGTGCCGAGGCCGACACGGCGCTGCTGTCCAACGCCGGCCGGTCGTTCGGCCTGTTCGGCTACCCGCGGGTGACGCTCGCCGAGATGCTGGACTGGACCGTCGCGTGGCTGTCCGGCGGCGGTGCGCTGCTGGACAAGCCGACCCACTTCACCGAGCGCAAGGGCACCTTCTAGATGCTCACCGACGACAAGCGGGCGCGACTGCGCGAGGGCCTGGTCATTCCGGCGCACCCGCTGGCCCTCACCGCCGACCGCGCCCTCGACGAGCCCCGCCAGCGCGCCCTCACCCGGTACTACACGGACGCGGGCGTCGGCGGGCTGGCCGTGGGCGTGCACACGACGCAGTTCGAGATCCGGGCGCACGGGCTGTACGAGCCGGTGCTGCGGATGGCCGCCGAGGAGGCCGGACCCGACCCGGTGCTCGTCGCCGGCGTACTCGGGCCGACGGAGAACGCGGTGGCCGAGGCGAAGATCGCCGCCGACCTCGGGTACGACCTGGCCCTGGTGGCGACGCCGGGCTGGGGTGACGCGCCCGACGACGAGATCCTCGCCGGGGTCGCGGCGGTCGCCGAGATCATGCCGGTGTTCGGGTTCTACATCCAGCCGACCATCGGCAAGCGCCGCTTCGGGTACGAGTTCTGGCGCGGGTACGCGGAGATCCCCGGGGTGGCCGCGATCAAGGTCGCCCCCTTCGACCGGTACGCCACGCTCGACGTGGTGCGCGCCGTCGTCGAGGCCGGCCGCTCCGACGACATCGCGCTGTACACCGGGAACGACGACAACATCGTCGCCGACCTGGTCACGCCGTACCGGTTCGGCGAGCGGACGGTGCACATCGTCGGCGGCCTGCTCGGCCAGTGGGCGGTGTGGACGCCGGCCGCGGTCGCCCTGCACGCCGAGGTACGCGACGCGGTCCGGTCGGGCGGCCCGGTGCCGCTGGACCTGCTGGCCCGGGGTGCCGAGCTGACCGACGCGAACGCCGCCGTGTTCGACGTGGCGCACCGGTTCACCGGCAGCATCGCCGGCGTCAACGAGGTACTGACCCGGGACGGGCTGCTCGCCGGGAACTGGTGCCTGTCCGACCACGAACGCCTGTCCCCCGGCCAGGCCGACGAGATCAGCCGCGTCATCCGGGACCACCCGGCCGTGACCGCGGTCCCGGCACCCCGCACCGGCAACGCTTGACGTGGCACGATGCAGGGCGTGATCGCACGTACCGAGGGCACCGACATGAAGGTCGACGTCGGCGTGGTGGGCCCACCCGACCTGGTCTCGGTGGTCGAGCAGGTGGCCGCCCGGGAGTACCCGCTGCTGTCGGTGCACTCGTTCGCGTACCAGAACGAGGCGAAGGCGGTCGACCTGGTGCGGTCCGGCCGGGGCAGCGTGGACGCCTGGCTGTTCACCGGGATCATCCCGTACACGCTGGCGCAGGAGGCCGGGGTGCTGGACCGCCCCGCCACCTACATCTCGTACACCGGGGCCTCGCTGTACCGGGTGCTGGTGGGGCTGCTCGCGCGCGGGCTGGACACCGAGCACGTCAGCATCGACACGCTGGAACGCGACCAGGTGGTCGAGGCGTTCAGGGACGCGGCGCTGCCGGTGGACGGCGTCAAGGTGCTGGAGTACCGGCGGGGGCGGGACTCGGCGCGGTTCGCCGACTTCCACCGGGCGGCCGCCCGCGGCAACCCGCGTACGGTGGCGATCACGTGCGTGCGCTCGGTGTACGAGGCGCTGTCCGGTGACGTGGAGACGATCCGGCTGTCGCCCGCGGTCGCCTCGGTACGGGCGGCGCTGCGCACCGTCGTACTGTCGTGCGTCGGCCGGGTCAGCGCCGACGCACAGGTGGTACTCGGGTTCGTGGACCTGTCCGACCCCGACCCGGAGCTGCCCGACGACGTGAGCGCGCTCGCCGGCAGCGTCTTCTCGGTGCACCAGGGCCGGTACGTGCTGGTCACCACGCGCGGCGTACTGGAGGAGTCGAGCAACGGGTTCCAGCACCTGCCGTTGCTGTCGCAGCTGGCGCGGCGGCACCTGTGGGCGCACGTGGGGCTGGGTGTCGGGCGGTCGGCCGCGGAGGCGGAGGCGCTGGCCCGGCACGCGCTGGCCCGGTGCCGTTCGGTCGGGCCGTTCTCGGCGGTGGTGTCGCTCGGCACCGGCAGCGACATCGTACTGGCGGAGCCGGAGAAGGAGCAGAAGCCGGACGGGCCGGTGCCGTTGCTGGTGGCCGCGCGCCGTTCCGGGCTGTCCCGGGCCACTCTCGGCCGGCTCAAGACGATGCTGGAGTCGCACGAGGAGGAGGGCGTGACGGCCGGCGACGTGGCCGCCGCGCTGGAGATCGAGCCACGCTCGGCCCGCCGTACGTTGAAGCGGTTGGAGCGGGCCGGCGTCGCGCAACCGATCGGCCGCGTACTGGCCGGCACGACCGGTCGCCCGCCCACGATCTACCGCATCCGGCTGGAGTGACCCGCACGGATTCCGGTGCGGTTGAGCCAGATCATGCGCCGGGAGGGTTGCCTCGCCGTACCCGCGTGGTTATGGTCAGGACCATAATCTCCACGGAGGGATGCGCTGATGGTGGCGATCGAGGGCGGTACGCCGGTGCGGAGCGCGCCGTTCCCGTCGGTGTCCGACGCGTCCGGGCGCACGTTCGGGCCCGAGGAGGCCGAAGCGCTCGCCCGGGTCGTCGAGTCCGGCACGCTGTGGCGGGTCAACGGCACCGAGGTGCCCGCCCTGGAACGCGAGTTCGCCGAGTACGTCGGAAGCCGGCACGCGGTCGCCAGCACCTCCGGTACGGCCGCGCTGCACCTGGCCGTCGCCGCCGTCGACCCCGAGCCGGGCGACGAGATCATCGTCCCGCCCATCACCGACTTCGGCACCGTCATCGCCGTACTCGCGCAGGGTGCCGTGCCGGTGTTCGCCGACGTCGACCCGGTCACCGGCTGCCTGACCGCGGAATCGGTGGCGGACAAGCTTTCCGAGCGCACCCGGGCGGTCATCGTGGTGCACCTGTTCGGCGGTCCGGCGCCGGTCGCCGACATCGTCGCGGTGTGCCGGCCGCGCGGCGTGCGGGTCATCGAGGACTGCGCGCAGGCGTACCTGACGGTGCCGGCGGGCGGCGGGTTCGCCGGCACGTACGGGGATCTGGGGTGCTTCAGTCTCCAGCAGTCGAAGCACATCAGCGCCGGTGACGGCGGGCTCACGGTGACCGACGATCCGGCGCTGGCGCGGCGGATGGCGCTGTTCGCGGACAAGGGCTGGCCGCGCGACACCGGCGAGCGCACGCACCTGTTCCTGGGCCTCAACTACCGCATGACGGAACTCGTCGCGGCGGTGGCGCGGGTGCAGCTCGGCCGGCTGCGCGGGGTCGTCGACGCCCGGCGTTCGGTGGCCCGGCGGCTGGTCGAAGGGCTGTCCGACCTGCCCGGCCTGCTGCTTCCGTCCACTGTGGACGACCACAGCTTCTGGCTGTTCCCGATGCGGCTGGACCCCGCGCGGGTCCCCGTCACGAACTCCGAGTACGCGAAGGCGCTTGTGGCGGAAGGGATCCCGGTCACCGCGGGCTACCTCGACCGCCCGGTGTACCTGGTGCCCGCGCTCACCGAGCGCCGCACGTACGGCACCTCGGCGTACCCGCTGACGGCGCCACCGGCCCGCCGCGAGTTCACGTACGCCGCGGGTGACTGCCCGGTCGCCGAGACGCTCATCGACGAGACGCTGCTGGTCCTCGCGTGCAACGAGCGCTACATCGACGCCGACGTCGCCGACATCGTCACCGCCGTCCGCGCCGTCCACCACCACTTCCAGAGGTCATGACGGATGGCGTGTCGGCGCGCGCCGGGGCCAGGACGACGCTGGGGGCGTTGTCGGCACCGGCGCATACGACACCGGTATGCACCGGCACCTCCGCCTTGCCAGCGCCGCCCTGGATCTCGCCGCGCATCCGACGACCATCCATCATGACCTCTGGGGGATTCCCTTGCGTACCAAGCCGATCGGGCTCGACTGCGACGTACTGGTCGGGACCTGGCCGCCGCGCGCCGACCTGTCCATGACGCCCGACGCGGTGGCCGCCCGGCTGGCACGGTCCGGCATCGCCGGCGCGCTGGTCGCCTCCGGCCGCGGCGCCTGGTTCGACGACGTCGAGGGCAACGACGAAACCCTTTCCGTGGCAACGGATCCGTGGCTGCCCGCCGGTACGGTCAACCTGCGCAACGCGCTGCGCGCCGAGTCCGAACTGGACCGGCTCGTCGCCGCCGGCGTCCGCGCGGTGCGGCTGTTCGCGCCGACGCAGGGCGCCGACCCGCACTTCCCCGGGTACCGGCACGTGGTGGCGCAGGCGGCCGCGCGCGACCTGACCCTGCTCGTCGAGGGCGACGTACGGCACGCCTGGCTGGCGTACGCGGGGCGCGGGGCGAAGGTGGTGTTCCTGGACGTGCACGCGTACCACGTGGCGGACTTCGTGCTCGCCGCCCGGGACGAGCCCGGCTTCGTGGCGTCCACCCGGCTGCTCAACGCCCCCGACTCGATCGAGACCGTCGTCGGCGAGCTGGGCGCGGCGCACCTCGCGTTCGGTTCGCGGACACCGTTGCACGACACGTCGCCCTCGGTGCTGCGGATGCGCCGGGCCCGACTGTCCGATGTGGACTGGGACGCCGTCACCGGCGGAACGCTGCGCACACTGCTGGGAGTCGCCTGATGCATCCGGTCATCGACGTACACGGGCACTGGGGTCCGTGGTTCTTCGCCATGGACATCGGTTCCGCCGACGAGAACCTGCGCGTCATGGACGAGTGGGGCATCAGCCTCCAGGTCGTCTCCGCCGCCGAGGCCGTCGTGTACGACGCGCCCGGTGGCAACGCCCGCCTCGCCGCCGTACTCGCCGACCGGCCGCGGTTGCGCGGGTACGTGGTGGCCAACCCGAACGACCTCGCCGCCACCCGCGCCGACCTCGACCGGTACCTCGGCACCGAGGCGTTCGTCGGCGTGAAGATCCACACCGGGTACCCGCTGCGCGAGATCTCCTCGCCGCAGATGCGCGACCTGTTCGCGCTGCTGGACGAGTACGCGGCGGTGGTGCTGATCCACACCTGGGGCCGGGACGTGCTCGACCTGCTGCCGCTGCTGTCCGCCAACCCCCGGGTACGCGCGATCGCCGGCCACATGGCCGCCACCCGCTGGGATCTGGCCGCCGAGGCCGCCTCCGCCTGCGACCGGCTGTACCTGGAACCGTCCTGCTCCATCACCGACGCCGGGCAGGTCGCGTACGTGGCGGAGCACGCGCCCGCCGGCCAGCTGCTGTTCGGTACCGACGCGACGCTCATCGACCCGGCGGTGTCCGTCGGCCTGGTCACCGACGCCGACCTCACCCCCGAGATCGCCGAACGCCTCTACTGGCGCAACGCCGTCGACCTGTTCGGCCTCACCCTGCCCGCCGACCCGGTCCTCGGCCCCCGCCTGTAACCGACCGGGTGCCGTGCAGGTGCGGACGCGCCCCGACCGGTGCCGGCGCACGGTCCCGGGTGGCCGCAAAACGGTGCTGTTGAGCGGGTTCCTCGCCCAGACGCGGGACGGTCCGGCGGGCCGCAAGACGATGCTGTGCGATCCGGGTGGCCGCAGAACGGTGCTGTTGAGCCGGTTTCCCGCCGAGGCAACGGTCCGGGTGGCCGCACAACGGTGCTGTCAAGCGGGTTCCTCGCCGAGACGCGGGACGGTCCGGCGGGCCGTGTCGTGGCCGGCGGACCTGCTGCGGTGCCGCTCCGCGGCCGGCTGCACCGGTTCCGCGGCGGCCTTCGCGGGTTCCGGCGCGGGCAGGCGACCGACCGACGGCCTCGGCTCCTCCGCCGCGTGCTGCCCACCAGACTCCGGTACGTCGGCCGCCCGGCGGCGGGCGTCGTCGACGATGCGGTCCGCCTCGGCACGGGCGGTGGCGACGATCTCGGCGGCGGCGCGCTGCTGTGCCCGCCGGTGCTCGTGGAGTACGAGGTCGCAGTCGCGGCGGGCGCGGGCGGCCTGGTGCTTGGCGACGGCCACGATCTGTACGGCGTCGTCGCGGGCCGCGGCGAGGTGGCGGTCGGCGGCGGAGCGGATCTCCAGTGCCTGCTGCTCGGCGGCGGAGAGGATCTCCTCCACCTTGCCGCCGACGTGGTGCACGACCGGTACCCCCGACAGGCGCGCCCGCAGGTCGACGTTCTCCGAACGACACCGCTGCAACTCGGCGGCGAGTTCGATCGCCCGCTGCTGCTCGTCGTACAGCGCGGCGATCTGCTCTTCGAGCTGGGTCATGCACTGGTCGACCTGGTGCTTGTCGTACCCCCAGAGCACGACCTCGAACCCGCTTGTGAGCGACTGGCCCGGTGCCCCCCCGTTTGCCCCCATACGGCGAATGCTTGCACACCGCGCGGGGCGGTCGGGCGATGTTCACCGATCTTCCACGCCGAGAGCGACCTCACCGCACGGACACCCGGATGGTGCCGTCACGCGTACCCGGTTAGGTTTCGGCCATGACGCTGCTCGCCGACACCCTCGCCCGGATCGCCGGACCGGACGACGCCGCCGCGCGGGCCGCCCGCGCACGCCAGGACCGCCTGACGAAGCCGCCCGGCTCGCTCGGCGTCCTGGAGGACCTCTCGGTACGCCTGGCCGCGCTCGCCGGCGCGTGCCCGCCGCCCGCGCCGGCGCCGGTCGCGGTGGCCGTGTTCGCGGCCGACCACGGCGTGCACGCGCAGGGGGTGACGCCGTGGCCGCAGGAGGTCACCACGCAGATGGTGGCGAACATGCGGGCCGGTGGGGCCGTGGTCAACGCGTTCGCCCGGCAGGTCGGCGCGCACGTACGCACGGTCGACGTCGGCGTGGCCGGCACGCTGGCGCCCGGCGACGACCTGACCGCCGTGAAGGTACGGCCGGGCACCGCGGACATGACGGCCGGGCCGGCGATGACCCGGGCGGAGGCGCAGACCGCGGTGGAGGCCGGAATCCGGATCGCCACCGGACTCGTGGCCGACGGGTACCGGCTGCTGGTCACCGGGGACATGGGGATCGCGAACACGACCGCGTCGGCGGCGCTGGTCGCGGTGTTCACCGGCGCCGATCCGGCCGAGGTCACCGGGCGCGGCACCGGCATCGACGACGCCACCCTGGCCCACAAGGTCGACGTCGTACGCCGGGCGCTTGCTCGGCACACGCCCGATCCGGCCGACCCGCTCGGGGTGCTGTCCGCGGTGGGCGGGCTGGAGCACGCGGCGCTCGCCGGGTACGTGCTCGGTGCCGCCGCCGCCCGCGTCCCGGTCGTACTGGACGGGGTGATCGCCGGGTCCGCCGCGCTGGTCGCCGCCGCCCTCGCCCCGGACGCGGTCGCCGCGTGCGTCGCCGGGCACCGGTCCGCCGAACCCGGCCACGCCGCCGCGTTGCGCGCGCTGGACCTGCGCCCGCTGATCGACCTGGACCTGCGGCTCGGCGAGGGCACCGGCGCGCTGCTCGCGGTACCGCTGGTGCAGGCCGCCGCGCGCACCCTCACCGAGGTCGCCACGTTCGACTCGGCCGCCGTGTCCGAACGCGGCTGACGCCTCACCCGCCCGGGTACGCCACCTCGCGGTCCCAGTGGCCGCGGGGCTGGGCGTGCACCCGCCAGTACTCGTCGGCGATGTCGTCCGGGTCGAAGTCCGTACCGGGTGCGACCGGCCCGTCCACCCGTACGGTCGCGACGTGCACGCCGGCCGGGCCGTACTCCCGGTCCAGCAGTTCGACCAGGGCGCGTACGCCGGCCTTGCCGAGCGACAGGCTCACGTACGCCGGGACGGCCGCGGGCATCCCGCCGGTGACCAGCACCGTCCCGTACCCGCGGCGGGCCATCGCCGGCGCCACGGCCGTCGCGGTGACGAGCGCGCCGACCACGTTGACCGCCCACGCCCGCTCGTGCTCACGTACGGACAGCTCGCCGGGCCGGTCCGGCCGGATCAGCGCGGCGTTGTACACCACCGCGTCCGGCGTACCGAACCGGTCCGCGAGCGTCGCCAGCGCCGTACGCAACGCCACCTCGTCGGTCACGTCCGCGGTGGCCGTGCCCACCGGTACGCCCGGCAGGGTCGCGGCGACCGCGTCGAGCGTCTCCGGACGCCGCGCCACCAGGCCGACCGGCATCCCCTCCCGCGCGAACCGCCGGGCCACCGCCGCCCCGATGCCCGGCCCCGCCCCGACGACCACCACTCCCGCCACGTCCCCGCCTCCCGTGTCACCGCCGCCCGCCGTACGGCGCAGGCTAGAACCCTGACACCGGTGACAGGGCAAGGGCCGACAGCCCTGACACCGGTACAGGGCGGGAGACGGCGGCCCGCGCCGGGGCTGAGGCGCGGGCCACCTCGGACACGCCCGGGGTCCGTCCGAGCGGACCGCAGGCCGGGCGTGGCGGCCTCCCGCGGCCGGGTCACCCCGACCGCGTCGTACGACACGGTCAGGCGGCGAGCCACCGGCCGGTCTCGGCACTCACCAACCCGGTACGCACGGCGGTGGTGGCGGCCTCCAGCCGCGTGTGCGCGCCGAGCTTGGTGAGAACGCTCTGGATGTGGCAGCGGGCGGTCGCCGGCGTGATGCCCATGGCCCGCGCCAGCGCCGCGGTGTGCTCGCCGCGGACCAGCCGGCACAGCACCTCCCGCTCCCGCGGCGTGAGGAACGCCGCCAGCCGGTACAACGCGGGTTCGGCGCGTGCCGGCCGCCGGTACACCGGGTCGACGACGGTCTCGCCGGCGTGCACCCGGCGTACCGCGTCGAGGATCCCGCCGACGTGCTGTCCCTTGTGGACCAGGCCGGCGACGCCGGCGGCCAGCGCGAGCGGCGCCAGCCCCGGTTCCAGCCGGCCGGTCAGCAGGACCAGCCGGGCATCCGGTGCGGCGGCGCGGATCTCGGCCAGCCGGTCCACCAGGTCACCGTCCGCCAGGTGTACGTCCAGCACGCAGACGTCGACGTCGGTGGTACCGAGCAGGTCGACCACCTCGTCGACGGTCCCGGTCACCCCCGTCACCGTGTGCCCGGCGTCGACGAACACCAGCGCCAGCGACTCGGCGAAGACCAGATGGTCGTCGCAGACCAACACCCTGATCCCGGTACTCACGGCGCCGCCCCGTCCGGCAGCGTCATCCGTACCCGGCAGCCGCCCAGCTCGCCGCGGTCGATCCGGACCGTACCGCCGCTGGCCGCGACGACCTGGCTGACGACGCCGAGGCCGAGCTGGGCCAGCCCGGTCGGGCCGGCACCGAACCCCGGCCCGTCGTCCTCGGTGTCCACCACCGCGACCCCGTCCGCGGACCCGACCCGGACCCGTACGCTGCCGCCCGGACCGGCGGCCCGGCAGGCGTTGTCCAGGACGTTGCGGACCGCCCGCCAGAGCCCGAGCCGGTCCACCACCGCCCAGGTCGGCGTGGCCGCGAACGACACCCGTACGCCGGTGGCCACGCCCAGCGCGGCGACCGCCTCCCCGACCACGACGTCCGCGCGCAACCGTTCGACCGGCGGTGGTTCGGTGTCCCGGTCGTACGCCTGGAGCAGCTCGTCGAGCCAGCGGGCCTCGCCGAGGAGCTGGTCTATCCGTACCCTGCTGGCCCGGCCGACGTCGTTGGCGTCCGAGACCACCTGGGCCAGCAACATGATGGTGCCGATCTGGTGCTGGATGTCGTGCCTGATCATCCGGTACTGGGTACGCGCCGGCGGCGGGTTCCCGCCCGCCTGCCGCGGAATCGCCCCGACCGGCATGCCGAGGTCGACGCATACCTCAGCGTCCATGCTCTCCCCCTCCAACCGTGGGCCGGTAGGAGCGCGAGGAGCATCGTGTGCCCTGCCGACCCGGTGCTACGCACACCCTCCCCGCTCCGCGCCCGGCTGTCGCCACCGTTCGCCGAGTAATGGCCTCGCGCACAGGACGTGGCGGACCTGCGGACGACGACCGCTGACCGATCGGGGGATACGTGGGGTGCACGCGGCGGATCCGGCTCCGTCGATCAGCGGGTCGACGCGGCGTCGCCACTCCGGTCGACGGGGCGTCGACCAGCCGCAACGGTCAGTCGGTACCTGCCGGGCCGCTCGGGCGCATCCCGTGCCGCAGCGCCAGCGCGACCGCCTCCAGTACGGAGTGCACGGACAGCTTCGCGAGAAGGTTCTGGGTGTGCGTACGCACCGTGTTCGCCGACAGGAACAGCCGGTCGGCGATCTCGGCCCGGGTCAGGCCGTCCACCAGGCACTGCAGGATCTGCCGCTCCCGTACGGTCAGCCGGTCCAGCACCGTACTCCCGGGCTGCTCGGTGAGGGTGCGCAGGAGTCCGCCGAGCAGGTTCGGCGGGATCCACACCTCGTCGCGCAGCACCCCGCGCAGCACCCGCGTCAGGGTCGCGCCGTCGGCGGTCTTGGACAGCCACGACGCGGCACCCCGGCGTACGGCGTCGGCGAGCGCGTCCGGCGAGTTGGACGCGGTGAGGACCACCGCGCGGGTACCGGGGTGGTGGTCGCGGACGTGGTCGAGCAGGTCGATCCCGGACTCGTCGCCCAGGTCCAGGTCGACCAGTACGACGTCGACCGCGGTGGCGGCCAGCGCGTCACGGGCGCCCGCACCGTTCTGCGCGGCGGCGACCACCTCGAAGCCGGGGTCGCGGGCCAGCCAGGCCGACAGCGCCTCGGCGAACAGTGGTTGGTCGTCCACGACCAGCACCCGGATCGGCGTCACGCGACAAGCCTCGTGCGTCGCGCCCCGCCCGACATCCGACAAACGGACGAGTACCGCCTCGGACGGGCCGCGAGGGTGACCGCGCGGGAACCGTTCGTACCGGCGGCGGCCGGCGGGTTTCAGGATGGGCGCACGCTGCTAGGGTGGCCCGATGCGAGACGATGGGGCCCGCCCGCCGGCGCCGGACGCCACTTCCCTGCTGCACCTCGGCGACCTCACCGACGTCCTCGACGACCCGCGTACCGAGGTGGCGGCGGCCGACCTCGCCCGTAACCTGCCGCCGGGCGCGCGGATGCTCGTCGTGAAGAACGGGCCGAACGCGCCGGCCCAGTTCCTGCTCGACGCGGAGTCGACGATCGCCGGCCGGCACGCCAACAGCGACATCCTGCTGGACGACGCGACCGTGTCGCGGCGGCACGTCGAGTTCGCCCGGCACGGCGGCCGGATCGTGGCGCGCGACCTCGGCAGCCTCAACGGGACGTACCTGAACAAGGAGCGGATCGACACGGCCACGCTCGCCAACGGCGACGAGGTGCAGATCGGCAAGTTCCGCCTGGTGTACGTGGCGTCCGAGTTGCCGGGCGACGAGTCCGAGCCGGCCGCCGCCGCGTTCCCGCCGCCGGCGGAGCGTCGCGAGCCCGGCCCGTCCGGTCCGATCGGCCGGCTCTTCGCGCGGCTGTTCCGCCGCCGCTGACGTGCCGCTGTTCCGCCGCGGCGAGGCGCCCGCGCCGGTTCCGTTCCGGTGCACGCTGAGCACCGCGTTCACGGTGCCGTTGCGCGGGATCGCGGTCGTCTGCACCGTCACCGCCGGCTCCGTCGTGGTCGGTCAGCCGGCCCGGCTGCTGCTACCGGCGGGTCCGCTGCCGGTCACGGTCGAGCGCATCGAGGTCCGGCGCCGCCGCAGCGTCCGCGCCGACACCGGCGACGAAGCCGCGCTCTACCTGTCGGGCCTCGCGATGCCGACCCGCCCCGGATCCGGTGGCACGGTGGCCGATCCGGAGTCCCTGGCCGGCGTCGAGCTGGTCGCGCCCTGACCCGACCTCACCCGAGCATCCGGTACTGGTCGGGGGTGGCACCGGTGAGCCGGTAGTCGGCCGGGTCGGCGGGCCGCCCCGACACGACCCGTACCAGGGTGGCGGGGTCGGTGTGCAGGGTGGCGGGCTCGGCGTCGCCGGGCGTACCGAGGTCGAGGGTGCGGTCGGGCAGGGTCACCAGCGTGTGCGGGACGGCCGTCCGCCGGTACCGGCTGAGCGCGACGACGAGCGCGAGCGCGTCCTCCAGCCCGTCGCTGGCGTACGGGTCGGGCAGGCCGAGCGCCAGCCGTACGTCGCCGCCGTGGATCCATTCGCCGAGCGCGAACCCGTCGTACCGGCCGGCGCCGGCGGCGATCACCCGGGCCGCCGGTTCGTACGCGTCGGAGAGTTCGTCGAGGAGCGCGGTGGCGGGCAGGGCGCGGCGGGCCTCCACGTCGCGTTCGTTGTCGGCCGGGCCGAACGAGTGCAGGTCGCCGGTGGCGAGCCGGTGCAGCGCCGCCGCGCAGTGCGCCAGCACGTCGCGGACCGACCAGCCGGTGCACACCGTCGGCCGGTCCAGGTCGGCCACCGGCGTACGTCGCAGGACGGGCACGATCGCGTCCCGTTCGGTCAGCAGGAGGCGGGCGCCGCGCTCATCGCTCATGCCGGGACCGTACCGTGGGTGGCCGCACCGCGTGGACCGGCGCCGTCCGCCCCACGCCCGACACCTGGAGGTACGACGGATGGCCGACGCGGACGCGATCGTGGTGGGTGCCGGGCTGGCCGGGCTGGTGGCCACGGCGGAACTGGCCGCGGCCGGGCGCCGCGTCGTCCTGGTGGACCAGGAGCCGGAGTCGAACCTCGGCGGCCAGGCGTACTGGTCGTTCGGCGGGCTGTTCCTGGTCGACTCGCCGGAACAGCGCCGCCTCGGCATCCGCGACTCGTACGAGCTGGCCATGCAGGACTGGCTGGGCAGCGCCGGCTTCGACCGCGGCATCGACGACCCGGGCGGCGAGGACCACTGGGCGCGGCGCTGGGCCGAGGAGTACGTGCAGTTCGCGGCGGGCGAGAAGCGCGGCTGGCTGCACCGGATGGGGGTGCGCTGGTTCCCGGTGGTGGGCTGGGCGGAGCGCGGCGGCTACCTCGCCGACGGGCACGGCAACTCGGTGCCCCGGTTCCACGTCACGTGGGGCACCGGGCCCGCGCTGGTCGCCCCGTTCGCGCGCAGGGTACGCGAGGCGGTCGGCCGTGGCCTGGTGGAGCTGCGCTTCCGGCACCGGGTGGACGAGCTGACCGTCACCGCCGGCGCCGTCGACGGAGTACGCGGGACGGTGCTGGAGCCGAGCGACGCGGCGCGCGGCGTCGCGACCTCGCGTACCGAGGTGGGCGGGTTCGCGTTGACCGCGCCGGTGGTGGTCGTGACGTCCGGCGGGATCGGCGCCAACCACGACCTCGTCCGGGAGAACTGGCCGGAACGGCTGGGCCCGGCGCCGCGGCGGATGATCACCGGCGTCCCGGCGTACGTGGACGGGCGGATGCTGGGGATCGGTGAGCGGGCCGGCGGGCGGATCGTGAACCGGGACCGGATGTGGCACTACACCGAGGGCATCCGCAACTGGGATCCGATCTGGCCGGGCCACGGCATCCGGATCCTGCCGGGCCCGTCGTCGCTGTGGTTCGACGCGCTCGGCCGCCGCTTCCCGGCGCCGAACTTCCCCGGCTTCGACACGCTCGGCACGCTGAAAGCCATTGGTGACACCGGATTCGACCACTCCTGGTTCGTACTCACGCAGAAGATCGTGGAGAAGGAGTTCGCGCTGTCCGGGTCGGAGCAGAACCCCGACCTGACCGGCAAGGACGTCCGCCTGACCCTCAACCGGGTACGTCCCGGCGCGCCCGGCCCGGTCGACGCGTTCCTGCGCAACGGTGCGGACTTCGTGGTCGCCGACACGTTGCCGGCCCTCGTCGACGGCATGAACCAGCGGACCGACGAACCGCTGCTCGACCTCGCCGACCTGCGCCGGCAGATCGTGGCGCGGGACCGCGAGATGGCCAACCCGTACACGAAGGACCTGCAGGTGGCGGCGATCCACAACGCGCGGCGGTACATCGGGGACCGGGTGTCGCGGACGGCGGCGCCGCACCGGATCCTGGACCGTTCCGCCGGGCCGCTGATCGCCGTGCGGCTCAACATCCTGACCCGCAAGACGCTCGGCGGCCTGCAGACCGACCTCGACGGCCGGGTCCTGCGCGCCGACGGCACACCCCTCCCCGGCCTGTACGCCGCGGGCGAGGTCGCCGGGTTCGGTGGCGGCGGCGTCCACGGGTACCGGTCGCTGGAGGGCACGTTCCTCGGCGGCTGCCTGTTCTCCGGCCGGCGTACGGGTCGGGCGGTGGCGGCGGCGACCGCCTGATCAGTCGGCGGTGAGTTCGGTCGGCGTGGCGAACACGTCGACCATCGCGCCGGAGCGCAGCACGGTGACCGGCAGCGGCCGGTCGATCGCGGCCGCGAACAGGTGCCGCTGCAGGTCCTGCGCCCGGGTCACCGGCGTACGCGCGACCGACAGCACCAGGTCGCCGGCGTGCAGCCCCGCCACCGCGGCCGGACCCCCCGGTACGACGTGCACCAGGCGCAGCCCCGCGTCCTGCCCGGTCCGTTCGGCGACGGGGCCGGGCAGCGGCGCCGGCGATCCCACCAGCCCCAGGTACGCCCGGCGTACCCGGCCGTCGGCGACGAGGGTGCCGACGATGCGCCTGGTGGTGGCGTTGATCGGGATGGCAAGGCCGAGCCCGAACCCGGCGAGCGCGGTGTTGATGCCGACGACCCGGCCGGCGGAGTCGGCGAGCGCGCCGCCCGAGTTGCCCGGGTTCAGTGCGGCGTCGGTCTGGATGACGTCCTCGATGATGCGGGTCGCGCGGCCCGACTCCGCCGGCATCGCCCGGCCCAGCGCGCTCACCACCCCGGCCGTCACCGACCCGGCGAACCCGAGCGGGCTGCCGACCGCGACGACGAGCTGACCGACCTGGAGCCGGTCCGCATCCCCCAGTACGGCGCCGGGCGGGGCCGCACCGAGCGCCCGGAGTACGGCGAGGTCGGAGAGCGGGTCGGAGCCGACCAGTTCGAAGGACCGCTCCGTACCGTCGGAGAACACCACCGCGCCGTCCCGGTGACGGCCGACGACGTGCGCGTTGGTCAGCAGCAGGCCGTCGTCGGTGAACACCACGGCGGATCCGCCGCCGCGGCGCAGCCGTACGCTGGCGACGTGCGGGGTGATCTCCCGCGCGACGCCGATCACGGTCGTGGAGTAGGCGTCGAGGGCCGGCGCATCGGTCCGGTCCGGCGGCCTCTCGGTGTCGGTCATGACAGCACCGCCCCGGATGATTACAGCGTTGCACCTGGCACAAGCCAGCCCGCGCGCGGGCTATTCCCCGGCCCGCCCACCCCGCCGATCCGGCCGGCGGGGCGGACGGCAGGTCAGGCGGCCGCGGGAGTGGGGTCGGCGGCGAGCCGGCGGGCCAGCGTACGGGCCTCGTCGAGCGCCGCGTCCCGCGAGGCGTGGTGCTGCTCGATCAGGCCGGACATGGGCGGCAGTACCGGCGCCAGGGTCAGTTCCGTGTTGAGGAACCGCACGTCGGCCGGCCCGTACGAGGTGAGGTAGGCGCGCAGGTACCGCTCCTGGAACTCGTACGGCTCCTGCGGCGCGCCCGGCCCGTACGAGCCGCCGCGGGCGGTGGCGACGACGGCGATCCCGGGGCCGAGCTTCACCCCGGCGAACGTCACCTGGTCGATCCACGACTTCAGCGCCGACGGGATGCCGAAGTTGTACATCGGTGTCCCGATGAGCAGCACGTCGGCGGCCTGCAACTCGGCGAGCAGCGGCTCGGACCGCGCCCACGCCGCCCGCTGCGCCGCGGTACGCGGCAGGCGCGCCAGGCCGGCGACGTCGGTGACGCCGTCGAGGCCGGCCATCGCGCTCAGTTCGGTGTTGGCCTCGGTGATGTGCGGCAGCGGCTCGGCGGCCAGGTCGCGGTACGTGTAGCCGCCGCCGGCCGCGCGCCACGCGTCGGCGAAGGCGGCGCCGGTGGCGCGGGAGTACGACTGCGTGCGGGCGCTCGCGTCGACGTGCAGCAGGTTCGCGGGCATGGCCAGGCTCCTCGACAGTAAGTGGTCACTGTGTCCGGTTGACCTTAGAGGGTAAGTGGACACAGTGTCCAGTTGCTATCGTGTACGTCATGCCGAAGCGCGACCTGATCACCGGTCTCCCGATCGACCGGGACCAGGCCCGCCCCCGCGAACGCGCCGACGCCGCCCGCAACCGGGCGCTCGTCCTCGACGCCGCCGAGCGCGTGATCCTCGCCGACGACGGCCCCGTGACGATGGACCGGATCGCGAAGGCCGCCGGCATCGGCCGCGGCACCCTCTACCGGCGGTACCCGGACGTCGCCTCGATCGCCGCCGCCCTCGTCGACTCCCGCGAACGCCGGCTCCAGGGCGCGGTCATCAGCGGCCCGCCGCCACTCGGCCCCGGCGCCCCGCCCGCCGACCGGCTCGCCGCCCTCTACCGCGGCGTCGTCGACCTGCTGGAGGCGCACACCCCGATCTACCGCGCCATCAGCCCCGGCCCCATCCGGTACGCGACCGGCGCGTACGGGTTCTGGCGGCTGCACGTGCGTACGTTGCTGGTCGCCGCCGGTACGCCCGACCCGGACGCGCTGCTGGACCTCCTGCTCGCGCCCCTCTCGCCGGACGTCTACCAGCACCAACGGCGCACGCTCGGGCTCTCCCCCGACCGGATCGTCGACGCGCTCACCCTGGTGGCGCACCGGATGCTCGGCTGACGCCGCCGACTCAACGCAGCCGCGCGACCACCGTCAGCTCGCTGCGGTTGTGGTAGAGCTGCCGCGCGAAGACCACGTCGTACCGGCGGCGCAGCACCTCCAGGCACTCCGCCACCTGCTCGACCGGCCCGCGGGTACCCGTCTTCAACGTGACCACCACGTACGCCCGGGGGGCCAGGTGCGGCGCGGCGTCGAGCATCGTCCGGCAGCTGAGCACCGGCGGCATCCGCATGTCGTTCACGATCAGGTCGAAACGGGTCCGGTCGGAGCGCAGGAACTCGCCCACCGTCGTACGGCCGTGGTGCACCTGCCGGTCCGCGGCCAGCGCGGGCGCGAGGTCACCCGGGTCCACCGCCGTCACCGCGAAGCCCCGGGTACGCAGGATCCTGGTCCAGCCGCCGGGACTCGCGCCGAAGTCCGCCGCCCGGCCCCGCACCGGCAGCGGCAACGGGTGCTCGTTGAACAGCTCCTCCAGCTTGAACTCCGACCGCGACACCCGACTCGGCGCGCGGCCCAACCGGACCCGCCCGCCCGGCCAGTCCGACAGGCTCTCCGCCGTACGGTTGAGCCCGATCAGCACCGCGCGCGCCGTCAGGCAGCACGACAACGTCCACTCCCGGCCGGCCCGCGCGACCGCCACACCCCGGGCGGACAGCTCGTCGGTGACCGCGCGCGCCACGACACCCGCCCCGTACCCGACGGTGGAGGAACCGCTCACCCACGCCTGCACGGCGACGTCGTCGAGGCCGGCGGGCAGGGCCCGGACCGCGCGGGCCGCCACCGCCGCGGGATCGGTCGCCTCCGCCGCGTCGATCCGGTCCACCTCGACGGTCAGATGCCGGGGGAACACCAGCGGCCGGTCCCGGCACGCGTCGGCGACCGCGGCAACGCCCGGCCCGTCGAGCACGCCCAGATCGGGCCCCAGCACCTCGACCGGTACGCCCGCGCCGAACTCCGCGCGCAGCTCGCGCACCGCGAAACCCCGGCTCTCCTCGGCGGTGGAGAACATCACCCGATCCGACGCCATGACTTCCGATCCGCCGACCTTCCCGATCCGCCCGTGCTCTGCGCCGGCCGAGCGTACCCCGGGGGCCGGGCGCCTCCGGGCCGACCGCCCGATGCGGTTGGTAGCATGGTGTTCCCGGCACGTTTGCGCCCACCGGTCCGCGCGTGCCGACCCGGCCACGGGCCGGACATCGGGCCCGCGACGGGCGTTTCGGGCCGTAGTCGGTGCCAGCCATGCGTGCGCTAGACTCGGCGGACGTGCCCGCGTCTGGCACCCACGAACTCGTACTACTAGCTACTGGAGAGTGCTCAGTGTCCAAGCGGTGTGACGTGTGCGGCAAGGAGCCGGGCTTCGGCAATTCGGTGTCGCGCTTGGGCCAGAACGCCCTCGTTCGTCGTGTCAAGGGCCGGGCGAAGCGGACCTTCCGCCCCAACATCCAGCCCGTGCGCACGGTCATCAACGGCACCCCCACGCGCATGAAGGTCTGCACCTCGTGCCTCAAGGGCGGCAAGGTCACCCGTCGCGGCTGACCGGCCACCGTTCCACCTCACGGCGTTCGCGACACCGCGGACGCCGTTTCTCTGTGCCCACATCCCCCTGGCAGCAGAGCCGGCGCACCCCTGAGCCGGTACCGACCGCGCGGTGAATATGCGGTTGGTGCCGGGATACGCGGGCCGGACACTGGTACCGGATCCGTCATCGGCAGGAGGAGGGCGCATGCGTACGAACACGGCGACGGTCACCGCTCCGGCGCGAGGGCGTACCGCTTCCTGACAGATCCACCGTGAGGGTGGTTGCGCTCCTCGTACCGGGGCGGTCGCTGGTTTCCGTCGACCGTCTTCGTCCGAGGGGTTTCCTTTGCCTGCCCGTGTTCCTGCGCGTTCCGACTTCGGTCGGGTGTGGGCGGCGTCCGCGCTGTCCACGCTCGGCGACGGCGTCACCCTGGTCGCCGGCCCGCTGCTCGTCGCGTCCCGTACCTCCGATCCGGCGCTCGTGGCGGGTGCCGCGTTCGTCCAGCAGTTGCCGTGGTTGCTCGTGTCGCTCGTCAGCGGCGCGTACGCGGACCGCGTCGACCGCCGCGCCCTCGTCGTCGCCGTCGGCCTGGTACGGGCCGCGGCGCTCGGCGTGCTGGTGTGGTCCGTCGCCACCGGTACCGGGACGGTGCCCGTCCTGTACGCGGTGCTGTTCGTGCTCGGTGTCGGGGAGACGCTGGCCGAGTCGGCGACGGCGGCGATCCTGCCGGCGGTGGTGCCGCCGGACCGGCTGGCCACCGCGAACGCCAGGCTCACGGGCGCGTTCACGGTGGCGCACCAGTTCGTGGCGAAGCCGCTCGGGGCGTGGCTGTTCGGGGTCGCGGCGGCGGTGCCGTTCGGGGTGGACGCGGTGACGTTCGTGGGTGCGGCGGCGCTGTTCGCGACGGTACGGCCGGTGCCGGGTGCGCCGCGCACCGGACGCTCCGGGCTGCGTGCCGACATCGCCGCCGGCGTACGGTGGCTGGCCGGGCACCGCCTGCTCCGTACGCTGGCCGTCGCGATGGGGCTCGGCAACGTGGCCTTCTGCGCCGCGTTCGCCACCTTCGTCCTGTACGCGCGGCAGCGCCTCGGCCTCCCGCCGGTCGGGTACGGCGTGCTGCTGACCGCGCTCGCCGCCGGCGGCCTGCTCGGCAGCCTGGTCGCCGCGCGCCTGCGTGCCCGCCTCGGCCCCGCGGTACTCCTGCGCGCCGGCCTGCTGGTGGAGGCCGGCACCCACCTAACGCTCGCGCTGACGACCGTGCCGTGGCTCGCCGGCGGCGTACTCGTGGTGTTCGGGGTGCAGACGACGAGCTGGGGCATCACCACGGCGACGCTGCGGCAGCAGACCGTACCCGATCCGCTCCGGGCCCGCGTCGCCAGCGTGTACGCGCTGCTGGAGACCGGTGGCGCCGCGCTCGGTTCGCTGGCCGGCGCCGTACTCTCCCGGTACCTGGGGCTGGTGGCGCCGTTCTGGATCGCCGCGCTGACGATGGCGCTGATCGCCGCCGCGACCTGGCGTACGCTGCGCGCCGCGGGCTGAGCCGCTCCGTGCGCGCGCCACGCGGGGAGGCGTCGGGAGCGGGTCAGGGTGGGCGGGGCACGGGAACGCCCAGATCCGTTGCGGCGTCGGCAAGTGCGGCCCACGTGGCGGCCGGCAGCGGGATCCCGGACACCGACCGCCCCCGGTACGTGCGCGCCCCGCGCTCCCCCGGCACGCGCGCGGCCGACCGCCCCGCTGGTACGGGGAGGGCGTGCACGGCGTCGATCGTGTCGTCGACGAGCGCGGTGAACTCGGCGACCGGCAGGAACGCGGCGACGTCGACGGCGACGACCGTGGCGTTCTGCCGGTGGTTCCCGGCGACGGCGAGGATCGGGTTCGCGGTGAGTCCGCTGGCGAGCAACTCGAACACCAGCGACAGGCCGGATCCCCTGGCACGCCCACCGGCAGCGGTACCACGGCCGCGGCGGGATCGGTGGTGGGCGCGCCGTCGGCGTCCAGCGCGGCGCCCGCGGGCAGCGGCCGACCGGCCGCCCGGGACTCGGCGAACCGGCGGAACGCGACGACCGCGGTGGCCATGTCCAGCAGGACGTGCGGGTGCCGCCCGGCGGGTACGCCCACGGCCAGCGGGCTGGTGCCGACGCCGGCGCCGACCGTCCCGGCGTACGCCATCTGCGGCATGCCGGCGACGAACGTGAGCCCGGCCATCCCCGCCTCGTCGGCGAGCAGCGGGTAGCGGCCGATCGCACCGGTGTGCACGGCGTTGCGTACCGCGACCCAGCCGACTCCGGCGTCCCGGGCCGCCTCGACCGCGGTGCGTACCGCGACGGCGAGCGCGACCGGGCCCGGCGCACCGTCGGCGTCCACCACGGCGAGCGCGGCGCGGCGCCGTTCGACGGTGAGGTCCGGCCGCGGGTTCGCCGCACCCCGGTCGAACAGCTCCAGGTACCGCGGCACCTGGGCCACGCCGTGCGAGTCGACGCCCCGCAGGTCCGCCCACACCAACGCGTCGGCCACCTCCCCCGCGTACTCCCGCGGCATGCCGCGCGCGGTGAACACGTCGCGCACCAGCGCGCGCAGCGTCACGTACGGCACCCGCACCGGTCCTCCCGCGTCTCGTACCCTCGGGGCCGACATCGCCGACGGCGGCGCACCCGGCAGGCGAACGGCCGCACCGCCCGGGCACGACCGTCCACTGTGGACTTACCGGGTCAGTAGAGCAGTTCGTACCGGGACGGCGACCAGGCGAGTACGGCGTAGATCTGGACCATCGCGGCCTGCTGGATCGCCTGCGTGCCACCGTCCGCGTCGAACCGGAACAGCCCGGTGGCCGGATCCCGCTGCGCCGTCCACACCGAGTCGGCGTACGCGCGCATCGCGTCCCGGTACGTGTGCCCGCCGGTCACCGACTCCAGCAGCAGCAGGTTCTTGAAGAAGATCGCGTTGAAGTACGGCGGCTGGTCGGCCAACCGCCCGCCGGTCACGTAGTGGTCGTACGCCGCGGAGGCGGTGCGCTGCGCCGCCGCCAGGTACGCGCGGTCGTGGGTGGCCTGGTAGAGCAGCACGTCCACGCCGACCGGCACCCCCTGGTTGTACGACCAGTACGTCTTCTCGACGGTGCCGGCGAGGTCGACGTGGTCCCAGTAGAGTCCGTCGGGGCCGAGCAGGTGCGCGTTGGTCCAGTCGACCATCCTCCGCGACCAGTCGAGGTACGAGCGCTGCCCGGTGATCTGGTAGAGCCGCAGGCCCAGCTCGGCGCCGGGCATGTTCGACACGGTGTTGCGGTCGTGGCTCCACGTGGCCTGGGTCCAGAACACGCCGCCCGGGTCCGCGTGCGACGGGTCGGTGTCCCAGCCGGAGACGACGAGGTCGAAGATCTGCCGCGCCCGGCCCAGCGCGGCGCGGTCGCCGCTGGCCAGGTACCGCTGGACGTCGAACAGGCCGACCCACTCGTTGTCGTCGTAGAAGAAGTCGCCGCCCCCGCCGTACGGCGCCACCGGGTACGACGCGTAGCCCGGCTTGCCGGTGGTGCCGCCGGACTCCAGCCAGTACCGCTCCTGGCCGGTGTCGCGCGCGGCGAGATCGTCGCCGTAGCGGGCACCCAGCGCACCCGGCATCCCGGTCAGGTCCAGCGCCGCCCCGCGCACCTGCGAGTACGGCCACTCGTACGAGTAAACGTTGTCACCCGGCTGCACCGGGTACCGCTCGTGGTAGAGCCCGGAGCCGTCCGGCACCGCCAGGTACGCCTCCAGCGCCCGGTACGACGCGGCCGCGCGTGCCGCGTCCAATGCGCCGTCGGCGGCGCTCGCCGGAGCCGACAGTCCGACGACGGCGGCCAGCCCGCAGGCCGCCACCGCGCTCGCGATCCTCAGTCGCACAACACACTCCCGGAGTGGTCGCAGGAAACCGGTCGATCGCCGGAGCGCCCCAGGACCCGCGGCGGGAGCCGTCGCCGGCCTCGCAAACCGCCCACAAAACGTAGGCAGAACCGTCCGGTACGTCAAGATCGGAACCCGGGCGTACCAGGTCCGACACGCCCGCCCCTGTTCTTGATTGATTCCAGATAATGCGGCAGACTACGGGGTGTGCCACCGACCCCGGAGGACGAGCGCAGTGCGCGCCCGGTCGCTCCGCCCGTGACGCGCCCCAGGGGGCGGCGCCGTCCGCTCGACGCGGCGGCCGGAGGTGCCCGGGGTCGGCACTCGGCAAGCACATCCTCACGCACGTTCCTGACCGATCGGAAGGATTGCCGTGTCTGACCAGCCTGACGCCGTTGTCGGCGAGATGAACGAGGAGAGCGCGGGGGGTTGCCCGGTGCACGTCGGTCGGTTCAACCACCCGACCGAGGGCGGCAGCAACCGCGACTGGTGGCCCAACCAGCTCAACCTGGGCATCCTCCGCAAGCACCCGGCCGTGGCCAACCCCATGGGCGAGGACTTCGACTACGCGGCGGAGTTCAACACCGTCGACCTGGACGCGCTCGCGCGCGACGTCGACGAGGTGCTGACCACGTCGCAGGACTGGTGGCCCGCCGACTTCGGCCACTACGGCGGGCTGATGATCCGGATGGCGTGGCACAGCGCCGGGACGTACCGGATCGAGGACGGGCGCGGGGGCGCGGGCGCCGGCATGCAGCGGTTCGCGCCGCTGAACAGCTGGCCGGACAACGCCAGCCTGGACAAGGCCCGCCGGCTGCTCTGGCCGGTGAAGAAGAAGTACGGGCGGAAGATCTCGTGGGCCGACCTGATGATCTTCGCCGGCAACCGCGCGCTGGAGACCATGGGCTTCACGACCTTCGGGTACGCGGGCGGTCGCGCCGACGTGTGGGAGCCCGACGAGGACGTGTACTGGGGCCCCGAGCGCACCTGGCTCGGCGACGAGCGGTACTCCGGCGACCGTGACCTGGAGAAGCCGCTGGCCGCCGTACAGATGGGTCTGATCTACGTCAACCCGGAGGGCCCGAACGGCACCCCGGACCCGCTGGCCGCGGCGCGCGACATCCGCGAGACGTTCCGCCGGATGGCGATGAACGACGAGGAGACCGTCGCGCTGATCGCCGGCGGCCACACGTTCGGCAAGACGCACGGCGCCGCCGACGCCGACCGGTACGTCGGGCCCGAGCCCGAGGGCGCGCCGCTGGAGGAGCAGGGCCTCGGCTGGAAGAACTCGTACGGCACGGGCAAGGGCGCCGACGCGATCACCAGCGGCCTGGAGGTCACCTGGACCCCCACCCCGACCCGATGGGACAACAGCTTCTTCGACACCCTCTTCGGGTACGAGTGGGAGCTGACGAAGAGCCCGGCGGGCGCGCACCAGTGGGTGGCGAAGGACGGCGCCGGCGCGAACACCGTGCCGGACCCGGCGACCGGCGAGATGAACCGCCCGCCGACGATGCTGACGACGGACCTGTCGCTGCGCGTCGACCCGGTGTACGAGCGGATCTCCCGCCGTTTCCACGAGAATCCGGACGAGTTCGCGGACGCGTTCGCGCGCGCCTGGTTCAAGCTCACGCACCGCGACATGGGCCCGATCCAGCGGTACCTCGGGCCGCTGGTGCCGTCCGAGCGGCTGATCTGGCAGGACCCGGTGCCGGCGGTGGACCACGAGCTGGTGTCCGACGCGGACGTCGCCGCGCTCAAGCGGCAGATCCTCGACTCGGGGCTGACCGTGGCGCAGCTGGTGTCGACGGCGTGGGCGTCGGCGTCGACGTTCCGCGGCAGCGACAAGCGCGGCGGTGCCAACGGCGCCCGGATCCGGCTCGACCCGCAGCGCAGCTGGGAGGTCAACGAGCCGGACGAGCTGGCGCTGGTGCTGCGTACGCTGACCGGGATCCAGGAGTCCTTCAACGCCGCGCAGACCGGCGGCAAGAAGGTCTCGCTCGCCGACCTCATCGTCCTCGGCGGTACGGCCGCGGTCGAGCAGGCGGCGCGCGCCGCCGGCCACGAGGTCGACGTGCCGTTCCACCCGGGGCGTACGGACGCGACGCAGGAGGACACCGACGTCGAGTCGTTCGCGCCGCTGGAGCCGAAGGCGGACGGATTCCGCAACTACCGCGGCAAGGACGGCCGGATGCCGTCCGAGTACCTGCTGATCGACCGGGCGAACCTGCTGAACCTGAGCGCACCCGAGATGACCGTGCTCGTCGGCGGCCTCCGGGTACTCGGGGCGAACCACCAGCGGTCGCCGCTGGGCGTGTTCACCGCGACGCCGGGCACGCTGACGAACGACTTCTTCGTCAACCTGCTCGACATGGCGACGGAGTGGACGCCGACGTCGGAGGACGCGGAGACGTTCGACGGCCGGGACCGGGCGACGGGCGAGCTGAAGTGGACCGCCAGCCGGGTCGACCTGGTGTTCGGCTCGAACTCCGAGCTGCGCGCCCTCGCCGAGGTGTACGCCAGCGACGACGCGCAGGAGAAGTTCGTGCGTGACTTCGCCGCGGCGTTCGCGAAGGTGATGGACCTGGACCGGTACGACCTCCGCTGACCGACCGCACCCCGCGACGGCCCGCTGCCCGCCCGGCAGCGGGCCGTCGCTCTATGTCCACTGTGGACGGTCAGGACAGGATGGGTACGAGCCCGATCGCGAACACGAGGTAGAACAACGCGCTGAGCGCGAGCGTACGGGCGGTGAATCGCCCGGTACGCAACAGGATCAGCAGGAAGACGATCGCCGCGATCGTGACGATGCCGGACAGCAGCAGCGCCGAGTCGAACAGCCACGGCGTGAACAGCAGACCGAGCCCGGACGGTACGGTCGCCTGGATCATCATGGCGCCGGAGATGTTGGCGAGCGCGAGCGGCGTCTTGCCCTGGCGTACCCAGATGATCGCGTTCATGATCTCGGGGAGTTCGGTCGCGATCGGCGACAGAAGCAGGGCGGTGACCGCGGCGGGCAGGCCGAGCATCGGGCCGATCGCGTCGAGCTGGCGTACGAACAGCTGGGACGCCACGAAGATGATCGCCAGCGTGCCGAGCGTCTGCGCGACGACCGCCCACGTCGCCGGTACGGGCCGGCGGCGCTGGAGCAGCAGCGGGTCGAGCTCGTCGCCGTCGTCGCCGCCCCCCGCGCGGATCTCGCGCCAGAAGTAGACCGCGTACGCGGCGAAGAACGCGAGGCCCAGCCACGGCTTGACGGCGAACGCGACCAGGCCCAGCCCGACCTTCACCACGAAGATCACCAGGAACCAGCGCTGGTCCCGCGCCAGCTTGCGGAGATCGCCGAAGTTGTCCCGGGTCGGGCGGGGCGCCGCATCCCCCGGCACGGGTCCGCCGACAGGTGCCGTCACGCGCGCGGACCGCGCCCGGACCCGGCGGTACACGAGGAGGACCATCACGCCGGTCACGCCGTACGCGACGGTGGAGAGGGCGAGCGGGCCGCCCATCGCCGCACCGATGCCGATGTCCTTGGACGCCGTGTCGTGCCCGAACACCACGGCCACGAACGTGACCACGCTCTCCGGCAGCGCCGTGCCGAAGGCGGCGAGAATGGTGCCGACCGCGATCCTGCCGACGTCGAGCCGTTTGCCCAGCCACTCGACGGCGTTGACGAACCATTCACACGAGAAGTAGATCGCCACCGCACACGCGATGAGCGCCACGAAGTGCCACACGGACCGGTCGTCCCTCCCGGTGCGCCGTCGGGGCCAGCCCTCGACCACGCCGAGACCTCGACCCGCGACGACGCACACGTCGCCTGTAGGTCGAAGGTCTCGTCCATCCCGCTCGCGCGGAACCCGGTCACCGGACACCCGTCGTGGGCGTCAGCATGTCGACGAACCGGCGAAGGACTACTCCCCCTCGGCCCGCCAGCGTACACGACGGGCCGGGCGCGCCCGGCCGATCGCCTCCGACGGCCGCTACCATCGCGGGCGCCGGCGGAGACGAACCGCGACCAGGAGGGCACATGGACGCCGAGGAGCGCATCGCCCGCGGCCTGCTCTACACCGAGACCGACGCGGCGCCGCTGCAACACCGGCGGCGGGCGGACCTGCTGCACGAGTACAACATGACGGCGCCGGGCGAGGTGGCGCGGCGCACGGAGCTGCTCGGCCGGATCCTCGGTTCGGTGGGGAAACGACCGGTGATCGCGTCCCCGCTCCAGGCGGCGTACGGCAGCAACGTGCACATCGGCGACGACTTCTACGGCAACACGAACGTGACGTTCGTCGACGACGTGGAGATCCGGATCGGGTCCGGCGTGATGATCGCGCCGAACGTCACGCTCACCACGACGGGCCACCCCGTCCACCCCGACCTGCGGTACGACTTCAACCGGTTCTCCGCGCCGATCGTGGTCGAGGACAAGGTCTGGATCGGCAGCAACGCGGTCGTGCTCCCCGGCGTGACCATCGGGTACGGGTCGGTGATCGGTGCGGGCAGCGTGGTGTCCCGGGACGTACCGCCGATGGTGGTGGCGGTGGGTGTGCCGTGCCGGCCGTTGCGCGCGATCACCGACGCGGACCTCCGCGAGCGGCAAGCCTGACCGTCCACCGTGGACAGACGTACCGCCGGCGCGGCCTGTTCCGGTGGTGTGAGGGGGAATCCGGCGGTCGAGCCGGCGCCGCCGTTCAGCCCTCGCGTACGGCGGTGACGAGCAGTGCGGCGGTCGGTGCGCTGATCCGCCGGCCCGTCACGTACGGCGCGGCCAGCTCCTCGTACGCGGTGCGCAGCCGGGCCGCGGACGCCGCGTCCAGTCCGCGCACCAGCTGACCGAAGGTGCCGATGCCGGACTCCGCGCCGGACCACCAGTCGGCCACGTCGGCCTCGTGCCGCCAGTGCAGCCTGCGCGCGGTGACCCCGCCCCAGCCGGCCGCGGCGACCAGCCCCGCCACCCCCTCCTCGGTACGCGGGAAGTCGCGCTCCGGGTCGAGTCGCGGGCCGGGCGGCGCGTCGATGCCGGCCTGGCGTACGGCGTCGGCCCAGAGGGACTGGAGCGTGGGCGCCGGGTACGGCCAGATCGTGGCGGCGAACCGACCGCCCGGGCGGGTCAGCCGGCGCAGCTCGGCCAGCGCGGCGGCCGGGTCGCCGACGTGGTTGAGCACGAAGTTCGCGGTGACCGCGTCGAACGCGCCGGTTGGCAGCGGCAGCGCGGGAAGGACACCGACGAGCACCGTGGCCTCCGGTACCCGGATCCGCGCGGCGGCGGCCATGCTCGGCTCGGCGTCCACCGCGGTCACCGTCGCGCCGCGCCCGTACGCCGCCGCCGCGACGGTGCCCGTCCCGGTACCGACGTCGAGCAGTACGGTGCCGGCGCGGACGTCGGCCGCGTCCAGCAGCGCCGGCGCGGGATGCGCGCACAGCGGTTCGAAGGAGCGGCGGTACGCGTCCGCCCGGTCGGCCCACTGCCGGCGTTCGCTGGTGTCGAAGTCCATCCGGCCGACCGTACCGGTCGCGTCGCGCCGGCGCCGTGGGCTGCGCCACGTACGGCCCGATCCGGCTCCACGACACCGATCCCGCCGGTACTGCCGCGTGGTGCGGTGTCGGCGTACAGTGCTGCGCGCCGGTCGTGCGGACGGCCACCGGACCACTCCGGTACGGCTCCGCAGTGCCGCGGGCCGACGTACGGCCGCCGACGCGACGGCCGATGGGAGTGGCAGCAGTGTTGACAGCGGGCAGCCGGGTCCTGTTCACCGGCGACAGCATCACCGACGCGGCGCGCGACCGCGCCAACGAACGCCACCTGGGCGGCGGGTACGCGATGATCGCGGCGGCGCTGCACCGGGCGCGGCATCCGGAACGCGGCGTGACGTTCGGCAACCGCGGCATCAGCGGCCGGCGGGTCCGCGACCTGCGCGCCGCGTGGGACGAGGAGACGGTCGCGCCGCGCCCCGACGTCGTGTCTGTCCTGATCGGCGTCAACGACACCATGCGCCGGTACAGGCGGGGCGAGCCGACCACGGTCGAGGAGTTCGAGCGGGACTACCGGGACATCGTCGGGCGGGCCGCCGAGTTCGCCGGGACGGTGGTGCTGGTCGAACCGTTCCTCACGCCGGTCAGCGAGGAGCAGCGCGCCTGGCGCGACGACCTGGACCCGAAGATCGCCGTGGTGCACAAGGTCGCCGCCGACCACGCGACGCTGCTCGTCCGCGCCGACACGCTGTTCACCGCGCGCGCCGCCACCACCGGCCCCGAGTACTGGTGCCCGGACGGCGTGCACCCGACGCCGGCCGGGCACGCGCTGCTCGCCGAGGAGTGGCTGCGGGTCGTCGAGTACGACGGCTGACCGTACCCGCCGGCGTGCCGGATGCGCGCGCCGGCGGGTGACGGATCACAAACGATTGCGCGGGCGTACCTCCCAGTTTTGCCCAGCCATTGACAGTCGTCGTGGTTTCCTGCTGCAATCGGTTGCGGTATTGCACAAGGGAGGTGCCGTGGCGCGGTACGCGATCGTCGGCGGTCGGCTGGTCGGGGCCCGACGCGTGGAGTCCGACCGCGCCGTACTGGTGCGGGACGGGCGCGTCGAGGCGCTGCCGCCGTACGCGGAGGTGCCGCCCGGGGTGCGCCGGATCGACGTCGCCGGGCGGTACGTGAGCCCCGGCCTCGTCGACATCCACGCGCACGGCGCCGCGGGCCACACGTTCGACGACGCCGACGCGACCGGGTACGACGCGGTCCTCGCCGGGCACGCGCGGTACGGCGTGACCGCGATGCTGGCGTCGCTGGCCTCCGCGCGGCCGGCGGACCTGGCCGACCGGCTACGGTTCGCCGCCGCGCACCAGGCGCGTACCCGGGCCGGGGCGCGGCTGCTGGGCGCGCACCTGGAGGGGCCTTTCCTGGCGCCGGAACAGGCCGGCGCGCACCGTCCCGACCTTCTCGTCGAGCCGACCCCGCCCCTGGTACGCCAGCTGCTGCCGGCAGGCGCCGAGCCCGCGATGGTCACGCTCGCCCCGGAACTGCCGGGCGGGATCGCCGCGGTGGCGGCGTTCCGGGCCGCCGGTACGGTCGTCGCGGCCGGCCACAGCGCGGCCGATGCCAGACAGCTCGACGCGGCGAGATCGGCCGGGTTGAGCCATCTCAGCCACCTGTGGAGCGGCCAGTCCGGGCTGCGCCGGGACGGCCCCTGGCGGGTGCCCGGCCTGGTCGAGGAGTCGCTGGCGTCCACGGGACTGACCGCCGAGGTGATCGCCGACGGCCGGCACCTGCCGCCCGCCCTGCTGCGCATCGCGTTGCGCTGCCTGCCGGACCGGCTGTGCGTGGTGTCCGACGCCACCGCCGGCGCCGGCCTCCCCGCGGGCAGCCGGTACCGGTTGGCTGGCAACGACTGCGTGGTCGCCGACGGGGTGGGCGTGGTGGTCGGGCAGGACGCGTTCGCGGGCAGTACGACGGGGCTGGACGCGATGGTCCGGCACCTGCACACCGGTCTCGACGTACCGCTGCCGGCCGCGATCGGCATGGCGACCACCGTGCCGTCCCGCGTACTCGGCCTGCCGGCGCCGCTGAGTACCGGTGCGCCGGCGGACGTGGCGGTGTTCGACGACGACCTGACCGTCCGCGCCACCGTGGTCGGCGGCGACTGGCGGTACGACCCGTACGAGTGGGGAGAATCCCGATGACCGAGCCGGTACTCCTGCTGCACCCGGACGACACCGTCGGGGTGGCGCTGCGCCCGCTGGCCGCCGGCGACGCGGTGCGCGGCGTGCGCGTCCGCGGGCCGGTACCGGCCGGGCACAAGGTCGCGCTGCGGGACGTCGCGCCGGGCGCCGCGGTCACCAAGTACGGGCAGTTCATCGGCAGTGCCACCACGGGGATCGTGGCCGGCGAGCACGTGCACACCCACAACCTCGGGTACGAGGAGGGTCCGCGCAACGCCGTCACGGCACCGGCCGCACCACCGACGACCCCGACGGAAAGCCTTGCGTACCAAGGGTTCCGGCGGGCGGACGGGCGCGTGGGGACGCGGTCGTACATCGGGATCCTGACGTCGGTGAACTGTTCGGCGACGGTGGCGAAGCTGATCGCCGAGGCGTGCCGCGGCATGCCGGACGACGGGGTCGACGGGGTCGTGGCGCTGACCCACGGCACCGGCTGCGGGCTGGCCGACGACGGCGACGGGCTGGCGATCCTGCGCCGTACGCTGGCCGGCTACGCCCGGCACCCCAACATCGGCGGGCTGCTGGTGCTGGGACTGGGCTGCGAGGTCAACCAGCTCGACGGGATCGACCTGCCCGACGACCGGCCCGTGGTGCCGCTGACCATCCAGGAACTCGGCGGCACGGCCGCGACGGTACGCGCGGGTGTGGCGGCGGTGGCGGCGATGCGCGCCGAGGTGGCCGCGACCCGGCGCACGGACGTACCGGTGTCGGAACTGGTGCTGGGGTTGCAGTGCGGCGGTTCCGACGGGTACTCGGGGCTGACCGCGAACCCGGCACTCGGGGTGGCGGCCGACCTGCTGGTGGCGCACGGCGGGACCGCGATCCTCGGCGAGACACCGGAGATCTACGGTGCCGAGCACCTGCTCGCCGCGCGCGCCACCGACGACGGCGTGGTACGCCGGCTCATGACGCGCGTCGACTGGTGGCGCGGGTACGTGGACCGGCACGGCGGCAGCCTCGACCACAACCCGTCGCCCGGCAACCGCGCCGGCGGCATCACCACGATCCTGGAGAAGTCGCTCGGCGCCGTCGCGAAGGGCGGCGCCAGCCCGCTCACCGCCGTGTACGAGTACGCCGAGCCGGTCACCGCGCGCGGCCTCGTGTTCATGGACACCCCCGGGTACGACCCGGTGTCGGCGACCGGGATGGTGGCCGGCGGCGCGACCGTGCTCGCGTTCACGACCGGACGGGGTTCGGTGTTCGGCTGCCGGCCGGCGCCGAGCATCAAGCTGTCCACCAACTCCGAGCTGTACCGGCGGATGCCCGACGACATCGATCTCGACTGCGGTGGGATCGCCGACGGCAGCGCCGGACTGGCCGACCTCGGTCGGCGGGTCTTCGATCTCGTCCTCGACGTCGCCTCCGGCCGGCGTACCCGCAGCGAGGACCTCGGCTTCGGCGCGGAGGAGTTCGTGCCGTGGCAGCTGGGCGCGGTGATGTGATGCCGGGCCCGCCGACACTCCCGGGAGGGACACCAGTGCAGGACCAGTTCACCGTGGACACCATGCCGGTACGGATCGGCGCGGACGGTGCGGCGGTCGCCGCGGCCGCGGCGGCACACACCGCAGCGGTACTCCGGGACCGGGTCGCCGCGAACGGCGCGGCCCGGGTCGTCGTGGCGACCGGCAACTCGCAGCTCCCGTTCGTCCGGGCGCTGCGCGGCGAGGACGTCCCGTGGTCCCGGGTCACCGTCTTCCACATGGACGAGTACGTCGGGGTCGGCGACGACCATCCGGCGAGCTTCCGGCGCTGGATCCGCCGCGAGGTGACCGAGCCGTACGGCCCGGCGGTGGTGCACTACATCGACGGTACGGCAGGCGATCCGGCGGCCGAGTGCGACCGGTACGAGGAGCTGTTGCGGGCCGCGCCGGTCGACCTGGTGTGCCTCGGCATCGGCGAGAACGGGCACCTGGCGTTCAACGAGCCGGACGTGGCCGACCCGGACGACACCCGCTGGGCGCGCATCGTGGAGCTGACCGACGTGTCCCGCCGGCAGCAGGTCGGCGAGGGCCACTTCCCGGACCTGGCCGCGGTCCCGGCGACGGCGATCTCGCTGACCGTACCGGCGCTGCTCGGTGCGGCGGTGGTGCAGGCGGTGGTACCGGAGGCGCGCAAGGCGGCCGCGGTCCGTGCCGCGCTGACCGGGCCGGTCGGGCGGCACTGCCCGGCGAGCCTGCTGCGTACGCATCCGGGCGCGGTGCTGTTCCTGGACCGCGACTCGGCCGGCCAGCTGGACGGGACGACCGCGGATGTCTGACCGCACCCGGTACGCGCTGTGCGGGCTCAGCGCCCGCGGCATCGCGGTGTTCGCCGGCCCGCTCGCGGGTCGGCCCGGCGACGACACGAGCGGCGGGTACACGGCGGACGGCGAGCTGGTCGCCGTGCTCGACGCCGACCCCGACCGGGTCCGCCGGTACGCCGACGCGGTCGGCGCCGACGTCCCCTGGTACGCCGCGGACTCGTTCGGGCGGATGGTGGACGAGACCCGGCCGGACGTGGTGCTGGTGGCGACGCCGGACCACACGCACGTCGAGTACGCGCTGGCGGCGCTGGCCCGCGGGCTGGACGTGGTGGTGGAGAAGCCGATGGTGACCACGGCCGCCGACGCCGCCCGGGTGGTCGAGGCCGCCCGCCGCGGCCCCGGCACCGTCCGCGTCACCCACAACCTCCGGTACGCGCCGCGGCACGTCGCCCTGCGCCGGCTCGTCGCCGACGGCGCGATCGGCCGGGTCACCAGCGTCGAACTGGTCTGGAACGTCGGCGCCGCGCACGGCAACAGCTACTTCCGCCGCTGGAACCGGACCCGTGCCGCGTCCGGCGGGCTGTCCGTGCACAAGGGCTGCCACCACTTCGACCTGGTGTCGTGGCTGGTCGACGACGTGCCCGAGCAGGTCTTCGCGTACGGCGCGCGCAACTTCTACGGTGCCGGCAGCCCGCACGACCCGGGCGCCGGACTCGACGCGGCCGCGCGGGCGGAAGCCGACCCGTACCGGTGCTACGCGCCGGACGGGGCGAGCGACCCGAGCCTCGCGTACCGGGTGCAGTACCCGGAGCCGCTGTCGGCGTACGACCCGGAGATCGACGTGGAGGACACGTACTCGGCGGTGGTGCGCTACCGCGGCGGCGCGAGCCTGGCGTACTCGATCCAGTTCTCGGCGCCGTGGGAGGGTTACCGGCTGGGCGTGAACGGCACGCACGGGCGGATCGAGACGGATCTGTACTATGGGGCGGCTCCGCTGCCACCCGCCGGAAACACCCCGATCACGTACTATCCGCTGTTCGGTCCGGCCCGTACGGTGCCGGTGGACGGTGAGGACGCGGCGCACCTGGGCGCGGACGGGCCGCTGGTGGCGGACCTGTTCCGGCCCGCGGACGACGCGGATCCGTTGCGGCAGCGGGCATCCAGCCTCGACGGGGCGTACGCGGTGGCCGTCGGCGAGGCGGTCTGGCGCTCGGTCGCGGACAACCGCCCGGTCGACCTGGCGGAACTGCTGGGCACCGTCGGGCAATAATGCAAGCGGTTGCGGTTCGGCGAGGGGGTACGGCAGTGAGCGTGACGTTGACGGATGTGGCGCAGCGGTGCGGATTGTCCGCGTCCACCGTGTCGCGGGCGCTGTCCGACCCGGACAAGGTCAGCGCCGCGACCCGCGAGCGGGTGCAGCGGGCCGCCCGGGAGATGGGCTACATCCCGAACCGGGTGGCCCGGTCGCTGTCGATGGGCCGCACCGGCACCATCGGCCTGATCGTGCCGGACATCGCGAACCCGTTCTTCCCGCCGATCATCAAGGCGGTGCAGCAGCGGTGCGCCGGCAAGGACCTGTCCGTACTGCTCGCCGACACCAACGAGCACTCGGCCGACGAGCTGGACCGGGCGCGGACCATGAGCAAGCAGGTGGACGGCCTGATCATGGTCTCGCCCCGCTCCCCCGACCGGCGGGTCGGCGAGATCGCCGCGCTCGGCCCGACGGTGTTCGTCAACAGGCACGTACCGGAGGCGCCGAGCGTCCTGATCGAGAGCCCGGACGGGATGCGGCAGGCGGTCGAGCACCTGACCGCGCTCGGCCACCGGCGCATCGCGTACCTGGCGGGGCCGCGCCGGTCCTGGTCGAACCAGCAGCGGCGGACCGCGGTGGCCGCGGCGTGCGCCGAGCGGGACGCCGAGCTGGTCGAGTTCGGGCCGTTCGAGCCCCAGGTACAGGCCGGTGTACGCGCGGCGGATCTGTTGCACGGCACCGGCATCACCGCGGTCATCGCGTACGACGACCTGATCGCGCTCGGCGTGATGGCCCGGATGTCCGAGCGGGGGCTGCGGATCGGCGTGGACGTGAGCGTCGTCGGCATCGACGACAGCCCGCTGTCCGGCGTCGCGTACCCGACGCTCACGTCGATCCACGTACCGTGCGCCGAGGCCGGGACCGCCGCCGTGGACCTGCTCCTCGACGTACTGGACGAGGTGACCGCGGAGGACGATCCCGCGCCGCTGGTCGAGCTGGAGACCCACCTGGTCATCCGCGGCTCGACCGGCTCGGCGCCGACCGGATGAGTACCGGCCGTCCACCGGCGGCGTTCCGGCCGTTCCTGGACGGGGTGTTCGACGCGCCGCTGGACCTCCAGGCCCACGTGTACCGGCGGTCGGCGGAGGCGTTCGCGGTGAACCGGGCGCGCACCGACGCGATCACCGATCCGGCCGCGATTCCCTTGCGGCAGAAGGATATCCGGGCCGCCACGCTCGCCGCGCTCGGCGGGCTGCCAGCGGACGACGGGCCGATCCGGGCGCGGCACCGCGGGTTCGTCGACGCGCCCGGCGTACGGATCGAGCGGCTGCTGCTGGCCACCGCGCCCGGCACCCTCGTCCCCGCGAACCTGTACCGGCCGGCGGAACCGTCCGGCGGCGCGGTGCTGTTCGTGTGCGGGCACGGCGACGAAGCCAAGGCGTACCCGCCGTACCAGGCGGTGTGCCAACGGTTGGCACGCAACGGGATCATGGCGCTCGCGATCGACCCGTTCGGGCAGGGCGAGCGCATCACGCCGGGCTCGGGCGGGGTCGGCGAGCACACCGACGTGGGCGTGCGCTGCTGGTGGACCGGCCACTCCGTCGCGCGGTACCTGGTGCACGAGGCGCGGCGCGCGATCGACCACCTGGCCGCGCTGCCGGAGGTCGACCCGGCCCGGATCGGCGTCACCGGCAACAGCGGCGGCGGTACGCTCACCGCGCTGCTGATGGCGGTGGAGCCGCGCCTGGCCGCGGCGGCACCGGGCACGTTCGTCACGAGTCGCGCGGCGTACCAGCGGGCGGGGCAGGCACAGGACGCCGAGCAGATCCTGCCCGGGGGTACCGCGGCGGGTGTCGACCACGAGGACTTCCTGATCGCGATGGTGCCGCGGCCGACCCTGGTGCTCGCCGTCGACTACGACTTCTTCCCGTTGGAGGGCACGCTCGACACGGTGCGCCGGGCCGGCCGGATCTTCGCGCTCGCCGGCGCGCCCGGCGCGCTGCGCCTGGTCCGTACGCGCGCGACGCACCAGTACCATCCGGATCTGGCTCGGGCGGCGACCGAGTTCTTCGTGCGGGAGCTGGGCGACGACCGGGCCGTGGACCACACCGATCCGGTGCCGTTGCCGGCGACCGCGCTGCGCTGCACGGCGCGCGGCCGGGTCGCCGACGAGCCCGGCGTACGGCATCCGGCGGAGCTGCACCCCGTCCCTGCCCCGACCGGCGACCTCGACTGGCTGGCGGACCGGGTGCGCGCGCACCGCCGGCCGCCGGACGAGTTCCTGCCGCGCTGGCTGCCGGTGCCGGAGTCCACCCCCGAGCATCCGGTACGGCACGTGATCTGGCGCAGCGAAGCCGATCTGTGGAACGCCGGCGTCCTCGCCGAACCACCCGGCGGGCCGCCACGCGGGCTGACCCTGGCCCTGTTCGCCGACGGTACGGGCGAGCTGCCGGCGCGCGCCGACTGGGTCGCCGATCGCGTCGCGGCCGGCCACCTGGTGCTCGCGCTCGACGTCCGGGGTACCGGTGCGCTCGCCCCGCGCCCGCTCACCGCCCGCCCCGACGACTGCTACTTCGGCACCACGTACAAGCTGTTGACGGATCTGTTCTGGCTGGACGACAGCCTCGCCGCGGGCCGGGCGTACGACGTGCTCCGGGCGGTGGCGTTCGCGTACTCCGACGAGCGGTTGCGGGCCGGGGTGGGCGATCTGCGGCTTCGCTGCACCGGCGACGCCGGCTGGTACGGGCTGCTCGCCGCGGCACTGGAGCCCCGCATCGGCACCCTCGAACTGGACGCCGAGCCGTACGACCCGGCCGCGCTGCTGTCCGCGCCGTACGAGCCGGGGCCGGTGCCGGGGTGGCGCAACACGGTGCCCGGCCTGGCGGCCCGGGTGTCGGTGGCGGACCTGCGCCGCCGGGTGCGCCGCGTCGTCGTCGACTGACCGGCGGCGTCGGCCGGCGGCGCCGCCGGGTGACGATGCGTGCCGGCGTGATGGTGCCGCCGTGGCGTGGTGTGCGCCGGCGTTCGACGCTGCCCAGCAATCGTTTGTGAGCAGTTGTCTCCTTGGTGGACGGTGCTGTTCGAAGAAGCATGCGTCGACTCTTGACAGTTCCCGCAACCGGTTGCACTCTCAATGCACCGACGCGGGCCCTCCGGTCGCCGGGCCGACCGTCGGACACACGAGAGGGAGCTGGCAGATGAGCCGATCCATGTCCCGACGAGCGGTGCTGCGATCCGCGCTGGGTGTCGCGATGGCCGGCACGGTGGGCGGCGGAGCCCTCGCCGGCTGCACCACCGCCACCGGTACCGCCGACGCCTCGGCCGATGCCGCGGTGCAGCTGCCGACCCTGGTGCCGTACACCGGGGTCAAGCCCGACCTGCCGCAGACCGCGCAGGGCACCCGCCCCGGGTTCTTCCGGTACCCGGCGGCGCCGCCGCGGTTCGTCACCGAGGCACCGGCCTCGGGCGGCACCGTACGCGCCATGTGCACCATGAACACCCCGCCGGTTCCGGTCGGGCGCAACAGGTTCTGGCAGGAGCTGAACACGCGGCTCGGCGCCGAACTGACCATCAACGGCGCGCCGACGCTCGACTACGTGAGCAAGTTCCAGACGGTCGTGGCGGGCGACGACCTGCCCGACACGATGGAGGTCCGGGCCACCACCCCGCAGCTGCCCGGGCTGCTGCGCGCCAAGTTCCAGGACCTGAGCGAGTTCGTCGGCGGCGACGCGGTGAAGGATTACCCGGCGCTGGCGAACATCCCGACGGAGAGCTGGCAGACCACCGTCTACAACGGCGGCATCTACGGTGTGCCGCTGCACAACCCGCCGATCAAGGTCATGACGTACGCCCGCGCCGACCTGATCGCCGAGCGCGGCCTGTCCCTCGACGTACGCACCGGCGACGAGTGGGTGCAGCTGTGCCGGGAGATGGCCGATCCCAAGCACAACAGGTGGGCGCACGGCTCGATGCCGTCCGCGGTCACGTTCCTGTGCGAGATGCTCGGCGTACCGAACGGCTGGCGTAACGACGCCGGAACGTTCACCAAGGACTACGAGGTGCCGGAGTACAGGAAGGCGCTGGAGGTCACGGCGAGGATGTGGAAGGAGGGGCTGATCCACCCCGACTCCTTCACCGCCGTCGGATCGCAGAAGATCAGCTGGATCTCCACCGGTACGGTCGCCATGCTGGTCGGCGTCTCCACCTGGTCCAACGTCGCGATGGCCGTACGCAAGGCGGAGCCGAAGGCGCGCATCGAACCGATCATGCCGCCGAAGTACGACGGGGGCGGGCAGGCGAGGACGTACCTGGGGCCGGCGATCTTCTCGATCACCGGACTGAAGAAGGCGTCGAAGTCGCGCATCAAGGAGATGCTGCGGGTGCTCAACTGGCTCCAGGCACCGTTCGGTACCGAGGAGCACCGGCTGCGCGTGTTCGGCGTGCCGGGCCGCGACTTCACGCTCCACGGCAGCGATCCGATCGTCACCGACACCGGCGCGTCCGAGACCACCGTGCCGACCCTGTACATCGGGGCGTGCCCGATCGCGCACTACGCGGCCGGCTACCCGGACATCACGCGTGCCGAGTACGACGGCGAGCAGGAGGCGCTGTCGAACGCCGAGAAGTGGCCGCTCGCGGGCCTGTACTCGGCGACCGACCAGACCCAGGGCGCCGTACTGGACAAGAAGATGCTCGACCTGCAGGCCGACATCATCACCGGGCGCAAGTCGCTGCGCGACTGGGACAGCGGCGTCCGTACGTGGAAGACGACCTTCGGCGACAAGATCCGCACCGAGTACGCGAAGGCGTGGCAGAAGAGCGGCGGCAAGTGACTCCCCGGCACCATCGACGCCCCGGAGGTACCCCCATGAGAAGGCTGCTGTTGTCCGTCGCCGGCGCGGTCGCGCTGGCCGTCACCGCGGTCGCCACCCCGGCGACCGCGGCGCACCACCGGCACCACCCGCGTCCCGCCACACCGGCGATCCAGGTGCCGACCGGCGCCGACCACGGCATCACCCGCGCGCAGATCTTCGACTCCGCGATCCCCGACACCTCCGTGTACGCGGGCAAGAACGTGCGCTACGTCTGGGGTTCCGGCCAACCCGCCCAGCCGGCCGGCACCCAGGGCAGCCGGTACCTGCCGATCGTGCGCGACCTGGACTGGACGAACCGGCCGATCGCCTGGTGGCAGGCCAACCACCCGACCTGGGTGCTGTACAAGGCGGACGGCACGCCGGCGTTCCAGGAGGGCGGCAACGCGGTGCCGCTCGACGTGGACAACGCCGACGTGCGCACCTGGTACTGGGACACGCACGTGCAGCCGGCCATCGACCGCGGGTACACGATGATCGCACTGGACAACGTGGTGCCGTGGAACTGGATCGCGGCCAAGGGCGTGTACGCGGCGGACGGCACGTTCGTCGACAAGTACACCGGGGTCAAGGACGACCCGGCGTACAGCGCGACGGTGCTGAACTGGTTGCGGTACCTGACGGATCGGTTGCACCAGGCCGGAATCGCGGTCGCCGGCAACGTCACCCCGCTCGGCGACACCGCGTACGAACGGACGCAGTCGCGGGCCGCGGTCGGCATCGTCGACCTGTGGTTGCACGAGGGCGGCTTCACCCGCGCCCGGGACGCGAACATCACCGACGACGAGTGGGCGCAGACGTTCCAGCTCTACCGGGACTACGCGGCCACGAAGTCCATTGTGGACGTCGGGATGGCAACGACCGCGCATCTGGCCGACGCGAACCCCGCGCAGCTCGACTGGATCCTCGCGAACTACTTCCTGGTACGCGAGGACGGCACCATGCTCGCCCTGGTCGGCAAGTTCGAGTACGGCATGTTCCTGGACTCGCCGCTGCTCGCCACCGACCTCGGTACGGCCGGTGCCGCGCCGGTGCACGACGCGTCCGGCGCCTGGACCCGCTCGTACAGCGCGGGTTTCACGGTGGTGAACCCGTCGTCGACGGCGTCCGCCACGGTCCCGTTGCCGGCCGGCAACTACGTGGACACGCACGGCACCGCGTACTCGGGCCAGGCGACGCTCGCCCCCGACACCGGTCTGGTGCTCACCCGCAGCTGACCCGCCGCGGCCGGGCGGGTCACCACCCGCCCGGCCACCCGACGAAAGGCCACCGATGCCGTACCTCGACCCCGTGGCGCCCGACGAGATCGCCACCGGGCTGACCGCGATCGCCGCCGTGTACCCGGACCGGTTCGGTACCGGGGGCGCGCCGGTGCGGTTCGCCGGCGGCCTCGCCGACAACGGCTTCGCCCTCGACGCCGACGGCGAAGGCTGGCGCATCCGGTACCGCCGGCCGTGCGACGCGTACCGCGCGGTGGGGGTGCTGCTCGGCGCGCTGATCGCCGGCACCGCGCCGCCCGCCGCCGAGCGGACCGGTTTCGCGACCCTCGGCGTCATGCTCGACGTGTCCCGGAACGCGGTGCCCCGGCCGGCGACCGTCACCGACCTGCTCGCCCGGTACGCCCTCGCCGGCGTCAACCAGCTCTGGCTGTACCTGGAGGACACGTACCGGGTGCCCGGCGAACCGCTGTTCGGCTACGCCCGCGGCCGGTACTCCGGCGACGAGCTGCGGGCGATCGACGACGCGGCGTACCGGCTGGGGATCGAGGTGGTGCCGTGCGTGCAGACGCTCGGACACCTGGAACAGGTGCTCCAGTGGGAGCACTACTTCCCTTACCGGGACACCGATCGCGTCCTGCTGGCAGGTGACGACGCCGGGTACGCGCTGATCGGGCGGATGCTCGACGCGGTGTCGGCGCCCCTGCGCAGCCGCCGGATCCACGTCGGCATGGACGAGGCGCACGGCATCGGGACCGGCGAGTACCGGCGGCGGTTCGGGGCGACGCCACCGTTCGAGATCCTGCGCGCGCACCTGGACCGGGTCGCCGCGCTGTGCGCCGAACGCGGTCTGGCGCCGATGATCTGGAGCGACATGTACTTCCGGCTCGGCTCCGCGACCGACCACTACTACGATCCGGACACCGAGATCCCGGACTGGGTCGCCGGCTCGATCCCCGCCGGCACGCGCCTGGTGTACTGGGACTACGACCACACCGACGCCGGGTTCTACCGCGACTGGATCGCCCGGCACCGCGAGCGGCTCGGCGGCGACCCGATCCTTGCGGCCGGATCCGGTACGCACCACCGGATGTGGGCGCAGCTGCCGCGCGCGCTGGCCACCATCCGGGCCGGCATGACCGCGGCAGTCCACTGTGGACTGACCGAGGCGGTCGTCACGCAGTGGGGCAACGACGGAGCCGAGGCCGACGCGTACTCCGCGCTGCCGGCCGTGCAGGCGTTCACCGACCACGCGTACGGGTCGGCGGAGACGGCGGCGAACCTGCTCGGCAGCGCCGACGCGACGTACGCCGACTGGGTGGCCGCGTCGGGACTCGACGTGCTGCCACCGGTTCCGGCCGACCCGGACGACGCGCGCGCCGCCGACTGGACCGGCAACGCCGGCAAGTGGCTGCTGTGGCACGACCCGGTGCTCGGCTTCCTCACCGCCGACCCGCCGACCGGCCTGGCGCGGCACTACGCGACGCTCGCCGACCGGCTGCACGCCGCCGCACGCCGGCGTACCGGGGACGCGCGGCTCGCGTTTCCCGCGCTGCTGGCCGCGATGCTCGCCGACAAGGTACGGCTGCACCTGGAGCTGGGCCCGGCGTACCGGACGGGGGACGTGGCGGCGGTGCGCGAGCTGGCCACCGTGCTGCTCCCCCGGCTCACCGGCCGGGTCGCCGCGCTGCACGCCGCGCACCGGAACCGTTGGTACGCCGACAACAGCCCGTTCGGCTGGGAGGTCCTGGACCGGCGGTACGGCGGGCTCACCGCGCGGCTCGCCCACCTCGACCGGCTGCTCGCCGGCTGGTTGCGCGACCCCGCAACGGAACTGCCGGAACTGGCCGAACCACCGGTCGCCACGTACGACGTGGGCGCGTTCCGGCGGTGCCTGACCCACGCGCGGGTGGCGACGCCGAGCGTCGTCTCCTGACCACCGAGACCCGAAGGGACGAACCATGGTGCTGCACGCGCCGCCGGCACCGGCCGACACCGGCGAGACCGACCCGGCCGCCGTACCCGAACGGCCGAAGGGACGGTGGGCGCGGTTCCGGCGGGACCGGCTGCTGTTGCTGTTCACCCTGCCCGGCATCGCCGTGGTACTCCTGTTCCACTACGTGCCGCTGCTCGCGAACGTCATCGCGTTCAAGGACTACCAGCCGTACCTGGGGATCCTGGCGTCGCCGTGGGTCGGGCTGGACAACTTCCGGATCATCGTCACCGGCGACCCGGCGTTCCTGACCGCGGTCGTGAACACGCTCGTCATCGCGTTCCTCCAGGTGGCCTTCGTCTTCCCGGTACCGATCGCGCTGGCGCTGCTGCTCAACTCGCTGCTGTCCGAACGGATCAAGCGCGTCGTGCAGTCCGTGCTGTACCTGCCGCACTTCATGTCGTGGGTGATCGTGGTGGCGATCTTCCAGCAGATGCTCGGCTCCACCGGCCTGCTGAACGTGTGGCTGCGCAGCAAGGGCATGGAGCTGCCGATCATCGGCAATCCCGACCTGTTCAAGGAACTCGTCACCTCGCAGGTGATCTGGAAGGACACCGGCTGGGGCACGATCCTGTTCCTCGCCGCCCTCTCCCGCGTCGACATCTCCCTGTACGAGGCGGCCGCGGTCGACGGCGCCGGGCGCGCCCGCCAGCTCTGGCACATCACGCTGCCGGCGCTGCGCGGCGTGATCGTCCTGCTGCTGATCCTCAAGCTCGGCGACGTGCTGACGGTCGGGTTCGAGCAGATCCTCATCCAGCAACCCGCCGTCGGTACCGACGCGTCCGAGGTACTCGACACGTACGTCTACAACAACGGCGTCATCGCCGGGAACTGGGGCGTCTCCGCCGCCGTCGGCCTGGTGAAGGGAGTCATCGGAGTGGGTCTCGTACTCGGCGCCAACAAGCTGGCGCACCTGTTCGGCGAGCGGGGGGTGTACGAGTCGTGAGCGCCGCCATCACCCGCGCCGCCGGCCGCCGGTCCCGGCCCGCGGCGCACACCACCGGCCGCACCCCGGCGAGCGTACCGGTGCGGGGGTTGAAGGGTCTCGTGCTGCTGATCGCCTGCGGCGTGGTCGTTCTGCCGTTCGTCGGGGTGATCTCGACCAGCCTGGCCGACGACCGGCAGGTCACCCGGGCCGGCGGTCTCGTGCTGTGGCCGGACCACCCGTCGCTCGACGCGTACCGGGCGATCTTCGCGGGCGGGATGGTGACGCGGGCGCTGCTCGTCTCGATCGGCGTCACCGCGGTCGGCACCGCGCTCAGCCTGGTCTGCACGACGCTGCTGGCGTACGGGCTGTCGCGGCCGGGCAGCTTCGCGCACCGGCCGCTGCTGCTGACCGTCCTGTTCACGGTGCTGTTCGCGCCCGGCATGATCCCCAGCTACCTGGTGGTCAAGCAGCTCGGCCTGCTCAACTCGTACTGGTCGCTCATCGTGCCGGCGCTCATCAACGGGTTCAACGTGATCGTGATGCGGTCGTTCTTCCTCGACCTGCCGCAGGAACTGCTGGACGCGGCGCGCATCGACGGGGCCGGCGAGTGGCAGCTGCTGCGCCGGGTCGTACTCCCGCTGTCGAAGGCGGTGATCGCCGTCGTCGGCCTGTTCTACGCCGTCGCCTACTGGAACAACTACATCTCCGCGCTGCTGTACATCAACGACTCGGCGCGCTGGCCGCTGCAACTGGTCCTCCGCACGTACGTGGTGGACGGCACGACGATCGGCGTGGACAGCGCGCACATCGCCGGTGTCGTACCGCCGCCGCAGCAGTCGCTCCAGATGGCGACGCTCGTGGTGGCACTGGTACCGATCGCGGCGCTGTACCCGTTCCTGCAACGACATTTCGCCAAGGGCATCCTCGTCGGTGCCGTGAAGGGCTGAGGCATGACCACACCGGTACGCGTCGCGATCCTGGGCTGCGGCGGACGCGGCGGCACGTACGCCGACTGGATCGCGCGGCATCCCGACCAGGCCCGGGTCGTCGCCGTCGCCGACCCGCGCCCGGCGTACCGCGAGGCGATCGCCGACGCGCACGGCGTCCCCACCGACCGCCGGTACACCGACTGGCGGGAGATCGTTGCGGCGCAACGGATCGCGGACCTCGTCGTGGTCGCCACGCAGGACTCGCAGCACCGCGACCCGACGCTCGCGTTCGCCGCGCGGGGATACCACATCCTGCTGGAGAAGCCGATCGCGCCGACCGAGCGGGAGACCCGCGAGATCGTCTCCGCGGTACGCGAGGCCGGCGTGCTGTTCGCCGTCTGCCACGTGCTGCGGTACACGCCGTACACGGAGACGCTGCGGGCGGTGCTGGACAGCGGCGCAATCGGCCGGGTGGTCAGCGTGCAGCACCTCGAACCTGTCGGGTACTGGCACCAGGCGCACTCGTTCGTGCGGGGCAACTGGGGCAACAGCGCGGAGTCCAGCCCGATGCTGCTCGCGAAGTCCTGCCACGACGTCGACTGGCTCCAGTACGTTGTGGGGCAACCGATCGCGCGGGTGTCGAGCTTCGGCGGGCTGACCCACTTCACCCGCGCGAACCAGCCGGCCGGTGCCGCCGACCGCTGCACCGACTGCGCCGTCGAACCGGACTGCGCCTACTCCGCGCCCCGCATCTACGGCCGGTACCTGGACCGCGGATCCACGGGCTGGCCGCTCACCGTACTCACCCCGGAACCGACCCGTGCCAGCGTCGCCGCCGCCCTCCGCGACGGCCCGTACGGCCGCTGCGTGTACGCCTGCGGCAACGACGTCGTGGACCACCAGGTGGTGGCGATGGAGTTCGCCGGCGGGGTGTCGGCCGCGTTCACCATGACCGGGTTCACCGAGTCCACGCACCGCCGTACTCGCATCTTCGGCACCGCCGGCGAACTCAGCTGCGACGGCGACACCGTCCGCGTGTACGACTTCCGTACCGAGGCGTGGCGCGAGATCGACGCGGCGACCACCGGCGACGCCACGGCCGGCGGCGGGCACGGTGGCGGCGACGACGCGCTGATGGCCGCGATGGTGCGCGCGGTGGCCACCGGCGACGCGAGCGGCCTGCGCAGCGGCGCCGAGGAGTCGCTCAACTCGCACCTGGCGGTGTTCGCCGCCGAACGCGCCCGGCTCACCGGTACCGTCGAGGTGGTGGGCTGAGATGGCTCAACCGCACCGGATCGTGCACCTCGGGCTCGGCGCGTTCGCCCGCGCGCACGTGTTCGACCACACGGCCGACGCGGGCGGCTGGGCCGTCACCGGCGTCGCGCCCCGCTCCCGCGACGTGGTCGCCGCGCTCGCCCGCCAGCACCACACCTACACCATCCTCGTACGCGGCGCCGACGGTGACCGCGCCGTCCCGCGCACCCTCGTCGACACCGCGTACTGTGCCGCCGACGACCCCGCACCGGTACTCGCCGCGCTCGCCGACCCGGCCGCCACCGTCGTCACCACCACCATCACCGAGAAGGGCTACCGGATCGACCCGCACACCCGACGCCTGGCCGACCCGCTGCCCGCCGACCTCGCCGCCGACCTCACCGGCACCGGCCCGTTCCGTACCGCGGTGGGGTTGCTCGTCGCCGGGCTGCGCGACCGGTACCGGCGGCACGGCGCGCCCGTCACCCTGGTCAGCTGCGACAACCTCGCCGACAACGGGCACGTGCTGCGCGCCGCCGTCGACGGGCTCGCCGAGCGCACCGGCGACACCGCCTTCGCCGACTGGGTACACGCCGCGGTGCGCTGCCCCCGCACCGTCGTCGACCGCATCACCCCGGCCACCACCGACGGCGACCGCCGCCGCGTCGCTGCCCTCACCGGCCACCGCGACGACGCGGCCGTGGTGACCGAACCGTACCGGCAGTGGGTGATCGAGGACGACTTCGCCGCCGCCCGACCCGACTGGGCCACCGCCGGCGCGCTGCTCGTCCCCGACACCCGCCCGTACGAGCGGGCGAAGCTGCGGCTGCTCAACGCCGCGCACACGCTGCTGGCGTACCTGGGGCGGCGGGTCGGGGCGCGGACCGTCGCCGACGCGGTCGGGCACGACGGTCTCGCCAGCCTGCTCGACCGGTTCCTGCGTACCGAGGCGGTACCGGCCCTTCCACCATCCACTGTGGACGCCGAGGGCTTCGTCGCCGGGATGCTCGTACGGTTCGCCAACCCAGCGATCGACCACCGGCTCGACCAGATCGCCGTCGACGGTACCGCCAAGCTCGCCGAACGCGTCCTGCCCACCCTGCGCGCGCTGACCGGCCGCGCCGCGGTCGCCCCGCTGATCGTCGCCGGCTGGTGCGCCGACGTCGTCGAGACCGTCGAGGCCGGCCGCCGCCCCACCGACCCGCGCGCCGCCGACCTGGTCACCGCCGCCACCGGCGCCGCCCCCGTACGGGCCGTGCTCGACGTACTCGACCCCGCCCTCGGCGACGACCTCCGCGCTCCGGTACTCGCCGCCGCCGAGGCACTGCGCGCCGGCGTACCCCCGACCGCGCTGCCGTGACGCCCGCCGTCAGCCGGTGTCGTAGACGGTGACCGGGATGCCGCGGTCGGTCAGCTCGGCCGCGACCAGCGGCTCGATCCGGTCCCACCGGCCGCCCGCCAGCCCGCACCCGATCCGCGGCAGGTGCACGCCCGCCCCGAACTCCCCCGCGTACCCGGCGAGCCGGCGCAGGCCACGCGCCGACCGCCTCGTACCGGACGGGTGGGCCGGCGCTGCGACTCGACCGGGTGCCGTGCTGGCCCACCATGTTCGCGACCCGCAGGGCGGGAGCGAATCACCGTCCAACGTGGACAGTCCATGATGGATGGTGACAACGTGCGGTACCCGGCCTGCGTCGGCGACCACCCGGTCACGCCCCGCCGGTGGACGGACCGTGGCCGACGACGGCTCCGAACCGCGCGACGCCGGCCGGCACCGCGGGACCGTTCCGCGATCCGATCGGGGTGGATGTGCGTGGCTCTGCGGTGCCTGAACACGATCGGTGGGACTGTGGCCGCATTCGCCGGGACGTACGCGGGATCGCTTGCGGCGCAGTACGACCAGCATCCGGCCCACCCTCGTGTACCGGCGCGGCACGGCATAATATTGCGCGGTGGACGCGTCGCGTCGCGTTCGCATTCCCCGGGGTGTGCTCCCATCACTCCCCGGGGAACTCCACCTTCCCGGCCATGCTCAGCCGGTCGCACCGGCTCCACGAGGCGGGGCGAACGGTGGGCGGACGGCGCGGGTCCGAGCCCGGCGTACGACGTCGCGGGCGGCTTCGGCACCGTCGGGCGTGAGCGTGTAGAGGCGGCGGCGGGGGCCCCGGCGGGTGGTGTCGTCGTCCCAGCTGGACTCGACCCAGCCGGCCCGTTCGAGGCGGTCGAGCAGCGGGTAGATCGTGCCGGAGGGGCGGCCGGTCAGTTTGATCAGCTCCAGGCCCCAGCGCGGTCCCGGGTCGTCGAGCAGCACGGCGAGCACGTCCGCGGTGGCCGCGCCGATCCGGGGCAACGTCTCCATGGAACTTAATCTACATAAGTAGACAGTCCCTGTCACCTCGCCGGCCGCGGCGTTCAGGGCGCGAGCACGACCGCGCCGACGGTACGCCGGGCGTCGAGTTCGGCGTGCGCGCGGGCCGCCTCGACCAGCGGATACGTCGCGTGGATCCGCGGTACGAGGGTGCCGTCGGCCGCGGCGGCGAGCGCCCGTTCGGCGTCGGCGCGCTGCTCGTCCGCCGGCTTGGCGAACGCGACGCCGAGCGGCCCGGACACGCTGATCCCGCGGCGGGCGACGGTGTGCGCGTCCAGCGGCGTCCACGTACCGGAGGTGAAGCCGTACAGGCCGATCCGCCCGCCGGCGTCCGCGGCGGCGTCGACCGCCCGGGAACCGGTCTCCCCGCCGATCGCGTCGAGTACCAGGTCGGCGCCGCGGCCGTCGGTGGCGGCGCGCACCGCGTCCGGCCAGTCGGGACGGGTGTGGTCGACGGCGACGTGCGCGCCGATGTCGCGGGCCGCGTCGAGCTTCGCCGGGCCGCACGAGCCGATCACCCGCGCCCCGGCCGTCCGCGCCAGTTGTACGAGCAGCGAACCGATCCGGCCGGCGGCGGCGGTGACGAGCACCGTCTCGCCGGGGCGTACCGGGAGGGCGGCGAGGATGCCGGCGGCGACCGCGCCGGACTGGAAGACGGCGATCGCGTGGTCCAGCGCCAGCCCGTCCGGTACGGCGAAGGCGCCGGTGGCGGCGGCGCGGGCCCGCTCGGCGTACCCGCCGCGGTTGTCGACGGTGGTGGCGACAACGCGGCGCCCGACCAGTCCGGGGTCGACGTCCGGGCCGACGGACGCGACCCGGCCGCCCACCTCCATCCCCGCCACGTACGGCAGGGGGAACGGGTAGCGGCCGGCGCGCAGCATCGTGTCCGCGTACGTGACGCCGGCGAGTTCGACGTCGACGACGACCTCGCCGGGGCCGGCCTCGGGCGCGTCGGTGTCCACCGGGCGCAGGACGTCGGGGCCGCCGACCTCGCGTACCTGGATGGCCTTCATGGGTGTGCTCCTCGGTCGTGGGAATTGACACGCCGGACCGGGCGGGACAGTCTGTCTCAGCCGGGTCGGGGCGTCCGCCGCCCAGTCTCACGGCCGGGCGGCGACCCGCCAAGCCACAGTCCGGCCGTACCGTCCCGAACGAGACAGGGAGCCGAGAGTGTCCCAGTCGGATCTGCGAGTGCGGCGCACCCGGAGGCTGTTGCGCGAGGCGCTGGTCGACCTGATCGAGGAACGCGGCTTCGACAAGGTCACCGTCGGCGCGATCACCGAACGCGCGATGGTCAGCCGCGCCGCCTTCTACCGCGGGTACCGGGACAAGTACCAGTTGGTGGAGCAGGTGTTCGACGAGGCGATGGCCGAGGTGCGCGGCACGATCGGCGACGACGAGCGCCCCACGATGGCGCGCTGGGTGGCGTTCTTCGAGCACATCGACGCCTACCACCGGCTGTACGGGGCGCTGCTCGGTCGGCGGGGCAGCGCCTGGTTCGCCGCGCGGATGCGGTCGTCGCTCGCCGAGATGGTCGCACCGCACTTCCCCGGCCAGGACGACCTGCTCCCCGCCGTACTCTCCGGCATGTTCGCGGAGACGATCACCTGGTGGCTCGACCACGACCGGCCGGGTACGCCGCAGGAGATCGCCGAACGCTCCGCCGGCCTCGCCTACGCCCTCATCACCGCCGGCGGCGGACGGTGAACGGGGACGTCCGGATCAGGCTGGCGCGACCCGCGGACCTCGCCGGGTTCCTGGCTCTGGCCGCGCAGGTCGAGCACTGGTTCGGCCCGATGGTCGGCGATCCCGGCTTCCACGCCGCCGTGACCCGCCACATTGGACGGTCCGCCGCGCTCGTCGCCGACTCCCCCGGTACTCCGCTGCTCGGTGGCCTGCTGTTCGGCGGCGCCGCCCCGACGTACCGGGTGCACTGGTTGGTGGTGGACGCGTCGGCCCGCGGTGGCGGGGTGGGGCGGGCGCTGCTGGCCGACGCGCTCGACCGGTACGTCGACGGGCCGGGCAGCGTCGAGGTCGTCACGTTCGGCGCCGACCATCCGGGTGCGACGGCCAGCGGTGCCCGCGTGTTCTACGAGCGGCTCGGCTTCGAGCCCGCCGAACCGGCCGAACCGGGCCCGGAGGGCGGATCCCGCCAGGTGTACCGGCTCCGGCGGTGACGCCGTTCCCCGGCCACGGGGAACGACCGCGTCACTCCGGCGTACGGCCGAGGACGAGCGAGACGAAGCCGAACACGTCGCGGTAGCCCCGCAACCATTCGGTACGCCGCTCGGCCGCGGTGGCCAGCGCGTCGGCGCGGTCCGGGTCGTCCGGGTGGTCCAGCGCCCACGCGGCCAGCGAACCCCAGCACGCCCACTCGTACGCGTCGAGTTCGGCGCGGGTGCTGACGTGCCCGTACCGCGGCGTCCAGCCGGCGGCAGCGACCCGCTCCACGGTGGTCGCCAGGTCGGCGAGATCGCCGAGCATGTCGACCGCCTCGCGCGTCGGGGTGCCCGACCAGTAGCCGTCGCCGACGAGGATCCGGCCGCCGGGCGCCAGGTGACCGCGCGCGGCGTCGAGGGTCGGCAGCAGCCCGCCGAGCGCGTGCGTGGACCCCACGCACACCACCACGTCGTACTGCCGGGCAGCGGCGAAAATGGCGGCGTCCTGCCGGTGCAGGACGAGACGGTCGCCGACGCCGCGCTCGTCGGCCGACCGCCGGGCCCGCGCCAGCGCGCCGGCCGACACGTCCACCCCCTCGGCGTACGCCCGGGGCCGGGTGGTCAGCGCGCGCAGCAGCCACTCCGCGCCGCCACAACCGAGGTCGAGTACTCGCTCGTCACCGCGCGGCAGGGCGTGGTCCAGCAGCGCCGCGACGCTGCGGTCGTCGAGCGGTGACCTGATCGGGTGGTCGGCGTGCGCGATGTCGGAGATCCGGGCACGATCCATGGTTCGGCCTACCTTTCCGGAAGCAGCGGACACCCGCGCACCGGTCGACGGACCGGTGCGCGGGTCGGGAAGCGGCCGTCAGCCGAGATCGAGCTGGTACCGGACGGTCCGGTGCGTGGGCGCGTAGCCCAGCCGGTCGTTGACCGCGCGCATCGGCGCGTTGTCGTCGGCGGTGTCGGTGCACAGACCGGCCAGATCCGGGTACCTGTCCCGGACCCGGACGATCGTCGCCGCCTTCATCCAGTACGCGAGGCCGTGCCCGCGGTGCTCCGGGAGTACGCCGGTGCCGTAGTGCTGGCCGTCGCCCGTGCCGTCGCCCGGCACGACGAGTTCGCTGTACCCGACCATCGAACCGTCGGCGGTGTCCACCACCGCCACCGTGTACAGCAGCTCGCCGCGGCGCGCCACCGCCTCCGCGGCGCTGCGTACCCGGTCGACGTCCCAGTCGACGTGGCCATGGTCCATGTCGCCCATCGGCATGTCGTCCATCGCGCGGTGCGACCGGGCGAACTCCTCCGCCCAGCCGTCCGGGACCGTACCGTCCCAGGAGACCAGCTCGTAGCCGGGATGTGGGGTGGTGCCGGCCGCGGCGAGCGCCGGCACGTCCACATCGGACAACGCCAACCGGGTGTACGTCGTGGTCAGCACCGCGGCGAAACCGCGCGCCGACAGGAACTCCGCGCCCGGCGAACCCTCGTCGACCTCCGTGACGAGGGAACGCCGACCGTCGGCGCGCGCGGCGTCCGCGGCGGCGTGCAACAGGAGCGTGCCCGTACCGCGCCGGCGGGCGGACGGGTGGACCTGGAGGTCCAGCTCGGACAGGTGACGCTGGTTCGGCCCGAGGAACAGCCGCACGAACGCGGATCCGACGGGTACGCCGTCGGCGTCGGACGCGAGCCACGCGAGACGGTGGCTCAGCGCGCTCTGCTCAGGATCGACCAGCGGGGTAAGACGAACGGACAAGGTGACTCCATCGTGAGGTGGCGAACGTCGAAATCGGGTTCGACAGCTCAGCAGTCGTGCGCATCTGCTGCACACCTCCTCCGTACCGATGGGTCCGCCCGGTCGCGGCCGGGCGAACACTACCGCCCGCACACGTCCACCGCAACAGGTCCACCGGTACCGTCCCGGTGTGACCCGGCCCCTGCTGTTCCTCGACGTGGACGGGCCGCTGATCCCGTTCGGCGGTACCACAAGGCATCCGACGTACGGCCCGGCCGGCGCCAACCCGCTGCTCGCCCGGATCGACCCGGCGCACGGGCCACGGCTCGCGGCACTCGGCTGCACCCTGGTGTGGGCGACCAGCTGGCTGGACGACGCGAACGACGAGGTGGCGCCCAGGCTCGGCCTCCCGCCGCTGCCGGTCGTCCACTGGCCGTCCGACGACCCGGGTACCGGCGGGCGGCACTGGAAAACGGACATGCTGGTCGACTGGGCGGCGGGCCGCGCGTTCGCCTGGATCGACGACGAGATCGGCGCCGCCGACCGCCGCCGGGTCGCCGCGCACCACCCGGGACCGGCGCTGCTGCACCGGATCGACCCCACCCGCGGCCTCACCCCCGACGACTACGCCACCATCCACGCCTGGCTCCGCACCTTACCCTGACCCGCGGATCCATTCCGCAGCAACGGTTCTCGACCGATGGCGCCCCAGCGGGGCGGCACGCCGGGGCGCTCAGGGCTTCGCAGCCGACCGCGAACTCCCGCGGATACGTTGCGCAGTAACGACCCTCGATCGGTGAAGCCCCAGCGGAGGCGCGGCACGGCAAGGCGTTCCCGGCTTCGTACCCGACCGCGAAGTGCCGTGAGTCCGTTGCGTGGTAGCGGTTCCGACCGGTCACGGCTTCACCGGGCGAGGGCGCGCAGGTGGGCGTCGACCACGCGTACCGCATCGTCCGCGGTGACCAGGTCGGGGTGCAGGACGGCGTTGATGCCGAGGCCGTCCAGCAGGGACAGCAGGCGTTCGGTCTCCACGTCGAGGGCGCGGGCGCGCGGCGACAGACCCGTCACGTACGCGAGGATGCGGCGGACCGCGGTGCGGCTGCCCCGGGCCGCCTCGTCGGCGAGATCGTGCAGATCGGGCCGGGTCCGGGCCAGCGCCGCGAAGTCGAGGAAGACGGTGACCTCGGCCCGCCGTACGTCGTCCAGCGGCAGCAGCTCCCCCAACAACTTCCCCGCGGTACGGATCCGTTGCGCCGCAGGCGCGCCCCGTTGCCCGGCGAGATCGGCCAGGCCGTGCCGCATCCGTTCGCCGACCTGCTCCAGCATGGCGCGCATCGCGAACCGCATGAGGTCCGACTGGCTGGCGAAGTAGTGCCGGAGCGAGCCGATGTTCAGCCCCGCCTCGTCCGCGACCGTACGCAGGGACGCGCGCGCCAACCCGTCCCGTACAGCCACGCGGAACAGGGCCTCGACGACGTGGCGGCGGCGCTCGTCCGCATCGACCTTCCTCGGCATGCCACCTTTCTATCACAGCTGTGATAGCTTTCGTTGTATCACAGTCGAGATAGAAAGGAGTTGCCATGGACGCCGCCGTCAGCCGACACCGGGCCACCTCGAACCCGAAGGACCCGTTCGGCGATCACCGCCCCATCCCGTACGACCGGGGCACGGCCGGCCCGCGCGAACGGCACACCCGGGAACCCACTCCCGGGCCGCCGGTGGCGTACCACCGAGGCGCCGCAACGGAAGCCGGCCGCACTCCCGCGGCCGAACCTCGCCAGGACGGCGGCCGTCACGGGACACCCGGACACGGCACCACATCCGCACCGCCCGGCACAGCGGGCGCAGCATCTGCTTCGTCGGGGGCAGCGAGCGCAGCACGCCCGACACAGGATGCGGAACCCTTGCCGGACAAGGAATCCGGCCCGGACGGTCGGCGAAGGACCGGGCGAGGAGTACGGCGGCTGGCGCGGTTGGCGCTCGATCTCGGGATCTCGCCGCTGGCGTACTACGGGCTGTTCCTGGCGGGGGTGCCGACATGGCGGGCGCTGCTCGCGGCGACGGTGGTGGCGGGTGGTTGGCTGCTGGTGACGGTGGCGCTGGACCGCCGGGTCGACGGGCTGGCGGCGTTCATGCTCGGCATGTACGCGGTGATGTTCGGGCTGGCGGTGGCGACGGCGGACGAGCGGCTGCTGCTGGTACGGGATCCGTTGACGAGTGGGCTGGCCGGCGCGGTGTTCCTGGCGACGTGCGCGACGGCGACGCCGGCGACGGCATACCTGGCGCGCCGGGTGCACCGGGCGACGGTCGACGCGGACGGGATGCGGCGGCACCGAGTGCAGACCGCGGTGCTCGGCACCGGCCTGGTGGCGGAGGCCGCTGCCCGCATGGTGCTGGTGTTCACGCTGCCGGTACGGGTGGCGGCGGGCGTCTCGCCGGTGGTGGAGTTCGCGGTACTGCCCGTCCTGGTCGGCTGGATGCTCGCGTACCGCCGGCGTACGGCTCTGGGCGGTGCGCGGTGACGGCACCGGGATCGCCTGCGGCGCAAGGGTTCTCGATGCCGGCGGAGTGGGCGCCGCACGACGGTTGCCTGCTGGTCTGGCCGGAGAACGGGTACGCCTGGCGCGACGGCGCGCGGCACGCGCAACGGGCCCTGGCCGTACTGGCGAACGCGATCGCGGAGACCGGGGAGCGCGTCACCGTGACCGTGTCGGGCGGGCAGTACCCGCATGCGCGGTCCCGGCTCGCGGCGCGGATCCGGGTCGTGGAGGCGACGACGTGGCTCGGCTGGGCGCGCGACATCGCCCCCACGTACGTGCTGGACGGGCGGGGCGGGCGGCGCGGCGTCGACTTCCGCTTCAACGGGTACGGCGCGCAGTATCCCTGCTGGGCGGACGACGACCTGTTCGGCCGCAAGATGCTCGACCTCACCGGCACTCCGCGGTACCGCGCGCCGCTGGTCGCCGAGGGCGGCGCGCTGCACGTCGACGGGGCCGGTACGTGCCTGGTGACGGAGGCGGCGTTGCTGGATCCGCGCCGCAACCCGGGCGTCGGCCGAACCCGGGTGGAGGCCGTGCTGCGCGACCATCTCGGCGTGGATACGGTGCTGTGGTTGGAATCCGGCCTCGTCGACGACCCGACCGGGCACGTGGACAACGTCGCGTTCTTCGCCGCGCCGGGCGTGGTCTGCCTGGCCTGGACCGACGATCCCGCCGACCCGCAGTCGGAACGGTGCGCCGCCGCGTACGAACGGTTGAGTGGCGCGGTGGACGCCGGGGGGCGCCGGATCCGGGTGGAGAAGCTGCGCCTGCCCGCACCCGCGTACGCGACGGACGACGAGATCCGCGGCGTGGACACGGTCGCCGGCGTACCGACGGGGCCGGTGCGGCTGGCCGCCTCGTACTGCAACGCGTACCTGGCGAACGGGCACGTGTTCATGCCGCTCCTCGACCCCGAGTACGACGACGAGGCGCGCGGCTTCCTCGCCCGACTGTTCCCGGACCGTACCGTGGTGGGCCTGGAGACCCGTGAGCTGCTGCTCGGCGGCGGCAACGTCCACTGCGCCACCCAGCAGATCCCGACCGCGTGATCCCGTTGTCCCGCAAGGGAACCGTGCATGAGCGACTGAGCCAGCGGCCCCGGGCAGCGCCGTCCAACAGCGCTATCCAGGCGCGGGGCGGAGAGGAACTGCGCGCGATCGTCGTACTCGCGCAGTCGCTCCCCCGCCCCGTGCCGGATGGGTACCCCGTCGCCGAAATCGGTTGCGGCCGAGAACCGTTGCGGCTAAACCGGAACCGCTGCCCGGCGTACGAGAGGAGGTGTGGCGCATGACCGGACGAACGCGTCTCCCGGCCGCGCACGCCGTCGGGAGGCACCCCACGAACAGGAGTGCCCATGTTTCCCACGATCCGTCACATCACCATCGACTGCTCCGGTGACCCGTACGACCTGGGGTTGTTCTGGAGCGCCCTGCTCGGCCGACCGCTGAGCGACGACGACAAGCCCGGCGACCCCGAAGCCGTCCTCGACCTCCCCGGCGGCCCCGGCATGCTGTTCGTCCGCGTACCGGAAGGCCGGGCCGCCAAGAACCGCGTCCACCTCGACCTCCAGCCCACCGACGAACGCGGCATGAACGCCGAGGTCGAGCGCGTACAGCGGCTCGGCGGCCGGATCCTCCACGACCGGCGTACCCCGGAAGGCCGCGGCTGGGTCGTCTTCGCCGACCCCGAAGGCAACGAGTTCTGCGTCGAACGCAGCGCCCACGAGTACGCCACGCTCGGCTTCGACACCTGACCCACCGGGATCCGGCCCGGCCCAAGTGTCGGGCCGGCCCCCCTTCCGTTGCACCACAAGCAAACCCGGGCGTTGGGCCGGGCGCTTGACGCGGCCTGGGCGCGCCAGTTCACCGCGCGCCCTCCGCCAGATCGTGGAAGTGCCCGACGACCACGACGTTCCGCCGCTTCACCCGTGCCATTGGTACGTTCGCGCACAGGTACGGGGAAGGCGAGGCGGCATGGACGGCGACGGCAGCCCGGCACGGTGGCCCGTCGACAAGCGGTGGCCCGTCGACAAGCTGACCGCGCTACGGCTCGGCCGGCGCCTGGTGGCCGAGGTCCCGGCGTCCGGCCCGGCCAGACGCGCGTTCGTCGAGATCCGGCCCGCGACGACCACGGCCGACTCCGACGCACGGCGGGATGGCTGGACCCGAGCCGACCGGGACCGCCGCTTCACCCTCGATCACTGGGACCACGACGCCGACCAGATCGCCGGCTTCGACTACGACCTCGGCGCGGTACTCGCCCGGACCACGACCGTCGCGGCCGAGGCTCGGCTCACCGCCGCGCTCGAAGCCTGGGGCATCCGACCCGAACGGTTCCGCTACCCCTGGCAGACCGGAGACCCGCGGTAACAACCCGCAACGCGACACCAGATACCAAACGACACCGGCCCGCTACCAGTTCTGGTAACGGGCCGGTGTCCTGCTGGTGCGCGGTACAGGGATTGAACCTGTGACCTCTTCCGTGTCAGGGAAGCGCTCTCCCGCTGAGCTAACCGCGCGAGGTGGGAGCGGGAATCGAACCCGCGTACAGGGCTTTGCAGGCCCTTGCCTAAGCCACTCGGCCACCCCACCGGGTGTTCCCCGGCGAGCCGGAGATGAGGGACGAGAACGCCACGCGGGCGCCGCATCCGAGCGGACGACGGGATTCGAACCCGCGACCCTCACCTTGGCAAGGTGATGCGCTACCAGCTGCGCTACGTCCGCATGTCGCCGGTGAACCTTCCCCGGCGGCGAGTGAAACTGTATCCGATCGAGCGAGGAGGGCCAAACGCGGGGTCGTGGTGTCCGGTCACCGATTCGCCGGGGTCGATGCGCCGTTCACCGGGGCGAGTCGGACAGATCGGCGCAGGTACGCAGGCCGGTCACCGTACCGCTGATGCGGCGGGCGGTGGCGCCGGTGGCGGGTACGGGTTGCCCGGTCGTACGGGAGATCTCGGCGGGCCGGAAGCGGGTGCCGGTGAGCCGGTGGCCGGTGAACGTGAGGCGCAGGACGCCGGTGTCGTTGCTGAAGGCGTCGTCGCGCCACCAGAGGAAGTTGCCGAGCCCGTAGTCGACGTACGTGTGGCCGAGGTAACCGGCGCCGAGCAGCAGGTGGGCGTGGGTGCCGATGACCGCGTCGGCGCCGGCGTCGGCCATCGCCTTCGCGAACTGCCGTTGCGCGTCGATCGGGCAGTGGTTCCCTTCCTGGCCCCAGTGCGGGTAGACGAGCACGATGTCGGCTTCGCGGCGGGCCTGGCGTACGGCGGCGACGGCACGGGAGGTGTCGAACGTCTCGGCGATCCCGGGCCGGTCGGCGGTCGCGCGCCACGAGTCGGCGAGCTCGGTGATCTGGCTGAACGCCAGGAACGCCACCCGTACGCCGTGCACGGTCGTGATCCACGGCCGGTACGCCTCGGCCTCGTTGCGGCCCGCCCCGATCACCGGTACGCCGGCGGCGCGGGCGTACCGGAGGGTGTCGGTGAGGCCGGTGCGGCCGTAGTCGAGGGCGTGGTTGTTGGCGGCGGTGACCACGTCGACGCCGGCGGCGTGCACGGCCCGGAACGCCGACGGCGGCGCGCGGAAGTGGAACTGCTTGGGCTCGGGCGTGCCGCGGGTGGTGACGGCGGTCTCCAGGTTGACGATGCTGAGGTCGGCGGCGGACAGTTCGCGCGCCACCGGGCCGAACGCGGTGTCCGGATCCTTCAACAGCCCTGCCGTACGGCCGGCGAAGTGCACGTCGCCGGCGAAGTCCACGGTGACGGTGGGCGGGCCGGTCGGGGACGGGCTGGCGGTGCGGCCCGGCCCCGGATCCGCGGCGGGGTGGCGGTCCGGTGCCGAGCACGCGGCGAGCCCGACGGCCAGCAGCCCGACCAGCAGGTACCGGGCGATACGCGTCATCGGCACAGCGTACGGGCGCGGACCGGTCGGTACCGATGGATCGGGGTCAGGGCGTGAGCGGGCCGAGCATCCGGGCGTAGTAGGTGACGTTCGCGACGTGGTGGACGACCTGGCGCAGGGTCCACGCGTCCGACGGAGCGTCGAGTACGTCGGCGGGGAGGGTGGCGAGGCGCGCCCGGTAGCAGAGGGCGAGCCGTCGCAGCCGGCTGGTGGCCTCGTCGAGGTCGGCCTCGGTGAAGCGGGCGGCGTCGCTGTCCAGGGTCAGCTTCCGGCCGTGCCACCGGTCCGGCAGCGTCGCTACGCCGGCGAGCCGGCACTCGATCTCGGCGAGATGGTCGACCAGGTGGTCGGTCACCCGGCGCAGCGCCTTGTGCGGCGTCCAGGCGTTGCCGTCGCAGTACCGGGGGCGGCCGTCCCACGCGAGCCACGTCTCGGCGGTCGCGAGTACCTCGTCGACGGCGGTGGGGATCAGGGTCGTGACGTCCCGGTCGTCGGTCTCGGGGACCTCGTCGTCGGGTACGTCGTCGGTCAGGTATCGGGTCACGCGGCGAGGCTAGGCCGCCGGTACTTCGGCGCCGGCCGAACCGTGGCCGGGCTAGCGTCGGGGCATGACCGCATCACCAGGCCCGGCGTACGACACGCGTCCGGTGGCCGCCGACGGGGCCGAGCGGCCGGTCGAGGTCGACACCGCGGCGGTCGCGCGGCTGATCGGCGAGCCGGCGCGGGCGGCGATGCTCGACGCGCTGCTCGCCGGGCGGGCGCTCGCCGCCGGCGAACTCGCCCGCATCGCCGGCGTCTCCCCCGCCACCGCCAGCGAGCACCTGTCCCGGCTACGCGAGGGCGGCCTGATCGAGGTCGTCGCGCAGGGCCGCCACCGGTACCACCGGCTAGCGTCGCCCGACGTGGGGCACGCGTTGGAGGCGCTGGCGCTGATCAGCCCGCCCCGCCCGGTCCGTACGCTGCGGCAGTCGCGGGCCAACCGGGCGCTCGCGTCCGGCCGTACCTGCTACGACCACCTGGCGGGGCGGATCGGGGTCGCCGTGCACGACACTCTCGTCGAGCGGGACGCGATCCGCGCCGGCGGCGACGGGTACCTGCTGACGGATCCGGGGGCGGACCTGCTGGCCGGGCTGGGCGTCGACGTGGCCGGGGCCCGCGGGGCGCGCCGGTCGTTCGCGCGGCCGTGCCTGGACTTCACGGAGCGGCGTACGCATCTGGCCGGGGCGCTCGGCGCGGCGATCTGCGACCGCTTCCTGTCCCAGGGCTGGCTCGTACGCCGGGGCACCGGGCAGCGCGGACTGCGCGTCACCGACGGCGGCCGGCGCGTCCTCGCCGACTCCCTCGGCATCCCCGCCGAGCGGTACGCCGCGCCGGCGGAGTGACCGCACCCCGGACGGCGACGCGCCCGGCACCCGGGCGTACCGGATGTCGGGCGTGGTCGGGGTCGTGCGGGTGTCACTCCGGCCGCGGGGTCGGGCCGAGCAGGCGCCCGACGGCGGCGTCGACGTCGAGGTAGCGGCTCTCCTCGCCGGTCGGTACGGCGGCGAAGGTGCGGCGCAGGAACCGCACCAGGATCGCCCGCGGCACCTCGAACAGGGCGTTCCCGTCCGGGGAGGACAGGGCGAGCGCGACGACCTCGCCGTGCGGTGTCGACCATGGCCAGACCCGGACGTCGCCGATCCCGGTGGCCTCGTTCAGGCCGGACACGAGCAGATCGCGGGCGAACGACCAGCCCACCGGGTCGCCGCTCCCGCCGTCCGGATGGAACAGCACGTGCACCGCGTACGGGTCGGTCGGGTCGTAACGGAGGCTGGAGCGTACCGGGAGCGTCACCGAGTCGGGCGCGACAAGCTGGAGTGAGGCTTCGACTTCGACGGTCGTCGGGTGCATCGGCGTCTCCTGGCCTGCTCGGCGGAACGAGCCGCGTTCCGCGCTGGTCACCGACGGGGCCGCCCGGAGGCGGTCCCGATCATCGTTCTGTTCAGGTGATACCCCGTCCGGAGCCACCGCATACGTGGGTTCGCCACAACCTCCCCAAGCTCGGGGGACGGCTCACCACAGGAGGGGCAAAACACCCCAGCGCCGGTACGGCCGCCGGGTACCGTGGAGTGGACCGGTAGGACCGATCGACGGGGGCGGCGTGCAGCGACCGAGGGACGGGAGACCGCGCCTGCTCGACCGGATCCGCGCCCGTCCCGGCGGTCGGCTGACCCTCCGGATCGCCACCGGCGCGCTCGGCGCCGCGCTGGTCGTCCTCGGCCTGATTCTGGTACCGCTGCCCGGCCCCGGCTGGCTCATCGTGCTCAGCGGCCTCGCCGTCCTCGCCGTGGAGTACGCGTGGGCCCGGCATCTGTTGCGTTTCACCCGCCGGCAGCTGCACCGCTGGACCCGGTGGCTGGTACGTCAGGGCTGGGCCGTACGGGCGCTGGTGGGTGCGGCGGGCGTCGCGCTGACCGGCGCGGTGGTGTGGACGTCGGTCCGGCTGAGCTTCGGCGTAGACCTGGCCGCGACCGCCTGGCGGCACCTCGACACCTGACCCACCCGGCGCCCCGGCGTGCGGCGTCGGGTACAGTTCTCACAGTCCCGGGCGATTAGCTCAGCGGGAGAGCACTCGCCTCACACGCGAGGGGTCACTGGTTCGATCCCAGTATCGCCCACCCGAGACACCGAAGCCCCGACCGACCAGGTCGGGGCTTTCGCGTGTCCCGGCTCAGGGCAGGTCCGCGTCGCGTGCGGTCAGCGCCGCCTGTACCCGGTTGGTGGCGTGCAGCGCGGCGAGGATGCGGGTGACGTGTGCCTTGACCGTGGCCTCGCGCATGGCGAGGTCGGCGGCGATCCGGGCGTTGGAGTCGCCGTGGGCGAGGCCGGCGAGTACCTGGCGCTCGCGCGGGGTGAGCGTGGCGATCCGTTCCCGGGCGAGGCGCCGGCGTCCGGTGTCGGGCCGGTGGAACGTGGCGATCACCGTACGGGTGACGGACGGGGACAGCATCGCCGCGCCACCGGCGGTCAACCGTACGGCGCGGAGGATCTCGGCGGGTTCGGTGTCCTTGAGCAGGAAGCCGGCGGCGCCCGCGGCGAGCGCGCCGTAGACGTACTCGTCAAGGTCGAAGGTGGTGAGCACGACGACGGCGGGTGGCGACGGCAGGGCGGTGATGGCGCGGGTGGCGGCGACGCCGTCGGTGCCGGGCATCCGGATGTCCATGAGGACCACGTCGACCGGGTGCCGCCGGACGGACTCGACCGCGGCGGCGCCGTCGGCGGCCACGTCCACCACCCGGAACTCGTCGTCCGTACCGAGCATCTCGACCAGTACGGCGCGGACGAGCGGGTCGTCGTCGACGACGAGTACCCGGATCACGGGGTGGGCTCCGGGCGCAGCGGGAGCGTGGCGCGGACCCGGAACTCGCCGCCGTGCGGGCCGGCGTCGAGGGTGCCGTCGAGCGCGTCGACCCGTTCGGCCAGGCCGACCAGCCCGTACCCGGTGCGGTCGGTGTCCACTGTGGACTCCACCGGGTTGGTGACCGCGATCGTGAGATCCCGGTCGGTGCGCGACATCCCGACCGACACCGGCGCGCCGGGCGCGTGCCGCCGCGCGTTCGTCAGGCACTCCTGCACGATCCGGTACGCGGCGAGGCGGACCGCGGTGGGCAACCCGTCGCTCGGCGCGACCCGTACGGTCAGGTCGGTGCCGGCGGCGCGGGCCTCGGCGAACAATGCGTCGAGGTCGGTCGGGGTGGGTTGCCACGGCGACTCGGGGCCGCGCAGCGCGCCGAGCAGTTCGCGCAGCTCGTCGAGCGCCTGCGCGGACGTACGGCGGATCACGGTGAGGCGCTCGGCCACCGGCGGCGGTACGTCGTCGGCGCGCAGCGCGAGTACGCCGGTGTGGAGGGCCAGCAGGCTGAGCCGGTGCGCGACGACGTCGTGCATCTCCCGGGCGATGCGGGCGCGTTCGGCGAGCCGGGCCTGTTCGGCGCGCAGCTCCCGTTCCGTACGCAGCGCGGTGACCTCGCGGGCCAGCGAGGCGACCAGCATCTGCCGGTTGCGCAGCGCCAGCCCGAAACCCAGCGGCGCCAGCAGCAGCGGCGCCACCGAGAACTGCACGAGCGGCGGCCCGCTGGCGTCCGGCCAGCCCGGCAGCAGCGTGACGGCCAGCGTCGCCGCGACCCCGAACGCCAGCGACACCACCGGATGGCACCGCACCGCGACCGCGAGCAGCGCCACCAGCAGCGGCCACCACAGCCCGTCCGTGCCGTACGCGGCGAGGGCCAGGACGGCGACCGGCAGCGGCCACCGCCGGCGTACGGCGAGGGCGGCGACGGCGACGACCGTCACGACGAGCCCGGCGTACCGGCCGGGGATGCGGCTGTCGACGCCGGCGTGCCAGTTCAGGCTGATGGCGAGGACGGCGCCGAGCACCAGCAGTTCCGACCACCACGGCCAGCGGGCGCCGCCGACGAGCCCGCGTACCGCCGTCCGGATGTCCACCGGCCGACCCTAGCCGGGGACGCGACCCGGGCACCCCCGACCAAAGTCGATGCCGTGCCCCGACCTCCGCCGGTACGCCCCGGCGACCAGCGGCCGATGGCGGCACCGCCCGCGCCGGCGAGCGTGGACGCCATGCCCGACACGCTGTTCGTCACCGAATGCTTCCGTACCCACCGCAGCACCGGCGCGCTCGTACCGAGCGGGCGGCGGCTGGCCCGCGCGCTGGCCCGCCCGCTGCGTACCGGTGGGTCCGGGGAACCCCGGCGGTACCTGGAGGTGGGCGCCGGGACGGGTGCGGTGAGCCGGCACCTGGCGTCGCTGCTCGGCCCCGACGACACGCTGGATCTCGTCGAGTCGAACCCGCGGTTCGCGGCACGGCTGCGCGCCGACCCGGTCCTGCGGCCGTACGGCGGGCGGGTGCGGCTGACGGAGGCGCGCGTCGAGGACCTCGGCCCCGGCACGTACGACGGGATCGTGTGCGGGCTGCCGTTCGCGAACTTCCACGCCACCGAGGTCACCGCGATCCTCACCGGACTGCTCGACCGCCTCACCCCCGGCGCCACTCTCTCGTACTTCTCCTACGTCGGGCTGCGCCGGCTCGGGCTGCTGCTCGCCGGCGCGCCGGAGTACACCCGGCTGGTGGAGGTGGAGGCGACGCTGGCCGGCATCCGCCGCCGGTACGAGGTGGGGCGCGGGCTGGTCGTCGGCAACGTACCGCCGGCGTGGGTGCACCACCTGGCGCCGGACCGCGCCGCAGCGTCTCCGCAACGTGCCGTGTCGACCGTGCCACCGCCGACCGGGCCGACCGCGGCAGAGCCTGAAAGCGTTGGTACGTAAGGCACTCAGCTCCCGGCCGCCGACTCCCCCGCGGTACGGGCGGTGAGGCGGTCGTGCCGCTGCCGGGCCGCCTGCGGAGTACCGAGGCCGAGCCCGAACGCGATGTCCTGCCAGGTCATGCCGCGACCGCGGGCCATCTCGATCAGCCCGGCCTCCACCTCCTCCAGCTCCTCGCGCGCCCGCGGTACGAGCGTGAGCGCGGCGAGGACGTCCGACCGGTCCACCGCCGGCTCGTCCTCGTACGCCTCGGCGGCGCCGCTGAGCAGGTACGTGACGAGCCGGACCGCCTCGTGCGGCGCGAGTACGTGCGGGTGGACCTGCCGGTGCCGGTGGGTGTCGGTGGCGGCGTGCCGCTCGGCGATGCGGAACAGCGCGGTCGCCACCCGCTCGGCGCGCGCCGCGCCGGCCTGCGGCGGGGCGAACGGGTCGGGCTCGCTCGGTGTCGTCATGCCCTCGACCATGCCGTACCGAACCCAGAGTTGTCAACGTAGCGTGTTGAACGTTTCGTTCAAACGATGCCGGTCAGGCTTCGACCGGTGGCCGGTCAGGCGGAGCGCCGCGCGTCCCGCGGGACGATGGTCGGGTTCACGTTCTCCAGCACGACCTCACGCGTCACCACGACCCGCGCCACGTCCAACCGCGACGGGATCTCA
>NZ_BOMB01000009.1 GCF_016861975.1 Actinocatenispora rupis | reverse complement strand
AACGGAGCGAACATGTCCGACAGATTCGTCCACCTCGGCTCGTACACGCCGGACTCCAGCGCGCCGGGGCGCGGCGCCGGGGTCACGGCGTACCGGCAGGATCCGGGGTCGGGGGCGCTCACCCCGGTCGGCGACGTGACGCCCGTCAGCGGGCCGTCCTTCCTCGCGTGGCACCCCACCGGCCGCTTCCTGTACGCGGTGACCGAGCGGCAGGACGGCTCCGTCAACGGGTACGCGGTGGACGGCGCGGCGCTGCGCCCGCTCGGCTCGCGGCCGACCGGCGGCAGCGACCCCTGCCACCTGTCCGTCGACCCGACCGGCCGGTACCTGGTGACCGCGAACTACGGCAGCGGTTCGGTGTCGGTGCACCCGATCGCCACCGACGGGTCGCTCGGCGAGCGGGTGGATCTGGTGCAGCGCAAGGGATCCGGCCCGGTGACCGACCGCCAGGAGGGGCCGCACGCGCACCAGGCGCGCTTCGACCCCGCCGGACGGTACGTGCTCGTCAACGACCTCGGCACGGACACGGTCACCGCGTACCGGCTGGAGGGCGGGAAGCTGGTGGAGTCCGCGCGCACCGCGCTGCCGGCCGGGACCGGGCCGCGGCACCTGGCCTTCGGTGCCGGCGACCGGGTGTACCTGGCGGGCGAGCTGGACTCCAGCGTCACCGCGCTGGAGTACGACGCGGGGTCGGGCGCGCTGACGGCCGTCGGTTCGGTCCGGTCCACCGGGTACGACGGGGTCAGCTTTCCCAGCGAGATCGCCGCCTCCGCCGACGGCCGGTACGTTTACGTCGCGAACCGCGGCCCGAACACGGTCTGCGTACTCGCGGCCGAACCGGCCGGCGTACGGCTGGTCGCGGAGGTCGGCACCGGCGGCGACTGGCCGCGGCACCTGCTGCTGCTCGGCGACTTCCTCTACGTGGCCAACCAGAACTCCGACACCGTCGGCATCTTCCGCGTCGACGGCGACACCGGCGTACCGGAGCCGGCCGGCAGCCTGGCCGTACCGAGTCCGGCGTGTCTGATCGCCAGCCTGTCGTGACCGCGGGCCGGTAGATTCGGCCGGTGGACTCGCTGCAGATCGGCGCGCTCGGCGCCGCGCGCATCACCCCGCAGGCGCTGATCAGACCGGCCCGTTCGGTACCGGAGGCGGCCGTGGTGGCGGTCGCCGCCCGGGACCGGGCGCGGGCGGACGCGTTCGCGACCCGGCACGGCGTGCCCGTCGTACACGCCGACTATGCGGCGCTGGTGGACGATCCGGCGCTCGACGCGGTGTACGTGCCGCTGCCGAACTCGCTGCACGCCGAGTGGACGGTCCGCGCGATCGAGGCCGGCAAGCACGTGCTGTGCGAGAAGCCGTTCACGGCCAACGCCGAGGAGGCGCAACGGGTCGCCGACGCGGCGGCGGCCAGCGACCGGGTGGTGATGGAGGCGTTCCACTACCGGTACCACCCGGTCGTGGACCGCGCGCTCGACCTGCTCGCCGCCGGCACGATCGGCACCGTACGGCGGGTCGAGGCGCGCATGTGCTTCCCGCTGCCGCGCCGCGGCGACATCCGGTTCCGCGCCGACCTGGCCGGCGGCGCCACCATGGACGCCGGCTGCTACGCCCTGCACTGCCTGCGTACGCTCGGGCCCGGTGAACCGACCGTCGTCGCCGCCCGCGCCCGGCTCCGCGCCAGCGACGTGGACCGCGCGATGACCGCGCTGCTGCGGTACCCGAACGGCGCGACCGGCCGGATGACCTGCTCGCTCTGGTCGTCCGACGTGCTCGGGGTGTCCTGCGTGGTGCACGGCGACGCGGGCCGGCTGCGCATCACCAACTACGTCGCCCCCCAGTACTGGCACCGGCTCAGCGTGCGGACCGCGACGCGGCGCTGGCACGAGCGGGTCGCCGGCGAGGCGTCGTACACCCACCAGCTGCGCGCGTTCACCACCGCCGCGCTGCACGGCGGCCCGGTCCTCACGCCCGCCTCCGACGCGGTACGGACCATGCGCCTCATCGACGACGTGTACCGGCACGCCGGCCTGCACCCGCGCTGAGCGAGCCGGGCCGGCGGTCAGCGGAGGTACGCGCGCATCGCGGTGTCGAGCGAGCGGGCGATGCGCTGCCGGAACGCGGCGGACGACAGGTCCTTCGCGTCGCCGGCGTTGCGCATGTTCCCGCACTCCAGGAGGACCTTCGGCACCGTGGACAGGTTCAGCCCGGCCATGTCGGACCGGGGGTCGATGCCCTCGGTGCCGATGTAGTTGGCGGGCGGCATCCCCGTGCCCGACTCGTACGCGTCGCGCACGGCGAGCGCGAGCCGGCGCGAGCGGGCGAGGACGGCGCTGCCGCCGCTCATCCGTACCGGCTGCATGACGTGGAAGCCGTGGCCGGACAGCAGGTTGCCGTCGGCGTGTACGGAGATCGCGGCGTCGGCGTGCGCCCGGTTGCCGACCGCGGCCCGGACGTCGACGCACGGGCCGACGCTGTGGTCGTCCTTGCGGGTCAGGACGACGCGCGCGCCGTCGGCCCGGAGCAGCGCGGTCAGCCGCTTCGTCACGTCCCAGGTGAACGCCGCCTCGTGGTAGCCGGCGTTCGTCTCGGTACCGGTCGTGTCGCACGGCTTGCGGAACCCGCCGGCGTCGACGAGCTGGTCGATCACCGAGGTGTGCCCGAAGTTGCCGTCGTTGTGCCCGGCGTCGAGCACGATCACCTTGCCCTGCAAGGGTTTCCGCCGCCCGGTCGGGGAGGACGACCCCGCCGACGAGGGCGGTGCGGCGCTCGGCGACGGTGCCGCCGACCCCGCCGTACGGGAGGGTGTCGGGGAGGCCGAGTCCGCCCGCGACCCGCTGGCCGTGGCGCGCGGTCCGCACCCGGCCAGCGTCAGTACGGCGGCCAGTAGCGCCACCCACGTCCACCTACGCATCCGCCGTACCGTACCGGATGGACGGTCGGTCATCGTGGATACACGGTGCGTGGGCCGATCACGTCGGCGCCGAGCCGGCGTACCCGGTCGCGGAGTTCGCGGTCGGCCGTCACGACCAGGCACGGCGGGGACGGCATCGCGGACAGCTCGTCGGCGACCAGGTCGACGATCGCGTCGTCCCCGGACCGCGGCGCAGCCAGCACCGTCACCCCCTCCACCCCCGGTACGCCACGCGCCGCGCCCTCCACCACCAGCACGATCCGTACCGGCCCGGTCGCCCAGTCCGGCGTGCCGCCACCCGGCGGCAACCCGTCCACCAGCGGTACGAGCGCGTCGCGCAGCCGGGTCGCCGCGCCCGCCCGGTCCCGCCACCAGCCGTCGGGCACCGAGCCGACCACGTTCGCCGCGTCCACCACGACCAGCGGGCTCTCCGTCACCCGGCCAGCCTCGCACAGCCCCGCCCGGAGGTACCCCGGTGCCGCGCCGCGGTCCGGGACGCGGTGAGATCGGAGCATGAACGGCAACGCGATCCCGCTCGGCCCCACCCTGGCCGCGGTACTCGTGGCGCTGGCCCTGCTGGCCGCGACGGTCGCCGCGCTCGGCCGGCTCGGCGTCGGCCGCCGCGTCCTGACCGCCTCGGTACGCGCCGCGCTCCAGCTCACCGCCGTCTCCCTGGTGATCGCCGCGGTACTCCGGTCGCTCGCGCTGACCGCCCTGTTCGTCGCCCTGATGTACTCGGTCGCCTCGGTGACCTCGGCGCGCCGCATCACCCGGTCCCGTACCGGGCTGTGGGCGGCCGTACCGATCGCGGCGGGGCTGGTGCCGGCGCTCGCGCTGATCCTCGGCTCCGGCCTGGTACCGCTGACCGGCATCGCGATCGTGCCGATCGCCGGCATCCTCATCGGCGGCGCGATGACCGCCACCTCGCTGTCCGGCCGCCGCGCCCTCGACGAACTCGCCACCCGGCACGGCGAGTACGAGGCGGCGCTGGCGCTGGGGTTCTCCCGCCGCGCCGCCGTACTGGAGGTGTGCCGGCCGTCGGCGGCGCAGGCACTCGTACCGGCGCTGGACCAGACCCGTACGGTCGGGCTCGTGACGCTGCCCGGCGCGTTCGTCGGCGTACTCCTCGGTGGTGCCTCACCGCTCGCCGCCGGCGCCGCCCAGCTCCTGGTCCTGATCGCCCTGCTCGCCGTCGAGTCCGTCGCCGTACTCGTCGCGGTCGAGCTGGTGGCCGCCGGCCGGCTCACCAGACGCGCCGACGGCCGGTGAGCCTCGCCCACCGGCCGTCGGGTCGTTGCATCAGTGACTGTGCGCCACGGGTGCCTCGGAGTGCATCCGGCCGCTCAACATCGGCGACCCGACCTTCAGCACGGTACGACCCGCCGTGCCGTTGAGGACCCCCGCGAACGACGTGTACCAGGCGACGGCAGCGGTCACCACGCCCACGTACCCGCCGATCTTGGTGATCGTGGCATTGCTGCTGAAGGCACCGATGAACAGCAGTACCTCGGTGGCTTGCAGGGTCAGGAAGACCCCGAACACCGCCTCGTTCACCTGCGTGCTCGCCACCAGCATGTACACGTTGAAGATCGCGAACGCCAGCAGGATCCAGCCCAGGTCGTTGTTGAGCTGCGCGGGCGTCGCATGCGGCGCGGCGAGCAGAACGTACAGCCCGAGGCCGATCCAGAACCCGCCGTACGAGCTGAACGCGGTCGCCCCGAACACGTTGCGCCGACGGAACTCCCACATCCCGGCCAGCAACTGGGCCAGGCCGCCGTACGCGAACGCGTAGCCCAGCCATGCGTCCGTGCCGTGGGTCCAGCCGGCGTTCTTCGCCGACAACAGGAAGGTGGTCAGCGCGAACGCGGCCAGCCCGAGCGGGGCGGGATCCGCGACGGAATGGGTCGGCGCTGTTGCGCCGGCGGAGTCCTTCTCGACGTCTGTCATGACGGCTCCCCTCGACGAGCGGAGTTGGGTGGGAACACCCCTCCTCGGCGATCGTAACGCCACGTGTGAGGGTCATCACCACTCCGCGAGCCCTTAATTTCCGGTACTCCGGGTTTGGTGACGAAACGACCGATACGGACAGCCGAACGGCCGCCGCCCGGTCACCCGGACGACGGCCGTCAGACGTCGAAACGGTTACTTCAGGGCCGAACCCTGCACCCACTTGTCCCAGCTCAGGTTCCAGTCGCCGTACCCACGGTCGACGGTCACCTTGTCCGGCGTGCCACTCATGATCACCACGTCGCCCGGCCGCAGGTTGTCGTACGCCCACTTGGCGTCCTGGTCGCTCAGGTTGAAGCAGCCGTGCGAGTCGTTCTGCTTGCCGTGCAGCCCCACGTTCCACGGGGCGGCGTGCAGGTAGATGCCGTCACCGGTCAGCCGGGTGCCCCAGTTGACGTACACGTCGTACGCCTGGGGGTTGTTCTTCGCGATGCCCCAGGACGACGAGGTCATGTGCACCCGCTTCTCCTGGTCCATGACGACCATCGTGCCGCTCGGCGTCCACAGCGAGACGTTGTTGCCGTACTTGTCCTGGATGTAGCCGCCCTTGCCGCCGCTGAACGGCATGTCGCGGATCTGCTTGCCGTCCTTGTAGACCTTCATGTGCAGCGACTTGTTGTCGGCGATCGCGACGATCGAGCTGCCGATCGTGAACGACGCGGCCCGGTCCTCCTGGCCCCACAGCCCCTTGCCCATGTTCACGCCGTACACGTCGGCGGAGACGGTGACCTTCGTGCCGGGCGTCCAGTACTTGCCGGCGTCGGTCTTCGGCCGCCAGTGCACGTCCTGCGCGCTGATCCAGTGCCAGGACCCCTCGACCGACGGGCTCGTGGTGACCTTCAGCGACTTCTCCGCCGCGGCCTTGTCCGGGATCGGCTCGTCGAAGTGCACCATCACGGGCTCACCCACGCCGTACGTCTTGCCGTTGGCGTTCTGGATGTACGGCAGGGTGTAGTTGCCCGGCGTGACCGTACTGAACGAGCTGGCGGCGTTGACCTTCTTGCCGTCCGGGTTCGCCGCGGTCGCCGCCACCTTGTACGTCTTGCCGTAGCCCAGCTTCTCGGCCGACGTCCACGTCGTCTTGTCGCTCGACAGGGTGCCCTTGACCTCCTTGCCGGCGGCGTTCGTCAGGGCGACCGACGAGAGCGTGCCGTGCGCGGCGGTGACCACCACGTGGTCGCCGGGCGAGACCTTCTTCGTCCCGGTGGCCGGGGTGATGGACAGCGTGGCGGCCGGCACCGGCTTGCCGCCACCGCCCCCGTCACTGCCGCTGCCGCTCTTGCCGGCGGCCTTGTCGGAACCGCCGTTGCAGCCGGCCAGCAGCATCGCGGTGACGCCGGTGGCGAGCACGACGACCGCCAGCCGACCACGACCGCGCCACGGACGACGTGGCATGGAAGCCTCCCCTGTATCCGACCGGCGGGGGGTGCCGGTCGCCTCAACCAGAGTGTCCGTCCGCCGGCGGGACCGCAGGCGGTACAGACCTGACAATCCCCGCCCGCCCGGCGTCCGCGATGGGTGGTTCGCGGTGGATGTCGGGAAAGCGGGGTTGCGTGGGCGGCCCGTCCCCCGGGGCCTCCCGGTGTATCAACGCATCGGCGCGGCCCGAGGGTTGCAGCCGCGATCCACATCGTAACGACGAAGTGCCACGGGTGGCATCTCCCGGGAACCCCGTTGAGAGCCGCGGCACGCACCGATGTGCGGCTGACTCCCCTATTCGTGCCAACGCCTTCCCGGGCAGTTCCCGGATTCGTGCCACCTGGCTGTCGCGGCGCTCCGTGACGGCCTCCGCCCCGGTGGAATCTCTTCCATCGGGTCGAGGCGCGAGCAGCGTAACGGCCCGGGCCAAGGCGGACAGGAGCGCGGACCACGCGCCAGGCACGGGAGGCGGGAGACGGTGGCCCTTCCACTGAGCGAGGAGTACGTGACGACCCGGGTGCAGTCCGACGACCGGGCCGGCTCGGCGGACCTGGTGCGTACGTACCTGAACGCGATCGGGCGGGTGCGGCTGCTGACCGCCGCCGACGAGGTCACCCTGGCCCGGCGGGTCGAGGCGGGGCTGTACGCCGCGGAGATCCTCGCCGGCCGGTGCACCGAGGGCGCCACCGCCGAGGCGTACGCCGCGGATCCGGACGCGCTGCGGGCCACGCTGGTCCGCGTGGTGACCGAGGGCGACGCGGCCCGCAACCGGCTGCTGGAGGCCAACCTGCGGCTGGTCGTCTCCATCGCCAAGCGGTACACGAACCGCGGGATCCCGTTCCTGGACCTGATCCAGGAGGGCAACCTGGGTCTGATCCGCGCGGTCGAGAAGTTCGACTACGCCAAGGGGTACAAGTTCTCCACGTACGCGACGTGGTGGATCCGGCAGGCGGTGACCCGCGCGATGGCCGAGCAGTCCCGGACGATCCGGCTGCCCGTGCACATGGTCGAGCAGGTCAACAAGATGGTCCGGGCCCGGCGCGAGCTGGCGATGCAGCTCGGTCGCGAGCCGGGGCACGTCGAGATCGCCGAGGCGCTGGGCGTACCGCCGACCGAGGTGCTGGAGCTGATCAGCTACGACCGGGATCCGGTGAGCCTGGACCAGGGTGTCGGTGAGGACGGCGAGAGTTCGCTGGGCGACTTCGTCCGGCCGCAGGAGGGCGACGACGACAACGTCTCGTACGGCTTCCTCAAGCACGCGCTGGAGGGTGTGCTGTCCACGCTGACCGAGCGGGAGCAGGCCGTCATCCGCCTGCGGTACGGGCTGGACGACGACCGGCAGCGGACGCTCGACGAGGTCGGCCGCGAGTTCGGGCTCTCGCGCGAGCGGATCCGGCAGATCGAGAAGATGACGCTGCTGAAGCTGCGCCGCCCGGACAACGTGAGCCGGCTGCGCGACTACGTGGGCTGAGCCGGTAGGCCCGGGGGCGGGCGGTCGGCGACGTACGAGGGGCACCGCCGCGGTGGGTCGCGGCGGTGCCCGCTGCCGTCGGGGACGCGGATTCCGTTGGTGGCGCGGCGTTCTGGCGGCGCCGCGTTTTGGTGGCGCGGCGTTCTGGTGGCGCGGCGTTCTGGTGGCGCGGCGTTCTGGTGGCGCCCGGACGCGGGGTCAGGGGCGGGACGGGCGCAGGGCGCGGTCGAGGAAGTCCAGCTCCACCAGCGGCAGGTGCGCGGTCGCCGTACCGGACATGTGGGTGACGCCGGTGAGCGGCAGTACGGCGTGCGGGCGGCCGGCGGCGAGCAGCGCGCCGGACAGCCGCAGCGTGTGCGCGACCACCACGTTGTCGTCGACCATGCCGTGCACCAGCAGCAGCGGCCGGGTCAGCTTCGGCGCGTCCGGGATCAGCGAGCTCCGCCGGTACGCCTCGGGATCCTCGGCCGGGTCGCCGAGGTAGCGCTCCTGCCAGTGCGTGTCGTACAGGAGGGGGTCGGTGACGGGGGCGCCGGCGACGGCGACGTGGAAGACGTCCGGGCGGCGCAGGACGGCGGCGGCCGACAGGTAGCCGCCGTACGACCAGCCGCGGATGCCGACCCGGCCGAGGTCCAGCTCCGGGTACTCGGCGGCCGCGGCGTGCAGCGCGTCGACCTGGTCGGCCAGCGCGTACGTGAGCTTGTCGCCGCGGATCGAGTGTTCCCAGCGGGGCCCGCGCCCCGGCGTACCGCGGCCGTCGGCGACGAGCACCGCGTACCCCTGCTCGGCGAACCACTGGGACAGCAGGTACGGGGCGGTGGCGTGCACGGCGACCTGACCGTGCGGCCCGCCGTACGGGTCGAGCAGGACGGGGAGCGGGCCGCCCGACGCGCGGTCGTACCAGGAGGGGAGCAGGACGGCGGTGCGCAGCTCCCGCTCGCCGAGGGAGTGGATCCGCACCCGGGGTGTCAGGGACGGAACGGCGGCGGTCGAGGCGATCGCGGTGTCGGTGCCGGCGACCGTGACCCGGACCCCCTGGTACGCCAGCGACCGGGAGAGCAGGACGGTGGTGCCACCGCCGACCGCCGCCGCGTGTACGCCGGGCCCGGTGGACACCCGGACCGCGCCGGTGTCCGGCCGCCAGCGCCACACGTGCTGTTCGGTGGGTTCGTCGCTGGCGAGGAACACGACCGCGTCGCCGTCCACCGCGGTCACCTCGCGCAGTTGCAGGCCGGGCGGGGTGACCGGCTCGCCGGCCACGACCAGCCGCCGGGTGTCGGTCGCGGCGTCGTCGGTCGACCACACCAGCTCGCCGGACGCGGTCGTCGCGGGCAGCCCGGGGACCAGCTCCCACCACGCGTCGTCGTGGTCGGCGTGCACCGTGCTCGTGGCGCCGGTCGCGGTGTCGACCGCCAGCACCCGTACGTCGCGCTGGGAACGGTTCTGCACCAGCAGCAGGAGCGCCGAGTCCGACCAGTGCACCTCCGCCAGGTACTCGTACCCGCGGTCCCACACCACCTCGGTACGGGAACCGTCGGCCACGTCGTACAGCCAGAGGGTGGTGACGGCGTTGGGGGTGCCGGCGGCGGGGTAGCGGACGGCACGCGGCTCGGCGGTCGGATCGGCCGGATCCGCCAGGTACCACCGGGTGACGGGGGACTCGTCGACCCGGGCGACGAGCAGCCGGGTGCCGTCCGGCGACCACCAGTGGCCGCGGTGCCGGTGCATCGACTCGCCCGCCACGTGGTCGGGCAGTCCGTACGTCACGGCGTCGTCCTCGGCCACCGCCAGGGCGCGGTCGTGCCCGCCGTCCACGTCGACGAGCCGGACCGCGCGGTCCGCCACGTACGCCACGGTGCGGCCGGCCGGGTCGAGCCGCGGGTCGAGGACGGATCCGGTGGCGGGCAAGGAAACCGGCGCACCGTCCGCGACCGTCCACAGTCGACCGTCCACGGTGAACACGACGCGCCGCGCATCGGCGTCCGTGGCGTACGAGACGATGCCGGCGGCGGACTCGCGGGTCCGTTCCCGCAGCGCGCGTTCGGCCGCGGACAGCTCGCCGCCGGACAGCGCGCCGCCGTCCGCGACGAGCGTCTCCACGCCCGTCGCCACGTCCAGCCGCCACAGCGACGTCGTCCGGTCGGTACCGCCGGCCGCGCGCAGGAACAGCACCCGGGTGCCGTCCGGCGCGACCGTGACGTTCCTCGGCTGCCCGTACCGGAACCGGCCGGTCGCGGCGTACTCGGGCAGGAAGTCCGGCAGTGCGGCCGCCGGCCGCGGCGCGTCGTCAGTCATGGGTTCACCCTGCCAGGGATCACCGCCCGGTCAACGTGTGCCACGGCACGTGCACCACGACCCGTTCGCGGAGCTGTTCGTTGACGAGCCACAGCGCGCCGGTGTCCGGCCAGTACGCGAGGTTCTGGGTGTTGACGGGCGCCTCGGTGAGGCTCGACGTGGAGACGCCGCCGACGCCGCCGTGCAGGCAGCTCGGATGGTCGCCGGCCTGCCCCGCGAACTCCGGGCAGGTGCCCGCGATGACGAAGTACCCGCCGTACGCGGTGGCGCCCTGCATCGCCCAGACGGGCGAGGAGAACGCCTCGGTGGCGTGCACGTCGCCGACGCCGTCGGTGGCGAGCAGCCCGGTGGAGGCGTCGACCGGCCACCGTACGACGCGGCCGCCGGACTGGCCGGCCACGTACTCGACGGACACCAGCGAACCGTCCGAGTGGTCGAGCGCGACGCTGGAGAAGCACGGCTTCACACCGGTCTGCACGGCGCAGCCGCCGCCGGCGTACCAGTAGGAGCCGACCATCGGCAGCGCCCACGCGTGGTAACGCGCGTGGTACCTGCCGTCGGTGCCGAGGCCGACGGTGGCGGAGCTGGCGTCCATGGCCCAGAAGTGGTTCAGGTCGAAGACCCGGATCACCGTGCTGGACACCAGGAACAGCCGGTGCCCGCTCCACACCAGGCCGTCGCCGTGGCTGGCGACCGCGGCGAAGTCGTCGTCCGACGTGGGCTCCACGAGCAGCGCGTGCCGGTACGTGCCGTTCGAGGTGTCCACGAACGACACCCGCACGTACTTGTTCGCGTCCACGTCGGTGCCGTTGGGCGGGGTGCCGTAGTGCCAGTCGACGGCGACGACGCGGCGACCGCCGACGCCGGGCGCGGTCGAGTCGTCGGATCCGGTGAGCCCCTGCGGGATCCACGTGTTGTCGGTGTCGTCGGCGCCGGACTGCCAGCAGAAGCCGGCCGGGCTCAGCGACGCGTTCAGGTACGTGTCGTGGCAGAGCGCGCGGGTCGGGTAGTTGACGCTCGCGAGTACGTCGGTGAGCGGGTGCGCGGCGAGTTGCGGGTGGCCGGACTCCAGGTGCGCCACCCGGTCGCCGTACGTGGCGAAGGTGGTGCCCTGGACGAGTTGGAAGCCGGACGCGTCGATCCGGGGAAACGCCGCGGCGGCCGACGCGGGACCGGGTACGGCGAGCGAGAGTGCGGTGACGAGCAGGACCAGGGAGAGCACACGCGAACCGGGCATCGACCCACCTCCTGGGACAGGAAGGATATTGTCGATGCCCGGCGAAAATCAGTCAATCAGGGCCGCAACAGATCCCGCACGTACCGGAGCTGCTCGGCGCGCTGGAAGCCCGCGCCACCCTCGTGCTCGTTGTACGCCCACACCCGGATGTCCTTCTCCCCCGCGTAGTGGTTGTACGCCGCGTACACCGTCGACGGCGGGCAGATCGGGTCCATCAGGCCCACCGAGAACAGCGCCGGCGCCGTCGCGTGCGCCGCGAAGTTCACGCCGTCGAAGTACGCCAGCGACGCGAACACCTGCTCCACCTCGTCCCGGTGGGTCCGGCAGTACTGCGTGATCTCGTGGTACGGGTTCTCGTCCGTGATCTCCGTGGCGCGCCGGTACTGGCACAGGAACGGCACGTCCGGCATGACCCCGTACAGGTCGTCGGCGAGGCCGGACACCGCGAGCGTGATGCCGCCGCCCTGGCTGCCACCCGTCACGATCACCCGGGCCGGGTCGACCCGCGGATGCTCGCGCGCCACGTCGACCGCGCGTACCGCGTCGGTGAAGACCCGGCGGTAGTAGTAGTGCTCCGGGTCGGTGATGCCGCGGGTCATGAAGCCCGGCGTGTTCGGCAGGCCGGTCGCGTCCGGATCGGGCGTGGCGCCGACGGTCGAGCCGTTCGAGCCCTGGCCGCGGGTGTCCATCACCAGGTGCGCGTACCCGGCGGCGGACCACGCCAGCCACTCGTGCGGCAGCCCCCGCCCGCCGTTGTACCCGATGTACTCGACGACGCACGGCAACGGGCCCTCGGTGTGCCTCGGCAGCAGGAACCAGCCACGCACCGGCTGCCCGTCGAACCCGGAGAACGTCACGTCGAACACGTCGACCGTGGCGAGGGCCGCGTCGTACGGCTCGAAGACGGCCGGGGTGGCCTTCGCGCGGGCCTGCTTCAGCGTGCCGCTCCAGAACTCGGCGAAGTCCGCCGGCTCGGTCCGCTCCGGCCGGTACTCCCGGAGCCTGTCCAGTGGCCAGTCGACCAGCATGTGCCACAACCTTTCGGTGCCGGGGACGGACGTCATCCCCCTGTGGAGAGGCGGGCCCGCCGCCGCACCGCGCTGTGCACCGGGCGTGTCCCGCGCGGGGTCGCCGATCGGCCGGCCCACGCGGATGTCACTAAATCAGAGCCCGTCGCCGTCGTGCCAGTGCCGCTGCCACCGCCAGTCGATCGGCTCGTCCGCGCGCTGGTACCGAATGTCGGTGGACAGCCGCATCCGGCCCGCGGTGTCCACGTTGTCCAGCGACGCGTGGATGACGTGCGCCGAGTGCACCACCATGTCGCCCGCCGCGTAGTCCGCCACCAACCACCTCCCCCGGTACTCGTCGGCCAGCGCCGGCAGGTCGGCGGTGATGCCCGCGGCCGGCCGGCGCCCGCCACGCCGCAGGGTGAACGGCGCGGACAGCGTGCCGGCCGCCTCCTCGGCGAGTACCCGGAGGTGGCTGCGTTCCAGGTACACGAGGCCGCCGAGGGACACCGGGCAGTCGCCGAGCGGGATCCACGAGCTGAGCACCCGGTCCGTGCCCTCCCGCAGGTACACGAGGTCGTAGTGGGCCTGGGTGGTCGTGCCGACGCCGCGCTCGCCGGGGCGGGTGTGCCGCAGGATCTTCCGCCGGTGCAGGAACGTCTCCCCGCCGAGGAACCACGCGTACCAGTCCCGGACCGCCGGCTGCGTGCAGAACCGTTGGTACGCCAGGCTCGGCACCACGTACCGGAAGAGTCGGTGGCGCAGCGCCGCCGCGTCGACCGGCCCGTCCGCGGCCGTACCGTCGGAGCCCGGGACGACGAGCCCGGTGCCGGCGAGCGCGTCGAAGTACCAGCGGCGGAAGGCCCGGACGTCGTCGGCGTCGAGCGCGCCCGGCAGGTACAGGTGGCCCTCGGCGCGCAGCCGCGCCCACAGCGCGTCCCGGTCGTGCCGTTCGCGGTCGGGTACGGGGGCCAGCTCGCCGAGCCGGTCCGGCGCGGCGGACAGCACGTACCCGTTCGAGGTCAGCATGCCTCCAGCGTCGGCACCCGGCCGGGTGGCCGCCATGGACTCCACGCCCCGGTACTGGGACGATCGGCAGCCGTGGAGGGGTGGGCGCGCTACCTGACGCCCGGGCCGGCGCACCGGCGGCTCGGGCTGGTGTGCCTGGGCGCGGGTGCGCAGCGCGGCACCGGGCCGCCCTGCCGGGACCGCGTCCTCAGCTGCCACGCCGCCGTACTGCTCGCCGCCGGTCGCGGCGAACTGGTCCAGGACGCCCGGCACGCGCTCGTCGCACCGGTCGTCTTCTGGCTCCGCCCCGGCGTACGGCACAGCTACCGGCCGGACGCCGGCGGCTGGTCGGAGTACTGGCTGCTGTTCGAGGGACCGGCGGCCGGGGCGTACGAGGAGCTGGGGTGGCTGCCGGCGGAACCGGTGACGCCGCTGCCCGACCCGGCCCCGGTACGGCGCGCGTTCGGTCGCCTCGCCGAGGCGGTACGCGCCGACGAGCCGGACGTGCCGGCCGCCGCCGCGGTCCACGACCTGCTGGTCACCGTGCGCCGCTCCACCGGTGCCACCCGCTCCCCGGTACTGGCCGCGCTGCGCCGGGACGCCACCCGCCGCTGGCCGGTCGCCGAACACGCCCGCCGGCTCGGGCTGTCCGAGACGGCGCTGCGCCGGGCGGTCCGCGCCGCGGCCGGCACCGGGCCCGGCGAGTACCTGCTGGGGGTGCGGTTGACGCTGGCGAAGGAGCTGCTCGCCGGCACCGACCGGACGGTCGCCGCGGTGGCCCGGCACGTCGGCTACGACGACCCCGGGTACTTCACCCGGCTGTTCACGCGTCGGGTGGGCGTGGCGCCCAGCGCGTTCCGGGAACAGCAGCAGCGCTGAGCGCGGGGGTTCCCCGCCACGCGGATCACCTCGCGGCGCGGAGTCCGTTGCCGCGCGGGATCCGTTGCCGCGCGGGGTCCGTTGCGGCGCGGGATCCGTTGGGGCGCGGGCGTTCCGGACTGGCCGCTGGCCGTCCGGCGGGGCATTCGGGAAGTACGTCGCACGGGGGAAATGACGGGAAAGCCGGTCTAGACCTCGACCTGAGGTCTAGCGTCGGGACGTACGCGGGGGCCGGAGCCCCCATCTACCCCTCCGGTGCGGTTCGCGCCGGACGAACTCCCGGGGAGGCCACGTGTCCCGGACCCTTCGCGCCCTCGTACCGCTGCTCGCCGCCGGTGTCGCGGCGACCGCGCTGTCCACGCCCGCCCTCGCCGGGCCGGTCGCCGCAACGGATCCCGGTGTCAGCCGGTCCACCGAAGACGTCGCGCACTGGAAGGCCGCGCACGACACCGACCCGCACGTACCGCTGAGCGCGGCGGCGCGCGCCGACCTCGACCGGCGTACCGAGGCGGCGCGGCGGCACCTCGCCGCCCGGCCCGAGGCCACGTCCCGCACGCTGACCGGTACCCAGCAGGCGCAACGCACCTCGTACTGGTGCGGGCCGGCGGCGGTCAGCGGCGCGCTCGCGGTACGGCACGTGTCGCTGAGCCAGACCGGTACGGCGAACCTGCTGCGCACCACCACCGACGGCACCGACTGGTCCGGCACCAACGCCAACGTGCCGAAGCAGTACCAGACCGGGTACCCGGTGGCGGACGTGCTGACGTACAAGCTGCACTCGGCCGGCGCGACGTACCACCCGGTCGGGCTGTCGTACGACCCGACGGCGAAGGAGAAGTCGGCGTACCGGACGCGGTTGGTGACCGACATCGACAACGGCTGGGACATGGTCGGCGACGCGTGGGAGGCGCCCGGCGGGCCGCACCTGGTCGGGCACCCCGGCAACCAGGAGATCTTCCACTGGTTCACGATCCGCGGGTACTCGTCGTCCGGCGCGTACACGCAGTACCAGGACTCGGTGCACGGCGCGTCCAGCATCTCCTGGTCGTCCGGCGTGCCCGCGTACTCGACGATGTCGTCCGACACGATCACGACGATCAACGGTGGCCGTGGGTACGTCTGGTAGGCGTGCCGGCGTGACCGCGCTGGCGGCGGCGCTGCTGCTCGCCGCCGGCTGCGGTCCCGTCGTCGGCCGCCAGCAGAGCGAAGGACGGCAGACACCCGAGGTCTCACCCTCGCGTACGCCGTCGCCGAGCGCGTCCGCGGCACCGTCCGCGACCGCCACGCCGGGAGTACCGGGGCCGGACTTCTGCGCCGTGTCCCTGCCGGCCGCGTGGCGGCAGCACCTCACCGCCGGCCGCATCCCGGTACGCCCCGGCGAGTCGCTGACCGTGCACGCGGTCGGCGACGACGGCAGTACGGCGGTCGCCGACTCCCGGCTCGGCGACACCCGCACAGTACTGTTCCTGCGCGGTGGCAGCCGGCAGGACGTGCTGCGGATGGCCGGCCAGGACCAGCTGTACGGCGCCGGCTTCGACGGCCGGTACCTGGTCTTCTCGGTCAGCCACGACCCCGCCGACCTCGCCGCCTGGACCCTGTACGCCTGGGACTCCACGACCGCCGCCCCGCCCCGGATGCTGGCCCGCAACGCGGTCGACGACGCCGGCCACCCGGCACCCGGCCCGATGCTGTACCCGGTGATCTCGGACGGTGTCGCCGCCTGGACCGCCGGCCGCCCCGACGGCACCACCGAACTGCACCGGTACACCCTGCTCACCGGCGACGACCAGGTCGTACGCGCCGGGCATCCTGGCACGCCGTTCCTCTTCGGCGGTGACCTGGTGTGGCCGGAGTCGCCGAAGCCGGACGCGCTGACCGCGCTGCACGCCGTGGCCATGGAGACCGGTACGCCGGCCGCGCTGCCCGGCGCGCTCGCCGCCGTCCGCGGTCCCGCCTTCATCGCCGGTACCGGCGACGCCGCCGCCTGGGTCGACGCCGACGTGCACAGCCTGTGGGTGTGGCGCCCGACCTGGCCCCGGCCGGTCCGCGCGCTGCGGGTCGCCGAGGGCCGCAACCTCCAGTGGGTACGCGTCGCCGGCGACCTCGTCACCTGGGACGACGGCACGGCGCAGTTCGGCGCCGACCTGCGCACCGGCTCGTACGCGCAGCTCACCCCGCGCTACGGGTACACGGTGGCGGACGGTGACGCGCTGGCCGTCGGGTACGCACCGGCGTCGAAGACCGACGACGGCGCCCCGCCGACCCTCGTACGGGTCAGCGACCTGCCCCCGCTCCCCGGCTGCGCCTGACCACCGTCAGCCACCGAGCCGCCCCGGAACCCACCCGTATGATCGGATGAATTTCGCGGTGGGAGGGCGACGATGACGACGTTCGCACAGCAGGGACGGTTGCGCTTCGGCGTCAACTACACGCCGTCCAAGCACTGGTTCCACTCCTGGTACGCGATGGACCTCGACGCCACCCGCCGCGACCTGGCGCAGATCGCCGCGCTCGGCGTCGACCACATCCGCGCGTTCTGCCTGTGGCCGGTGTTCCAGCCGAACGCCACGTTCGTCAACCCGCGCGCCGTCGACGACCTGCGCGCCCTCGTCGACGCCGCCGCCGACGCCGGCCTCGACGTCACCGTCGACGCCATCCAGGGCCACCTCTCCAGCTTCGACTTCTACCCGTCCTGGACGCTGACCTGGCACGAATCGAACCTGTTCACCGACCCCCGGGTACGCGCCGCCAAGGTCCGGTACCTGCGCGCGCTCGGCGCCGCCCTCGCCGACCGCCCCAACGTCGTCGGCTACCAGCTCGGCAACGAACTCAACAACCTCGTCCAGCACAACCCCGCCAGCCCCGGCCAGATCGACGAGTACCTCGACGAACTGCTCGCCGCCGCCACCGAGGCGCTCCCCGACCGGCTCGTCACGCACTCCGCGTACGACGCCGCCTTCTACACCGACGGGCACCCCTTCACCCCGCAGCAGTCCGCCCGCAAGGGTGGGATGACCACCATCCACCCCTGGGTCTTCTCGTACGACTGCGCCCGCCGGTACGGCCCGCTCTCCGTCGCCGCCACCCACCTCGGCGAATACCTCGTCGAACTCGCCAAGGCGTACGCCACCGACCCGCACCGGCCCGTCTGGGTACAGGAAGCCGGCGCCCCACAACCCCACGTACCCGCCGGCGACGCCGCCGCGTTCACCGAAGCCACCATCCGCAACATCGCCACCTGCACCGACGTACCCGCCGTCACCTGGTGGTGCTCGCACGACGTCGACCGCAGCCTCGCCGACTTCCCCGAACTCGAATACACCCTCGGCCTCATCGACACCGACGGCACCACCAAACCCGCCGGCCAGGCGTACGCCGACCTGATCCGCGAGTACCGGGCCGAGCCGCCCACACCCGCCCCACGCACCACCGCCCTCGTGTACGACGGCGACCTCGACACCCGCTCCGCCACCGCCCCCGGCGGCACCTTCTTCGACGCCTGGATGGCCCACGCCGCCGCCGGCCACCGCCTCGCCATCGTCCACACCGACGACACCCACCGCCCCGACCACCTCGCCGCCCGCGGCATCACCACCCTCACCACCCCCTGACCCCCATGCGCTACCATCGACCCCGCACGCGGACGTAGCGCAGCTGGTAGCGCATCACCTTGCCAAGGTGAGGGTCGCGGGTTCGAATCCCGTCGTCCGCTCGGGGTTGCAGGGGTCATGTCCGCGGAAAGCGCGGACATGACCCCTTCGCCATTTCTTCCGGGGGCGCGGCCCCCGGACCCCGCGCCGGAGGGGCTTCGCCCCCCCCCCCCCCCCCCCCCCCCCCCCGGCACCCCCGCACCACCCGGCACGTCACGGTGTCCTGTGCTGGGCGCGGAGGCGCCAACATCACGCCGGCGAACATCGGGTGGGGCAACGGGCATCACCGGGGGCGGTGGTGACCGGGGCTGGGCAGGAGGTCGCCTACTTCTCGGGGTAGCAGCACGCCGGTGGATCGAGCCAAATCCGGTTGGCGCGCAGCGACTTGGGTCGGTGTCGAGAGGCGAACGCGAAAGCATCGGCCTACTTCAGGGGTTTCCAAAGGAGGCTCCGCCCCCTGTGGCAGGAGAGAGCGCGAGAGAGGACGGAGTCTTCTCTCGCACCCCCATGCCTCGGCAGGGGCGATCAGCACCGGGGAAGGACCATCACGGGGGCGGCGCACACGCGCAGCACCCGTACCCCCCGCGCAGGGCAAAACCGGGAGTGCCGAGCACGTAACGGATCGGCGCTCCGAAGCAGGTAACGACGCAAAGCGCGCCGGCGCAGGAAAGCGCGTCCCATCCACCGCACGTGGCGTACCGGTGGGGGGTACCAGACTCGCGTCGGTAGGGCACGATGGTCGGAACCATGAACCGGCGGAACGGACTAAACAGACACAGCGGGCGCGTCCTCCATGCGAGGCACGTCCGCTTGGCCTGGGGCCGGCAACTCCTGCTGGCGTTGGCGCTCGCACTCGCCGTACCGGTGCCGTCCGCCGTGGTCGCCCTGTTCACGCCGGGCGCCGCGCAGGCCGCCCTGCCGATGACCGCCACCGAACGCGAATGGCTGCACGCCCGCGTCGACGGCCGCACCCTCCCCGACCCGCGTACGGCGTCGCCGGCCGAGGTCGCCGCGTTCTTCGCGGGCCTGCCGGTGACCGAGTCCGCCCGCCTCGTCGAGCGGTTCCCGGCCGTGGTCGGCAACCTCGACGGCGTCCCCATCGCCCTCCGGTACGCGGCGAACGACCGCACCATGCGTACGTCGGAGGCCCGGTTCTCGGCGTGGGCGGGCGAGGGCCGGCAGATGCTCGCGTTCGACCTGCGGTCCGGCGGCCGGCTCGCCGAGGTGTTCGGCGACCTGGCCAGCGCGGACCGGGTCGCCGTGGTCGTCCCCGGCGTCGGCACCACCGCCTACAACTTCGACCGCGCCGGGCCGGCCCACCCGTACCGGCCGGTGCGGGTCGCCGGGCAGGAGCTGTACGAGCAGATGCGCGCCGAGTCGCCGCAGGAGCACGTGGCGGTCGTCGCGTGGCTGGGCTACCGGCCACCGCCCGACCTGGGGCGCGGTGCGGCGCGGGAGGAGCTGGCCCGGGCGGGCGCGACGGCGCTGGACCGCTTCGTCGCCGGCCTGACCGCGGTACGCCCCGGCGTCCGGGTCGCCGTCGTCGGCCACAGCTACGGCAGCGTCGTGGCGGGCCTGTCGGCGCACGGCCTGCCGTCGGCGGTGACCGACGTCGCCGTGGTCGGCAGTCCGGGCATGGGCGCCGACACGGTCCGCGGCCTGCGTACGTGGGCGCGGGTGTGGGCGGGTTGCGCGCCGGGCGACTGGATCCAGGACGTACCGGACGTGCAGGTGTTGGGTGTCGGTCACGGGACGGCGCCGGTGGATCCGGAGTTCGGGGCGCGGGTGTTCTCGACCGCCGGCGTGCACGCCCACGACGAGTACTTCCGGCCGGGCACCACGTCGCTGCGGAACCTTGCGGCGATCGCGCTCGGCCGCCCGGATTCCGTTGCGCTGACCAGGTGAATTCCCGGGTTACGGCTGCGTGAACGGGCCCCGCGACAACACCATGTAGTTACACAGATACTCTTCGGATTTACCTGCCGCGCGTGCGCAACCTTCGCACGTACCCGGCAGGGATCCGGCGCGCCCGTCCGGCGCGCTCGGCACTCACCGCACCAAGGGGGTCCTGGCATGGTCACGCACTTCGGCGCCTCCGCTCCGACCGTACCGACGGGGCACGTCGCACCGGCGTTGACACCCACTCCGACCGACTCCGCGCTCGCCGAGGCGTTCGCGCCGCTGGTCGAGTCGGACGCCGGTCGCTGGCCGGTGGTCGAGGACCCGGACCGCTGGCGGAGCTTCGTCATGCAGGTCATCGACCAGCACCACCGGGTCACCGTGCCCGGTGTGGGCGCGGAACAGTGCTCCTGCGGCCGTCCGTTCATGTTGTGCCCGATCGGGCCGCTCGCGCACCAGCTGCTCGGCTGACCCCACCCCCTCGTACGCCCGGCGCAGGCATCCGCCTCGCCGGGCGTTGTCGTACCCGGAGACCGGAACCCGACTACTATTCGGTCGGTAGTCGACCACGAAGAGTAGAGGCTTCGGGACTGTCGCCGGTGGGCTAGGTTTCGCATCGGACGTCGCCCACCGCACCGGGAGGAGCACGATGCAGGTCTGGCCTGGGACCGCCTATCCGCTGGGCGCCAGCTACGACGGGGTCGGCACCAACTTCGCCCTGTTCTCCGAGGTCGCCGACGCCGTCGAGGTGTGCCTGTTCGAAGGCGACGGCAGCGAGACCCGGGTACGCCTGCCGGAGAGCGACGGGTTCGTCTGGCACGGGTACCTGCCCGGCGTGTCGCCCGGCCAGCGGTACGGGTTCCGCGTGCACGGGCCGTACGACCCGAAGAAGGGGCTGCGCTGCAACGCGAACAAGCTGCTCCTCGACCCGTACGCGAAGGCCGTCGAGGGCGAGATCGACTGGGACGAGTCGCTGTTCGCGTACCGGATGGGCGACCCGAACTCGCGGTCGGACGCCGACTCGGCGCCGCACATGCCGAAGTCCGTCGTCGTCAACCCGTACTTCGACTGGGCGGACGACCGGGCGCCGCGCCGGCCGTACCACGAGACGGTGATCTACGAGGCGCACGTGCGCGGCATGACGATGCGCCACCCGGACGTGCCGGAGGAGCTGCGCGGGACGTACGCGGGGCTGGGGCATCCGGCGGTGATCGAGCACCTGACGAAGCTCGGCGTCACGGCCATCGAGCTGATGCCGGTGCACCAGTTCGTGCACGACGACGCGCTGGTACGGCGCGGCCTGCGCAACTACTGGGGCTACAACACGATCAGCTTCCTCGCCCCGCACAACGGGTACGCGTCGCGTGGCGCGCGCGGGCAGCAGGTCAGCGAGTTCAAGGCGATGGTACGGGAGCTGCACGTCGCGGGCATCGAGGTGATCCTCGACGTGGTGTACAACCACACCGCCGAGGGCAACCAGATGGGCCCGACGCTGTGCTTCCGCGGCATCGACAACCCCGCGTACTACCGGCTCCTCGACGACCGCCCCGAGTACTACATGGACTACACGGGCACCGGGAACAGCCTCAACGTGCGCAGCCCGCAGTCACTGCAGCTCATCATGGACTCCCTGCGGTACTGGGTGACCGAGATGCACGTGGACGGGTTCCGGTTCGACCTGGCGGCCACGCTCGCCCGGGAGTTCTACGACGTGGACCGGCTGTCCACGTTCTTCGAGGTGGTGCAGCAGGACCCGGTGGTGAGCCAGGTCAAGCTGATCGCCGAACCGTGGGACGTCGGCCCCGGCGGGTACCAGGTGGGCAACTTCCCTCCACTGTGGACGGAGTGGAACGGCCGGTACCGGGACACGCTGCGGGACTTCTGGCGCGGCGAGCCGGGCACGCTCGGCGAGTTCGCGTCGCGCATCTCCGGCTCCTCCGACCTGTACCAGGACGACGGGCGGCGGCCGGTCGCCAGCATCAACTTCGTCACCTGCCACGACGGGTTCACGCTGCACGACCTGGTGTCGTACAACGACAAACACAACGAGGCGAACGGCGAGAACAACCGCGACGGCGAGAGCCACAACCGGTCCTGGAACTGCGGCACCGAGGGCGAGACCGACGACGAGACGGTACTCGCGCTGCGCGCCCGGCAGCGGCGCAACTTCCTCGCCACGCTGATGCTGTCGCAGGGCACACCGATGCTCGGGCACGGCGACGAGCTCGGGCGCACCCAGCACGGCAACAACAACGCGTACTGCCAGGACTCGGAACTGTCCTGGGTGGACTGGCAGAGCGCCGACCGTCCGCTGATCGCTTTCACCGCAAGGCTTTCCGCGTTGCGCGCCGAGCACCCGATCTTCCGCCGCCGGCGGTTCTTCGACGGCCGGCCGGTGCGCCGCGCCGCCGGCCAGCCCGTACCGGACGTGGAGTGGTTCACGCCGGACGCGCGGGAGATGACCGAGGACGACTGGGAGTCCGGGCTGGGGCGGGCGGTCGCGCTGTTCCTCAACGGCGACGGCATCCGGGAGCGCGGCCCGCGCGGGGAGAAGATCACCGACGACTCGTTCATCCTGTGCTTCAACTCGTACTGGGAGCCGGTGACGTTCACGACGCCGGCCAGCGAGTACGGGGAGAAGTGGCGGGTGCTGCTGGACACCGCGGAACCGACCGGGGACGGCTGGGACGAGGACCAGGTCGCCGAGGCGGGCGGCCGGATCCGGGTCGAGGAGCGGTCGCTGGTCGTGCTCATCCGGGCGGTGTGAGGTGACGCCGCGCGCGACGTACCGGGTGCAGGTGCGGCCGGACTTCGACTTCGACGCGACCGCCGGACTCGCCGACTACCTCGCCGCGCTCGGCGTCTCCCACCTGTACTCGGCGCCCGAGTTGCAGGCCACGCCCGGCTCGGCGCACGGGTACGACGTGGTGGACCACTCGCACCCGAACGACGAGCTGGGCGGCGAGGACGGCCGGCGCCGGCTGGTGTCGGCGCTGCGCGCGCACGGGCTCGGGCTTGTCGTGGACATCGTGCCGAACCACATGGGCGTCGCCGTACCGGCGGTCAACCGGGCCTGGTGGGACGTGCTGCGGCTGGGCCGGCGCTCGGCGTACGCGGACTGGTTCGACGTGGACTGGGAGCACGGCGGCGGCCGGCTGGTGCTGCCGGTCCTGGGCGACGAGGACGAGCCCGAACTGTCCATAGTGGACAACGAGCTGCGGTACCACGAGCACCGGTTCCCGATCGCGCCCGGCACCGCGTCCGGTACGCCCGCCGAGGTGCACGACCGGCAGCACTACCGGCTCGTGTCCTGGCGCCGCTCCGGCGAGCTGAACTACCGGCGCTTCTTCGCCGTGTCCGACCTCGCCGGGCTGCGGGTCGAGGACCCGTCGGTCCGCGACGCCACCCACGCCGAGATACTCCGCTGGTACGCCGCGGGCGACGTGGACGGCATCCGCGTCGACCACCCGGACGGGCTCCGCGACCCTGGGTCGTACCTGGCGTGGCTGGCCGGCGCGGCACCGGGCGCCTGGCTCGTGGTCGAGAAGATCCTGGCCCGCGGCGAGGCGCTGCCCGACTGGCCCGTCGCCGGCACGACCGGGTACGACGCGCTCGCCGAGGTCACCGGGCTGTTCGTGGATCCGGCCGGCGAGGCGGCACTGACCACTGTGGACGGACCGTTCGCCGCGCTGGCGTACGAGGGCAAGCGGGACGTGGCGACGGGCATGCTGTCCGCCGAACTCGACCGGCTCGTACGGCTGGTGCCGACGGACGACCCCGGCCCGGTACGCGACGCGCTCGCCGAGCTGGTCGCCTGCTTCCCCACGTACCGGTCGTACCTGCCGGGCGGGGTGGACGACCTGCGCGCGGCGGCGGCCGAGGCGGGGCGGCGCCGGCCGGACCTCGCCGGTACCGTCGACAAGCTGGTGCCCCGACTGTCCACAGTAGACGACGAGCTGGCGGCACGGTTCCAGCAGGTGTCCGGCGCGGTGATGGCCAAGGGCGTCGAGGACACCGCGTTCTACCGGTGGACCAGGTTCCTCGTGGGCAACGAGGTCGGCTGCCACCCGGACCCGGTGGCGGTCACCCCCGAGGAGTTCCACGCCGCGTGCCGGCGCCGGCAGCAGCGGCACCCCGCCGGCATGACCACGCTGTCCACCCACGACACCAAGCGGAGCGAGGACGTCCGCGCCCGGCTCGCCGTCCTCGCCGAACTCCCGGACGAGTGGGCCGCCGTCCGCGACCGGCTCACCGCCGAGGCGCCGCTCGCCGACGACGCCGTCGCGCACCTGCTGTGGCAGACCGTCGTCGGCGCCTGGCCCATCGACGCCACCCGACTGCACGCCGTACTCACCAAGTCGGCGCGCGAGGCGCGGACCGCGACCTCGTGGGACGCCCCCGACCGGGGCTTCGAGGACGCGATGCGGGCCGTCGTCGACCGGATCCACGCCGACGCCCGGCTGACCGGCACCGTCGCCGGTTTCGCCGCCCGCATCACCCCGTACGGCTGGGCCAACTCGCTGTCCGCCAAGCTGGTACAGCTCACCATGCCCGGCGTACCGGACGTGTACCAGGGCTGCGAACTCTGGGACAACTCGCTCGTCGACCCGGACAACCGTCGCCCCGTCGACTTCGACCTGCGCCGCGACCTGCTCGCCCGGCTCGACTCCGGCTGGCTGCCGCCGGTCGACGCGAGCGGCGCCGCGAAGCTGCTCGTCACCTCCCGCGCGCTGCGGCTGCGCCGGGACCGCCCCGACGCCTTCACGTCGTACTCGGCGCGCACGGCGACGGGGGACGCGGCCGAGCACGCCGTCGCGTACGACCGGGGTGGGGCGATCACGGTCGCGACCCGGCTGCCGCTCGGGCTGGCGCGCCGCGGCGGCTGGGGCCGTACGACGCTGGACCTGCCGTCCGGGCAGTGGACCGACGCGCTGACCGGCCGGGCGTGGACCGGCACCGTACGGCTGACGCACCTGCTCGCCGCGTACCCGGTCGCGCTGCTCACCCGCGACTGACCGCCGCACACCCCGCCCGGACCGGAACTCCCGGCCCGGGCGGTGTCGTGCGGCCACGCAATCGTACGAACGGCTGACGTCCGTTCGTGTCACCGCATCTGGACAGGAACGGGTCGAGGAGGGCAGAGTGTCGCTGCCCACTCACCGAGCGTCAGACGGCGGCGCTCCGGTCGATACCTTCCCGGAGGGTACCCGTGCGTCGTGTCCTCGCCGTCCTGCTCGTCCTCGGCCTCGTGCTGACACCCGGCCCCGCACCCGCGGCCGACCGCGCCACCGCCACACCACGGTCCACGTCCGGCACGCTCGTGTCCGACGTACCGGCCGGTGGCACGCCGAACATCCACGACGGCGCGGTCCTCGCCGTCCGGCAACTCGGGGACACCGTCCTCGCCGGCGGTACGTTCGGCACCGTCAGCAGCGCCGGCAGTACGGCCACGCTGGACCGCCCGTACCTGCTGGCGTTCGACCGGCGTACCGGGGTCGTCGCCGCCGGCTTCCACCCCGCGCTCGACGGCAAGGTCGACGCGATCGAGCCCGGACCGACCGGCACCGTGTACGTCGGCGGCCAGTTCCGGACCGTGGATGGCTTGGCACGCAAGGGAATCGCGCAGCTGAGGCTGTCCGACGGCGCGCTGGTCCGGACGTTCGCGCCGCCGAACCTCGGCGGGATCGTCACCACCATCGCCACCGCGCACGGGCACCTGCTGATCGGCGGTACGTTCCACGGCGGCGGCCGGTCCGGGCTCGCCAGCCTCGACCCGACTACCGGCGCGCTCGACGACTACCTCACCGTGCCGCTGGCGGGCCACCACAACGGCGGCACCGGCGCCGTCGGTACGCAGGCGTGGGCGTTGACGCCGGACGCCGGGACGCTCGTCGTGATCGGCAACTTCCGCACCGCGGCTGGCCTGACGCACGACCAGATCGTACGGATCACGTTGGCGGACAACGGATCCCGCGTCGACGGCACGTTCGCCACGAGCGCGTTCGGCGCGACCTGCAACGCCGGTGCCTTCGACTCCTGGGTACGCGACGTGGCGATGTCACCCGACGGCAGGTACTTCGTCGTCGTGGCGACCGGTGGCCCCGGCGGCACCGCGCTGTGCGACTCGGCGTCCCGCTGGGAGACCGCCGCCGTCGGCGCCGACGTACAGCCGACCTGGGTGGACCACTCCGGCGGCGACACGTTCCTGTCCACCGCCGTCACCGACACCGCCGTGTACGTCGGCGGCCACTTCCGGTGGCTCGACAACACCGCCGGCCGCGACTCCGCCGGCCCCGGGGCCGTCGGCCGCGCCAGCATCGCGGCACTCGACCCCACCAACGGCCTGCCGTACGCGTGGAATCCGGGCCGGAACCCGCGCGGCGTCGGCGTCTCCGCGCTCCGCGTCACCGGCGACTGCCTGTGGGTCGGCTCCGACACGAACTGGCTCGGCAACGTCCGCTACCGCCGCGAACGCATCGGCTGCTACCCCACCGGGGGCGCCGCGCCGGTCGCCACCGACGCGCCCACCCTCCCCGGCACCGTGTACCTGGCCGGCACCGGCGGCGCGGATTCCCTTGCGGCGCGCGGATACGACGGGAACTCCGGCGTCGGCGCCACCACCACGGTGCGCACCGGAGGGAACTGGCAGCACCTGCGCGGCGGGTTCGTCGCGGGCGGCCGGCTCTACACCGTCGCCGACGACGGCACGCTGACCCGCCGCCCGTTCAGCGCCGGCATCCCGGGCACCCCACAGGTCCTCGACCCCTACCACGACGCGTACTGGGACACGGTGTCGACCGGCAGCGGGCAGACGTACCGCGGGTCGCCGTCACCGTTCCTCACCGAGCTGCGCACCGTCACCGCGCTCACCTACCGCGCCGGCCGCCTCTACTACACGCTCGCCGGCTCCGGCGCGCTCTACTGGCGCTGGTTCGCCCCGGACAGCGGCACCATCGGCACCGACCGCTTCACGATCGCCGGCTCGTACGCCGGGGTGCGCGGCATGTTCACCGCCGGCGCCGCCTGGTACACCGTCGACGCCGCCGGCACGCTCAGCCGCCACGCGGTGGTGAACGGTACGCCGGCGCCGGCGGGAGTACAGGTGTCCGGGCCGTTGCTGGACGGCAACGACTGGCGGGCGGCCGCCCTGTTCGTCGGCCCCTGAGTCCCCTGTGCCGCAACCGAAGCGGCCGTGCCACTCGCGCGGCGGGCCAGTGCACGCGTCACTCGTGCTTGCGGCGTACCGACTCGGTGCCGGTCAGGACGATCTCGGGGCCGTCGGCGCCCGCCGCCCACTCGCCGCACGGCCCGCCACCCTCCGCGACGCCCAGCTCCAGCGGCGTACCGTCCATCCGCAGCGCGGGGTGGTAGTACTCGGCGACGCGTTCCGCCTCGCCCTGCACGTAGTGGCCGATGAGGGCGCGGCGGAACCGGTCGGCGCTGGTGTTCGGGAAGCTGCCGTGCACCAGCGACCCGTTGAAGAACAGCACGTCACCGGCGGCCATCGGGACGGGCACCGCGTCCTGCCCCGCCAGCGGTACGGTCACGTCGGTGAAGCTGACCGCGGTGTCCGCCGCCGTGGTGCAGAGCATCGGCCAGCGGTGGCTGCCGGGGACGACCATCATGCAGCCGTTCTCCTCGTCGGCGGCGTCGAGCGCGAGCCAGGCGGCCATGCAGGTGCCGGGTTCGGCCCGCAGGTAGAAGTTGTCCTGGTGGAGCGCCTGGCCACGGGAACCGGCGGGCTTGAAGTACACCATCGACTGGACGGCGTACGGTTCGGCGCCGAGCAGGCCGACGAGCGCGTCCCGGAGCCGTACGTCGAGCAGCCAGCGCAGCGTCGTCCCGTCCCAGCGGTGCATCTGCGCCATCCGCGGGTACCGTCGGAGCGGGTCGCGCGCGCCCGCGTCGACGCCGACCAGATCGTGCCGGTCGCGGTGCCGGCGCCGGATCGTCATGACGTGCTCGCGCAGCGCGTCCACCTCGTCGGTGGGGAACAGCCCGCGCGCCACGTGGTACCCGACCTCGCTGAATGATCCGCTCATCGCCGGTACTCCCTGCCTCGCCGCCCGTACCCTACGATCGTGTCCGCCCCAACGGCTCGGGGCCAGGGAGGATCCACGCGAGGAGTTGGACTTTTGACGCATCCGTACTCGGCCCTGCTGGACTGGCCGCCACCGCGGCTGCGCGCCGTCTCGCCCCCGACGTACTGGCGGTGCGAGCCGGCGTGGTCGTGGGACTCGCCGCCGCTCGGCGAGTACCTGCTGTGGTGCGTGCTGGACGGCGTCGGCACGGTGCGCCTCGGCGACCGGCGGATCCCGCTCACCGCGGGCAGTTGCGCGGTGTTCGCGCCCGGGGACACGCCGCGGGCCCGGCACGATCCGCGGCGCCGGCTGCTCGTGTTCGGCCAGCACTTCGACGCGTACGACGCGGCCGGCGCGCGGATCGCCGCGGACCGGATCGTCCCGCCGCACAACGGATCCGGCACGCCAGACCGTACGCTGCTGACCGCGCTGGCCCGGCGCGCCGAGACCGCGCACCGCCAACCCGGCCGGTACGCCGAGCGGCAGGTCCTGCTCTGCCTCGAACAGCTCCTCTGTCTACTGTGGACAGACGGCGGACGGCCGGCGCCCGGGCCGGTCGACGCGGCGCTCGACGAGATCGCCCGGGAGGTACGCCAGGACCCCGGACGGCGCTGGACCATACCGGAACTGGCGGCGCGCGCGGCGCTGTCCCGCGCCCAGTTCACCCGGCGGTTCCGGGCACACACCGGCCTGCCGCCCGCGCGGTACCTGATCCAGGCCCGGATCGACCGCGCGCAGGAACTGCTCACCCAGACCACGATGTCCGCGGCCCGGATCGCGCACGCCCTCGGCTACCCGGACGCCGCCTACTTCACCCGCCAGTACCGGCAGGTGACCGGGGTGCCGCCGAGCCGGACCCGGGCCGGCGGCACACCGCGGTGACACGTCAGTCGGGCAGCGTGTCGCCCTGCACGGCCTCGACGTCGAGATCGATCCGCACCGTACTGCCGACGAGCAGCACGCCGGTGGCGAGCCGGGTCGCGAACGGTACCGCGAAGTCCTCGCGGCGCAGCTGACCGCGCGCCTGGAACCCGCAGCGCACCGTACCGAACGGATCCGTGTCCGTGCCGAGGTACCGCAGGTCCAGGTCGACCGGCCGGACCTCGCCGCGCAGCGCCAACTCACCGCGCAGCGTCCACTTGTCCGGCCCCGTCGCCGTCAACCCGACCCCCCGGTACTCGATGGTCGGGAAACGCTCCACGTCGAGGAAGTCCGGCGACCGCAGGTGGTCGTCGCGCATCTTGCTGGCCGTGTCGACGCTCTCGGCCTGCAACGTGACCCGCACCGTCGACGACTCGACCGGCGAGCCGATCACGATGGTGCCGCCGAACGCGGTGAACCGGCCGCGCACCGCGGAGATGCCGGCGTGCCGCGCCGACACGTGCACCATCGTGTGCACCGGGTCGATCGTCCACACGCCCGGCGCCGGCAGCTGCGTCTCCGTCGCGATCCGGTCCAGTCGTACGGCGCCGAGATCGGTGGCGCGCCCGGCGGACAGCACCACCGCCGTCGCCGACGGGCTGAACCCCGGGGCGGTGAAGATCGCGGTGTACATGCCGGGCGCGGGGCTCTCCAACCGGGCGACACCGTGGTCGTCGGCCACCGCGATCCCGGCCTGCTGACCGGTCAGGTCGGTGAGCGTGAAGATCGCGCCGGCGACCGGCCAACCGTCACCCGACTCGATGGTTACCGACACGCTCATCGCCTGTGCTCCTCGTCCGCAGTTCCGTTGTCCAGCAACGCATCCGGCGCCGACACCGGCACCAGCGCGGAGCCCGGCGGCAGGTCCGCGTGACCGAGTCGCACCTCGTACTCCCCGGCGGTGTCGCCGAGGTCCAGCGACCCGGTCACCTCCGGGTACCCACTTGCCGCCACCGTGTACCGGCCGGCGGCGAGATCGGCGAACTCGTACCGCCCGTCGGGGCCGGTGCCGGTGGTGGCGACCACCGCGCCGGACGCGTCGAGCAACCGTACCCGGACGTCGGCGAGGGGACGACCGTCGACCCGGTGCCGGGCCACGCCACGCAGCCCGAGCCGGCGCGGCGGGAACGCAACGTTCTGCCGGACCACCCCGGTCGGCGGTACGTCGACGAGCATCGCGACCGGCTCCTGCCCCGGCGCGGTCGCCGTCACCGTGTACAGCCCCGGCGTCAGGTCGTCGACCGTGTACCCGCCCTGCACGTTGGTGCGCTGCGCCGAGACGACCGCACCGTTCGTGTTGGTGAGGATGACCGTCGCGCCGGCGATCGACGAACCGTCCGCGTCGCACACCGCGCCCATCAGGCCCGCGGCGCTGGTCAGCTTGATGTCGCAGGTGGTGACCGGCCCGTTGACGGTGACCGTGGACGCGTGCGGCTCGTGGTTGACGCCGCGCGCGATCAGCACGTACCCGCCCTCGGCCGGGATGGCCAGCTCGTACGTGCCGTCCGCGCCGGTACGCGAGCTGCCGGCCTGCCCGCCCGTCACGTTGATGACCGTCAGTACGGCGTCGGCGAGCAGCGTGCCGTCGTCACCGCGCACCGTGCCCCGCAGTACCGGCTGGGCGATCTGGCGCGACGCGGCGGCCAGCTCCCGCACCCCGACCGTCGGCCAGGTACGCGCGGGCGGCCGGGCCGCGCCACCGTTCGACCCGGCCGGCGGTACCGGACGGGCCGGCGTGAACAGTTGCTCGCCACCCGGTGCCGGCGGGCGCGCCGGCGTGAACAGCTCCTCCGGCGGCGTCGGCGAACTCACCGGGAACCCGCGCGGCGGCGGATCCGCGGCGGCCGGCCGCGCCGGGGTGAACAGCTCGCCCGGCGGTACCGGCGAACTGACCGGAAAGCCACGCGTCTGATCCGGCCGGGCCGGGTGCCCGGGCAGCGGGTCGGCGGGCATCGCGGCCGGCGGACGCGCCGGATCGGTGTCGCCGCGCGGCTTCCGCAGCACGAGCACGATCACCAGAACCAGCAGGACCGCCAGCAGGGCGACAACCAGCGACCACCAGACAAACGCTGATTGCACGATTCACCATCCAGCATCACGAGAGGTTGGTACGTGAAGCCTTTCTCCCCCGATGACGCGCATGTTACGAAGAGTCGGAGAAGGAGGAATTGCACGGCCATCCTTCACCATGAACGGCGGATAACTTACCCCACCCGGCTAATTCCGCAGAACAAACACATTCGGATACCGGACGGTCACGGAATCGGAGGGGCGGCAATTACGCGATGCGCATCGCGTGACGCTTGTCCGTGTACATCCGTTGGTCGGCACAGCGCATCAGCGCCTCGGCGTTCACCGCCGGATCGACCGCCACGGCCACCCCGATGCTCGCCGGCGCCCGCAGCTGCGTCCCGCCCACCTCGTACGGCTCGCGCAGGGTGCTGCGGATCCGGTCCACGATGTGCGCCGCGTGGATGGTGTTGAGCACCGTGCACACCACCACGAACTCGTCCCCGTGCAGCCGCGCGGCCAGGTCACCGGTGCGGGTCACCGCGTCCAGCCGGGCCGCGGCCCGGGCCAGGATCTCGTCACCGACCTGGTGCCCGTACGTGTCGTTGATGCGCTTGAAACCGTTCAGGTCCAGGTAGATGACGGCGACACTGCGGGCCCGGTCGCCGCGCAGGTGCCGCAGCGAACTCGACAGGTACGCCAGCGCGGCGGCCTCGTTCGCCAGCCCGGTCAGCCCGTCGTGCGTCGCCCGGTAGGCCAGCTCGCGCTGGATGCCGGCCTGCGCCGTCACGTCCCAGGCGATCATCTGCCCGTAGTGCCCGCCGGCCAGGGCGATCAGCTCGGTACGCACCTCGATCGTGCGGTGCCGCCCGGTCGGCAGCGCCAGCCCGTACTGCCCGTTGAGCCGGCCGTCGCAGTATCCGGTGCCGGCCGGCTGCACCTCGGTGAGCAGGTCGCGCATCCGGGCGCCGACCAGGCTCGCCCGGGACAGTCCGGTGAGCGCCACCATGCCGAGGTTGACGTAGTCGATGATGCCGGTCCGCAGCGCGTACAGCGCGATGGCGTGCGGCGACGATTCGACGAGCGCGTCGAACAGCCGCGCCGGCGCGACGGGCATCGGAGCCGCGTCGGCGTTCTCGCCGGGTACCAGCAGGGACATGCGCAACCGCCCGGTGGGTGGGTTGTGGCTACCTGGGCAAAGTGTAGGAGATGTCCCCGCCGCGGTGAAGATCATCCCGCCCTGTTATGAGGATTCCGTGAGGGTTTCCTCCACGTGTCGGACAGTGACCGTGCCGCGGCGGCGACCGGTGCGGTCAGCCGAGCAGTTCGATGATCCGCCCGACGTACGTCGTGTCGCCGACGTTGGTGAGCATGTGCACCGCACCGGCCGGTCGGTACACGACGTGCCCGGCCGGTTCCGGAGCGTCGATGGTCTGGCCGTCGATCGTCTGGATCAGGTTGCTCGCGCTCTGCACCGCGACCACCACGTACGGGTGCTCGTGCTTGTGCAGCCGCTGCGTCTGCCCCGGGTCGAGGCGCACCTGCCACACGCGCACCCGGTCGTTCTCGAACATGACGCGCTGCCCGACCGGACCCAGCTCGACGTCGGCGGTGTCGCTCACGTGCTTCCTTCCTCGGTACCCAACAGAAGATCGTGCAGCCGCGCGCGGTACTCGGCGACCTCGGTGGTGTGCGCGTCGCGCCCCAGCGAACGCGGCCGCGGCAGGTCGACCGGGACGATCTCGCGGATCCGGCCCGGCCGGGCGGCCAGCACCACGACCCGGTCGGCCAACATGACCGCCTCGTCGATCGAGTGCGTGACCAGCACGGTCGTGGTGCCCTCGGCGAGATGTACGCGCTGCAGCTCCGCGGTCAGCTCCTCGCGGGTCAGCGCGTCGAGCGCGGAGAACGGCTCGTCCATCAGCAGTACGGCCGGGGACGTGACGAGCGACCGGCACAGCGACACCCGCTGCTGCATCCCGCCGGACAGCTCGTGCGGCAACCGTTTCGCCGCGTCGGCCAGGCCGACCGTGGCGAGCAGCTCGTGCGCGCGCGCCGCGTACGCCCGCTTGGGGCGACCGAACATCTCGGCGGGCAGCAGCACGTTGTCCAGCACGGTGCGCCAGGGCAGCAGCGCCGGCCGCTGGAACATCACGGACACCCGGCGGCTCGGCCGGCGGACCGGCTCGTCCGCCAGGTACACGGCGCCGGAGGTGGGCGGGATCAGGCCGGCGAGCAGCCGCAGCAGCGTCGACTTCCCGCAGCCGGAACGGCCGATGACCGCGACGAACTCGCCCGCGCCGATGTCCAGGGTGATGTCGTCGAGCGCGAGCACCGTGCCGCCGCGGCCGGTGAAGGCACGCGAGGCCGACTCGACACCCAGCACGGGAGACCCCTGTCCACGGATTCACACCCACTGCCCCACTCCGGTAGGCGGAACGGGGCGACGACCTGTTTTCTAGCATGCCGGTACGTACGCCGGAGAAGTGCGCCCTACCACCTGCTTCAGGGAGCGGTACTCTTTTGCGGCTATTGGTCACTCATCCCCAGCGGCCCGGCACCACGAACCGCGATCCATTGGTCACCAAATGGTGACCGGACCGGCACGTACGGCTGCGAGGACCTGTCAGCGGAAAGGAAACCGCGATCCAATGGGAATGACACGCCGCGCGGTACTCGGCGGTTCGGCGGCGCTCGCCGCCGGAGCCCTCACCGCGGGTTGCGACAGCGGCAGCGGTGCGAAGTCGGACGGATCGAAGCAGAAGGTGAGCTATCTCACCTCGTTCGGTGCGCTCGGCCGCGAGGGGTACGCCTACGTCGCGCTCGCCAAGGGGTACTTCGACCAGGCCGGGCTCGACGTGACCATCAAGCCCGGCACCGGCACCGGCAACAACCTGAAGCTGATCGCCGCCGGCAAGGTCGACTTCTCCCCCTGCGACTTCACCGGCACGCTGATCCAGATCTCCAAGGAGAAGCTGCCGGTCACCGCCGTCGCGGCGATCCACGAGCGGTCCATGTCGGCCATCATGGCGCTGGCCGGCGACGGCATCGCCGACCCGAAGGACCTGGAGGGCAGGACCGTCGCCGACGGTGCCGGCTCGACCAACCAGACGATGTTCCCGGTGTACGCGAAGCTCGCCGGCATCGACCCCAAGAAGGTCAAGTGGGTCAACTTCCCGCCGCCGCAGCTCGCGTCCGTCCTCGCGGCGAAGAAGGTGGACGCGATCGGCCAGTTCGTCGTCGGCCAGCCGCTGGTGGAGCAGGCCGCGAAGGGCAAGAAGGCCGTCGTCCTGCCGTACTCGACGTATCTGCGTGACCTGTACAGCAACACCGTGTTCACCTCGGAGAAGCTGGCCAAGGAGAAGCCCGACCTGGTGAAGAAGTTCACCGGCGCGCTGCTCAAGGGCCTGGAGTACTCGGTGACGCACCCGGACGAGGCGGCGCAGATCTTCGTCAAGTACCAACCGACGCAGAACGTCAAGGAGTCGGCGGCCGAGCTGCGGCTGATGGCGCCGTACGTGAAGTCCGCCGGCGGCGCGCCGTACGGTGCGCTCGACGACAAGCGGGTCGCCCGGTCGATCGCGATCCTGCAGGGGGCCGGCGCGATCGCACCGGGCCTCACTCCCGAGAAGGTGGCGTCGTTCAGCCTTGCACCCTGACACCGAGACCGTCGCCCGCGTCCGTACTCCGGCGCGGGCGGCGCGCCGACCGCTGCCACCCTGGCTGACCCTCGTCGCGCCACCGTTCGCCGGCGCGCTCGGCGTCCTGCTGCTGTGGTGGCTGGTGACCCGGCTCGGGCACGTCCGCGAGTTCCTGCTGCCCGGCCCGGGCGCCGTGGTCGAGGCGTTCTGGACGCTGCACGGCTACCTGCTGTCGCAGACCCTGACCACGCTGCTGGAGGTGGTCGAGGGATTCGCGCTGTCGGTCGTCGTGGGTGTCGCGATCGGGGTCGGGATCGCGGCGTGGCGCGCGATCGAGCGCACCATCTACCCGCTGCTGCTCGGCATCAACGCCGTACCGAAGCTCGCCGTGGCGCCGCTTCTGGTGGTGTGGTTGGGATTCGGCCAGGTCTCCAAGGTCGTCATGGTGTTCCTGGTGTGCTTCTTCCCGATCGTCATCTCGACCGCGACCGGCCTGCTGTCCACCCCACCGGAACTCGTCGAGCTGGCCCGGTCGCTGTCCGCCGGCGGCGTCCGTACGTTCGTGAAGATCCGGTTCCCGGCCGCGCTGCGGGAGATCTTCGTCGGGCTGAAGGTGGCCATCTCGCTGGCCGTCATCGGCGCCGTGATCGGCGAGTTCGCGGGCGCGGACGTCGGGCTGGGCTTCGTCATCCAGCAGGCCGGCGCCAACGCCAACACCGCGCTGGCGTTCGCCGCGATGACGCTGCTGGGCATCCTCAGCATCGTCCTCTTCTACCTGCTGGTCGGCGTCGAGCGCCTGCTCGCCCCCTGGACCCGCCGCACCTGACAGCAAATCCCTTGGTACACAAGGGATTCGGGCCCGGTTTCGTGAACCGTCTCCCCGTGGAGACGTGAGCGAGCCGAGCCCGATCCGTTCGCTCGCAAGCCGAGACGCGGCGCCGTGTGCGTCGGCACTCAGGCCGAGGATCGGCGCCGTGAGCGGACGGATCGGGCACGCAGCGCCCCTGACCAACGAGGCCCGGCGCCCCTATCCCGCGAGGTGCCAGCGGGAGTTGGCGGCCTGGAGTACGTCGAGGCTCTGCGGGGTGAGCCCGGAATGGTTGTCGGGCGTGAAGCGAACGGGCCCGGAGAGCGCGTCGAGCTGGGTGGTCTCGATGGCGGCGCGCAGCTTCGCCGGATCCGTACCGCCGTCGTTGACCGCGGCGGCGATGATCTGAAGCGCGTCGGCGGCGAACCCGCTCGTGGCGCGGTATCCGCCGTACGCGCTGGTGTAGTCGTCGAACCACTGCTTCTGTGCCGCCTTCTCGGGGGTGGAGGCGACCTGGTCGTCCATCGCGAGGATCGGCGGGAAGTCGAGGTAGCAGCCGTCGAGCTTGGCGTCCCGCAGGAACAGCCGGTCGGCGGCCATCGCCGACAGCGCCACCGTCTTCCGGTACTTCTCCGCGCGCAGTCCGGCGACGAGTTGCGGCGCGCGGTCGGGGCCGGCGACGACGACGACCGCGTCGGGTTCCCGTACGGTGCCGTCGGACTGCTGGATGTTCTGGTACAGCAGCTTCTGCGTGATGCTGTCGACGCTGCCGGAGGCGGCCACCGGGTCGGCGAGGTCCAGCTTGCGGGACGCGGCGGCGCGGCCGAGCGCGGCGGCCGTGGCCTGACCGTACGGGCCGAGGTCGGTGACGACGGCGACGTGCTTGGCGTGCCGGGAGACGAGCAGGTCGACGAGGGTGGTGGCGTCGTCCGCCGGGTTGGGCGCGAGCTTGAACAGCGGCGAGCCGGCGCCGGCCGTACCGTCGGGGAGGTCCGCGGCGGCGAGGGAGATGACGGGCAGCTGGCCGGCGGCGACGAGCGGCGCGGTCCGGGTCAGGCAGGCGTCGCAGGGCCCGGTGACGGCGGCGGTGGTGTCGGAGTCGCGTTGGAACGCCTTGATGTTCTCGGCGCTGGTGCCGGCGTCGGACCGGTTGTCCCGGATGGTGAGCACCAGTTTGCCGTTGGTGATGGCGCCCTGCTCGTTCAGCTCCTTGACGCGGAGTTGGAGCGCGTCGCGCAGCACGGCGCCCGCGTCCGAGTCGGGGCCGCTGAGCGACAGGTCGGCGCCGATCACGACGCGCCGCTGCGCCGGGGCGGCCATCGAGAGGCTTCCACAGCCGGCCGCGGACAGCAGCACGGCGACCGCCGCGGCGGCCCCCACCAACCTGCGCTTCACAGCCACTCCGCAAAGTAGACGGACAGCGACCGGCGCACCACGTCGCGTAGATCAACGACCGGGATGCGCCTCGCCTTTCCTTGGTACGCAAGGGGATCCGGCACGAAAGTCGGCCGGTGGCGGGCCGGACGGGGTGGCCGTTTCGGCACCGCCTCGGCGTATCCTAGGCCCTTATCCGATGCAACGGAAAAACGCTGCTATGTTCTACCTCGCGCCAACCCGCCGCAGAGCCCTAGATTTCCGTCAGTACCGCACGGCCATGGGAGCACCCAGGTGAGCTCGCAGAGTGCAGCCCCAGCAGGCGGGCGCGTCAGGGCGGGACGTCGACCAGTCGGACGGCCGGTCACCTGGCTGCGCAACGCACCGATCAGGCGCAAGCTCGCGTTGATCATCGTAATCCCTCTGGCGACCGTGTTGGCACTCGCCGGGTTGCGGTTGACCGGCAACATCCGCGAGGCGTCCACCGCCACCGACCTGCGTAACCTGATCGCGCTGTCGCAGGCCGCGTCCGCGGTCACCGACGACCTCGCGCACGAGTCCGTGGCCGCGACCCGACACGTACTGTCCACTTCGGACAACGGGGCGACGTTCAAGCAGCAGGTGGCGGTCAGCGACGAGGCCATCATGCGCTACCACGAGCTGCACCACGCGCTCGGCGACGTGCCGTCCGACATCCGCACCGACCTGCACAGCGTGGACAGCTACCTGGGCACCCTGCGCGGACTGCGGGCCGCGGTGCGCGACCGCAGCTCCGCCGGTACCGCGGTCGCGCTGCGGTACGAGGTGATCGTCGAGGCGCTGAACGCGTACCGGTCGGGGGTCGCCGCGCACGCCGGCTCGTCCGACGCGGGGAACGCGATCCGGGCCGGCGCCCTGTTCAGCGAGGCCAAGGCCAACCTGTCGTACGAGCAGACGCTGGCGTACGCGGGGCTCGCGACCGGGCAGTTCGGGCCGGACGAGCGGGAGACGTTCGTGGCGGCGCTGCACGCGCAGGAGCAGAGCCTGCTGAGCTTCATGCGTACCGCCACGCCGGGGCAGCGCGAGCTGGTCACGTCCACGGTCGCCGGCGACGCCGTGCACCTGGCGGACCGGATCGTCACCCAGCTGTCCCGCGCGGACGCCACCACCGGCGACGTGAACGCCGACGACGTGCTGCACTCGCTCGGCGCGATGGCGGACCTGATGCGCTGGGTGGAACGGCAACTCGACGCGGGCGTCGCCGCGGACATCACGTCGTACCGGAACCAGGTCGTCGACGAGGTCACCGTCGAGAGCCTCGCCGTACTGCTGGCCATCGTGCTCGCCCTGCTGGTGACCGTACTGCTGGCGCGGATGATGTCGCGGTCGCTGCGCCGGCTCGGCCGGGCCGCGGACACCGTGGCGCGCCGCGACCTGCCCGACGCGGTGGCGAAGCTGTCCGCCGTCGGCAACGTCCGGTCCGACACCCTGCCGGCACTCGTCGAGGGCTCGTACGACCCGATCCGGGTGCACGGCACGGACGAGGTCGGGCAGGTCGCGACGAGCTTCAACGGCGTGCACCGGGAGGCTCTGCGGATCGCGCTGGAGCAGGCGATCCTGCGGATGAACGTGTCCGCCACGTTCGTCAGCCTCGCCCGCCGCAGCCAGAAGCTGGTCGACAAGATGATCGCCCGGCTCGACCTGGTGGAGCGCGACGAGGAGCACCCGGAGCGGTTGCGCGACCTGTTCGAGCTGGACCACCTGGCCACCCGGATGCGCCGCAACGACGAGAACCTGCTGATCCTCGCCGACGCCGACGCGGGCAGCGCCCGGCTGGAGGACGCCGGTCTGGCCGACGTCCTCGCCGCCGCGCAGTCCGAGATCGCGCGGTACGAACGGATCCAGATCGGCCCGCTGAACATCGGCGGCGGCGAGGACGAGGCGGTCTCGATCGCCGCGGCCGCGGTGAACGACGTGGTCCGGCTGTTCGCCGAGCTGCTGGAGAACGCGGCGGCGTTCTCCCCGCCGAGCCACCGGGTGATGGTCACCGCCCGCCGGGTCGCCGACCAGGTACTCGTCGAGATCGAGGACCACGGCATCGGCATGACCCAGCAGCGCCGCGACGAGCTGAACGCGCAGCTCACCGCCGACACCGAGCGTTCGCTGGCCTCGGTCCGGATGATGGGCTTCGCGGTCGTCAGCAAGCTCGCCGCCCGCCACCGCATCCGGGTGCACCTGGGTGCCGGTACAGAGGGCGGCACGATCGTGCACGTCATGCTGCCGCCCGCGCTGATCGCCGTCAGCATTCCGGCGTTGCAGCGGCCGGAGCCCGGGTTCGCCGGCTGGTCGGACCGCGACCCGCCGGTACCGGTGAGTCCGGTGCCCGGGCCGGTGTCGGGACGGCACGCCGATCCGCGGGCCGACGGGTTCGACGACCAGCGGCCCGGCCGGCACGGCGACCCGCTTGCCGTACCGGTGGCGCCGGCGTCGAACGGCCACTCGAACGGGCAGTTGCCCCGCCGCGGCGACACCCCGCGGCTCGGTCCGGTACCGCCGCCCGCGCCCGCCCTGACCGAGGCGGAAACCACGCAGCTGCCGGTGATCGCGTCCGACGGCTCGGACTGGTTCATGTCGTCGACGGTGAAGCTGCCGGACGGCGGGCGCGCCGAGGAGCCCCGGCGGCGTCCGGCGCCGCGGCCGACGCCGCCGCGGGTACCGGACCCGGCCCGTACGGGCGAACCGGCGCGTCCGGCCACGCCGCGGGCCGAGCCGGCACGTGCGGCACGGGTCGAGCCGGCCAGCCCGCATCCCGGTTGGCAGGCCGCCGAACGCGCGGGCCGGCCGACCGTCGACGCGCGCACGACCGGCGGGCTGCCGAAGCGGGATCCGATGGCCAACCTGGTACCGGGAGGGTTCGAGCCACGGCCGACGGAGATCCCGCGGAGCGCGAACGGGGTGCGCAGCTTCCTGACGGAGTTCCAGCGTGGGGTGGCCAGCGGGCGGGACCACCGCCCGGAGCCGGACCGCCCTCCCGAACCGGATCCGGCGTCGTTCACGTCCAGCCACCCGAACCGTCGTACTGGGGAGTCCTGACCCGATGATTGCCCGACCGGATACGAGCGACCTGAGCTGGTTGCTCGCCCAGTTCGCCGACGACGCGGGAGTCGCGCACGCGATCGCCGTGTCGTCGGACGGGTTGCTGCTCGCGGCGTCCGGCGACCTGCCGGAGGACCGGGCCGAGCAGCTGGCCGCGATCGCGGCCGGCACGGCCAGCCTCGCGGAGGGCGGCGCCCGGCTGCTCAACGGTGGCCGCGTGGTGCAGACCGTCATCGAGATGTCGGTGGGTCTGCTGTTCCTGATGACGATCGGGGACGGATCCTGCCTCGCCGTACTGGCCCCCCGGGGCTGCGACGTCGGCAAGATCGGGTACGAGATGACGCTGCTCGTGGACCGGGTCGGTGCCGTACTGGTGCCGGAGACCCGGCAGACGAGCGGCTGAACCGAGGAGTCCGAGGTGTCCAGTCCAGACGCTCCACGGCAGGATCCGCGGGGGCACCTGGTCCGGCCGTACGCGATGACCGCCGGCCGGACCGAGGCGCAACGCGAGCTCGCCCTTGAGTCGCTGGTGCGTGCCACCCGGAGAGGCGTCCGCGCCGCGCCGGGGGTGGGTCGCGACCGGCGGCTCATCCTCGACCTGTGCGCGGACGGGTACCAGTCCCTCGCGGAAGTCGCGGCGCAACTCGGCCGCCCGCTCGGCGTGACGAGGGTCCTGCTCATCGAGATGGCCGAGCTGGGCCTGGTTGACATCGAAGAATCAGCGCACATGACGGGCGACGAGGTCAGCGTCGCCCTGTTGGAAAGGGTCTTGAGTGGGCTCCATAAGTTGTGACGACACGCTCCTGCCGGCACGGCCCGGCGGCGGCGTGACCGCCGTGAAGATCGCGGTCCTCGCGGAGTCCGACCACGCGCTGCGTGGTCTGCTGGAACCGCTCAGCGACCGCCCCATCATGACCGTCCGGGTGGAGCGGCACCTCGACACGCCCTTCGACGAGCCGGTGCCCGTCCGGTTCGCCCGCCTCGATCTCGACCAGAACCTCCTGCTGTACCTGTTCGGCGTGACGCGGTCGGCGCCCCGTGCGGTGGTCGACGAGTTGCTGTCGGGTGCGGTCGGGGTGGTGTTCGCCGGGGCGTCCCGCCCGGAGGGCATCGACCTGCGCGGGCTGCCGGCGGTACAGGCGCCGACGCACGGGCGGGTGTGCTCGCTGGGCGCGGTGGACCGCGGGGTCGGGGTGGGTCGGGCGAAGTACCCGTTCACGAGTCTGGTGCAGCAGGCGATCTCGCGCCGGCGCAACCCGTACCCGTGCACGCCGTACTTTCCGCGTCGGCTGCGCTGAAGTTCTTGCCCGGAGTTAACTCGGGCATATAGGTCCGTACCCCTTAATACGGTTATATGCTGGCCGGTTACCCCTGTCGATCAAGGAGGCCAGCATGACCGCCCGTACCGCGCTGACCGTCGCGTTCACCGCCGCGCTCGCCGCGGCCGGACTGGGCGCGGCGCCGGCCACGGCAGCGCCCGCACCCACTCCGGCGCTCGCGGCGACCTGCTCCCAGTCGTACCTGCCGTTGCCGGATCCGACCTGCACGCCCGGCGTCACCAACCCGGACGTCACCCAGGCGACCATCGACCAGACGATCTGCGTCTCCGGCTGGACGTCCACCATCCGGCCGCCCACCTCGTACACGAATCCGTTGAAGGAACAGGGAATCAAGGACTACGGGTACACCGACACGTCGATGTCGGACTACGAGGAGGACCACTTCCTGCCGCTCGAACTCGGCGGCGCGCCCAAGGACCCGAAGAACCTGTGGCCCGAGCCGCACAACGGCGACCAGAACTCGTACTCCAAGGACAGCGTGGAGAACGCCGTGAAGAAGGCGGTGTGCAGCGGCAAGGTGACGCTCGACGCCGCGCAGCAGGCCATGCTGACCGACTGGACCACCGCCGAGTCGAAGCTCGGCATCTGACCCCGCGGTACGGTCGGCGCATGGAGGCCGACTGGGACGAGCGACGCCGGCGCGCGGTCGAGGTGCACGCCGAGGCCCTGCGCCGGCGTACCGCGGACGAGCAGGAGCGGGCGGCGCGGCTGGTCGCCGACTTCGCCCGTACCGCGACCGAGCGCGGCCTGCCCGCCGAACCCCTGCTGGCACGCGGATTCGGCGGCCGGGCCCGCTACCGCACCGGACTGCGCGGCTGGTACCTGAAGCCGGACCGGTCGCTCGCGGTCGGCACCGACGGCGAGTTCTACATCCTGTCCGTACCGGACAGCCTGGTGGCGCGGGTGCGCGGGGCGCGGCTGCTCCCGGCGCACCCGGGGCTGACGATCGGCGAGGGCGCCCGGGACGGCGAGTCGCTGCCGCTGGCCGACCTGCTGGCCCTGCGCCTGTCCCAGGGCTGACCCGCAACTCCACGCCACCACGCCCGCCACGACACGCCGCCCCGACACGACAGCGCGACGCGCGCTGCACCGGCACCGGCTCGCGCGGCACGGCGCCGCACATACCACGTCACGGCCGGAGTCGGATCCGTTGGTACGCAAGGGGAAGACGCGTGGCCCGGCCCGATGCTTGAGGTCATCGGGCCGGGCCACGTCGCGCCGACTGGGTGGGGGAGTCGGCGCCTCAGGGTGTCCCGGACATGCCGAGGAACTGCTGCTCCTCACGGTCGTACCGGTCGGTCAGGCCCGTGCCGTACCGGTGCCACCAGGTGTCCGTGTGCCCACCCTGATGGGTGGTGGTATTGCCGTAGATCGCCTTGTCGTAGGCGATCCGCGCGTCGTGGAACTGCGACTGGAAGTCCTGCGGGCTCATCTGCTGGACGGTCTGGATCGTCTGCTGGGTCAGGTGTCCGGTCTTGTGGATGTCGCCGGTGACCATCGAGTTGAGGATGGCCTGTACGCCGCCGGCGCCGCGCATGTGCGCGCCGGACACGATCGCCGCCTGGACGCCCGGGTCGGTGAAGTTGAGCGCGCCGGCCGCCCGGGCGTGGTCGGACAGCAGCCGGCTGACGACGGCGGTCTCCTCCGGGCTGCCCTGCCCGTACCGGTTGCGCGCGGCGAGGATCTGGTCGTAGCCGTTGTGTTCGCTCTGCCGGAAGCCGTACAGCTCGCGGATGCCGCCCTGCTCGCCGCTGGCGCCCTCGGACCGCATGATGGACCGCACCACCCGCGGGTCGAGCTGCCCCGGCTGCTGCGCGGTGGCGGTCTGCGCGGCCGGCTGCCCGCCGTACCCCTGGGCGACGGCGGCGTCGGCGCTGGCGTAGTCGTCGCTGGCCTTGGTGACGTGGCCGTTGATGCCGTCGAGCAGTTTCGCGGCGCTGCGCAGGCAGGACACGAGTTGGCTCTGCCACGTCGCGCTGGCGCCGGCGACGGGGCTGCCGACCCCGGCGTACGCGAGCCCGTCGAGTACGGCGGACTCCAGGGAGCCGATCACGTCGGTCATCTGCCCGGTCAGGCCGGAGACGGTGGCGGTGACCGCGCGTACCGCGGTGGGGTTGATCTGGAAACTGTCGGCCGTCACCACCCGCTCCTCTCGCTCGCCGGTCTGCGTCACAGTCTCGACGACGACCCGGGCCGGGCGTACGGCACAACTACCCCGTTCCGTGTGGGCAGTCTGACCCGTGCCCCGCACCGGCACGGGACCGCGCCGGACCTACCGAGGGCCCGGATCCGTTGGTACGGAAGGCGGTCAGGTGTCGCGGGTGGCGCTGGGCAGCCAGGCGACGACGAGCGGGGCGAGGGCGGCGACCCCGACCGCGACCGTACGCAGGGCGCCGTCCAGCGCGCCGGTGAACGCGGCGCGTACCGGGGCGGGGTCGGGCGCGGTGGCGATGGCGGCGGCGACGTTGTCCCGGACGCCGGCCGGCAGCCGGGCGGTGAGCAGGCTGCCGGTGACGGCGACGCCGACGGCGCTGCCGAGTTCGCGGGTGAGCCCGGACAGGCCCGATCCGGTACCGGCGGCGCCGGCGGGCAGCGCGGCGACGAGTTCGTGCGACAGGACGGGGGTGGCGAGTCCGCAGCCGGCGGCGGTGAGCAGGGCGCCGGCGGCGTACCGCGGGTAGCCGGTGTGGGTGTCCACTGTGGACAGAAGGAGCAGGCCGGCGACCATGGTGGCGAAGCCGGCCGCGACGGCGGTACGCGGGCCGTACCGGTGCGCCAGCGCCGCGCCGGCCCGGGGCGCCGCGAGCAGCGCCGCCGCCATCGGCAGCAGCCGTACGCCGGCACCGAACGGCCCGAAACCCTCGACGTACTGGAGGAACTGTCCGTTGACGGAGAACACGGCGAACATGCCGACGAAGGTGAGCGCCGTACCGGCGGCGCCGGCGCGGACCGCGGGCCGGGCGAACAGCCGCGGGTCGAGCACCGGCCGGCGGCGCAGCCCGTGGCGTACCCAGGCGGCGGTCAGCAGCGCGGCGAGCACCCCGCCGCCGACCACCGGTACGCCGAGCCAGCCGTGCCGCGGCGCCGAGATCACCGCGTACAGCAGGGCGAGGACGGCGGCGGTGAGCAGCGCCGCGCCGGGCACGTCCACCGCACCGGGATGCCGCGGTACGACCGGGGCGACGGCGGCGACGAGGACGACGGCCAGCGCGGTCAGCGGTACGGCGGCGAGGAACGGGGCGCGCCAGGAGCCGGTCGACAGCGCCGCGCCGCCACCGACGTTGCCGAGTACGGCGGCGAGTCCGGTCATCGACGCCCACGCGGCGATGCGGCGCGGGCGCCGGTCCGGTGGCGCGCCGGCGAGCAGCAGCGCCAGCGTGGTCGGCAGGACCGCCGCCGCGCCGGCACCGGACAGCATCCGGCCGGCGACGAGCACCGGTACCGCCGGCGCCGCCGCGCACAGCGCCGAGCCGGCTCCGAACACGGCGAGCCCGCCGAGCAGGGTTCCCTTGCGCCCCAACCGGTCCGCGAGCGCACCGGCCGGTACGAGCAGGCACGCGAAGACCGCGACGTACCCGTCGATCACCCACAGCACCGCCTCCGCGGACGGCCGCAGGTCGCCACCGGACAGCACCGGTACGCCCAGATTCAGCGCGGAGACCATGCCGACGACGAGCGCCACGCACAGCCCCATCACCGCGGTCACCGGCGGTCCAGTACGGCGTGCAGCGTGAGCCGGTCCCCCCGCACCAGCAGGTACTCCAGGTCGACCGGGCGCCCGTCGGCGAGCCGGCTCAACCGTTCCACCGCGAACAACCCCGCCCCCTCCGGTACGCCGAGGAGGGTGGCGGTGTGCGCGTCGGCGGTGGTTACCCGCACGGTGACATCGGCGGTGCCGAGCGGCCTGCCGGTGGTCTCCTCGATCAGCGCGAACACGTCCCGGCCGGCCAGGTCCGCGGCCAGCAGCGGGCGCCCGACGTCACCCGCCAGGTACGTGCGGTCCAGCGACAGCGGCTCGTCGTCCAGGTACCGCAGGCGTTCCAGGTGGATCGTGTCGTCGGTACCGAGGCGGGCGGCGACGGCGGCGGGCGCGCGTTCCGGCCGCGCCAGGCGTACCTCGTTGCGGACGGTGCCGCCGAGGGTCTCGGCGAGACCGGCCAGCCGGGACAGCGGGTGCCGGTGCCGCTCCCCCACCACGACCGTGCCGACGCCGCGGCGCCGTTCGAGGAGGCCCTCGGCGACGAGGACGGCGAGGGCGTCGCGCACCGCGTTCCGGGAGGCGCCGAAGTCCGCGGCGAGCGCCCTCTCGTCCGGCAGCGTCTCGTACGCACCGGCGAGGATCTGCGGGCGCAGCACGTCGGCGATGCGCCGGGCCCGGTCGGCCCGCGGCGTGGTCTCCATGCCACCGACGCTAACCCGGCCGGCGTTTCCGGCGAGTTACGCCACCCCCGCTGACCTGCGCGTACGCCTGACCAGCGGGGGTGGGCGGTCAGCCGGCGGTTCCGCCACCCACCGGCGTGCCGGACACGGTGACCTCGGTGAGGTGGAAGGTGGCGTTCGCCGAGTTGCTGAGCCCGACGATCCGGACGTACCGCGCGGTCGCCTCGGTACGGAACGTCTCGCCCGCGTCGGTCACCGGGCTCGTCCCCATCCGCCCGCCGAGCGTGAACCAGTGCTCCCCGTCCGTACTCCCGAGCACCCGGTACGTGTACCAGCGGGTGCCGTCGACGTAGTTGCGGACGTTGATGCTCGACACGGCGGTGTCGGCGCCCAGGTCGACCTGCCACCAGGTGCCGTCCCCGGTCAGCGGCCCACCCCAGTACGGCGAGTTGGCGCGGCTGCCGTCGTTGGCGGCGGTGGCCGGGTGGCCGGCCTCCGCGTTCAGCGCGGTCACCGGCTGCCGCACGCTGCGTACGGTGTCGCCGGACGCGTCGCGCGGCGTCCAGCCCGCGACGCCGAAGCCGGTGAACAGCGCCAGCCCGTCGGTACCGGTGTGCGCGTTGACGGCGCTGAAGACCATGCCGACGTCCTCGGCCGCGGTGGCGCCGGGCAGCGCCGAACTGCCCACCGCCGTCCAGTTCTCGCCGTCCGACGAGCACTCACCGGTGAACGTGGATCCGTTGCGCCCCAAGCGAACCCACACCGGCCCGGCGAACCCGTCGACCTCCGAGTAGTGGTCCAGCCGGCCGTCGCCGTCCGAGTCGTACGTGAACATGCAGCCGTGCGCGGGCGTCACCGCGATCGTCGCGTACCCGCCGGTGGTGGCGGTGAGGTCGGCGCGGGCGACGAGCCCGGCCCGGGCGTACGGTCCGGTCGCGTCGACGCGCGTCACCCGTACCGTCGCCGCCTGCCCGTCCGGCAGCGCGCCCTTCCGGTACGCCGCGCCGAACTCGTCCGTGCCCTTGTACATGTCGGCGCCGCCGCCCGCGATCCCCACCGTGTCACCGTTCCCGGCGAACGACGCGTCGCTGCGGTTCACCGTCTCGTACCCGGTGAGGCCGCCGGAGACGAGCATGCTGGTGGCCGCCGACGCCTGGTCCGCCGTGCCGCCGGACGTCCACCGCGCGGACGCGGACAGCGCGGGCACCGTACCGGGGGCGGCGGAGTCCGGGACGGTGACCGTCCACGACGCGGTGAGCGTGCCGGCCGCCGCGACGGAGTCCGCCGTCGTCGGCGTCTCCGCGTGCACCTGGTACCCGTCGGGTGCGCGCAGGGTCAGGGTGATCGGGTCGGTGGCGTGGATCAGGTTGGCGTTGCGGAACGTCGCGTCGATCCGCACCGAGCCACCTGCCGGCGCCGCGTTGTGCGTACTGCCCACGGTCAGGTCACCGTCCGGCACCGCGGCCACCTCCGACGCCAGCGCGTACGCGTCGCCGTGCGCGGTGGCCGGGTAGTCGGTGCCGGCGTGCGCCCAGCGGTCCGCGAACGCCTGCCAGTCGATCGCCGCCGGCGGCTGCCCCGTCCTCAGTGCCGTCGCCAGCGACCCGAGGTACTCCCGCCAGCGGGCACCGTAGTAGTCGCCGACCAGGCCGTTGAACTCGCGACGCGCGTAGTCCTGGAGGGTGGTGCCGGGCGCCCACTGGGTGACCAGCACCCGCAGGTCGTACCGGAGGGTCGCGGCCTCGGCGGGCGTGGCGGCCTGCCGGTCCGCGTCCTGTTGCCAGGCACCGAGCAGGAAGTGGTCGTCGGTGCCGAGCAGCCTGTCCAGCAACGAGATCTGCCCCAGCCACCGCCCGGACAGCCGGTCGAACTCGGCCGCGTCCTTCGCGTCGTACGCGGCCTTGAGGTCGGGCAGCAGCGTACGGCTGTGGTTGGCGAGCACCTGCCGCGCCACGTCGACCAGGTCGTACCGGTAGGCGGTGGTGTCGCGCAGCGCCGGGGACACCGCGAGCAGGTCGGCGAGCGCCTGGTCGAACGCGGCCGGATCGTACGGCAGCGCGGACGACGACGTGGACAGGCTCGGCTGGTTCTCGTACAGGCTGGTGGGGTGGCGGCTGTCCACGTTCGCCGGCCAGGAGTACACGGTGTCGGCGAGGACGCGCCAGGCGGCGAGCGCGTGCGGGTCGGCCGCACCGTACCGCGCGGTGGCGTACTCGTCGAACCACTGGTGCAGGTCGACCGGGCCGGAGCGCCACGGCAGCTCGGTGAAGAACTCGACCGCGGCCGGGTTGTTGTCGATCGCCTCCGGCATCAGCGCGATGCCGTCCAGCGCGGAGCCCGACTTCCGTTGCCACGCAAAGAACTTCTGGTTCCACTCGGCGAGCTGCGCGCCCAGGTTCGTGTGCCCGCCGAAGTTCCAGATCGTACCGAACGCGTACGGCGTGCCCTGGAAGTCTCTGTCCCGGTCGGTGACGCTCGGCTGGTCGGAGATGCCGTCCAGCACCACCATCTTCGACCGGTCGACGGCCGACAGGGTCGCCGGCAGCGGGTTCTTCTCCCAGCCGAGGATCGCCCACAGCGCGTCCGGGTGCGCCGCTGCGAGCGCCTTCTGCACCGCCTTCGACGCGTCCGGCACGCTCACGTTCCCGGCCGTGCCGCCCTCGTGCAACAGATCCATCTTGTACATCGTGGACGCGCCGAACAGCTCGTCCTGCGCCTGGTAGAACGCCGCCGCGACCTTCGCGAAGTACGGGTCGGTCGGGTCCAGCCAGTCCGGCCGCGGCAGCCCGTCCCACGTACCCTGCGGGACCGTGTGCGCGCCGGCGTTGCGGTCCGCGAACCCGGGCGGCACGGTGCCGTAGTAGCCGGGGAGTACCGGGGTCATTCCCAGCTGCCGCAGGCGGTCCGCGATCTGCCGGCCGAGGCGCGCGTGCCGGTCGACGAGTTGCTGCGAGATCGGCGAGGCGGTGCAGCAGATGTTCTGCAGCAGCCACCACGACTGGTGCCCCGGCTGCGGGATCCAGCCGCGCATCTCCGCCGCGCTGTACCCGAACCGCTGGAACGCCTTCTCGTACACGGCCTCCTGGCCCTCGTACACGAGGACCTCGTTGATGCCGCGCAGCGCGAGCACGTCGATCCGGTGCTGCCACTCCGACCAGCTCAGGTACGGCCCGGCGTACCCCTCGTTGGTGTCGTTGAGGGCGAAGCGGTGGGTGACCGACGCGGTGTGCCCGATCGGCGCGGACGGCAGCGGCAGTTGCGCCGGCAGCCGCAGGTTCTCGCCCTCCAGCGCGATGTTCGCGTGCGCCACTTCCTTGAGGTACCAACCGAACCCGGTGAGCAGGACGGCGGGGCTGGTGCCCGACACGACCAGGTGCCCGCCCTCGGCGGCGACGGTGAACCGGTCCTTGCCGGCGCCCCTGTCGACCGCGCGCAGCACGACCTGGCCGGCCTTCCCGCCGATCAGCCGGCGCAGCGCGTCCGCCGCGGGCGTCGGGTCGAACGCCCCGCCGGACGCGGGTGGCGCCGCCGTCGCCGGCACCGCCGTACCCACGACGACCAGGGCGACGACGGCCGTCAGTACGGCACGCAGGGTCCGGAACACGGGCTCACCTCGTTCTCGTGCGGGGATCACGAACGCAGTGGCGATTCTCGACGTACACGACAGGTTGCCAAGAAGAATCTTGCCGAAGAATGGCCCGCCGGCACCGCGCCGTCAACCCTTTCCCACCGGTAGGTCCGGCGGTCAGAAGCAGCGCGCCAGCGCCGTCCGGTACGTGCCGGCGGCGAGCCGGTCGTGGTCCGGGCCGTACGCCGAGAACCGTTCGAGCGTGACCGCGCTGTTGACCTCCAGGACGAGCAGGTCGCCGCCGACGTCGACCAGGTCGACCGAGGCGAACCGCAACCCGAGCGCGCGCATCGCGTCCGCCGCCAGTACCGCGCGGTCCCCGGCGGCCGGCACCAGCCGCGGCCGCGCCCCGTGCGTCAGGTTGTGCTGCCAGCCGTCCCCCGCCCGGTCCTTCCGGTACGCCAGCAGCGCGTCACCGTCCAGCACCACCACCCGGTACTCCGCGGTGATGTCCAGCCACGGCGCGACGGCGACCGTCTCCGGATGGTCCGCGTACCCGGCGAGGGCGGCCGGTACGTCGGCGGCGCCGGCGACCCGGACCAGGCCGCGCCCGCCGTACCCCTGGCAGGGTTTGAGCACGGCCGGGAAGCCGTGGCGCAGCACGGTGTCCGGCGAGTCGACCACGTGGTGCGGCACGCTCGGCACGCCGGCGGCGTCGAGTACCGCGTGGGTCGCGGCCTTGTCGCGGGCGAGGTGCGCGGCGGCCGACGAGTTCAGCGGGAACGTGTAGCCGCAGACGTGCCGGGTCGCGTCGGCCGCGTCGAGCTGCGCGATCCAGTACCCGGAGAGCCAGCGCAGGCCGAGGCCTAGGTCCCGCGCCGCGTCCGTCACCTGCCGCACGAACCGCCGGCCCGCCATCTGTGCAACCATTCCGCTACGCACAGCAACATGATCGCAGCAGCGCGCGGGCCCACCCACCACCGGGTACGGCTCAGCGACGGTCCGGCGTACCGACCGGCGACCAGCCCCGCGCAGCGGTACGACGGACGTCCCGCGACCGGTACGCCAGGTACGGCCGGAAGAGGTACCCGGCCGGCGCCGTGAACGCGTGTACCAGGCGGGTGAACGGCCACGGCATGAACAGCAGCATCCCGATCACCGTGTGCACCTGGTAGTCGACCGGGGCGGCGGCCATCCGCGCGGTGTCCGGCTGGAACACGAACAGCGACCGGAACCACGGCCCGACCGTCGCGCGGTAGTCGTACCGGCCGACGCCCGCCCGCTCGATCGCGCTGAACACCGGCGTCACCCACAGCCCGGCCAGCGGTACCCGGTGGCCGTGGCGACCGTGGCCCCGAGTACGGCGAGGCCCTGGGTGGCGACGCAGATCAGGAACGACACGAGCGCGGCACCGATCGACAGGATCGCGGTGCCCATGACCGCGGCGCCCGCACCCGGCGGTACTGTCGAGACGACCTTGGCGAGGCCGCGATTCATTGCGGCCCAACGGAAAGCCGGCAGCCCGCGCCGCCGGCCCGCCGTCGCTCCCGGGTGCCCGCCATGCCTCCGGAGCCCAGGATCCGGCGGGCACCCGTGCACTGTTTTCAGCCGATCAGGCCCCAGAAGGCGGCGATGTGGTACGAGGAGCAGATCGCCGCCGGGTAGTACGTGCCGGTGGTGCCGCACTGGGTGGGGCCGCTGCCCGGATCGACCGGCGTACCGTGCCCGATGCCGGACACCCCGAACAGCGCGACGTCGTCGCCGAAGTACTGGGCGGTCGTGCCGCCCGGCAGGGTCTCGGTCCGCGTCGGGGTCTGCCCGACACCGTGCACGTCGGTCCACTGGTCCCGCGACTCGGTGGCGTTGACCGGGTTGACCGTGTAGTCGGCCGTGCCGTACCAGACCGCCACCCGCGGCCACGGGCCCGCGTACCCCGGGTCGGCGCCGCGCACCAGGTCGCCCCACTGCGCCGGCGTCTTCGACGTCGCCGTGTACATGCACGTGTACGCGCTCGACAGGTCACTCGCGCACCGGTACGGCAGGCCCGCCACGATCGCGCCGCCCGCGAACACGTCCGGGTACGTGGCCAGCAGCGCCGCGGTCATCGCACCGCCCGCCGACAGGCCCGTCACGTACACCCGGGAGGCGTCCGAACCGTAGGTCGCCACCGCGTAGTCGACCATCTGCTTCACCGAGGCCACCTCGCCCTGCCCGCGCGTGGTGTCCCCACTCTGGTACCAGTCGAAGCAGCTCTGCGCGTTGTTCGCGCTGGACTGCTGCGGATACACCACCGCGAAGCCGTACTCGTCCGCGAACTTCTGCCAGCCCGCGTGGTCGTGGTAGTCCTGCGCCGACTGGGTACAGCCGTGCAGCGCCACCACCAGCGGCGCGCCGGACGCCAACCCGGCCGGGCGGTAGACGTACATGCCGAGGGCGCCGGGATTCGAGCCGAACCCGGTGACCTGCGTCAGGCCGTCGGCGTACGCCGGGGCGGGCGCGACGAGCGCGGCCACCACGGCCACCAGCCCGGCGAGCACCGCGGCGGCGTACCGCCGGGATCGGCGAGGGACGGTCGGGACGGGACGCATGACCAACCTCCTCACGGGCCCGGCGGGACGCCGCCGGACCGCTACAGGGAACAGGAATTCACCACGTCGCTCCCGCGCGGGACGGTGCCGCCCGGCGGCGGCGTGGCAGAGCCGGACAGCCAGGCGCCCATCGCGGCCAGCGCCGCCCGGTAGCACGGCAGGATCGGACGCAACCGATCCGGGTACGTGTCGTACAGGCCGTCGGTGTGCGTGCCGCCGGCGATCCGGTAGTAGCGGAACGGTGCGCCGCGCACCATCCGGGCGTACACGTCGCCGTCCGTACGGATCGGCAGCAGCGTGTCCAGCGTGCCCTGCAACGAGATCAGCGGCTTCCCGATCCGCCCCGTCAAGGCGATCCGCGCCACCGCCCGGTGCACCGCCGCCGGCCGCGACGCGTAGTCGTAGTCGGCGTCGCAGTGCGGCGAACCCGACGCGCAGAACGGCGAACCGGCCGGATCACCCGGACTGAACCCCGGATCGAACTCGGCCCGGTAGATCCGCTGCGTCAGATCCCAGTACACCTGGTCGTGGTACGGCCACAGGAAGTCCGAACCCGGCGCGAACCCCGCCGCCAGCATCGCGTCGTGCGCCGCCGGATCACCCGCCGCCACCCGCGGGTACTCCCGCAACGCCGTCGGCAGGTACGTGAACATGTTCGCGTCGGCGCGCCACAGCGTGCCCTCCCAGTCCACACCCCCGTCGTACAGCTCCGGATGGTTCTCCAGCTGCCAGCGCGTCAGGTAGCCGCCGTTCGAGATGCCGGTGACCAGGGTGCGCCGCACGCGATGGCCGTAGTACCGGGCGGTCGCGGCCTTCGACGCCACCGTCAACTGCGTCAGGCGGCGGTTCCACTCCGCGATCGCGTCGCCCGGCCGGCGCCCGTCGGCGAAGAACGCCGCACCCGTGTTCCCCTTGTCCGTCGCCGCGAACGCGTACCCCTGCGCCAGCACCCAGTCCGAGATCGTGCTGTCCAGCGAGTACTGCCGGCGGTTCCCCGGCGCGCCCGTCACCACCAGGCCACCGTTCCAGCGGTCCGGCAGACGCAGGACGAACTGGGCGTCGTGGTTCCAGCCGTGCTCGGTGTTGCTCGTCGACCCGTCCGGGAAGTAGCCGTCCACCTGGAGACCGGGAACGTTCGACGGGTTCCTCGTACCGGCGGCGGCCAGCCCGGCGTAGTCGGCCGGGTCGGTGTGACCGGTACGGGCGGTGCCGGCGGTGGTCAGGTCGGACAGGCACGCGCTCATCTGGTACGCAGCGCCAGGAATCAGCGACGCGGGGTGATCTTGTTCCATTGTCGAACAGTTCAACTGTTGAACAATGGAACAATAATCGGTACGACCGCATGGCCCGTCGCCCGCGCCGGCACCCGCGCCGCCCGAGCCCACCGACCCCGCTGCCACGCCCGCTCCCGCGGCCGGCGACACGAGTACCGCCGCGGCCACCGCCACGACCCGGGCGTACCGCGGGAGTCGGGCGCGCATCAGGCCGCCTCGGCCGCGAGGTCGACGTGCCGGGTCTCGACGGACAGCAGTACGCCGATGGTCGACACGACGGCGGTGAACAGGACGTACACGGCGATGGCGTACCCCGTGCCGAAGTGGTCGAGGAGCGCGACGGCGATGATGGGTGCGAGGGAGCCGGCGATGATCGAGGTGACCTGGTAGCCGACGGAGGTGCCGGTGTACCGGACGCCGGTGTCGAACTGTTCGGCGAAGAACGCGGCCTGCGGTCCGTACATGGCGGCGTGTCCGATGAGGCCGACGACGACGGCGGCGCCGATCGCGAGCGTGGATTTGGTGTCCAGCAGCCCGAAGAACGCGAACGCCCACAGCCCGGTCAGTACGGTGCCGATGAGGTACACGGGGCGGCGCCCGATCTTGTCGGACAGTGCGCCGAACAGCGGGATGACGACGAGGTGGACGGCGTTGGCGACGAGCAGCGCGCCGAGGATGAGCGACTTCGCGAGGCCGAGGTGTTCGGTCGCGTAGACGAGGACGAACGCGGTGATCACGTAGTAGACGACGTTCTCGGCGAAGCGGGCCGCGACACACACCAGCAACTGCTTCGGGTACCTGGTCAGCACGCGCACGACGGGCATCCGGGTGTGCGTCTCGCGCTTCTTGGCGGCGAGGAACAGCGGCGCGTCCTCGACGGAGCTGCGCACCCAGTACCCGATGGCGATGAGCACGGCGGACAGCAGGAACGGGATCCGCCAACCCCAGGCGAGGAACTGCGCGTCGGGCAGTACGCCGGCGAGGATGGCGAGGACGGCGGTGGCGATGAGGTTGCCGGCGGGTGCGCCGGCCTGCGGCCAGCTGGCCCAGAATCCGCGCCGCTGCGGCGATCCGTGCTCGGCGACGAGCAGTACGGCGCCGCCCCACTCCCCGCCGATCGCGAAGCCCTGCACGAGCCGCAGCACCGTCAGCATCACCGGCGCCCAGATGTGCACCGTGCCGTACGTGGGGAGTACGCCGATCAGCAGTGTGCCGCCGCCCATCATGAGCAGGCTCAGCATGAGCAGCTTCTTGCGGCCGATCCGGTCGCCGAAGTGCCCGAACACGATGCCACCGAGCGGCCGCGCCACGAACCCCAGCGCGTACGTGACGAACGCCAGCATGGTGCCGACGAGCGGGTCGGTCGTCGGGAAGAACACCTTGTTGAACACCAGCGCGGCGGCCGAGCCGTACAGGAAGAAGTCGTACCACTCGACGGTGGTGCCGACCATGCTGGCCGCCAGGACCCGGGCGAGCGAACCGCCACCCGCCCGGGTCGCCGATCTGGTCTCGGGGGTCTCCGTTGTCATGGGGGTACTCCAGGGTTAGAGGGCGGTCCAGCCGCCGTCGAGGGTGAACGAGGCCCCGGTGACGAGGCCGGCGTGCGGCCCGCACAGGTACGCGACGAGTTCGGCGACCTCGGCCGGCTCGGCCAACCGCTTAGTCGGGGACCGCGCGAGCAGTACCCGGTCGACGACCTCGTCCTCGGGGATCCCGTACGCACGGGCCTGGTCGGCGATCTGCCGCTCGACCAGCGGGGTGCGCACGTAGCCGGGATTGACGCAGTTGCAGGTGACTCCGTGGCCGGCGGCCTCGACGGCGACGACCTTCGACAGGCCCTCCAGCCCGTGCTTCGCCGCCACGTACCCGGCCTTGTACGCGGAGGCGCGCAGGCCGTGCACCGACGACACGTTGACGATGCGGCCCCAGCCGCGGGCGTACATGTGCGGGAGGGCGGCGCGGACGATCCGGAACGGCGTCTCCAGCATCAGCCGCAGCAAGCCGCCGAACTCCTCCGGCGGGAACTCCGGCACCGGCGCCACGTGCTGCCGGCCGGCGTTGTTGACGACGATGTCGACGTCGCAGTCGAGGTCGGCGACGCGGTCCGGCTCGGCCAGATCCAGCGGTACGGCCCGGCCACCGACCTCGGCCGCCACCGCCGCCGCGCCGTCCGCGCTCACGTCGACGACGACCACGTACGCGCCCGCCGCCGCGAGCCGCCGCGCGCAGGCCGCGCCGATACCGCTGGCCGCACCGGTCACCAGCGCGGTACGGCCGGCGAGTTCCGCATTCACCATGTCGACACACGCTAGACACACTGTGACCTGGATCCCATGTGCCGAGCTCCCACAGCCGTACGCCTTCGGGTATGGCACCGGCACACCCCGGTACGCGAGAATCGGCCGCCATGGACGGCGACTTCCTCGACCTGCTGCTGCGCGACGCACCCGCCGCCGAGTACGACGGGCCGGCGGAACGGGCGCGGCGTGCGGGCGCGTCGACCGCCACGCTCGCCGAACTCGACCGGGCGAAGACCCTCGCGCTGCGGCTGCGCACCCGGCTGGACGCACACCGCCGGCGCGAGAACGAACTCACCGCGCTGTTCCAGACCGCCGGCGACCTCGCCGGACTCCGCGACCTCGACGCCGTACTCCACGCCATCGTCCGACGCGCCCGCCGCCTCCTCGGCACCGACGTCGCGTACCTGACGCTGGAAGACCCGGCGCGCGGCGACACGTACATGCGGGTCACCGACGGATCCGTCGCCGCGACGTTCCAGCACCTGCGGCTGCCGATGGGCGCCGGACTCGGCGGACTCGTCGCCCAGACCGCCTCCCCCTACCGCAGCCCCAACTACCTGTCCGACCCGCAGTTCGCGCACACCCGCGAGATCGACACCGGCGTCGGAGACGAAGGACTCGTCGCCATCCTCGGCGTACCGCTGCGGCTCGGGCCACGCGTCATCGGCGTACTCTTCGCCGCCGACCGGCGCGAACGGCAGTTCGGCCAGGACGAGGTCGCACTCCTCGGATCGCTCGCCGACCACGCCGCCATCGCCATCGACAACGCCCGCATGCTCACCGAAACCCGCGCCGCCCTCGCCGACCTCGACGAAGCCAACCGCCTCGGCCGCGCCCGCGCCGCCGCCACCGAACGCGCCGCGACCGCACACGACCGGCTCACCGCACTCGTACTCCGAGGTGGGGACCTGGACGATCTGGCCGCGGCGGTGGCGGAGGTGCTGTCGGGGGCGCTGGCGGTGCTGGATGCGGACGGGGCGCCGATCGCTGGCGCACCCTTATTGTTCAACAAGTCAACTGTTGAACAATTGAACAATGCACTTGTTGAACAATCCAACAAGTCAACAATTGAACAATCAGATCACTTCGCCAAGATCAACAACCTGGTCGCCCGGTCCCGCGAGACCGGTCGTTCCGTCCACAGTGGACAGTACTGGGTGGCGTCGGTGGCGGCCGGCCCCGAGCACCTCGGCGCCCTCGTACTCCGCGCTGATGCCCCGCTCGACGAGGCCGACCAGCGCACCCTGGAACGCGCGGCGCTGGTGACGGCGCTTCTGCTGCTGTTCCGCCGTTCCGCGGCCGACGCGCAGGCCCGGATCGGCGGCGACCTGTTGACGGACATCCTGCTGGCGCCGACGCGGGACCCGGCCGGCCTGCGGGACCGGGCCCGCCGCTTCGGCATCGACCTGGCCCGCCGGTACGTGGTGCTCGTGGTGGACCGGCCGGACAGTGCCCTGCCGACGCGCCGACCGGCCGCGCTGACCACCCGGTACGAGGGGGCGGACGTGCTGCTGGTGCCGGGTTCGGACCCGGGCGCCACGGCCCGTACGGTCGCGGCCGAGTTGCGGCATTCGTCGACGGTGGCGGGCGCGGGTCCGGCGGTGGGTCCGGCGGCGATCGCCGCGGCGTACCGGGAGGGGCGGCGGTGCCTGTCGGCGGCGTTGGCGTTGGGCCGGCGCGGCACCGGGGTGGCGATGGCCGATCTGGGTTTCCTGGGCGTGGTGCTGGGCGAGCACCGCGACCTCGACGGGTACGTCACGGCCACGCTGGGTCCGCTGCTGGAGTACGACGCGGCGCGCGGGGCCCGGCTGGTGGAGACGCTCCGCGCGTACTTCGCCGCGGGGAGGTCGCCGAGCCGGGCGCGGCATGCCTTGCACGTACACCCGAACACGGTGCATCAGCGCCTGGACCGGATCACCCAGCTGCTCGGTACGGACTGGCAGACCCCGGCCCGCGCGCTGGAACTGGAACTGGCCCTGACCCTGCACCAGTCCCGCACCTGAACGCCGGTTGCGGGTGTGAGCGGGGGCATGGCCGGGACGGTGGGGGCCCGGCTACGTTGCGGCCATGCAGGTGAGCGAGCTGTACGTCTATCCGGTGAAGTCGACGCGGGGTACGGCGGTCGCGGTGGCGGAGGTCGAGCCGTGGGGGTTGCGGGGTGACCGGCGCTGGCTGGTGGTGCTGCCGGGCGGCGAGTTCCTGACGGCGCGGGAGAACGACCGGATGTTGACGGTCACGGCGACGGAGACGCCGGACGGGCTCACGCTGGCGGCTCCGGGCCGTCCGACGGTTCGCGTGCCGTACCCGGTGGGTGGGGCGGCGGTGGCGGTGGCGGTGACCCGGCTGGACACGGTGCGTGCCGCGGGTCCGGTGGCGGACGACTGGCTCACCGCGGTCCTCGGCGAGCCGGTACGGCTGGGCTGGCTGGACGATCCGCGCCGGCGTACGGTCTCGGCGGAGCACGGTGGCGAGCCGGGCGATCCGCTGAACCTGTCCGATGCCGGCCCGCTGCTGCTGGCCACGACGGCGTCGCTGGATCGGCTCAACCACTGGGTTTCCGAGACGCGCGCGGAGCGCGGCGAGCCGGCCGGCGACCCGCTGGACATGCGCCGGTTCCGGCCGAACGTGGTGGTCGACGGGGTCGCCGAGCCGTTCGCCGAGGACACCTGGACCTCGGTACGCATCGGCGACGTCGACTTCCGCGTCAGCGAGCTGTGCGACCGGTGTGTCCTGACGACGATCGATCCGGACACCCGGGCGCACGGCCACGAACCGATCCGTACGTTGGCGCGGCACCGCCGGTGGGACCGGCACGTCTGGTTCGGCGTACGGCTGGTTCCGCGGTCGCCGGGGACGTTGCGCCGGGGCGCGCCGGTGGTCGTGGGCTGAGGGGCGTCAGGGCCGGGCGGGTTGCGGGGCGTCGAGGCCGGCGAGCAGCTCGGCGGCCTCCGCGACGCGCGGCTGGTCGGCCCGGTCCAGGATGTCGTGCGCGCGCCGGTACGCGGCCCGCGCGTCGTCGGTGCGGCCGACGGCGGCGAGCGCGCGGCCGTGCGCGATCAGCGCGTTCGGCACCGCGAACGTGTCGTCCACATCGGACAGTGCCCGCAGCGCGTCGGCGGCGTACGCCAGCGCCTCGTCGTACCGGGCGAGGGCGAGCATGTTCTCGGACAGGTTCGCCAGCACCAGACCCTCGTGGTACGTGGCGGACTCGGCGCGGTAGAGGGCGAGCGCCTCCCGGTTGTGGTCGGCCGAACGCGCGTGCGCGCCGCTGGCGTCCTCGGCGACCGCCAGGTTCAGCAGGGAATGCGCCAGCCGCAGCGGGCGACCGAGACCGCGCGCGATGCGTACCGAATGGGACTGGGACTCGATCGCGCCGGCCTGGTCGCCGGCGTCGAGCTGCGCCAGGCCCATCGCGGACCGGATCGACGAGGCGAGCCCCGGATCGTCCGGCAGTTCGGCGAGGGCGCGGCGGTGCCAGTCGATGGCCGTCTCGTTCGCGCCCAGCGAGTGCTGCGCGCACCCGGTCAGGAACCGCGCGCGGGCCCGGTCGACGGAGTCACCGGACCGGTCGGCCGCGCGTACGGCGGCGTCGGCGCAGCGCAGCTTGTCGGCGGCGTGGTGCCGCGCCGACTGGAGGTCCTGGAGCAGCCAGGCGAGCCGGACCACGGCCGCGTCGTACCCGGTGTCGAGGGCGTGCCGGAGTACGGCGAGCAGCGTCGGCCGGTTCCGCTCGTACCAGCGGACGGCCTCGGCGCCGTCGGTGAACGTCCCCCCGTCGCCGGGCGTCTCCACCGGCGCGGAGCCGAACGCGGCGATCCGCGCGTTGTCCACCGTCCGCCGGTACCAGTCGAGCAGCCGGGCGGTGGCGTCGGGGCCGGGCGGGTCGGCGTCGGCCCGTTCCGCGGCGAACAGGTGGACCAGGTCGTGCAGCCGGTACCGTCGCGGCCCGGACCGGCCCACCAGGTGCACGGACACCAGCCGGTCCAGCAGCCGCCGGGTCGGGCCGGTGTCCTGCCCGAGCAGCGCCGCCGCCGCGCCCAGCTCGACCTCCGGCGCCGGATGCGCGCCCAGGCAACGGAACGCGCGCGCCGCGTCCGGGTCGAGCGCGTCGTACGACCAGGAGAAGACGGTACGCGGGTCGGTCGCCGGGTCGGTCCCGTCGCCGAGCGCGTCGAGCCGGTCCCGCGCCGCCCGCAGTTCGGCCACCGACTCGGCCAGCGCCCAGTCCGGGTACCGGGCGGCCTGCTGCGCCGCGATCACGATGGCCAGCGGCAGGTTTCCGCACAGCGCAACGAGTTCCGCCACCGCCGCCGGCTCCCCCGCGGTACGCGCGGCGCCGAGTACCGAGCGGACGAGGGCGACCGACTCGGTGTCCGGCAGCTCGTGCAGGTGGTGCCGGACCGCACCGTCGCGTACGGCGAGGCCGCGCAGCTCGCTGCGGCTGGTCACCAGCACCAGGTTCGCGCCGCCGGGCAGCAGCGGGCGTACCTGGTCGGCGTCGCGGGCGTTGTCGAGCAGCAGCAGCACCCGCCGGTCCGCGAGCCGGGTACGCAGCAGCGCGGACCGTTCCGCCGTTCCCGCCGGCACCCGCTTCGGCGGTACGCCGAGCGCACGGAGCAGTACGTCGAGCGCGACGTCCGGCGCGACCGGGTCGTCCGGCCCGTACCCGCGCAGGTCGAGGTGGAGCTGGCCGTCGGGGAAGCGGTCGGCGACCCGGTGCGCCCACCGTACGGCCAGGGCCGTCTTGCCGACGCCACCGGCGCCGTGCACCGCCACCACCGCGCCGGCCCGACCGCCGGAACCGTTGTCCGGCAACGGAACCAGGCCACCCGACGCGGCCTCGTCGAGGGCGGCCAGGTCCGCGTCGCGGCCGGTGAACCCGGCCAGGTCCGGCGGAAGCTGCCGCGGCACCGGCAGCGGATCGCCGCGGCCGGACCGGGCCCCGGCCAGGTCCGCGTCGAGCAGTTCGCGGTGCAGCCGGCGCAGTTCCGGCGACGGGTCGGTGCCGAGCGAGTCGGCGAGCAGCCGGCGCACCCGGTCGTACCCGGCGAGCGCCTCGGCCTGCCGTCCGGTCCGCGCCAGCCCGGTGAGCAGGCCCAGCCACAGCGACTCGCGCAGCGGGTACCGGGCGGTCAGCTCGTGCAGGTCGGCGAGCGCCGTGACGGGGTCGCGCCGCTCCATCGCCGCCAGGTACGCCTCGGTCAGGCCGGGCACGTGGTCGCGGTGCAGCGCGTCGGACGGCACGCCGGTGAGCGGTTCGCCCCGCCACAGCGCCAGCGCCGCCTCCGGATCGTCGGCGAGGTCGACGAACCGCAGCGCGTCGACGCACGCCCGGTCCAGATCCAGCCGGTACCCGCCGGGCACGGTGCGGACCCGGTCCGGGCCGAGCAGCCGCCGCAGCCGGAACACCGCCACCTGTACCGCGTTGCGCGGGTCGTGCGGCTGGTCGGCGCCCCACAGCGCCTCGGCCAGCGCGTCGACCGACACGACTCGGCCGGCGGACAGGGCGAGAGCGGCGAGCAGCACCCGCTGCCGCCCGGCCGGTACGGGCACCGCGCGCCCGTCGACCCGGACCTCGAACGGCCCGAGCAGCCCGACCGCCACCTCCACCACGCCGGCACCGTAACAAGCCTGGTCACGTACGGATCGGCGATCCGCCGGTACGGCGGGCCCCGCCACACGTCGGAGCGACGCTCCGTACCCGGGCCCGGGCGCTGTCGGTACCGTGGCGCGCGTGGCGGCGGTGGAGGTGTGGACGGCGGACGTGTCCGCGGCGGAGCGGGCGGAGCGGCTGCTGTCCGACGCGGAGGTCGAGCGGGCCGGGCGGTTCCGTTCGGAGCCGGCGCGGCGGCTGTTCGTGGTGTCGCGCGCGGTGCAGCGGGTCGTCGGCGCCGCACGCCTGGGCGTACCGGTCGGGGACGTCGTGATCGACCGTACCTGCCGGTTGTGTGCCGACACCGGGCACGGCAAGCCGTCCTACGCGGGCCGCCCCGAGCTGGACTTCTCCGTCTCGCACAGCGGCACGCTGGTCGCGCTGGCACTGTCCGCGGAGTGCCGGGTCGGGCTCGACGTGGAGGAGGCCGACCGCCGGGCGACCACCGCCAACCTGACCGACCGGGTACTCACCGCGGACGAGCGGGCGAGCGGGCTGCCGTTCCTGACGTTGTGGACGCGCAAGGAGGCGACGGTCAAGTTGACCGGGCACGGGCTGACCGTGCCGTTCGAGGCGCTGTCCTGCGAGGGTAAGGCGGTGCGCGTGCTCTCGCCGCCGGACGGCTGGCCGTCGGCGCCGATCCACCTGACCGCGGTGCCGGTACCGGTCGGGTACCACGCGACGCTGGCCACGCTGGCGCATCCGCCGACGGTCACGCTGCACCGGGCGGAACCGCTGCTCGCCGCCGCCTGACCGCGGCAGGCCTCTCGCCCCGCGAGCAAATCTAGCCATTGACAAGATGAGGTCCGTGGCGCAATCTGGTCAGCGACAAGATTGCATCGGAGGGACGGTCATGGACCCGATCACCCTGTTCACCGTCATCGCGCTGGTCGCCGTGCCGACCGTCATGTTCGGTGGCTACTCGCTGCTCCGGCTGCTGCCGACCGGCAAGCTGACCGACCACCAGACCAACGCGTTCCGGGCCGGGCACGCACACGCCGGCGTGCTGCTCGTCCTGACCCTCGTCGTACTCGACCTGTCCCGGCACGGTGGCCTCGGCGTGACCGCACGCTGGATCCTGTGCCTGCTGCTGCTCGTCGGCGTACTGGCGCAGTCCGGCGGGTTCTTCGTACACCTGGCGATCGGGCGGCGCGGCGGCTGGTCGCACGGCAACACGCTGACCGTCGGCGGTGCCGTACTGCTCGCCGCGGCCATGATCATGACCGCGGTCGGCGTCGCCACCGCCTGACACCGGACCGCGGCGCGACCGTGGCGGAACGTGGTGAGGGCGGGGCGAATCCGATGATCATCCCGCAGCACCGCCGGTCCGAAGTACGGTGGTCGGTACCAGGTAGCGGAGGCGAGCGCGGGCGACCGCGCGGACACCCGGGTAGCGGTGATCGCATGATCGGTATCGATCTGCTCGTACGGACGGCGCTCTGGGAGGACGCGTCCGGCGGCGACCACGGCGTCGTCCTGCTGGAGGACACCGCACATTCGGTCGTGGGCTCGTTGGGCGGCGAGGACGTCAGCGCGTTCATGACGGCGCTGCTGGAGCGCGGCATGGACCTGGTGCTCGACCTGGGCGTACCGGTGCTGCCGGTGTTGCACGGCTGGTCGGTGTCGCTGGGCGCGGGCGACGAGCTGACGATCGCGTGGCCGTCGGCGAGTCCGCTGGCGGCCGGTCCGGTCGAACTGCCGGCCGGGTGGGCGGCGCTGGCGCGCGGCGAGCGGCGGGTGCTGATCCTCGCCGGGCTCGACCTGGGGCTGGCCGCGTTGCCGGCCGGCGGCGCCCTCATCCGCCCGGAACTCGCCTGCCGCAACGGCACGCTCGCCGGCGGCGTGGCCCGCTTCGTACCGTAGCGGTCCTGACAGAAAGGCGTGGGCTGGCGAGACTCAGGGCGGGGCTGCCAAGGCGGAGGTGCAGTCGCATACCGGCAGCGTCGTCCTGAGTCCGCCAGGCGCCGACAGTCCTTTCTGTCAGGACCTCTGAGGCGCACCCGGGTCCGGCCGGTGTTCCGTACGCCACGGGACGGTTCCGTACCGGTCGGCCGGGCGTAGCGTGACCGTGTCGGACCGGACGTACGGGGACGGGGGCGGCGGATGCGGGCGGTCGTGGTCGGGGGCGGGATCGGCGGGTTGTGCGCGGCGATCGGCCTGCACCGGGTCGGTGTCGAACCCCTCGTCCTGGAACGGGCGGACGTGCTCGGCGAGGTCGGCGCCGGCCTCTCCCTCTGGCCGAACGCGCTGTCCGCGCTCGACGCGATCGGGGTCGGTGCCGCCGTGCGCGCGGTCGGCGTGACCGCGCTGTCCCGCGCCGGCATCCGGCTGCCGGACGGGAAGTGGTTGCGGCACAAGCATTCCGGTGACGTACCGGTGCTCATGGTGCATCGCGCGGACCTGCACCGGGTGCTGTGCGACGCGCTGCCGGCCGACGCGTTGCGGGCGGGCGCCACGGTCACCGGCGTCGAGGACGGCACCGTCACGTACCGGACGGGTGGTGGCGAACGGACGGTCGACGCGGACCTGGTCGTCGCCGCGGACGGGGTGCATTCCGTGCTGCGCCAGCGGTTCTGGCCGGACGCGCGGGTCCGCTTCGAGGGCCGTACGGTGTGGCGCGCGGTCGTCGGCCCCGGCGCGCCCGCGATCGAGGACGGCCTGACCATGGACCGCGACCTGCAGTTCGGTCTGTTGCCGTTGAGCAACGACCGGGTGTACTGGTTCCTCACCGCCGCCGCCGAGCGCCCCGACGTCCGGTACTCCGACGAGCTGGCCGAGGTGCGCCGCCGGGTGTCCGGCTGGCACGCGCCGATCGCCGACGTGCTCGACGCGACGAAGCCGGATGCCGTGCTGCACCACGACATCACCGTCCTCGACCCCCTCCCCGGGTACGTGCACGGCCGGGTCGCGCTGCTCGGCGACGCGGCCCACGCGCAGACCCCGGACCTCGGTCAGGGCGCCTGCCAGGCGATCGAGGACGCCGCCGTACTGTCCGCCGCGGTCGCCGGCGGCGACGTACCGGTCGGGCTCACCGAGTACGAGCGGCTGCGCCGGCCCCGTACGCAGGCGATGGCGCGGGCCGGGCTTCAGCAGGCGGACCTGATGGCGAAGCACTTCGGGCTGGTGACGGCGCTGACCCGGCACATGCCGGCGGCCCTGTGGCGCCGGCAGACGGCCCGCTGGACGGACTGGACCGCCCCGATCCTCTGACGCGCCCCGCACCGACCTGTACACGCATCCCGGCCCGGCGCCGGTGCCGCGCGCATGGTCGCATGCGGCGACCGCGCCACTGGAACGTGGCATGCGGCGACCGCGCCACTGGGACACGGTGCCGCGCGGCGCCCGTTCGTACGACGGGCGCCGGGCGGGTCAGACGACGGTGAGCGGGGCGGTGGTGTCGACCCGTACGGTGCCGGCGGCGTCGACGGTCACCGTGAGCGGGTGCCCGGCGACGCGCAGATCCGTTGCGGTGAGCGGGAACCAGCTCGCGAACGCCGGATCCGGCCGTACCGTGAGGGTGCCGTTGGGGACGTCGGGGCGGAGGCCGAGGGCGGCGGTCAGCAGCGCGACGGGCGCGGTGGCGGCCCACGCCTGCGGCCGGCACGACGCCGGGTACGCGAGCACGGGCTCGCCGCGGCCGGTCCCGCCGAACAGTTCCGGCAGCCGGTACGCGAAGTGCGGTGCGGCGGCGAGCAGCCCGTCGGCGAGCCGGAACGCGACCGCCCCGTGCCCTTCCGCGGCGAGGCCCTGGACGGCGATCGCGGTGTCGTGCGGCCAGACGGTACCGGTGTGGTAGCCGAGCGGGTTGGCGCCGGCGACGCGGTTGGACAGCGTGCGCAGCCCGTACGCGTCGCTAAGGTCGTCGGCGGCGATCCGCGTCGCGACCCGCGCGGCCTCGTCGGCGTCGAGCAGCCCGGTGCCGAGCAGGTGCCCGAGGTTGGAACTGGCGACGTCGACGGGCCGCTTCGCACCGTCCAGCGCCAGCGCCGGGAACGCCCCGACCTCGTCTCGTACCCAGAACGCGGCGCGGAACCGGTCGCGCATCGCCGTCGCGTACTCCCCCAGTGCCGCAACGGTTTCCGCGTCGTCGTCGGTGCCGAGCGCGGCGAGCAGTTCGGCGCCGGCCACCGCCGCCTCGTACGCGTACGCCTGCGCCTCGCAGAGGGCGATCGGCGCGTCGGCGATCCGCCCGTCGGGCCACTGGATCGCGTCGCCGGAGTCCTTCCAGCCCTGGTTGGCGAGCCCGGACCCGGTCGCGTCCACGTACTCCAGGAAGCCGTCGCCGTCGGCGTCGGCCGGGCCGGTGAGCCAGCCGAGCGCGGCGCGCAGCGGCCCGAGCAGGTCGGTGACCTCGGCGGGCGGCATGCCCCAGCGCCAGGCGTCGCGCAGCGTCGTGATCCACAGCGGGGTGGCGTCGACGGTGCCGTAGTAGCGCGGCGGCAGGCCGACCCCGGCGTCCTCCCCCCGGATCTCGTGGATGATCTTGCCTGGCGCCTCGCCGGTCCGCTCGTCGAACGCCCGCCCCTGCGTACGGGCGAGCACGCGCAGCGTGCCGGCGGCCAGTTCGGTACCGAGCGGCAGCAGCATTCTGGCCGCCCACAAGGAATCCCGGCCGAACAGCGTGAAGAACCACGGGCTGCCGGCGGCGACGAACGTGTCCGCCGGGACGTCCCGGTCGGACATCGGCAGCCCGGCCAGGTCGGCCAGCCCCCGCTCGACCACCCGCCCCAGGTCGCCGACCGCGGACGACACCGACGCCGCCGACCACGGCGTACCGGGGGCGGCGCGGAACGGTCCACCCGAACCCTCGGCGGTCACCGTCAGGACGAGTTCCCAGGACCCGCCCGGCGGTACGGTCACGTCCCAGGACAGGTCGGCGGCGCCCGGGGTGAGCGTCGCGTCGGCCGGCGCCGGCTCGGTACGCAGCGCCGAGCCCGCGTCGCCGAGCGTCCAGCGCAGCACGTCGCCGTGGCGCCTGGGCGACACGGGCGGCACCGTACGGCCGGACTTGATGTCGACGAGGCCGGCCAGGTCGGCCCCCACCCGTACGGCGAGGCGGGTGCGGACCTCGCCGTGCGCGCGGCTGGTCAGCGTGATCCGTTCGGTCACCCCGTCGACCCGCGCGGTACGTGCCCGGCGCAGCAGTACGGTCGGGTCGGCGCCGTCGTCGCCGAGCCGGCGGCCGACCGCGGTGAACGTCGCGTCCGACCCGGCGCCCAGCGAGTACCCGACGGGGTCGGGTTCGGCGCCGTCGAGGGTGACGGCGAGCTCGGCGAGCACCCGACGGTCCGCGCACAGTACGCCCTGGGTGCCGCCGGGGCGCATCTGGCCGTCCGGACCGGACAGCGCCACGGTCGGTGCGGCGAGAACGGTCACGAGGTCGTGCAGGAACGGCTGTGGCCGCACGGGTACTCCCTTCGGCACGCCGGCCGAGGTTTCTTCCGGGTTACCTCTTGACACCAGGCGCGAGTCGTCATTGACTCAGCATCCAATCCTCGTTTGATCGATCACACAACCCCTGGTAGCGAATTTGATCGATCACATCACAGGTAGGCAGGAGGCCGATGAGCGAGCCGAGCGGGCCGACCATGGCCAGCATCGGGCGGGTGGCGGGCGTGTCCCGGCAGACCGTGTGGAACGTCCTGCACGCGCCCGACAAGGTCCGCCCCGAGACCCGGGCACGCGTCGAACGCGCCATCCGCGACGAGCGGTACCGCCCGAACCGGGTGGCCCGGTCCCTGCGCACGCGCTCCGCCCGGCTCCTCGGGTACTGCATGGAGCCGCGCGGCGGGCCCGACCTCAACCCGGTACAGGACCGGTTCTTGCACGCGGTGACCGAGGCCGCCGAGGCCCGCGGGTACCACGTGCTGCTGTTCACCACGCAGCGCGGCGACCCCGGCCGACGTGCTTCCTCCCGCGGAGGCCGCGAGGACGACCGCCTCGACGGGTACGCGGAGCTGCTGGCCGAGGCGGCGGTGGACGGGTTCGTGCTGTCCGACACGACGGTGGACGACCCGCGGCAGGCGTGGCTGCACGAGCGCGGCGTGCCGTACGCGGCGTTCGGGCGGTCGTGGTCGGACGGCGAGGACCCCGGCCCGTGGGTGGACATCGACGGCGCCGCGGGCGTCGAGTCCGCCGTCACCCACCTGTACGAGCAGGGTCACCGGCGGATCGGCTTCGTCGGCTGGCCCACCGGGTCCGGGGTCGGCGAGGACCGGGTGTCCGGCTGGCGGCGCGGCTGCGAACGGCTCGGCCTGGCACCGGGCCCGCTCGCCCGCGGCGACAACACGTCCGACACCGGCCAGGCGCTCGCCGCCGAACTGTTGGACGGGCCCGACGCGCCGACCGCGCTCGTCTGCGTGTCGGACGTACTGGCCCTGGGCTGCCTGGCGGAACTGCGCCGGCGTGGCCTCCGGCCGGGCGCGGACATCGGGGTCACCGGCTTCGACGACGCACCGTTCGCGGCGCTGCCCGGTGTCGAACTGTCCAGTGTGGAGCAACCGATCGAGCGGGTCGGGGCCGACGTGGTCCGCCTGCTGATCGACCAACTGACGGGCGAACCGCCCGCCGAGAGTCACATCGTGCTGGCACCGTCGCTCCGGGTCCGGGCCAGCTCGATCCATCCCACCACCGACCCGGTCACCCCCTGAGGACCCCCGAATGAAGGCACTCATCGCCGCCGGCGCGGCGGCAGTACTGCTGCTGGCCGGTTGTGGCAGCGGCTACGACTCGGCCAAGAGCGACGGCGGGTCGGACAAGCCGATCACGATCATGTTCGGTTCGTCCGGCGAGGCGGAGACGGGCGCGGTCAAGGCGGCCGCCGCGGCGTGGCAGAAGCGGACCGGCCACCAGGTGCGGGTCGTACCGGCGCAGAACCTGACGCAGCAGCTCACCCAGGGCTTCGCGGGCGGTACTCCGCCGGACATCTTCTACACCGACCCGACGATGCTCCAGCAGTACGCGGACGGGGGTTCGCTCTACCCGTACGGGGACCAGCTGCCGAAGTCCACTGTGGACGACTTCTACCCGGCGCTGCGCCAGGCGTACACGTACCAGGGGAAGCTCTACTGCGCGCCGAAGGACCTGAACACGCACGCGCTGGTCATCAACACGGACATGTGGAAGGCCGCCGGGCTGACCGAGAAGGACTACCCGAAGACGTGGGCGGACCTGACGAAGGTCGCCACCAGGCTGACGACCAAGGACCACGTGGGGCTGACCGTCGGCGGTGACCACAACACGGTCGGGTCGTTCATGCTCGCCGCCGGCGGCTGGTTCGTGAACGAGGACAACACCAAGGTCACCGCGAACTCGCCGGCCAACCTCGCCGCGCTGAAGTACTTGCAGGGCAACGTGCAGAGGAAGGTCTTCGCGACGCCGAAGAGCCTGGACGCGCAGAACCCGGGCGAGGCGTTCGGCAAGGGCAAGGCCGCGATGGACGTGGACGGCGGCTGGGTCGAGGGTCAGCTCAAGTCCGACTACCCGAACGTGCACTGGACCGCGGTCGAGCTGCCCGCCGGGCCGAAGGGCCGTGGTACCACGGTGTTCAGCAACTGCTGGGGCATCGCCGCCAAGAGCCCGAACAAGAAGCTCGCCGTCGACCTGGTGAAGTCGCTGGTCGCGCCGGGGCAGCAGAAGGCGTTCATGAACGCGTTCGGCGTGATCCCGTCGCGGCAGAGCCTCGGGACGTGGGCGAAGCAGACCGACCCGAAGCTGACCGCGGTCGTCGACGGCGTCGAGTACGCCCGCGGCACCGTGTCGATCCCCGGCTTCACGTCCGTACTGGCGGACTTCGACACCCAGCTGGAGAAGCTGTTCACCGGCGGTACCTCGCCGCAGGCGGCGCTGGACACGTTGCAGCGCAACGGTGACGACGCGGTGAAGCAGAAGTAGTGGTCGCCCTCCAGACGCGACGGGCCGCGCCGCCGGTGCACCGGCGGCGCCGCTCGCCCGACACCGTACGGCAGCGTCGGGCCGGGGTGCTGTTCAGCGCGCCGGCCGTACTGGTGATCCTGCTGTTCCTGGTGGCGCCGATGCTGATGGCGTTGTGGGTCAGCCTGCTGCACTGGGACGGGCAGTCGAACCCGTTCAGCGGCAGCGCCCGCTTCGTCGGCGGCGCCAACTACTCCGAACTGCTCGGCCACGACGGCCTGCTCCGCCGCGACTTCGCCACCAGCGTCCGCAACACGCTCTACTACGTGCTCCTGGACGTACCGCTGGTGACGGTGCTGTCGTTCGGCCTGGCGCTGGTGGTGAACCAGCGGATCCTGCGCGGCCGCGGCTTCTTCCGTACCGTGTTCTACTTCCCGTCGATCACCTCGTCGGTGGCCATCGGCGTGACGTTCCTGTTCCTGTTCCAGGGCGGCGGCGCGGTGAACGCGATCCTGTCCCTGGTGGGCGTCCAGGGCCCGTCCTGGTTCACCGACTCGCGCGGGCTGGTGCAGATCGTGCTGGCCGGCACCGGCCTCGTCGACCCGGGGCACCTGCCCGGATGGCTTGCGGCGCAAGGGATGGGGCTCAGCGTGTGGGACTGGCTGGCCGGTCCGTCCGTCGCGATGTGCGCCATCATCGCGCTGACCGTGTGGTCGTCGTCCGGCACGTTCATGCTGTTCTTCCTGTCCGGGCTGCAGAACATCCCGGTACAGGTGGAGGAGGCGGCGCTGGTCGACGGAGCGTCCACGTGGCAACGGTTCCGCGGGGTCACGCTGCCGCTGATGCGCCGCAGTACGGTCCTCGTGGTGACGCTCGCGCTGATCGGCAGCTGGCAGGTCTTCGACCAGGTGTACGTGATGTCGCAGGGCTCGCCCGGCAAGACGACGCTGACGCCGGCGTACCTGTCGTACACGACGAGTTTCGGGGACGGGAACTTCGGCGGCGGCGCGGCGATCGCGTTCGTGCTGTTCGCCATCATCGTGCTGTTCACCGCGGTGCAGCGCTGGTTCGGGCGGGAGCGCTCATGACCGGACGCAAACGGTACGCCCGGCTCGTCGGGTACGCGCTGCTCGCCGTTGGCACGGTGCTCTACCTGGGGCCGTTCCTGATCCAGGTGGCGAACTCGCTCAAGACCGACCCGGACGCGGCGTCGCACCCGCTGTCGCTGATCCCGGACCCGCTGTCGCTCGTCGCGTGGGGCAAGGCGTTCGGCTTCGACACGGCGCTCGACGTACCGCTGGTGCGGTGGATCGTCAACTCGTTCGTGGTGACGCTGTCGGTGACGGTCGGCCGCCTGGTCATCGACTCGATGGCCGGGTACGCCCTGGCCCGGTTGCGCTTCCCCGGCCGCCGCGCCGTCACCGCCGGCGTGCTGGCCGTGATGGCCGTGCCGGGCGTGGTACTGCTCATCCCGAAGTTCCTGGTACTCAAGCAACTCGGCATGTTCGACTCGTACTCCGGGATGATCCTGCCGCTGTTGTGCGACGCGGTCGGCATCATGCTGATGAAGACCGCGTTCGAGCAGGTACCGGCGGAGCTGGAGGACGCGGCGCGGATCGACGGCGCCGGCGTGCTGCGCACGTTCGCGGAGGTGATGGTGCCGCTGGCGCGGCCGTCGCTGATCACCGTGGGCATCCTGTCGTTCCAGGGTTCGTGGAACGAGCTGACCCACTTCCTCGTCGCCACAAGCGATCCGAAGTACCAGACGCTGACGCTCGGGATCGCGCAGCTGACCGCCGGACCGTTGCAGGGCGCGCAGCAGTTCCCGCTGAAGCTCGCCCTGGCGACGCTGTCCACGATCCCCGTCGCCGTCGTGTACGTGGTGTTCCAGCGGCACTTCGTCCGCAACCAGGTCTCGTCCGGGATCAAGTGAGCACCGCCGCGGCCGTCGCACCCGCGGCGGCCGCGGCCCCCGGCCGCTACTCCTGACCGGACCCGGAATCCAGTCGTACCACCAGATCCGCCAGGCCGCGCGTGGTCGCGACCAGCTCCGCGTTGACCTGGTCGGTACCGCAGGCCCAGGCGCGCGCCGCCGCCGGCTCCCGGCCGTACGCGACGTGCCGGTCGACGAGGCGCCGCAGCCGTACCTCGTCGGCCAGCTCCACGTACCAGGACTCGTCGAGGAGGCCGGCGACCGGCGACCACGGTCCGGTCGGCAGCAGCAGGTAGTTCCCCTCCGTGACGACGAGCCGGGTCCGCGCCCGCTCGACCGCGATCTCCCCCGCGTACGACTCCTCGACCTCGCGGTGGAACCGCGGCGCGTACACCACCGGGTCGGTGCCGTACCGGATGCGGCGCAGGACCGCCACGTACCCGGCGGCGTCGAACGTGTCGGGCGCGCCCTTGCGGTCCCGCCGGCCGAGCCGGTCCAGTTCGGCGTTCGCCAGGTGGAACCCGTCCATCGGCACGAGTACGGCCCCGTCGACGGCGGCGACCACGGCCGCGGCGAGCGTACTCTTGCCGGCCGCGGGCGCACCGGTGATGCCGAGCAGCGCCGGCCCGGGTCGTACCGCCAGCCGCCGCGCCCGGTCCACCAGCGCGGGCAGGTCCGCCACCTCGTCCACGCCGGACACCGTAGGCGATCAGCCGCGGGTACCGACGAGGTGGGCGATGCCGTCGAGGATCCGGTCCAGCCCGAACTCGAACGCCCGGCCCTGCTTTCCGCTGCGGCTGGCCGATTCCAGCGCGGCGGTCAGGGCCGGGAAGTCGGCCTCGTGGCCGCGCAGCAGCTCGACCATCGCGGCGTCCATCGCCTGCTCCGCGTTGTCGGCCGGGGACGCGACGCCCTGCTGCGCCACCATCCGGATGTGCCCGACGATGGTCACCGCGGCGTCCATGGCGTCGGCGCCGTCGAGCCCGGTGCCGTCGAGCGCGGCGATCGCCGCGTCCAGCCAGGACAGTTCGTTGGGGCCCATCACGCGGGGGCCGATGGTGGTCTCCAGCGCCCACGGGTGCCGCCAGAACTCGGCGAACATCCGCCGCGCCCACTCGGCCAGCCGGGGCCGCCAGCCGTCGCCGGTCAGCTCGGGCGGTTCGCCGATCGCGGCGTCGGTCATCAGCGCGACCAGCTCGGACTTGCCCGGAACGTACCGGTAGAGGGCCATCTTGGTGACGCCGAGGGATTCGGCGACCCGTTGCATCGTCACGGCGGCGACGCCCTCCGCGTCCGCGACGGCGATCCCGGCGGCGGAGATGTCGGCCAGCGTCAGCGTCGGCTTCGGCCCGCGCCGCGGCGCACCGCGCCCACCCCACAGCAGCGCGACCGCCTTGCCGTCGGCGTACCCCATCGTGACTCCCTTGCGTCCGGAGAAAATCTGCGTCTATAGTAATCTGTATCCAAGGGACACAGTTCTTGATCTGGGGAGCCGACATGGCACGTCCGTTGCAGGGCAAGCGAATCCTGATTTCCGGCGCCGGCGTGGCCGGACCCGCCTGCGCGTACTGGATGGGGCGGCACGGGGCGAGCGTCACCGTGGTCGAGGCCGCGCCGGCGTTGCGCACCAGCGGCTTCGCGGTCGACTTCCGCGGGCCCACCCACCTGTCCGTCCTCGACCGCATGGGCGTACTCGACGAGCTGCGCGCGCTCCAGACCCACGGCGGCGCCATGACCACCGTCGACGAGCACGACCGGGTGATCTACACGCTGCCCGCCGAGTGGGCCGGCGGCGACATCGAGGTGCACCGGCGCGACCTGTCCCGCGTCTTCGTCGAGCGCAGCGCCGAGACCACCGAGTACGTGTTCGGCGACCGGATCACCGCGCTGACCGAGGCCGCCGACGGCGTACACGTCGACTTCCGGCACGGCCCGTCGCGCACCGTGGACCTGGTCGTCGGCGCCGACGGGCTGCACTCCGGCGTCCGCGCCCTCGCGTACGGGCCGGAGGAGGGGTTCGTCAAGCACCTCGGCTACTGCATCGCCGGCTGGGACATGCCGAACACGCTGGGCGCCGACGCCACGCCGCGGCAGTACAACGTGCCGGGGCGGATGGCGTCCGTCGCCGCCGACCTCCGCGACCCCGGTACGGCCGGCGCCATGGCGGTGTTCACCGCGCCACGCCGCCAGTACGACTGGCAGGACGTGGAGGCGCAGAAGCGGGTCGTCGCCGCGGCGCTCGACGGGATGGGGTGGCACGTGCCGGACCTGCTCGCCGGCCTGCGCGACGCGCCCGAGCTGTACTTCGACGCGATCAGCCGCGCGCACGTGCCGCACTGGACCGCCGGCCGTACGGCGCTGCTCGGCGACGCGGCGTGGGGCGTGACGCTCGGCGGGATGGGCGTCGGCACCGGCGTGGTCGGCGCGTACGTCCTCGCCGGCGAGCTGGCCGCGGCCGGCGGCGACCACCGCGTCGCGCTCCCGGCGTACGAGCAGCGGCTCCGGTCGTACGCGGCGCGGTGGCAGAAGGGCGCCAACCCGGGGCACTTCCTCGCCCCGAGCAGCGGACTCGGCCTGCGCTTCCGCAACGCCCTGCTGAGCCGGCGAGCCGCGCAGCGGATGCTGATCCGCAGCACCGCGTCGCTGGCCACCGCGCCGGACCTGCCGGACTATCCCGCGGCGGCCTGACGTGTCAGCGGCGCGGGGCGAGCCAGCGCTCGATCGCACCGCGCCGGTGCCAGGTCCGCTCGTCCAGGCACGGCATCCGGCCGTCGTCCGGCACCCCCAGCCGGGACCGGATCCCCGCGATCGTCGCCTCGGCGCGGTCCCGCCCGGTCATCCCCGCCCCGGCCCGCCGCGCCACCTGGTACGTCAGCACGTTCGCCAGCGGCTCGTCCGCGTACTTGCGCCAGGTGGCCGGACGCCGCCGCGCAGTGCGGATCTCGACCTCCTCGGCGAGGTCGACGTCCGGCCGCTCGCCGACCGCGTCGAGGCCCGCGTGCACGTGCCGCCGGTCCGACCGGTGCCGGGCAGCCTTGCGGAACCGCACGGCGCGCCGGGAGCACTTGTCGTTCTCCCCGTACCAGTTGCGGCGGTCGCGCAGGTAGTCGAGTCGCTTGCGCTCGGCCGGATCACGTCTGCCCATGCCGTCCAGCCTAGGCACGCTGTCCACCGCATTACCGTTGCGCGGCATGCGGTCCGCGGTGGACGGCGCGGACATCTGTCCACTGTGGATAATGCGAACCCCCGTCCGCTGTGGAGGATGGTCAGGCGTTGGGGTAGATCTTGAACACGACGCGGGCGCCCGCGGTGGTGTTGATGCGCTCGTTGATGCCCCACAGTTCACCGGTCTGCGGCCAGTACGAGAGGTTCTGGGTGAGGGGTGGGCCCTGGGTGAGGACGTGCGGCGCCTGGTCGGGCAGCGCCTTGTGGATGCACACCCAGTCGTTCGGGTCGGTGCCGGACGGCGGCGTACCGGGGCAGTCGCCGGTCAGGTAGAACGCGGTGCCGTCGGTCGCGGCGCCCTGCATGTGCCAGATCGGCGAGACGTACGCCTCGGTCGCGTGCACGACGCCGGTCTCCGGCAGTCCGGTGGTCGTGTCGACGAGCGGCCAGCGGATCACCCGACCGCCGGCGGCCGCGGCGCTGTAGTACTCGGCTGTGACGAACGACCTGCGGTCCGGGGCGAGGCTGATCGAGTTCAGGCACGGTGTCGTACCGGAGGCGGAGGCGCAGGACACCCAGCCGCCGTTCGGCCCCCACACCGTCCGGTACTCGGCGATCATCGGCAGCGCCCACGCGTGCCACCGGGCGTACGCGCCGTCGGGGTACAGGCCGACGTTGCCGGCGTTCGTGCCGCTGGTGCCGGTCTGCCAGACGTGGTCGAGGCTGAACACCTGCAACCGGGTACCGGTGGCGAGGAACAGCCGGTTCCCGTACCACATCAGGCCGTCGGCGTGCACGTTCTGCACCGAGCGGAAGTTGGGCTGCCCGGACGCGTCGACGTACGGCTCGACGAGCAGCAGGTGGTGGTAGGGCACGCCCGCGGACGGCTTCGTGAAGTCCGCGATGCTGACCCGGGCGAACGCGTCCGACGGCGCGTGCCAGCTCGCCGCCACCAGCCGCTTGCCGTCCACGTACCCGGTGGACGACGCGTCGCCGGACCCCGTGACGCCCTGCGGTACCCAGTAGTCGGTGGTGTCGTCGTCGTGGTCCCAGCAGAACCCGGACGGCGTGTACGTCGTGGACAGGTGCGTGGTGTGGCACAGCGGCCAGGTCCCGGTGCGGACCACACCGGAGCCGAGCACCGCGTCGAGCGTGGTGGTGCGGATGCGGGAGTCCTGCTCCAACCGCCCCACCAGCCCCTGGTACGAGGCGGCGGTGGACTCCGGGTCGAGCGTGAAGCCCGACGCGTCGATGTGCGCGAACGCCGCCGCGTTCGGGGTGATCACCGCACCCGCGGCGGCCTGCCCCGCACCGAGGGCGGCGAGTACGGCGGCGGCAACGGCGAGTACGGCCCGGATCCTGCGCATGGCGTCCCCTTTCGACCGACCTGACCGGACCGTACTGGCGGGTCGGGTCGCGGGTCCATGCACGGACCGGTCGCGCCCTTGCCCGCGACGGTCACGCCGAGCGTCACGCCCGCTGCGTCGGGCTCGCGGCGTCACGCCCGCGTCGCGCTGGCGGCGTCGGGCTCGCGGCGTGGGGCTCGGCGTCAGGCGAGGCCGGTGCGCCAGACCCAGACGCCGCCGACGTACCGGCCGGGATGGCCGAGTACGGCGTCGATGGTGGCGCGGACCGCGGCGGTGTGCCCGGTGTGCGGGTCGAGCACCACCACGTCGGTACGGGCGGCGACGAGGTCGCGCCGGGAGTTCGCCCGGGCGGCGGCGGTGATAGGCGGCTTCCGCCCGGTCGTACTGACCCGGGCGAGCATCCGCGTCAGGTCGCTGCGCGGGACGCCCCAGTTCGCCTGGCCGCCGTCGACCGGGATCATGATCGCGCCGCCGGGCATGGCGATCTCGTCCCCGGTACCGGACGACCAGCGCTGGCCGCGCCGGTCCACCGACCGCAGCATCGGTACGGGCAGCATCGTGTGCCCGGGCCGCACGTACGCCCGCCAGGTGCCGGCGGTGAAGAACGTCGGGATCGGATCCCGGTACTGCGTCGGCAGCGGCACCGGCAGGATCGGCACCAGCGCGAGCGCGAGCACCCCGTACCGGACCGGGCGGCGCACGCCGGTGCGCCGCGCGTGGTCGACGCCGAGCGCGAGCAGCGCGCCGAACGCGGTCACCGCGACCAGCGCCACCCGGTCCGGCAGCGCCTGCTCCAGCAGCGGCACCTTCGCCAGCAGCGCCCACGGCGCCGGAATCCCGGTCCGCACCCCGAACACGACGATCTCCGTACCGAAGCTGAGGACGACGAACACCAGGCCGGTCAGGACGAGGGCGCGGGCGGTACGGTCGCGCCACAACCGTACGGCGAGCACGAGCAGCAGCGCGGCCAGCCCGATCCCGAGGAAACCGGTCTCCTCGATCGGATTCACCGCGTACGCCAGCGACGCCCGTTCCGGGCCGCCCGCCAGCGCGAACGACCCGTACCACAGCCAGGAGCCGACGTCGGTGCCCGAGGCGCTGATCACCCACGGCGTCCCGGTCGTGTGGCCGGGGCCGGCGACCATCATCCACAGCGGGTACCCGAGCAGCACGACGGACACCACCAGCCCGGTGCCGGCGCGTACCAGGAAGGTGCGGGCGAGGCGGCGGGCGCGGGGCACGTCGAGCAGCGCGTACACCAGGACGAAGGTGCCGGTGCCGAGCGCGATCGACAGCAGGGACTCCATGCCGGTGAGGCCCTGGAGCGTCAGCAGGACGCCGAGCAGCGCGCCGCGACCCACCGACCGCCGCCAGCCCTCCACGTCGCCCGGCAGTACGAGCGACACGATGAAAGGAGCCAGGAACAGCGCGGTGATGTGCACGTGCGTGTTCGACAGCGCCACCATGCCGGGCGCGAACCCGCACAACCCGGCTCCGAGCGCCGCCGCGCCCCACGACACGCCCAACCGCCGCCGGAACACCAGGTACCAGGCGGCGGCGGTGCCGGCCAGCGCCAGCGTCTCCAGGAGTACGAAGGAGACGGCGGGGCCGAACAGCAGCGTCACCGGTGCCAGGACGACGCCGGGGAACAGCATCGAGGTGTTGGCCATCATGTTCGCGCCGACCGGGGCGTTGACCAGGGTCGTGTAGAACGGGTCGCCCAGGTGCCGCACCACGTGCACCCCGTACGCCAGCGCCCACTCCATGAACGACTGGTCCACCGGGTCGACGGTCAACGCCCGGGTGTCCGGCGACGCCCACAGGCCGCTCGTCACCCACACCGCGAGCGCCAGGTAGCAGCCGAGGACGAGCACGTGCCGGCCGACCCGCCACAGCCGGCCGGTACCGGTCGGCGCGCGCTCGGCCGCGGGGTCGGGCGGCGGCGCCACCAGTTCGCGTACCCCGTCACCACCCGCTACGGCCACGCCCGCCCCCTCGCCCGTCGGCCACTGCGCTCAAACGGTACGACGACCGCGGCGCACCGCACCGGCGCCTCACCGTACTGCGGTGCACCGTCCCGTCCGGTACGCCACGGGCGACATGTCCACGCCGGGTACCGGAACCGGTCAGCGCGGGCTGGCCCAGGCGCCGACGGCGGCCGCCTCCGCGACCCGGTCCGCGACGTCCGCGAAGCCGGTACGCAGCAGCCCGGTGGTCAGCCGCAGGTGCGGCGCCGCGCCCTCCCGTACGTGGAACGGGCCGCCGGCCGCCGCACCGATCCCCACGCTCGCCAGCCGGATCACCGCCGCGGCCTCGTCCCGCACCGGTACCCAGATGTTGAGGCCCTCGCTCCCCCCGACCTCGACGCCGCGGTCGGCCAACCGCCGCACGACCGCTTCCCGGCGACGGGCGTACTCCCGGCGGGCGCGGGCGACCTCGGTGATCGAGGCGCGCCGGGTGAGCAGGTCGAGCAGCAGGTGCTGGAGCAGCCGGCTGGTCCAGCCCTGGCCGAGGAACCGCCGCTCCACGATCGGGTCGATCAGCCGCGCCGGGCCGCCGACCGCGGCGAGCCGCAGGTCCGGGCCGTGCGACTTGGAGTAGCTGCGGACGTGGATGGTGCGGTCCGGCAGCCGGCTGCCGAGGCTGACCGCCGGGTGCGCGGCGATGCCGCCGGCCGAGTCGTCCTCCACCACCACCGCGGCCGACCCGTCGAGTACGGCGGCGAGCTGGCGGGCGCGCTCGGCGGTGAGGGTGGCGCCGGTCGGGTTCTGCGCCCGCGGCTGGAGGAAGAACGCGGCCACGTCGCCGGCCGCGGCGAGCTCGGTGACCACCGGCCCGTCGTCGTCCACCGCCACCCCGACCGGGCGTACGCCGACCGCGTCGAGCAGGTCCAGCAGCGGCGGGAAGCACGGGTGCTCGACCGCGACCCGGTCCCCGAACCGCAGCACCGACGTGGCGATCTCGTCCAGCGCGTCCATCGCGCCGTCCACCACCGTCATCCGCTCCGCCCGGTACGGCCAGTCGTCGCGCAGCGCGTCGAGCAGGTCCGGGAGTACGGGATCGTCGAGGTAGCTGCCGGGGGACGCGGTGACGTGCAGGCGTTGCAGCGCCGGGCCGAGCCCCGGCAACAGGTCCGGATCCGGTACGCCGGTGGACAGGTCCAGCGCGAACGACGTGGACCGCTCCAACGCCCGCCGGTACCGGGTGGGGCCGGGCGCGTGGCGCGGCGCGATCGTGGTGCCGCGGCGCCCGTCGGTACGGATGGTGCCGGCGCGGGCGAGCAGTGCCCAGGCGGAACTGACCGTGGTGGGCGAGAGTTTCAGCTCGGTCGCCACCGTACGGATCGGGGGCAGGCGGTCGCCCTCGCCGAGTACGCCGTCGCGCAGGGCGGCGCTCACCGCGGTCGCCAGGGCGCGGGCGGTGGGCTCGTCGAGCCGCTGTTCGAGGTCGGTCAGGAGCTGCCGCACATTATGTAACATAACATTCAGGCCTTTGTCCGCCCTCCGACCATGACGTACGGTCGGGCTCATGACGACGCGCATTCCGCACTGGATCCACGGCGCGCCCGCGGCGGGCCGCTCCGGCCGTACCAGCCCGGTCTTCGATCCGGCCACCGGCGAGCGGACCGCCGAGGTGGACCTGGCGGACGCCGACGAGGTCGCCGCCGCCGTCGCGGACGCGAAGGCCGCCGCGCGCGCCTGGCGGTCGGCGTCGCTGTCGAAACGTTCGGCCGTACTGTTCGCGTTCCGCGAGCTGTTGCACGCCAACGCCGACGAGCTGGCCCGCACCATCACCGCCGAGCACGGCAAGGTGCTGTCCGACGCGCACGGCGAGGTCGCCCGCGGTCTGGAGAACGTCGAGTTCGCCTGCGGCGTACCGGAACTGGTGAAGGGCGGGTTCAGCGAGCAGGCCGCCACCGACGTCGACGTGTACTCGATCCGCCAGCCGCTCGGCGTCGTCGCCGGCATCACGCCGTTCAACTTCCCGGCGATGGTGCCGCTGTGGATGGCGGCGAACGCGATCGCCTGCGGCAACGCGTTCGTGTTGAAGCCGAGCGAGAAGGACCCGTCGGCGTCGCTGCTGCTGGCCGACCTGTGGCGCCGGGCGGGCCTGCCGGACGGCGTGTTCACCGTGCTGCAGGGCGACAAGGTGGCCGTCGACGCGCTGCTCGCCCACCCGGACGTGGCCGCGGTCAGCTTCGTCGGCTCCACCCCCGTCGCGCGGTCCATCTACGAGACCGGCACCCGGCACGGCAAGCGCGTGCAGGCGTTGGGCGGCGCCAAGAACCACATGGTCGTACTCCCCGACGCGGACGTGGACCTGGCCGCCGACGCCGCCGTGTCCGCCGGGTACGGCGCGGCCGGTGAACGCTGCATGGCGGTGTCCGTGGTCGTCGCGGTCGGCGACATCGGCGACCGGCTGGTCGAGGCGATCGCGGCCCGGCTGCCGAAGCTGCGCATCGGCGCCGGCGCCGACCCGGACAGCGAGATGGGCCCGCTGATCAGCGCCGAGCACCGGGACCGCGTCGCCTCGTACGTGGGGGCGGGCGCGGACGCGGGCGCGCGCGTGGTGGTCGACGGGCGTACCGCGGAGGTGCCGGCGGGCGGGTTCTTCCTCGGCGCCACGCTGCTCGACCGGGTCACGCCCGACATGACCGTGTACACCGACGAGATCTTCGGACCGGTGCTCTGCGTCGTCCGCACCGACACGTACGACGGGGCGCTGGATCTGGTCAACGCCAACCGGTACGCGAACGGCACGGCGATCTTCACCCGGGACGGCGGTGCCGCGCGGCGCTTCCAGTTCGACGTGGAGGTGGGGATGGTCGGCGTGAACGTGCCGATCCCGGTGCCCGTGGCGTACTACTCGTTCGGCGGGTGGAAGGCGTCGCTGTTCGGCGACACCCACATGTACGGGCCGGAGGGCGTCACGTTCTACACCCGCGGCAAGGTCGTCACGTCGCGCTGGCCGGACCCGGCCACCTCGACCGTCGACCTCGGCTTCCCGACGACGCGTTAGGGGTGACGGTGGTGACGTTCGACGGCGAACGGGCCCGCGACCTGGACCGCAGGCACGTCTTCCACTCCTGGTCGGCGCAGGCGCTGGTGGATCCGCTGCCGATCGCGAGCGCCGAGGGCGCCACGTTCACCGACCACGAGGGCCGGCGGTACCTGGACTTCGCCAGCCAGCTCGTCAACGTCAACATCGGGTACCAGCATCCGAAGCTGGTCGCGGCGATCCAGGAGCAGGCGGCCACGCTGTGCACGGTCGGGCCGGGCTTCGCGAACGACGCGCGCAGCGAGGCGGCGCGGCTGATCGCCGAGCTGGCGCCGGGCGACCTGAACCGGGTGTTCTTCACCAACGGCGGCGCCGAGGCCACCGAGAACGCGCTCCGCATGGCGCGGCTCGCGACCGGCCGGCACAAGGTCCTCGCCGCGTACCGCAGCTACCACGGGGCGACGGCGGGCGCGATCACCGCCACCGGCGACCCGCGGCGCTGGGCGAACGAGCCCGGCGTACCGGGGGTCGTGCACTACTGGGGGCCGTACCTCTACCGCTCGGCGTTCCACGCGACGACACCCGAGGAGGAGACCGAGCGGGCGCTCCAGCACCTGCGCGACCTCATCATGGTCGAGGGCGCGGGCACGGTCGCCGCGATCATCCTGGAGACCGTCGTCGGCACCAACGGCGTACTCGTCCCGCCGCCCGGCTACCTCGCCGGCGTCCGCGCCATCTGCGACGAGTACGGGATCGTCATGATCGCGGACGAGGTGATGGCCGGCTTCGGCCGCGCGGGCGAGTGGTTCGCGGTCGACCACTGGGGTGTCACGCCGGACCTGATCACGTTCGCCAAGGGCGTCAACTCCGGGTACGTGCCGCTCGGCGGCGTGATCATCAACGACGCGATCGCGGTGGCGTTCCAGCGGCGCGCGTACCCGGGCGGCCTGACGTACTCGGGGCACCCGCTGGCGTGTGCGAGCGCCGTCGCGTCCATCGGGATCTTCCGCGAGGAGGGCGTGATCGAGCACGCCCGCGCCCTCGGTACCGACGTGATCGGGCCGGAGCTGGCGAAGATCGCCGAGCGACACCCGTCCGTCGGTGAGGTACGCGGGCTCGGCGTGTTCTGGGCGGTGGAGCTGGTCCGCGACCGCGCCACCCGCGAACCGCTCGTACCGTTCAACGCGACGGGCGCGGACGCGGCGCCGATGGCCGCGTTCACCGCCGCCTGCCGGGAACGCGGGCTGTGGCCGTTCACCCACTTCAACCGGACCCACGTGGTACCGCCGTGCACGATCGGCGAACGGGACCTGCGGGACGGCCTCGCCATCCTCGACGAGGCGCTCACCGTCGCCGACCGGTACTGCACCGGCTGACCCGTCAGGTGGTCGTGCGGCGGCGGGTCGTCGCCACGGACCCGGGGAGCAGGCACGCGGCGAGGAACGCGACGATCGGCACCAGCGCGTCGGGCGGCGACGCCGGCGTCGTGACGCAGCGCGGCGCTCAGCCGGCCGGCGGCGCCGGGCGGAACCGGACGTCGACGGCGGCCGCCGGATCGTCGGATCCCAGGCGCCGCAAGCAAACCGGCGTGCCGCCGGGGTTGTCGTACAGCCGGATGCCGTCGCCGAGCAGTACCGGCACCACATGCAGGTCGATCTCGTCGACGAGCCCCAGCGCGAGCAGCTGCCGGCCGATCGTCGGCGACAGCACCTCGACGTTCCGGCCACCGGCCGCGTCCAGCGCGATCCGTACCGCCTCGGCGGGGTCGCAGTCCAGGAACGTGACGCGGTCGGCCGGCGCCGCGTCCTCCGGGTGGTGCGTCAGGACGAACACCGGACCGCGGAACGCGCCGCCGTACACGGACTCGGCGTCGGGGAAGGCGTCCCAGCCGTCCCGGCCACCGAGTACGGCACCGGTCGTCGCCACGTACTCGTCGACCAGGCCGGGGCGGAACGTCGCGCCCGCCATCCAGTCCATGCCGTGCCCCGGGCCGGCGACGAAGCCGTCCAGCGACATCGTGAAGTGCCACAGCACCTTGCCGTCCGCCGTCTGCGGTGTCACGCCGCACCGCCGACCGTGCCGCGGGGGCGCCGCCCGGTCACCGCGACCACCTGGTCGATCAGCGGGCTGCCGGCGGGTACCGCGACCGGCGGACCCCACAGTTCCGGTACGGGCGCCTGCGGGACGAACGCGGTCACGTGCGCCAGGCAGTCCCGCAGCGTCGCGTCGGGCAGCGCGAACGGCTGGCCGGTCGCCTCCGCCAGATCCCACCCGTGTACGACCATCTCGGTGAACGCGATCCGGCCCCACAGCTCGTTGCTGAGGTCCGGACCGTCCGCCGGTGCCGTACTCCCCTGCCACGCGGCCGGATCCCGCCACGCCGCGGCCAGCGCCACGACGTGTGCGGCGACGCGCTCGCGCCAGTCCCCGACCAGGTCCGTCACCGGCCCGTCCGCCCCCGGCGACCCGCCCGCGAGCGCCGCGAAGCCGTGCGCCACCCCGTCCACGTGCCGGACCAGATCCGACACCGAGTACTCGGTGCACGGGGTCGGCGCGCCGAGGTCGGCGTCGGACACCCCCGCGACCAGCGCGGTCATCTGCCGGCAGGCCGGCTCGACATCGATCACGGTTCCTCCTCGTCGCGACGTGGCGCCCGGCCGGCGCCCACACCACGGAACGACCGGCGGGCGACCGGAAACTCATCGCGACGCTACGAACCGACGGCCGCGGCCTCCGGTACGGCGGCGTCCCGCGGCGCGCGCCCCAGTACGAGGACGAGGACGGCCAGGCCGACGAACAGGGCGGCCGCGACCATTCCGGTGACGTGCACGCTCACCGTGAACGCGGCCCGCGCGGCGTGCAGCAGCGCCGCGCCCCGGCCGGCGGGCAGGTCGTGGCTCGCGGCGAGCGCGGCGGCCAGCGAGTCGGACGTACCGCCCATCCGGGACCGGTACACCACGGCGGCCAGTACGCCGAGCAGCGCGAAGCCGAGCGAGCCGCCGAGGTAGTTCCCGGTCTCGGACATCGACGCCGCGGATCCGGCCCGATCCGGCGGCACCGACCCCACCACCAGCCCGGTACCCAGGGCGAACAGTGGGCCGGCGCCCAGCGCGAGGACCGTGATGCCGGCGAGTACCAGGGGGAGGGTGGCGGGGCCGCCGGCGGTGCCGAGCAGGAGCGCGCCGCACGCCGAGACCAGCAGGCCGCCGCCGATCGCGACCGGCGGCGTCATCCACCGGGTCAGTACGGGCGCGGCGAGGGTGCCGGCGGCGCTGCCCAGCCCCATCGGCGCGAACAGCACCGCCGACGCGAACGGCGAGTACCCCAGCACCCCCTGGAGGTACTGCGTGACGAGCAGGCCGGTGCCGGCCATCGACACGCCGGCGAACACCAGCCCGACGAGTACGGCGGTGAAGGAGCGGTTACGGAGCAGCCGCAGGTCCAGCAGCGGCGTACGCGACCGCAGCTGGCGGCGTACGAAGGCCGCTCCGGCGGCGGCGCCGACCGCCAGCGCCCCCACCGGTACGACACCGGGGCCGGCCACGGCGAGCTGCTTGATCCCGTACACGAGGGGCAGCATCGCGGCGAGCGACAGCGCGACGCTCGCCGGGTCGAGCCGGCGCGTCCGCCCGGCCCGGAACTCCGGCAGCAGCACCGGCCCGGCCGCCACCACCAGGGCCATCACCGGTACGGCGGCGAGGAACACCGAACCCCACCAGAAGTGCGCGAGCAGGAAACCGGCGAGTACGGGGCCGAGCGCGCCGCCGGTGAACTGGCCGGTCGCCCAGATCGCGACGGCCCGGCCGCGCGCCCGCCCGGCCGGGAACATGGTCGTGATCAGCGCCAACGTGCACGGCGCGAGGGTCGCGCCGGCGGCGCCCAGCAGCGCGCGGACCACGATCAGCGTCAGCGGGTCCGGCGCGAACGCCGCCACCACCGACAGCACCCCGAACGCCGCGGCGCCGGCCGTCAGCAGCCGACGGCGGCCGATCCGGTCGCCGAGCGTACCCATGGTGATGACGAGGCCGGCGACGACGAAGCCGTAGCTGTCGCTGATCCACAGCTGCTCGACGCCGCTCGCGCCGAGGTCCGCGGCGAGCCGCGGCAGCGCCAGCAGCAGTGCCGTCAGGTCCATCGCGACGACCAGCGTCGGCAGCATCAGCAACGCCAGTCCCAGCCATGCCCGGTTGTACCGCATGAGCAGAATCTCCCTGTACTCGCGTACGTTCCACCCGGTGGTCGGAGCGGCGGCCGCGGTCTTGACACGGCCCGGCGACAACTCGTGCGAGAGTTCGTGGTGGCGATGTCAAGACGGCGGGACCGGCTCCGACCACTCGGCGTACGGGCCCGGCCGGGCCCCGCGTACCCGAGGAGTCCGCGATGCAGTTCCTGATCAGCATGCACATCAACCCCGCCGTACTGGACGCGTTGACCGACGAGGAGAAGGCGGCGATCGGCACCGGGCACGGCGCGTTCATCGAGGACCTGAAGGCGTCCGGTGAGCTGATCACCACGCAGGCGCTGGTCGACCCGTCCCAGGCCGCCGTCGTCTCCGTACGCGACGGGCAGCCCGTCGTCACCGACGGCCCGTACCTGGAGGCGAAGGAGTACCTGGGCGGTTTCTACCTGGTCGACTGCGAGAACCGGGAACGCGCGATCGAGCTCGCCGCGCGCATCCCGGACGCCGCGATCGACGGCCTGGGCGTGGAGGTCCGGCAGGTGATGTTCGCCGACGGACTCCTCGACGCATGACCGCACCACCCGTCGAGGACCTGCTGCGCACGCTCGCGCCGCAGGTCCTCGGCACCCTCGTCCGCCGGTACGGGCGCTTCGAGGGCTGCGAGGACGCCGTGCAGGAGGCCGTACTCGCCGCGGTCGTGCAGTGGCCGGCCGAGGGCGTACCGGACAATCCGCGCGGATGGCTGGCGACCGTGGCCTCCCGCCGCCTCATCGACCAGGTACGCAGCGACCACGCCCGGCGGGAACGCGAGTCGGCGACGGCCGCCGAGACCGTGCCGGCGGACGTACCGGACGCCGACGACACGCTGGTGCTGCTGTACCTGTGCTGCCACCCGACGCTCACCCCGGCGTCGCAGACCGCGCTCACGCTGCGCGCCGTCGGCGGGCTCACGACCGCCGAGATCGCCCGCGCCTTCCTCGTACCGGAGGCGACGATGGCGGCGCGGATCAGCCGGGCCAAGCAGCGCATCCGGGCCGCCGGCAGCACGTTCCGGCTGCCCGACGAGGTCGAACGCGCCGAGCGGCTGCGGGTCGTCCTGCACGTGCTCTACCTGATCTTCAACGAGGGGTACACGGTGTCGGCCGGCGCCGGGCTGCACCGTACGGACCTTGCCCGGGAGGCGATCCGGCTGACCCGGATGGTGCGCGCGCAGCTCCCGGACGACGACGAGGTGACCGGACTGCTCGCGCTGATGCTGCTCACCCACGCCCGCCGCGCCGCCCGTACCACCGCGACCGGTGACCTCGTCCCGCTCGCCGACCAGGACCGTACGGTGTGGGACCGCGCGCTGATCGACGAGGGCACCGCGCTGGTCAAGGAGGCGCTCGCCGGACCCGACCTCGGGCCGTACCAGTTGCAGGCCGCGATCGCCGCCACGCACGCCGACGCGGCCACCGCCGCCGAGACGAACTGGGCGCAGGTGCACGCGCTCTACCTGATCCTCGAACGCATCGCGCCCAACCCGGTCGTCACCCTCAACCGCGCGGTCGCCCTCGCCGAGACGGACGGCCCGGCCGCCGGACTCGCCTTGTTGTCCACATTGGACGGTGATGCGCGGATGGCCGGGCACCACCGGCTCCTGTCCGTCCGCGCCCACCTCCGCGAACGTGCCGGCGACCGGGCCGGCGCGTACGACGACTACCGGGCTGCCGCCAAGGCCACCGCCAGCCTCGCCGAACAGCGCCACCTGGAGTCCCGCGCCCGCCGGCTGCGCCGTCCACAGTAGACACGTCCGGTGGTGCGGAGGGAGTCGTGGCGCGGACATCGGTCGCTGAGCCCGGCTGGCCCGGCCCCGGCGAAGACGACGACCGACGGGCCCAGCGGCTGCGGGTCCGTGCCGCTCCCCGCGGCGCCGGGCGAACGGCACCCCGGACACCTGCCGCACCGCCGTACCCCGGGCGGTGCGGTGGATTGACGGGGTGCGGGGCGGGCGTGACCATGGGGTGATGCGGGTGCCGGGGGCGGCGGTTCGGGGTGCGGGATGGGGCTGAGCGGGCGTACGGCGGTGGTGACCGGTGCGGCGTCGGGGATCGGCGCGGCGTGCGCGGCGCGGCTGGCGGCGGACGGTGCCGCGGTGGTGCTGGTCGACCGGGACGACCGGGTCCGGGCTGCCGCGGAGCGGTTGGGGGGACAGGCGCTCGTCACGGACCTGACCGACACCGCAACGCTGTCCACAGTGGACCTTGACGCGGACGTCCTGGTGAACTGCGCGGGCATCCAGTACGTGGCGCCGGTGGAGGAGTTCCCGCCGGACCGGTTCCGCGAGATCATGACGCTGATGGTGGAGGCGCCGTTCCTGCTCGCCCGCGCACTGCTGCCGGGCATGTACGCGCGCTCGTGGGGTCGCGTCGTGCACGTGTCGTCGGTGCACGGGCTGCGCGCCTCGGCGTACAAGAGTGCGTACGTGGCGGCGAAGCACGCGACCGAGGGGCTGTCGAAGGTGATCGCGCTGGAGGGCGGGCCGCGCGGCGTCACGTCGAACACCGTCTGCCCGGCGTACGTGCGGACTCCGTTGGTGGAGGGGCAGATCGCCGCGCAGGCCGCCGCGCACGGCATCCCGGAGTCGCGGGTGGTCGAGGAGGTCATGCTGACCGAGCCGGCCATCAAGCGCTTGATCGAGCCGGACGAGGTGGCCGCGGCGGTCGCGTACCTGTGCTCGCCGGAGGCGTCGTTCGTCAACGGTACGTCCCTGGTCATCGACGGTGGATGGAGTGCGCGGTGAGGATTCCGGTCGCGGGCGGCGAGCTGACCGTACGGGTGTGGGGCGACGGGCCGCGTACGGTGCTGGCCCTGCACGGCATCACCGCGAACCATCTCGCCTGGCGCGCGGTGGCGGACCGGATCCCGCCCGGGATCCGTGTGGTGGCACCGGATCTGCGTGGCCGCGGCGACTCGACCGCGCCCGGACCGTACGGGATGGCCGCGCACGCCGCCGACGGGATCGCCGTGCTCGACGCGCTCGGGGTGGACACCGCGGTGGTGGCGGGGCACTCGATGGGCGGCTTCGTCGCGCTCGTACTCGCGGACCTGTTTCCGGCGCGGGTGTCCCGGCTGGTCCTGGTGGACGGCGGCCCGCCGCTGCCGATGCCGCCGGGCGACACCGACGACGAACGGATCGAGGCGGTGATCGGCCCGGCCGCGACACGGCTCGCGATGCGGTTCGCGAGCGTCGAGGCACACCGCGACTTCTGGCGCCGGCATCCCGCGCTCGGCGACTGGACGCCGGACATCGAGTCCTATGTGGACTACGACCTCACCGGTACGCCACCGGAACTGGCGAGCAAGGTGTCCGCCGACGCGGTGCGCGCCGACTCGGTCGACACGTTCGCCGGTACCGCGTTGCGCGGGGCGTGGGAACGGCTGCGGCACGACGCCGTACTGCTGCGCGCGGAGTACGGGATGCTCGGGGCGAAACCCGCGCTGTACCCGGATCCGGAGGTGCTCGCCGACCGGCTGCCGGTCCGGACGGTCGACGGCACGAACCACTACACGATCCTGCTCGGCGGGGCCGGCGCGACCGCCGTCGCCGCGCATCTCTGACCCGACGGAGGCACCGATGTGTCGCATGTGGACTGTCGTGGAAGCGCTGCGCCACAAGGAATCCAAGGGGAGCGCGCGATGATCCCGCTGCTGCCCGGCGTCACCGCGCGCCGGGTCGACACGACACGGCTGGGCGTCAACGTACTCACCGTCCCGGGTCGTACCGGTGCGCCGGTGCTGTTCGTGCACGGCAACGTGTCGTCGGCCGCGTTCTGGCAGGAGACGATGCTGGCGCTGCCGGACGGGTACCGGCCGATGGCGGTGGACCTGCGGGGTTTCGGTGACACCGACCCGGCGCCGGTCGACGCGACCCGCGGGCTCGACGACTACGCCGACGACCTCGCCGCGCTGGTGTCCACACTGGACCTCGCCCCGGTGCACCTGGTCGGCTGGAGCCTGGGCGGCGGCGTACTGCTGCGGTACCTGCTCCGCGCGCCGGCCGCGATCGCGTCGCTGACGCTGGTGAATCCGGTGTCCCCGTTCGGTTTCGGCGGGACGCGCGGCGTCGACGGCGTGCCGTACGACCCGTCCGGCGCGGGATCCGGTGCGGGCACGGCGAACCCGGAGTTCGTCCGGCGGCTGGCGGACGGCGACACGGGCGACGACTCGCCGCTGTCGCCCCGGCAGGTACTGCTCGCGCACTACGTGAAGCCGCCGCACGTACCGGCACACCTGGACATGCTCGTCGCGTCGATGCTGTCCACCCGGACCGGCGACGACCACTACCCGGGCGACAGCGTACCGACCGAGGTGTGGCCGGGCATCGCGCCGGGCAGCCGCGGCGTGCTCAACACCATGTCCCCCAACCACTTCCGGATCGCCGATCTGTCCACAGTGGACCCCAAGCCCCCGGTACTCTGGCTGCGCGGCGCGGACGACGTGATCGTCTCCGACACCTCGCTGTACGACCTGGCGTACCTGGGGCAGCTCGGCGCGGTCCCGGGCTGGCCGGGCGCCGAGGCGTACCCGCCGCAGCCGATGGTGGCGCAGACCCGGGCGGTGCTCGACACGTACGGTGCGTACCGGGAGGTCGTGGTGGCGGACTCCGGGCACGGGCCGCACCTCGACCAGCCGGCCGCGTTCCGCGCCGCGCTGCTCGACCACCTCGCCGCGACCTGACACTGCCGGCGGAACCGCGGCGCCGCGCCGGCCGACTTCCGTTGCGCCACAAGGGTCAGCGGGGCCGGGCGCGGTGCCAGGCCCAGGCGAGCGCGGCGCCGAGGACCACGCCGGCCACCCCGAACGTACCGATGGTGGCGGCGGAGCCGAGGCGGTCGGCGAGGACCCCGCCGAGCAGCGGCGCGAGGCCCATCACGGTGGTGAGGCCCGTGTTGGACACGCCGAGCACCTGCCCGCGCACGTCGTCCGGTACTGCCACGGTCAGCGACGCGGTCGCCTGCAGCAGCGCCACCGTGCCGAGCCCGCCGGCCAGGACGAACAGCACCACCGACACCACGATCCCGGGATGCAGGAAGCAGACCAGCAAGGGTACGGGCGCCAGCAGAGTGAGCGGCGCGGTCAGCCGGGGCCGTACCGACTCGGGCACCCAGCGGGCGTAGCAGAACGCGCCGATTACGCTGCCGAGCGGATCGCTCGCGAGGATCAGGCCCACCGTGAGCGAGCCGCCGCCCAGCACAGCGGCGTACGGCGCGGCGAGCCCCTCGTACACGGGGACGAAGCCGGCCGCCCAGGTGAACAGGACCAGCGCGCGCAGTGTCGCGGTACCGAACGCGATCCGGGCGCCGACCCCGATCGCGGCCAGTGGCGAGCGCCGCGGGCCACCCGACGCGGCGGCCGGCCGCGCCGCGACCCCGTGCCGTACGAGCAGGGCGGACAGCAGGAACGTCAGCGCGTCGACCAGCAGCGCGACGTGCGGATCCACCGCCACCATCAGCGCGCCGCCGCCGGCGAACCCGGCGAGCTGCGCGGACTGCGACGTGATGTTGCGCAGCGCCAGCCCGACCGGGAACCGTTCGCCGGTCAGTACCTGCGGGAGGAGGGCGAGCTGCGCGGCCTTGAACGGCGGGTTCAGCAGGGAGAGGCACGCGACCAGCGCGACCATCACCCCGAGCGGCAGCTGCGGCACCGCGGCCAGCCCCACCAGCGCGAAGCGCGCGACATCCGTCCCGACCATGACCGTACGCCGCGGGAAACGGTCGGCCAGCCCGGTCAGCACCATCCCGCCGAGCAGCGACGGCACGAACGTCATCGCGTACGCCAGGCCGCTGAGCAGCGCGGACCGGGTCTGCCCGTACACGAGGACGGACAGCGCGACCCGGGCGAGCTGGTCGCCGAAGATCGACAGGATCTCCGCAAACCACATCGACCGGAACTCCGCGACCCGGAGTACCGTCCCGAACCCGACCCGGCGCGCCGTCCCCGCCTGCGCGACGTCCATGTCTCCCCCTCCCCGACCCCCGCGTACCAGCCGGCACGGTACGACGGAGGCCTCGCCGGGCCCTGTCACCGCCCTGTCACCGCGACGCACGGGCAGGTCGGATCGGCCCGGACCGGCGCGTCGATATCATCGGGGGCCAGCCCTCCGTCGGAACCGGTCGCCGACCGCCCGTGGCGCCGGGTCGACCGCCGACCCGCGAGCGTGGGCACGGCGAAGGTGGGTGCATGGTCGAGGTGCGGATCGCGCTGCTCGGCGAGTTCGAGCTCCGCGTCGACGGCCACCTCCGGCCCGTCCCGAGCACCCGGCAGCGCGCCCTGCTGGCGACGCTCGCCCTGTCCGCCGGGCGCGTCGTCCCCACCGGGACACTGAGCGAACTGGTCTGGGGCGACGCGCCGCCCGAGCACCCGCGCGCCAACGTGCACACCCTCATCAACCGGGTACGTGCCCGGATCGGCGTGGACACCGTCGGCACCACACCGGGCGGGTACCGGCTGGACCTGCCGGCCGACGCGGTCGACGCACTGCGCTTCCAGCGGCTCGCCGCCGCCGCGGCCGGTCGGCCCGCGGACGAGGCGCGGGCGACGCTCACCACCGCGATCCGGCTCTGGCGCGGCGATCCGCTCGTCGACGCCGGCTCCGACACCCTGCTCCGGGAACGCGCACCGGCCCTGGTCGAGCAGTACCTCGGGGTGGTGGAGCGGCTGGCCGGGCTGCGGCTCGACGCCGGGGACCACGGCCGCGACCTGGTCGCCGAGCTCACCGACCTCACCCGCCGGTACCCGCTGCGCGAGTCGCTGTGGACCTGCCTGGTGACCGCGCTGGCCGCCGCGGGAAGGCCGGCCGACGCGCTGGCCGCGTACCACGAGATCCGGCAACGGTTGGCGGACGAGTTCGGGTCGGACCCGTCGCCGGCGCTGCGCCGGGCGTACGCGGATGTGCTGGCCGAGGACTCCCCCGCGCCGGCCCAGGTCCGGGCGGTACCGCGGCAGCTGCCGCCGGAGACGCACCGGTTCGTCGGCCGGGACGACGACCTCGCGGCCCTGGACGCGGCGCTCGACCGTACGGGCGGGCTGATCGTGCTGCACGGGCCGGGCGGCGTCGGCAAGACCTCGCTGGCGCTGCGGTGGGCGCACCGGATCGCCGACCGGTTCCCGGACGGCCAGCTGCACCTGGACCTCGGCGGGTTCGGCCCCGCCGAACCGCTCGACCCGGCCGCCGCGCTGGACACCGTGCTGCGCGGGCTGGGCGTACCGGCCGCCGAGGTGCCGCGCGAGGCCGCCGAACGGTCCGCGCTGCTGCGTACGCTGCTCGCCGGTCGGCGCGTGCTGCTCGTCCTCGACAACGCCCGGGACGCCGGCCAGGTCCGTCCACTTCTGGCCGGCGGTACCAGCCTCGTCCTCGTCACCAGCCGGAACCAGCTCCGCGGCCTCGCCGTACGCGACGGCGCCCGGCACCGGCCCGTACGCGGGATGTCCGCCGCCGAGTCGGCGACGCTGGTGGCGACGGTCGTCGGCGCCGACCGCGCGCGGGCCGAGCCGGCCGCCGTCGCCGACCTGGCCGAACTGTGCGGCCGGCTGCCGCTCGCGCTCGTCGTCGCCGCCGAGCAGGCCGTCCGGTTCCCCGACACGCCGCTCGCCGGGCTCGTCGCGATGCTGCGTACCGGATCGACGCGGCTCGACCACCTCGCCGAGCCGTACGACGAGGACATCGACCCGCGCACCGTCTTCTCCTGGTCGTACCGGCGGCTCGCGGCGCCCGCGGCACGCGCGTTCCGGCTGCTCAGCCTGCACCCCGGCGGGGACGTCACGACGGCCGTCGCCGCCGCCCTGCTCGGTACCGGACCGGGGCCCGCCCGCGCGCTGCTGGACGTCCTCGTGTCGATGAGCCTCGTCGACAACGACCGGCCCGACCGCTACCACACCCACGACCTGCTCGCCGCGTACGCCGCGGAACTGTGCGCGGCCGAGGAACCGGCCGCCGACCGGCACGCCGCCGAACGCCGGATGCACGACTGGTACCTGCACACGCTGTGGCACGCGCGCGCCGCCGTGTTCTCCGCACCGCCGGCCGCGCCCGACCCGCCCGCCGAAGCGATCCGGCCCGGCACCTTCGACGGCGTCGACGACGCCACCTCCTGGTACCGGGAGACCCGGCGGACGCTCGTCGCGGTCGTCGAGTCCACCGCCGGCGGCGGGTACGACCGGCACTGCTGGCAGCTCGCGTACCTGCTGCGACCGTTCCAGGGGATGGCGCACGACATCGACGACCAGCTGCGTACCACCGAGCTGGCCGTGACCGCGGTCGAACGGTCCGGCGACGACCGGGCCCGCGCCTCGATCTGGCACGAACGCGGCAACGCCCTCAACCACGCCACCCCCGCGCTGGGCGACGACTGGCTGCGCCGGGCCCTCGCCCTCGCCGAACACAACGGCGACCACCACGCCGTCTCCTCCGTGCTGTCCTCCATCGGCGTCCAGCTCACGAACCGGGGCCGGGCCGACTCCGCCATCCCGTACCTGGAGCGGTCGGTGGCCGCCGCCCGCCGCAGCCCTCGACCCCTGCGCCTCGCCCACTCGCTGCTCAACCTCGCCAACGCCGAAGGCACCGCCGGACCGCTCGACTCCGCCGCCGAACACAACACCGAGGCGCTCGCCATCTACCGCCGGCACGGCGCCCCGTACCAGCAGTCGCTCGCCCTCGCCAACCTCGCCGAGAACGCCGTCGACCGCGCCGACCCACACACCGCCATCCGGTACGCGGACGAGTCCCTCGCGCTGCTCGGCGACATCGACGACGCCACCGGGGTCGCCGGAGCGCTCATCGCCAAGGGCCGGGCGCTGCTCATGACCGGCGACCACGCCCCGGCCCGGCACGTACTCCGCCGCGCGCTCACCATCCTCGAACGGTCCGACGACCCCCGCGTCACCCAGGTACGCGAGCTGCTCGACACCATCCGCTGACCGGCGCGAGCGCCCGGCGACAGGTCCGTGACAGGCGCCGCCACTACCTTTCGCGTACGCCGAGCCGAAACGGGTACGCCATGACGGCGGACCGCGGACAGCACGGCGTGCCACCGGGCGTACGCGAGCAGAGAGGGGTACGGCATGAGCAAGGAGCAGTGAGGGCGGACAGTACGGCGACGCGGCGTGCCACCGCGCACCCCGCGTCGCCCCACCGAGACACCTACCGGAGGAGCCGCCCGCGTTCGTGAACCGGTCGCGGCGACAGCTCTTGTCGTCTGCGGTGCACATACGAGGGCGTCACCCGAACTCCTTTCGTTGCTTGTACATGCGGAAAGGAACAGCACGCCGAGAAGAGCGGCACACGGCACCGCCAGTGCGTGACGAATTGCGGGTGATCGTGCGCCCGACACCCATTCCTCGGATCAGGATTCAGGCCGGTACCACCGCGCCGACGTTCGCGAGCCCCACGGTTCCCACCTGCGGAGACGCACCGGGTGTCGCGAGCGCACCACTGTGATCACCAGCCGTTCAGGCCACTGAACCGCGGCACCCGGAGAAGCCACCCTCGTTGACCCGAGACGTACTGCCAGGGAACGGATCCACGTAGCACCGGGCACCGTCCACGCGGCTCGCCGACACCCGCGCGCCAGCATTTTCGACGCTGGACCAGACCGATCGCGGGGTGGTGAAAGATCCGGCGACGGGAGCTTTCCCGGGTTTACCGTCCCGCCGAGTAAGCGGCGCCCGACAATTCCCCGGAGATGAAGGAAACGGCTCGCCGGGGTTCGGTCCGGGCAGGAAAAAGGCCCGCCATCGGAAGGATCCATCCGGTGGCGGGCCTTTGCTGGGGTGGAGCTGAGGGGACTCGAACCCCTGACCCCCACACTGCCAGTGTGGTGCGCTACCAGCTGCGCCACAGCCCCGTACGCGTTGCCCGTGGGCGACGTGCTCCGCAAGTGTACACAGTGGGTCGGGGGGTGGATCGGGGGTGGTCGGGGTCAGTTGAGGGAGGGGTCGGAGGGGAAGAACGCGACGGCGGCGAGCAGTCCGCCCTGGCGTCGCAGCACCATCGGCCACAGGTCGTCCGGACGCGGGAAGAACGCGTCGCCGGGGAGCCCGTCGAAGACCAGCCAGGAGCCGGTGTCGATCTCCGTTTCGAGTTGCCCGGCCTCCCAGCCGGCGTACCCGGAGAAGACGCGGACGCCCTCGATGGCGTCGTTGACCTGCTCGGGGTCGGCGGGCAGGTTGACGGAGCAGACGGGGCCGGCGACGCGGGTGATGCCGCGTACTTCACCGCCGGGGCGTACCCGGGCGAGGCAGATGGCGGCTTCGGGCTGGACGGGCCCGCCTTCGAACACGACGCCGGGTTCGCTGGCCTTGGCGGCCCATGGGCCGAGTGCGTCGATGTCGGTGACGGGAAGTTCGGTGGCGCGGTTGAGGACGACGCCGAGCGCCCCGCCGCGTTCGTGCGCGAGGAGCAGCACGACCGTACGTTCGAAGTTCGGGTCCTTGAGCGACGGGGTGGCCACCAGGAGCCGTCCGGTCAGCGACTCCACCGCCATGTCCCCGACCCTTCCTGCTTCGTGCCGCACGGCGCCTCCCCAAGGTCACGGGCGGGCTACGACCCGCCCCGTGTGCGAACGCTATCGACGCCGACCCCTGCAGGGGAAGCCAACGCAGAGAACCTCAGCTAACAAGATTGTTGAGATCACGGTCACGATCAGTGTCGGAAACTTGTCGTACGTTCCGGTGCGCTGTTTGAATTCGCGGCGTGACAGCCTTCGACGCGATGCGAATGCCCGGCCGATCCGCCGGGTGTTGTTGCCGTGTCCGCTGTTCGATGCGCAGCTCCTGACCCCGGCCGATCGCCGCTGACCCTGCGGTACCGACTCGCGAGAAGACCAGGACTGCCCGTGATCCGCTCGTTCGCCGCGTGTGGCGCGCTGTTGATGCGCTGCCGGCTCGCCCATCTCCGGTACGCGCCGTCCGGTCGCTGACCGCGACCGGCTGCCCGAGTACGTACCCCTCTGCCGCGGTTCGCGGCCCGACCCTATCCGGGATCATGATCGAAACCATTGCTCTGCGTAAGGAGTACTCCGCCGACGGTCGACAGACGACCGCTCTGGACGGGGTCGACCTGTCGGTCGCGGCCGGCGAGGTGTACGGCGTGCTCGGTGCGAGCGGCGCCGGCAAGAGCACCCTGCTGCGCTGCGTGAACCTGCTGGAACGGCCGACCAGCGGCACGGTACGGGTCGCCGGCGAGGAGCTGACCGCCCTCGGCCCGGCCGACCTGCGCGCCGCCCGCCGCCGGATCGGCATGATCTTCCAGCACTTCAACCTGCTCAGCTCGCGTACGGTCGCCGGCAACGTCGCGCTGCCGCTGGAGATCTCCGGCACCGGTACGCGGCGGGAACGGTCCGCGCGCGTCGCCGAGCTGCTGGAGTACGTGGGGCTGGGTGACAAGGCGGAGGCGTACCCGGCGACGTTGTCGGGCGGGCAGCGGCAGCGGGTGGCGATCGCCCGCGCCCTCGCCGACCATCCGCGCGTACTGCTGTCGGACGAGGCGACGAGCGCGCTGGACGCCGACACGACCCGTTCCATCCTGGCGCTGCTGCGCCGGCTCGCCGGCGAACTCGGCCTCACGATCCTGCTGATCACGCACGAACTGGACGTCGTACGCGAGGTGTGCGACTCGGCCGCGGTTCTCGCCGCCGGCCGGCTCGTCGAGTCCGGCACCGTGGCCGACCTGCTCGCCCGCCCCGACTCGGTACTCGCCGCGCAGGCGTTCGCGCCGGTCGCGGCCGACCCGGCGGCGGCGTACGGCGGGCGGGTCGTGCGGGTCGCGTTCACCGGGCAGGCCGACGGCCAGGCCGCGGTCGGCGAGCTGGCCCGACGGTACGAGCTGGACGTGCGGCTGCTGGCCGGGACCGTGCAGACGATCGCCGGGCAGCCGGTGGGCCGGCTCGACCTCGCCCTCGACGGACCCGCCGACCGCATCGACGCCGGGCTCGCCTGGCTCGCCGACCACGGCCTAGCCGTACTCCCGGACGACGCGTGGGCGGAGGTGGCGGTGTGACCGCCGAACTGATCCAGGCGACGCTCGAAACGCTCCAGATGGTCGTGGCGTCGACCGTACTGTCCGCGATCGTCGGCCTGCCCGTCGGCGTACTGCTGGTGCTGTCGGCGCGGGGCGGGCTGCGACCGGCGCCCGTCCTCAACCGGATCCTCGGGCTGATCGTCAACCTCGGCCGGTCCCTGCCGTTCATCATCCTGATGATCGCGGTCATCCCGTTCACCCGACTCCTCGTCGGTACGACGATCGGCTCGGCCGCGGCCATCGTGCCGCTCACCATCGGCGCGATCCCTTTCCTGGCAAGGCTCGTCGAGTCGGCAGTGTCCGATGTGGACCCCGGACTCGTCGAAGCCGCGCAGGCCATGGGCGCGCGTACCGGCCAGATCGTCGGCAAGGTACTGCTGCCCGAGTCGCGGCCCGCGCTCGTCCGCGCCCTGACCGTCACGTTCGTGACCCTCATCGGGTACTCGGCGATGGCCGGCGCGGTGGGCGGCGGCGGCCTCGGCGACCTCGCCATCCGGTACGGCTACCAGCTGTTCCAGACCAACGTCATGGTCGTCACCGTCGTCCTGCTCGTCGTCGTCGTGCAGGTCTTCCAACTCCTCGGCGACCGCATCGCCCGCCGGCTCGACCGGCGCTGACACCCGCACACCCCAGCGAAACCCCTTGGTACGTAAGGAGAAGCAACATGCGTAGACGAGTCCTCGCCACCGGACTGGCCGCGGTCGCCCTCACCGCCGGACTCAGCGCCTGCGGCATCGGCGGCGCCAGCGGCAGCGGTACCGACAGCGACACCATCCTCGTCGGCGCCAGCCCCACCCCGCACGCCGAGATCCTCAACTACGTCGCGAAGAACCTCGCGCCCAAGCAGCACCTCACCGTCAAGGTCAAGGTCTTCAACGACTACGTCCAACCCAACGTCGCGCTCCAGGACGGCAGCCTCGACGCCAACTACTTCCAGCACAAGCCGTACCTCGACGAGTACACCAAGGCGCACGGCGGGGACTTCGTGTCCGTCGCCGCCGTACACATCGAGCCGCTCGGCCTGTACTCGAAGAAGGTCACCAAACTCGCCGACCTCAAGTCCGGCGCCACCATCGCCATCCCCAACGACCCGTCCAACGGCGGACGCGCCCTCAAACTCCTCGCCGACCAGGGGCTGCTCAAGCTCAAGTCCGGGGCCGGCGTCACCGCCACCGAGAAGGACATCGTCGCCAACCCCAAGAAGCTGACCTTCAAGCCGCTCGAAGCCGCACAGACCGCGCGGGCGCTCGACGACGTCGACGCGTCCGTCGTCAACGGCAACTACGCGCTCGCCGTCAAGCTCGACCCCGCCAAGGACGCGCTCGCGCTCGAATCCGCCAAGAACAACCCGTACGCGAACCTGCTCGTCGTCAAGAAGGGCCACGAGAACGACGCCAAGGTCAAGAAGCTCGCGGCGCTGCTGACCTCGCCCGAGGTCAAGAAGTACATCGAGGACAAGTACCACGGGTCGGTGCTGGCGGCGGAGTGAGCGTGCGCTGATCGGTGCGTAACTGGACATACCGCACTTTGTTCAATTGTTCAACTGTCTCATTGTTCAACAGTTGAACAATTGAACAATGACACAATTGGACAATCTGCGGTAACAAGATCCACTTCGGGCTCGGCGCCACCCCGCGCCGGGCCCGACCCATCCACACCCCCGCGCCCTCCCGTACGACCAGTAGGGTTCGGCGCTGAGGCTGGCGCGACGGAGGGACGGGCATGGTCGAGCAGGTCGCCGAGGTCGGTGTGATCGGCGGTTCGGGGCTGTACGCGCTGCTCGACGACGTGGTCGAGCACCGGGTCGAGACGCCGTACGGGCCGCCGAGCGATCCGGTGATGGTCGGCGAGGTCGGTGGCCGTCGGGTGGCGTTCCTGCCGCGGCACGGACGCGATCACCGTTTCCCACCGCACCTCATTCCGTACCGGGCGAATCTGTGGGCGTTGCGTTCGCTGGGTGTCCGGCAGGTGTTGGCGCCGTGCGCGGTGGGTGGGCTGCGCCCGGAGCTGGGTCCGGGCACGTTCGTGTTGCCGGACCAGTTGGTGGATCGCACGAGTGGCCGCACGCAGACGTACTACGACGAGGGCGCGGTGCACGTCTCGTTCGCGGACCCGTACTGCCCGGTGGGGCGGGCGACGGTGCGCGCGACGGCGGCTGAGTCCACTGTGGACATCGTGGACGGCGGCACGATGGTGGTGGTGGAGGGCCCGCGCTTCTCGACCCGGGCCGAGTCGCAGTGGTACGCGGGGCTCGGCTGGTCGGTGGTGAACATGACCGGCCACCCCGAAGCGGTACTCGCGCGCGAGTTGGCGCTCTGCTACACGCCGATCGCCCTGGTCACGGACCTGGACGCGGGGATCGAGAGCGGCGCCGGGGTGAGCCAGGAGGAGGTGTTCCGCGTGTTCGGCGAGAACACCGAGCGCCTGCGTACGCTGCTGCTCCGGGTAGCGGCGGCCCTCCCGACCGAGCGCACGTGCGACTGTGCGCACGCCCTCGACGGCATCGACACCGGCCTGCCCCTCCCGTAACGGCCGTCGCCGGGCCGGCCGAACAGCGCACCCGCTGGCGAACCGCAGTGCGGATGCGTCGGCCCGGCCAGCAGCGCCCCGACGTCCCCCGGCCGCCAGCCCAGTCGGCCGGAGCAACGACACCGCGACCGAACCGGCACACGTTGCGGACACGGGCACACCCGCAACCCCGACGCCCGCCCTGACCAACCGCGGCCGCCAGGCAATCCGAGTACCCACGGCGCCGGCGTAGAACCTGCGAGGCGGCCGGGCCAGCTCCAGCTGTTCCGGCCTGGCCGGTGACACGGGGTGGTCCACAGCGTCGGTGGCGAGGAGACGCTGCGCCGCGGTTCCCCAGGCGACGTCTCTCGACGGAGAGACCGCCGCAGAGTCCGTCGACGGCATCACGACCAGCTCGCCTGCCACAACCGTCCACCGCCACCAGGCAGCCACGCCACGCCACGCCACGCCACGCCACGCCACGCCACGCCACGCCACGCCACGCCACGCCACGCCGAAGCGCATACCCGAAGACGCGCACACGCTCGACAGCAGCGACACCTCCACGTTGGGCCTGGACGACCCCGGCCGCCAAGCCAGCCGAAAGCCGACGCCACCGCCGTCAGCCGAGCAGGGCGGTGACGAGGCTGTCGAGTGCGTCGACGGTGCGCCGCCAGGGGTACTCGTCTCGCAGCGCGGCGCGCAGGTCGCCGCCGAGCGGCGCGAGCAGCGCGTGTGCCAGGTACTCGTGGTCGAGGTCGGGTCGGGCGGCGCGGATCTGGATGGCGACGTGCCGGTGCCAGAAGCGGTAGGCGCCGATGCGGTACCGGGCGCCGGCGCTGGCGGTTTCGGAGACGCGTACGAGGTCGAGGTGGGTGTCGAGGAACTCGGCGTACGCGGCGAGGAAGGCGCGGAGCCGGTCGGCGGGTGGCGCGCCGGGGCCGAGTGGGGGTGGGCCGCCGAGGATCGCGGCCTGGAGGACGCTCTCGCGGGCGTCGAGTACGGCGACGGCGAGCCCGGACCGGTCGCCGAACCGCCGGAACAGGGTGCCTTTGCCGACGCCGGCGGCGGTGGCGACGGCGTCCATGGAGACGGCGCCGACGCCGTGTTCGGCGAAGAGCCGTTCGGCGGCGTCGAGGATCTTGGCGCGGTTGCGTGCGGCGTCGGCGCGGGTGGCGGTGGGTGGCGCGGGCGCGGCGAGGCGCAGCAGTTCGTCGTGGTCGTTGTCACTTGCAGAACCGGACTGTGGTCCGTTAACGTCGTCCATCGTAACTGGACTGTAGTCCGATTAACCGGAGGTACGCCAGCCATGACCGCACTCATCACCCGCGACGAGCTCCGCGCCGAGATCGACGCCGGCACCGTCACCGTCGTCGACGCCCTCGGCGGGGAGTACTGGGCGAAGCAGCACCTGCCCGGCGCCGTACCCCTGGTCGAGGCGGACGTCGCCGCGCGCGCCGCCGACCTGCTGCCCGACCGGAACGCCCGGATCGCCGTCTACTGCACCAACCCGTCCTGCCCGAACAGCCAGGCCGTCGCGACCGCGCTGACCGGGCTCGGCTACACCGACGTCCGCAAGTACCGGGAGGGCATCGAGGACTGGACCGGCGCCGGACTGCCGACCGAGTCCGCCTGACGACGGGTCCGCCGCGGCGACCGGGTCACTCCCCGCCGCGGCGGAACCCGCCCGGTACGTCCCGCCCGCGGCGCGGACATCCGGAGAAACCCGGGTCGGTTCAGGGTGAATCCCCACCCGTGGCTGGATGACACGGCGCGACGCTCCGCATAGCTTGGGTGCCAACCAATTCCCGGAGGTACGCGGTGCACAGCGTGGAAGCCTGGCTCGGCTCGATCCCGCCGATCGCCGTGTACGGCCTGCTCCTGCTGATCATCGGCATCGAGAGCATGGGCATCCCGCTGCCCGGCGAGATCGCGCTGGTCAGCGCGTCGCTACTGGCGTCGACCGGCGCGGTCAGCCCGTGGGGCGTGGCCGGCGCCGCCGCGGCCGGCGCGATCATCGGCGACTCGATCGGCTACCTGATCGGCCGGCGCGGCGGGCAGGCCCTGTTCGCCCGGCTCGGCCGCCGCTTCCCGAAACATCTCGGTCCGGACAAGATCGCCCGTGCCGAACTCGCGTTCCACCGCCACGGCGTCTGGGCCGTGTTCTTCGGCCGCTTCGTCGCCCTGCTCCGCATCCTCGCCGGCCCCATCGCCGGTTCGCTGCGCATGCCGTACTGGAAGTTCCTCATCGCGAACGCCACCGGCGGCATCTTCTGGGCCTCCGCCACCACCGCGGTCATCTACTTCCTCGGCCGCGCCGCCGAGCGCTGGCTCAGCGACTTCTCCTGGGCCCTCCTCGCCCTCGTACTCCTGGGCGGAGCCGTCACCGCCCTCGTCGTACGCCGCCGCGCCCAGCGCCTCGCCGAATCCGAACCCCCAGAAGCCGACCCCGACCCCACCCCCGTCCACGCCACCACCACCCACAACGACACACCCCCCACCCCCTGACCCCCAAGTACCGCCACCGCAGCAAGGCAG
>NZ_BOMB01000008.1 GCF_016861975.1 Actinocatenispora rupis | reverse complement strand
AGCACAGCCTGCCGAGCGAAGCGAAGGCAAAGCCAGCGCAGCAGAGGTGCCGAGCGAAGCGAAGGCCCCCGCACCGCACCGCCACAAAACAAGGCTGGGGAGCGACACAACGTGGGGGTGTCGGGGGCTACGCCCCCGGCGCGGGGTCTGGGGGCCGCGCCCCCAGGGAACATGACGAGGAGGACCGCCCCCGCGCTTTCCGCGGGCACAGTCCTCCCATCCGACGAGTGGAGGTGCCGGGAATTGAACCCGGGTCCTTCGCTGTGTTGCCAGGGCTTCTCCGGGCGCAGCTCGCTGTGTCTCTACTCGGCCCCACCGATCACGCGAGCGAGTCGGTGTGACGGGTCCAGTCGCTGTTGATGTCCCGTCCGAGTGCCGCGACCGCACTCGTACAGCAAGCCCTCTAGCTGATGCCGGTTACCGGACCGAAGGCACTTCCGGACCGACAGACTCGCTACTCGCCTCAGGCGGCGAGAGCGAAGTCAGCGCGCTTAGAGTTGGCGCTTATAGGTTTCCGACGACCGATTAATGAGACGACGTCGGCTTCCTCAGCCCGCTTCCCCTGGCTCGACGTACGAAGTCGAAACCAGTCACCCCCCTGTTGAGTTGTACGTCGATCTTAACGTGTCGGCGGCGCGGCGTCTTCCCGGTATCCGCCGGCCGTACCGGACGGGTGGACGGCGACCGCGCGGGGTCACGGATGTCCCGTTCGGGAACTGTGGGTGTTCCGCCCCGGTACGCGCCGCAAAGGGTCAGTCGGTGATGCCCTTGCGGCGGCGGGCGATGGCGCGGGTGATCTCCCGGTCGGCGTCGCGCTTGGCGAGGTCCTGTCGCTTGTCCCAGGTCTTCTTGCCGCGGGCGAGGCCGATCTCGACCTTGGCGTACCCGTTGGAGAAGTAGACGGAGAGCGGGATCAGGGTGGTGCCGGACTCGTTGAGCCGGCCGGTGATCTTGTCGATCTCGCGGCGGTTGAGCAGCAGCTTGCGGGTGCGTCGCGGGGTGTGGTTGGTCCACGTGCCGTTGACGTACTCCGGGATGTGCATGCCGTGCAGCCACATCTCGTGGTTGTCGAGGTGGGCGAACGCGTCGGTGAGCGATGCGCGGCCGGCGCGCAGCGACTTGACCTCGGTGCCGGTCAGCACCATGCCCGCCTCGTACGTGTCGAGGATCGCGTAGTCGTGCCGCGCCTTCTTGTTCGACACGACAAGCTTGCGACCCTGCTCGCGCGGCACCTTTCCTCCACTGTGTACGACCCGGAAACCGACGGCCCATCGTACGCGACGGCACGGGGTCGTCGTCCACACGTTTCAGCAGAGGCAGCCGGGGAGCCAGCCGAGCGGTTGCACGGGGTTGCCGTCCAGGCGTACCTCGAAGTGCAGGTGCGGGCCGGTGGACGCGCCGGTGCTGCCGACCCGCCCGATGTACTGCCCGCGCCCGACCCACTGCCCGTAGCCGACGCCGATCGACGACTGGTGCGCGTAGCAGGACGACAGCGACTGCCCGCGGTACGTGCCGTGCAGCAGGCAGGTGTAGTTGCCGTAGCCGCCGTTCCAGCCGGCGTAGACGACGCGGCCGGCGGCGCCGGCGTGGATCGGCGTACCGGCGCCGACGGCGAGGTCGACGCCGGCGTGCAGCTGGCTGACGTGGTAGTACGGGTCGAACCGCCACCCGTAGTCGCTCGACTTGTACGCGCCGGCGACCGGGGTGCGGAAGTACGCGCCGGAGTCGTGCACGGTGCCGCCGGATCCCGAACCCGAGCCGCCGCGCCGTTGCCCGCCGGACGCGGCACGGATCCGGGCGGCGATCCGCGCGCTCTGGTCGCGCAGGTCCCGGTAGTTGGCGAGGCTCCGGTCGCGTTCCTGCTCCGCGACGTCCCGGGCCCGTTCCCGTACGCCGACCAGGTCGCCGACCTGCCGTACCGCGTCGTCCGCGGTGCGCTGCGCCTGACGCGCCTGCCCGAGCGTACGGCGGGCGGCGGAGTCGGCGGCGTCGGCACGGCGGCGGGCCGCGTCGGCCGTGTTCTGCCGCTGCCGGGCGGTGAGCCGCTCGCGGGTGACCCGGTCGAGCGCGTCCCGCCGGTGCCGGGCGACGGTGTCGAGCCAGCCGATCCGGTCGGCCAGCTCGCTCGGCGAGCGCGCCGCGAGCACCGCGTTCAGCCGCATCACCGACTGCCCCTTGTACGCCTCGGCCACGAGCCGCCCGACGTCGTCCCGCGCCGCGTCCACCGCCCGCTGGGACCGCTGGTACGCCAGGGTCGCCGACCGGTACCGCCGGCGTGCCACGTCCGCCTCACGGCGGGCCTGCTTCGCGGCGGCCTCCGCGGCGACGACCAGTCCACGGGCCTCGGCGGCGGCCCGGCGCGCGGCGGGCAGCGCGGCCGTGGCCCGGTCGTACGAGGCGATCGCGGTGCGGGCGCGGCGGGTGGCGCCCTCCATGGTGTCCCGGGCGGCGGCGAGCCGGCGGTCCACGTCGCGCTTGTCCTCGCGCGGCCCGGCGTACGCGGGGCTGGCGAGCGGCAGTACGAGGAGGGTCGTGAGTGTCGCCAGCAGTCGCCGCATCCGCCACCTCCGGGTCAACCCTCAACCTTCGGTCGAGGGTCACCGTACGCGAGGGTCCGGGCGCGGGGAGCCGATTCGTCGAATCCGTCCGGTCCGTGGCCGTCTGGGACGACGACGGCCGGGCCACCCCGTGACGGGCGACCCGGCCGCTGACGACACCGGACCGGTCAGGTACGCAGGCGGAATCTGAGCGTGACCCATCCCGTCGCCGCGCTGATGACCGCCGCGACGGCGAGCAGCAGCGGCAACGTCAACAGGATGTCCTGCCAGCCGATCGGTGGGATGAAGTTCGACGTGAAGATGCCGGACAACGGTCCGTCCAGCAGGAACGCCTTGGTCACTATCAGCACCACGAACGCGATCACGGCACCGATCAGCCCCGCGAACACCGCCTCCAGTACGAACGGTAGCTGGATGAACCAGTTCGACGCGCCGACGAGTTTCATGATGCCGACCTCGCGGCGCCTGGAGTACGCGGCGACCTGGATGGTGTTGGCCACCAGCAGGAGCGCCGCCAGACCTTGGACGATGGCCACCACCAACGCCAGGTTCTGGATGCCGCCGAGGATGGAGAAGATCTTGTCCAGCGTCTTCTGCTGGTTGACGATCGAGTCGACTCCGGCCTTGCTCTTGTAGTCGTTCTGGACCGCCGCGTACTGGTTCGGGTCCTTGAGCTTCACCCGGAACGACGCCGGCAGCGACTCCGGCTTCACCGAGTCGACCAGGTCCTTGGCGTCCTTGAACTGCTCACGGAACCGCTTGTACGCGACGTCCTGGCTCTCGTACGGCGCGCTCTGGATCCGGCTGTCGTGGTTCAGCGCGTCCGCGAGCTGGGCTTTCTGGTCCGGGGTGACGTCGGACTTCAGGAAGATCGACATCTCGACCCGGGTGTAGAAGTAGTCCTGCATGTCCTGGACCTTCCAGTACAGCAGGAGACTGGCGCCCAGCATCGACAGGGAGACCGCCATCGTGATGATCATGGCGATCGTCATGGTGACGTTCCGCCACAGCCCGAGGAAGACCTCGGACAAGACGTACTTCGCGCGCATCGGGTTCCTTCCGGTGGTGTGCTGCGCTCTCGGCGAGGAGGTGGCGGTTGGGCCGGGGCGGGTCGTGCCGGTGCGACGGCCTACGACCCCGCGACACCCGGCCCCGGGTCAGCCGTAGACGCCGCGGGGCTGGTCGCGGACGATCCGACCGGAGTCGATCTCGATCACCCGGCGCCGCATCTGGTTCACGATGTTGGAGTCGTGGGTGACCATGACGATCGTCGTACCGGTGCGGTTGATGCGGTCCAGCAGGCGCATGATCTCGATGCTGGTGTCCGGGTCCAGGTTTCCGGTGGGCTCGTCGGCCAGCAGGATCAGCGGCCGGTTCACGAACGCACGGGCGATCGCCACCCGCTGCTGCTCACCACCGGAGAGCTGGTGCGGGTACCGGTTCTCCTTGCCGCCCAGGCCGACCAGCTCCAGTACCTCGGGCACCACCCGGCGCGCGACGGTGCGCGACTTGCCGATGACCTCCAGCGCGAAGGCCACGTTCTCGGCAGCGGTGCGGTTGGGCAGCAGCCGGAAGTCCTGGAAGACGCAGCCCAGCGAGCGCCGGAACGCCGGCACCTTCCAGGAGTGCATGTTGGCCACGTCGCGCCCGTTGACGATGACCCGACCCGAGGTCGGTGTCTCCTCACGCAGCAGAAGCTTGATGATCGTCGACTTGCCGGCCCCGGTCGGGCCGATGAAGAAGACGAACTCGCCCTTCTCGATCGTGGCCGTCGCGCCCTCCATCGACGGCCGCGAGGCCCGTGGATAGGTCTTGGTGACGTTCTCAAGCCGAATCACGGGTCGGAAGTTTACGCGGAGCGACAGCAGGCGCAGGGGGCAGGCGTCATGCTTCGTCCCGAAGGTCCGGAGCGAGCTGAACCACGGCCGCGTCCAACCTCGGGATTTCATCACGGAAAGTGGCCAGCATCACGTCACCCGACCGGGTATCCAGGCCTGGGGCTGGGCCCGTCGCGACCGGAAAACACGACGGGCCCGAGGGGGACGGAGTCTCGCCGACCAGGAGTTGCGGCCGGTTGGGCCGAGGCCCCGCGACGCCCGCGCGCCGTACGTTGACGGTGTCCCGGGCCGGGACGACTGGGGAGGCCGTCCAAACGGAAAGTTACCGCCGGACGAGCCGCGCCGTACGGAGCACACGCTGCGCTCACTCTCCGGAGTGAGCGCAGCGTAGGGACTATGGCCGGCCGAGGGCACGAGCGCGCGCAACGCGCCCGCTGCGTACGCCGGGAGGAACGGGGACGGGAGTCCCGCGAGGTCAGCCGACCAGTTGTTGCGACCGCCGCCAGCGGATCCCCGCCTCGATGAACCCGTCGATGTCACCGTCGAACACCGCCTGCGGGTTACCGGTCTCGTGCTCCGTCCGCAGGTCCTTGACCATCTGGTACGGGTGCAACACGTACGACCGCATCTGGTCGCCCCAGGAACCGGCGACGTCGCCGCGCAGTTCGTCGATCTTGGCGCGCTCCTCCGCCTGCTTGAGCGCCAGCAGCTTCGCCGACAGGATCGCCATCGCGGAGGCCCGGTTCTGGATCTGGGACCGCTCGTTCTGACACGTCACGACGATGCCGGTCGGGATGTGCGTGATCCGCACCGCCGAGTCGGTCGTGTTGACGCCCTGGCCGCCCGGACCGGACGACCGGTACACGTCGACCCGGATGTCGTCCTCGGGGATCTCGATCTCGTCGGTCTTCTCGACGACCGGGACCACCTCGACCGCGGCGAAACTGGTCTGCCGGCGCCCCTGGTTGTCGAACGGGCTGATCCGGACCAGCCGGTGCGTGCCCGCCTCGACCGACAGCGTCCCGTACCCGTAGGGCACCTTGACCTGGAAGGTGGCGGACTTGAGCCCCGCCTCCTCCGCGTACGACGTGTCGTAGACCTCGGTGGGGTAGCCGTGCCGCTCCGCCCAGCGCAGGTACATCCGGAGCAGCATCTCGGCGAAGTCCGCCGCGTCCACGCCACCCGCGCCGGCCCGGATCGTGACCAGCGCCTCACGCTGGTCGTACTCCCCGGACAGCAGGGTGCGGACCTCCAGCTCGTCCACCGACTTGCGCAGGCCCACCAGCTCGGACTCGACCTCGGCGACGCTGCCCGCGTCCTCCTCGGCCTCCGCCAGCTCCAGCAGCACACCGGCGTCGTCGAGCCGGCCCCGCAGCCGCTCCAGCCGGTTGATCTCCCCCTGCACGTACGACAGGCGCGAGGTGACCTGCTGCGCCTTGTCCTGGTCGTCCCACAGGTCCGGGGCGGCGGCCTGGCCCTCCAGGTCCGCCTTCTCCCGGCGCAGGCGGTCGACATCGAGCACCTTCTCGATGCCCGAGAGGGTCGAATCGAGGCGGCGCAGCTCGTCGGCGAGGTCCTGAATCGTCACGAGAGCCAAGCGTACGCGGCGGGTGCGCGTGCCCGCTGCTCACCCGCACCCGACACGGTCCCCGGGCTAGGCGCGGGGCGCGCTCTTCAGCCAGCTCAACGCCGCCTTGTGGTACTGGACGGCGAAGTTCAGCGCGGCGGCACCGTACGTGTCGCCGTCGGCGGCGGCGTCCTTGGCGGCGTCGCGCGCCTCGGCCAGCGCCTCGGAGTGCTGCTTCTCGGCCGCACCGTACAGCTCGGCGAGCTGGTCCCGGCCGTGCAGCTTGCCGAACGCCACCCGCAGCGTGACCGGATTGCGCATCTGGTCGCGGGTCACCGGCTCGGACAGCCAGCGCGCGAACGCCCGCTTACCCGACGCGGAGATCGAGTACGGCTGGCTGGCGCGCGGGCCGGGCTTTCCCAGACGCACATAGCCCGCGTCTGCAAGGGCCGGCAGCTCCCGGTAGACCTGACTGCGGGTCATCGTCCAGAACGGGCCCAGTTTCCGCTCGGCGGCCGACATGAGCTGGCCGCCCGTCATCGGACCCTCGTGCAGCAGTCCGAGCAGAGCCGCCGCCGTCGCGTTGAGACCAGAATCCGCCATACCCATTACGCTGCCACCTCGCCGCAGTGAAATCCAGGCTTTTCGACGATCCATTGTGTACTGTCCCGCCCGGACCGTCGCAACAGGACAGTCCAAGGTGGTCAGACGTCGCCCCTGGTACACCGGCGGGAAATGCCGCCGGTGCCGGTCGATCCGCGGCGCCGGGCGCTTTTGCGTACCGGCCGGCGCACGCGCGCGCCGGCCGAGCCCGTACGGTCAGGGGAAGCGCGGCATGGTCGGCATCGGGTCGCCGACCCCCGGCGCGTCGACCCCGCCGTTGCCCGGATCGGTCGCCTGCCCGCCGCCGGTCGGGCCCCCGTTTCCCTGACCGCCGTCCGCCGGCCCCCCGTTGCCCTGCCCGTTGTTGCCCTGACCGTTGCCGTCCTGGCCGCCGGTACCCGGGTCGGTCGAGGCCGGCGGGGTGGTCGGTGCCGGGCTGTGCGTCGCGGGCGCATGGCTCGCCGGGGTCCGCGGCGACGGCGTACGCGAGCGGTCGTCGTCGGCGGCCGTCGTGGTCCGCGGCGCCGGCTCGTGCCCGCCGGACAGCATCGCCCAACCGCCGAACCCCAGCACCGCCACCAGCACCACGCCCGCCGCCGCGCCGACCAGCACCCGACCGCGGCGCGGACCGGTACGCGGGGCCGGCGGCGGCACCGGCGCGACCGCGGCGACCATCGTCGGCTGCTCCGCCACGGACTTCACGATGGGCTCCACGACGGGCTCGGCGGCGGGCCGCTCCCGCTCCGGGCCGAACATCGTGTCGAGCGTGACGAAGCCCGGGTCGGCGGGCTCTCCCCCGGCCCGCGGGCGCAGCGTCGGCACCTGCGGACTCGCCGGCAGCGGCGGCAGACCGGACAGTTCCGGCGCGAGCGCGGCCAGCCGCCCGGACAGCTCGGCCGCACCGGGCCGGTCCGCCGGGTCCAGCTCCAGGCAGCTCGCGATCAGCCGCCACAGCCCCTCCGGTACTCCCGGCAGCCGTACCGCGGTCCACCGGTGGTGCTTGTGCAGGACCTCGTCGACACTGCCGCCGCGGTACGGGCTGCGGCCGGAGAGCATCTCGTACGCGACGATGCCGATGCCGTACACGTCGCTGGCGGGCATCGGCGGGCGGCCGTCGACGACCTCGGGCGCGACGTACTCGGGGGTGGCGTGGGTGGCGCCGGCGGGACGCTGGATCCGGTGCGCCACACCGAAATCCACCAGCCGTACGCCCGGCGAGCCGGCCGGCGCCGGTACCAGGATGTTGCCGGGCTTGATGTCGCCGTGCACGATCCCGGCGGCGTGTACGGCGGCCAGCGCGGCACACACCTGGGCGAGTACGGACGCGGCGGCGCCGGGGGCGAGCGGCCCGTCGGCGACGAGCAGCCGGCGCAGATCGGTACCGGCGACGAGGTCCATGACGAGGGCAAGCTGGCCGTCGCTGGCCTGGGTCAGCTCGCGGACCCGGACCACGCCCGGGTGGTCCAGCTCGGCCAGCACCCGGGCCTCCTCGCGGAACGCGGCGACCACGTCCGCCTGCCCCGCGACCTCGCGGTGCAGCAGCTTGACCGCGACCTCCGCGCCGGTCGCCCGGTCCTCCGCGCTCCAGACGGTCCCGGCGGCGCCCGAGGCGATCTCGTCGCGCAGGACGTACCGCTGCTCCAGTGTCCCGGTCATGGCCCCTCCCTACCCGTGGATCACCACGCTAGGAGGTCGCCGTACGCGATGGTGCAACAGCGAACGGACGTTGGCACGAAGCCGGGATCAGGCCGGCGCGACGTTCTCCCGGAGCCGGGCGAGCAGCCGCGCCAGCTCGGCCTGGTCCGCGTCGCTGAGCCCGTCCCGGAGCCTGCGGTCGTGCTCGACCGCCGCCGTACGCAGGGCGTGGAAGGTGGTGTCGCCCGCCGCCGTCAGCTCCACCAGGTGTACGCGCCGGTTGGCCGGGTCGCGGCGCCGCGTGATCAGGCCGGCGGACTCCATCGCGTTGAGGTGGTGGGTCAGCGTGGCGCCCTGGATGCCGACGGCCTCGGCCAGCTCGCGCTGGTTGGCCATCGCGCGGGTCTTCAGCGAGATCAGGATGAGCCACACCGGCCGCGACCCGCCCGCCGCGGCCAGCGCGTCGTCGAACGCGCGCGTCGCCGCCTTCGCCGTACGCGCGAGGTCGACTCCGAGCGGCTGACGGTCCGGTTTCGGCATGCCCCGAGCATACCGAAACCGATAGACACCTAACAGATTGACTACTCACGGTCAGTGGCGCCGTACGGATCCCGACGGCTCAGAGACGACTGCGGAACTCCCACAGCTCCGGGTAGAAGCGCAGCTCCACCCGGCTGCGCAGGTACGCGGAGCCGGAACTGCCACCCGTGCCGGTCTTCGTACCGATCTGGCGCTCGACCATCAGCACGTGCCGGGCCCGCCACAGCGCCCACGTCTGGTCGTGCTCGACCAGCGCCTCGGCCAGGTCCCAGAGCGGCCCGTACCGGTTGCGGTCGTGCGCGATCGTCGCGTACGCGGCGAAGCGGTCCTCGGCGGAGTCGGTCGGGAAACCGGCCGCCGCGAGTACCCGGAGGAAGCCGTCCCAGAGGCTCGGCTCGTCGAGGCGGCGCAGCAGGTTGTCCCGCTCGGCGTCGGTGAGGCCGCGGAACCGGTCCACGTAGCCGGGGTCCTTGAGGCCGGACAGGAACTCGATCTCCCGGAACTGCACCGACTGGAAGCCGGACGCCGGGGCGAGCGCCGTACGGAAGGTGAGGAAGTCCTGCGGGGTCATCGTGTCGATCACGTCGACCTGGCTGACCGCGAGACGGCCGATGGCCCGGCAGCGCTCCAGCCGGACCCGCGGCAGGTACGTCTCGCCGGCGAGCAGCCGGTCCCGCGCGTCCGTCAGCTCGTGCAGCGCCAGCTTGAACCACAGCTCGTACGCCTGGTGGATGGTGATGAACAGCAGCTCGTCGTGCGCCGGCGGGTCGGTCTGCGGGCGCTGCTGGTCGAGCAGCTCGAGCAGGCGCAGGTAGCTGCCGTAGGTGAGCAGGCCGCCCTGTTCGCCGAAGCGCGGATCGGGCACGTTGTCGGTCACGTACGCCGACGTTACCGCTTCCTGACGACCGTCACGCGGGCGAGATACGTCACGCCTGGGCCTGGCGGGCGTCCCGCTCGGCGAGCGCCTTCAGCGTCAGGAGTTGCTTGCGCATCATGATCAGGTCCCCGTACGCCAGCAGCGTCGCCCAGCGCCGCCCGAACGGCCGGCGCGGCCCGAACACCAGCCGGCAGAGCAGCCGGCAACTCGTCGCGTCGAGCGGCTCCACCGCGTACGTCCCGGCGTTCGGCCCGAACAGCCGCTCCGCCGCCGCGAACGACCGGCCGGAGAAGCCCCGACCCGGCTCGATCTCGCGCAGTTCGAACACCATCACGCGCTGGCCGATCCGCAGCTCGTCGGCGCCGGGAGTGAGCTCGCGCGGGCTGCGCCGACCCCAGTTGTCCAGCCAGTCGTACGCGTACGGCGCGACCGACGTCTGACACAGCCAGCGGTACGTCAGGGCCGCCGGTGCCCGCACGGTCACGGCGCGGGTGAGCCGTTCGACCGGCCCGTCCAGGTAGTCCTCGCACGGGTACCGCCGGTCGACCTCCGCCGCGGTCCCGCCCCAGTTGCGCACCCGCTCCAGCACGACCCCACCTCCGTACGCTGCCGTATGGTTCGACCATACGCTAGCGTACGGAGCATGGGACGGACGAGGTTGGGAAGGGACGACTGGGCCGACGCCGCGCTCGACGCGCTCGCCGACGGCGGGCTCGCGGCCGTCGCCGTCGAGCCGATCGCGGCCCGGCTCGGCGCGACCAAGGGCAGCTTCTACTGGCACTTCGCCAACCGGGACGCGCTCGTCGAGGCGGCCCTCGCCCGCTGGGCCGACCGGCACACCGACGCCGTCATCCGCGAGCTCGACCCGATCACCGACCCGGCCGAACGGCTCGCCGCCCTGCTCGACGCGACCATCGGCCGGCCCGTCGCCAACCGGGCCGAGCTGGCACTGCTCGCGCACGCCGACCATCCCGCCGTCGCGCCGGTACTCGCCGCGGTCACGGCACGGCGGGTCGAGTTCATCGCCGCCGCGTACCAGCAGATGGGGTGCACCGCGCGCGACGCGCGGCACCGGGCGGTCCTCGGCTACACCGCGCACATCGGGCTCATCCAGGCGCAGCGCGCCACCGCCGGCGCGCTGCTGCCGGACGCCGACCGGCCCGCGTACCTGCGCTTCCTGGCCGGCGTGATCCGGCCGCCGGCCGGCGACTGACCGCGGGCGCACCCCTTGGTACGCCCGCGGTGGGGCTCAGCCCATGTTCGGGTAGCGCCACTCGGTCAGCGGCACGAACGTCTCCTTGATCGCCCGCGGCGAGATCCACCGCGACAGGTTCTGCCACGAACCGGCCTTGTCGTTCGTACCCGAGGCGCGCGAACCACCGAACGGCTGCCGCGACACGATCGAGCCGGTCGGCTTGTCGTTCACGTAGAAGTTGCCCGCGGCGAAGCGCAGCACGTCGCTCGCCCACGTGACGACCTGCCGGTCGATGGCGAACACCGCACCGGTCAGCGCGTACGGCGAGGCGCTCTCGGCCTGCCGTACGACCTGCTCGAAGTCACCGTCGTCGTACACGTACACCGCGAGGAACGGGCCGAAGTACTCGGTGGTGAAGACCTCGTCGGTCGGGTCCGAGCACTCGACGACCGTCGGCGCGACGAAGAAGCCCTCGCTGTCGTCGTACGTGCCGCCGGCGACGACCGTGCAGGACGACGACGCCTTCGCCCGGTCGATCGCCGCCGCGAGCTTGTCGTACGCCCGGCGGTCGATGAGCGCGCCGCCGAAGTTCGCGAAGTCGCTCACGTCGCCGTACGTCAGCTCCGCGGCGGTCGCCGCCACCCGGTCGCGCAGCCCGCCCCGCCACATCGACCGCGGGACGTACGCCCGGGACGCCGCCGAGCACTTCTGCCCCTGGTACTCGAAGGCGCCGCGGATCAGCGCGACGTTGACCGCCTCGACGTCCGTCCAGCTCGGGTGCACGATCACGAAGTCCTTGCCGCCGGTCTCCCCCACCAGCCGCGGGTACGCCCGGTAGCGGTCGATGTTCTCGCCGACCGTCCGCCACAGGTGCTGGAACGTACGGGTCGAGCCGGTGAAGTGGATGCCGCCCAGCTCCGGGTCGGTCAGCGCCACCTCGCTCACCGCCCGGCCGTCGCCGGTGACCAGGTTGATCACGCCCGCCGGCAGCCCCGCCTGCTCGAACACCCGCATCGTGAGGTGCGCGGCGAGCTGCTGCGTCGGGGTCGGCTTCCACACCACCGTGTTACCCATCAGGGCCGGCGCACTCGGCAGGTTGCCCGCGATCGCGGTGAAGTTGAACGGCGTGATCGCCGTGACGAAGCCGTCCAGCGGCCGGTGGTCGAACCGGTTCCACTCGCCCGGTACGCTGCGCGGCTGCTTCGCCAGCAGCTCCGCGCCGAAGTGCGCGTTGAACCGCAGGAAGTCGATCAGCTCGCAGGCCGCGTCGATCTCCGCCTGCTGCACCGACTTCGACTGGCCGAGCATCGTCGCCGCGTTGATCCTGTCCCGCCACGGGCCGGCGAGCAGGTCCGCGGCGCGCAGGAAGATCGCCGCACGCTCGTCGTACGGCAGGGCCTGCCAGGCCGGCGCCGCCGCCTTCGCCGCGGCCACCGCCGCCGCCACGTCCTCGTTCGTCGCCTGCGCGCTCTCCCCGAGTACGTGCGCGTGCCGGTGCGGCATCACCACGGAGAACCGCTCGCCGCCGGCCATCCGCTGCTCGCCGCCGACCGTCATGGTCAACTCGACCTTGTCGGACGCCAGCTCGGACAGCGTGCGCGCGAGACTGTCCCGCTCGGCGCTGCCCGGCACGTACCCGTGCACGGGCTCGTTGGTCGGCTGCGGTACCGCAAAGATCGAGTCCATCTCACACACCTTCAACTCGGCGACGTCGGCGAGCACGTGCCATCGGCCTGACCTGGGGATCCACCCCGTTCGCGACACGCGATACATAGATACTCGCACGCGCGCGTGCGCGCGTCCCGGGACCGAGGCGGCGGCCTGTGCGACCGGTCACCCGAGGTACCCGCGTAGGCTGGCTCCCGTCGGGCGCCACGCAGCGGAAGGACCCTGACCCATGGCAGAGCGGACGCGGACCGGTGCGCGGACCGACCGGACCCGCGCGGCTCAGACGCCGCGATCCGGGGCGTACCGGGCGGCCACGCTCGCCGAGCCCGGTTCCCGCGGCGTCACCGTACTGCTGGTGCTCGCGGTCCTGCTGTTCGCGATGGTGCTGCGCGGCGAGCACATCCTCGTCAGCGCCGCCGGCGATCCCGCGGTCGCCGCCATCCAGGTCGCCACGTTCCTGTCCTCGGTACTGCTCGCCGCCCTGCTGCTCGGCGGTGCCGCCGGGGCGTCCGCGATCCGCCTCTTCGCCGGCCGGGACGGCACCCGGCTGCTCGACCACGGCGCCCGGCGCGCGCTGTTCGGCACGCTCGGCGGCCTGGTCGCCGGCATCGTCGCCGGTGGCGCCGGCTACCTGCTGGAGGCCGACCTGAGCACCGCCGACCGGCTCGTGGTCGGCGCCGGCGTCGCCACCGCGGCCCTGCTCGGCGGCGCCGCCACCGCCATCCGGCCCGGCCTGATGACCGTCGCCGGCTACATCGGCACCGTCGTCGTGATCGCCGTTCTGGCCCTGCGCAGCCTGTTCCTGACGCCGCTGACCCGGCTGTTCGGCGGCGAGGGCACCATCGCGAAGTACGCGCAGGCGCAGAGCAACCTCGCCCTCGTCAGCTTCATCGTCGCCGGCATCATCGCCGGCGTCGCCGTCCACCTGTACGTGCGACGTACCGGCAACCGGCTCGGCACCGCTGCGAACGTCGCGGCCGGCGCCACCCCCGGCGTCCTCGCACTGGTCGCGCAGCTGCTCACCTGGGCGTTCGGCAGCAGCCTGATCTCCAGCGCGGGCGGCCTCGACCTCGGCGACACGCTCGCCTTCCAGCTCGCCGGCCGGTACCAGCTCAACGGCTCGCTCGCGTTGCTGTTCGCCGGCGCCCTGGTCGCCGTCCTGCTGTACGGGCGGACCCGTGGCCCGCGCCGCCCCCGTACGAGGACGCCCGCCGCGAAGCCCGACTGGGCCGTACGCGAGGAGCGGCGCGCGGCCGAGATCGACCGCGCCGCCCGCCAGCGCGAGGCCGACGCCGAGGTGAAGACCGACGGCGGCGCGACGGACGACAAGCCGAGCGAGTCCGGCGCCGCGCAGTCCCGCGGGGCTACGTCGTCCGGCACCGAGGGCGGCGGGGCCAAGGCGTCCGCCGCCAAGAACGGCACGTCCCGCGGGGCCAAGACGTCCGCCGCCAAGAACGGCACGTCCGGTGGCGCCAAGCCGTCCGATGCGGCCAAGCCGTCCGGTGGCAAGAACGGCACCTCCGGGGCGGCGAAGCGCGGCACGAAGACCGCCGCGAGCGCGAAGCAGGGCGCGAAGTCCCCGACCGCGAAGTCAGCGGCGGCGAAGCCCTCGACCGCGCGGTCCGCGAACGCGAAGCCCGCAGAGTCGACGGCGGGTGGGAAGTCGGCCGGAGCGAAGCCCGCGGCCGAAGACCGCGGGGCGGACGCGAAGCCCACCGCCGGGCCGACGGCGACGGAGCCGTCCGACGCCGGTTCCGCCTCCTGACGACCGGCCGGTCAGGCGCCGGCGAGCTGTCCCAACTCGGACACGTCGTACCACTCCAGCTCGTGGTCCTCGGCGCCGTCCACGGTGAACTGCGCGTCCGGGTCGCCCGCTGCCGCCTCCACGGCCACGTCGACCGCGGCCGACACCGCCGACTCCGCATCGGCACCGTCCACGTGCAGCGCCGCGACCGCCGCCAGCGGTACCGGAGCGGCGAGGGTCACCTCGCTGTCGCCGAGCTCGCCGGACGCCGGGCCGAGCGCGTCGCCGGGCAGGTCGACGGACACGACGACGCGGCGGCGCGGGGCGTCCGGATCCGCGCGCAACAGCAGCAGGGCGGCCTGCGCCGCGCGCGTGAACGCGACGTACTCCAGCTCCTCCTCGTCGCCCTCCGCGTACCACTCGCGGAGCGACGGCGTCACCGCGTGCCCGGTGAGCGGCGCCGGCCCGAACTCGTTGTTCCGCCGCAGGTCGGCCAGCACCGGCAGCGTCGCCGGTAGGTAGACCCGGACATGCCCAGTCGCCACGAAACCCTCCACGCGCGTTAGCACCCGCTCGCAACCGGGCGGTCGATGCGGTTACGGTACAAGCCCCGGCGGCACCAGCTCCGCATCCCGCCACCACCCGCCTCGTACGACGGGAGTCGCCGCCATGCCGTCCCGGTTCCTGCCGCTGGCCGACGTCGCCGACGAGCTCAACGTCACCGAGTCACAGGTGTACCACCTGGTCCGCAGCGGCGACCTGCCGGCCATCAAGATCGGCGGCCGGGGCCAGTGGCGCGTCGAGCGCGCCAAGCTTGAGGAGTACATCGAGCGCAAGTACGCGGAGACCGCCGCCTGGGTCGCCGAGAACCCGCTCCTCCGCGACACCACCGACTGACGTATCCCACGCGCGCCGTCACTGGCCAAGATCCACATCGCATTGCGTTCCCCGATGCACGGCCCAGTGCCATGCCGCAAGAGCGCCCGACCCTTCGCCCTCGATCCGTTCGCCGCGCCGACTCCGCGCGGGGTCGGACCGCCGGCTGGTACGCGGACCGGCGTGGGCTGCCGCGTCCCGGTGACGTCGCCCGGGACCGACCGGGGTCCACCGAGGACGGTCCGTGGGCGGGCCGGGTGTCGGAAAGCGGTCAGTGGAGTACCTGGGGATTGGGGTGAAGGCGCAGGTCAGCGGTGCCGCGGGCGCTCTCGGGCGAGCTGTCCGGTTGTGCCGGCCGTGTATAGGTATCTGCAGACAAACGCGCGCTGTCGACCGTAAACGCAGGGAAACGTCCAGTTCTCTTGGAGACCCGATGACCGTCCCGATCCCCGTCGCGCCACCGGTTCCGCTGCATCCACGGCTGCGTGTGGTGCCGGCCCCCGACCCCGACCCGCCGTACGATCCGGAGCCGTACTGGGAGCGTCCGCGGTTGCGGGCCGTGCCGGAGCAGCTGCCGATCGAGTGGGCCGGCCGGTCCCGCCGCGGCCGGGCCGGCGCCGCGGGTCCGGCCGAGCCGCCGGGTGCGCGCCAGGCGGCGTGGCTGCTGGTCAACGCGTACCTGGAGGTGCTGCGCGGGCGGCGGCGTGCCGGCCAGCTCGCCGCGACCGCGGTCGGCGAGGGCGTCGAGCAGCTGCGCGTGGTGCACCCGCAGCCGGACCGCCACGTCACCCTGCGCCGGCTGTACGTGACGGGATCCGTGCCGGACAAGGCCGAGGTGGTCGTGACGCTCGACGAGGCTGGCCGGGTGTGGGCACTGACGATCCAGCTCGTCCGGCTGCCGTGCGGCTGGCGCTGCGCGTACTTCCGGATGGTGTGACGGTGCGCCGGTCAGGCCACCCGGGCGAACCGCCACGCCGCGATCAGGACGAACACGAGCGTGCAGCCGGCGGTCAGCGCGATCTCGTCGCCGACCGACATCGGGTGCCCGAACAGCACCAGCCCGACCAGCGATCCCTTGTCCGCCTTGACATCCGAGCCGATGAGCAGCCGGCGCGTCGCGTCCACCGGATAGCTGAACAGGTTGAACCGCGCGATCCCGGCGACCCAGGACGGCAGCCCGGCCAGCGGCACCAGCGCCCCCGACAACACCAACATCGGGTACGTCAACGCCTGCGTCACCGCGGTGAAGCTGTTCGGTTTCTGGATGAACGTCGCGAGGGCGACGCCGAGCGCGGTGACCTCGACCGCCATCAGCGCGGTGGTCGCCAGTACTTTGACGATCGTCGCCGGGCCGGGGAACAGGCCCATGATCGGCGCGCCGAAGAACAGCAGTACGGCCTGGATCGTGGAAATGCCGGCGCCACCGAGGATCGAGCCGATCACGATCGAGACGCGGCTCGCCGGCGACACCAGCATCTCGCGCAGGAAACCGTGTTCCCGGTCCTGCACGATCGTCACCGCGGACAGCAGCGCGCGGCCGAGCACGGTCATCGCGATGACGCCCGGGAAGACGAACTGCTCGAAGCTCGCCCCGCCGGTCGTCCGCACCAGCGTGCGCATCCCGTACCCGAAGATGAGCAGGAAGAAGAACGGCTGGACGAAGCTGGAGAGGATCTTCGCCTTCGACCGGAAGTACTTCTTGAACTCGCGGCGCACCACCATGCCGATGACGCGCAGTTCGAGGACGACGCGCGGGTCGCGGCGGTGACTGCCCTGCACCACGTCCCGGTCGTCGTCCGGCTCGGCCTCCACCCGCGGCTGCGGTACGCGGGGCTCCGGCGCGCGGGGTTGTGGTGCACGGGGCTCCGGTGTACGCGGCGCCGGCGGCGCAGACGTCGGCTGCGTGGGCGGCCCGGACGTCGGCGCGACCCCCGGGCGTGCCCGGCCGCGGGCCTCGGCGCGTTCGATCGCGCGCGTCGCCCGGTCGCCCCGGTCGCCGGCTGGATGCTGCATCTCGCGTTCGGCGGCGTCCCGTTCGGCGGCCTCGCGGGCGGCGCGTTCCTCCGCCCGCGTACGCGGACGCTCGTCCACACCACGCGCCGCTTCGCGCGCGGCACGCTCCTCCGCCCGGGTCCGCGGACGCTCGGGTGCCTCGGGTTCCGCGGCGTGCGACCGCGGCGCCGGCTCGACGGCGTGCGAACGCGGGGCGGGGTCCGCGGAGTGCGAACGCGGCGCCGGGCGCGGGGCCTCGATCGCGCGGGCCCGCGGGCGCGGCGAGGGCTCCCGGCGGGGCTCGGGCGCTTCGGCGGGCCTGGCGCCCCGGCGGGCCTCGGCCAGGGCGGCGCGGTCGGCGGCGCTCGGCCGTAGCCGCGCCGTACTCATCTCGGCGTCGTCGGGTTGCGTCGGTGCCGGCGCCGGCTCGATGGCCGCCGGGGAGCGCCCGAACAACGGGCGCCGGATGCTGGCGCCCGGCGACGAGCCGTTCCCGTCCTCACGAGTACGGGAGGAGTAGACGCCCGACGAGGGTGCGTCCGTCACGCCTTGGCCCGCCGTCGGTGCGCACCACCGGTACCCGACTCGGCCGCCTCGCGCGCCAGCGCCATCTCGGTGAAGTGCACGAACACGTCGTCGAGGCTGGGCCGCTGCACGGTGATCATCGTGGCGGGCACGTCGATCAGGCTGAGCAGCCGACCCACGCCGCGCTCCGCATCCGGTACGCAGCAGACGATGACCTCGCCCTCGGCCCAGGCCGGGATGTCGTGCGCGACGAGCTGCCGCAGCGCGATCGCGTTGTTGGTGGTACTGAGCCGGATCCGGTCCAGCCCCACGGCGGCCTTGAGCTTGCTGGGGGTGTCGATCGCGACGAGTTCGCCGGCGTTGACGATGGCGAGCCGGTCGACGTTCTCGACCTCGTCCATGTAGTGCGTGGTCATCAGGACGGTCAGGCCGTCCCGGTCACGCAGGTGCTTGATCTCCTGCCACAGCCGGGTACGCGTCGGCGGGTCGAGGCCGAGGCTCGGCTCGTCCAGGAAGAGGATCTTGGGCTTGTGCAGCAGCGCCCGGCAGATCTCCAGCCGCCGGGCCAGACCACCGGACAGCCGCGCGACCAGCGCCTTCTCGTGCCCTTCCAACCCAAGCAGCTTCATCGCGTACTCGATGCGCTCGGCGACCTGGTGCCGCGGCGTGCCGTACAGCGTGGCGTGGAAGCGGAGGTTCTCGACGACGGTGAGGCCGGCGTCGAGTGTCGACTCCTGGAAGACGAAGCCGATGTGGTGACGCACCTCGCGGGGCTCGCGGACCGTGTCGAACCCTGCGACCTTGGCCCTGCCCGCGCTCGGCACCATCAGCGTGCTGAGCATCTTCATCGTCGTCGACTTGCCGGCACCGTTCCGCCCGAGCAGCGCGAAGATCTCGTTCTGCTGTACGGCGAAGGTCAGGCCGTTCACCGCCCGGTGCCGGCCGTAGAACTTCACCAGGTCGGTCACCTCGATGGCCGGTGCGTTGCGCATGGGCGTCTTGCTCCCGTCCGTACGTCCCGGTCGGGTGAGGCGGTCATGGCACAGCCCAAGGCAGGGACCCGGGCTGTGCCATGACACCGCCACCCGGCCACCGCACCACGAGCGTGCCGGTCGAACCCGTACGGGTTGCTCGGCACGCTGCGGTTACGCGGTGGCGCTGTGCATCACACGGGGGGTGTGTATGCCTCAGAGGCTCACGGTGTTGTCGAGCACGGTCACGTCGGCGTGACCGCTGGTCAGGCTGTCGGTGCCAACACCGACGACCTCGTGGCCCGCAGCGCCGACGCCCACGTGGGCGCTCTGCGCGACCAGGTTCACGTCGCCACCGGCGTTGAGGCCGGCCGGGCCGTGCAGGCCGGCGGCCGAGGTGCCGGTCAGGTCCAGGCCGGCACCGCCGGTCAGCGGGCCCGCGTCGACGCCGGCCGAGCCGTGGGTGACGTTACCCAGGTTGTCCAGCGGCAGAATTCCACCAAGGCTCATCTGTGGGTACTCCTCTAATTGCGGTACGTATTCATGAATACGGGCGCCCGTCGGGCCAGTTTGCCGACCATGATCGGGGGCGTCAAGTCACGATGTGCGCTTTCTGGCCCGATTTGAGCGTGGCCGAGATGCGCGCCAATCGACGTTAGTAAGTGAATTGATGAATACGCATTGTAGTGAACACTGGTGGTACGGACGGCTCGGCGAAACCGGCGCGAGAACAACGCGTCAAGCGTCGGTCCCGCGCCGGCCGGCCGGAAATTGTACGAATCTGTCGGACCACTGGACGCCACGCGGCGCCCGGACTCAGCGCGGCGTCGCGCGGGTCAGCTCGGTGCCCGCCGGAAGGACCAGGAACACCCGCGGCGCGATCCGGTCCATGCCGCCGCGCAGCCCGAACACCAGACCCGAGGCGAAGTCGACGACCCGCTTGGCGCCGGCCTCGTCCATCCCGGACAGGTCCATCAGCACCGGGACACCCTCGCGGAACCGCTCGCCCACGGTCCGCGCCTGATGGAAGCTCGTGAGGTGGATCGTCGCGAGGCGCCGGTCCGGCACCGCGACGTCACTGGCGCTGGAGGACGTCGGCGCGATGTCCGTGGACTGCCGCTCCGCCGCGTCGTCGTACCGCTCGTCTGGGTCCAGCCCCAGCCAGGACCGTGACCTGTTCACCGCGGTCATCTCGGACACCTCCTCCCCACGTCGCTACCGCTGCGCGCTCCCACCTGCCGTTCGACCTGCGAGTTCCACAATGGAGTGTGGCATCGGCGGGCAACCGACCGCGAGTGCGTTATCCCCAAAGTGATCCCAGGCTAACCCAGAAGGACCGGCCAACCGGGTACGCCGCACCGAAGTCCACTCCACGGTGAGTGGATCTTTTCGCACGCTACAAGCCCGTCGGGTACGGAAAAGGGGTCGTGACGGTCATCCGACAGTGGCTGCGACCACTGCGGACGGACCGCCCGAACGGCGGATTGCACCTGCCGGAACGGCGAACCCGGACGTTCCGACGGCGGACCAACTGCGGCCGATCGGCGGGCCCCCACCGGCGCCGGGCACCCATAACGTACGGCGCATGTTGCGGTACCCACCGCAGTGCCGACGTACGTGAACCCGGGAGTTCGTGAATGACAGTCCGCACCGCCGCCGTGGCGGTCGCCGCCGCCGCGACCATGCTCGGCGTCGCCCTCACCGCCGCCGCGCCCGCCCAGGCCGCCGGCACCATCTCCTTCGGCCGCATCCAGTACGACTCGCCGGGGACCGACAACCGCAGCAACACCAGCCTGAACGCCGAGTGGGTGCACGTCCGCAACACGGGGCGTACCACGGTGACGTTGACCGGGTGGACGCTGCGGGACGCGTCGCGGCACGTGTACACGTTCGGCAGCTTCCGGCTCGGGCCGGGGAAGACCGTCACCGTGCACACCGGGCGCGGCACCAACACCAGCGCCAACCGGTACTGGGGCAGCCGGGCGTACATCTGGAACAACACCGGGGACACCGCGACGCTGAAGACCTCGCACGGTACGACGGTCGACACGTGCCGCTGGACCAGCCGCGGCTCCGGATACAAGAACTGCTGACGCACCACGGGGCGCCGGGCCGTACCGTCCACATCGGACAGTCGTACGGTCCGGCGCCCCGGCCGCCGGACCGGCACCGTACGCGCTGGTGGGTCGGTGCCAGGATGGCGATCATGACCACACCACCGGAACCCGCGGACGGCACCACGGCACGCCGGGAGCCGCCCGCGGAGCTCGTCGCCGAGATCGACGGCACGCTGATCGGCGACCCCGACGGGTACGTGCCGGGCGAAGCCGTCCGCGGCGTCTGGCGGGTCGGCGCCGACGGACGGCTCACCGGCGAGTTCGAGCCCAACCCGCGGTACGGGACGGTCCAGGACGACTTCACCGCGCTCACCGACGGCGGCCACTGGCTCGACTGGCTCGGCGACGACCCGGCCGCGGCGCTCCGGCAGTCCGTCGCCGAGATCCTCGACGAACAGGTACCGGGCGCGGCCGTACGGTGGATGAGGATCACCGAGGAGCCGCGCTACCTCACCGCCGGCCGGCGTCGACCCGAGGATCCCGACCGGATCGTCGTCACCCGCGCCGCGCTCGCCGCACCGTTCGCCGTCGGCGTCGACTCGCCCGACCGGTTCGACGTGCTGTGGGGCGTCCACAGCATCGCCGTCGCCGGCCTCGACCGGCCCGACGGCGCCACCAGTCGGGTCTGGTTCGACCTGTGGACCGACGCCGACACCGCCGAGGAACAGCTCCGCGAACGCATCACCACCCTCGATCCCTGACCGTACGCGAAGTCGGGCGGATGCGGCGCCGATCGCGGCTGCATGCGGCGTGTGCAAAGGGGGTACAACTAGGTCATGATCATCTCGCCAGCCGTCGAACGGCACGTCACTCTTGCTGTCACGATCGGTTTCGGCGCTGCCGCCATCGCGTCTGCCGTGGTGACTCTGCTGCTCTTCGTGGTGGCCTCGAACGAATGGCTGGGTCGGCTGCTCGCCATGCTCACCTTCCTGTTCGCCGCCTGCTGCCTCCGGGTGTTCGTACAGTGGCGCGCCCTTCGCCGCGGGACCGGCAAATACCATCTCTGTTAGGGCGACTAACGCCACGGCCGGAACGCCGGTCGGCCCAACCCCGGGGCCACCTTGGCTGTGTTGCCGGTGGTCGGCGTACGCGGCCGGTGCAGCAGCTCAGGAGCCGGCTTCACCTTCGGCCCTGTGCTGGGCGGCACCCGCGATCATGAGACCAGGCAGCGCGGTGAACCAGCCGGCGGCACAGAAGCCCACGCGGAAGTCGTACCGCAGCTGCCGTTCGTACTCGGTCCGGCCGATGACCGTGTCCGGTCGGTGTCCGTGGTGGCCGTCCACGACGCCAACTCCAAACCTGTTGATGCTCGGTGCGGTCAGCACGATCACCAGGAAGCACCCGAACGCGACGGCCAGGCCGGCCACCCGCAGTCGGGTCGGCACCGACCCGATCAGGTACGGCACCGACGAGCCCGGTAGTCCCCGACTGTGGAGGATCCCCAGGAACAGCGCGGTGAAGAAGCACGGGGCAGCGGTCACCACGGCCGGCAGGACCACCCACCCGCTGAACGGCGGCAGCCACGGCACGAAGGTCAGGCCCACCATGACCACGCAGTACGCGGAGCCGGCCGCGGCCACGGAACATCCAGCGCAGGAACACCGACCGATGATCTCGGGGGTCACGAGCAGCGACAATCGTCCGTTCAGTCGGCCCCCAGGCCCCGCCGACAGTGATGCCCCGGCCGGGTCGGGCCAGGGCATCACCGGGGACGTTCTGGACTGTCCTCTGTGGACTTGTGGGGCCGCCGCTGGGCCGTCCGGGCCGTCACCGGGCCGTCAAGCCAAGCCCGATGACGACCGTCGCCACCACTCGTCCCGCTGGAATCACTCGGGGAGCGGGCCGGCGCCGGGGGCGCCGTGGCACTTCTTGTACTTCTTGCCGGAGCCGCAGGGGCACGGGGCGTTGCGGGACGGGCCGGTGCCGACCTTCTGGCCCGGCGCGGTCTGCTTCTCGCCCGCGGAGATCCCCGACTTGGGGCCGACGCCGAGCGCCGCGGCGGACGAGCTGCGGCCGACCTCGACACCTCCGGCACCGGCCTCGCCGTCGATGACGGGCTGGGAGTACTGGAGGGTCTGCTGGGGACGGGAGTCGGCGCCGAGGCCCTTGGCGTGGATCTCGACGTGGCTGGCGCCGTCCGGGGCGGGTCCGGTGTCGCCGGCGGCGCGGCCGACCTGCGCGGCGAACTCCTCGGCGGTGAGTTCGGTGGTGGCGGCGGGGACGGCCTCGGCCGGCGCCTCGGACTCCTCCTCGACCTGGACCTCCAGGTTGAACAGGAAGCCGACCGCCTCCTCCTTGATGCCGTCGAGCATCTGCTGGAACATGTCGAAGCCCTCACGCTGGTACTCGACCAGCGGGTCGCGCTGGGCGTACGCGCGGAGGCCGACGCCTTCCTGCAGGTAGTCCATCTCGTACAGGTGCTCGCGCCACTTGCGGTCGATGACGGCGAGCAGCACCTGGCGCTCCAGCTCGCGCAGCGCGTCGGCGCCCAACTCCTCCTCGCGCCGCGCGTACGCCTCGTGGGCGTCCTGGCGGAGCTGCTCGGTGAGGAAGTCGGCGTCGAGCGCCTCCAGGCCGCCGGCCTCGTCCTCAAGGTCCTCGACCGTGACCGAGATCGGGTACATCTGCTTGAGCGCGGTCCACAGCTTGTCGAGGTCCCAGTCCTCCGCGTACCCCTCGGCGGTGGCACCCGTGACGTACGCCCCGATGACGTCGTCGATCATGTTGTCGACGTACTCGTGCAGGTCCTCGCCGTCGAGCACGCGCTTGCGCTCGGCGTAGATCACCTGGCGCTGCTTGTTCAGGACCTCGTCGTACTTCAGGACGTTCTTGCGGATCTCGGCGTTCTGCTGCTCGATCTGGGTCTGCGCGCTGCGGATCTGGCGGCTGACCATCTTGGACTCGATCGGCACGTCGTCCGGGATGTTGAGCCGCTCCATGACGGCCTCGACGGCGCCGGCGCGGAACCGGCGCATCAGCTCGTCCTGCAGCGACAGGTAGAACCGGGACTCGCCGGGGTCGCCCTGCCGGCCGGACCGGCCGCGGAGCTGGTTGTCGATGCGGCGGGACTCGTGCCGCTCGGTGCCCAGCACGTAGAGTCCGCCGGCCTCGACGACCTCGTCGGCCTCGGCGGCGCACTCCTTCTCCGCCTCCTCCAGGGCCCCCTCGTACGCGTCCTGGTAGCCCTCGGGGTCCTCCTCGGGCGTGATGCCCGCGTTGCGGAGCTTGGCCGCGGCGGTGAACTCGGGGTTGCCGCCGAGCAGGATGTCGGTACCGCGGCCGGCCATGTTGGTGGCGACGGTGACGGCGCCCTTGCGACCGGCCTGCGCGACGATCTCCGCCTCGCGCGCGTGGTACTTCGCGTTCAGTACCGAGTGCGGGATGCCGCGCTTGCGCAGCATGTCGGACAGCACCTCGGACTTCTCGACGCTGACCGTACCGACGAGCACGGGCTGGCCGGCCTCGTGCCGCTCGGCGATGTCCTCGACGACCGCCTCGAACTTCGCCGACTCGGTCTTGTAGATGACGTCCGCGCGGTCCTCGCGCACCATCGGCTTGTTCGTCGGGATGCTGGTGACCCCGATCTTGTACACCTTGTTGAACTCGGCGGCCTCGGTCTGCGCCGTACCGGTCATGCCGGCGAGCTTGTCGTACAGCCGGAAGTAGTTCTGCAGGGTGATCGTGGCGAGCGTCTGGTTCTCCTGCTTGATCTCGACGCCTTCCTTGGCCTCGATCGCCTGGTGCATGCCCTCGTTGTACCGCCGGCCGTGCAGGATGCGGCCGGTGAACTCGTCGACGATGAGGACCTCGCCGTCGCTGACGATGTAGTCCTTGTCGCGCTTGTACAGCTCCTTGGCCTTGATGGCGTTGTTCAGGAAGCCGACGAGCGGGGTGTTGACCGACTCGTACAGGTTGTCGATGCCGAGCTGGTCCTCGACCTTGTGCACGCCGGCCTCGGTGATGGCGACGGTGCGCTTCGACTCGTCCACCTCGTAGTCGCCGTCCGGCTCGGGACGGCTGCCGCCGAGCTGCGCGGACGGGCTGACCTCGCTGCTGCGCTTGAGCCGCCCGACCACCCGGGCGAACTCCGGGTACCAGCGGGCGGACTGCTCGGCCGGGCCGGAGATGATCAGCGGCGTCCGGGCCTCGTCGATGAGGATGGAGTCGACCTCGTCGACGATGGCGAAGTTGTGGCCGCGCTGCACCAGCTCGTCGGCCGACCAGGACATGTTGTCGCGCAGGTAGTCGAAGCCGAACTCGTTGTTCGTGCCGTACGTGATGTCGCACTCGTACGCCGCCTTGTGCTCGGCGGGCGTCATCTGCGGCAGCACCACGCCGACGGTCAGGCCCAGGAAGCGGTGCACCTGACCCATCCACTCGGCGTCGCGCTGGGCCAGGTAGTCGTTGACCGTGATGACGTGCACGCCCTTGCCGGACAGCGCGTTCAGGTACGCAGGGAGCGTGGAGACGAGCGTCTTGCCCTCGCCGGTCTTCATCTCGGCGATGTGCCCGAAGTGCAGCGCGGCGCCACCCATGAGCTGCACGTCGTAGTGCCGTTTGCCGAGCACCCGGCGGGCGGCCTCGCGGACCGTGGCGAACGCCTCCGGCAGCAGCTCGTCCAGGGTCTCGCCGTCCGCGTACCGCTCCTTGTACTCGTCGGTCAGCGCGCGCAGCTCGTCATCGGTCTTCTCGGTGTAGTCGTCCTCAAGCTCGTTGATGGCGGACGCGATCGCCTTGAGCCGACGCAGCATCCGGCCCTCGCCGGCGCGCAGCACTTTTTCCAGTACGGACACTTCTCAACGCTCCCTGGGGGCTGTTCTCCGGCGACCATCGTAGGCAGGGCGACGGCGCTCCGGCACACTCCTGCCGTCAGATCGTCACCCGAACATGACGTTGCTACCAGATCCGGACGTTCATCACGGAACAATCGGCCCGCGAGTCGTCGCGCGGAGCCGGCGGCACGCACCGTCACGGACGGACCAGTCGGGAGAGAATACCGCCCGCCACGAGGTACGCCGCGGCCGCGATCACCCAGTTCACGAGGCTCTGCCGGACCGGGTCGGCGTACGTGAACAGGTCACCGAACGGCCCGGCGAGCCACCCGTCCACGGACACGAGCGTACTGACCAGGACGTTGTGGCGGTTGGCGCCGAAACCGACCAGGACCGCCCCGAGCCCCAGCAGCAGCGCCACCACCAGCGCCGCCGTCATGATCCACTTCGCCGCGTACGCCCGGGCGACGGTCACCGCGCGCCCGGCGCGTACCGGCTGGGCTTCTCTGGCCTGTGTGTCGGGCATCGGCGCCTCCGTCCGTGGTCTTCGAGTCTGCCGTGCCCGGGTACTCCGGCGGAAGCGTCCGGGCCGAACCGCGCGTGCGTACCCGGGGTGAGTGCACACACCCGGACGGTGCCGCGGCGAAATCGGTTCCGGTGCGCCGGCGGGCGCGGCAGGATCCGCCCATGGACCCTGTCGACCTGGCCGGCGACGGCCTGCTGCTGCGCTGCTGGCGACCGACCGACGCGGACGCCGTGCTCGGCGCCTGCCAGGACCCGGAGATCGCGCGCTGGACGACCGTGCCCGTCCCGTACGGGAGGGGCGACGCGGAGGCGTTCGTGACGGGTGCGGCCGGGGCGTGGGCGGCGGGCACCGGCACCCCGTTCGGCGTGTTCGACGCGGACGGCGGGGAGCTGCTCGGCTCGACGGCGCTGCACCTCGAACCGGCCCGCCGCGGCGCCGACCTCGGGTACTGGACGGCGCCGTGGGCCCGCGGCCGGCGCGTCGCCGAACGGGCCGGGCGGCTGGCGGCGCGGTGGGGGTTCGACGCGCTCGGGCTGCGCCGGCTGGGCTGGCGCGCGGTGGTCGGCAACCACGCGTCCCGGCTGGTCGCGCTGCGGCTCGGGATGCGGATGGAGGGCGTCACCCGGGCCGGCCTCCGCCCGCACGGCGGGGAGGGCGATCCGGTCGACGGCTGGCTGGCCGGCATGCTGCCCGGCGAACTGCGCGACGCCGGCCCGGACGACGTACGGCTGGCCCGCGCCGCCCGACAGGCCCGCACGTACTCCGGCGCGCAGCCGACCGTCGACGCGGGCACCCTCGTACTGCGGGCGCTCGGGCCCGGCGACGTGCCGCACCTGGTGCGGACCTCGCGGGATCCGGAGACCGTCGCGAACACCGGCATTCCCGTGCCGTACCAGGAGTCGGACGCCGAGTTCTTCGTCCGGTACGCGGCGGACTGCTGGCGCGGCGGTACCGGGGTGGTGTTCGCGGCGGCGGCGCCGACCGGGCGGTTCCTCGGCACGTTCGAGCTGCGGCTGGACGGGTACCCGGCGCGGGTCGGCGAGGTCGGCTACTCGGTCGCGCCGTGGGCCCGCGGCCGCGGCGTCGCGACGACCGCGCTGCGCGCCCTGTGCGACTGGGCGTACGCGGCGCTCGCGCTGGACCGGGTCGAGTGGCGCGCGTTCGTGGCGAACCCGGCGTCCCGGCGCGTCGCGGAGAAGGCCGGCTTCACCGTCGAGGGCACCGAACGGGGACACCACCTGCAACGTGGCGTCCCCGTCGACACCTGGTACGGCGCGCGCCTGAGTACCGACTGACGGTCAGCCGCGGGCGTGCGGGGTGAGCCAGCGGAGCGCGTCGGGCCCCTTCGGCACGATGCCGGTCGGGTTGATCTTGTCGTGGGTCAGGTAGTAGTGGCGCTTGATGTGGTCGAAGTCGACCGTGTCGCCGAACCCGTGCGTCTGGTACAGGTCGCGGGCGTACGCCCAGAGGTTGATGAACTCGGTCAGCTTCTGCCGGTTGCACCGGAAGTGGTTGTGGTAGACCGCGTCGAACCGCACCAGCGTGGTGAACAGCCGCACGTCGGCCTCGGTGATCGCGTCGCCCATCAGGTACCGGCGGTCGGCGAGCCGGTCCTCCAGCACGTCGAGCCGGTCGAACAGCGCGTCGTAGGCGTCCTCGTACGCGCGCTGGCCGGTGGCGAAACCCGCCTTGTACACGCCGTTGTTGACGTCGGCGAAGATCTCCTGCATCAGCGGGTCCATCTCGGCCCGCAGCTTCTCCGGGTACAGGTCGGGCGCGCCCGGCGCGTGCAGGTCGACCCACTCGGTCGACAGGTCGAGCGACAGCTGCGGATAGTCGTTCGTGACGACCCGGCCGGTCTTCGTGTCCACCAGCGCCGGCACCGTCACCCGCCCCTGGTACTCGTCGTCGGTCGCCAGGTACGCCTCGGACAGGAAGCCGATGCCGAGCACCGGATCCCGGCCGCCCTCGTCGAGGGTGAAGCGCCAGCCCCGCTCGTCCCGGATCGGGTCGACGATGGCGAGCGAGATGGCGTCCTGGAGCCCGAGCAGCTCCCGGTCGATGACCGAACGATGCGCCCAAGGACACGCGAGGGACACGACCAGCCGGTAACGTCCGGGCTCGACCGGCCACCGGCCCTCGTCGTCCGGGCCCTCCCCGGGCGCGGACCGCGAGTCGCGGGTGACCCGGTCGGTGAAACGGTTCGGCTGGCGGACGAACTGGCCGCCCGACCCGGTCTCCCGACCGAACTGGGCGGCGTCCGCAGGTGAGGCGGAATGGACCTCGGCGGTACTCATACCGCCAGACTGCCGCACCACGGCGCGCCGCGCACCAGAAAAGTGGATGGGATCGTGCAACATACGCCCGTTCCGGTACCTGGGGAGGTGTGGATGGGCGAGCTGCCGACCGACAAGCTGCGTACCGCCCGGCTGTTGCTGAGGGCGCCCGCGGAGGGCGACCTCGACGATCTCGTCACGGCGATGCGCGACGAGCGGGTACGGCGTTTCCTGCCGTACACGCCGGAGCCGTTCGGTACTGCCGAGGCGGTGGCCTGGCGGGACGTCGAGACGCCGGGCCGGTGGGCCGCCGGCGGCGCCGGGTTCGCGGTGGCCGACGGGACCGACGACCGCCTCCTCGGCGGCGTGTACCTCCAGCACGTGTCGCCGCGCCGGACCGACGCCGAGATCGCGTACTGGCTCGCGCCGTGGGCACGCGGCCACGGGTACGCCGCCGAGGCCGTCACCGCGGTCACCGACTGGGCGCTCCGGCACGGCATCGCCCGCCTCGAACTGCTCGCCGCGCCCGACAACCCGGGCAGCCAGCGCGTCGCCCTCGCCGCCGGGTACCGCCGGGAAGGCGTCGAACGCGGCGGCGGCAGCCGACCCGACGGCACCCGGTACGACATGGTCCTGTGGGCGCGGCTCGCCACCGACCCGCCCGGCCCGACCCCGCGGCTGCTGCCCGACCTGCCCGGCGACGAACTGTCCGACGGGGTCGTCGCGCTGCACCCGCTCGGCCCCGCGGACACCGCCGACGCGTACGCCGCGCAGCGACTGCCCGACGTGTACGAGTCCTCCGTACCGCCGCTGCCGCCCACCCTCGACCAGGTACGCGAGAGCTGCGGTACGGCGCAGAGCCAGTGGCTCGCCGGCGCCGCCGCCCGGCTCACCATCCGCGACGCACCCAGCGACCGGTACGCCGGCGAGATCCTCCTGCTCTACACCGAGCCCGTCACCGCCACCGGCATGATCGGCTACCACCTGGCCCGGGACTGGCGCGGCCGCGGCTACGCGACCCGCGCCGTACGGCTGCTCGCCGAATGGGCCTTCGAACACGCCGGACTCGCCCGACTGGAGGCCGGCGCCGCCCTCGACAACACCGGTTCCCAGGCCGTACTCGAACGGGCCGGGTTCCGCCGGGTCGGCGTCCAACTGTCCCGCCGGCCCGGACCGCGCGGTACCCGGATCGACGACGTCCAGTACGAGCTGGCCCGCGACCGCTGAGGGATGCGTACCCGCGGCGGGTGGCCGGGAGCCGGTTGCGGCACAGCGGGCCTGATGCCGCAGCGCGATCCCGAAGACCGGCGCGATCCCGGCGACATTGCCCGGTCGGACGGACGGCGGCGCGGCCCCGACCTGAGGTCGGAGCCGCGCCGGGCCGGAGCCAGTCGCCTCGGGCTGCGTCACATCGCGAGACGCAGGATGCCGTAGTCGAAACCCTTCCGCCGGTAGACCACGCTGGGCCTGCCGGACTCCTTGTCCATGAACATGTAGAAGTCGTGCCCCACCAGTTCCATCTGGAAGAGGGCGTCGTCGACGGTCATCGGGTCGGCGGGATGCTCCTTCTCCCGGACGATGCGGCCGGGCCCCTCCTCCATCATCGGCTCGACGTCGGTGTCGGCAGGTCGGTTGAGCACGGCCACCGATCCCTGATCGACCGCCATCGCGGCCTCGTCCACCAGCGGCGCGGTCGCCGACGCGACCGACACCGGGGTACGCCGGCCGCGGTGCACCCGCCGCCGGTCCGCGACCTTGCGCAACCGGCCCTCAAGCTTGGCCAGGGCCGCGTCGACCGCGGTGTAGAAGTCCTTCGCGCATGCCTCCGCACGCACTGCCGGGCCCCGGGACCGGCACGTGATCTCAACGCGTTGGCACCGCTCGGACTGGCGCCTGTTGCGCTCGTGGGACAACTCGACGTCGACCTCGAAGAGCTTCTGGTCGTAGCGCTCGACCTTCTGCATCTTCTCGGTGACGAACTGGCGGAAGTGGTCGGGCACCTCCAGGTTCCGGCCCTTGACGACTACATCCACGCCTGACCTCCCACGGTCTTGATCTTGGGTTTCCGCGGATCCGGTGTCGCGATCCGCACCCCGGCCGGCGACCTCAGCCCCCTGTGCGTCCCGACCGGTCATCGACTTCGGTGGAACCTCCCTGCCCTCGTACGGGAAAACCGTCCGTGCACCCGACGCTAGCCCCTCGTACCCCTCCCGGCATACCTCTGTTCACGAGGAATCCGAGGTCATCCGGGGTCTGGGGACCAACTCGGGGTCCTCCGACGGACTGGCTGTCCGACGGAGGCCAACACCGTATGCCGAGCGGCTGGATCCTGCCTGGCAACAGCCTGGGATCTACCGGATGGTCGCTTACTCACCGGCAGGTAGACCGGTACGTCGGCGACGGGTCGCGGCGAGCACCACGGCCGCGCCGACCGGTACCCCGGCGGTGTGCAGGACTCGGGCCGTCGCGGCGAGCGTCGCGCCGGTGGTGACGATGTCGTCGACCAGGACGACGGGGCCCGCCCGGGCCGGACGGGACGCCGCGGCCAGCCGGGCCAGGCCGACCGGTGCGGGACGGAACGCGTCGCGGGCGCGCCTGAGCCGCCCCGCCGCGGACAGCTCGGTCGAGTCGGGCAGCGACCCGACGGCGCGGACCGCGCGGTGCACCACGGCCACCCGCCCCGTACGCCGGAGCGAGCGGGCCGCGTGCCGGGCGAGCCGCAGCACATGGTCGCCGTGCCGGGCCCGGACGGCGCGCGGGGTCGCCGGCACGGGCACCAGGAGTATGGAGAGGTGGGCGGGGACGGTCGCGGCGACCACGTCACCCAGCCGGCGACCGAGCGGCCCGGCCAACCCGATCCGCCCCCGCTCCTTGTACGCCAGCACCAGCTCGCGCAGCACTCCCTCGTACCGGCCGAGGGTGGCGCAGGGGGGCAGGTCGGGCGGGGGCGGGTCGGGGACGGTCGGGAAGGGCCGGGCGCCGCCGAGGGCGAGCGCGCACGGTGGGCACAGCGGACGCGCCGGGCCGGACGAACCGCACCCGGGGCAGTCGGCGGGGAACACGAGGTCGAGGACGTCGGCGAGGACGGACATGCCACCACCCTGCCGGGCCGGTACGGCGACGGCCACCGTACCGGCGTGCCTGTGGACAACGCCTGTGGACAGGTTGCCGTACAAGCGAAAGCGCGCTAGGGACAGGCCGCGCCCCAAGCGGAAGCGCGCTAAGGACACCAGCCCGGACCGGCCCCGACCCCAGGGCAGAGCGCGGCGCGACGCGGCCGCGGAGCCAGGGCGGACGGACGCCGGCACCCGGGCGGGCGCGGGTCAGCTGGGGAAGAAGGGCGAACTGCCGTGCGGGGAACGGGTGGCGCCGCCGGGCGGGCCGACCTCGTTGCCGGTGATCTGGGCGATCCGGCCGGACGCGGCGAGCAGGATCGTGCCGTGCGCACCGCCCTTGGACGGGTCGCTGGTGGCGGAGGCGAGCTGGTCGGGTACCGCGTCACCGGCCGACCCGGTCAGCAGGTCGGACGACACGTCGTCGACGCTGAACTGCCAGACCCCGCCACGCGGGCCGCCGGACAGCGGGCCGTCCTCGCTGACCGTGCCGCGACCGCCGAACGCGACCTCGTCCTCCTGCGTCCAGGTGACCTCGGTGAGCTGCGTGAACGTACTCGCGAGGGGGCGTAGCCGGCCGATCGTGAGACGACCCGCGCCGGGGCCGGTGAGCAGCGGGGCGACGTACAGGTGGCCGTCGGCGACGAGGGCGACGCGGCAGCCGTCGGGCGCGACGGAGACGGCGGTGACGTTCCCGCCCGGGGGCGGTTCCGAGTACGTGACGGCGTGCGCGGCGCCGTCCGAGCCGACCGACCGGAGCGAGCCGCGCACCGGTACGAGGGCGGTGGCCGACCCGGGCAGCAGGCTCGGCGTACCGATGCCGTGCGCGCCGAGCCCGGTGACCGGCGTGTACACGACGCCGCCGCGGTTCTCGCCGCCGGCGCGGCCGAGCCACACCTCCGACCCGCCGTCCGACGCGGCACGTACCAGGAGGGCGGTGGAACCGTCGACGGACAGGGCGGCGCGCTGCACGTCGCTGTTCAGCTCGCCGGCGAGCGAACCGGACAGCACCGCCGGCAGCGACTCGTTGCTGGTGGCGGGCACGATCCGGCCGCCGGACACGTAGTACCCGGTGGAGCCGGCGCCGATCGTGGACATGTTGTAGCCGTGCCAGGTGCTGGCGTCGAAGGTGGTGCCGCGCACCCCGGGGATGTGGACGGCGCGGCCCTCCACCCGCAGTTGCAGCCGCGGCGCCTGCATCCGTAGCGACCAGGCGAGCTGCGCGGCCAGCATGTCGGTGTGCGGCGCGGCCGCGGCGTCGCTGGACAGGTCGACCACGACCACGTTGGTACCGCTGGCGACGACGTTCCCGCGGCGCTTCGTCCCGTCCGGGATGTCGTTGACGGCGGCCTGGCCGAGCCACGGCGACGGGCCGGCGAGCAGCCAGTCGACCAGGATGGTGCGCTGCTTCGGCGCGAGCACCCCGACCGACATGTACCGCAGGTCGGGCACGAGCGACCGGTGGTCCGGACTCGCGAAGTACAGGATGGTGGCGTTGTACTCGGTGGACATCGCCTCGGTCGACATCAGCGTCTCCGACGGCGGGTTCGTGATCAGCCACTCCTTCGTCGTCCCGTTCGGCACCGGCACCCGCACCAGGTGGAACAACTGCTGGTACGACCGGGACCGGCCGAGCGGCGGCGACTGCATGATCCCGCGGTCCCCGAGTACGCCGACGAGCTGGCCGCGGGCGCGGACCGTCGCCCTCTCCTGGCCGTCCTTGTCCTTCGACTGGTCGGTGACCGTGTAGCTGGTGATCCGGACGACGGTGAGCCCCGCCGGGTCGGGCCGCCAGGTACGCGCCACGTCGGACGTGAAGAACGCGGACACGGTGCTCTGCACCTGGTTCGGGTCGGCGCCGGCCGCCCGGTAGAACAGCTGCACCAGGTCGCTGGGGTTCGTGGCGGTCTCCGGCGTGGGCAGGTCGGCGGGCCGCTGGTTGCTCTCGTCGCCGCCCTGCGACCCGGTCACCGGCGCCGTCGACACCACCACCGGCGGCCCCGAGTCGGGCACCCCGCAGCCGGCCAGCGCCAGCAACACCGCCGCACCGACCGCCAGCAGACCCCGCCGTACGCGGCGGCGCTCAGTCATCGGTACCTCCCGGCGCGCCGGCGTTCGCCCGGGTCGGTCCGGGCGGCAGCGCGAGCGGACCGGACGGCAGCACGTCCGCGTCCGGCGGTACCAGCGGGAGCGGCGAGGACACGATCCGGTCGCCGGCCCGCGCCGGCACCGTCAGCCGGAACTGCGAACCCTGGCCCGGCGCGCCCCACGCCTCCAGCCAGCCGCCGTGCAGCCGGGCGTCCTCCAGGCTGATCGACAGGCCCAGCCCCGTACCGCCGGTCTGCCGGGCGCGTGACGGGTCCGCCCGCCAGAACCGGTTGAACACCAGCTTCTCCTCGCCCGACCGCAGCCCGATCCCGTGATCGCGTACGGCGAGGGCGACGGCGCGGTCGTCGGCCGCCAGCCGTACCTCGACGGGGCGGTGCTCGCCGTGCTCGATGGCGTTGCCGATCAGGTTGCGCAGCACCCGTTCGACCCGGCGCGGGTCGACCTCGGCGATGACCGGGCCGTCCGGCAGCATCAGGTGCACCGGGCAGCGCAGCCGTTCGGCGAGGACCGCGAAGCCGTCCACTGCACGCTGCACGATCGGTACCAGGTCGACGGCTTCGGCGTCGAGTACGGCGAAACCGGCGTCGAACCGGCTGATCTCCAGCAGGTCGGTGAGCAGCGCCTCGAACCGGTCCAGCTCGTCGGCGAGCAGTTCGGCGGAGCGGGCCGCGGTGGGCGGGAAGTCGTCACGCCCCGCGTACAGCATGTCGGCGGCCATCCGGACCGTGGTCAGCGGCGTGCGCAGCTCGTGCGAGACGTCCGAGGTGAAGCGGCGTTGCAGCCGGGACAGCTCCTCCAGCCGGACGATCTGGGTCTGCAGGTTGCTCGCCATCTGGTTGAACGAGGCGGCGAGCCGGGCGAGATCGTCCTCGCCGTGCACCTCCATCCGTTCGTGCAGCAGGCCCGCGGACAGCCGTTGCGCGGTCCGCGCCGCCGCGCGGACCGGCGTCACGACCATCCGCGTCACGATCGCCGCCATCAGCGCCAGCAGCAGTACCAGCGCCACCCCGGCCACGATCATCGTGGTACGGATCAGGTTGGCCGCGGACACCTCGTCGTCCAGCGGGAACAGGTAGTAGAGGTCGAAGACGCCCCAGCCGACGTCCACGTGCACCCCGACCGCCAGGTACGGCTTGAGCGCGCCGCCGCCCGGGTTCGCCGTCGTGAACTGGTACGCCAGCGTGCCCTGCCGGCTGACCACGTCGCGCAGCGCCGGCGGCACCTTGATCGACGCCGGATCCGCCGGCCCGCCGTACGGCGCGGTGTCGAGCTGCGCGTCCGGCACCAGCTTCACCTCGTACGTGCCGGCGCGGGTCGCCTCGTTGTACAGGCTCACCACCACGTCGCGTACGTTCCGGCCCAGCTCCGGGTCCTGCGGCCCGGACAGCGTGGAGAGCTGCTGCTCGACGGTGTTCGCCCCGTTCGACACCTGCCGGATCGCGGCCTCGCGCTTGGCGACCAGCAGGCCGGCGGTGATCTGCTTGGCCACGAAGTAGCCGAAGGCGGCGACGAGCAGCGACGACACCAGCAGGGTGATCGACACGACGCGCAGGTTGAGCGAGCGCCGCCACGGTCCGAACGCACGACGGAGCCGGCGCATCACCCCGGGGGCGAGGCGCCGTGCCGTCCGGCGGATCCACCGGACGGCGGCGTCGACCGTGGCGCGCATCGTGCCTATCCCGTACCTGCCTTGTAGCCGACCCCGCGCACGGTCAGGATGATCTCCGGCCGCTCCGGGTCCGGCTCAATCTTGGCGCGCAGCCGCTGGACGTGCACGTTCACCAGCCGGGTGTCCGCCGCGTGGCGGTAACCCCACACCTGTTCGAGGAGTACCTCCCGGGTGAAGACCTGGCGCGGCTTCCGTGCCAGCGCGACCAGCAGGTCGAACTCCAGCGGCGTCAGCTTCACCTCGGCGCCGTTCCGCGTCGCCGTGTGCGCCGGTACGTCGATGGTGATCTGCCGGCCGGGCGGGCCGATGGTCAGCAGCTCCGGCGCGGTGTCCTCGCCGCGGCGCAGCCGGGCCCGCATCCGGGCGACGAGTTCCTTGGGTTTGAAGGGCTTCACGACGTAGTCGTCCGCCCCGGACTCCAGCCCGAGTACGACGTCGACGGTGTCGCTCTTGGCCGTCAGCATCACGATCGGCACGCCCGACTCCGCCCGGATGGCCCGGCAGACGTCGATGCCGCTCATCCCGGGCAGCATCAGGTCGAGCAGGACGATGTCCGGCCGGGTCTCCCGGAACGCCGCCAGCGCCCGCTCGCCGTCGGCCACGAACGAGGGCATGAACCCCTCGCTGCGCAGCACGATGCCGAGCATCTCGGCCAGCGCCGGATCGTCGTCGACGACCAACACACGAGCCCTCATGCCACCGCCTCGCCCGGACGGCTCACCGCGCGGCCGCGGAGCGGCGTCGACCCAGGACCCGGTGCGTACGCGAACCGTCGCGCTGCGCTTCGTTGCGTATCGCTCATGGCCCCTATGTTTTCATCAGCTGCCCACCGGGGACGAACCCCGCCGTCGCCGTGACGGCCGACCGGCCCGTTCGGGTCGAGCCGGATCGGCCGAACGGAGGGCGTCAACGAGCCGCTTCATCCTCGATGTACCGGTTACGTCCGGCGATCAGCCCGCCGACGAGCTGTGGCACCAGGACGACCAGCAGGAACACGACCGGTACCGTCCACCCGCGCGTCGCGTCGTGCAGGAACCCCACCGCGAACGGTCCGAGCGCCGCGATCAGGTACCCGACGGACTGCACGAACCCGGACATCGCGGACGTGCCTGCCGGTGTACGGGAGCGGAGACCGACCATCAGCAGCGCCAGCGGGAACGCGCCGCCGCCGATGCCGATGAGTACGGCCCAGAGGATCGCGCCGGCGTGCGGGGCGACGAGCAGCCCCACGTACCCGACGACGTAGCAGGCGATCAGGCCCACCACGTACGGCCGCTGGTCCCGGCCGCGGCTGGCGAGCCCGGGCAGCAGCAGCGCGATCGGCATGCCGATCGCGGTCACCAGCGAGACCAGCAGGCCCGCCGCGCCGGCCGACCAGCCCGCGTCCGCGAAGATCCGCGCCAGCCAGCCGAACACCACGTACGCCTGGAGCGACTGGGTGCCCATGTACACCGCCAGCGCCCAGCCGAGCCGGGTCCGCGCCGGCCGGATCCGGGTCGCGACCGTCGCCCCGGCCCCCGCGGTACGCGTCGGGTCGGCGCGCAGCGCACCCAGCCACGGCACGAACCCGAGTACGGCGACGGCGGCCCAGACGGCGAGCCCGCCGCGCCAGCCACCCGTCGCGTGCGCCGCCGGTACGGCGACCGCGGAGGCCAGCGCCGTCCCCAGGTTCAGCACCATCGTGTACAGGCCGGTGACCAGGCCGATCCGCCGCGGGAAGTGCGTGCGGACGAGGACCGGCAGGGTCACGTTGCCGGCCGCGATCCCGGCCAGCCCCAGCACGCTGACCAGGATGAACACCGGCGTGGACGGGGCGAGCGGCCGTACGGCGAGGCCGACGACGAGGGCGGCCATGGCGGCGAGGAGTACCCGGTGTGCGCCGAAGCGCCGGGACAGCCGCGGGGTCAGCGCGGAGAACGCGCCGAAGCACAGGGCCGGCAGCGTGGTGAGCAGCCCGGCGACCGTACCGGACATGGACAGGCCGGTCTGTACCTCACCGAGCAGGGCGCCGACGCTGGTGATCGCGGGCCGCAGGTTGAGCGCGACGAGCAGGATGCCGACGAGGACGAGGACGCCGGCGCGCCGGTCGGTGGTGCCGGCGGGGGCGCGCTCGGCGACGGCGAGTCCGGCGGGGGTCGTCTGTTCCACCGACCCACTGTAGATTCATGGGATGACCGGATGACAGGAGGTTGTTGGCAATGCCACTGCGCAACGCGTCCCGTACTCCGCTGGTCGAGTCGGTCATCGACCAGCTCCGCGAGGCGATCGCGAGCGGCGAGTGGCCGGTCGGCAGCCGGATACCGACCGAGCCCGACCTCGTCGCCCAGCTCGGCGTCGGCCGCAACACGCTGCGCGAGGCGGTCCGTGCCCTCGCCCACCTCGGCCTCCTGGAGTCCCGCCAGGGCGCCGGCACGTACGTCCGGGCGGACAGCGAGCTGGCCGGAGCCGTCCGCCGCCGCCTCGCCCACGCCGAACTCCGCGACCTCATGGAGGTACGCCGGGCGTTCGAGGTGGAGGCCGCCCGGCTCGCCGCGCTCCGGCGTACCGAGGAGGACCTGGTGGTGTTGCGGGCGGCGCTGCGCGCCCGGGACGAGGCGTGGGACGCGCAGGACGCGGACGTGTTCGTGGAGACCGACGCGCGGTTCCACCACACCGTCGCCGAGTGCGCGCACAACCGCGTCCTCGCCGAGCTGTACGCGGACTTCGGGGTGCAGCTGCGCGACATCCTGCACACGTGCGTCGGTGAGACCGTCCGGCCCGAGGGGTACCTGAGCCACACCGGGCTGGTCGACGCGATCGCCGCGGGCGACCCGGACCGGGCCGCGACCGAGGCCGCCCGGTTCCTCCGCTTCCTGCCGACCGGATAGCGCCGCGGTCGTTCCGGGGATGCGGATGCGTGCCAGGATGGCGCGGAACGCCCCCCGGGAGAGTGAGTGGTGCAGGTGCTGCCGATGCGGCCGGCGACGGTCGGCGAGCTGCTCGACGCGTCGGTCGTGCTGCTGCGCCGCTGCGGCCTGCCGTTGCTGCTCCTCGGTCTGGTACTCGCCGCCGCGCAGCAGGCCCTGTCGGTCGCCCTGAGTGCCGCGACGCCGGGTGGGCCGCTGCGTCCCGCGTGGTGGGTGTGGCTGGCCGTGTGGCTCGGCACCGAGAGCACGGTGCTCGCCGTACTCGCCGCGCCGGCCTCGGTGGGCGCGGTCCGTGCCCTGCTCGGCGAACCGGCCGGCCGTCGTACGTTGCTGACCGCGCCGGGGCGCCGCTGGTTCGGCGTACTGCTCGCCGCTGCGGTGCTGGGGCCGTGCGCCACGGTCGCCGCGCTGCTGTGCGGCCTGCCCTGGCTGTTCCTGTACGCCGTGACCGGACTGGTCGTCCCGGTGATCGTCGCCGACCGGGCGGGCGCGTCGGCCGTGACCCGACCGTTCCGGCTGGTGTTCCGGGGCTCGGGGCGGGTGGCCGGGATCCGGCTGCTGGGCTATGTCGGCTGGCTCGCGATCCGCCTCGCCGTCGGGTACGCGGGGGTCCTGCTGCTGTCGTCGTACGAGTCGGACCTGCTGTCGGCGCTGCCGTGGGTGGTCGTGGACGCGGTCGCGTACCCGGCGCTGGCGTGCCTGGACGCGTGCGTACACCTGGAGAACCGGATGCGGATCGAGGGCCTGGACCTCGCGCTCGCCGGCTCCGACCGGCCGCGCGCGGTGGTGGAGGCGGTGGGGTGAGCCGCTTCTGGACCGAGCTGGTCGCCGACGTCGCCGACCACGTACCGGGTGGGGTGGCCGGGCTCGCCGCGCTCCTGCTGCTGCTCGCCGCCGCCGTCACCGTCGCCCTGTACTGGCGGCCCCGCCGGCGCCACCCGCGCCGCGACACCGACCCCGGTACGCACACCACGCTGCCGCTGCCCGACGACGGGCCGGACGACGACGAGCTGCCCGACGTGCCCGCCGCCGACCTGCGCTCCCTCGCCGACCGGTACGCCGCCGCCGGCCGGTACGCCGAGGCCGTACGGGAGCGGCTGCGGGCGATGGTGCGCGAGCTGGTGGACCGTGCCGTGCTCGTACACCGGCCCGGGTGGACGGTCACCGAACTGGCCGCCGCGGCCGGCTCCGCGGAGCCGGGGATCGTCGGGCCGATGGGCGAGGCCGCCGCCGTCTTCTCCGCCCTCTGGTACGGCGGGGAGCACGCCACGGCGGGGCACGACGCGCGGATGCGCGAGCTGGCCGACGCGGTACACCGCACCGTCGGAGCGGTCCGGTGAGCGCGCGTCCGCCGGTGTGGCGGCGGCTGCGGTGGCGGCGGTGGATGGCGCCGTGGGGCGCGGTTTTCGTGCTGTGCACGTTCACCGTCGTCACCTGGGCGGTCGACCACGAGACCGCCACCGACCGGGACTTCCTCGAACCGGGCTCGACCGCGGCGGTCGGTTCGCACCGGCTGGCCGGCCAGCTCGACCGGCGCGGCGTCACCGTCCAGCGGTACGGCGGGTCTGCGGGCGCGGTCGAGGGCGCCCGCGGCGGCGGTACGACGGTGCTGGTGACCGCGCCCGACTTCGTCCGGCCCGACGCGCTCGGCGCGCTGCTGTCGCTGCCGGCCGACGACCGGGTCGTCCTCGTCGACCCCTCGCCCGGTGTGCTCGCCGCCCAGGACCTTCCGGTACGCCGGACCGGGTCACGCTGGACGACCGGCGTACGACCGGCCGGCTGCGGGCTGCCCGGACCCGCCGCCACCCTCGGCTCCGCGTACGCGGTGCGCGGGGGGACGCGGTGCTTCGACGGCGGCCTGGTCCGGGTCGTACCGGCCGGTGGGCCGGAGATCGTGGTCGTGGGCGCCGCGGACGTGTTCCGCAACGACCGGCTCGGCGAACACCGGAACGCCGCGCTCGCCGGCGCGCTGCTCGGCGGGTACGACCGGCTCGCCTGGCTCAGCCTGCACCGGCCGGAACGCGCCACCGCGCCCGCCGTACCGCCGACGACGGAGCCGACGCCGCGGCCGACCGAGCCACTGCCGACGGACACCCCGAGCGGGCAGCCGACCGACCTGCCGACGCCGAGCGGTACCGCGGACGGCGGCGGATCCGGGCGGCAGGCCGGCGGCGACCGGTCGAGCCCGCTGGGTGGGGCGTTCCCGCCGTGGGTGTGGGCGGTCGTCGCCCAGGTACTCCTGGCCGCGGTGCTGTTCGCGCTGTGGCGCGCCCGCCGCCTCGGTACGCCGGTCGCGGAGCCGCTGCCGGTGGTGGTGCCCGCCGCGGAGACGGTCCGCGGCCGGGCCCGGCTGTACCAGCGGGCGAAGGCGCGCGGGGTGGCGCTGGGCGCGCTGCGGGCGGGGGCGTTGCGCCGGCTGGCCCCGGTGCTCGCCGACCTGGCCGACGGGCAGCCGGCGGGCGGCGACCGGCCCGCGACGGTCGTGTCCGGGCTGGCCCGCCGCGCGGGCTGGCCACCCGATCGCGTGCACGCCGTACTCTTCGGCCCGGAGCCGGAGACCGACGACGAGCTGCGCGCCGCCGTCGCCGAGCTGGACGAACTGGTCCGCCGAGTACAGGAGGAAGGCCGGGGTGCAGGACACGACTGAGGTGGCCACGGTGTCGGCCCGGGACGCGCTCGGTCGGCTGCGGGCCGAGGTGGGCAAGGTCGTCGTCGGGCAGGACGCGGTGGTCAGCGGCGTGGTCATCGCGTTGCTGTGCCGCGGGCACGTACTGCTGGAGGGCGTGCCCGGGGTGGCGAAGACGCTGCTGGTGCGCGCGCTGTCGCGGGCGCTGGCGTTGGATTCCAAGCGGATCCAGTTCACGCCGGACCTGATGCCGGGCGACGTCACCGGCTCCGCGGTGTACGACGCGCGCAGCGCCGAGTTCGAGTTCCGCGAGGGGCCGGTGTTCACGAACCTGCTGCTCGCCGACGAGATCAACCGGACGCCACCGAAGACGCAGTCGGCGCTGCTGGAGGCGATGGAGGAACGGCAGGTGTCGGTGGACGGTGCGCCGCGGGCGCTGCCGGACCCGTTCGTGGTGGCCGCGACGCAGAACCCGGTCGAGTACGAGGGGACCTACCCGCTGCCGGAGGCGCAGCTGGACCGGTTCCTGCTGAAGTTGACGGTGCCGCTGCCGGAGCGGGACGCCGAGCTGGCCGTGCTCCGCGCGCACCACCACGGTTTCGACCCCCGCGACCTCTCCGTCGTACGGCCGGTCGCCGGCCCTGCGGACCTGACCGCCGCCCGCCACGAGGTCGGCGCCGTACGGGTCACCGACGTGGTGCTGGGGTACATCGTGGACGTGTGCCGGGCGACGCGGAGTTCGCCGTCGCTGTCGCTGGGCGCGTCGCCGCGCGGGGCGACCGCCCTGCTGCACGTGGCGAAGGCGTGGGCGTGGCTGGCCGGCCGCGACTTCGTCACCCCGGACGACGTGAAGGCGCTGGCCCGTCCGGCGCTGCGGCACCGGATCCGGCTGCGCCCGGAGGCGGAGCTGACCGGGGTCACCCCGGACGCCGTACTCGACAGCGTCCTCGCCAGCGTGCCGACGCCGCGCTGATGCTCACCTGGCGCCCGGTCGCGCTGCTGGCCGCGCTGGCGGTGACGCTGCCGTTGTGGCCGTCGCCGCTGCTGGGCGTGCTCTGCTCGGTGGCGGCGGTGCTCGCGCTGACGACCGTGGACCTGGTCGCGGCGGCGCCGCTGTCGGCGGTCCGGCTGACCCGGTCCGGTCCGACGCAGCTCCGCCTCGGCGAGTCCGCGGCGGTGCACCTGACCGTCGCCAACCGCGCCACCCGCCCGCTCCGCGCGGAGGTACGGGACGCCTGGGTGCCGTCCGCCGGCGCCGTCGGTACGGTGCGCCGGATGACGGTGCCGGCGGGCGGCGCGTACACGATGGCGAGCTGGTTGACGCCGACGCGCCGCGGGGACCGGCCGGCGGCGCGGGTGACGGTCCGCTCGTACGGGCCGCTGCGGTTCTCGTACCGGCAGACGACGGCACGCCGGGCGGACCGGATCACTCCACAGTGGACGGTGCGGGTGCTGCCGCCGTTCCGGTCCCGGCGGTACCTGCCGGAGAAGCTGGCCCGGCTGCGCGTCCTCGACGGCGCGGTGGTGGTGCGCGGGCGCGGCCAGGGCACCGAGTTCGACGCCCTCCGGGAGTACGTGCCGGGCGACGACGTACGGTCCATCGACTGGCGGGGTACGGCCCGGCGCGGCGGTGTCGTGGTCCGCACCTGGCGCCCGGAACGCGACCGCCGGGTGCTGTGCGTCCTCGACACCGGCCGTACGTCGGCGGCCCGGATCGGCGACGAACCGCGCCTGGACACCGCCATGGACGCCTGCCTGCTGCTCGCCGCGCTCGCGTCCCGCGGCGGCGACCGGGTCGACCTGCTCGCCGTCGACACCGCCGTCCGTGCCGCCGTCCGGGGCGCCGGCCGGGCCGCGCTGCTCCCCCGGTTCGCCGACGCGCTCGCGCCGGTGCAACCGTCGCTGGTGGAGACCGACTTCGAGCTGGTCACCGGCGAGATCCTGCGCGCCGAACGGAAACGCTCCCTCGTCGTGCTGTTCACCGCGCTGGAACGCGGCGCGCTGTCCGAGGGCCTGCTTCCCGTACTGCCGGCGCTGACCGCGCGGCACACCGTCGTCCTCGCCGCCCTGCACGACCCGGACGTCGCCGCGATGGCCGCCGACCGGGCCGACCCGTACGCGGCGGCCGCGGCGGAACGTACCCTCGCCGAACGGGGCCGGGTCCGGGATGCCTTGTCCCGCAACCAGGTGATCGTCGTCGACGCCCCCGCCGACCGGTACCCGTCGGCCGTCGCGGACGCGTACCTGGAGTTGAAGGCGGCCGGCCGGCTCTGAGCCGTCAGGCCAGGAAGTGGTCGACGAGCAGGACGAGACGCTCGTCGGCGGCGGGGCGTGAGCGGCGCGGCGGCGGCCCGATTCGGGAACCGGTGGCGAGGCGGCGCAAACGGCGCAGCGGCCACCAGCCGGACACACAACCGCAACGGTACGGCCACCGTCCGGAGACGTACCGACACTCCTCGAACCGAACGTTGAAGCTTTTTTGCGAGGCTTTTACACTGCGCTCCCCGCGCCGGGCGGGACACGGACGCCGGGCGGGACGCGAACAAGTACACCGGGAGAGGCAGTGCCCCGCACCAACTCGTTACGCCGCAGAACCAGGTACTGGTTCGACCGCACCATGTCGAAGGGCACGCCCGCCCTCGTCGGGTGGCTCGCCATCGCGTCGCTCGCCGTCGTCCTCGTCGGCGGCGTACTCGCCTGGACGGCCGAACGGCTGGTCCCCGAGAAGCACCCGGACGAGAACGAGCCGAAGGGGCTGCTCGCCTCGCTGTGGCAGGCGGTCCTGCACGCGATGGACCCCGGCACGGTCGCCGGCGACACCGGACACTGGTGGTACATCGCGATCGCGTTCCTGATCACGATCGGCGGCATCCTGATCGTCACCGCGTTCATCGGTGTGCTCACCACCGGCCTGGACGCCAAGCTCGCCGACCTGCGCAAGGGCCGCTCCGACGTCCTGGAGCAGGGGCACACGGTCATCCTCGGCTGGTCCGACCAGGTCTTCACGGTCATCTCCGAACTGGCCGAGGCGAACGCCAACCAGCGGCGCGCCGCCATCGCGATCCTCGCCGACCGGGACAAGGTCGAGATGGAGGACGAGATCCGGGCCAAGGTACCGGACGTCGGCCGGATGCGGGTCGTGTGCCGTACCGGGGATCCGGTGGACCCGGACGACATCACCATCGTCAACCCCGCCGAGGCCAAGGCCGTCGTCATCCTGCCGTCCACCGAACCGAACCCGGACGCCCAGCTCGTACGTACGTTGCTGGCGGTGGGCAAGGCGCGCGAGAACAGCGCCGCCCCGTGCCCCGTCGTCGGCTGCGTCTCCGAGTCGAAGAACCTCGCCGCCGCGCGGCTCGCCGGCGGGCCCAGCGCGTACCTGATCGACGCGAACGACATCGCCGCCCGGCTCATCGTGCAGACCTGCCGGCAGTCCGGGCTGTCCGTCGTGTACACCGACCTGCTCGACTTCGGCGGCGACGAGGTGTACCTGAAGGAGGAGCCGGCACTCGTCGGGTACACGTACGCCGACGCGCTGCACGCGTACCGGACGTCGTCGATCATCGGGATCCTCGGCGGCGACGGGCGCATCGCGATCAACCCCGACAGCCGGGTACGGATCCAGCCCGGCGACCGGCTCATCGCCATCTCCGAGGACGACGACACCGTGGTGCTGTCCCCGACCGGCCCGGCGCCCGTCGACCGCAGCGCCATCACCGCCATCCCGAACTCCCCGCCCACCAAGGAACGCACGCTCATCCTCGGCTGGAACGCCCGCGCCACCGGCGTCCTGACCCAGCTCGACCAGTACGTGTCGGCGGGGTCGGAGGCGCAGGTGGTCGCGAGCCACCCGGACGCCGGCCCGGCCATGCGCAAGCTCGCCGTACTCAACCTGCTGCTGGACTTCAAGGCCGAGGACAGCTCGGACCGCAGCGTGCTGGAGTCGTTGCGGGTACAGGACTTCGACCACGTCATCGTGCTGTGCGGCGACGACGTCGACCCGCAGCTCGCCGACTCCCGTACGCTCGCGACGCTGCTCCAGCTGCGCGACATGGAGCAGAAGCTCGGGGACCGGTTCTCCATCGTCAGCGAGATGGCCGACGACCGGAACCGCGCGCTCGCCCAGGTCACCCAGGCCGACGACTTCATCGTCAGCGACAAGCTGCTGACCCTGATGATGACGCAGGTGTCGGAGAACCCGCACCTCGCGACCCTGTTCGACGACCTGTTCGACGCGGACGGCTGCGAGATCTACCTCAAGCCCGCCGGCCGGTACGTGCGTCCCGGGATGCCCATCAACTACCAGACGGTGGTCGAGGCGGCGCGGGCGAAGGGCGAGTCGGCCATCGGGTACCGGGTGGCGGCGCAGTCGCTCGTGCCTCCGACGTACGGGATCGTGCTGAACCCGGACAAGGCCGCGCCGCTCACGATCCGGCCCGGCGACAGCGTCGTCGTCCTCGCCGAGGACTGACCGCGCTCCGCCGAGTTCCGTTGCCGTGCAAGGGGATCGGATGGTTCCGTTGCGCCGCGAGGGGTCCAGCTACTTCCCTTGCGGCGCAACGGTTGTGGCTACTCGACGAGCTGGAGTTCGTGGCTGGTGTTGTTGAGGCGGCGGCCGGCGGAGTCGGTGACCGTGACGATGTCCTCGATCCGTACGCCGAAGCGGCCCGGCAGGTAGATCCCCGGCTCGATGGAGAAGCACATGCCGGGGACGAGCCGCTGCCGCTCGCCGGCCACCAGGTACGGCGGTTCGTGGGTGGTGACGCCGATGCCGTGGCCGGTCCGGTGGATGAAGTACTCGCCGAAGCCGGCGTCGGCGATCACCGCCCGCGCCACCGCGTCGATCCGCTGGCACTCGACGCCCGGCGCCACCGCCTCGTACGCCGCCTGCTGCGCGTCGCGCACCACCTCGTACACCCGGCGTACCTCGGCGGTGGGCTCACCGACGTGCACGGTGCGGGTGGTGTCCGAGCCGTACCCGGAACGCAGGCCGCCGAAGTCAAGGACGACGGTGTCGCCCGGCTCGATGACCCGGTCGCCGGCCTCGTGGTGCGGGTTCGCCCCGTTCGGGCCGGAACCGACGATCGTGAAGTCCACCTGCTCGTGCCCGTACTCGCGGAGCAGGTCCGCCAGGTCCGCGGCGACCTCGCGCTCCCGGCGCCCGCCGAAGCGTGCCGTCAGGATCCGCTCGAACGCGGCGTCCGCGGCGGCGCCGGCCGCGGCCAGCCGGTACACCTCGGCGTCGTCCTTGACCGCGCGCAGCATCGGCAGCACGTCCGACAGCCCGGCGTACGTGCTGTGCGGCAGGACGCGCTGCAGGCCGAGCAGGTGCAGCGCCCACGTCTCGTCGGACACGCCGTACCGGCCGTCGGGGCGGGTGAGCAGCGGGGCGAGCACCCCGTACGGGTCGACGCCGTCGGTCCAGTCCACGAACCGCAGCCCGGCCGGCGTGCGCTCCGCGTCGCCACGTTCCAGGGTCGGTACCACCAGGGTCGGCGCCGCGCCCGGGGTCAGCACCAGCGCGGTGAGCCGCTCCGTCGCCGCCGGCGGCGTGTACCCGCACAGGTAGCCCAGGTCCGGCCCCGGGGTGACCACCAGCCCGGCCAGCCCCACCGCGCCGGCCTCCGCGAGCGCGCGGCGCATCCGCCCCGCGTACTCCTCGGCGCCGAACTCCGTCGCATCGTCCATGCTGGTCAGGCTACGGAAACGGACCGGGGCGCGACCCCGGTACCGCGATACTCCACCAGGCATGCCCGCCCGGAAACCGGCTGCGGCCGGCGCGGAGACCGGCGATACTGCGCCGATGCCGCGAGTCACCCGTACCAACCCGGCCGGCCTGCACCCGACTCCCGGGTACCACCACGTGACGGTCGTCGAGGCCGGGCGGCTGGCGTACCTGGCGGGGCAGTGCCCGCTCGACGCGGCCGGCGCGGTCGTCGGCGTCGGCGACGTGCTCGCCCAGACCGACCAGGTCGCCGCGAACGCGTACGCCGCGCTGGCCGCCGCCGGCGCCGTACCCGAGGACGTCGTCCGCTCCGTCATCTACGTGGCGAGCGACGAGCAGCCCGTCCTCGCCGCCGTCTGGGACCGCTTCCGCGCGTCCCCGCTCGGCGCCGCGTTCGGCAGCGCCAGCACCCTGCTCGGCGTCGCCCGGCTCGGCTACCGCGACCAGCTCGTCGAACTCGACCTCACCGCGGCGGTGTCGTGACCGCCGTCGACGCACTGCTCATCGGCGGACGGTCCGGCGTCGGCAAGTCGACCGTCGGGTGGGAGGTCGCCGCCCAGCTCACCGCGGCCGACGTGGCCCACGCGTACCTGGAGGGCGACGCGCTCGACGCCGTCCACCCGCGGCCCGACCTGCCCCTCGCCGAGACGAACCTGGCCGCGCTGTGGCGCACCTTCGCCGCCGCCGGCCAGCACCGGCTCGTCTACACCAACACCGCCTCGGTACTCGACAGCGCGATGATCCGGCGCGCGCTCACCGCCGCCGGCGCCCGGCCCGTACGGCTGCTCGGGGTGCTGCTCACCGCGTCCGACGACACCGCCAACGACCGGCTCGCCCGCCGCGAGATCGGCTCCACCCTCGACCGGCACGTACGCCGCAGCGCGGAGATGGCGCGGCGGCTGGCATCCGAGGTACCGCCGTGGGTGGCGCGGATCCCCACCGACGGCCGTACCGTCGCCGACATCGCGGCCGACGTCGTCGCCCACACCGGCTGGCGCGCGTGGTGCCCGTAGCGGGCGTCGACCGCGTCGCGACGTGGCTAGCGTGGGGGCATGGACGGCACGGACGTACTCGACGCGACGGGCGAGATGACGCGGGTGCTGGGCCCGTACGCGGGGCGGGACTGGCAGGTGCCCGCCGGCGGCCTCGACTGGACCTGCTGGCAGACCGCCGCACACGTCGCGCACGACCTCCTCGCGTACGCCGGGCAGGTCGCCGGCCGCCCCACCGACCGGTACCTGCCGTACGACCTGCGCGTACGAGGAGGCCACGCCGGCCGACCTGCTCGCCGTCGTCGCCGCCGCCGGCGGGCTGCTCGCCGCCGCGCTCACCGTCGCCCCCGCCGACCTGCGCGCCTGGCACTGGGGCCGCACCGACCGCGCCGGGTTCGCCGCGATGGGCGTCGCCGAGACCCTGCTGCACACGTACGACATCGTGCAGGGGCTGGGCGTCGGGTGGCGGCCACCGGGCCGGCTCAGCGCGGCCGTCCTGACCCGGCTCTTCCCGGACGCCCCGGCCGGCGACCCCACCGCCGTACTCCTCTGGTCCACCGGGCGCGGACCGCTCCCGGGCCGTACGCCCGTCACGTCCTGGGTCTGGCACGCCGCCGTCGACTGAGGCCGGCGCGGGTCGGGGAACCTAGGTTTGCGGGATGCGGTACCGGATTCTGGGTGACGTCGAGGTGTGCGGGCCGGCCGGCTGGCGGGGTGTCGGTGCGGCGAAGTGGCGGACGCTGCTGGCGGTACTGCTGCTCGGGGCGGGCCGGCCGGTCGCCCCGGAGGCGCTGGTGGACGAGCTGTGGGCGGGCAGCCCGCCGGCCACCGCGCGCAAGCTCGTCCAGGTGTACGTGCATCGGGTGCGCCGGCTGATCGACGACCCGGCCGGGCTGGTGCTGCGTACCGGGACGACGGGGTATCTGCTGGCGGTGGCGGCGGACGAGGTCGACGCGGGGCGGTTCGAGGCGCTGGCGGCGGCGGGCCGGGAGCGGCTGGGCGCGGACCCGACGGCCGCGGCGGACGTGTTGGCTGAGGCGATCGGGCTGTGGCGGGGGCCGGCGCTGGCGGGGGTGCCGCGGACGCCGCGGGTGCGGCTCGCCGTGGACCGGCTCGAACGTGCCCGCCTGGAGGCGGTCGAGTGCTGGGCGGACGCGCAGTTCGCGCTGGGCCGGCCGGATCTGGTGCCGCCGCGGGTGCGCGAGCTGGCGGCGGCCCATCCGGTACGCGAGGAGCTGCACGTACGGCTGATCCGCGGGTTGCTGGCGTCGGGGCACCGGTCGGAGGCGGTGCAGGCGTACCGGAGGTTGGGGCGGGCGTTGGCGGCGGAGTTGGGGATCGGGCCCGGCGACGCGGCGCGGGCGCTGGGCCGGGAGCTGGGTTCGGATGCCCCGCGGGGCCATCGGCGTACGCCGCGCGGACCGGGGATGCGGGCCGCGCCGACGCGCCGGAACCCTTCCCGCGCAACGGTTTCCCCGGTACCGGCACAGTTGCCGCCGGCGGCGGTGCCGTTCGTGGGTCGGCGCCGCGAGATCACCGCGGTACGCCGGGCGTTGCGGGAGGCGCGCCGCGCGCACCGGGTCGGCGTGTGCCTGTTGACGGGGATGGGCGGCTGTGGCAAGTCGGCCCTGGCCGTACGGGTCGGTCATGCGCTGCGTGCCCGCTACCCGGACGGCACCCTGTACGCGGATCTGCGCGGCTCGGGCGCGGACCCGGTGTCGCCGGCGGAGGTGCTGGCGGCGCTGCTGCGCGCGGTGGGTGTGGCGCGGCCGCCGGCGTCGGTGGCGGAGGCGAGCGCGGCGTACCGGTCGGTGCTGGCGAATCGCCGGATCCTCGTGGTACTGGACGACGCGGGCTCGGCGGCGCAGGTCCGGCCGCTGCTGCCGGCGGGTCCGGGCTGCGCGGCGGTGGTGACGAGCCGCCGTACGCTGCCGACCCTGGACGCGGCCGCGACCTGCGAGGTGGGGCCGCTCGCGGCGGGCGACGCGGTGGGGCTGCTGGCGGCGCTGACCGGCGGCGTACCGCGGGCGACGCTGGCGACGCTGGCCGGACTGTGCGACGGCGTACCGCTGGCGCTGCGGATCGTGGCGGCCCGGCTCCGTACCGCCGATCCGGCCGCGTTGGTGGCCCGGCTGTCCAACGAGCGCCGCCGGCTCGACGAGCTGCAGATCGACGACCTGGCGGTACGGACCGCGTTCGAGGCCGGGTACCGGATGCTGGCCGACAGCGCCGACCCGGCCGACCGGGCCGCCGCACGGGTGTGGCGGTTGCTCGCCGACACCGGGCTGCGCGAGCACTCCCCCACCACCTTCGGCGTACTGCTGGGCGTGGCGCCGGGCGACCGGGCGGGCGACGGCGCGGCGGATCCGTTGGCGGAGCGGCTTCTCGCGGCGCACCTGGTGGAGGCGCGGGAGCCCGGCCGCTACCGGATGCACGACCTGGCCGCCCTGTACGCCGCGGAGCGCGCCGCGGCGGACGAGACGCCGGCCGACCGGTCCGCGGCACTGCGCCGGCTCGTCGCCTGGTACGCCGACGCCGCCGACCGGGCCGCCCGACTCGTCGGTACGGTCACCGACGGCCGGGGGTACGCGGGGCCGGAGTTCGGGGGGCCGGACGCCGCGCGCCGCTGGCTGGACGCCGAGCGCGGCAACGCCCGCGAACTCACCCGCCGCGCCGCCGCCGTCCCCTCGCTGCGCCGCGACGCGACCCGCCTCGGCTCCACGCTCGCCAGCTACCTCACCGTCTGGGGGTACGACGGGGAAGCCGAAGCCGTCGGCCACCTCGTGCTCGACGCGGCCCGGCGTACCGGGGACCGGGGTGCGGAGGCGACGGCGCTGAGCCGGCTGGGCGCCGCGTACCTGCGGCAGGGCGACGACGCCTCGGCCGTCGACTGCCTGCGCCGCAGCCTCGACCTGTACCGGACGCTCGACGACGAGGGCGGTGCCGCCGGCGCGTGGAACAACCTCGGGCTGGCGCACCGCCGTACCGGACGGCCGACGGCGGCGCTCACCTGCCTGCGTACCAGCCTGGCCATCCGGCGCCGGCTGGGCGACGAGGTGAAGGCCAGCTCGACGCTCGACAACATCGGCCTGGTGTACCTGGATCTGGGTGACACCAAGCGGGCCGTGCGCTGCCACGAGGAGGCGCTCGACCTGGCGCGCCGGCTCGACCGGCACCACCTCGCCGGACTCGTCATGATCAACCTCGGCTGGGCGCGGTACCGCGCCGGCGACACCGGCCCCGCGGTCGGCTGGCTCCGCCGCGCCGTCGTCACCTGTCGCGACGTCGGGCACCGGCTCGGCGAGGCCGAGGCGCTGCGCCGGCTCGCCGACATCCTCGACGCCGCAGGGCATCCGGCCGCCGCGGCACGCCGCCGGGAGCGGGCGACGGCCCTCGCCGACGGCTGACGTCGCTCCCGCGAATCACACTGGCCCTCCGGGTGACCACCCGGATGTCCGTCCACTATGGAGCGAGGCGCGGGGGTTCGAAGGCGAGCACGGAAGGGATCCGGGTCGGGTCGGCGAGGCGCAGCAGTTGCAGCCCGGTGCCGGCGAGCCCGGTCATCAGCCCGGGTGCCTCCACTCCCGTTGGTACGCCGCAGATCCAGCCGTCCGCGTCGATGGAGTCGAGGACGGATCCGGCCCGCAGCCGTACTTCGGCGGCGAGGTCCGCGCGGTGGAGCCGGTCGGCGGCGAGGAGCAGCAGGTCGAGGTTGCCGAGGTCGCCGTGGCAGAGGGAGTGGTTCATGCCGAAGCCGCGGCGGCGGGTGGTGTCGAGGGCGGTGTCGAGGTCCGCGCGTACGTCGGGGGTGTCGAGGTGGGGCAGGGAGAGCAGCCGCGAGATGCCGATCCCGGCGGCGCCGGCGCACCACGCGACGAGGGTGCCGCCCGGTCCGCTGCCGCCGCGGCGGACGTCCTGCCAGTTGCCGGCGGCGGGCAGGAACAGGTCCCGCTCGTACGCGAGGCCGGCGCGCGCGGTGTCGGTGCAGCGGGTGTCGCCGAGGGTGCCGGCGGCGAGCAGGAGGGGCCAGACGATGCCGGCGGCGCCGTGCGAGACGCCCGCCATCGGTACGTCGGCGACGCGTTCCTCGACCATGACGGTGCCGAGCCAGGCGGCGCCCGAGCCCGCGGGCCGGGCGCCGCGGACGAGCGCGTCGGCGCAGGCGGCGAGCGCGTCCGTGAGCGCACCGCCGGGGCGTACGGCGGCGAGGGCGGCGAGTCCGGCGATGGAGCCGGCCGATCCGGCGACGAAGTCGTACCGGGTGTCGCGGGCGGCGTCGGCGGCGATCGCCGGTACGAGCGAGGCGGCGTAGTCGAGCAGGCCGGGGTCGTCCCAGAGGACGCCGAGGTGGGTGGCGGCGTACACGAGGCCGCCGAGCCCGGCCATGCCGCCGACCTTGCCGACCATGTCCCGCGCGACCTGGGAGCGTGCGGTGGCGAACGCGTCGCGGGCGAGCGCGGTGTGCGCGCGCTCGCCGGTGGTGGCGCCGAGGTGGGCGAGGAACAGCGCGATGCCGGACAGCCCGTGGAAGAGGTCGGCGCCGAGCGGGCTGAGCGACCAGTTCTCGCCCTGGTTCGACTGCACGCCAAGCCATTCCGCCGCCCCGTCGCTCCGGTACGCGATGCCGGCGAGGTACCGGCCGATCCGGTCGGCGTGCGCCACGAGCCGGTCGGGTGCGGCGTCGGCCCGCAGCGGCGGCGGCCGGTACCCGGGGTACTCGACGCCGCGGACGTCGACGGCGGTGGTGGCGAGCGCGCCGCGGATGAGCCAGCGTTGCCGGGCGAGGTCGTCGGGGCCGAGTCCGCGCAGCCGTGCGGTGACGTTCGCGAGGCCGCTGGCGCCGACGAGGCCGGGCAGCGGCGCGCCGGTGGACGCGCGCAGGTCCGTCTCGTCGGTACGGGCGGTGAACACGGGGATGTCGTGCCGCCACAGGTCGGCGCGCTCGTGCTCGACGGCCGCGGCGAGCGCGGGCCGCCGCGCCACGTCCTTCCACAACCGGTCGAGGTGCCGGTCGAGTTCCAGCCCGTCGCGCAGCACGTCCGGGTGGTACGCGGTGTGCCGCAGCATCTCGTACTGCATGGTGGCGCGCAGGATGACGCGCACCTCGTCGCCGGTGAACGCGGTGACCGGGCCGCCGGGCGCGAGAAGGTCGTCCCGCCGCTCCGCGCACACCTGGTACACCTCGGTGAAGCCGGCGACGATGTCGTCGGCGTAGTCGAGTACCCGGAGTGTGGTTCCGTCGTCGACGGGGCGGTTGGCGGGGCGGCCCATCGTCTGCCGGCGGAGCCGCACGCTCATCCGGTCGGTGCCCTCCTCCGCCAGGTACGGCAGGGCGATCGGGGTGAGGCGGTCCCCGGCGCCGCCGCCCAACCCGCTCACGTCGACGCTGCTGCCGGACGCGGTCTGCCACGCCTGGAACGGCAGCAACCCGATCCGGAGTACGGAGGCGGCCGCGGCGTTGACGGCGAGGAGTTCGGCCTCGGGCGCGCCGTCCGCGCGTACCAGGAGGTCGGGTTGGATCAGCGACTCCAGGTCGATGAGGACGGGGTGCTCGCCGGCGGCGATCAGGTTCTCGGCGTGGAAGTCGTTGGCGCACAACACATGTAGCAGCGCGAGCAGCCCACCCTGCCGGTGGTAGAAGCGGTGCAGCCCGTCGGGTCCGCTCGCCGGCGCCGGCCGGACGAACTCCGACCAGCCGTACGTGCCGCGGTCCAGGTAGGTCAGCGTGCGGAAGCCCGGCGTGGCGCCGGTACGGTCCAGCCAGCGCAGCAGGTCCTGGAAGTGCACGTCCACGGCGACCGGCCGCGGCTTGTACACCAGCGTCACCCCGCCCGCGAAGTCCACTGTGGACACCGTCTGCCCGCCGCGGTGCGCGTCGCCCAGCCCGGTCCGGATCGCCGTCACGGCACCGAGTTCGCCGAACGTGCGGGTCAGGTCGGCGCGGTCCGCCAGCAGCCGCCGCACGAACGTGGCGCTCGTCGTCACCCACTGGTCCGCGATCGTCGCCGCCAGCCGGAACAGCACCGGGTACTCTCCCAGCAGGTGCCGCCGGTACGCCGGGTCGCGCAGCCGTACCCGGAACGCGGCGAAGCGTTCCTCCGGTGTCTCCCCCGGCAGGTCGTCGAGCAGCCGCGCGATGTTCAGCTCCAGTACCAGGCAGCGCGTCACCACGTGGTTGAGCTGGTGCGGCAGCGGCGGGTACAGCAGCTCCACGTACCTCCCGGCACCGTCCACATCGGACAGTTCGGTCGCCAGCCGGGCGCGTGCCCGGGCGAGTACCGGATCGAGGATCGGAGTGAGCGGCTCGTCCGACTGCGGCGGCGGCTCCTCCTCGTACGCGGCGGCCAGGTCCCGCACCCACCCGGGGTCGCCGAGCCGGGCGGCGAGCGCCTCGTCCGGTTCGGCGAGCAGCGCGCGCAGCTCCTCCTCGGTGAGGGCGTCGGCGCGCAACCGTTCCGCCCAGTACGTGTCGAACGGGGGTTGCGCGCGCCACCGGTCCAGCCGGCGCGCGGCCTTCTCCGACCGGGAATCCGTTGCGGCTACGGCGATCCCCGGGGCGGCGTTGTCGGCGCTGGCGGTGGCACGGTCCGGGCCGGGCGTACGGCGGCGCTCCGCGAGGGACGCGGCGCGGGTCGGGGCAGCGGGCATGCGCGGTCCTCCTCGGCTCGGGTGCCGGACGGATCCGCCCGGCACCCTCTCGGTCAGCAGCAGCAGAGGCCGCCGCTCCACTGGCTGCACCCGGCGCTGCTCGTGCTCGTACTGTCCGGGTCGAAGATGCCGAGGATCTGGTCCAGCTCGGCGCCGATGGAGCCGGACGGGTGGTCGAGGGCGTACTCCCGCTCGTGCGACGCGAGCGTCGCGCGGAAGTCGGTGTCCGTCCAGGCACGGACGATCTCGGTGACGGGCATGGGTGTGTCCCCTTTCCGGTACCGGTGCCCCACTGTGTGTCGGGCCGGGGTCACGGTAGGGCGTGGCGGTTGAGTCCCGGTTTAGCCGGCCGGGCCACGCCCTTTGCGGTTCGTGGAGGGAGCGGGACGCGCCCTCCCGTACGCTCCACATCCCTTGTGCGCCAACCGAACTCGGCTCCATCCACCCGGCACCTCGGTCGCCCCGGGGCACCGGCGGCGCCGTTCCGGGTGATCGTTCCCCTGGGCGCCGGCGGAGGCTTCGGTACCTGCGGCGGACCGGGGGTTCTGCGGGCGGGAACGGGGGTCCGGGAGGTGCGGGGTCGGGTGTTGACGTGGGTGGGGGCGTGGCCTAGGTTTACGTTTCGTTGTTCGGCTTTGGCGAACAGAGTTTTCTATGAGCGACCAGCTGGCGGGTCGCTGGGGTCCGCACCGTGGTCGGCGGGACTGGCGTGGGGAAGGTGGCGGCCGTGGGACAGGTGGTCCGGCGGTACGGAACGGTGGCGGAACTTCGCGGCGCCGCGGCGCCGCCGGACGGCGTGGTGGCGCTCGTCGGCGGGTACCGGAAGGTCGGTGACGGCGGCGGCGGGGCGTACCGGTGGGACGCCGGATCGGGCGCGGACGGCAACGGCGGCACCGTACTGGAGCCCTTGCGTACCAAGGGAAAGGGTCGGTGGGTCGCGCTGCACGACGGGACCGTGGACTTCCGGCGGTTCGGGGTGTTCGGCGCGGACACGGCGGCGGACGACGCGCTCGACGCCCTGGTACGCGATCCGGCGGTGGCCCGGGTGGTGGCGCGGACCGCGCTGAACTTCACGCGGCGGCACACGTTCGGGCGCAGCGGGATCGACCTGGACTTCGGCGGGCACCGCGTCACCACCGAGGGGATCGAGCGCAACACGCACGACAACCCGTTCGGCGCGGTGCTCTACTTCCGCGGCACCGTCGCCGCGAAGGGCACCGACGTCACCACCACCGAGCCGATCGCCGAGCTGTCCGACGTGTTCCCGGTCGCCGACTCCGGCGCCTTCACCGTCGGCGACTGGTACACGGTGGAGGTGAACCGGCTCGCCGGGACGTACGAGCGGGAGCTGCAGAAGCTCGTGCGGGTGACCGAGATCGTGGACGGCACGCACATCCGCGTGAACTACCAGAACGGGTGGGGGTTCGCGGCGGGCCGGACGTTCACGTGGACCCGGGTCGCGCCGGTGCAGGACGTGACCGTACGGAACATGGTGTTCGTCGGTTCGGGACCGTTCACGGAGTACGGGGAGTCGGACTGGCCGAAGCCGGATCCGGACGAGTACACGGGATCGCACCCGGTCGCGTTCGAGTACGCGGTGCGGGCGGACGTGGCGGACATCCAGGCGACGGGGACGTTCTGGCCGGTCGTGATGCGGCGCTGGTGCACGTTCTTCCGCACCGCGCGGTGCAGCCTGAAGAACCCGCCGACCGTCTTCTACGGCGGCGCCGGCTACCTGACGCAGAACATCTACTGCCTGTACGGGCACGTCGAGGACTGCCACACCTCGAACGCGCGGCACCTGTGCGACTTCGTCAACGCCGGCTACTGCTACGTGACGAACTGCCACGGGGACGGCGACGACGCCGGCGGGAACCCGTTCACCACGCACGGCCAGTACGAGCACGACATCGTGTACACGGGATGTTCGGGGCTGATGGACATCGCGAACAGCGGCGCGGACTGGGGGCAGTCGGCGAAGCGGTTCACGATCCGGCGGCACGTCCTGTCCTGGTTGACCGTGAGTACGAGGATCACCGACCTGACGCTGGAGGACGTGCGGGTCGTCGCGCGCGACACGTTCGACCCGCGCGGCACGTTCGTGGTGAACGCGGACGGGCTCCAGATGCGCGGCTGCGTCGGGCGGACGCTGGCGGTGGCGAAGACGTCGTCGCGCTCGTCCCGGCCGAACGTCATCAGCGGCTGCACGTTCGACACCGCCTCGGCGAACGTGGTCGTACAGACGCCGGTGAACGTACCGGTGCACTTCGACCGGTGCGTGTTCCCGGATGCGAGCGGCTTCGAGTTCCACGGCACCGGCACCGTGTACCTGACGGACTGCACCGTGACGGGGACGGCGAAGGGCGCGCCGATGTCGTTCGCGGGGGACGTGGTGGTGCGCGGCGGAACGTACACCGACACCGGGTTCGTGCTCACCGCCGCACGGGACCAGCGGCTCTCGATCGGTGGCGGCGCAACGCTTTCCGGTACGAACGCGACCGGCGCGCTGGTCTCCCGGGGCACCGGCTCGGGCACCGTGAGCGTCGCACTGTCCACATACGACAGTCGTACGGTGGCCGGCACGGCACACGTCGCGCTGTCCGCCGGAACCAACCGGTACACGGCGGTCGGAGCGCGGTTCAGCGGCGGATCGCTCGCGCTGGCGCCCGCCGCGTTCGGCGCCGGATCGTACCTGCTGCACGCCGGGTGCGTGGAGGACGACGTCGCGCGGCACGCTTTCCCGCCGGACGGCGAGCGGGTGCACACCGGCACGACGCTGACGCCCTGAGTTCCGTTTCGAGCGGGCGCCCCGGGGCCGCGCGGGCGCCCGTGTCGGGTTCGTCGTGAGATCACAGAAGGGATCTCGGAGATGGAGAAGGTCAGACCGAGTCGGCGCGCCGTACTCGCCGGGGCGGCCGGCGTCGGCGGGCTGCTGCTCGCCGCGACGGCCACCGGTACCGCGCAGGCGGCGCCGGACGGTGGCGCGGCGGTGCACGGCTTCGACACGGTGGCCGACCTGCTGGCGTACGGCCCGGAGGCGGACGGCACGCTCGCCCTCGTCGGCGGGTACGCCAAGGGCGGCGACGGTGGCGGCGGCGGGTACCGGTGGTCGGCGAAGTCCACAGTGGACGACAACGGCGGCACCGTGCTGAAGCCGAGCAACGGCAAGGGACGCTGGCTGGCGCTGCACGACGGTACCGTGGACTTCCGGCGCTTCGGCATCTTCGGTACGGACCGGAACGCGGATGCGGCGCTGGACGCGATGGTGCACGACCCTGCGGTCGCCCGGATCGAGGCGCACACCGACCTCAACTTCGCCAAGCGGCACACGTTCGCGCGCAGCGACATCGAGCTGGACTTCGGCGGCAACACCGTGCACAGCAAGGGAATCGAGCCGAACACGCACGACAACCCGTTCGGCGCGGTGCTCTACTTCCGCGGGAAGGTCGCAGAGAAGGGCACCGACTTCACCACCACCGAGGCGATCGCCGAGCTGTCCGACGTGTTCCAGGTCGCCGACTCCGGCGCCTTCACCGTCGGCGACTGGTACGCGCTGGAGGTGAACCTGCTCAACACCACGTGGGAGCGCGAGCTCCAGAAGCTCGTGCAGATCACCGAACTCGTCGACAAGACCCACGTGCGCGTCAACTACCAGAACGGCTGGGCGTTCGCGGCGGGGCGCACGTTCACGTGGCGCAAGGTCGAGCCGGTCGTGAACGCCAGCGTCCGCAACATGGTGTTCGTCGGGGTGGGCGGCGACGAGCTGTCCGGCTCGCACCCGGTCGCCTACGAGTACGCGGTGCGCTGCGACGTGTCGCAGATCCACGGCACCGCAACGTTCTGGCCGGTCGTGATGCGACGCTGGTGCACGCACTTCCGTACGTCGCAGTGCTCGCTGACCAACCCGCCGGCCGTCGACTACGGCGGCGCCGGCTACCTGACCCAGCAGATCTACTGCCTGTACGGGCACGTCGAGGACTGCCACACCTCGAACGCGCGGCACCTCAACGACTGGACCGCAAGCGCGTACTGCTACGTGACGAACTGCCACGGCGACGGCGACGACCAGGGACCGTTCGTCACGCACGGCCAGTACGAGCACGATCTGGTGTACACCGGGTGCTCGGGGCTGATGACGTTCGCGAACAGCGGCGCCCCGTGGGGCTCGTCCGCCAAGCGCATCACCGTACGCCGGCACGTGTGCTCGTGGTTCGTGGCGCGGGTGAAGGTCACCGACCTGACGCTGGAGGACGTGAAGGTCATCGGCAAGGCCGGGCTGGACGGCTCCGGCATGATCTGGGTGAACGCGGACGGCGTGCAGATGCGCGGCTGCGAGGCGAGCGACACGTTCATCGTGTCGCAGACGTCGAACCGGTCCGCCCGGCCGAACGTCATCTCCGGCTGCGTGATCCCGGCGACGCCGACCACGCAGGTCATCTACCCGGGGCAGAAGGCCAACGAGATCGTCCAGGCGAACGTCACCAGCCCGGTGCACTTCGACCGGTGCCGCGTGGTCGGCCTGTCCGGCAACGCCTTCAGCGGTACGGGCGAACTGCGGTTCACCGACTGCGTCGTCACCGGGCCGGACGACGCGGACCCGGCCACGTTCGCCGCGGGTGCGGTACTCGTCGAGGGCGGCGCACTGTCCAATGTGGGCATCTCGCTGGCCGGCGCGAAGGACCAGCGGCTGCGGATCGGCGGCGGCGCAACGGTTTCCGGTACGAACACGGCGAAGGCGCTGCTGTCCCGTACCGGTGGCGACCGTACGGTGACGTGGGATCTCGGTGACTACGCGAGCACCGCGCCGGACGGTACCGCGCACGTCAGCGTGGACGCCGGCACCAACCGGTACCGCGCGGTCGGCGCCCGGTTCAGCGGCGGCCGGATCGCCTTGTCCGACAAGGGTTTCGGCCCCGGGTCGTACCTGCTGCACACGAGCAACGTGGAGGCCGGCGTGGACCGCTCGGTCCCGGCGGACGGCAAGTCCGTGCAGACCGGCGGAAACCTCCGCGTCTGAGCCGTGCGGGCCGTCCGGACGACACTCCGGGCGGCCCGCCCGCGTCCCCGCTCCCCGACCCGACATCCGGGCAGGTAACGCCGATCCGGCGCGCCCCGCGTACCTGCCGATGCACGATGAGGGAGACATGTACGGCGGGGACGGGGGAAAGCGGTGAAGCGGGTCCTGGCGATGACGGTGGCCGTCGGGGCGACGGTCACGCTGTTGGCCGGCTGTACCGGCACGAAGTCGACCACGATGGACGCTGCGCCCACGCCGGCCGGCGACCGGGATCCGGTCACGCTGGCCGTCACGCCGGCCGCGGCGGCGACGAACCTCCCGGTCACCACCGAGATCGGGGTACGCGTCGGTGGCGGCTCGGTCGACACCGTACGGCTGGTCGATGCCAAGGGGCACCGCGTGTCCGGCGCGATGCGCGCCGACCGGTCGAGCTGGGTGCCGGCGGAACCCCTTGCGTACCACCGGAAGTACACGGCGACGGTGACGGCGGTGGGCGCGCGCCGCCAGCAGGTCACGCGCACCACGACGTTCACCACCATGTCCGACCCGGCGAAGCGCGTCGGCACCGGCATGTACGTCCAGGACGGCGAGACGTACGGCGTCGGCATGCCGGTGGCGGTGGAGATCCTGCGGGACGTGCCGGCGAAGCTGCGCGCGTCGGTGCAGCGGCGCCTGTTCGTCGAGAGCAGCCCGCCGCAGCCGGGCGCGTGGCACTGGTTCAGCCCGCAGCGCGTCGAGTACCGGCCGGCGACGTGGTGGCGGCCCGGCACCAAGCTCACCGTACGGATCGCGCTGGGCGGGTTGCCGCTCGGCGGCGGCTGGTACGGCGACCAGGACCGCACCGCGACCGCCACGATCACGAGGACCCGGGTCGAGATGCGCGTGACCAACTGGCCCAAGCGCATGCAGGTGTACGAGAACGGAAAGCTCACCCGTACGTTCCCGGTCAGCCTCGGCAAGCCGGACGCGCCGTCCTCCAGCGGCCACATGGTCGTCATGGCCAAGGCAGCGCACACCGTGTTCAACACGCTCGGCATCCCCGGCGAGAACTACGTCGCGCCGGTCGACGACGCGCAGCGCCTCACCTGGGGCGGCGAGTTCATCCACTCGGCGCCGTGGTCGGTCGGCGACCAGGGCCACCGCAACGTCTCGCACGGCTGCGTGAACGTCGGGCCCGGCAACGCCGACTGGCTGTTCGGGCAGACCCACGTCGGCGACCCGGTCACCGTCACCGGCACCGGCACCCGCCTCGTCCCCGGCAACGGCTGGACCGGCTGGGACATGAACTGGTCCGCGTACGTGCGGGGCAGCGCGCTGCCGGTGCCGCGCGACGTGGCCGACGCCCCGGCGTACAACCCGTACCCGGGGAGCTGAGCCGGCGGCGGATCCGGTCGGCTGAGCCGGATCCGCGGTCCGGCCGAACGCCGCGGACGCGGGCGGATCCGTCAGCGCACCACGAACCGGACGTGCGGCGCCCCGGCGGACGACGGCCCGACGCGGACGTATCGTTGCCCGGTACGGATCGGGGAGGGTGACGATGACGGGCCGCGAGGTCAAACCGGTACTGCTCACGGTGGACGACGACCCGGGGGTGTCCCGTGCCGTGGCGCGCGACCTGCGCCGGCGGTACGGGCAGGACTACCGGGTGGTGCGCGCCGACTCGGGCCAGGACGCGCTCGCCGCGCTCAAGGAGCTCAAGCTGCGCGGTGAGCCGGTCGCGGCGATGCTCGCCGACTACCGGATGCCGGAGATGAACGGCATCGAGTTCCTCGAACGGGCGATGGACCTGTTCCCGCGGGCCCGCCGGGCGCTGCTCACCGCGTACGCGGACACCGACGCGGCGATCCAGGCGATCAACATCGTCGACGTCGACCACTACCTGCTCAAGCCGTGGGATCCGCCCGAGGAGAAGCTCTACCCGGTGGTCGACGCGCTCATCGAGATGTGGCGCAGCACCGGCGACTCCCCCGTACCGGAGGTGAAGGTCGTCGGGCACCGGTGGTCGGCGCCGTCGCACAAGACCCGGGAGTTCCTGGCGCGCAACACCGTGCCGTACCGGTGGTTCAGCGTGGAGGAGCCGGAGGGCGGGCGGCTCCTCGACGCGGCGGGCGTGACGGCCGAGGACATCCCGGTCGTGATCACCCCGACCGGCGAGGTGCTGCGGCAGCCGGCGGAGGTCGACCTGGCGCGCGCGGTCGGCCTGTCCACCGCGCCCTCCGCCGAGTTCTACGACCTGGTCGTCGTCGGCGCCGGACCCGCCGGCCTCGGCGCCGCCGTGTACGGGGCGTCCGAGGGGCTTCGTACCGTGCTGGTGGAGCGGCAGGCGACGGGCGGGCAGGCCGGGCAGAGCTCCCGGATCGAGAACTATCTGGGCTTCCCGGACGGGGTGTCCGGCGCCCAGCTCACCGACCGGGCGCGGCGGCAGGCCGTCAAGTTCGGCACCGAGGTGCTGTCCGCCCGCGACGTCGTCGGCCTGGAGGCACGCGGTTCCGCCCGCGTCGTCCGCTTCGGCGACGGTACGGAGATCGCCGCGCACGCCGTCATCCTCGCCACCGGCGTGTCGTACCGGAAGCTGACGGCGCCGGGGATCGACGAGCTGACCGGCCGTGGCGTCTACTACGGCTCGGCCAACACCGAGGCGCCCGCCTGCGCCGGCCAGCCGGTGTACGTGGTGGGCGGCGCCAACTCCGCCGGCCAGGCCGCCATGTTCTTCTCCCGGCACGCCGCCTCGGTCACCATCCTGGTCCGCGGCGAGTCGCTGAAGGACTCCATGTCGCACTACCTGATCGAGCAGATCGAGGCCACCGAGAACATCTGCGTACGGGCCAACACGACGGTCGACGCGGCGCTCGGCGACGACCACCTCACCGGCGTACGGCTGCGCGACGGGGTCACCGACACCGTCGAGGAGCTGCCGACCAGCCACCTGTTCGTGTTCATCGGCGCGGCGCCGCACACCGACTGGCTGGGCGGCGTCGTCGAGCGCGACGAACTCGGCTTCGTCCGTACCGGGCCGGACCTGCTGGTCGGTGGCGAACGACCTGCCGGCTGGCTCCTCGACCGCGACCCGTACTACCTGGAGTCGAGCCAGGCCGGCGTGTTCGTCGCCGGCGACGTACGGGCCGAGTCGGTGAAGCGCGTCGCCTCCGCTGTCGGCGAGGGCGCGATGGCCGTCACCCTGGTCCACCGGTACCTGGAGGACCAGTGACCGGCCGCGGGAACCCTCAGCGCTTCGTTGGCGTTCCCACGAAGGAGGAGCAGCCATGAGCGAGCGTCAGCGAGCGAATCATGAACACTGCGCGCCGTGCCTCATCGGTGCTCCGACGAAGGAGGAACACCAATGAGTGTGAGTACGGACGGGTTGCGTGAGCTGTTCCTGTTCGAGCACCTGGACGACGAGCAGCTGGCGTGGGTGGGCAAGCACGCCGACGAGGTACGGGTTCCCGCCGGGACGACCATCGTCACCGAGGGCGAGGAGGCGCGCTGCTTCTACGTACTGCGTTCCGGCACGATCACGATGCACCGCGCGGTCACCGGCGGCGACATGGAGATCAACCGCAGTGACCAGGTCGGCGCGTACTTCGGGGCGGTCACGTTCTACCTCGGCGACCAGATCGACCAGAAGTACAAGGCGTCGGTGCGGGCGGTGACCGACACGGTGGTACTGGCGCTGCCGGCGGACGAGTTCGGCACCGCGTTCTCCCGGTGGTACCCGATGGCCGTGCATCTGTTGCAGGGCATGCTGACCGGCTCGCGGAACACCGACGCGCTGGTGAGCCAGCGGGAGCGGCTGCTGGCGCTGGGCAAGCTGACCGCCGGCCTGACGCACGAGCTGAACAACCCGGCCGCCGCCGCGGTACGCGCGACCGGTGCGCTGCGCGAGCGCGTCGCCGGGATGCGGCACAAGCTCGCCATGCTCGCCGCCGGCGACCCGAAGGTGTTGCAGCTCAAGCACCTCACCGACGTGCAGGAGGAGTACGTCGCGCGGGTGGCGAAGGCGCCGACGCTGACCGCGCTGGAGACGAGCGACCGGGAGGACGCGGTCGCCGACTGGCTCGACGACCACGGTGTGGCCAACGGGTGGGACATCGCGCCGGTCCTCGTCGGCGGCGGCATCACCGTCGACGACCTCGACCTGTTCGCCGCGAACACCCGGGACGAGTTCCTCGAACCGGCGCTGCGCTGGCTCGGGTACACGGTGGAGACCGAGACGCTGATGAACGAGATCCAGCAGGCGGTGGAACGGATCTCCGCCCTGGTCGGATCCGCCAAGCAGTACTCGCAGCTCGACCGCGCGCCGCACCAGTTCGTGGACCTGCACGAGGGGCTGGACTCGACGCTGGTGATGCTCACCGCGAAGCTCGGCGGCGTCCACGTCGTCAAGCAGTACGACCGGACGTTGCCGCCGGTGCCGGCGTACCCGGCGGAGCTGAACCAGGTGTGGACGAACATCATCGACAACGCGGTGGACGCGATGGGCGGCGACGGCACGCTGACCGTGCGTACGGCGCGGGACGACAACCAGGCGGTCGTCGAGATCGCCGACACCGGATCGGGCATCCCCGCCGAGAACCAGGACCGGATCTTCGAACCGTTCTTCACCACGAAGCCGATCGGGCACGGCACCGGCCTCGGCCTCGACGTCTCCTGGCGCATCATCGTCAAACGGCACGGCGGCGACCTGCGCGTCACGTCCGTACCGGGCGACACCCGGTTCACCGTGAGCCTCCCCCTCACCGACCGCGCCTGACCCCGCAACCCCTTGCGGTTGAGCCGTTCCCGGCGGCACCGGGCCGGGAGTGCCTGCGGTTCAGCCGTTCCCGACGGCCCCGGGCCGGGAAATGCTTGCGGTTGAGCCGTATCCGGCGCGCGGGTCAGTGCAGCGTGTCGGGGACGGCGAGGTCGGCGCTGGCGTACAGCCGGGCCAGTTCGGTCGGGTCGTCGGCGGCGCAGGTGGCGGCCACGGCGTCGAGGAGCGCGTCGTAGTCGGCACCCGTACGCCCGGCGTACGACGCGGTCATCCGGCCCCACTCGTCCCACGGCAGCATCTCCCGGTCGCACAGCGCGGCCAGGTCGCGGATCGCGTTGCCGCGGATCTCGGCGGCGCCCCAGGCGTGGTCGGTGCCGGCGACGCCGAACAGCATCGGGTCCGCGCCGTCCCGCCGGTACCGGTGCCACGCCTCGCCGCCGGTCAGGAACGCGCCGTCGGCCAGGTCGTCCGGCCGGTCCACCACGTCGAGGCCGAGCACCTCGCTGTCCACCCGCACCCAGCGCCCGTCCGCCCGGTACTCGGTGATCCAGTGGTCGAGGTAGCGTCCGGCCCGGAAGTACGTGGCGAAGCCGCAGCGGGCGCGCGCCGGGATCCCCTGGTACCGCAGGAGTGCGCACGCGAGGACGGCGAAGTGCCGGCAGGTGCCGACGACCCGGGTCGCCGGTCCGCGCGCCACGGTCAGCGGCGCGGGGTCGAGCCCGGCGAGTACGTCCAGCAGCCGCGCGACGGGCCGGATGTCCTTCTCCCGCAAGCGATCCGGCCCGATCCCGGCCGCCGCGGCGTCGTCCGGCTGGATCACCAGCCCGCGCACCACCGCGCAGATCCCGACCGGGTCCGTCGGCAGCCCCACGGCCAGCCGCGCCCCGTCACCCAGCCCCGTGTACTTCCCAGCGCGCCGGTACCCGTCGTTCGTCATGCCGACGATGCTGCACTCGACCCCTGACAGCTCCGGTCACCCCTTGTGCCCCAACAGGTACGCCTGCGGCGTGGGCTCCCACCCCTCGGGCTGGCGTACGACGCGGGTGTCGACGGTCAGGCCGGCGTCGGCGAGCAGGTCCGTGACCCGGTCGGGCGACAACCGGTACGCGTCGAGCACGATGTCGTGCCCGTACCCGTGCTCGATGTGCCGGATCTCGTCGCCCAGCTGGAACGCCAGCAGCAGCCGCCCGCCGGGCGCGAGCACCCGGTGGAACTCGGCGAAGACCCCGGGCAGCCGCTCCCGCGGCGTGTGGATGATCGAGTACCAGGCGACGATGCCGGCGAGGGCGCCGTCCGGCAGGTCCAGGTCGGCGATCGTACCGACCTCGAAGCGCAGGGTCGGGTGGTCCCGCCGCGCCACCTCGACCATCCCCGGCGACAGGTCGACGCCGAAAGCGCGCAACCCCAACGAATCCAGGTACGCCGTGACCCGGCCGGGCCCGCACCCCAGGTCGCCGACCTCGCCGTCCGGGCCGACCAGTTCGGCGAACGTGCCGAGCAGTCCCCGCTCCAGCGGCTTGCCCGCCAACTCGGTACGGAGCAGGTCGGCGTAGTCCGCGGCGACCGTGTCGTACGCGGTGCGGGTGGCGGTGACGTCTGCGTGTTCGGTCATGGCTGCAGACGCTAGCCGCCCCCACCGACAGCGCGTCGCCGGTCGGCGGAGGCGTGCCGGTCCGGCGCCGCGCACGACGCCGGACCCCTGGTACGTCAGGCGCGGCGGCGGCGGAACGGCAGCACGATCAGCGCGACCGAACCGAGCAGCAGCACCACACCGACCGCGACGACCCCGGCCACGATGCCGCCCAGCGACGGTACGGTGGCCTCGGTGGCGACCCGGCCGTTGACGACCGGCGACCCGTCGGCGTTCATCGCGACGAGCACCAACCCGCCGTCGTACCTGTCCGCCGGGAACGTCACCGTGAGCGTCCCCGTACCGGAGGCGTGCGCGCTCCACACGTCCGCCCCGGTCGGCGCCGTGGCGGGCGCTCCACCCGCGTGCTTCGTGTACGCGACCTGGTAGTTCGACCGCCCGTGGCCCGTCGAGTACGCGACGCCGTGGAGGTAGTCGCGCACCGCGGATGCGGGCGCCAGGCCCAGGAACGCCGGTTTTCCCCCGTGCACGGTCAGATGCACCCTGACCGTGCCGTAGTGCGCGCCGACGAACGTGCCGCGCCCCCAGTCGTACGGGTCGCTCACGACCGCGTGGCCGTCGCCGCGGAACTCGGCGTGCCCGAGGTCCATGTACCCGCCGCGGCCGGTGAGGGTGGCGGCGAAGCCACCGACCGCGAGGACGATCAGCGCCACGATCCCGAGCGCGACCCCACCGAGTACGGGCAGGGCGCGGCGGCGCGGGCGGCGGTTCGGACTGGTGTTCATGCTGCTCCCCTTCGTCGGTCCGCTCCGGCGTACGGTGCGCTAGAGTTCGTTCCGAGTCTGAAGTTTGAAATTCAGAACTTGAAACATCATGTCTCAACGAGAGGAGGCGGGCAAGGTGGGGTCGGACACACCAGCTCCCACCGGTGCGGCCCGGCGACGGCGGCGACTGTCGGACGAGCAGACCGAACAGCGCATGCTGAGCGCCGCGCTGGACATGGTCAACAGCGCCGGACTGACCGTCAGCCTGGACCACATCAGCTTCGAGGACGTCATCCGCGACGCCGGCGTCTCCCGCAGCGCCGTCTACCGGCGCTGGCCGTACAAGGACCTGTTCTTCAGCGACCTGCTCAAGGCACTCGCCCGCGGCGCCAGCCCCGCCATCGGCGGCGGAAACGCCGACGCCGTCGAGAACGTCCGGCAGATCATGCTCGACCACCTCGACTGGCTGCGTACCCCCGACACCCGGCGCGCCCTCGCCGCCGAAGTCCTCCGCCAGGGCGCCCGCAGCGAGTTCGAGACGTTCCACCGCTCCGCCGAATGGCGCACCTACTTCGCGCTCCAGGCAACGTTTCTCAGCCTGCCCGCCGGCGACCTGCGTACCGAGGTGGAACAGGCGCTCGCCGCGTCCGACGCCGCCCTCAACACCCGCGTCGCCGCCGCGTACCAACGGGTCACCGAACTGATCGGGCTGCGGCTCCGACCCGAACTCGACACCAGCTTCCACGACATCGCGACCCTCGCCACCGCCATCATCCGCGGCCTCGTCGTCATGGCCCCCGCCAACCCGGACATCACCACCCGGCACGTGCACGCCAACCCGTTCGCCGCGCCGGACGCCGCCGACTGGTCCCAGCCGGCCCTCGGCATGGCCGCCGTCGTCATGACCTTCGTCGAACCGGACCCCGCCGTCACCTGGGACGACGACCGCATCGCCGCCGTACGCGCCACCCTGGAGTCCCCCACCTGGACCATGACCTGACGCTCCTGCCGTCCGGATACCTTGCGCCGCAACGGAAGATTGCCCAGCGACGGCAGGCCGGTACAAGCGCCTGGGCGAAGCGGTGGGCCGCTGTTCGCGCCCTGAGCCGCTTCATGCTCCTGTACTCCCGCTACTGCCTGGCGGCCCCCATCGCCCGGGTGCGGTGAACCCCGCGTGACGGCCAGTTCGGCTCAGTACCAGGCGATGACGCGCCAGGCGTCCTGCGGCGGCGGCTCGGCGGCGGTGCCACCTATGATGGCGCGATGTCGCTCCCAGTGCGCTGGATCCGGCTGCTGACGGTACTGCTGGCGGTCGTCTTCGCCGCCGCGGCCTACACGATCCGCGCCGTCCTGGACGGACCGATCGAGCAGTACTCGGGCGCCGCCCTGTCCGGAGCCATCGTCTACACGATCGTGATCTTCATCCGGCCGCGGATCTCCCCGCTGATCGCCGGCCCCGTCTCCGTCGCGTACTGCTGGCTCATCGAGTTCGCGCAGCTCACCCCCGTACCCGCGGCGCTGTCCGGGCACAGTTGGTTCGCGCGGCAACTGGTCGGCGCACAGTTCGACCTCGTCGACGTCGCCTGGTACCCAGTCGGCGTGATCGCGTTGTTCGCCGTGCACTGGTACCTCCGCGCCCGCACCCGTACCCGACCGCAACCCGACGTCCGCTGACCGCCGCACGGCTCGGACGAGGAGTTCCTGACCGGCCTGTACGCCAGCCGTCGCGTAGCCCATGGCCCGCTACGTCGTCCTCGACACCGACGTGTCGTCGCAGAGCTTCCGCATCGGGCCCTCAGCCGTGCCGAGCCCGCGCTGATCGTGTGTCAACGTCGGCCGAGGTCGATCCGCTGGCGGCGAGGTCCGGGCGTGCGACGTCGGCCGCAACATCCTCCGCCTGGTTAGCTGTCGGTGGTGTCGTCTACGTTTGCCCGCCATGAGCGACGCGTACACGGTCTACTGGCCACAAGAGCGATGGCGTCAAGCGGTGGCGGTGGGGCCAAGCCCGTTGGCTGTGCTCTTCGGCGGCCCCCACAGCTCCGAACCAAGCTTCCGGCGTGCCGCGGTGCGGACCGGTGACGTGCTCTACCCGATCGGCGTCTGCGATCAGGCTCTCTACGTGTTCGGACGGATGCGGGTCCGGCAGATCCGCGTCGTTGGCACCGACGATGACGGCCCACTGTTGGAGTACTTCGCGCAGTTTCGGGCCTGGCGCTTCCTTGCGCCGACCTGCACCGACGAGGTGGTTCTCGGCGAGGAGGGGACGGGCATCGTGCTTGATCGGGCCGTACCCGCTGAGGTGCTCAAACGGCTGACGTACCGCCCACGGCGGGGACCAAGACCGGTCAAGCATGTCAGCGAAGACGGGCGCCTCGTCCATCCGATCAGCGTCCAGGGCATCTACCGCCTGTCCGAAGCATCCGCCGCGGATCTTGACGCCGTCCTGACCGGCCCACCCGGCACTCCCATCACGCGCCGCCCGTCCAGGCACATCGAAACGCCATCCAACATGGACACGCTGTTCTGAGTGCCGATGATCCAGCTGACACGTCCGACCAGCAGGAGGCTCGACGGGCACGTGGGGCGACGGTCCCTTCGATGACGACACCGCGGCCGACTGGTGCGACGCCATCGACGACATGGACCCAACACAGCGCTCGGCAGCACTCCGTGAAACGCTCGAATGCGGCTCACAACAACGGATACCTTGCCGACACCCGACGATCGCGGATTCAAGCACCGTGGGGACGGTGACACCCGGGAGGTGCCGATCCCGCCGGAGCTGGTGCGGATCCTCCGGGAACACATCGCCGACTTCGGCCTGGCGGACGACGGCCGGCTGTTCCGGAGCGAGCGGGGCAACGTGGTCAGCGGCTCGAACTACTTCCGGGTGTGGCAGACCGCCCGGCCGATCGCGCTCCGTCCGGACCAGGTGGAGTCGCCGGTCGCCGCCAGGCCGTACGACCTGCGCCATGCGGCGGTGTCGCTCTGGCTCAACGCCGGGGTACCGGCGACGGAGGTCGCGGAACGAGCCGGACATACCGTCGATGTGCTGTTGAAGGTGTACGCGAAGTGCATCGACGGGCAGCGTGACGTGATCAACAAGCGCATCGAGGACGCCCTGAGCGATGTCGCGTGACGCCGGGAGCCTCCTCGGACCGCAGCGCCTTGCACAGCCCCTCCGCCGCAGCCGGGATGACCTGGGAAAACGCCCCAAGATCCATTGCACGTATCTTGCACGAGCCCTGGCAGACGGCCGCTTCCGGCGGCATCCGGCTGCACATGAAGAAACCCCGGGACTCAGCGTTTCTGCTGGTCAACCGGGGTTTTGCCTGGCCTTGCTGGGTGCCCCCGGCAGGATTCGAACCTGCGCACACGGCTCCGGAGGCCGATGCTCTATCCCCTGAGCTACGGGGGCCAGGGACGTCGAGAAGCGTAGCAGGTGGGGGTGGACGGGCGGCGGGGGGCCGGGGTACCGCGGAGGGCGCAGCCGGGGGTACTGCCAGAGGAGCAGGCGGGTGTCGGTGTGGGCTGATGACGGGGGGTGGTGGGCCGGCCTACGGTGGGCGCGTGACGTGGGGCGGCGGTGACGATCGGGGCGTGTGGTGGCAGCGGCCGTGGTCGCTGCCGCTGGTCAGCGGGGTGGTGGCGGCGCTCCAGATCGCGGGGTCGTACGCGGCGGCGTACCGGGGCGGGCAGCACCTGGGGTTGTGGGGTGTGCTGTTGCTGCTGGTCGGGCCGGTGGCGTTGCTGGGCCGGTTGCGGTGGCCGGCGGCGACGCTGGTGGTGACGGTGGCGGGCCTGGTCGTGTACTACGGGCTGGGCTTCCCGTACGGGCCGGCGTTCCTGTCGTTGGTGGTGGCGGCGCTGGCGGCGGTCGGGGCGGGGCACCGGGTGCTGGCGTGGGTGGCGGTGGTCGCCGGCCTGGGGATGTACTTCCTGCTCAGCGTGGTGGTGGCGGGCGACCGGGCGCCGAGTTGGGCGTCGATCGTCGGGCATCTGGCGGCGGTGACGGTGATCGTGGCGCTGGCCGAGCTGATCCGGTACCGGCGCCGGGAGTACCTGGCGAGGCGGCGGAGTCGGGCGGAGCAGGAGCGGCGGCAGGCGAACGAGGAGCGGCTGCGGATCGCGCAGGAGCTGCACGACGTGCTGGCGCACAACATCTCGTTGATCAACGTGCAGGCGGGGGTGGCGCTGCACCTGATGGACCAGCGGCCGGAGCAGGCGCGTACGGCGTTGACGACGATCAAGCACGCCAGCAAGGAGGCGCTGGGCGAGATGCGTTCGGCCCTCGCGGTACTGCGGGGTGACGGGATCGCGCCGCGTTCCCCCACGCCGGGGTTGGACCGGCTGGGCGAGTTGACGGCGCGGCTGGACGCGTCGGGTCTGCCGGTGCGTACGGCGGTGTCGGGGCGGCGGCGGGATCTGCCGGTGGAGGTGGACCTGGCCGCGTACCGGATCGTGCAGGAGGCGTTGACGAACGTGTACCGGCACGCGAACGCGGCGGAGGCGGTCGTGAAGCTGGCGTACGGGGAGGACACGTTGACGGTGACGGTGACCGACGACGGTACGGGGGCGCCGATGCCGACGGACGACCCGGACGGCGGCGGCAACGGGATCCCGGGCATGCGGCAGCGGGCGACGGCGCTCGGCGGTAGCCTGACGGCCGGTCCGGCGCCGGGCGGCGGGTTCCGGGTGACGGCGCGGCTGCCGCTGGCGGGGGTACCGGCGGGGTGACGGCGGACGGGCCGGTGCCGCGGGAGGGGGACACGTGATCCGGGTGCTGTTGGCCGACGACCAGGGCCTGGTACGCGCGGGCTTCCGGGCGTTGCTGGACGCCGAGGCCGACGTGGAGGTGGTCGGCGAGGCGGGCGACGGGGACGAGGCGGTGACGCTGGTCCGCCGGCTGGTACCGGATCTGGTGCTGATGGACATCCGGATGCCGGGCACGGACGGGCTGGAGGCGACCCGGCGGATCGCCGCGGACGAGCGCCTGTCCGGGGTGCGGGTCGTCATCCTCACCACGTTCGAGCTGGACGAGTACGTGTTCGAGGCGATCCGTTGCGGCGCAAGCGGTTTCCTGGTGAAGGACACCGAGCCGGCGGAGCTGGTGCAGGCGGTACGGGCGGTCGCCCGGGGCGACGCGTTGCTGTCCCCGAGCGTGACGCGGCGGCTGATCGCCGAGTTCGCCGTACGCGCACGTCAGCCGAAGGCGTACCCGCGGCTGTCGTCGTTGACGGACCGGGAACGGGAGGTGATGGCGCTCGTCGGGCAGGGCCTGTCGAACGAGGAGATCGCCGACACGCTGGTGGTCAGCCCGGCGACCGCGAAGACGCACGTGTCGCGCGCGATGGTGAAGCTGGCCGCGCGGGACCGGGCGCAGCTCGTCGTCATCGCGTACGAGTCGGGGCTGGTGCGGCCGGGTTGGCTGGGCTGACCGGGGTTTCCCCGTAGTCGCGTCCGGGGCCACCGGTACGCCGGCGGTGGTAGCGGAGGTGTCGCCCGCCGGCAGATGTCGCGGCGCGGCGGGCGGGGCCAGTCTTGGCGGTACCGGAACGACGAGACGAGGGTGGTGACCGGTGATGTGGTGGCATGGCCCGGTGTTCTTCTGGCCGATCTTCCCGCTGATGTGGCTGGGCGTGGCGGTCCTGGTGTTCGGCGTACTGCGCCGGCGGCGCGGCTGGCCGGCGGCGCTGCGTACGGCGCCGGCGGAGCAGACGCTGGCGGACCGGTTCGCCCGCGGCGAGATCGGCGAGGACGAGTACCTGGAGCGGATGTCGGTGCTGCGTAAGGGGAAGCCGTGAGGTGTCCGGATCTGGCGGGCAGGGTGGCGGTGGTGACGGGCGGGTCACGCGGGATCGGCGCGGAGACCTGCCGGGCGTTCGCGGCGAACGGCGCGCGCGTGGTGGTGTCGGGGCGGGACGGTGCGGCGATCGACGCGGTCGTCGCCGACATCCGCGCCGACGGCGGTACGGCGGTCGGTGTCGCGGCGGACGTGACCTCGCTGGAGTCGGTGCGGGCCCTGCGCGCCGGCGTGGAGCGGGAGTACGGCCCGGCTGACGTGCTGCTGGCGTTCGCCGGCGGGAGTACGGCACCGCCAGCGCCGCTGGTGGACATGACGGAGGCGGACTTCCGGTCCGCGGTGGACGGCAACCTGCTGTCGACGTTCTTCTGCCTCAAGGTGTTCCTGCCGCCGATGCTGGACCGCGGCAGCGGTTCGGTGGTCACGATGGCGTCGGCGGCGGCGCGGTACGTGTCCCGCGGCCCCATCGCGTACGCGGCGGCCAAGGCCGGCGTACTCACGATGACCCGGCAGGTGGCGCGGGACGTCGCCGCCTCCGGGGTACGGGTCAACGCGGTCGCACCGGCGTCGATCGGTACCGACCGGGTGCTCGGCGCGATGTCGCCGGAGATCCTGGCGCAGGCCGAGCGCGCGCACCCGGTGGGCCGCATCGGTACTCCGGCGGACGTCGCGAACGCGGCGCTCTACCTGGCGTCCGACGCGTCGGCGTTCCTGACCGGGGTCACCCTGGATGTCGCAGGCGGAATGGTGATGCGCTGACCGGGTCGTCGCCGGGCAGTTCGGCCCAGACGACCTTGCCCACCGGGAGCGCCCGCACCCCCCACCGCCGCGACAGCCGTTCGACGATCAGCAGCCCCCGCCCGGACGTACTCAGGGGGTCGTCGGCGAGGCGCGGGCACGGGGGGTGCGGGTCCGAGTCGGCGACCTCCACGAGGACGCCGTCCGGATCGCGGCGCAGCCGGACGAGGACGGGGGTGGCGGCGTGCAGGACGGCGTTGGCGACGAGTTCGTGGCAGGCGAGGGTGATGTCCCGGGCCCGGGTGCCGAGCCGCCAGTCGTGCAGCGCGTCGGCCACGAAGCCACGGGCCGCCCGTACGGCCCCGCCGTACGGTTCGATGCGCAGCTCCCGCTCCATGTCCATCGCACCCGGGAATACCCGGTGGCGGCCGGTTTCATTCCTCGTCTTCGATAGTCTCGGCACCGACTGCCGTTCCGCCCCGGGAGGCGCTCCCATGTCCGAACTCCCCGTACCCGGACGTCCCGCGGACCGGCCGCTCGTCACGTACTACGACGACGCGTGCGGGCTGCGGGTGGAGCTGTCCGCGGCGGAGGTCGCCGACCGGGCGGCGCGGACGGCGCGGCTGCTGCGGGACGGCTGCGGGCTGGGGCCGGGCGACCGTGCGGCGGTCATGTTGCCGCCGCACTGGCAGACCGCCGCGGTACTCCTGGGCGCCTGGTCGGCCGGCCTGCTGGTCTCGGTACGGCTGGCGGCGACGGCGGGGCTGCCGGTGCTCGGGGCGGGCGCCGACGACCCGATCGACGTGACGTTCGCGGACCGGCGGCGGATCGACGACTGGCTGGACGACGTACCGGAGGCGCCGCACCGGTTCGTACTGGACGCCGACACCGATCCCCGCGTACCGGCCGGGCACCGTGCGCCGCCGCCCGGCTACCGCGACTACGCCACCGAGCTCGCCCGGTACGCGCCGGCCGTCGATCCGGCGCCGCTGCCGGCGGACGGTGCGGCGAGCGTCGACGGCACCAGCTACCGGCAGTGGGGTTCGCTGGGTCGGGAGATCGCCGCGATGGTCGGCCTGCACCCCGGCGACCGCGTACTGGTCGAGGTCGAGGAGTACGAGCACCCGGCGTACTGGCTGCTCGCGCCGCTGGCGGTGGGGGCGACGGTGGTGCTCTGCGCGAACCTGGACCGTACGGTCCTGGCGGCCCGGTCGGCGGCCGAGGGCGTGACCCGCCGGCTGGAGGCGTCCCGCGCCGCCCGGCCGACCGCCTGACCCGCCGGCTGGACGGCGTCGCGCTGCGGCCCGACCGCGCGCCTGACCCGCCGTCAGGACGCGCCGAGGGCCTCGTCGAGCGCGGCGAGGAACCGCACCGGCCGGAGCAGGTCGTCCGGCGCGATCGGCGGCCGTCCGGTCGCGATCATCCGGAAGAACTCGTCGAGGCCGGGCCACACGTAGTGCGGGCCGACCCCGAGCGTCCGCTCCGCGATCCCGGTACGCCCGACGGCGAGGGCGTGGAACGGCACCGGCCGGTCGCCGGGGCGTACCAGGTTGATGGTGACGTGGGTGGCGCCGACGCGGGCGTGCGCGACGACCGTGTCGCCGGCCCGGTCGACCCGTACCGGCCCGACGGGGCCGGGTACCAGGCTGAGCGCGATGTCGACGGGATGGATGCCGTAGTAGTGGATCCCGCCGTACTCGCTGGTCTCGTCGGCGGGCCCGGTGGCCACGACGCTCTGCAGCGCGCCGATCCCGCCGGCGGCGTCGCGCAGGGACTGGGCGTCCGGCCCGTACCGGAGCGTGGAGTACGAGGTGAGCAGGGCGCCGTGGGCGCGCGCGACGGCGAGCATCGCCTCGGCGTCGGCGACGGTGGTGGCGAGCGGCTTGTCCACGAGTACCGGGAGGCCGGCGGACAGGAACGGGACGGCGTGCGCGCGGTGCAGCCGGCCGTCGCGGTCGCTGACGAGGACGGCGTCGACGTGGCCGAGCAGGTCGGCGGGGTCGTCGACGACGATGTCGATGCCGCCGGCGTCGGCGAGCTGCCGGTTGCGGTCGGTGGCGCCGCCGGACAGCGCGACGACCCGCGCCCCGTCGCCCTGCCGCCGCGCCGTGTTCAGGTACTCGACCGCGTGGTCGACATGCGAGTTCTCGGTACCGACGATGCCCACCCGCACGGTGTCCTCCTGCGTCCGACGTCGAGGGCGAATCTACTGGTCCGCGCCGGTCGTCGGGCGGATGGCGGCCGTCCTGCATGGATGCTTTCACCGTCTTGACTCGTGAAAGCATCCATGCATAGGCTGCGGCCGTGGAGGAGAGCCCGTCGTCGCGGCTGCTCGGGCTGTTCGCCGGGCAGCGGCTGACCCCGACCCAGCGGCGCATCGCGCAGTCGCTCGTCGAGCACGCGCCGCGCGCCGGCTACTTGTCCAGCGGCGAGATCGCCGAGTTGGCCGGGGTGAGCCAGCCGTCGGTGACCCGCTTCGCCACCGCCGTCGGGTACGACGGGTATCCGGCGCTGCGGGACCGCATCCGCGAGCTGATCCGTACCGACGGGCGGGCGGAGACGCCGGACGAGGCGCGGCGCAACGAGTGGCAGCGCGCCGTCGCCGCCGAGCACGACAACCTGACCAGCCTGTCCGGCTTCCTGGCCGATCCGGAGCCGGTGCTCGCCGCCGCCCGGGTACTCGCGGACAGCCGCCCGCTGCCCGTCGTGGGCCTGCGCGCCGGCGGCCCGATCGCCGAGTACTTCGGGTACTTCGCGGCCAAGGTGCTGCCGGATGTCCGGGTCTGTACGGCGGGCGGCAGCGTCCTGGCCGACCGGCTGGAGCAGGCGCAGGCGGCGGGCGCGACCGCGCTGCTGACGTTCGTACTGCCGCGGTACCCGGTGGAGGCGTTGGCGGCGCTGCGGGCGGCGCGCGCGGGCGGGCTGCGGGTCGTGACGATCACGGACGGTCCGATGAGCCCGGCCGCCGAGGAGTCCGACCTCGTACTCCCGGCCCCGGTCGGCGCGCAGCTGGTGTTCGACCTGCACAGCGCGCCGATGGTACTGGCGATGGTGCTGTTGCAGGCGATCTGCGACGCCCGGCCGACCGAGACCCAGGCCCGGCTCGAATCCTTCGAACGCTCCGCGAACCGGCGTGGCCTGTTCGCCGGATGACGCGCACCGACACCCGCAAGACTGGGCACGAGACGATCCGAAAGGCAGGCGCCGAGGTGACCGCACCGTCGCAACCGATCCGCGCACCCCGCGGTACGACGCTGTCCGCGCGCAGCTGGCAGACCGAGGCGCCGCTGCGCATGCTGATGAACAACCTCGATCCGGACGTGGCCGAGCGACCCGAGGACCTCGTCGTGTACGGCGGGACCGGGCGCGCGGCGCGCTCGTGGCCGGCGTACCAGGCGATCGTGCGGACGCTGCGCACGCTGGGGCCGGAGGAGACGCTGCTGGTGCAGTCGGGCAAGCCGGTCGGCGTGCTGCGGACGCACGAGTGGGCGCCGCGGGTCCTCATCGCGAACTCGAACCTGGTCGGTGACTGGGCGACGTGGCCGGAGTTCCGCCGGCTGGAGCACCTGGGCCTGACCATGTACGGCCAGATGACCGCCGGGTCGTGGATCTACATCGGCACGCAGGGCATCCTCCAGGGCACGTACGAGACGTTCGCCGCGGTGGCGGAGAAGCGGTTCGGCGGCACGCTCGCCGGCACGCTCACGCTGACCGCCGGGTGCGGCGGGATGGGCGGCGCGCAGCCGCTCGCGGTCACCATGAACGACGGCGCCTGCCTGATCGTCGACGTGGACCGTAAGCGCTTGCAGCGCCGCGTCGACACCCGCTACCTGGACACCATCGCGTCCACTCTGGACGAAGCCATCGACCTTGCGGTACAGGCGAAGCAGGACCGGAAGGCGCTGTCCGTCGGGGTCGTCGGGAACGCCGCGACGCTGGTACCGGAGATCCTGCGCCGGGGCGTACCGGTGGACATCGTGACCGACCAGACCTCCGCGCACGACCCGCTGTCGTACCTGCCGGAGGGGATCGACCCGGACGACGCGCCGGACTACGCGGCGCAGAAGCCGGAGGAGTTCACCGACCGGGCGCGCGCGTCGATGGCCAAGCACGTCGAGGCGATGGTCGGCTTCCTCGACGCCGGCGCCGAGGTCTTCGACTACGGCAACTCGATCCGCGGCGAGGCGAAGCTCGGCGGGTACGAGCGGGCGTTCGCGTTCCCGGGCTTCGTGCCGGCGTACATCCGGCCGCTGTTCTGCCAGGGCAAGGGGCCGTTCCGGTGGGCGGCGCTGTCCGGCGACCCGGCGGACATCCACGCCACCGACGACGCGATCCTGGATCTGTTCCCGGAGAACGAATCCCTCGGCCGGTGGATCCGGATGGCCCGCGAACGCGTTGCGTTCCAAGGACTTCCGGCCCGCATCTGCTGGCTCGGGTACGGCGAGCGCGCCCGCGCGGGCGCCCGGTTCAACGAGATGGTGGCGGACGGCCGGATCAGCGCGCCGCTCGTCATCGGCCGCGACCACCTGGACTCCGGCTCGGTGGCCTCGCCGTACCGGGAGACCGAGTCGATGGCCGACGGGTCGGACGCCATCGCCGACTGGCCGCTGCTGAACGCGCTCGTCAACACCGCGTCCGGGGCGACCTGGGTGAGCATCCACCACGGCGGCGGGGTCGGCATGGGCCGGTCCATCCACGCCGGCCAGGTCACCGTCGCCGACGGTACGGAGCTGGCCGCGGCGAAGCTGGACCGCGTCCTCACCAACGACCCCGGCATGGGCGTCATCCGGCACGTGGACGCCGGGTACGAGCTGGCCGAGCACGTGGCCGAGCACACCGGCGTGCGGGTACCGATGCGCGAGGGCGAGTGAGCACTGTGGACGGTCGGGACCGCTTCCGTACGCTGTGGGAGGAGTTGCTGCCGATCGGCCGCGCGAGCGGCGGCGGGTACGCGCGGCACGGTTTCTCCGACGCGGACCAGGCGTGCCGCGAGTGGTTCACCGCGCAGGCCACGGCCCGCGGCATGACCGTCGACCCGGACGGCAACGGTAACCTGTGGGCGTGGTGGGGTGACCCGGCCGCCGGGAACGCGCTGGTCACCGGCAGCCACCTCGACTCGGTACCGAACGGTGGCGCGTACGACGGGCCGCTCGGCGTGGTGTCCGCGTTCCTCGCGGTGGATCTGTTGCGGGAGCAGGGATTCCAGCCGTCCCGGCCGATCGGCGTGGTGGCGTTCTGCGAGGAGGAGGGCTCCCGGTTCGGCGTGGCCTGCCTCGGCTCGCGGCTGCTCACCGGCGCGCTGGACGCCGAACGCGGCGCCGAGCTGACCGACCCCACCGGTACGACGCTGGTCGACGCGATGGCCGCGGCGGGCGCGGACCCGTCCGGGCTGGGCGCGGATCCGGTGCGGTTGAGCCGGATCGGCCACTACGTCGAGCTGCACATCGAGCAGGGCCGCGGGCTCGCCGAGCTGGACGCCGCGGTCGGCGTCGGTACGGCGATCTGGCCGCACGGGCGCTGGCGCTTCGACTTCACCGGCGAGGCGAACCACGCCGGCACCACGTTGATGGCCGACCGGCACGACCCGATGCTCAGCTACGCGATGACCGCGCTGGCCGCGAACAAGCAGGCGCGGCTGCACGAGGCGCGCGCCACGTTCGGCCGGATCCAGGTGGAACCCAACGGTACCAACGCGATCCCGTCGCGGGTGACCGCGTGGCTGGACGCCCGCGCGGCCGAACAGTCCACATTGGACGCCATGCTGGCGGACCTGGAACGGCAGGCGCGGGACCGGGTCGACCGGGACGGTACCGGGCTGACGGTCACCGCCGAGTCGGTGAGCGGCGTGGTCGAGTTCGACCGGGCGCTCGCCGGACGCCTCGCCCGCGGCATCGGTACGGGGAAGCCGGTGCCGGCGCTGCCGACCGGTGCCGGGCACGACGCCGGGATCCTTGCCACGGCAGGGATCCCGACCGCGATGCTGTTCGTCCGCAACCCGACCGGCGTGTCCCACTCCCCCGCCGAGACCACCGCCGACGACGACTGCGTCGCCGGCGTGACCGCCCTCGCCGACGCCCTCCGGGAGCTGTCGTGACCGCCCGGTACTGGTGCCCCATGCTGTGGACCGGTGAGCCCGGTCCCGGCTCGCTGCTGCGGGACGCGCTCGTCACCGTGCGGGACGGGACGATCGCGGCGATCGAACGGGACCGGCCCGCACCACCCGACGCGGTACGGCTGGCCGGGATCACCCTGCCCGGCCTGGCGAACGCGCACTCGCACGCGTTCCACCGGGCGCTCCGCGGGCGTACGCACGCGGACCGGGGCTCGTTCTGGACCTGGCGCGAGCAGATGTACCGGATCGCCGCCGTACTCACGCCGGACACGTACCTGGCGCTGGCGCGGGCGGCGTACGCGGAGATGGCGCTGGCCGGGATCACCGTGGTCGGCGAGTTCCACTACCTGCACCACGCGCCCGGCGGCAAGCCGTACGACGAGCCGAACGTGATGGGTGCCGCGCTCGCGCAGGCCGCCGCCGACGCCGGGATCCGGCTGGTCCTCGCCGACACCTGCTACCTGAACGGCGGGCTGGACGAGCGCGGCGCGCTGCTTCCCTTGCAGGGTGCGCAACTCCGCTTCGGCGACGGTACGGCGGAGGCGTGGGCGGAGCGCGCCGCCGCGTTCCGGCCGCCGCACCCGGATGTCACCGTGGCCAAGGCGATCCACTCGGTACGGGCGATGCCGCCGGACGCGATGCGGGTGGTGGCCGGCGCCCCGTTCGCGACCGACCTGCACGTGCACCTGTCCGAGCAGCGCGCGGAGAACGCGGCCTGCCAGGCGGCGTACGGGCTGAGCCCGACGCAGCTGCTCGGCGAGGCCGGCGCGCTCGGCCCGCGCAGCCTGCTGGTGCACGCGACGCACCTGTCGCCCGCCGACCGCGACCTGATCGCGGACCTCGGCGCCGGCGTCTGCCTGTGCCCCACCACGGAACGGGACCTGGGCGACGGCATCGGCCCCGCGCCGGACCTGCACGCCGCGCGGCCGGGTTCGCTCAGCCTCGGCAGCGACAGCCACGCGGTGGTCGACCCGTTCGAGGAGGCGCGCGCGGTGGAGCTGAACGAGCGGCTGCGCAGCGAACGCCGCGGCCACTTCGCCGCCGCGGACCTGCTGTACGCGGCCGGTCCGGCGGGGCGTGGCGCACTGGGCCGCACGCCGGTCCTCGTACCGGGGGCGGACGCCGACCTGACGACGGTGCGTACCGACACGGTCCGGTTGGCGGGCGCGGACCTCGGCACGGACGCCGACGCGCTCGGTGCGGTGGTCTTCGCGGCCACCGCCGCCGACGTACGGCACGTCGTGGTCGCCGGCCGCGAGGTGGTCCGGGACGGCGTGCACCAGCTGGTCGAGGACGTACCGGGGCGGCTGGACCGGGCGGTCCGGGCCGTCTGGGCGGAGGCCGCGTCATGACATTCCACTGTGGACGGATCCGGGAGGACCACCGATGACCGCGACGCTCGTGGACCGCATCGGCGAGCTGGTCACCAACGAGCCCGGCGGCGCCGAACCGCTGGGGATCCGGCGCGACGTCGCGCTGGTGGCCGTCGACGGCAGGGTCGCGTGGATCGGTCCGGCCGGCTCGGCGCCCGCCTGCGACACGCACGTCGACGCTGGCGGACGGGCCGTGATCCCCGGATTCGTCGACAGCCACACGCATCTGGTGTTCGCGGGCGACCGGTCCGGCGAGTTCGCCGCCCGGATGGCCGGAGAACCCTACACCGGCGGCGGCATCCGGCGTACCGTCGCGACGACGCGGGCGGCGCCGGACACCGAGCTGGCCGCGAATCTCGCTTACCTGCAACGGGAACTGGTCCGGCAGGGCACCACGACGTTCGAGTGCAAGTCCGGGTACGGGCTGGACGTCGAGCAGGAGGCGCGCCAGCTCCGGGCCGCCCGTACGGTGACGCCGGAGACCACGTTCCTCGGCGCGCACGTGGTGCCCGCGGAGTACGAGGGGCGCGCGGACGAGTACGTCGAGCTGGTGTGCGGGCCGATGCTGGACGCCTGCGCGCCGCACGCGCGGTGGGTCGACGCGTTCTGCGAGCGCGGCGCGTTCGACGCCGACCAGTGCCGCGCGGTCCTCACCGCCGGCGCGCGGCGCGGACTGCTGCCGCGGCTGCACGGCAACCAGCTCGGCCCCGGCCCCGGTGTGGCGCTGGCCCTGGAACTCGGTGCCGCCAGCGTCGACCACTGCACGTACCTGTCCGACGCGGACGTCGACGGACTGTCCACATCGGACACCGTGGCGACGCTGCTGCCCGGCGTCGAGTTCTCCACCCGCTCCCCGTACCCGCCGGCGCGGCGGCTGCTCGACGCCGGCGCCACCGTCGCGATCGCGACCGACTGCAACCCGGGCTCGTCGTTCACCTCGTCGATGGCGTTCTGCCTGGCCCTCGCCGTACGCGAGATGCGGCTGACGCCCGCCGAGGCGCTGTGGTCGGCGACGGCCGGCGGTGCCGCGGCACTGCGTCGCGACGACGTCGGCACGCTGACCACCGGCGCCCGCGCCGACCTGGTCGTACTGGACGCACCCACGTACCTCCACCTGGCGTACCGGCCGGGTGTCCCGCTCGTGCACACCGTGGTGTCGGGCGGCGAAATCGCTTACCGGCAGGAGATGTAGAACGATGAAGACGGTGACCGTCGGCCCCGACGGGGTACGGCCGGAACACGTGGTCGCGGTGGCCCGGCACGGTGCGCGCGTCGAGCTGTCCGAGGCCGCGCTGTCCGCGATGGGTACCAGTCGGTCCATTGTGGACGGTATCGAGCGGGACGCCCGCGCCGTGTACGGCGTGTCCACCGGGTTCGGCGCGCTGGCCAACACGTTCATCGCGCCGGAGCGCCGGACCGAGTTGCAGCACGCGCTGATCCGCTCGCACTCGTCCGGGATGGGCGAGCCGATGCCGGCCGAGGTCGTCCGCGCCATGATGCTGCTGCGGGTCCGTTCGCTGGCGATGGGCCGCTCCGGCGTACGACCGCTCGTCGCGCAGGCGCTGGTGGACCTGCTGAACGCGGACGTCACGCCGTGGGTACCGGAGCACGGGTCGCTGGGCGCATCCGGGGACCTGGCCCCGCTCGCGCACTGCGCCCTCGTACTCCTCGGCGAGGGCTGGGTACGCGCGGACGACGGCAGCCGCGTCCCGGCCGCGGATGCGTTGCGGCGGGCCGGGTTGAGCCCGATCACGTTGGCCAGCAAGGAGGGTCTGGCGCTGATCAACGGTACCGACGGCATGCTCGGCATGCTGCTGCTGGCGATCGCCGACGCCCGGCACCTGTTCACGATGGCCGACGTGACGGCCGCGCTGGCGGTCGAGGCGATGCTCGGCTCGGACCGCCCGTTCCTGCCCGAACTGCACGCGATCCGGCCGCACCCCGGCCAGGCCGCGTCCGCCGCGAACATCCACCGCCTGCTCGAACGGTCCGGCGTGATGGACTCGCACCGCGACGACCTGACCCACGCCGTCCAGGACGCGTACTCGATGCGGTGCGCGCCCCAGGTGGCCGGTGCCGCGCGGGACACGCTCGACTTCGCCGCACAGGTCGCCGACCGCGAACTGGTGTCCGTCGTCGACAACCCCGTCGTACTCCCGGACGGGCGCGTCGAGTCCACCGGCAACTTCCACGGCGCGCCGCTCGGCTTCGCCTGCGACTACCTGGCGATCGCCGCCGCCGAGGTCGGTTCGATCTCCGAGCGGCGGGTCGACCGGCTGCTCGACGTGACGCGCTCGCGCGAGCTGCCCGCGTTCCTGTCGCCGGACCCGGGCGTCAACTCCGGCCTGATGATCGCGCAGTACACGGCGGCCGGCATCGTCGCGGAGAACCGGCGCCTGGCCGTACCGGCGTCGACGGACTCGATCCCGACCTCCGGCATGCAGGAGGACCACGTGTCGATGGGCTGGTCCGCCGCGCGCAAGCTGCGTACGGTGCTGACCAACCTGTCGCACCTGCTGAGCGTCGAGCTGCTCGCCGCCTGCCGCGGACTCCAGCTGCGCGCGCCGCTCACGCCGAGCCCGGCAGGCGCCATCGCCGTCCGCCACTTCGCCGCGTACGCCGGCGAACCGGGACCGGACGCCTTCCTCGCGCCGATCCTGGAACACACCCGGACCCTGGTCACCGAGCCCGGTCTGCGCACCGAGATCGAGGCCGCGGTCGGCCCGCTCGCCTGACCGCGCCGACACCTGATCCCCTTGCGTACCAAGGGGATCAGGTGTCGGGGCGGAGCAGCCCCCGGTGGAACGCGGCGGCCACCGCGGCGGCCCGGTCGTTCACGCCGAGCTTCGCGTAGATGTGCAGCAGGTGCGTCTTGACCGTCGCCTCGGAGATGAACAGCCGGGACGCCGCGTCCCGGTTCGTACTCCCGGCGGCGATGAGCGACAGCACCTCCAGCTCGCGCTGGCTCAACGGCTCCGCCACCGGGGTACGCACCCGGCCCATCAGCCGGGTGGCGACCGACGGGGCGAGCACCGCCTCGCCGCGCGCCGCCGACCGTACGGCGCGGAACAGGTCCTCGCGCGGCGCGTCCTTCAACAGGTACCCGGTGGCGCCGGCCTCGATCGCGGGCAGCACGTCCTGGTCGGTGTCGTACGTGGTGAGGACGAGGACGCGGCAGGGCAGGCCGCGTTCGCGCAGCCGGCGGATCGCGGTGACGCCGTCCACGTTCGGCATCCGCAGGTCCATCAGTACGACGTCGGGCCGGTCCACCGCGGCCCGGTCGACCGCCTCGGCGCCGTCCGACGCCTCCCCGACGACCTCGATGTCGGCCGCACCGGACAGCATCCCGCGCAACCCGTCCCGTACGACCGGGTGGTCGTCGACGAGCAGCACCCGGATCGTCGCCGCCGGGGCGCTCACGCCGACCCCGCCGCGGGTTCGGCCGGGACGATGGCGGAGATCGCGGTACCGGCGCCCGGTTCGGACTCGACGCTCAGCGAGCCGCCGAGCCGGGTGACGCGCTGGCGCATCCCGGTCAGGCCGAAACCGCCGTCGGCGCCGGCCTCCGGCCGGTCGTCCGGGTCGAAGCCGACCCCGTCGTCCCGCACGTCCAGCGTGATCACGTCCTCCATGTACGACAGTGTGACGCCGACGCGGCCGGCCCGCGCGTGCCGGGCCACGTTGGCGAGCGACTCCTGACAGGCGCGCAGCAGGGTCACCTCGACCTCCGGGTGCATCCGCCGGGGCGTACCGGTGGTGTCGGCGGTGGCGGGCACCCCGTGCAGCGCGGACCAGTCGGCGACGACCTGCGTCACCGCCTCGGGCAGGTGCGCGTCCTCCAGCGGCGCCGGCCGCAGCGCCTGTACCGAACGGCGCGCCTCACCGAGGCTCTGCCGCGCAAGCCCGAGCGAGGTCTCCAGGTACCGCTCCTTCTCGGGTACTCCCTTGGCCGCCTGCAACTGGGTGATGATGCCGGTGAGTCCCTGCGCGATGGTGTCGTGGATCTCGCGCGCCAGCCGCGCCCGCTCGTCGAGTACGCCGGCCTCGCGGGCGGCGGACAGCAGTTGCGCGTGCAGCCCGGCGTTCTCCCGGAGGGTGGCGGACAGCTTCTCGTTGGCCGCGGCCAGCTCGTCGAGCGCGATCCGGCGCTGCTCGTTCCGCGCCTGTACGAAGGCGAAGATGGCGCCCATCGTGCCGGCCAGCAGCATGTTCAGCAGGAAGGCCACGACGAACGCGGCGATCCGGGCGGGGGTGGGCGCGAAGAAGCCGCCGATCTCGGTGCCGGCCATCAGCCCGGCGGTGACCAGGACGACGACCACCGAGGCGGCGCGCCCGCCGTACGCCGGCAGCCGCATCGCGTCCACGTACCCGATCCAGGCGAAGATGCCGAACCACGGGTTCAGCACCACCAGTACGGCGGTGAGGGCGAGCCGGAGCGCCAGGTACCCGGTCATCCGGCCGCGGTGCCGTTCCCAGTCGGGGTGCAGGGTGGAGAACCACAGCACGACGCCGCCGGCGACGAGGGACACGGCGGCGACCAGGGCGAACCGGTTCCAGTCGGACCAGCCCTGGCCGACGCTGAGGGCGGCCAGCCCGAGCGACGCGGCGAGCAGCGGGTACGGCAGGATCCGGTAGAACAGCACCGCCCGGCGTTCCCAGTCCGGCCCGTCGACGGCCCGCGGCGTCGGGTACGCGGTCTGGCACGTCATCGCGATCCCCCGTTCCGTTCCGAGTGGCGCCGCCCGGCGGGATTCTCTCACTCCCACCGGAAGAAGCGGATCGCGACCAGGCTGAACACCACCGCGTACCCGACGAGCACGAGCAGGTGCACCGGGTTCGGCCAGTCGCCGGCGGCGGCCTGCCCGAGCGCCTGCGTGGCCGCACCGACCGGCGTGTACTCGGCGATCCGGCGCAGGACCGCGGGCATCGCGGCGACCGGCAGCCACAGCCCGGCGAAGAACATCAGCGGGAAGAACAGGATCATGCCGAGCGCGTTGCCCACCTTGGCGTTGGGCGACACCGCGGCGATGACCATGCCGAGCGCCAGCAACGCGAGCACCGCGCACGCGAACACGATCGCGTACGCCACGGGCTGCTTCGGCAGCGCGACGCCGAACCCGATCCGGCCGACCGCCACGACGAGCACCAGTACCAGGGTTTCGAGTACGACGTTGAGGACGACCTGGGCGAGCAGCAGCCGGGACGGTGGCAGCGGCGTCGTGGACAACCGCCGCAGGATCCCTTTCTCCCGGTACGAGGTGATCGTCGCCGGGAGCACGTTCACCGCCGTCATGGCCACCACGAAGATCACCATGATCGGCACGTACAGGTCGATCACGCGCAGGCCGTGCAGATCGGCGCTGCGTTCCCGGAACGACGGCACGCAGCCCAGGATCACCAGGAGCACCGGGGGAAACACCAGCGCCCACAGCACGGCCATCGGCTCCCGCAGGAACAACCGCGCCTCGGTACGTACCAGCCGGACGAACGGTGCGGCCCGTGGTCCGCGCCGTCCCCGCGCGGTCGTCGTACCGTCGACTGCGGTCATCGCTGCTCTCCTTCGCCGCGGTGGGTCAGGGCCAGGTACGCGTCGTCCAGGCTGGCCTGCTCGACACGCAGGTGTTCGGCGACGATGCCGGCGGAGGCGAGCGCGCCGACCACCGACGCGAGCACGTTCCCGGTACCGGTCACCAGAAGCTCGTCGCCGCCCCGCGTACGGGTGACGGCGGTGACGTCGGGCAGGGCCGCGAGTACCGCGTCGTCGACGGGACGGGACGGCCGGAACGTGATCCGCTGCTCACTGTCCACAGTGGACGTCAACGCGGCCGGGGTGTCCAGCGCGGCGACGCGGCCCGCGTCGATCACCGCGACCCGGTCGCACAACCGTTCCGCCTCGGCCATGAAGTGCGTGACCAGCAGCACCGTCACGCCGCCCGCCCGGATCTCCTCGATCAGGTCCCAGATGTCGTGCCGCGCCTGCGGATCCAGCCCCGTCGTCAGCTCGTCGAGCACCGCGATCCGCGGCTTCCCGATCAGCGCCAGCGCCACCGACAGCCGCTGCTTCTGCCCACCCGACAGCCGCCGGTACTGCGCCCGCAGCCGGTCGCCCAGCCCGAGCCGCTCGACCAGCGCCCGCCAGTCCGCCGGATCCGGGTGGAACGACGCGTACAGCTCCAGCGCCTCGGTCACGGTGATCTTGTCCGGCAGCGCGCTCTCCTGCAACTGCACGCCGAGTACCCGGCGCAGCTCGTCCCGCTCTCGCCGCGGATCCAGCCCCAGTACGTCGATCCCGCCGCCGTCCGGCGCGCGCAGCCCCGCCACGCACTCGACCGTGGTGGTCTTCCCCGCCCCGTTCGGGCCGAGGATGCCGAAGATCTCGCCCCGTTCCACCGCGAACGACACGTCCGCCACGGCGACCTTCTCGCCGTACCGCTTGTGCAGTCCGCGTACCTCGATGACCGGCATGCCCGGCTCCTCCCGACGTCCACCGTCGGGACCGACGCTATTTTCCGGGCCGCCGCAACGGATCGACCGCGCGTACGGCCGGCGCACCGAACCCCGGTTGATCCGGCCGGTCCACCGATCGGTTGATGCTCAGCGCGCCGCGGACAGCAACGCGTCGGCCAGCGCCGTCCGGCTGTTCAGCACCGCCTTGCCCTGCCGCGTACGACGGACCAGCCCGGTCGCGGACAGCGTGTCGAGCTGCTGCGACACCCCGCCCACCGACATCCCGGTACGCCGGGCCAGCTCGCTCGTGGACAGCGGCGCGGACAGCGCGCCGAGCAGCGCCGCGCGGCCCTGCCCGAGCAGCCGGCCGAGCGCGCCGGACACGTCACCCGTCGGCTCCCACAGCGTCGCCACCCCGCGCGCCGGGTACGCCAGCTGCGGCACGGTGCCCGCCGCGACGCTGAGCACCGTGGGCCAGACGAACACCGACGGGACGAGCACCAGCCCCGTCCCACCCGGTACGTCCGGCGCGGCGCAGTGCCGCTGCGCGATCGACAGCGTGTCGTCCGACCAGTGCACCCACTCGTGCAGGTCGTTCAGCAGGTCCGCGGCGCCGGTCGTGGCCTGCCGCCGCGCCTGCCGGAACACCTCCGCCTCCAGCAGGACGAGGATGCGCGGCCAGTCCGGCGCCAGCGCGACCGCCCAGTACCGGCGGATCTCGGTGGCGAGGCGGTGCAGCCCGCCGACCGGATCGTCGTACAGGTCGGTGAGCCCGGCGCCGCCGTACAGGTCGAGTTCGGCGCGGACGGTGGCCGGGGGCGTGGCACACAGCGCGGCCAGTTCGGCGTCGAGGTCGGGGGTGAGGCCCTGCGGCGGCGGCGTGAGGAAGTCCGGCAGGTACCGCCGGCCGGCGGGCACGAGGCGCCACAGCAGGCCGTCGGCGAGGTCGGGATCGAGCCGGTTCCGTACGGCCGCCACCCACGGCAGGTGCACCGCGTGCGCGCCCGGCTCGCGCAGTACGCGGACGCTCGCGACGACCTCCCACAGGCAGGACAGCGCGAACCGCAGCCGGGACACGGCGTCGCCGGACAGCCCGATCGAGACCATCACCCGTTCCTTTCAGCTCAGTTCGAAAGGTTAGGTGGCCGCACCGACAGAACCGAGACTGGCCGCATGACCGATGCCTTCCGTTCCCTGCACGTCCCCGGCTCCCCGCTCGTCCTGGTCAACGCCTGGGACGCGGCGTCCGCCCGGATCGTCGCCGCGGCCGGCGCCCCCGCCGTCGCCACCACCAGCGCCGGCGTCTCCTGGAGCCTCGGCACCGCCGACGGCGACCACCTCGACCGCGCGGCCGCCCTCGCCCTCGTACGCCGGGTCGCCGGTGCGGTCTCCGTCCCCGTCACCGCCGACATCGAGACCGGGTACGGCGCGGCGCCGGCCGACGTGGCCGCCACCGTGCGCGAGGTGGTCGCCGCCGGCGCCGCCGGCGTGAACATCGAGGACGTCGACCCGGCGACCGGCGGCCTGCGCGACACCGCCGACCAGTGCGCCCGGCTCACCGCCGCCCGGTCCGCCGACGACACCGTCTTCCTCAACGCCCGCATCGACACGTACCTGCGGGGGCTGGGCGGGGTCGCCGAGACCGTCGAGCGGGCCACCGCGTACCTGGCGGCCGGCGCCGACGGCGTCTTCGTGCCCGGGGTCACCGCGCCGGACGTGATCGCCGTACTCGTCGAGCGGATCGCCGCGCCGGTCAACGTGATGGCCGGGCCCGGCGCCCCCGCCGTGGGCGAACTGGCGAAGCTGGGTGTCGCCCGGGTCAGCGTCGGCTCGGCCGTCGCGCAGGCCGCGTACACGGTGGCCCGCCGCGCCGCCACCGAGGCGTACGCCACGGGCACCTGGACGGCGCTGGACGGCGCGCTCGACTTCGGCACGGTCGACGGGCTGCTGTCCTGACCGCTGGTGCGGCGACGGGCCCGCCCGCCGCCGCACCACCTCAGAGGTCCTGACAGTAAGGACTGTCGGCGCCTGGCGGACTCAGGACGACGCTGCCGACGTTGTCGGCACAGACGCATACAACACCGGTATGCAACCGCACCTCCGCCTTGGCAGCCCCGCCCTGAGCCTCGCCAGCCATCCGACGCCTCTCTGCCAGGACCTCTCAGGGCTTGGACACGTCGCCCAGCTTGTCCACCTCCCGGGTCAGCGCGGTCAGTACCGACCGCAGCTGGACCTCGGTGACCTCGGCGAACGTCCGCAGGTACGCGATCTTCTGTTCGAGCGCCTGCCGTTCCAGCGGGCTGGCGCCGGTGTCCAGCTCCGCCGACGCCCGGCTCGCCTCGTCCGCCGCCTGCCGCGCCTGCTCCTGCGCGTGCCGCAACAGCTCCTCGTACCGCTGGCGGGCCTGCCCCACCAACCTCCGCGAGTACTCCTCGGCCTGGGCGACCTGGCTGTCCGCGGCCTGCTGCGCCTGACTCATCAGGTTCACCGCGTCCACGCTGATCCGCTCGCGCATCGACTCCGCGTTCGGATCCTGCCCGTGCTCCCGGTAGTAGTTCACCAGCCGGGAGATCTCCGCCCGCAGTGCCGCCTTCTCCGCGTCCGCCGCGGTGATGTCGTCCGCCACCCGGGACAGGAACATCCGCACCTCGTCCTCGTGGTACCCGCGGCGACCGAACGGCGGCCGGGAGAACGTGGTCGTACGGACCTTGTCCGCGCTGAGCGGGGCCCGTCCGGGCGTCCCGCTGCTCTCACCGGTCATCGGCCCCACCTCTCCCCACCGTCCGGAGCGACCGGCACCGGTTCGGCGGCGGCGCCGGGCGTGAACTCGTCGAACCGCACCCGCTCGTCGGGTACGCCGGCGGTGGCCAGCTGCGCCACCGTGTGCTCCACCATCGCCGGCGGACCGCAGACCAGGCAGTCCCGGTCCGTCCACCGGCCCGCGCGTACCGCGGTCTCGCCGACCAGTCCGCGCTCCCCACGGAAGAACGGATCGTCCGACACCACCGGCGTGTACTCGAACCACGCGCGCGCCGCGGCCAGCTCGCTGAGCAGGTCGTTCTCGTACAGGTCCCACCCGGTACGCGCGCCGTGGAACAGGTGCACCCGACGCTGCGCGCGGTTCGACTGCCAGTCCCGGTCGATCTGCTCCAGCACCGCGCGCAGCGGCGCCAGGCCGGTCGCGCCGGCCACCATCAACAGGTCCCGCTCGTCGGCCGGGAGTACCAGCCGGTCGCCGACCGGGGCCCCGATCCGCAGCGTGTCGCCGACCGCCGCCGACTGCACCAGCGCCGGACTGACCTGGCCGCCGTCGACGATCTTCACGTGCAGTTCGAGGCTGCCGTCCGAGCGCGGCGCGTTCGCCGGGGTGAGCCAGCGCCACAGCCGCGGCCGCCGGGCGAACTCGACCGCCGCCGACTGTCCCGGCGCGAACGGGTACGGCACGTCCGTGCGTACCTGGAGCACCGCGACGTCGATGCCGCGCCGGTCCACCGCGGTGATCTCGCCGTTCCACCAGGCGGGCCTGGTTGCCGCCGCCTCCTCCGCCGCGTCCGTCATCACCTTCGCGACCAGCCCGTACGCCTCGGCCCACTGCGCGGCCAGGTCGTCGGTCCACGCCCGGCCGAGGAAGTGCGCCAGCGTGGCCAGCAGCGAGGCACCGACCGCCGGGTAGTGCTCGGCGACCACCGCAAAGCGCCGGTGGTCCCGGCCGAGCTGCTGGACGAACGGGACCACCTCGTCGAGCTGGTCCACGTTGCTGACGATCCGGCCGAGCGCGCCGACCAGCTTGTCCCGCTGGCCCGCCATCGACATCGGGAACATGCCCCGCGTCTCCGGGCACGCCAGGAACAGGTGCGAGTAGAAGAACAGCGGCACCTCGTCGCCGTGCCGGGCCAGCGCGGCCCAGCTCTCCTTGAGCGCCCGCGGGTCCATCAGCCCTCGACGATGTCCGCCTCGGTGCCGCCCAGCGCCTGGCCGACGCGGCCGATCACGTCCTCCGGTACGCCCGCCTCGCGCAGCGCCGCGACCAGGTGCACCACGACCCGCCCGAAGTGGTCCTTGCTGATGGCCATGCCACGGTGCGCCGCCTTCAGGTCCCGCCCGTCGTACTCGGCGGGCCCGCCGAGTACCTGGGAGATGAGGAGTGCCTGGTGCCGCTTGAGTTTCGGCAGGTCGACGCCGGTGAAGTAGCCGGCCAGTTCGGGGTCGGCCAGGACCATCTCGTAGAACCGGCCGACGACCTGCCGGACGGCGTCCCCGCCGCCGATCCGCGCGTAGTCGGTTGTCGCCTCGTCCGCCACGTTTCCTCCATCGAATCCGTCCCGCCGACCAGAGAGATCGACGACGGTCGATGGAGTTTAGTGACGGTACGGTCCGGGCAACACCCCGGAACCCCGCGGAAAGCGACCCGTCACGGTACGGACGGGGCCGCGGTGCACAGCCCGGTACGAGCCGGCACCGGACGGTGCGCGGCGGACGCGCGGAGCTGGCGGACGGTCACCCGCCGGAATCGGGCGGCTGGGTCGGCAGACCGGCGCGGTGCCGCAGCGCGGCCAGGTCGGTCAGCACGATCGCCCGCCCCTCGGTACGCAGCCACCCGCGGTGCGCGAACGTCCGGATCACCTGGTTCACGCTCTGCCGGGAACCACCGACCAGCTCCGCCACCCGGCCCTGGCTCAGGTGCATCGGCTCCAGCTCGTCCTCGGTCGGCGACAGCAACCGGACCAGCGTCTTCGCCACCCGCCCGGGCAGGTCCAGGAAGATGTGGTCGGTCTTCTGCTCGGTCAGCCGCCGCACCATCTCGCCGAGCGCCCGGAACACCTCCTCCAGCAGCCGGTGGTCCGAGTGCACCAGGTCGAGGAACGCGGTACGCGGCAGCGCCAGCACCTCCGTCGCCCCGACCGCCTCCACCGACGCCGACCGGGGCGCACCGTCCAACAACGACAGCTCCCCGAGTACGCCGGGGGCGCGGACCAGCGTCAGCACCGCGCGGTCGCCCGACGGCCCGGACCGGAACACCGCGACCGCGCCCCGCTTCACCACCAGCAGCGCGTCGCCCGGGTCGCCCTCGGCGAAGATGATCTGCCCCTCCCGGTACGCCCGGGTCTCGGCACTGGCGGCCAGCCGGCGCCGGATCCGCTGATCCAGCCCGGCGAACAGGGCGATCCCCCGCAACGGATCGCCCGGAACAGCACGCCAGTCCACCAACCGCCCCGACCTCCCCCTTCAGAGGTGCATGTCCAGGTTAGCGGGGTTGCTGGTCCCGCGGAGCGTCGTGCGAAGAGAACGCCCCGTGCGGCGTCACCCGAACCGTACCGGCGTGGCACGATGCACATCAGGAACTGGCGAGGGGGTGGGCCGTACCGTGGCGGCCATGAGCAAGCTGGGCTGGAAGGTGACGGCGCTGGCCTTCGCGCTGCCGCTCGGGTTCGCGGCGCGCAAGGCGGTCGCGGCCGGCTGGCGTGCGGTGCGGCACGAGGACCCGCCGGAGCACCACAACGACTTCGAGGCGGGCTGGGGCGAGACCCTGGTCTGGGCCGCCGTGTCCGGGGTCGCCATCGCCGCGGCCGAGCTGGTCGCCGCGCGCGGCGCCGCGGTCGTCTGGCGGTCCCTGACCGGCAACGAACCCCCCGGTCACGAGCACGAACCCGCCGAGATCGAAGCCTGACCCCCGCGTACTCCCGGGCACCGCGCGGACGGTGCCCGGTTCGTACGATGCTGCCCTGATCCCGGGGCGGGGCCGCCGGTACCGACCCGGTCGCGGTGCCGCACGGTGGACGGCCCGGACCCCGTCCGGTCGGCGCGGGCCGGAGCGGGGAGGATGGGGGCATGACCGATCTGCTCAACCGTTCCCTCGCCGACACCGACCCGGAGGTCGCGGAGGCCATCGGCGCCGAGTTGCACCGCCAGCAGTCGACGCTGGAGATGATCGCCTCGGAGAACTTCGCGCCCGTCTCGGTACTGTCCGCGCAGGGTTCCGTGCTCACCAACAAGTACGCCGAGGGGTATCCCGGCCGTCGCTACTACGGCGGCTGCGAGTACGTGGACGTGATCGAGAAGTTGGCGATCGAACGGGTGAAGGGCCTGTTCGGCGCCGGTTTCGCGAACGTGCAGCCGCACTCCGGGGCGCAGGCCAACGCCGCCGCCATGTTCGCCACGCTGACGCCGGGTGACACGATCCTCGGCCTCGACCTGGCGCACGGCGGCCACCTGACCCACGGCATGAAGATCAACTTCTCCGGCAAGCTGTACAACGTGGTCGCCTACCACGTCAGCGAGTCCGACCACCGCGTCGACATGGCGGAGGTACGCCGGCTCGCGGTGGAGCACCGGCCGAAGATGATCGTCGCCGGCTGGTCGGCGTACCCGCGGCACCTGGACTTCGCGGCGTTCCGGGAGATCGCCGACGAGGTCGGCGCGCTGCTCCTGGTCGACATGGCGCACTTCGCCGGGCTGGTCGCCGCCGGCCTGCACCCGAACCCGGTGCCGCACGCCGACATCGTCACCACCACCACGCACAAGACCCTCGGCGGCCCGCGCGGCGGCGTCATCCTGACGAACACGCCGGAGCTGGCCAAGAAGATCAACTCGGCGGTGTTCCCGGGACAGCAGGGCGGGCCGCTGGAGCACGTCATCGCCGCGAAGGCGGTGTCGTTCAAGGTCGCGGCGTCCGACGACTTCGCCGACCGCCAGCGGCGTACGTTGGCCGGCGCGTCGGTCCTCGCCGACCGGCTCAGCCAGCCCGAGCTGGCCGCCGCCGGCGTACGCGTGCTGACCGGCGGCACCGACGTGCACCTCGTACTCGTCGACCTGCGCGACTCGGAACTGGACGGGCGGCAGGCCGAGGACCGGCTGCACGACCTCGGCATCACCGTCAACCGCAACGCCGTACCGTTCGACCCGCGCCCGCCGATGGTCACCTCCGGCCTGCGCATCGGTACGCCCGCGCTCGCCACCCGCGGCTTCGACGCCGACGCGTTCGCCGAGGTCTCCGACGTGATCGCGCAGGCGCTGCTGCCCGGGTTCGACGACGCCCGCGCCGCCGCGCTGCGCGACCGGGTCGCCGCGCTCGCCGGCAAGTACCCGCTCTACCCGACGCTCTAGGTCCTCACAGGTTCGGTCGAGCGATTCGTCGTCTCGCAAGCCGGAGGCGCGAGTGCGTTGTCTGCTCGTGCCGACAACGCGGCGAGACGACGAACGGGCCCGGCGCAGCCGGCCAGCAACCTGTGCAGGCACGCTCTAGGTCGACGGTCCGGGCCGGCCGCCACGGTGGCCGGCCCGGTCGACCGCCGGTACCTCCGGGTCCGGTGCGGGGTCGGTCACCTGCTCGTCCGCGTCCCGCCGGTCGGGGTGCCCCGGCCCGCGCGGCGGGACGACGAGCAGTACGGCGGGGAGCAGGACGAGGGCACCGGCCGCTGCCGCGAGCGGCGGGTACCCGGTGACGCTGAGCACCGCGGTGGAGGCGAGGGTCGCGGCGGCCCCGGCGGACCACGAGATCGTCTCCACCACACCCTGTACGCGGGCCTCCGCCGCGGCCGGCAACCCGCGTACCAGCAGGGTGCTGCCGCCGACGAACGCCAGGTTCCAGCCGTACCCGAGGGCGAACAGGGCGACGGGCAGGCCGGGCACGCCGGTGCGTACGGTCGTGACGACGAGGACGGCGGACAGCGCGAGGACGCCGAGCCCGAGCGCGATCACCGAGCGGCCGCCGATCAGGTCGGCCAGCTTCCCGGACAGCGGCGCCAGCGCGAACATGCCGAGCGTGTGCGTCGACAGGACCAGCCCGACCATGCTCATCGGCTGGCCGTGCTCGTGCATGTCGACCGGGGCCGCCGTCATGATCGCCACCATCACGACCTGCGCGGTCGCCATCGCGGCCAGCGCCAGGCGTACGGTCGGGTGCCCCAGCAGCGGCCGGATCGGTTGCCGCACACCGGTTTCCGGCTCCGGCGCCGGCCGGCGTACGACGAGGGTCAGGGTCGCGGCGGCGGCGCCGACGCACAGCAACGCGAACCCGAACGCGCCCGCCAGCGGCGGCCAGCCGGTGGCGCCCGCGAGCCGGGTCACCGGGGCGAGCAGCAGCGGGCCGCCGGCCGCACCGACCGTACCGGCCCAGACCACGGCGCCGAGCGCGAACCCGCGCCGGGCCGGCGGGTACAGGTCCGCGCCGGCGTACCGGGCGAGTTGGGCGGCGGCGTTGCCGGATCCGAGCAGCACCATGCCGACCACGAGCAGCGGCACCGTCGCGGTCGCCGCCGCGACCGTGGCCACCGCGGCGCCGACCGTACCGGTGGCGGCGCCCGCGAGCAGCCCGGTACGCCGGCCCCACCGCGCCATCAGCCGCGACAGCACCGCCACCCCGGCCGCGGTACCGGCGACGCTCGCGGCGCCGGGCAGTCCGCTCCAGCCGGCGCCGAGCGTGTCCGCGGTGAGCAACGCCGACGCCGTACTCGCGGTCACCGTCGCCGCGTTCACCGCCGCGGCCCCGGCGAACAGCGCCACCAGCGACCGTGTCCTGGACAGTTCCATGTCGGGCAGGTTAGAAAAGTCGGGGCCCGATCTGAATGGCCTGTGGCAGGCGTTCGGGCGCCATCACCTGTCGTACGGAAGGAATGATCGGCCGATGACCTTCCGGTCGGACGTACCGCTCGACGAGATCGACTGGCGCATCCTGCACGAGCTGCAACAGGACGGACGCCTGTCGTACAAGCAGCTCGCGGGTCGGGTGAACCTGTCGGCGCCGGCGGTCGCCGACCGGGTGCGGCGGCTGCGCGACACCGGCGTCATCACCGGCTACCAGGCGCGCGTCGACCCGGCGCGGGCCGGGCTGCCGCTCAGCGCGTTCCTGATGCTGCGGTGCGCGTCCGGCCGCTGCCTGCTGCGGACCGGTCGGGCCGCCGACTACCCGGAGATCACCGAGGTACACAAGCTCGGCAGCGACTCGTGCGCCCTGCTCAAGGTGCGCGTCACGTCCATGGCCCACCTCGAAGGCTTCCTCGAACGCATGGGCGAACGGCACGGCGAGCTCCGCTCCCACATCGTGCTGTCCACCCAGTACGAGCGGCACGAGATCGAGCCGCCGCCGGACGAGCCGGACCGGGTCACCCCCGCCGACGGCTGGTGACCCGGCCGGCGCCACCTAGTCGGACTCGACGTTCACGTCACCCGCGCGGACCGCGACCACCCCGTCGATCTCGGTGAGGGCGGCGGCGAGGTCCGCGAGCATCCGTACACCCTGGAGGGTCAGGGCGACGCGAACCAGGCCGTCGTCGCCGTGGTCGACCTGGTCGGTGGAGATCTCGCTGACCGCGAACCCCCGGTCGGTGCACGCGGCGAGGGCCGTCCGCAACACCCCCTGCCCCCCGCGGTACGTCATGGTCAGCGTGGACGGCGCCCACTTCGACCGCGGCAGCCGACGACCGATCGCGGGGTACCCGTACAGGACGAGGAAGTGGCCGGCGGTCACCACGAGCGCGAGCAGCCACAGGCCGGCGCCGCAGGCCATGCCGACCGCGGCGGACATCCAGATCACGGCCGCCGTGGTGAGGCCGCGGACCGCGTCGCGGCGGACGAAGATGAGCCCGCCGCCGATGAAGCCGATGCCCGACACGATCTGCGCGGCGACCCGGGACGGGTCGAGGGAGACGTGCGGACCGAGCACGGTGGTGAACCCGTACTTGGAGATCAGCATGATGAGGGCGGCGCCGACGCCGACCAGGGTGTGCGTACGGAGGCCGGCGCTCTTCTGGGCGAGCTCGCGTTCGAGGCCGATGGCGCTGCAGAGCAGCAGCGCCAGTGCCAGCTCGCCGACCTGCGTCCAGCCCTGGCCGGTGGGTTCGCCGAAAGCCAACAGATGGGTCATACCGGTAGAGGGTCCTCGCTTCCTCTCGCATCGGGGGCGAGGCAGACCAGGTTAGACCTTCATCCCGTGATCTTCTGCTGTTCATCCCATCAGGTGGCGCTTACTTCGCATCGGCATAACAGTCGACGGTGGCGATGTCGAGCGGGAACAGTACCGGCGTCGACCCGAACAGCAGCCGCGTCGCCTCCTCCGCCGACGCCGACACCGCCGCCGTCACCTCGCCCGCCAACTCCCGCCGGCAGTGCACCACCACCTCGTCGTGCTGGAAGAACACCAGTTCCGCGCCCGCACCCAGGCGGTGCAGCCGGCCGCGCAGATCGGCCAGCAGCAGCAACGCCCACTCCGCCGCCGTCGCCTGGATGACGAAGTTGCGGGTGAACCGGCCGCGGGCGCGCGCCGACGCCGCCGACGTCGACACCGCCTCCCCGGGCTCACCCGTACCCGACCAGGCCGCCGATGCCGGCGGACACGTGCGCCCCAGTACGGAACGGACCAGGCCGCCCTGCTCGCCGACCCGCGCCGCCGACTCCACGTACTCCACCGCGTCCGGGAACCGGCGGCGCAGCGTGCCGAGCAGCGCGCCACCGTCCCCGCTGGTCCCGCCGTACATCGCGGCGAGCAGCGCGATCTTCGCCTTCTGCCGGTCCCCGCCGAACGCGTCCGCGGCGAGCGCACCGTACATGTCGCCGGCGCCGGGCGCGGCGGCGTCCGCGGGGATGCCCGCCGCCGCCGACATGCCGCGGTCACCGGACACCGCGGCCAGTACCCGCGGCTCCAGCTGGCCGGCGTCCGCCACGACCAGCGCCCAGCCCGGGTCGGCGACCACCGCGCGGCGCACCGCCTTCGGGATCTGCAGCGCCCCGCCGCCCCGGGTACCCCAGCGACCGGAGACGACCGCACCCGCCACGTACTCCGCGCGGAAGCGGCCGCCGATCACCCAGTCGGCCAGGAACTGCCACCCGTTCGCGCTGTGCAGCCGCGCCAACTCCTTGTACCGCAGCAGCGGCGGCACCGCGGGATGGTCCACCTGCCGCACCACGTACGCCCGGGTGGAGGTGACGGGGACACCGGCCCGGCGGAACGCGCGGACCAGGTCGGCCGGCGAGTCCGGGTTGACGCGGAAGCCGAAACCCGCCTCGATCTCGGCGGCCAGCCCGGCGAGCACCGGCGGCCGGCCGCCACCGACCGGACGGGGCCCGAGCAGCTCGGTCAACAGCCGGTCGTGCACGTCGGCCCGCCACGGCAGGCCGACCGCGCCCAGCTCCGTCGCCGCCAGCGCGCCGGCCGACTCGGCCGCCACCAGCAGCCGGAACCGCTCCGGCGCGGGCAGCGCGGCGATGCGACGCCGCTGGTCCGCGTACACGGCGACGACGGCGTCCAGGGGTGACGCGGCGCCCGGCAGCTCGTCGGCGACCGGCTCGAACAGCGCGGGTTGCGTCGGCCGGCCGGGCTGCGGGGCCACGGTGACCGGCGCGTCGTCCGGTACCGGCAGGTCGTGCAGCCGGGCCCAGGCGGCGGCGAGCGAACGCGGCTCACCCCACCGCCCGTCGTACCCGAGGAGGAGGGTCTCGGTCAGCGCCAGGTCGTGGCAGCGCGCCACCCGGACGCCGCGCCGGTGCAGCGGCCCGTAACAGTCGGGGGTGTCGGGCCAGATCCAGCGGCCACCGGCCGGCTCCCGGTCGGCGACGGCGGCGGCGAGGTCGGGCACGGCGACCGGACCGGCCGGTACGCCCGCGGCATCCAGCTCGGTCAGGTCACCGCCGGACTCCCGGTCGGGGTGCACCGCCCACCACACACCCCAGATCCTGCACCCACCCACCGACAGTCCGGCGCAGGTACGACGACGGCCCGCCGGTGCGGGACCGGCGGGCCGTCGTGCTGGTGCGGGTGGGTCAGTTCGGCGACTTGGTGAGCGTCGCCGTGGTGGTCTTCGACGACCCGTTCCGGGTGTACGTGACCTTGACCTTGTCGCCCGGCTTGTGCTCGCTGATGATCGACACCAGCGACGCCGAGTCGGTCACCTTCGTACCGTCGATCGAGGTGATCACGTCGCCCTTCTTGAGGCCGGCCTTCGCGGCGGGGCCGCCCTTGGTGACGTCGGCGACGAGCGCTCCCTGCGGCGTACCGCTGGCACCCTGGCCGTCGCTCACCGCGTCGCCGACCTTCACGCCGAACAGCGCGTGCTGCACCTTCTTGCCCTGGATCAGCTGGTTGGCCGTCGCGTGCGCGGTGTTGATCGGGATGGCGAAGCCGATGCCGATGTTGCCGGCCTGGCCGCTGCTGCTGTCCGAGCCGCGGATCGCCGAGTTGATGCCGATGACCTGGCCCGCCATGTTCAGCAGCGGACCGCCCGAGTTGCCGGGGTTGATCGCGGCGTCGGTCTGGATCGCGTTCGGGATGGTGACGGTGCTGCCGCCGCCCTGGTTCTGCTGGTTCTGCTGGTTCTTCTTCGGCTGGCCGAAGTTGAACGGGTTCTGGTTCTGCTGCTGCGGCTGCTGGTCCTCGGCCGCCACGCTGTAGCTGCGGTTCAGCGCCGAGACGATGCCCTCGGTGACCGAACCCTCCAGGCCGAGCGGGCTGCCGATCGCGACCACACCGTCCCCGACCCGCATCTTCGAACTGTCGCCCAGCGTCGCCGGCTTCAGCCCGGACTGCCGCTGCGCCTGCACCACCGCCAGGTCACCGGCCGGGTCGGTACCGACGACCTTCGCGGACGCCTGCTTGCCGTCCGAGAACGTCACGGTGATCGTGCCGCCGCCGTCGGCCACCGACGACACCACGTGGTTGTTCGTCAGGATCATGCCGTCGGAACGGATCACGACACCCGAACCCTCGTCACCGGACTGGCTGCCGTCCGGCTGCACCTTCAACGACACGACACTCGGCTGTACCTGCGCGACCATGTCGGCCAGCGAGCCGCCCTTGCTCGACACCGGGCTCGACACGACCGGGCTCTCGGTCACCCCGTTGCCGCCGAGCGCGTGCACGGTCACCCCACCGACCACACCCCCACCCAGCACGAGTACGAGCGCCGCGGCGCCCGCCGCCAGCCAGCGCCGCGCCGGACGCTTCGGCGGCTGCTGCCCGTACGGTCCCGGCTGCTGCCACCCGCCCGGACCCATCGGCGGCACCTGCTGCGTCGGGTACTCCCCGGTCGGTCCCGGCTGTCCGGGGTGACCGAACGCGGCCTCGCCACCGGGCTGCCCCGGCTGACCGGCCCGGCCGGGCTGGCCGGGCTGGGCGAACGCGGCCTCGGTGCCGGGCTGCGGGTAGGAGCCGGTCGGGTCGGACTGCGCGCCCCACCCGGGCTGGTCGCCGGCCGGCTGCGGCCACTGCGCCTCGCCACCGGGCTGCCCCGGCACGCCGGGCTGCGCCTCGCCACTGGGCTGCGCCGGTACGCCGGGCTGCGGCTCACCGCCGGGCTGTCCGGGCTGCGGCCATCCCGCGCCGGGCGCCGGCTGGTGGGGAGCGGCCGCCGTGGGCTGCGCGCCCAGGTCGTCCGTCGCGTACGCCGAGGGCAGGATCTCGGTGGACTCGTCGCCGCTCGGCGTCGCGTCCGCCGCGGCGGGCGTGGTGTCGGCTGCGGGTACGGCGGGCGTGCCGTCGGCGGCCGGCGTGGCAGCGGCCGGCGTTGCGGGCGTGTCGGCAGCCGTCGGCGTGGCCGGCGTGGCGCTGGTCGGCCCGGTCGTCGCCGCGGCGGGCAGGGTCTCGGTCGGCTCGTCGGGGCGCGCCGGGCCGGCGTCCGCCGGGGACGGGGCCTCCGACGGCGCGGCGGGCGTGTTCGCGGCCGCGGGCCGGGGCGTTGCCGGGGCCGCGGGGGCCGCGCCGGCGTCCGGCTGCGCGGGCTTGGTCGACTCCGCCGCGGCCGGCTCGTCGGCACGGCTGGTGTCGCGGTCCTCTTCACTCATGGCCCCAGATTGTCCCGTTAGGCTGCGCCGGGCCTGAGCCAACCCTGGGAATCGCCTGGGAGAGGGAACGATGACGATCACTGCGTGACGGCCCGGGTACGCACCCGGTACGAACGGCGCGTACCCGGGCGTCGTGGGGTCACTCGTGCAGCGTGCTCGGGTCCACCGGCGGGGCGGGCAGGGCGAGGCCGGCGACGGTGGCGCGCGCGTCGTCGGTCAGCCGTACGCCCCAGCGGTCGTAGAAGCCGGTCAGGTCGTGCCGCGCGATCCGGCTGGTGTACGCCGCGAGGTAGCCCCACCGGATCCCGTCCGCACCCGGCGCGTCCCACTGCGTCGGCGGGTTCTCCTGCCGGATCAGCCGGTGCAGCCGCGGCCAGAACCCCTCGCCGTACGCCAGCGTCAGCTGGTTGAGCATCACGAGCTTCTCGTACCCGTCGAACGTCGTGTCGTAGTCCACAGTGGACTGCGAAAGCTTGGTGAGAGCGCTTTCGTACGGCGTGCGCCCGGTCGTCGCGTCCGGCACCGTCAGCCGCGGCGTGGTGCCGAGCGCGCGGTTCACCGCCAGCGCGTACAGGTTGACGGTGACCTCGGTGAGCACCGCCGGCTTGTACGCGAACTGCTGGTGCTCGTGGCCCAGCTCGTGCCACATGCCCCAGCCGTTGTCGTGCAGCCCGGCCACCGCGAGCAGCCGGTTCAGGTACGCGTTCGGGAACGCCATGTAGCCGTGCGAGGTGTACGCGCCGACGCCCGGCTTCGTCGCCGTGATGTTCACGAAGTGGTACGGGTGCGCGTTGCGCCGGTCGCGCGGGTTGCGGCCGTCCAGCCCGCTCGCCTCGTCCTCGATCCGCACGATTCGCGCGAACAGCGCCAGCAGCGCCGCCTGGTCCTCCCCCGCGTACGCCAGCGCCGACTCGCGCTTCACCGTGAGGATGACGTGGTCCGCCGTCAGCTCCGCGTACGGGGTGTCCACGGTGGACAGTGCCGCCCGGAACTCCGCCGGATCCGTTGCACCGAGCCGGAAGTACGGCGCCCGGACCGCGCCTGCACCGATCCGCGCGGCCACCGGCTCGCCGTCGCCGACCGCGCTGAGATAGATCATCCCGCCGTACGGATCGCGCACCGTGGTGTCCCCCACGGCAAGCGCGTACTGCCGCGGTGTCTTCGCGGCGTCGTCGGCGTCCGGCGCTCCGATGTGGACGGTCGGTACCACCGGCCCGTGCGGCACGCGCACCGTCACCGGCGTGTTCGGCGGCAGGTACCAGCCCGTCGACTCGACATCGGTGGCCCGCAGCGCCTGCGCCAGCCGCAGCCGTTCCGACTCCGCATCCGGCTTCGCCGTGAGCGTCACCGTACGGTCGTCGACCGGACCGGGCGCCGCCGCTGCCCGGCGCGTACCGGATCCGGTCACGGCGACGGCGGCGGCGACGGTGGCCGTACCGAGGAATGCCCGTCTGGACGGTGTCATGTGAACCTCCACAGTGGATGGACAAGGTCGTGGTACGTATCGACGGCACCAGCCCGGTGCCGTTCCGGCTGTCACGGCGCTGCTGTGCGGTGCGGTGCGGTCGAAAGTGGCGTGACGTCAGGTCGCCCGACGGCCGTGGCGCCGCCGAGTAGACGGAGCCTCCCGATGGCCGGGCGGTGGTGGCTGCCAGATGAGCTCTACGCCTGGCAGGGCAAGCGCAGGAGATGCCGCCGACCCGACGGACGGCAGGTTGGTGCGGTCGGACGGAGGTTGTCGGGCGGGAGTCGGCGGACGGGGGTCGTCGGGCGGGAGTCGGCGGACGGGGGTCGTCGGTCGGGAGTCGTCGGTCGGGAGTCGTCGGTCGGGAGTCGTCGGCGCCGCGACCGGTGGCCGGAGGCGACCAGGGTGCGCCCGCGCCGCCGACGTCGGACTGCTGCCGCGGTCGGCGACCTGGTTGTGGACGCGAGCCGCATCGCGATCGGTTGTGCCACGGTCGATGCGGCCCCGCGTCTGTCGGTCTGGTCGGGCGGGTCAGCGGAGCAGGGTGGCGGTGTGAGTGGCGCCGACGGAACCGCCGACGGCGATCGACAGCACCGCCTGCGGCCGGCTCGACTCCAGCCGTACCGTGTCGTCGGCGGTGGCGACGCGGCGCACCGGGTACGGCAGCGTGAGCCGGATCGTGTCCGCGGTACGGCTTGGATCGCTGACAGCGACGGTGATCCGGTCGCCGTCGACGCGGACGAGTACCGCGGCGGGACCGTCGCAGGACAGCCGACCGGCCTCGCCCGCGGCGAAGAACGTCGCCATGGTCAGGTACGGCCGGGACACCTGGATCGCTTGTACCGCAGGGGTGTTGGCCAGGACGCGGACGGGCGGGTCGGCGGCCCAGCGCGCGGTGGCGTCCGGCGATGCGTTCGGCAGCAACACGTACTGGTAGGTCGCATCGGTCGGCGTGGCACCGTGGTCGAACCAGAGCGTCAGGTACCGACGGGTGATCGCCTCGCCACCGCCGCCGGTGTCGGCGCCCGTGTCGATGTCCGACCAGCGACCGGTACGTTCGGCGCGTTCGGCATGCAGCGCCGCGCCGTCGCCGAAGACGTACCCGCCGACGCCGGTGAGATGGGCCCAGCGAGCGGAAGGAAACGCTTTCTGCCAGCCGGGCTCGACCGGCTGCGCGTGCCCGTCGACAACCAGTCCCGCCGTACCGTCGGCGTGCAGGTTGCGGTTCTCCACGACGGTCAGTACGGGATGGTCGTCGCCGGTGCGGGTGATCCCGGCGCCGAGCGCGATGACCGCATCGTCGGTGAGGAACCACGACTTGCGCGCGGTGATGGTCCGGTCGTACGAGGTGAACGCCGCGCCGACCGCACCGTACCGGTCGGCGAGCACGGCGCCGCCGACCCACGGGTCGAACGCGATCGGCCCGGAGGTCCCGGTACTGACCGCGTCGCTGCGCGGCTCGGTGCCGACCGTCGTGCCCGGCAACCGGTACGGGTCGACCGTCGGCCAGAACCCGTCCGCGTACTGGTTCCGGTCGCGCCCGGTGTACAGGTACGTCATGCCGTCGCCGGTGTACCAGCCGTGCAGGTTCTCGCCGTTGCCGCACTCGTACCGGAAGATTCGGGACGAGGAGAGGCCGAGGGTGAAGGACCAGTCCGGCCGGCGGTGCACGATCCGGTCCTGGTGCGGGAACTGCTTGTGGTACGAGGGTTCCGGCTCGGCGGGTACGGTCGTGTCGGCCAGCACCACCTTCGCCGCGACGATCTGCGGCACGCTCGCCGACGCCAGATAGGGCAGCGCCGTGTCCCGCTCGATCCATCCCTTGGCCAGCGCCCTGAACCGGTCCGCGTACGGTGCGGGCGCGCCGGCGGCGAGCATCAGCACGCTGGCGATCACCCCGTGCCCGGTCACGTGATCGCTGCTGTACTCCCGGGACACGGCACGGCCGCGTACGCAGTCCATCATCGCGCCGTCGGTGACGAACGGCGCGAAGCTCGCGCCGACCGCGTCGAGCAGCACGTTCTGGCTGGGATCGGTGATGGCCCAAGGGGATCCGGCCAGCAGCAGGAACAGCCGCGCGATGTCGTCCAGCAACACCGTGCCGTACGACCCGACGTACGGGACCGCGTCGTGCTGGATGAACGAGCCGTCCCGGTAGAAACCGTCGCCACTCGCGACGTACTGGAAGATGCTGTAGCGACCGCTGTCGCGGACGTCCGAGATGCCGTCGCGGGCCAGGGCGATGCGATCGCCGTCCCGGCCGACGATCCCGCGCAGCGCCACGATGACTGCCTTGTCCATCCGGTTCGCGCCGGTCTCGGCGAGCGTCGGGTAGTTGGTGCGCCGGTCGGCGTTCGGTACGAACCGGTCGATCACCCGCAGGTGGTTGGCGAGCTGGTCGGCCGGTACCTGACCGGCCAGCAGCACGAGCACCTTGGGCAAGCGTTTTCGGGCAGCCGATCTCCCAGTTCCACCAGTTGCCGACCTCGCGGGCGCTCTCGTTGTACCGCTTGCGGTACACCAGATCCAGCGCGGTGACGACGGCCCTGGCCACGTCCGGATCGGCGGCGCGGGCGGCGCCGGGCGTCGCCCAGGCGATCGCCAGGGTCAGCAGCCGGTTGAGGCACGCCTTCGCGTTGACGCCGTCGGTCGCGGTGAGCGGCAGGTCCGGCCACGGGGTCGCCGCATCCGCCGCGGTGTCCATGGTCCGCCACACGTCCTCGGCGGCACTGTCCACCGTGGACAGTGCGCGGGCCACGTCGGGATCGGACGCGTCGGCGTCGCCGCCCGTCAGCAGCGCCGCCCAGCGCAACCGCAACGTCTCGTACGGATCGGCGTCGTCGGCAGGCGTCACGGCATCCGCGGCGCCGTCGGCCCGCGGTGCGGCGAACGCGGCCGTGGGGCCGAATCCGAGCCCCACCGCACCCGCGGCGACCGCTCCCCACGACAGTGCCCGTCTGCGGCTCAAGCCGGTCATCGCGGTCTCCTTCACTGGGTCAGCGTCACGGTTCTCGCGGTGGGATCGAGCACCTCGCTGCTGTGGTGCGTGCCGCAGGTGCCGTCCGCGCCGTAGTTCGGTGTCCCCGGTGCCGCGCCCGCGTTTCCGATCGGGTACCCGACGACCGCGGCGGCGGCGGGTTCGGTGTCGCACGAACCGGTCGGCCGGGCGAAGCTCTCGATCCAGTTCGACGAGTACCCGAGGCCGTCGGCGCCGGCCGCGCTGGTGATCTCGCCCGCCTCCACCCAGCTCGCCGTGTCCGGGTCGTACAGCTCGCCGAGCCAGGTGACGGTGCCGTCGGCCTGTTTCGCCGTCTGCCACACCCGCAGCGTGTATGTCACACCCACCCGCCACGCAAACTCGCGGACGCACGTTCATCCCACGCCCTCGTTCCCGAACATGTGGCAGCTCGACGCGCCGGGCCCGGTCGCACCGGTCGCGTTCCACACCGAGAACACCAGGCGGTGCTGCGGCGCGTTCTGGTTGTCCTGCAGCCCGATGTACAGCGCGGCGCCGGTGCCGGACTGCGCGATCTGGTGGGCGTAGAACCGGTCGGTCGCGGTCGCGGTGATGCGCACCGTCTGGTCGACGTTCCACAGATCGGCGGCACCGGAGTGCCAGTTGTAGTGCGGATCCGCGGCTGCTGCGGCGGCTGGCGGACTGGTCGCGACGACCGCCGCGAGTACGGCGAGCACGATCGCGGCGATCCTCGGTGCGGCACGGGTTCCGGACATGGCAGACACCCCTTCGTCCTCGACGACGGTCGGCGTTGGTTCCGCTCGGTACCGCGGCGCGGTCGCGCCGCCCATATCCTGTGCGCACCCAGTTTGGTAAACGCTTTCTATCCCGTCAACCCCCAAGTTCCACGTACTGTCCACAGTTTTGCTCGATCGCCGGGCCGTTGGCTTCGCACCGTAGTAAGCGATTGTCGTACGAGATCGAGAGAGGAGGCCGTCCCGTCGGCGTGTAGCTCACCCGTGCGTACCCACGGAAAAGCCCGTGCCCTGGGGAAACGATCCCCTGGACACGGGCCCGGAACGGTGTGGCTCAGACCTGTCCGCGCTCGAAGTACGCGCGCAGGTCGGCGTCCAGCGCGGGCACGTCGTACGGGGTTCCGTTGTCCCGCAGCGACTTCGTCGCCTGCACGCCCGCCGCGACGCTCATCCGCGCCGCCACCGGCGAGGTGTCCGTGACGCCGCCCTCGCGCACGAAACGGCAGAACTCGCCGATGATCTGCGGGTCGGCACCACCGTGCGAACCGCCCGCGTCCGGCACCCGATACTCGATGTCGGCGTCCGGCCGGTACCCGGATCGCTTGGCGTTCCACACCTTCACGACGTCGCCGGGCCCGTCGCCGAAGTTCTCCAGCCGGCCCGCGTCGCCGATGACCGTGTAGTTGCGCCAGTAGTCCGGCGTGAAGTGGCACTGCTGGTACGCGGCGAGCACACCGTTGTCGAGCCGCATGTTCACCAGCGACACGTCCTCGACGTCGACCACGTCGTTGAAGCCGCGCTGGGAGCGGGGCGGCCAGTTCGTCGCCGGGGAGAGCCAGTCGTCGGTCTTCGGCTCGCCGGGCGCGCGGCGCGGCAGGTCGCCGTACACCTTGAGGTCGCCGAACGCCTGGACCTGCGCCGTGTACCCGTCGGCCAGCCAGTGCAGCACGTCGATGTCGTGCGCGGCCTTCTGGAGCAGCAGACCGGTGGTGTTGCGGCGATCCGCGTGCCAGTCCTTGAAGTAGAAGTCGCCGCCGTGGCCGACGAAGTGCCGCACCCACACCGTCTGCGGCGTACCGATGTCACCGCGGGCGATGATGTCGCGCATCAGTCGCACGACACCCATGTGCCGCATGTTGTGCCCGACGTACAACCGGGTGCCGGTTTCCCTTGCGGTACCGAGGATCGCGTCGCACTGCTCGACGGTGATGCCGAGCGGCTTCTCCACGTACACCGGCTTGCCGGCGCGCAGGACGTCGAGCGCGATCGCCTCGTGCGTGTGGTCGGGCGTGTTCACGATGACCGCGTCCACGTCGGGCGACGTGAGCAGGTCGCGGTAGTCGGCGGTGACGAGCTTGGCGTCGAAGGTCGCCGCCTCCTTTGTCCGGATGTCCTCATCCAGGTCGCAGACCGCGACCACCCGCGACCCCTCGCCGGGTCGGTGCGCTGCCACGGCGAGGCTGCGCCGCAGCCCGAACCCGATGACGCCCAGCCGTACGTCTTCCACGTTTCGTCCTCCATCCGGACCGCCCCGGCCGGCCCGCCGAGCAGTGTTCTGACTCCCCCGTGATACTGCCTTCCCCTGGTACGCGCCGACTACCGGGGATGCCCGTCCAGCCAGTCCAGGTACGCGGCGATCCGGGGCCGGATGTCGTGTACCGGCCGGTATCCGGTGTCCGCGGTGATGCGGCCAAGGTCGAGGTGGGCGTCGGCGTCCGGTGCGCCCGGCGTGCGCCCGGCGAGTAGCGGCAGCGCCGCATCGGGCCGTGCCGCCCGGATCGCGTCGGCCACCTCCGCGTCACGCACGACCCGTCCACCGCCCACGTTGTACGTCCGGTGCGCGAGCCGTTCGGCGGTCTGCACCAGGGCGATCCCGCGGGCGCAGTCCTCGACGTGGCACAGGTCGATCCCGTCCTCCGCGTACGCCGGGCGGTCGGGCACGGTGCCCCGGGCGGCGCCGTGCACCAGGCGGGGCAGCGCCACGAACGGCGAGTCCGGCCGACCCAGCGGACCCCAGATCGCCGCGAGCCGCACGGACACCGCGTCGACACCCGACGCCGCCGCGTACGCCTCGGTGGCCTTCTTCGCCGCGGGAATCCAGCCCGGGGAGGCGATCGGCAGCGGCGCGTCCTCCGACCACAGTGGACCCGGCAGCCCCGCGACACGCCGATCGTGCTGGCAAGGGTGACGCGGACGCCGAGCTCGCCGGCGACGGTAAGCGCGTTCAGCGCCGCGGCCGCACTGGCCCGCAACGCGGCGAGCGGGTCACCGCTCCGGGCCGCCGCCGACGCCAGGTGCACGATCCCGCTGACCGGGTACTTCGCGGCGATCGCGCGGAACGCGGCCGGATCGGTGCAGTCGAGCGGTTCGACCGGGACGCCGGCCAGGAAATCGGGTACGTCGGCGGAGCGGTGCCGGGTCAGCACGCACTCGCGGTCGAGGTCGAGCAGGGCGCGGGCGGTGTGGCTTCCGATGAAGCCGAGCCCGCCGGTCACGAGTATCACGGCGCGGTCCTTGCGTTGGTAGGAAACTGGACCCCGGGATTTCACTAGCATGCTAACGATCAGCGTAGTGGGAGGTTCGCTAGCATGCAAACGGTTACCCTCGGCGGCATGACCGAGGATCCGACCGAGCTGCTGACCCTGTTCACCCGCGTACACAAGCTGCTCGGCGCGGCCGCGGACACGGCGATGAGCGAGCACGGCGTACGGGTCGGGCAGAACCTGATCCTCTCCCGCCTCTGGGAACGCGACGGCCGCACCCCCGGCGAGATCGCCGCACACTGGCAGGTGAGTACGCCGACGATCGTCAACACCGCGCGCCGGATGGAGGCCGCCGGGCTGATCACCCGCGAACCCGATCCGGACGACGCCCGGCTGGTACGGCTGCGACTCACCGACGCCGGTCGCGCCGCGCGGGTACCCGTTCAGGCTGCCCGCCGGGAACTGGCCGAGCACGCCACCGCGACCCTCACGGCGACCGAACGTCGCCATCTGCGTACCGCGCTAGCCAAGATCATCGATCGACTGTCCGATGAGGACGGTCCGGACCGCCGGCCGACCACGACCCGCTGACACCCGACAGCCGGTGCGTGGAAACCGGGGACCGTCACCGTTTTCCACGATCCGGGCCGTCCGTTGCGTACCGGGTCGGCCGCCGTCCAGATTGCTGCGGGCCGGTCCCACACCCGTTCTGGCCAAGCGCCGTTCCGGATCACGCGAACTGGGGCCAACACCCGCCGAGGCGAGGCGCCGTCGGAGGACGACGCGGGCTGGGCCGCGGCCAGGACCTGGAGGGGACAGGGCGCCGTCCAGGACGACGCGGGCCAGGTCGGTACAACGCCTGCGGTGCCGCCCGCCGATCGCCGACGACGGCCGCTGTGCCTCGTGGTGGATCGGCTCGGCTGAGCCGATCCACCACGACAAGCGGTCACGACTCCTTGAGAAACAGCTCTACGACGGGGATCGCGACGTCCGGACGCTGGATCGGCAGTTCCAGGGTGAGCGAACCCTCGCCACCCGACACGTGCATGTGGCCGTGCTCGGCGCCCTCCTGGTTCAGTACCTGGATCTCGGATGCGTCGTGCAGCAGCTGCGCGTACGCGACCTTGCCGGCGAGTCCGGCCAGGTGTACGTGCCGCATCGGCCAGGCGAACAGGTGGAGGTAGAGCCGGTTGCCGACCTGGGTGTACCGGCAGTCGGGCGGTGCGACGAACCCGCTCGGCCCGGCGCCGCGGATGGACCGCTCGTGCCGGCGCATCCACTCACCGATCCCGGCGAGCCGTTCCAGCGCGCGCGGCTCGAACTCGCCGCGGGCGGTCGGACCGACGTTGAGCAGCAGGTTGCCGCCCTTCGACACGCCGTCGATCAGCATGCGTACCAACAGATCCGTGGGCTTCCAGTCCAGGTTGTCCCGGTCGTACCCCCAGGAACCGTTGAGCGTCTGGCACGCCTCCCACGGCACCTGCGCCTCGTCGGCGTTGACCACGGCGCCGGTCGGCTGCACCTGCTCGGGAGTGACCAGGTCGCCGGCGCCGAGGTCGAGCCGGTTGTTGACGATGATGTGCGGCTGGAGTTCGCGCACCATCGCGAGCAGCTTCTCGGACTGCCAGTCGTCGCGGCCCTTGGCGTTCATGCCGCGCCCCGGGTACGAGAAGTCGAACCACATGACGTCGATGCGGCCGTAGTTGGTGAGCAGCTCGCGCACCTGGCCGTGCAGGTACTCGGCGTACTTCGTGATGTCGCGGTCGCCCGCGTCGCCGTCGTCGCGCTGCGGGTGGTAGAGGTCGACCGGAAACTCGGGATGGTGCCAGTCGAGGAGCGAGTGGTAGAAACCGACCTTGAAGCCGCGAGCACGGAAAGCGTCTACCATCGCGCGCAGCAGGTCCCTGCCGTACGGGGTGTTCGTCGCCTTGTAGTCGGTGAGTTCGGAGTCCCACAGGCAGAAACCGTCGTGGTGCTTCGTCGTGATGACGAAGTACCGCATTCCGGCCTGCCACGCGGCGTCGGCCCACTCGGCCGGATCGTAGAGATCCGGGTCGAAGTGGTCGAAGTAGCGCTGGTAGTGCTCGTCCGTCAGCTTCTCCCGGGACTTCACCCACTCGTGGCGAGCCGCCGCGGCGTAGATGCCCCAGTGGATGAACAGCCCGAACCGGTCTTCGACCAGCCAGCGGGTGCGGTCCGCCACGGTGCCGGCGCCGTCGGCCATGCCAATCACTCCTCGGGTAGCGCGCCGTCGATTCATCCGATCTTTCCACGGGCGGTCCGGCGCGCGTCAAGTCCGCGCGAGGATTGTCGCCCGTTCCACCTCACCGTGTCCGCCCAATCCGTGGGAACGCCCGACCCGACGGGTACCGCGGCTGCCGCCACGTGACCCGCCGAGCATCGGATGTCTAGGCGATCCCCGGCACCCAGTCCGGATGCCCGGGCATGGGCGGCGTCGCCTGGTCGAACAGCCAGTGCCGGAGGAAACCGCTTACGTCCGGGTCGCCGCTGACCCGGGTCGCCAGCGCCACGAACCCCTCCGTACTCCCCGTCCCCTGCCGGTACGTGGAGACCCACTCGCCGAGGATCCGCGTCATCGTCGCCGGACCGACCCGCTGCTGCAACGCGTACAGCAGGAGTGCGGCGCCGTCGTAGATGTTGGAGCCGCCGAGGCCGAGCGTCGCACCGGGCGGGCCGAGCTTCTGCCGCCAGCCGGAATCCTTGGCGTACAAGGCTTTCATCACGTCGGTCACCGGGGTGCCGCCGTGCTGCTCCGCCCACCGGTACTGGAAGAACATGGCCGGCCCCTCGTTCAGCCACGCGTCCCGCCACATCGCCGGCGACACCGAATCGCCGAACCACTGGTGCGTCAGCTCGTGCACCATCGTGTTCGGTACGTCGGCCTGGTGAACCAGCCCGGCCCGAACAGCGACAGGGTCTGGTTCTCCAGCGCGTCGCCGTATCCGCTGCGCACGATCTGCAGCCCGTAGGTGTCGAACGGGTACCGCGCCCCGAGTTGGCTTTCCAGCCAGGCGATCTGGCCGCCGCTCTCGTTCACGATGGGGCCGTACACCGACTCGGTGCCGGCCGGAACGTAGCTGCGCAACCGGATCCCGTGCGGCCCGGTGCCGGTCACCACGGTCGAGCGGGTCACCGACATCCCGGTCAGTTCCGTCGCCATCGGGTACCGCATGGAAAACGTCGACGTCGTCCGACCGTCCACGGTGGACTGTCCGGTCCGGACACCGTTCGCCGCGGCCGTCCAGCCCTCCGGCGCGGTCAGCCGGAACGTGAACGTCGCCTTGTCCGACGGATGGTCGTTGCACGGGTACACGCCCTCGGCGCGGCTCGCCTGCACCGCGGTGGCGAAGCCGCCGTCCGACGGGTACACCCAGCCGGACAGCCCGACCAGCTTGTCGTGCACGTTCCCGTGGTACGTGACGACGGTGGTGAACGGGTGCCGGTAGCCGACCGGATCCGCCGGCGTCACCGTCATCTCACGGCCGGACCGCGACCATGCGGCGGCCCGCCCGTCCACGGTCACCGCATCCACCGTGTGCCCGTCGAAATCCAGGTCGAACGTGGAAAGCGCGTGCACCGCCGTTGCCCGCAGTACCGTCCGGGCGGTGAAGTCCTGTGTGGACGGATCGAAGTCGAACCCGATGTCGTAGTGCCGCACGTCGTAACCGCCGTTGCCGAGCGTGGGGTACAACGGATCCCCCACACCCGGCGCGCCCGGCGACGGTACGTGCGGGTCCGGTGCCGCGTGCGCCGCCGCACCCGACGCCAGCGACGCAGCCACGACCACCACAGCAACCGCGTACCGCAACCATCCACGCATCGCGCCTCCCTCCCGTCGGGTCGGCCGGCTCAGTGCTTCTTCTGCTTGGACAGCGCTTCCTGGTACTCGCCGCGGATGGTGTCGCCGCCCTTGCTCCGCCACTGCTTCACCGCGTCGGTGAACGCACTGAACGGCTTGCGGCCGGCGATCACCGACGTGATCGTGTCGCTCATGAACTGGCCGAGCGCGACGCCCTTGCGACCGTTGGTCGGCGAGTACAGCGTCTCGGTCGGATCGGCGACCGCGGTCGGGATCAGCTTGGCGTACGCGTCGTGCAGGATGTCCACGTACTCCTTGGAAGTCGGGTCGTACACCACCTGCGTCGGTGCGCTCAGGTACTTCCACGGCACGAGCGTGTCCTGGTTCCCCTTGGCCGTCAGGACCGGATTGCCGTGCGGGTCGAGGTGGTAGTCCGTGCCCTCGACCCCGTAGTTCAGCAGCAGGTACTCCTCGGTGCCGAACGGTGCGGCGAAGAAGTCGCACGCCTTGAGTACGGTGCGGAGCCGCTTCTCGTCCGCCTTCGCCAGCATCACCCAGCCGAACGCCTTGTTGTCGAACCAGGTGACCGGCTTGCCGCCGTCGTGCCCGAACGGCAGGAACGGCCGTGCCTGGAATCCCTTGTGCGTGGCGGGAAGCGCCGCATAGTAACCGGTTGGGCCGGCGAAGGCCGGCAACCCGTCGTACACCATGGAGACCTTGCCGGTGTGGAAAGCGTCCATCATCTGCTGCTTGGTCCACGCCTCGGAGCCCGGCACGAAGCAGCCCGCCTTGTGCACCTTGACCAGAAACTCCAACGCCGCCTGGTACTCCGGGGTCTCGTAGCTGCGGACGAGCTTGCCGCCGTCCAGCCGCCAGTTCAACGGACTGCCGAAGATGTGGTGGAACGGTACGGTGCCGAAGTTGGTGCTGCCCAGCGCCCAGCGGTTCTGCTTGGGCCGGGTCAGCTCCTTGAGTACGCCGAGGAAGTCGTCCGCGTTCCTGATGTCCTGTGTGGACTTGACGCCGGCCTGCCCGAACAGGGTGCTGTTGTAGAAACCGCTTCCGCCCACCAGGTTGCGCGGGATGGGCAGCAGGTAGAGCTTGCCGGCCTGGGTGCAGGTCTGCCAGACGAGCTGCGGGATCGCCGCCAGATGCGGGAAGTCCTTCACCTTGTCGCCGCGGAGCAGCGGCGTCAGGTCCGCACACTTGGCCGCCAGGAACGCGGGCAGGTCGCTCATCCCGCCACCGTCGTACAGCATGATGTCGGGGAGCTTGCCGCCGGCGATGACGGTGTTCAGCTTCGTCTCGTAGTCCGCGGAGGACACCGACGTGATGTCCACGCTGGCGCCGAGGCGCTTCTCGACCGCCTGCCACGCCGGGTTCGCCGAACGGTCCGGCGGCGGGGCACCGATCACGTTGGTGATGGCCGTGATCCGCTCGTTCGACAGCGGCGGCGACGCGAACGCCTTCACCGGCTTGGGGTACGCGTAGAAACCGGCCGGCACACCCTCCGGGGTACCGGGCACGTCGGGCGTGGGCCCGTCGTACGGGATGGTCTTCGGCAGCGTCACGTCGGCGGCGCTGGACACCTTGCCGGCGCCGCTGTCCGTACCACAACCGGCCACAGTGGACAGTACGCCGGCGCCGATGGTGCCCGCGACCGCGACACCGGTACCGGCACGCAGCACGGTACGACGGCTCAGGCCCGAAGCGTTTTCTGGCACGTGCTTCTCCTTCCGAACACGTGGGTGGGCGCTCAGCCCTTGACCGCGCCGGTCAGGACGCCCTTGGTGAAGTACCGCTGGAGGAACGGGTAGACGACGAGGATCGGCACCAGGCTGACCACCACGACCGCCATCTGGATCGCTTGCGCCGGAACGGAAGTCTCGCTGGACGAGACGGTGTCGTTGAGCGACTGTCCTTGTAGGACGAACTGCCGCAGCACCATCGCGAGCGGCCACTTGTCGTCGTTGACGTACAGCATGGCGTTGAAGAACGCGTTCCAGTAACCGACGGCGTAGAACAGCGCGACGACGGCGAGCACGCTCTTCGACAGTGGCAGCACGATCCGCAGCAGGACACGGAAGTCGCCGGCGCCGTCGATCCGCGCCGCCTCGTACAGCTCGGTCGGCAGGTTCATGAAGAACGACCGCAGCACGACCAGGTTGAACGCGCTGATCAGCGTCGGCAACACGAGTGCCGCGTACGTGTCGAGCAGGCCGAGTTGCTTGACCACGAGGAAGTTCGGGATGACCCCGGGGCTGAACAGCATCGTGAACAGCGCGACGAGCAGGAAGAAGCGGCCGCCGACCACGCCGCGCCGGCTCAGCCCGTACGCCATGCCGACGGTCGCCGCGAGCGAGCATGCGGTCCCGACGGCGGTGATGAGGATGCTGCGCACCAGCGCCGAGGTGACCACCCCACCGGCGAAGATCACCCGGTACGCGTCAAGCGTCGGGCTGGTCGGGAACAGTACGAGTCCGCCGTGCCGGGAGATCTCGGCCTCGCTGGACAGGCTGGTCGACAGCACCGCGACGAACGGGTACAGGACGAGGACGGCGATGGCCGCGAGCGCGAGTACCTTTGCGGCCAGGCCGATCCGGGTCGGCGGCTCCATCCACTTCGGACGGACGTCAGCGGCGCGCACCGGCGTACACCCCCTCCTGGCCGAAGAGATGGGCGAGCCGGTTGGCGCCGAGTACGAGGGCCATGCCGACGACACCCTTGACGAGACCGACGGCGGCGGACGGACCCCACTGCCCGTCGACGATGCCGTGGAAGTAGACGTACGTGTCGAGCACCTCGCCGTGCTCCGGCCCGACCGCGTTGCGCTGCAACACGATCTGCTCGAAACCGACCGACAGGATGCTGCCGAGGTTGAGTATCAGCAACAGGATGACGACCGGCATGATGCCGGGCAGCGTGATGCGCCAGAGCCGTTGCCAGCGCCCGGCGCCGTCCACCGCGGCCGCCTCGTACAGTTCCTGGTCGATGTTGAGCAGCGCCGCGAGAAAGATGATGGTGCCCCAACCACAGTCCTTCCAGATCGACTGGATCGTCACCAGGAAAGGGAAGAACCACGGCGTTGTCATCGCGTCGAAGCGCGTCAGGCCGACCGCGTCGAGCAGGTTGGGCACCGCACCGGTCGCGCCGAGTACCTGCTGGAAGATGGACACGATGATGACCCAGCCGATGAAGTGCGGCAGGTAGACGACGCTCTGCACGAACCGGCGCACCGTGCTGGACATGATGCTGTGCAACAACAGTGCCAGACCGATCGGCGCGGGAAAGAACAGAACGAGTTGCAGTGCGGTGATCTCCAGCGTGTTCACCAGCGACTGCCAGAACGCCGGATCGGCGAACACCGCGGCGAAGTTCTCCATGCCGACCCACGTCGACTGCGCGAACCCGAGGTACGGCTGGTAGTCCTCGAACGCGACGACGTACCCGAACAGCGGCGCGTAGTGGAAGACGACGAAGTACGCGAGGCCGGGCAGCATCAGGACGAGCATCACCTTGTCCCGCTTGATCCGCTGCCAGAGTGTGAGCTTCCGGCGCCGCGCGACGAGGCGTTCCGGCGCGACGACCGGCGGGCCCGGCGGAGCGTCGTCCCCGGTGCGGTGCCGCGCGGGCGCCTGGTCGGTGCCGCTCATGGATGTCTCCCTGCCGCTGGATCGCCTGGATCGCCCGGGTACGCTGGCTTGATAGAAAGCGCTTGCTGCTTGGCGCCCGAAGTTACGACCGTCCCGGAGCGGTTGTCAAGACGTCGACCGGACGTCCTTACACCGCAACGTGCCTGACACTTGACGATCGAGCCGGCGGCACCATACCGTCGGCCGTCGTAGTAAGCGGTTACTACAGTGGAGGTGTTCGTTGCGGTCAGGATTCGACGGCGCCGGAGTGTTCCCCGGCGACCGGCGGGAGAAGCTGCGCATCGCGATCTCGATGCGTGACGCCGACCTGAGCGCGCTGTTCACCCCGCCGGTCCTGGCCCGCCTGCACGAGGTCGCCGACCTGACCACCCCCGACGTACTCGGCCGGCTCGACACCGCCGACGCGTACGCCGCGCTCGCCACCGCCGAGGTACTGCTGACCGGTTGGGGCACGCCGCGCGTCGACGCGGCCGTCCTCGACCACGCGCCGAAGCTGCGCGCGATCGTGCACTCGGCCGGCACCGTCAAGACGTTCCTCGGTGACGAGGTGTTCGGCCGCGGCATTCAGGTGTCGTCCGCGGCCGACGCGAACGCCGTGCCCGTCGCGGAGTACACGCTTGCTGCGATCGTGTTCGGCGCCAAGCGCGTCAGCCGGTTCGCCCACCAACTGCGCACCCGGCGCGCGACCCGGAGTACCAAGGGACTGCCGCAGATCGGCACGAACGGCATCACTCTCGGCATCGTCGGCGCCTCCCGGATCGGTCGGCGCGTGATCATGCTGGCGCGCAACCTGGACGCGACGGTGCTCGTGGCCGACCCGTACCTGACGCCGTCCGAGGCCGCCGCCCTCGGCGCCCAGGCGGTCGACCTCGACACGCTGTGTCGGCGCAGCACCGTCGTCAGCGTGCACGCGCCGCAGACCCCCGCCACCCGGCACCTGCTGAACGCGCGGCGACTGGCCCTGCTGCCCGACGGCGCCGTCGTCATCAACACCGCGCGAGGATCCATTGTGGACACCGGCGCGCTCACCGCGGAACTCGTGTCCGGCCGGCTCGACGCCGTCCTCGACGTCACCGACCCCGAGCCGCTGCCGCCCGACTCCCCCCTGTACGACCTGCCCAACGTGCTGCTCACCCCGCACGTGGCCGGCGCGCTCGGCAACGAGGTGCACCGGCTCGGCGAGCAGGCCGTCGCGGAACTCGAACGGCTCGCCGCCGGCGCCCCGCTCGCCCACCCCATACACGGCGACGAACTGTCGCACATCGCATGAGCCGCCGGCGTTACCACCCGGACGATACTGTTGCCGCATGAGACAACCAGCCCATGCCGCCACCGGTCGCGGCGGATCCGGCCGGCGGCGCGGCGGCGCCAGCGGCCCCGTCACGATCGAGGACGTCGCGGCCCGGGCCGGCGTCTCCGCCGCCACCGTCTCCCGCACCCTGAACGGGAACTATCCGGTCGCCGCCACCACCCGCACGCGCGTCGAGCGTGCCGTCCGCGACCTCGGATACGTGGTGAACGCGCACGCCCGCGCGCTCGCGGGCAGTACGACGCGGACGGTCGGCATCGTGGTCAACGACGTGATCGACCCCTTCTTCGCGTACATCGCGCGCGGGGTCGAACGGGAGGCGACGGCGCGCGGCCGGATGTGCCTGATCGCCGCCACCCAGGGCGATTCCCGGCGCGAGCTGGCCATCGTCGACCTGCTGCACGAGCAGCGCGCGGACGCCGTCGTCCTGGTCGGCGGCGCGGTCGCCGACCCGGCGTACACGAAGCAGATGGCGGCGCGGGCGAAAGCGCTTGCTGCCGGCGGGTCCGTTCTCGTGCTGTGCGGCCGGCCGTCCCTTGGCCCGGGCGTACCCACCGCACAGGTCGGGTACGACAACGAGGGCGGCGCCGCGGCGATCACCGAGTACCTGATCGCCGCCGGGCACCGCCGCATCCTGTACCTGGGCGGGCCCGCCGAACTGTCCACCAGCCGGGCCCGGCTCGCCGGCCACCGCAAGGCACTGCGGGCACGCCGGATTCCCAGTGACCCCAAGCTGATCCAGACCGGCGCGTTCGGCCGGCGCTTCGGCTACCACCGGATGCAGGAGCTGCTCGCCGCCGGCCCCGACTTCACCGCCGTGTTCGCCGCCAACGACGTCGTCGCCGCCGGCGCCATGCAGGCCCTGCACGAGGCCGCCCGCACCGTTCCCGACGACATCTCCATCGTCGGGTACGACGACGTTCCCGTCGCCGCCGAGGTGCGCCCCGGCCTGACCACCGTGCACGTACCGCTGGAGGAGATGGGCCGCGAGGCGGTACGGCTCGCGCTGGCTGGCGAGGACACCGACACCAACGCGCCGCCCACCCAGGCGGTCACCGTCGGAACCCACATCGTGGCACGGGAATCCGTTGCAGCGCCGTCGAAAGGCGCGCGTCGACAGCGCTGACGGCCCGTCGTGACCGTTTCCGACCGCGGCACTCCTCCGACACCGCAACGAATGCGCTCCTCCCGGCGGGCCCGATGAGCGGTGTCCGCGGCTCGTTCGTCGAGAGGGCCCGCGGGCGGCGGACGATCGGCCGAGCATGAACGTCGATGCTGACGGCCCGTCGTGACCGTTTCCGACCACGGCACTCCTCCGACATCGCAACGAATGCGGCGCCCCCGGCCAGCCCGGGTGAGCGGTGTCCGCGGCTCGTTCGTCGGAAGAGCCCGCGGGCGGCGGGCGATCGGCCGAGCATGAGCGTCGATGCTGACGGCCCGTCGTGATCGTTTCCGACCGCGGCACTCCTCCGACATCGCAACGAGTGCGCTCCTCCGGCGGGCCCGGTAAGCGGTGCCCGCGGCCGTTCGTCGGGAGGGCTCGTGGGAGGCGGGCGATCGGCCGAAGGTGAGTGGGGATGAGGTCGGCGGCTTTCGCGGAGGACGCACACGGCGAAGGCCGGTCGCGGGGCTCTTGACGTGGTGCGGCGCCGGTGCATAGCGTCGGCTAGGCAAGCGCTTTCCATCCGCCCGACCCGGGAGTCCGATGAGCACCCCGCCGTACCTGTACCTGCCGCCGCTGGACCGCGCGCGCTCCACCCGGACCGGATGGGGGCGCCTGCACTGGGAGGCCCTGGCCGACCACCTGCTCGACTCGGTCGCGCCGTACGCGACGGACGACGCCGCGCAGTACCGGATGCCCGGCCGGAACAGCCGGTCCGGGGTGGTCTCCGACGGCCTGGAGGGTTTCGCCCGCACGTTCCTGCTGGCCGCGTTCCGGATCGCGGGCGCGAACGGCGAGGGCGTCGACGACCTGATCGAGCGATACTCCCGGGGTCTCGCCGCCGGCGCCGCCGGGAGCTGGCCGTCCATTGTGGACCGTTCGCAGCAGATGGTGGAGGCGGCGGCGATCGCCATCGCGCTGCACGAGAGTCGGCCGTGGCTGTTCGAGCGGCTCGACGTGTCCACACAGGACAGTGTGCGGTCCTGGCTCGGCGGCTTCGTCGGCAAGCGCACCTGGGACAACAACTGGATCCTGTTCCAGGTCGTCACCGAGCAGTTCCTCGCGTCCGTGGACGGACCGCACGACCCGGCGGAGATCGAGCGCGGCCTCGACACGATCGAGCCCTGGTACCGCGGCGACGGCTGGTACTCGGACGGCGCCGGCGCGAACTACGACTACTACATCGGCTGGGCCATGCACCTGTACCCGTTGCTGTGGACCAGAATGGTCGCGGACGACGGCGGCCGCGGTGCGGTGTACCGGCAGCGGCTGCGCGAGTTCCTTGCGCAGTACCAGTACTTCTTCGGCGCGGACGGGGCGCCGGTGCACCAGGGCCGGTCGCTGACGTACCGCTTCGCGAGCGTGGCGCCGCTGTGGCTCGGCGCGCTGTTCGACGCGAGTCCGCTGTCACCGGGCCAGACGCGGCGGCTCGCCTCCGACGTCGTGCGGCACTTCGTCGAGCGCGGCGTCCCCGACGAACGCGGCCTGCTCACCCTCGGCTGGTACGACACGCACCTGCCCACCACCCAGGAGTACTCCGGGCCCGGCTCACCGTACTGGGCCAGTAAAGGCTTTCTCGGGTTGCTGCTGCCGCCGGACGCTCCAGTGTGGACGGACCCGGAGGCGTCGGTGCCGAACGACCGCGACGACACCGTGATGGCCCTGCCCCGCCCCGGTTTCGTGCTGTCGTCCACCGTGCATGACGGCGTGGTACGCCTGCTCAACCACGGCAGCGACCACAACCTTCCCGCGCCGGCGCCGGCACGCGACGACCCGCACTACGCCAAGCTGGCGTACGCCACGCATGCCGCGCCGGACACCGCGCCCGCCGCATGGAACCGCGACGTGGACGGTCACATCGCCGTACTGTCCGCCGCGGGCACGCCGTCCCGGCGTACCCGGATCGAGCGCATCGCCGTCGCCGACCGGTACGCGTCGTCCTGGCACACCGCCACCGTCGATGACAGCGCTTACCGGATAGAAACCGCTTCCGTCGCGCGCGGCCCGTGGGAGGTCCGCATCCACCTCGTCTCCGGCGCACCCGGCCGCACCGTCCGCGACGGCGGGTACGCGGTGGCCGCAGCGACCGCGCCGACCGTCACCACCGGTACCGGATGGGCCGCCGCGACCACGCCGGACGGGCTCACCGCCGCGATGATCGGCCTGTCCGGCTGGGCGAACGCGGCCACGCACACCGAGGCGGAAGCCAACGCGTTCGGGCCCCGCTCGGCCACGCCGTACGTCCGCGCCGTGCATCCCGGCGGCGACGCCGTGTACGTCAGCCTCGTCGTACTGTCCGCCGACGCGGTGCATCCCGACGCGCTGGCGCGGGGCTTCGCGGTGTCCGTCGCCGACCGCACCGTCGCGATCCGGTACCCCGACGGCGAACTCGTACGACTGCGCCTCGGAGACGTACCGGCCGGGGCCGCCCGGTACCACCGCGTACCCATCGACGGGCCTCCCGTCGCGGTACTCGCCTGACGCACACGCGCGTCGCTGGGACAAGTGCCGGGCGCCACGGCGACGGGCGGCACGAGCCAGACGGGCCGGCCCGAGTCGCGACGGAGGAGGCGCGATTCCCGAGACCGTGGCGCGATCGGCGACGCACATGGCGCGAGTCGCAGGCCCGGCCCGAGTCGCGACGGAGGAGGCGCGATTCCCGAGTGCGTCGCGCGATCGGCGACTGGCATGGCGCGACTCGAAGCGTTCGGAAGGTCGGTGGTCCAACGGATCCAGCGCACGCCGGGCCGGGCCCGCGCCGGCTCCACGGGCAAACCCGAGCTGGTCCCGGTAGAGCAGCCACGGGAAGTCCACCCCGGCCGCGCGCCCGTGGGCCCGGCGCGATTCGCGACCGCGGGGGGCGCGACCGCCGAGAGCGTCGCGGCGATCGGCGACTGGCATGGCGCGGTCGCCGCGACGCCACCACAGATTGTTCAATTGTCTCATTGTTCAACAATGAGACAGTTGAACAATGAGACAGTTGGACAATGTGACTGAACGTCCACAGTGGACAACGTTCTGACACAACCGCCAGCGCGTATCCGAACCTCAGTACCGCGCCCATCAGACGCCAGAAGATGCGCCAGCGACACAACAGAACTGCGGCCTCAAGCACCGCACCGCCATCACCCGACCCCGCGCAGCGCCCCCACGCTCAGAACACACCCGACACGGCACCAGAAATCCACCCGGCGGCACGCACGCACGGCACGATCAGCCCGACCTGCACCCAGCACCCGACGCCACGCTCACGCGCTCAGCGCCGCGAAGCCCCACCATCGCCACGTTCGGGCGTCACCAGCCCAAGCTCCACGCCCGGTTCACCACCGCCCCCGCCGACCGCCCCGGACCCGCCAGACCCGTTGGTACGCCCGGGATCCGTGCCGTACCAGGGGGCGGCGGCGTCGGGTGCGCTGCCGTTGCCGGGGGTGTCGTCGCCTTCGGGCCCGTCGGCGTAGCCGGGGTCGTCGTCTTCGGGGGACGGCGGGTAGCCGGTGTCGTCCTCGTCGGGGGCGAGCGGCAGGCGTACGCGGAAGGTGGCGCCTTCGCCGGGTTCGGAGTCGACTTCGACGGTGCCGCGGTGTGCGGTGACGAGCGAGGCGACGATGGCGAGGCCGAGTCCGGTGCCGCCGGCTTCGCGGGACCGTGCCTTGTCGACGCGGTAGAAGCGTTCGAAGACGCGGTCGCGTTGTTCGGCGGTGAGTCCGGGGCCCTGGTCGGCGACTTCGACGACGGCGGTGCCGTCCTCGGTGCGCACCCGTACTTCGACCGGTGTGCCGGCTGGGGTGTGCGCCATCGCGTTGTCGACGAGGTTGCGGAGTACCTGGCGGAGGCGGGGTTCGTCGCCGAGTACGACGGGGGGTCCGTCGGCGCCGGCTCCGACGCGCAGCGACATGTCGCGTTCGGGGGCGACGGCGCGCGCGCCGGACACGACGTCGGCGGCGACGGCGAGCAGGTCGACCGGCTCGTGCGCGATCGGCCGCTGCTGGTCCATCCGGGCGAGCATGAGCAGATCCTCGACGAGCAGCCCCATCCGGGACGCTTCGGCTTCGATGCGGGCCATCAGCCGGTCGGCCTCCTCGGGCCGCGCGGCGGGCGCCGACACCTCCGGTACGTCGGTGGTCGCGGGGACGTCCTCGGCCCGGTTGGCGTTGAGCCGCTGCCGGTACAGCTCGGCGAAGCCGCGGATGGTGGTCAGCGGCGTACGCAGTTCGTGGCTGGCGTCGGCGATGAAGCGCCGCATCTTCGCCTCGGACCGGTGTGCGGCGGCGGCGGACTCGCGGGCGGCGTCGGCCGCGCGCCGGGCGGAGTCCGCGGACCGGCGCGCCGCGTACTCGGAGCCGGCCTGTGCGGCGAACGCGGCCTCGATCTGGCCGAGCATCGCGTTGAGCGCGCGGCCGAGTCTGCCGAGTTCGGTACGCGGATCGCGTTCGGGCACCCGCAGTCCGAGGTTGCCGTTGGCGATCGAGCCGGCCGTACGTTCGATGTCCCGCAACGGTCGCAGGCTGTACGTCACGACGGCGGCGCCGACGATCGCGAGCAGTACCAGGACTGCGGCGCCGACGATGACCTCGATGCTGATGAGCCGGCTGATGGTCTGGTTCACCGAGTCCATCGACGCCGACACCACCAGGTACTGCTTGCTGCCGCCCAGGGTGAGCGGGTGCACCATGACCCGCCAGCGCTGCCCGCCGGCGTTCGACCCAGTACTGAAAGGCTTGTCCGCCATGGCGTTCAGCGCCGTGGTGGAGTGCGGGTACACCGGCCACACGGTCGGCTTCGGCGTCTGTGTGTTGACCCGGTCGCGGAGATTCCCGTTGGCGAGCCGGCTCTCGAACACGTACTGCGCACGCAGGCTCATCGTGCTCGACGGGCTGGACGGGATCAGGTCGCTGACGCGGACCTTGATCTCGCCGCCGGACGGGCCGGTCGCCATCTTCTCCTCGATGATGCTGACCGCCTGGTGCGACAGCGACTTGACCTGCTCGTCGACCTGCGAGGTCAGGTAGTTGCGCAGGAACATCACGCTGGCCGCGCTGATCAGCAGCAGCCCCATCAGTACCAGGATGAGCGCGGCCGCCACCATCCGCGTCGCCAGCGGCATCCGCCCGACGAGGGCGCGCAGCATCCGCGGTGCGCGCGCCACTCCGGTCCGGTGCGGCGGCGGTGCGTTGTCGGCGACGGTCACGGTCCCTGTTCCCTGCTCGTATCGGCGGTCAGCTGGGCATGCGCAGCACGTACCCCACCCCGCGCAGGGTGTGGATCAGCCGCGGGTCGGCGGTGTCGACCTTGCGCCGGAGGTACGACACGTAGGACTCGACGATCGAGTCGTCGCCCCGGAAGTCGTAGTTCCAGACGTGGTCGAGGATCTGCGCCTTGGACAGCACCCGCCCGGCGTTGGTCATGAAGTACCGCAGGAGCTTGAACTCGGTGGGCGACAGCTTGATCAGCCGGCCGCCCCGGTACACCTCGTGGGTCTCCTCGTCGAGCTCGATGTCGGCGAACGTGAGGCGGGCCGGCGGCTCGAACTCGCCGCCGGTGCGCCGGAGCACGGCCCGGATGCGCGCGATGACCTCTTCGAGGCTGAACGGCTTCGTCACGTAGTCGTCGCCGCCGAGGGTCAGCCCGCGCACCTTGTCCTCGGTACCGTCGCGCGCGGTGAGGAACACCACCGGCGTACGGTCGCCGCCGGAGCGCATCCGCCGCGCGACCTCGAAGCCGTCCAGGTCGGGCAGCATCACGTCGAGTACGACGAGGTCGGGGCGGCGGCGCTGGACCGCCGCGGTAGCCTCCTGACCACGGGTCGCGGTGGACACCTCGAAGCCCGCGTAGCGCAGGCTCGCGGACAGCAGTTCGAGGATGTTCGGGTCGTCCTCGACGACGAGCAGGCGGGCCTCGGTCTGCTGACCGACCCGACCCTGCGTGAGGTCACTCGTACCCGCGGATGCACCTGTGGCCATGCGTCCATGATGCCCACGAGCGCTGGGCCGGTACTGACGAAGTCCTGTGAGTTGCCTGGAAATCGCACGGGTAAGCGGATGCCGCCCGGGCGGCCGTGTGAGACCGTGGGGTCATGCCGAGGAACCCTCGCAGTCACCGAATGCCCTGTCCGGCGTCACACAGCGTGGGGGTACGGTGAGGGACACCTCGTGGACACGGACGGCGATCTGATGACACAACTGACCATTCCCGCGCGTTTCTGCGGCCCCGCCGACAGCGCCAACGGCGGGTACCTCGCGGGCCGGCTCGCCCGCCTCGCGCCCGGCCCGCACGGCACGGTCGTCACCCTGCACGCCCGGCCGCCGCTGGAGCGCGCGCTCGACGTCGACGTGGAGCAGACCGACGAGGACACCGCCGCCGCGCTGTACGACGGGGAGCGGCTGATCGCTAGCGCCCGCAGCGCCGACCCGTTCGACGCGCTGGTACCGCCGGTCGGGTTCGAGGTGGCGGAGCTGGCGTCGGCGGGTTACCCGGGCTTCACCAGCCACCCGTTCCCGGGCTGCTTCGTCTGCGGACACGAGCGGGAGAAGGGCGACGGCCTGCGGCTGTTCCCGGGCCGGCTGGACGACGGCACCGGACGCACGGCGTGCCCGTGGGTGCCGGACGAGTCGGCGACCGACGCGTCCGGGCACGTACCGCCGGAGATCGTGTGGGCGGCGCTGGACTGCCCGGGCGGCTGGACCGCCGACATGGAGCGCGAGGCCCGCGTACTGGGCCGGATCGCCGGCCGGGTGCGGGACGTGCCGAAACCGGGCGAGCACTGCGTGATCATGGGACGTAGCCTCGGGTCGGACGGTCGCAAGACGTACGTGGCGACCACGATCTACGGTCCGGACGGCGCGATCCTCGGTCAGGCCCTGGCGACCTGGCTGACACTGCGCGACTGACGTCCGCGGCGTGAGCCCACGCAGCGGGCACCTAACCGCCGCCGGTACCATCTGCGGCCGTCGTACTCGACACGCGGAGGTAGTGGTGCGCGCACGCATGGCCGGCGTGGTGCTCGTCCTGACCGGACTGCTGGCCGTGCTGGCCGGATGTGGCTCCGACCTGGTCATCGACGAGGCCACGGCGCACCGCACCGAGCCGCCGCAGCTCGTCACGCAGCCCACGCGTACCGGGTGGACGTTGCACGCGCGGCTGAACTCCGGCACCACGCCGATCGCGGCCGGCGGCGGCCTCGTCTACGGCACGTACTCGGAGTCGAAGGGGTTGCCGGACCGGGTCGTCGCGATCGACGGCAGTACCGGCAAGGAGCGGTGGCACTACGCGCGCCAGGGCAAGCACAGCAGCCTGGTGCGGCTGGTGGCGTCGCCGGACGGCAAGCGGGTGGCGGCCTGGTTCGAGCGGGACAGCCAGCAGCTGCTGGTCATGTTCGACGCGATGACCGGGGTCGTGGTGTGGCACCGGGCGCTCGACGCGCCGACCGACGGATACCAGAGCGTGGACCGGTTCTGGGCCACCGACCACGCCCTCGTCACGTACTCGCCGCGCACCACGGACGGCATGTTCCGGCTCGACGGGTACGACATCAACTCCGGCAAGCACCTGTGGCACTGGTACCCGGGCGGCGGCACGAAGCAGTACGAGATGGTGGGCACGGACCAGGACGTCACGGCGGACGCGGTCCTCATCCCGGTACTCCGGGCCGACGCGGAGTCGTCGACGATCGAGCTGGTGTCGTTGGACGACAAGACCGGCGGGCCGACCTGGCGGCACGACTTCGTGACCGACGGGCAGCCGCTGGGGCCGGGCACGCAGGCGATGGCGCGGGTCGACGCGTACCCGCAGGATCCGTCGCGGCTGTGGTTCTCGGCGGGTGTCGTGGGCGGGCCGCAGTTCGCGGGGGTGGTGTCCGCGGCGGACGGCCAGCCGACGTACAAGCTGCCGACGCCGACGTGGGGGCTGCCGAACACGCAGCTCACCATCGGCCTCACCCCCGACGTCGACGTGTACGCGGCGCACATCTCGCAGAGCACCGCGGTCCCCGCGACCGTGCGCGCACCGGCGAACGGGAAGGCGACCGCGTGGCGGGCGTTCACCGGGGTGAACGCGACGCTGCTGGGCGACGGCCAGTCCGTACTGGAGGCGCACGCCCGCGACGGCCGGTACACGGCGGTGACCTGGTCGTTGCCGGACCGCAAGCGGCTCGGCTCGGTGAACGTGACGGGCCACGTGACCGCGGTGGTCGCCGCACCCGGCGCCGTCGTGCTGTACGACGGGCTCGACGGCACGATCACCGGCCTGACCTGACTCGACCCCGTACCGTGGCGGGCCGGTGACGGACGCGCTGGACGGTTGGGGTTTCCGTCCCGGATGTGGTATTCACAGCGATCGTGACGACAGCCGTGAACGGTCCGGACAGCGCCCGGTCCCTGCGCGACGAGGCGGACGAGCTGCTCGCGGCGCACCGCGCCGACGAGGCGGCGGTACTGCTGCGCGCGTTGACCATCGAGCACCCGGCGGACGGCTGGGCCTGGCAGCGGCTGGCCGCCGCGCTGCTCGCCGGTGACGGCGGTGCGCAGGCCGACGCCGAGGCGAAGGTCGCGGCCGAGCGCGGCGTCGCCCTCGACCCGGCGAGCGCCATCGGGTACCGGATGCTGACGGAGGCGGCGCTGCGGCTCGGCGACCGGGACGCCGCGCTGTCGGCGATGCGGGCCGCGGTCCGGGCCGCGCCGGACAGCTGGGTGACCCACCTCGACCTGGCGTCCGCGCTGGTGGACCAGCCGGGCGGCGGTGCCGAGGCGTGGCGGATGGCGAAGCGTGCGGCGGGCCTGGCGCCGGACCGGGCCGAGCCGTACCTGATGCTGGGTGATCTGGCGATGCGTGCCGGCGACCTGGACAAGGCCGCCGCGGGGTACGCCGACGCGCTGGACCGCGCGCCCGGCAACGGGCTGGTCACCCGCAAGCTGGCCGAGCTGCACCACCGGCTGGAAGCGCCGACGACGCTGCTGGCGCCGGTTCCCCCGGAGGTTCCGGACCACCGCCCGGCGGTACGGCTGGGCAACGCGCTCGCCGTCCAGTCCGCGCTGGCCGCCGCGGTCGCCGCGATGCTGGCCGTACTGCGACCGTCCGGCACGACCGTCTGGTACCCGATCGTGGCCGGGGTGGCGGGCGGTGGCCTGCTGCTGGTGGCCGGCGCGCTGCTGGCGGGCACCCGGCAGGCGCGGGGGCACCTGCCCCCAGGCGGCGGGTTCCGGGTCGGGTTCGGGGTGAGCGGGGTGCTCGGTGCGCTGGCCGCGCTCGGCACGCTCGGCGCGGGGCTCGCCGGCAGCACGCTCGGGCTGCGCATCGACCTGTGCGTCGCCCTCGCCGGGTACGTCGCGGGCCACGTCACCGCCCGCTGGGCGGCCCGCGCCGACGAGCCGGCGACCGTCCCGCGGCGCGCGGCGTACCTGGGGCTCGCCGGGGGGAACCTGCTGGCCGGGTTGGGCTTCGGCACCCTGGCCGCGCTGTCCACGGTGCTGCGCATCGGGACGTACCAGGTGGTCGGGGTGCTGGTGGTGGTCGTGCTGCTGCTCGCGGCGGCGGGGCAGGTCGGCGCGCTCGGCGGGCGTACGCCGCGGACCGGGGCGTTCCTGGCCACCCTGACCGGAATCGCCACCCTGTACGGGGCGGCCACGGTGCTCGCCGCGCTGTTCACCGCGCCGACCGTGGTACCGCCGGTGACGGCGGCGCTGTGCGCGCTGGCCCTCGCGGTCTGCAGCGCGCTGGCGGCCGCGGTCCGCCGCTGACGTACGCGGGCACCACACGGGACCGGCCGCGCGTGGTAGGCAGTACGGCATGGCGGACGTGGTGGTGGTCGGTGCCGGCCACAACGGGCTGGTCGCGGCGATCCTGTTGGCGCGCGCGGGCCTCGCGGTCGAGGTACTGGAGCGCGACGACGTGGTGGGCGGCGCGTGCCGTACCGAGGCGCCGTTCGCGAAGGTGCCCGGGGTGCGGGTGTCGAGCGGGGCGTACCTGCTGGGGTTGATGCCGCCGGAGCTGATCGCGACGCTCGGCGTGGACCTGCCGCTGGTCCGCCGCGACCCGCACTACTTCCTGCCCACCGTCGACGGCCGGTACCTGCTGCTCGGCGGGGACCGGGACGCGGCGCGCCGGCAGTTCGCCGAGTTCTTCACCGAACGGGACGCGGTGGCCGACGAGGCGCTGCGGACCGAACTGTCGGCGCTGGCGTCGGACCTGGCGCCGGCCTGGCTGGCCGAGCCGCTGCCGGTCGAGGAGACCGCCGAAGCGTACGTCCGGCCGGAGCTGCGGGAGCGCTTCGTGTCGCTGGTCCGCGGCTCGGCGATGGACTACCTGGGCACGTTCGGCTTCGCCAGCGAACTGGTGACCGCGATGTACGCGGTGACCGACGGGATGCCCGGCCTGACCGGCTCCCCGTGGACCCCGGGCAGCGGCCACAACCTGTTGGTACACAACATGTGCCGGCTGCCGGGCGCGGGCGGTACGTGGATGGTCGTACGCGGCGGCATGGGTACGGTCACCCGCACGCTGGCGCGGGCGGCGACCGACGCGCACGCGACGATCCGTACCGGGGTGACGGTCGACGCGGTGACCACCAGCGGCGGCACCGTCACCGGCGTACGGGTCGGCGACGAGGAGGTCCCGGCCCGGGTGGTGCTCGCCGCGACCGACCCGTACCGGCTGCCGGCGTTGCTCGGGGACGCCTGCCCGCCGGCGCTCGCCACCCGCATCGACTCGTACGCGGCGCGCTCGGCCGGGCGCACCATGAAGGTCAACCTGGCCATGTCCGGGCTGCCGCGGTTCGCTGCCCTGCCCGAACCGGTCGGCCAGCACGGCACCACCGTGCACCTGCTGCCCGAGCCGGCCGCCGACGGCAGCGTCCTCACCGCGGTACAGGCCGGCTTCGACGCCGCCGCCGAGGGCCGGCTCGACCCGCTGCCCCCGGTCGAGTGGTACCTGCACTCGACGCTGGACGCGTCGCTGTCGGACGACGCGGGCCGGCACTCCTCGGCGCTGTTCGTGCAGGGCGTGCCGCACGAGCCGGCCGGATCCACCTGGGCCGCCCAGAAGTCCGGGTACGTGGACCGGCTGCTCGCGTTCGTGGAGACGTTCGCGCCGGGCATCACCGCGCTGGTCGACGACGTGTACGCGTTGGCACCGCCGGACATCGAGGCGCACTTCGGCATCACCAACGGCAACATCTTCCACGTGGACAACGCGATCAGCTTCACCGACCGGATGCCGTACCGGACGGGCGTCTCCGGCCTGTACGCGGGCGCCGCGGGCTGCCACCCGGCCGGTTCGGTGATCGGGTGCGCCGGGCACAACGCGGCCCGCGCCGTACTCGCCGACCTGGGCTGAAATGGCTCGCGGCGGCCCGGGCACCCCGGTACGCTGCCCGCCGTGGGAGCTTTCTTCATGAGGCTGCGGCTGCGCTGAGCGCGACCGCAGGGTGATCCGGGCCGAGGGCCGCGCCGAGTGCGCCGCCCGGCCCGACCCGGCGCGCGGTCGTGCTCGCGAACGGTTGTCGTCCGACACCGTCCCGTGCGCCGCACGCTGGTGCTCCCTTCCGTTCCACCGGCCACCAGCCGCCTCGTGACCGCGCGCGCCCGGGACCAGTCTTCCGGGAGTACACGTGCGGGAACGTACGAGGGAAAATCCGTCCGGGGTGCACTTTCTGCGCGACCGGTCCGTCATCGCCGGGCTCGTCCGGTCGGCCGGGGTCGGCCCCGGCGACCTGGTCGTCGAGTTCGGCGCCGGGCCGGGGGGCATCACCGCCGCGCTCGCCGGTACCGGTGCGCGGGTGCTGGCCGTCGAGCGGGACGAGGCGTTCGTACGGCGGTTGCGCCGACGGTTCGCCGATGGCCCGGTCCGGGTCGTACAGGAGGATCTGCGGCGGGTACCGCTGCCACGCCGGCCGTACGCGGTGGTGGCGAACCTGCCGTTCGCGGTGGGTACGGCGGCGCTGCGCCGGCTGCTCGACGGGGACGCGCCGCTGCTCGGCGCCGACCTGCTCGTCGAGTGGGGGTTCGCGCGGCGGCTGACCGCGGCCGTACCGCGGGACGCCGGAACGGCGTGGTGGGCCGCCCGGTACGAGCTGCGCATCGTGCGCCGGGTGGCGCCCGCGGCGTTCTCGCCGGCGCCCCGGGTGGCGGCGGCGCACCTGCGGATCCGGCCGCGCGCCGTGGACCGGCGGGCGCTGCGTCCGCTGCGCGCGATGCTGACCGCCGCGTACCGGCGGCCGGGCGGGACGGTCGCGGCGACGCTGGACGCGGTGGTACCGCGGGGACGGGCGCACCGGTTGGCCCGGAGTACCGGGATCTCGCCACCGGCGGCGGCCGGCACGGTGACACCGGAGCAGTGGCTCGCCCTGGCCGTACGGGCGGCGGCGGGTGACGCGGGCACCGGTACCGGCGAACAGCCGGCACGTGGGCGGAGTGGCACCTAGTGTCGCGGGAGGGACTGTCCACTGCTGCGGCGGAGGTACCAGTGGCTGCTGTGCGCACCGCGACCGAACCGTTGGGCGAGCAGGACCTGCGCGCCCTCGACGCGTACTGGCGGGCGGCGAACTACCTGGCGGTCGGCCAGATCTACCTGATGGACAACCCGCTGCTGCGGGAGCCGCTCGCGGCCGAGCACATCAAGCCGCGGCTGCTCGGTCACTGGGGTACGACACCGGGCCTGAACTTCTGCTGGACGCACCTGAACCGGGTGATCCGCGACCGCGAGCGGAAGATGATCTTCATGGCCGGTCCGGGGCACGGCGGCCCCGCGGTCGTCGCCCAGGCGTACCTGGAGGGCACGTACTCGGAGCTGGTGCCGAACGTGGGGCAGGACGTCGACGGGCTGCGGGCGCTGTTCCGGCAGTTCTCGTTCCCGGGCGGGATCCCGAGCCACGCGGCGCCGGAGGTGCCCGGCTCGATCCACGAGGGCGGCGAGCTGGGATACGTGCTGAGCCACGCGTACGGTGCGGCGTTCGACAACCCGGACCTGGTGGTCGCGGCGGTGGTCGGGGACGGCGAGGCCGAGACCGGGCCGCTGGCGACCGGCTGGCACGGCAACAAGTTCCTGGATCCGGCGACCGACGGGGCGGTGCTGCCGATCCTGCACCTCAACGGGTACAAGATCGCGAACCCGACGATCCTCGCCCGCATCCCCGACGACGAGCTGACCGCGCTGCTCACCGGGTACGGCTACCACCCGTACCTGGTGGCGGGCGACGATCCGGCGGCCATGCACCAGCTGATGGCCGCCACGCTGGACCTGGTCTTCGACGAGATCGCGGCGATCCAGCGGGCCGCGCGTACCGGGGCGGGCACGGAACGGCTGCCGTGGCCGATGATCGTGCTGCGTACGCCGAAGGGCTGGACCGGGCCGGCGACGGTCGACGGCAGGCAGGTCGAGGGCTCGTACCGGGCGCACCAGGTGCCGATCTCCGAGTGCCGTACCAACGACGCGCACCGGGCGCAGCTCGAAACGTGGCTGCGCTCGTACCGGCCGGACGAGCTGTTCGACGAGGCCGGCCGGCTGCAACCGGACCTGGGGCTGCTCGCGCCGCGCGGCGACCTGCGGATGAGCGCCAGCCCGCACGCCAACGGCGGCCTCCTGCTGCGCGACCTGCGCCTCCCCGACTTCCGGGAGTACGCGGTGGCGGTGGACAAGCCGGCGACCACCAGCGCCGAGGCCACCCGGGTACTCGGTGCCTGGCTGCGCGACGTGATCGCCCGCAACCCGGACAACTTCCGGCTCGTCGGCCCGGACGAGACCGCCTCGAACCGGCTCGACGCCGTGTACGAGGTGACGGACAAGGCGTGGCAGGCGGAGATCTACCCGTCCGACGACACGCTCGCCCCGCACGGCCGGGTCATCGAGGTGCTGAGCGAGCACCAGTGCCAGGGCTTCCTGGAGGGCTACCTGCTGACCGGGCGGCACGGCCTGTTCAACTGCTACGAGGCGTTCATCCACATCGTCGACTCGATGTTCAACCAGCACGCCAAGTGGCTGCGTACGACGAACGGGATCCCGTGGCGGCGCCCGGTCGCGTCGCTCAACTACCTGCTGTCCAGCCACGTGTGGCGGCAGGACCACAACGGCTTCTCGCACCAGGACCCCGGCTTCATCGACCACGTCGCCAACAAGAAGGCCGAGGTCATCCGGGTGTACCTGCCGCCGGACGCGAACACCCTGCTGTCCGTGGCCGACCACTGCCTGCGCTCCCGGCAGTACGTGAACGTGGTGGTGGCGGGCAAGCAGCCGGCGCCGCAGTTCCTGACGATGGAGCAGGCGGTCGCGCACTGCACCCGCGGGCTCGGCATCTGGGACTGGGCCTCGAACGACGACGGCGACCCGGACGTGGTGTTCGGCTGCTGCGGCGACGTACCGACCCTGGAGGTGCTCGCCGCCGTCGACCTGCTCCGGCAGCACCTGCCCGACCTGAAGGTACGGGTGGTCAACGTGGTCGACCTGATGCGGCTGCAGGACGAGCGGGAGCACCCGCACGGCCTGCCGGAGGCCGAGTTCGACACGCTGTTCACGCCCGACAAGCCGGTGATCTTCGCGTACCACGGCTACCCGTGGCTGATCCACCGCCTCACGTACCGGCGGCGCAACCACACGAACTTCCACGTCCGCGGGTACAAGGAGAACGGCACGACGACGACGCCGTTCGACATGGTGATGCTCAACGACCTCGACCGGTACCACCTGGTCATGGACGTGGTCGACCGGGTGCCGTCGCTGGGCAGCCGGGCCGCGGCGCTGCGCCAGCACATGGCGGACGCCCGGCTCGCGGCGCGCGCGTACACCCGGGAGCACGGGCTGGACACGCCCGAGGTCCGCGACTGGACGTGGCCGTACTGACCTGGGCGCGCGCCGACACGATGCGGGTCCTGGTCGTCAACTGCGGCTCGTCCAGCGTCAAGCTACGGATGCTGGACGGTACGGACACGGTCACCGGGCACGCGGACCTGGCCGCGGTCGCCGGGGAGTTCTCGCTGGCGTCGCTGCGGCAGGCGCTGACCGGGCTGGGGCCGGCGGACGCGGTCGGGCACCGGATCGTGCACGGCGGCCGCGAGTTCCGCGGACCGGTACGGCTCGACCCGGACGTCGTCGCCGGCATCGCCGAACTGCGCGACCTGGCGCCACTGCACCAGTCGTTCGGGCTGGCCGGGATCCGCGCGGTCGGCGAGCTGCTGCCCGACGTCCCGGCCGTCGCCTGCTTCGACACCGCCTTCCACACCGACCTCCCGTACGCGGCGGCCACCTACCCGGTCCCCGCCGAGTGGCGCGAGCGCTACGCCATCCGCCGGTACGGGTTCCACGGCCTGTCCCACGCGTACGCGGCGCGCCGGGCCGCCGAACTCGCCGGCCTCGACGCCAGCACCGCCCGCGTCGTCACCTGCCACCTCGGCTCCGGCGCCTCGCTCGCCGCCGTACGCGGGGGCCGGTCGGTCGACACCACGATGGGCTTCACGCCGCTCGAAGGCATCGTGATGGGTACCCGCTCCGGCACCGTCGACCCCGGGCTCGTGCTGTGGCTCCAGACCACCGCCGGGCTGTCCGCCGCCGAGGTGTCCCGCGCGCTGGAGGCGCACTCCGGCCTGCTCGCCCTGGCCGGCACCCAGGACATGGCCACGATCCTCTCCCGGTACCGCGCCGGCGACCGCGCCGCCCGCCGCACCCTCGACGTGTACCAGCACCGGCTGCGCGCCGGCATCGGCGCGATGACCGCCGCGCTCGGCGGCCTCGACGCGCTCGTGTTCACCGGCGGCATCGGAGAGCACGCCCCCGAGGTACGCGCCGGCGCCGTGGCCGGGCTGGCCTTCCTCGGCCTCGCCGTCGACCCCGACCGCAACGCCGCACCGGTACCGGACGCGGACGTCACCGCCGACCCGGCCCCGGTCCGTACTCTCGTCGTCGAGGCGCGCGAGGACCTGGAGATCGCCGCCCAGGTCCGCACCGTACTCACCGGCTGAGCCCCGGCACACGCACCGTCCGAGGGCCTCCGGCACCCGCCGTGGTGTCAAGCGCACTTGACACCACGGGAGCTGTCAAGCATCCTTGACAGCGTGGAGAGCGAGGTGCGCCGGCTGCGTACCGAACGCGGCCTGTCGCAGGGCGACCTGGCGACCGCGGTCGGCGTGTCCCGGCAGACCATCAACGCGATCGAGGTCGGACGCTACGACCCGTCGCTCGGCCTGGCGGCACGCCTCGCCCACTACTTCGGGCTGCTGATCGAGGAGGTCTTCCATGTCGACGTCGACTGAGCGCCGGCTGCCCCTCTCCCCCGCCAACCTCGTCATCTGCACCGTCATGGTGGTCGTGGCGGTGGCCACGGCGGCCGTGGGCCACTGGCAGCAGGCGATCGTCGTCGCCGTCGGCGCCGTGGCCACCGTGGTCATGGTCCGCCGGGCGCGCCGGCCGGGTGCCAGCGACGTCGAGCGCGTCGACGCCTTCGAGTACCGGGACGAGCGGGACCGGGCGATCGCCCGGGACGGCCTCGCCGCGGTGGGTGCGACGGCGCTGGCGCTCACCGCCGTGGAGTACGTGGTGGTGCTGGTGATGCGGCCCGGGTTGGCGCCGTGGTCGCTCGGTCAGCTGCTGGCGCTGGCGGCGGTCTGGATGGTGGCCAACCGGGTCGCCGCGCGTCGCCGCTGAACGTTCGCCGAGCTGCGACGCGGGACGGCCCATGTCACACTCGGTGTTCTTTACCCGTGATCGACCCGCGCCGGACGGCGCGACATCCTTTCGAAGGGGAGGCACGCAACTCCATGGCTGACGGCCAGATCGTCGTCACCGGCCTGACCAAGCAGTTCCGCAAGGTCAGAGCCGTCGACAACCTCTCGTTCACGGTCCAGCCCGGCCGGGTGACCGGGTTCCTCGGACCCAACGGGGCCGGCAAGACCACCACCCTGCGCATGTTGCTGGGCCTGGTCACCGCCACCTCCGGCACCGCGACCATCGGCGGCCGGCGGTACGTGGACCTGCCGGACCCGCTGCGGATCGTGGGCGCGGGCCTGGAGGCGTCCAGCTTCCACAAGGGCCGCACCGGCCGCGACCACCTCCGCGTACTGTGCGCGGCGGCGGGCCTGCCGGCGAACCGGGCCGACCACGCGCTGGAGATGGTCGGGCTCACTCCGGCCGCGAAGCGCAAGGTCAAGGGCTACTCCCTCGGCATGAAGCAGCGCCTCGGCATCGCCGCCGGCATGCTCGGCGACCCGCAGGTGCTGATCTTCGACGAGCCGGCGAACGGGCTCGACCCCGAGGGCATCCGCTGGATGCGTACGTTGCTGTCCAGCTTCGCCGACCAGGGCCGTACCGTCCTGGTCTCCAGCCACCTGCTGTCCGAGGTGCAGCTGTTCGCCGACGACGTGGTCATCATCGCGGCCGGCAAGCTGATCCGGCAGGGCCCGGTCGAGGAGCTGACCAACCTGGACGGTGCCGCCCGGCAGATCCGGGTGGTCACCCCCGAGCCCGACAAGCTGTTCGGCGCACTGGAACTCCCGCGTACCGCCGTCGCCAAGGACGAGAACGGCGGCTTCCTGGTCACCGGCGTGACCGGGCCGCAGATCGGCAAGGCGGCGCTGGCCGCGGGTGTCGAGCTGCACGAGCTGGCGCCGCAGCGCGCCGACCTGGAGAAGGTGTTCCTGGAGCTCACCAGCGGGAAGGCGGGTATCCGATGATCCGGGCGATCCGGAGCGAGCTGCTCAAGGTCCGTACGACGAGCCTGTGGTGGCTGATCCTCATCGGGGTCGTCGCGTTCACCGCGGTGGCGATCGCGTTCAACATGCTCGCGACGTACGTGACGATCCACCCGGGCACGGTCGGCCCGCAGCAGGGCGGCCCGGACAGCCTGCTGACCTCGGTGACCGGCCTGTACACGTCCGGGCAGTACGCCGGGACGCTGCTGGCGATGGTCTTCGGCATCCTGATCTTCACGAACGAGTTCTTCCACCAGACGGCGACGGCGACGTTCCTGGCGACGCCGAAGCGGACCCTGGTGATCGGCGCGAAGCTGATCGTCGCGGTCATCGTGGGCGTGGTGATCGCGCTGATCACGACGGTGCTGGCGGTGGGTTCCGGCCTGATCTTCCTCAGCACCCAGCACGCCGACCTCTACCTGGGCAACGCCGAGGTGCTGAAGTCCATCGGGCTGAACTGGCTGGCGTTCGCGATCTGGGCGGTGTTCGGCCTGGGCATCGGCGCGCTGCTGCGCAGCCAGATCCTGTCGGTGATCCTCGGCCTGGTCGCGATGCTGATCGGCCAGACGGTGGTCCAGGTCGTCCTGGCCCTGCTCTCCTCGTACTTCCACGTCAAGTGGCTGATGAAGATCGCGTACTACCTGCCGAGCAGCGCGTCGTCGATCATGACGTCGCCGCACGGCGCGGACGGCTTCGAGTGGTGGGCCGGCGCACTGATCCTTCTGGCGTACGGGGCGGTCGCGGCGGTGATCGGCACCGTGATCACGCGCCAGCGCGACATCTCCTGAGTACTGCCGCGCACGGCCTCGGCCCACCGTCTGCGACCCTGCGGGCGGTGGGCCGAGTCACGTCTCGTAACTGGCCTGTCACGGCCGTCGTTTCCGAATATGTGAAACACACCACCCCTGTGGACAAAGCCCCCGGCCCGTCGGTCCCGTCACTGCACGCGGTCGAGGCGGGCGCGTAGCCTGGAACGCCGGGTGTTCAGCGTGGCGGCCGCCCGCGCCCACGGGTGGTCGAGGATCGCAATAGCGTCGGAAGAGGCGATAACGGCCGTGTCGAGCCAGAGCAACGGAGAAACAAGCACCGCGTCCGGCGGGTCGGAGACCAGCCTGCTCGCGGGATTCGGGCCCAACGAGTGGATCGTCGAGGACATGTACCAGCAGTACCTCGCGGATCCGTCGAGCGTCGATCCCGCGTGGCACGAGTTCTTCGCCGACTACAAGCCGACGACCACTCCGACGGCCAAGCCGGCGGGCACGGCCGTCGCCGAGCCGGCCGCCGCACCCGCCGCGGCGAGCGCTCCGCCGGCCGCGCCCGCGGCCCCGCCGGGGCAGCCCGCCCCCGCGCAGCCGGCCCCGGCGAAGCCCGCCGCCCCGGCCGCGTCCGCGCCCGCCGCCGCCAAGCCGGCGCCCGCCGCGAAGTCCCCGGCCGCCGCGAAGCCCGCCGACGGCGCGGACACCACGACGCTGCGCGGCATCGCCGCCAAGATCGCCAGCAACATGGACGCGTCGCTGACCATCCCGACCGCGACCAGCGTCCGGGCCGTCCCGGCCAAGCTGCTCGCCGACAACCGGATCGTCATCAACAACCACCTGGCCCGCGGCCGCGGCGGCAAGGTGAGCTTCACCCACCTGATCGGGTTCGCGGTCGTCCGCGCGCTGGCCGACTACCCCGAGATGAACAACGCGTACTCGGTGGTCGACGGCAAGCCGACGCTGGTCACCCCCGAGCACGTGAACCTCGGGCTGGCGATCGACCTGGCCCGGCCGGACGGCTCGCGCACGCTGATCGTGCCGAGCATCAAGCACACCGAGGAAATGGACTTCCGGCAGTTCTGGACGGCGTACGAGGACCTCGTGCGGCGGGCCCGGAAGAACGAGCTGACGATGGAGGACCACGCCGGCGCGACGATCTCGCTGACCAACCCGGGCGGCATCGGCACGGTGCACTCGGTGCCGCGGCTGACCAACGGCCAGGGCACGATCATCGGCGTCGGCGCGATGGAGTACCCGGCGGAGTACGCGGGGATGTCCGACGAGGACCTGTCGAAGCTCGCGATCAGCAAGATCATCACGCTGACCTCGACGTACGACCACCGGATCATCCAGGGCGCGGTGTCCGGCGAGTTCCTGAAGCGGGTGCACGAGCTGCTGCTCGGCGGCAACGGCTTCTACGACCAGGTGTTCACCGCGCTGAAGGTGCCGACCGAGCCGGTGCGCTGGATGCGGGACACCGCCCGCACCGCCGACGGCCAGATCGAGAAGAACGCGCGGGTCATCGAGCTGATCGAGGCGTACCGGGTGCACGGGCACCTGATGGCCGACACCGATCCGCTGGAGTACCACATCCGGAAGAACCCGAACCTGGACATCCTCCAGCACGGGTTGACGTTGTGGGACCTGGACCGGACGTTCCCGGTGGGCGGGTTCGCCGGCAAGCAGAAGATGAAGCTGCGCGACATCCTCGGCGTGCTGCGCGACTCGTACTGTCGGCGCGTCGGCGTCGAGTACATGCACATCCAGGACCCGGAGGAGCGCCGCTGGCTCCAGGACCGGGCCGAGGTGAAGCAGCCGGCGCCGAGCACGGACGAGCAGAAGCACATCCTCGGCCGGCTGAACGTGGCGGAGGCGTTCGAGACGTTCCTCGCCACGAAGTACGTGGGGCAGAAGCGGTTCAGCCTGGAGGGCGGCGAGACGCTGATCCCGTTGCTGGACGGGATCCTGCGCGACTCGGCGAACGCCGGCATGGACGAGGTCGTCATCGGCATGGCGCACCGCGGCCGGCTGAACGTGCTGGCCAACATCGTCGGCAAGCCGTACGAGAAGATCTTCAGCGAGTTCGAGGGCAACGTCGACCCGAAGTCCACGCAGGGCTCCGGCGACGTCAAGTACCACCTCGGCATGGTCGGCAAGTTCACCACGCCGGACGGTCAGCACTCGACGACAGTCTCGGTCGCGGCGAACCCGAGCCACCTGGAGGCCGTCGACCCGGTGCTGGAGGGCATCGTCCGGGCCAAGCAGGACCGGATCGACCTCAAGCTTGAGGGCTACACCGTGCTGCCGGTGATGGTGCACGGTGACGCGGCGTTCGCCGGGCAGGGCGTGGTCGCCGAGACGCTGAACCTGTCGCAGCTGCGCGGGTACCGTACCGGCGGCACGGTGCACGTGGTGGTCAACAACCAGGTCGGCTTCACGACCTCCCCGGAGTACTCGCGGTCCTCGCTCTACTCGACCGACGTGGCCCGGATGATCCAGGCGCCGATCTTCCACGTGAACGGGGACGACCCGGAGGCGTGCGTACGGGTGGCGCGGCTGGCCTTCGAGTACCGGCAGGCGTTCAACAAGGACGTCGTGATCGACATGGTCTGCTACCGGCGGCGCGGGCACAACGAGGGCGACGACCCGGCGATGACCCAGCCGCTGATGTACAAGATCATCGACAACAAGCGCTCGGTCCGGAAGCTCTACACGGAGGAGCTGATCGGCCGCGGTGACTTCACCCTGGCCGAGGCCGAGGAGGCCCTGAAGGACTTCCACGACCAGCTCGACACGGTGTTCAAGGCGACGAAGGAGGCCGCCAAGACCACCAAGCAGCTGCCGCGCAAGAGCGAGCCGGAGCCCGAGCCGATCGTCGCGACCGCCGCGTCCGCGGACGTGGTGCGGCTGGTCGGCGAGGCGCAGACCCGGCTGCCGGAGGGCTTCGTGCCGCACCCGCGGGTCGGCAAGCTGCTGGAGCGGCGGGCGAAGATGACCGTCGAGGGCGGCATCGACTGGGCGATGGGCGAGCTGATCGCGTTCGGCGCGCTGCTCACCGAGGGCGTCGGCGTACGGCTGTCCGGGCAGGACTCGCGGCGCGGCACGTTCGTGCAGCGGCACTCGGTGATCGTCGACCACAACACCGGCCGGGAGTACACGCCGCTGGCGAACCTCTCCCCGGAGCAGGCCCGCTTCTTCGTCCAGGACTCGCTGCTCAGCGAGTACGCGGCGATGGGCTTCGAGTACGGCTACTCGGTGGAGACGCCGGACGCGCTGGTGCTGTGGGAGGCGCAGTTCGGCGACTTCGCCAACGGCGCGCAGTCCGTGGTGGACGAGTTCATCTCGTCCGGCGAGGCGAAGTGGGGGCAGCAGACCAGCGTCACGCTGCTGCTGCCGCACGGCCTGGAGGGCCAGGGCCCGGACCACTCGTCCGGCCGGATCGAGCGGTATCTCCAGCTCTGCGCCGAGGACAACATGCGGGTCACCGTGCCGACGACCCCGGCGAACTACTTCCACCTGCTGCGCCGCCAGGGCCTGAGCCCGAAGCGCAAGCCGCTGGTCGTGTTCACGCCGAAGTCGCTGCTCCGGCACAAGCTCGCCGTCTCCGCGGTGGAGGACTTCACCACCGGCACGTTCCAGCCGGTACTGGCCGACCCGGGCATCAAGGGTCAGCCGCTGGACAGCGCCGGTGTGAAGCGCGTCCTGCTCTGCTCCGGCAAGGTGTTCTACGACCTGCTGGAGGCGCGGGAGGCGCGCGGCCTGACCGACGTGGCGATCGTCCGGATCGAGCAGCTGTACCCGCTGCCCGTCGAGGAGACGCGCGCCGCGCTCGCCGCGTACCCGAACGCGGAGGACTTCGTCTGGGTGCAGGACGAGCCGGCGAACCAGGGCGCCTGGTCGCACATCGCGCTGAACCTGCTGGAGCACCTGGACGGGGTGCGGCTGCGCCGCATCTCGCGCCCGGCCGCGGCGGCCCCGGCCGCCGGGTCGAACAAGGTGCACGGCTGGGAGCAGCAGGCGCTGCTGGAAGCGGCGCTGCCCACCCCGAAGTAACCCGATCGACCGTCGGCTCCCGCCACCCGCATCGGGTGGCGGGAGCCGCCATGTAGAGGACCAGACCGATGTACTTCACGGATCGCGGCATCGAGGAGTTGGCCGAGCGGCGCGGCGAGGAGACGGTGAGTCTCGACTGGCTGGCGGACCGGCTGCGCGAGTTCGTCGACATCAACCCGGAGTTCGAGACGCCGGTGGAGCGGCTGGCCACGTGGCTTGCCCGGCTCGACGACCCGGACGAGGACTGAGCGGAATGCCGCCCGCACCGCGGGCGTTGAGACACCGGCGCGGGTCGGCGGAAGGCGGTGACGGCGGTGACGCTGGCGGACCGGGTACCAGGGACGGCCGAGCCGGACGCGGTGTACGAGGCGTTCGAGGCGTGGGTCGGCGAGCAGGGGCTGGAGCTGTACCCGGCGCAGCAGGAGGCGCTGATCGAGCTGGTGTCCGGCTCGAACGTGATCCTGTCCACGCCGACCGGCTCGGGTAAGAGCCTGGTGGCGGTGGGCGCGCACTTCGCCGCGCTGGCGGGCGCCGCCGCGAGGGACACGTCGGGCGAGCCGAAGCGCGGGCGCACGTTCTACACGGCGCCGATCAAGGCGCTGGTGAGCGAGAAGTTCTTCGCGCTGTGCGACACGTTCGGCGCGGAGAACGTGGGCATGCTGACCGGCGACGCCAGCGTCAACGAGTCGGCGCCGATCATCTGCTGTACCGCGGAGATCCTGGCGAACCTGGCGCTGCGGGAGGGCGCGGACGCCGACGTCGACCAGGTCGTGATGGACGAGTTCCACTTCTACGCGGAGCCGGAGCGCGGCTGGGCGTGGCAGATCCCGCTGCTGGAGCTGCCGCGCGCGCAGTTCCTGCTGATGTCGGCGACGCTGGGCGACGTCACGCGGTTCGAGGCGGACCTGACCCGGCGTACCGGGCGGCCGACGACGACGGTCAGCTCGGCCGAGCGTCCCGTCCCGCTGTTCTTCGAGTACGTGACGACGCCGCTGCACGAGACGCTCGAAGAGTTGCTGGAGACGAAGCAGGCGCCGATCTACGTCGTGCACTTCACCCAGGCCGCGGCGCTGGAACGCGCGCAGGCGCTGATGAGTACGAACATGTGCACGCGGCAGGAGAAGGACGCGATCGCCGAGCTGATCGGCAACTTCCGGTTCACCGCGGGCTTCGGCAAGACCCTGTCCCGGTTGGTACGGCACGGGATCGGCGTGCACCACGCGGGGATGCTGCCGAAGTACCGGCGGTTGGTGGAACTGCTGGCGCAGGCCGGGCTGCTGAAGGTCATCTGCGGTACGGACACCCTCGGCGTCGGCATCAACGTGCCGATCCGGACGGTCGTGTTCACCGCGCTGACCAAGTACGACGGGGTGCGCACGCGGCAGTTGAAGGCGCGCGAGTTCCACCAGATCGCCGGCCGCGCGGGCCGCGCCGGGTACGACACGGTCGGCACGGTGGTCGTCGAGGCGCCGGACCACGTCATCGAGAACGAGAAGGCGCTGCGCAAGGCGGGCGACGACGAGAAGAAGCGGCGCAAGGTGGTGCGGAAGAAGCCGGCGCCGGGCACCGTGTCGTGGACGAAGGCGACGTTCGAGCGGCTGGTGGCGGCCGACCCGGAGCCGCTGACGTCGCAGTTCCGGGTCAGCCACGCGATGCTGCTCAACGTCATCGACCGCGGCGGCGACCCGTTCGCGGCGATGCGGCACCTGCTGGAGGACAACCACGAGGACCGTGCGGCGCAACGGAAGCACATCCGCCGCACGATCGCGATCTACCGCGCGCTGAAGGCCGGCGGCGTGGTGGAGGAGCTGGCCGAGCCGGACGAGTACGGGGACACCATCCGGGTCACCGTGGACCTGCAGTACGACTTCGCGCTGAACCAGCCGCTGTCGCCGTTCGCGCTCGCCGCGCTGGAGTTGCTGGACGCCGAGTCCCCGACGTACGCGCTGGACGTGGTGTCGGTCATCGAGTCCACATTGGACGATCCGCGCCAGGTGCTGATGGCACAACAGTTCGCGGCCCGCGGCGAGGCGGTCAACGCGATGAAGTCCGACGGCGTGGAGTACGACGAGCGGATGGAGCGGCTGGAGGAGATCACCTGGCCGAAGCCGCTCGCGGAGCTGCTCGACGTCGCCTTCACGTCGTACGCGAAGGGGCATCCGTGGGTGACCGACCACGCGCTGTCGCCCAAGTCGGTCGTCCGCGACATGTACGAGCGGGCCATGACGTTCACCGAGTACGTCGGGCTCTACAAGCTGGCGCGCTCCGAGGGGCTGGTGCTGCGCTACCTGGCCGACGCGTACAAGGCGTTGCGGCAGACCGTGCCGGACACCGCGCGTACCGAGGAGCTGACGGACCTGATCGAGTGGCTCGGCGAGCTGGTCCGGCAGGTCGACTCCAGCCTGCTCGACGAGTGGGAGAAGCTGCGCAACCCCGGCGCGCTGCCCACCGAGTCCACTGTGGACGATCGGCCGCCGGCGGTCACCGCCAACCCCCGGGCCTTCCGGGTACTCGTCCGCAACGCGCTGTTCCGCCGGGTGGAACTGGCCGCGCTGCGCCGGTACGACCTGCTCGGCGAGCTGGACGCGGAGCGCGGCTTCGACGCCGACGACTGGCGCGACGGCCTGGCGCCGTACTACGACGAGCACGCCGACATCGGTACCGGCCCCGACGCCCGCGGCCCCAAGCTGCTCCAGATCGACCAGCAGCCCGGCCGGTGGCTGGTCCGGCAGGTACTCGACGACCCGGCCGGCGACCACGACTGGTCCATCGACGCCGAGATCGACCTGGCCGCCTCCGACGAGGCCGGTACCGCCGCGGTCACGGTCACCGCCGTCACCCGCATGTGACCACTCCGGATCGCCGGCACCACATCCGTTGCGGCGCCGACGATCGGGCCTCCTGCCGGCTCGCCGGGTTGCGCGACCCGGCGAGCCGCGTGGCCGGATCCGTTGTGGGGCAACGGATCTCGGGAGGTCACGGGATGAGAAGGGTTTTGCCGGTGACGGCGCGGGACTCGATCGCGGCGTGCGCGGCGGCGGCCTCGCGGAGCGGGTACGTCTGGCCGACGACGGGCGCGATCGTTCCCTCGGTGGCGAGCGCGAACGCGCGGGCGACGAGCGCGCGGTGCCGTTCCGGGGTGAGCTGGATGTCGGCGATACCGCGGATGGTGACGCCACGCCGGTCGGCGGCCGCACGGTCGGGCGCGGCGAACCCGTCCGCGGTGGGCGCACCGTACGCGAGGAACGTGCCGCCGTCGCGTACGGCCGCGAACGCCGCGGTGCCGATCGTCCCGCCGATCCCGTCGACGACGATGTCCGCCTGGTACGACGCCCAGTCGGCCGCGGCGGGGTCCACGACCTCGTCGGCGCCGAGCCGGCGGGCGAGGTCCTGCTTGGCGTCGCCGCGCGCGGTGGCCACCACGTACGCGCCGGCCGCGTGGGCGAGCTGGACGAGCAGGACGCCGGCGCCGCCCGTACCGCCGACGACGAGTACCCGGTGGTCGGGTTTGGGTTCGGCGAGGTCGGCGAGGGCGAGCGCGGTGGATCCGTCGTGCAGCAGCGCCGCGGCCTCGGTCGACTCCAACGCGTCCGGTACGGGAACGAGTGCGTCGGCGGGCACCACGACCTGCTCGGCGTACGCGCCGGCGTGGAGTGCGGCGACGCGGCGGCCTACGAGCGCGGGGTCGACGCCCTCGCCGACGGCCCACACGGCGCCGGCGACGCCGTTGCCCGGCACGTACGGCGGGCTGGTGTCGAACCAGGCGCGCGCCGTACCGGCCCGGATGCGCGTCTCCACGAACAGCGTGTCGACCGCGGCGACGCCGACCAGCGCCGTGCCGGGCGCGGCGGGCGGGGCCGGCACCTGGTGCGCCACCAACACGTCCGGCCCGCCGAACCGGGTCGCCTGAACCACGAGCATCGCCGCCTCCTCCGTACGCCGTCGGTGCCATCCTCGAACATGAAGCTCACTTCAAGTCAAGCCGGCTGCGTCGCACGCCACAGCCCCCCGCCCGGCGCGCCCGACCATCACCACGAGTCACCGCGCCGGTACGACAAGATCCACTTGGGTACCGTGGGATCACCTGTGTACCAAGGAGGACAGCGGTGGACGTGGACCCCGGCCGCAACCACGTGGTGTTTGCGGTGAGTGACGGCGAGGGCCCGGTGATCGAGGTACCGGCGCGGGCCGACGACGCGCTGCGGCAAGCCTGGCTGATCGCCGTCCGCGAGCACGGCGTCGTCGCCCACACGGTGCGCGAGGTGTTCACCGAGTGGGAGCCGTCGCCGGCGGACGGCGCGTTCCTGGAGCTGACGTTTCCAGGCGTACCCGTCGGGTACGCGTTCCCGCGGCCGGCGGACGGCGACTGGGACGCGGCGTACGCGGCGGCCCGGCGGACGATCGAGGCCCGCGCCGCCGAGGCCCGACCCGCTGCCGCTCCCCCGGCGGACGACGACGGCATGCTGCTGCCGATCCTGCGCACCACCACGCTGCCCGGCGCCTCGGCGACGCTCGACGTGCTGCCGCACCGCCATCTCGTACCGGGGCGGCTGGCGGTGACGCTCGCCCGCGTCGCGCCCACCCCGCACGGCACGATCGGCATGAGCCACCTGACGTACGCGCAGCTCGGCGCGGACGACTTCGACGCGCTGCTGGCCACCGCGTACGCCGGGGTGCAGCGCGGGCTGACCGTCACCGGGCTGCGCGCCGACGACAGCGACCTGATCCGGATGAGCCGCGAGGGCTGGCTCGCCGGATCCGCCGTCGCCCTCCCCGACTTCCACCGGTACGTGTCCGGGCTGCTCGGCGCGGACGACCTGGTCGTCGCCGTACCGTGCCCGGACGACCTGTACGTCACCGCCGCCGGCAGCGGCTGCGTACCGGCGCTGGCCCGGATGGTGGCGGAGGCGCCGCAGCAGACCGGCGAGTACCTGCCGAGCCTGTTACGGGTGACCGCGAACGTCGTCGAGGTACTGGCCGAGGGCACCCCCGGCTGACGCCGCTACTCGGTGACGGCGCCGTCGGCGACGGTGATCCGGCGGGTGGTGTGCACCGCGTCGAGCATCCGCCGGTCGTGGCTGACCAGCAGCAACGTCCCCGGGTAGGTCGACAGCGCCGATTCGAGCTGCTCGATCGCCGGCAGGTCCAGGTGGTTCGTCGGCTCGTCGAGGACGAGCAGGTTGACGCCGCGCGCCTGGAGCAGCGCCAGCGCGGCCCGGGTACGCTCCCCCGGCGACAGCGTGCCGGCCGGTCGCAGTACGTGGTCGGCGCGCATCCCGAACTTCGCCAGCAACGTCCGCGCCTCGGCCGGCAGCAGCCCGGACGCCGACGCGAACGCCTCCACCAGCGGTACGTCCGGGTCGAACGACTCGCGCGCCTGGTCCACCTCGCCCACGACGACCCCGGGGCCGAGCGTCGCGCTGCCGGCGTCGAGCGGCAGCCGGCCGAGCATCGCGGCCAGCAGCGTCGACTTGCCCGACCCGTTCGCGCCGGTGATGGCGACCCGGTCGGCCCAGTCGATCTGCAGGTCCACCGGGCCGAGCGTGAACCGTCCACGATGGACGGTCGCGCCGCGCAGCGTGGCGACGACCGCACCGGCGCGGGGCGCGGCGGCGATCTCCATCCGCAGCTCCCACTCCTTGCGCGGCTCCTCGACGACCTCCAGGCGTTCGATCGCGCGCTCGGTCTGCCGCGCCTTCGCCGCCTGCTTCTCGCTCGCCTCGGCGCGGGCCTTGATGATGTTCTTGTCGTTGTCGGTGGCCTTCTTGCGCGCGTTCGCGACGCCCTTGTCACTCCAGGACCGCTGTGTCCGGGCCCGCGCCGCCAGCGCCTCCCGCTTCCCCGCGTACGCCTCGTACGCGTCGCGCGCCGCCTGCCGGGCCCGCGCCCGCTCGCGCAGGTAGTCGCCGTAGCCCCCGCCGTACTGCTTGACCTGGTGCTGCGCGAGGTCCAGCTCCAGCACCCGGTTCACCGTACGGGCCAGGAACTCGCGGTCGTGGCTGACCAGCACCGTGCCCGCGCGCAGCTCCCGTACGAACCGCTCCAGGCGGTCCAGCCCGGCCAGGTCCAGGTTGTTCGTCGGCTCGTCGAGCAGGAACACGTCGTACCGGGAGAGCAGCAGCGACGCCATCCCGGCCCGCGCCGCCTGCCCGCCGGACAGCGACGTCATCTCGACGGACAGGTCGACGTCGAGGCCCAGCTCCGCGGCGACCTGATCGGCGCGCTCGTCGAGGTCCGCGCCGCCGAGCGCGAGCCACCGGTCCAGCGCCACCGCGTACGCGTCGTCGGCGCCCGGCCGGCCGTCGGTGAGCGCCGCCGTCGTCTCGTCCAGGACGCGCTGCGCCCGCGCCACCCCCGTACGCCGGGCGACGAAGGCGCGGACGGTCTCGCCCGGGCGCGGTTCCGGCTCCTGCGGCAGGTACCCGACGGTCGCGGTCGGCGGGTTGATCCGGACGGTGCCGGTCTCCGGCGCCGCGGCCGACGCGCCTCCCGGTACGAGCGCCGCGGACGGCGCGCCCTCCGGCAGGTCGGCGAGCAGGCGCAGCAGGGTCGACTTGCCGGCACCGTTGGCGCCGACGAGGCCCACGACGTCGCCCGGCGCGACGATGAGGTCGAGTCCGGTGAACAGCATCCGGTCACCGTGGCCGGCGGTCAGGTTCTTGGCGATCAGGGTGGCGCTCATGGCCCGCCGATCGTACCGGCCGGGCGTTCCCAGGACGCACCGGATTACGGCGCCCCACCCGTGCGCCGGGAACGCGCCGATGGTCCCGACACGTACGCCGTGGGCGTTGTCGGCGGTGACACGCGGGACCTGCCCCGGCACGACGCAACCCGGGCCGATCTCCCGCGGCCCCGCCCCGACGCCACCTAGCGTGTACCCGTGACCAGCAGCGTGTACGTGGCAGGGCTCGGGCCCGGTGGTGGCAAGTCGCTGGTGGCGCTCGGCGTCGCGGAACTGCTGTCCCGGCGGGTCGAACGGGTCGGCGTGTTCCGCCCGCTGGTCGCCGACGAGGGCGCGGACCCGATCGTCGAGCTGCTGCGCCGGCGGTACCGGCCGGACGCCGATCCGGCCGACCTGACGGGCGTGGGCCGGGCGGAGTCGGACGCGCTGCTCGGCGCGGGCCGTACCGACGACCTGGTGGCGGCGGTCGTCGACCGGTACCGCCGGGTCGAGCGGGACAGCGACGCGGTACTCGTGATCGGCTCGGACTTCGGTGACCGGGCCGCGGCGCACGACGACCCGGGGATGCCCGCCGAGCTGGGCCTCAACGTACGGCTGGCGACCGAGTTCGGGGCACCGCTGCTGCTCGTGGTGGACGGTCACCGGCGCGGCGCCGCCGCCACCGCCGCATCCGTACGGTCCGGGTACCACACGGTGATCCGGCTCGGCGGCACCGTTCTCGCCGTCGTCGCCAACCGGGTGCCCGCCGACGACCGGGACCGGCTGCTCACCGCGCTCGCCGCCGACGTCCTCCCCGTCCCCGTGTACGCGGTGCCCGAGGTGCCCGCCGTCGCCGCGCCCACCGTCGCCGAGGTGACCGCCGCGCTGTCCGGCCGGCTGCTGCTCGGCGACGACACGGCCGCGTCCCGCGACGTCCTCGGGTACGTGCTGGGCGGCGCCGGCGTACCGGTGTTCCTGGCGCATCTGCGTACCGGGCACCTGGTGATCACCCCGGGCGACCGGGCGGACCTGCTGCTGGCGGCGTTCGCCGCGCACGCGTCCGGCACGGTGTCGCTGGCCGGCGTCGTCCTCACCCTCGGCGAGGTGCCGGACGCGCGGGTCCTGCGGGTCGCCGAACGGCTCGGCACCGGGCTCGCGGTCAGCGGCGTCGGCGCGGACAGCTTCGTCACCGCGGCGACGCTCGCCGGGCTGGAGGGCCGCATCACCGCCGACAACCCGCGTACGGTGACCGCCGCGCTCGGCGCGTTCGAACGGTCCGTCGACAGCACCGCGCTCGCCGACCGGATCGCCGTCACCCGCTCCACCCGCCGCACCCCGCTGATGTTCGAGTACGAGCTGATCGAGCGGGCGCGCGCGGACCGCCGGCACGTGGTGCTGCCGGAGGGCACCGACGCCCGCGTCCTCGCCGCCACCGAGGTACTCCTGCGGCGCGGCGTCGCCGACCTGACCCTGCTCGGCGACCCCGACGACATCGCCCGCCGGGCCCGCGAACTCGGCGTCGACGTCCGCGGCGCCCGGATCCTCGACCCGGCCACCGATCCGCTGCGTACCGGCCTCGCCGACCTCCTGTACGCCCGGCGCCGGGCCCGCGGCACGACCCGCGAGCTGGCGTACGACCAGGTGGCGGACCCGACGTGGTTCGGCACGCTGCTGGTCGAGTCGGGCCGCGCGGACGCGATGGTGTCCGGCGCCGCGCACACCACGGCGGACACGCTGCGCCCCGCGTTCCAGCTGATCCGGACGGTGCCCGGGGTGTCGGTGGCGTCCAGCGTGTTCTTCATGTGCCTGGCCGACCGCGTCCTCGTGTACGGCGACTGCGCCGTCAACCCCGACCCCGACCCGACGCAGCTCGCCGACATCGCGATCTCCTCCGCCGGTACGGCCGCCCGGTTCGGCGTCGAGCCGCGCGTCGCGATGCTCTCCTACTCCACCGGTACGTCCGGGCACGGCGCCGACGTCACCAAGGTCGCCGAGGCCACCGCGCTCGTCCGGGACCGCCGGCCGGACCTCCCCGTCGCCGGCCCCGTCCAGTACGACACGGCGGTGTCGGAGTCGGTCGCCGCCGCCAAGCTGCCCGGCGATCCCGTCGCCGGCCGCGCGACGGTACTGATCTTCCCGGACCTCAACACCGGCAACAACACGTACAAGGCGGTGCAGCGGTCGGCGGGCGCGGTCGCCGTCGGGCCCGTCGTACAGGGGCTGCGGCGGCCGGTCAACGACCTGTCCCGCGGCGCGACCGTCACCGACATCGTCACCACCGTCGCCATCACCGCCATCCAGGCCCAGCCCGCCACCTGACCCCCGGTACGGAGTGACGCTGCTGACAGCGCGCGCGGGTGGCGGCGTTATTCGCTGCCGCGCCGTCGTACCCCGGTGCGACGATGCGCGGGCCATGACAGCTTCCGCCGCCCCGTCCGACACGGCCGCCCGACCCGGCATCCCGCCGCTGGTCCGCCGGCTGTTCCTCGGCATCGCCTTCTCCGCGCTCGGCAGCGGCATGTCCATGCCGTACCTGTTCGTCTACCTGACGCAGGTGCGCGGGCTGCCGCCGACGAACGTGGGTCTGCTGATGTCGTGGATGGGCGTGGTGATGCTCGGCGTGTCACCGCTGGTCGGCACGCTGATCGACCGGTTCGGCCCGCGCACCGTGCTGCTCGTCGGCCTGGTCGGCGAGGCGGTCGGGATGGCGCTGGTGGCGACCATCCACTCCCAGCTCTCCGCCGTACTCGTCGCGACCTGGTGCGCGGTGTTCAACTGCGCGACGTTCCCCGGCACCGCGGCGCTGATCACCCGGATGGTCCCCGCGCCGGCCCGCCAGCGGGCGTACGGGATGCAGTTCATGTTGATGAACGCCGGGTTCGGGATCGGCGGCCTCGTCGCCTCCGCCCTCGTGAACCTGTCCAACCCGGCCAGTTTCGAGTGGCTCTACCGGATCGACGCGCTGACCTACGCGGGATTCATCGTGGTGCTGCTGTTCCTGCCGCGCGGCACCGGCCGGCTCGTCGCCGACCCGGACACCCCCGCCGACGAGAAGCCGCCCGGCTGGCGGATCGTGCTGCGCGACCGCACCCTGCTGCTCGTCGTCGGCGTCGGCACCCTCCTCATGACCTGTGCGTACGCGCAGGTCGAGACCGGTTTCACGGCGTACGCGGTGAACCAGGCGGACGTGCCGGCGCGGGTCCTCGGCTGGGCGTTCGCGGCGAACACCGCCGTCATCGTGGCCGGGCAGCTCGTCACGCTGAAGCTCGTCACCGGCCGCCGGCGTACGACGGCGTTGGGCATGGCGGGGCTGATCTGGGCGGCCGGGTGGGCCGTGGTCGCGGCGTCCGGCGCGTTCACCGACCGCTGGCTCGCCGCCGGCTGCGTCGTACTCGGGCTCGCGGTGTTCGGCGCCGGCGAGACGATCTGGGCACCGGTCATGCCGGCCCTGGTCAACGGCCTCGCCGACGAACGCGTCCGCGGCCGGTACAACGCGCTCGCCGGCATGATGTGGACGATCTCGGGCATCGCCGGCCCCGCGCTGGCCGGACTGCTGGTGTCGCGCGCGCACGGCATCGGGTGGGTCGTGCTGTGCGTCGGCGGCAGCGTGCTCGGCGGCAGCGCGTTCTTCACCCTGCGCGGCCGGCTCACCCAGGCCCAGGACGGGCTGACCGACGACACGACCGACCCCGCCGTACCGGTGGGCGACGCCGTCCCGGACGGCCCGGCCGACACCACGGCACCCGCCCGTACCTGACGATCGGGCGGCGCCGGTCAGGGGGTGAGGACGACCTTGCCGAAGGCGTCGCCGGACGCCAGCCGGGCGAACGCGGCACGCGCGTCGGACAGCGCGTGGTGCGAGTCGATGACCGGGTGGATGTCCCGCCGTACCAACAGGTCCAGCAGGTCGGCGAGTTCGTCCCGGGTGCCCATCGTGGCGCCGACGAGTTCGAGCTGGAGGAAGAAGATCCGGCGCAGGTCGACGGTCGGCAGGTGGCCGCTGGTCGCGCCGGCGACGACGATCCGGCCGCCCGGCTTCGCGCACTTGAGCGAGTGGTCCAGCGTCGCCTCGCCGACGGTTTCGATGACCACGTCGACGCGTTCCGGCAGCCGGGCACCCGGCTTGTACGCCTCGGCGCCGAGCGCGGCGACCCGTTCCCGCTTGGTCGCGTCGCGGCTCGTCGCGTACACCCGGGCGCCGAGCGCGCCGGCGAGTACCACCGCCGCGGTGGCCACCCCGCCGCCGGCGCCCTGCACCAGGACGCTGCCGCCCTCGGGCAGCCGCCCGCGCGTCGTCAGCATCCGGTACGCGGTGAGCCAGGACGTCGGCAGGCACGCCGCCTCCGCCGGCGTCAACCCCGCCGGCAGCGGTACGAGATTGCGCCGCGGCACGGCGAGCCGTTCCGCGAGCGTCCCCGGGTACCGCTCGGACAGCAGGCTGCGTTTCGGGTCGAGCGTCTCGTCGCCGTCGCCCGCCGCCGGGTCGCCGACGACCGCGTGCACCACGACGGGGTTGCCGTCCGGGTCGGTACCGGCGGCGTCGCAGCCGAGGATCATCGGCAGCGCCTCGGCGGACAGCCCGACGCCGCGCAGTGACCACAGGTCGTGGTGGTTGAGGGCGGTGGCGGTCACGTCGACCGTCACCCACCCATCCGGTACGTCCGGTTCTGGGCGCTGGCCGACCGCGAGGCCCGACAGCGGATCGTCCGGATCGATACGTTCTGCGTAGGCGGCGAGCATGGCCCGCACGCTAGCAACGCCGGTGACCTCCCGCAGTGCGGATCGTCACGTGCCACGCCCGGATGTTTGAGATCTAATGGCAGTCGTGCCGTCAGACAGCGAACCGGGCGTCTCGCTCACCGCCGCCACCGGACCGGAGCCGGCGGAGTACCGGCGGGTTCTCGGGCACTTCCCGACCGGGGTGACGATCGTGACGGCGCTCGGCCCGGACGGCCCGGTCGGCCTCGCCGTCAACTCGTTCACGTCGGTGTCGCTGCGTCCGCCGCTGGTCGGGTTCTTCCCGGCGCACACGTCCGGTTCGTGGCCGGTGATCCGGCACGCCGGCGGCTTCTGCGTGAACGTGCTCGGCGCCCACCAGGAGGCGCTCGCGCGGACGTTCGCCTCGCCCGGCACCGACCGTTTCCGGGACGTACCGGTGCGGCCGGCCCCGGTCACCGGCGCCCCCGTCCTCGTCGGCGCGGTCGCCTGGCTGGACTGCTCCATCGAGTCGGTCACCCCGGCCGGCGACCACGACTTCGCCCTCGCCCGGGTACGCGCGATCGCCGCCGACTCGACCCACCCGCCGCTGCTGTTCCACCGCGGCCGCTACGGCACCTGCGACTGACCCGACTGCACGCGAGGGGTCACCGGCGGCGGAGGTGTACGCGGGCGGCGGCGCGGATCGCGTCGGCGGTGCGGTCGAGCGCGACCGTACGCAGGGACCACTGTTGCCAGTTGAGTGCGACGTCGACGTGCCGGCCGGGGTCGATGTCGACGAGGTCGCCGGCGTGTTCGGCGTCGGCGCTCTGCTCCTCGGGCAGCATCCCCCAGCCCATGCCGAGCCGGACCGCGGTACCGAAGTCTGCGGTGGACGGGATGTGGTGGCGTGGCGGGTCGAGGCGCCGGCGGGTGCGGCGCCGCAGGTACGTGTCCTGCAACTCGTCGCGGCGGTCGAACACCAGCAGGGGCGCGGCGGCGAGCGCGTCGAGGGTGGGCCCGTCGGGCAGCCAGCGCGCCACGTACGCGGGGCTGGCCATGGGCCTGTAGCGCATCACGCCGAGGCGGCTGACCCGGCAGCCCTGTACCGGTCGGGCGGCGGTGGTGATCGCGGCCATCACGACGCCCTGGCGGAGCAGTGCGGCGGAGTGGTCCTGGTCCTCGCGCCGGATGTCGAAGCACGTCTCGCCGGCGAGCGGTGCGAGTGCCGGGAGTACCCAGGTGCCGAGGGAGTCGCCGTTGACGGCTAGGGCGACGACGGGCCGGGCGTCGGGGCGTCCGGTGGTGGCGCCGAGCTCGCTGGTGAGCGCGGTGATCTGGCGGGCGAGCCGCAGGTACGCCTGGCCGACCTCGGTGATCTGCACCGGTTTGCCGCGCAGCAGCAGCACCTGTCCGGCGGTGGCCTCCAGTGCCTTGATGCGCTGGCTGACCGCGGACGGCGTCACGGACAGCACCCGGGCGGCGGCGTCGAACGATCCCTCGTCGACGGCCGCGGCGAGCGCGTGGAGCTGCGGCAGGTCCAGGTCCATCGTTAGCAACTCTAACGCGGGTGCAGAAACATTAGCTGGACGATCGGCCGTACCGGACCCAGGCTGGTACGCGTGACCACGCTGCTCGCCGCCCTGTCCGGCCTCGGCTTCGGCCTGTCCCTGATCGTCGCGATCGGCGCGCAGAACGCTTTCGTACTGCGCCAGGGCCTGCGCCGGGAGTACGTGGCGGTGGTGGTCGTGGTGTGCACGGCGTCCGACGTGGTACTCATCGCGGCGGGGGTCGGCGGGCTCGGCGCCGTCGTCCGCGCCCTGCCGCAGGTCCTCGTCGCCGCCCGGATCGCCGGCGCCGCCTTCCTCCTCGGGTACGCGGTGCTCGCGGCGCGGCGCGCGCTGCGTCCCGGCGTGCTCGCCGCCGAGACCACGGGCCGGCGAGTCGCGCTGCCCGCCGTCCTCGCCACCAGCCTCGCGCTGACCTGGCTCAACCCGCACGTCTACCTGGACACCGTGGTACTGCTGGGATCGGTGGCCGCGACGCACGGCGCGTACCGGTGGTGGTTCGGGGCGGGGGCGGTCGTGGCGAGCACGATCTGGTTCGTCGCCCTCGGGTACGGCGCGGGTCTGCTCCGCCCGCTGTTCTCCCGCCCGGCCACCTGGCGCGTCCTCGACGGCGCCATCGCGCTGATCATGCTCGCGGTCGCCGCGCTGCTCGTCGCCCCGCTCGTCGCCTGACGCCGGGGAATCGGGTGGTGGCCGGCACGACGTGCGGCGAGGATGCCCGGGTGACCGCACCCGCCGCACTCGCCTGGGCCGCCGCTGCCTGCGGTACCGACCTGCACCCCGTACGGCCACTGCCCGGCGGTACGCACGCCGCCACCACCCTGGTACGAACCGGCGACGGGCGGCAGCTCGTACTGCGGACGTTCCCGCCCGGTGACCCCGCCGTACACCGGGAGGCGGACGTGCTGGCGCGACTGGCCGGACTCGACGGGCTGGCCCCCGCGCTGGTCGCCGCCGACCCGGACGGTACGCACGCCGGCCGGCCCGCGATCCTCGTCACCCGGGTGCCGGGGCGGCCGGACATCACGCCCGCCGACCCGTACCGGTGGGCGGAACGGCTCGGTCGCGTCCTGGCCCGGATCCACGCCGGCGACCCCACCGGACGGCGCCGCGTCATCCCGGCGGAGCCGGCCGCGTACCTGCCGGCCGCGGTACGCGACGGGTGGGCGACGCTCGCCGGCGCGCCGGAAGTCCTGACGCACCACGACTTCTGGTCCGGCAACACGCTGTGGACCGGCGCCGAACTCACCGGGGTCGTCGACTGGTCCGGCGCGGCACGCGCACCCCGCGGGTTCGACGTGTCGTGGTGCCGCCTCGACCTCGTCCTCCTGTACGACCCTGCCGTCGCCGACGCCTTCACCACCGCGTACGGCCCGGTCGACGACCTGGCGCTGTGGGACACGTACGCGGCGGGCAGGGCCGCGCGGGACGTCGAGGACTGGTCGCCGAACTACGTCGAGCTGGGGCGTACCGACCTGACACCGACGACGTTGCGCCGGCGCCTCACCGACTGGACCCGCCGGCTCGTCCCCTGACGGCGCCGCCGACGGCACCGTTGCACCGACACGGCGCCGCCGCGTACCGCCGGGATCGGCGACGGTACGCGGCGGTCGGCGGTGCGGTCAGTCGGACGCGGCGGCGACCGCGGAGGCGACCGCCGGGGCGACGCGCGGGTCGAGCGCGCTCGGCACGATCCGGTCCGGGCGCAGGTCGTCCGCGGCGACCGCGGCGATCGCGTCGGCCGCGGCCAGCTTCATCGCCGCGGTGATCGTGCGGGCGTTCGCGTCCAGCGCGCCACGGAAGATCCCCGGGAACGCCAGCACGTTGTTGATCTGGTTCGGGAAGTCGCTGCGACCGGTGGCGACGACCGCCGCGTACCGGTGGGCGACGTCGGGGTGGACCTCGGGCGTCGGGTTGGCCAGCGCGAACACGATCGGGTCCGGTGCCATGCCGGCCACCGCGGCCTCGTCGATCCGCCCGCCCGACACCCCGATCAGTACGTCCGCGCCGCGCAGCGCGTCGGCCATCGACCCGGTGACGCCGCGCGGGTTGGTCTCCGCCGCGAGGGTCGCCTTGACCGGGGACAGGCCGGACCGGTCGCCGGACAGTACGCCGCGGGAGTCGCAGACGACGAGGTCGGCGACGCCGGCCGCCGCGAGCATCCGGGTCACCGCGACGCCGGCCGCACCGGCACCGGACACCACCACGCGCAGCCCGGCGAGGTCGCGGTCGAGCAGCCGGACCGCGTTGCGCAGCGCGGCCAGTACGACGACGGCGGTGCCGTGCTGGTCGTCGTGGAACACCGGGATGTCGAGCCGGGCGTCGAGCCGGCGTTCGATGTCGAAGCAGCGCGGCGCGCTGATGTCCTCCAGGTTGATCCCGCCGAACGACGGCGCCAGCCGCGCCACCGTCTCGACGATCTCGTCCGGATCGGTGGTGTCCAGGCAGATCGGCACCGCGTCGACCCCGGCGAACTGCTTGAACAGCACGGCCTTGCCCTCCATCACGGGCATCGCGCCGCGCGGCCCGATGTCGCCGAGCCCCAGCACGGCCGTGCCGTCGGTGACCACGGCGACCGTGTTGGCCACCCAGGTGTACCGCCGGGCGAGGGACGGGTCGTCGGCGATGGCGCGGGACACCTCGGCCACCCCCGGCGTGTACGCGCGGGACAGGTCCTCGGGCGAGGTGAGCGGGATCGTCGCGGCGACGGCGAGCTTTCCGCCCTCGTGCAACGTGAAAACCGGATCATCAGTACGAATCGACAGTGCGGTCACGGGCGTCTCCTTGCCGTGCAGCGGTGAACGGGCAGGCCGTCTCTCGACGGAAGAACGCTCGGCGATCGGCCGGACGTGGCGGACGGGCGGCGGGTGGGCCCGAGGCGGTCGAGTGTACCCAGGTTCCGCGCAGCAGTCATGCGCGATTCCCCCGCGCGGCTGGCCCGCGGGACCACACCGGGACGCCGTTCCGCGTGGTGGAACCGTGGCGGCGCAGCGATCACCACCGTGCGCGGTAGGCCGGGTCAGGCGTCGGCGCGCCAGTACCGGACGATCACGCGCGCCAGCACCGCGGCCTCGCCGTACGTCCGGGAGTCGTCGCTGACGAACGGGTTGTCGCCCTCCACCCACCAGCCCCCGCCGTACGGCCGGACCGCGCGCTTGACCACCAGCAGGTCCGGCCGGGCGGTGAACCGCGCGATCACCACGTCACCCGGCCGCACCCGCCCCACCGGGTACGCCAGCAGCGCGTCACCGTCGCGCAGCGTCGGCACCATCGACGGGCCGGACACGGCGACCGCGCGCGTCCGCGCCACCAGCCGGCCGACCACGGCGCCGGCCGCGGCGGCAGCCACCGCGAGCCCGACCCGCCCCAGCACCGTCACACCCGGACCCTATCGTCGCGGCATGACCGACGATCCGGCGTCCGCCTGGGACGCGGAGTACGCACGGGGCCGCTACCTCGACGAGCCGCCCGTACCGTTCGTCCGGGACGTGCTGGCCACGGCACACCGGTACGGCCACACCACCGGGCTGTACGTGGGGTGCGGCAACGGCCGCAACTTCCTGCCGCTGCTCGCCGGCGGACTCGACCTCACCGGCCTGGACGTGTCGCGTACCGCGCTGGACCAGCTCGCGGCGCGGGCACCCGGCGCCCGGCTCCACCACGGCGACCTGGCGTCCCTGCCGCCCGGCGGATACCCGTTGGTCGTCGGCATCCAGGTCTTCCAGCACGGCGACGCCGCGACCACCCGGGCCCACGTGCGCGCCGCCGCCGACCGGGTCGTACCAGGTGGGCTGTTGTGCGTGCGGGTCAACGCGGTCGGCACCGACGTGTGGCCGGCGCACGAGGTGCTGGAGCGCGGCGACGGCCTGACCGTGCGGTACACGGCGGGGCCGAAGCGCGGGCTGGCGGTGCACTTCTTCGCGGCGGACGAGCTGCGCGCGGCGGTCGGCGACGGCTTCCGGGAAGTACTGGCGATGCGGCGGGACGACACGACGCGTGCCGTGGCGGAGCACGGTCGGTGGTGCCAGTGGGAGGCGATCTGGCAACGCAAAGCCCTGACGTGCAGAAACACTCCCTGATCAAGATCAAAGCGCACACCTGTCGCACTTGCCACTGGGCAAGTGCGACGCGTCGCCCGTGACTGTTGTTGAACTGAGTACTCCTTTGGACATGACGAAGTGACCCCCGAGGCCAACGGCCCCGGGGGTCACGGTTGATGGACAGTACCGGCTACACCTTCTTCCAGCCGCCGGTCCAGCCCTGGACGATCTGCGCCTGGCAGATGTTGTAGCCGCCGGAGGCGTGCCCGGTGGCGATCGCCTTGCCGTCCACCAAGATCTTGCAAGTGATGTCCCCGCCGCCCTGAAGCTGGGCGGTGAGGAAGTAGTACGACACGTTCCCGGAGTCGTCGCGGGTCATGGTCGTCGACCACGGCGAGCTGTCGCCGCCCTGCCGGTTGTCGGAGTCGGTGCCGTACATGGTGTCGACCCCGGACGGCGCCGATCCGGAGACCTCGAAGGTCACCTTCGGCTTCGCCTTCGGCTTGGTCGGAATCGGCGACGCCGCCTTGGACTTCTTCTTCGCTGGCGCGGCGGCCGTGGTGCCGGCTGGCTGCGCCTTGTCAGTGGCGGTCGCCGCGGCGGCCTTCTCCTCCGGCGTCGGGTCGCTGCCGCCGGCGATGGCGGCGACCATGCTGCCGCCGATGCAGACCGCCAGGACGCCACCGACAACCGACAGCACGATCGCCGTGGTGTGCTTCTTCTTCGGAGGCTTCGGCGGAACGGGCGGGAATGGCGAGGGCATCGGCACGCCACCGTACGGCGGGCGGGGCGGATAGGGCGGCTGCTGACCGTAGGGCGAGCCGGTCGGCGGGGTGGGTGGGATCTCGGGCATCGAGTGCATGTTCCTTCATCCAGGGCTGCCGCTGCGCGCGGACCGCGGGCAGCGAAGACCAGAGTGAGGTAAGCGCCGAGTGTCCGGTATCGGAGCAACGGGCTGGTCTGCCCAGCTTTCTGGTCGGCGGTGAATACCCGAATGGACACCACTGCGCTAGCCGTTCCGGCGTTCAGCCGATATCGCGGTAACGGTGGTGTCGCTACGGTCAGCGCGTATGTGGACCCCGACACCCATTGTGACCGGTCTCGTGTCGCTCGGGTTGATCATCCTGTTCGTAGCGACCTGCGTCTCGCTTATGCGGATGTCGGTGTACGTGCGTACCGGTGGCCGCCGGTATGCGATCGAGACACCCGACGATGACGATGCACTTGACGATGACGACGACGAGCCGGTGCGGTACCGGCCGCGCCGCCGGCCCCGGCTGTAGACGACACCACGGCCCGCCGCGCTGCGGCCATCCCACCCTTCCCAGATCACCCAGGCGTGCGGATCTAGCCGCCCTCGACATCGTCTGACGGAGTCGAGGGCGGCTAGGTGTCCGCAGTGGTGGCGCGGTGTCGGCCCTCGGCGTACCGGGGGGTGCGGGCGGTGCCGAGCAACAGCCCGGCCGACGGCCAGCGCCGTTCAGCGGCGCGGACCACCGCGTAGTCCACGAGGATCAGCACGCCGGTGGTGGCGGCGGCGACGGTCTCCCGATCGCCCGCCGGGACGTTCACGCCGTGCAGGGCGGCCCAGGAGATGAGCGCGCCGACCGCGACCGGCATCGCCGTGCGGATGATCGAGGTCAGGTAGTCGCTCATGCTGTGCCGCTCCCTTCGTCCCGGCGGGGCGGCCGGCGTCGGGCCCGGTGCGCGGCGAGTTCGTCGCGGAGTCGGGCGGATTCCGCCTCGGCGATCCGGGCGCGCATGTTTGCCTCGTCCAGTTGCTTGATCAGTTCCCGGGTGCGGGTCTCGGCGTCGGTGAGTTGGGTGCGCATGTTGGTGAGCTGGACCTGCATCGCCTCGACCTTGTCGATCTGGCGGAGCAGGACCTCGACGGTGTTGGCGGCGGAGGCGGCCTGGAGTTGGTGTGCCTCGGCGGTGTTGCGTTGGGCCTGCGAGGTGAGGTTGCGGCGGGTGTACGGCACGACCAGCAGCCCGGCGACGCCGCCGAGCCCACCGACGGCGCCGAGTAGCCCGGTGAGGAGGGCGACGGTGTCGGCGCTCATCGGTGGTCCCGGCGTAGGGCCCGGCCGATCTGTCGGGCGCGGAACGCGGCGGCGACGCCGAGGCCGAGCACGATGCCGGCAGTCCGGCGCGACGGCCATGCGGCGGGGACCGGACCTGCTGTTGTACATGCTCGGGTGAGTGACGACCTCGCGGAGATTGACCACGAGTACCCCCGACGGAGAGCGCCGCTACCGCTGCCAGCCGGCGCGGAGGTCGGCCGTATTCGAGACGTCGGCAGCCGGCCTGCGACCCTCGGTCAAGATCACCCGTTTCAAGATCATCCGTCGCACATCCGTCGCACATCACATCGCGAAACACTGATGATCTCCAAGCCGTGCAGAGAAGTGTTTCCGCACGTCAGAGTGCATGCGCGCATGATCGTCGCAGGTCAGAGCCATGCGGGTGCCAGTGGGAGGCGATCTGGCGCCGGGACGGGGGGTGACGAACGTCGCTCGGGGACTTCGGCGGTTTGGCCGCTGTGCCCGGGGGTAGGGTCGCCAGGAGGGAGATCGAAAACGAACACCACGTGTCTCCCCGCGTGCGCGGAATGACCACCCGCGCCGCTCTCACCCGATGTTTGCGTTGACGGAGGATCGAATGCGACTGCCGCGTTTCCTCGCTCCTCGCCTTGTCGCCCGTGCGCACTGCGATCTGCCCTGCGGTGTGTACGACCCGGCTCAGGCGCGGATCGAGGCCGAGTCGATCAAGGCCATTGCGGAGAAGTACCAGGCGAACGAGGACCCCGAGTTCCGGACCCGCGCGCTGATCATCAAGGAGCAGCGCTCCGAGCTGGTCAAGCACCACCTGTGGGTGCTGTGGACCGACTACTTCAAGCCGCCGCACTTCGAGAAGTACCCGCAGCTCCACCAGCTCGTGAACGAGGCGACCAAGCTCGCCGGCGCCACCGGTACCAAGGGCTCGGTCGACCCGGAGGTCGCGCAGAAGCTCCTCGACAAGATCGACGAGATCGCGACCATCTTCGCCGAGACGAAGAAGGGCTGAGCGACCCGCGCCGATGCCCCGGTGGTCACCGACCGCCGGGGCATCGCCGTGTCCGTACCCGGGGCGGCCGGGGCGCGCCGACGCGCGGGCGGCATGCTGGGGGCATGTCCGATGTGGTGATCCGGCCGGTGACGCCGGACGATCTGCCCGCCGTGGTCGAGATGGTGCACGAGCTCGCCGCGTACGAGAAGGCGCCCGAGTCGTGCACGCTCACCGTCGAACGGCTGCACGAGTGCCTGTTCGCCCCGGACCCCGCGGTGTTCGCGCACGTCGCGACGGTCGACGGCGTACCGGCCGGGTGCATGGTGTGGTTCCTGAACTTCAGCACCTGGGAAGGCAGCCACGGCATCTACCTGGAGGACCTGTACGTCCGCGCCGCCGCGCGCGGCACCGGCCTCGGCCGGGCGCTGCTCGCCACGCTCGCCCGGATCTGCGTCGAGCGCGGCTACCCGCGACTCGACTGGTCCGTCCTCGACTGGAACCCGGCGCGCGACTTCTACCACGCGATCGGCGCCGAACACCAGGCCGAGTGGCTGCCGTACCGGGTGACCGGGCCGGCCCTCGCCGCGCTCGCGGGTCACGAAGGGATCACCGCGCGGTAGCGATCCCCGCCCGGCCACGCCGCAAGCCATGGGCAGGAGGGCATCCCAACGCTTACAGTGCAAGCGTGGCGGAGCTTGCGACGGACGAGGACCTGGTCGTCCTCACGGTGCCCGCCGACGGGGCGTACCTGTCGGTGCTGCGTACCGCGACCGCCGGGCTGGCCGCCCGCCTGCACTTCACCCTCGACGAGATCGAGGACCTGCGCATCGCGGTCGACGAGGCGTGCGCCATGCTGCTCGCCGGCGCGCCCGCAGGCACCGAGCTGACCTGCCGGTTCGAGGTCACCCAGGGCACCCTCACGATCGCCGTCAGCGTGCCGAACACGGGGCAGCGGCTGCCCGGCACCGAGACGTTCGCCTGGATGGTACTGACGGCGCTGGCCGGCACCGTCTCGTCCTCCGTCTCCGACGGGTACGCGACGATCTGGCTCACCAAGCAACGGGACGGGGCGTGACCCGCCCCACGGCCGCGGCCCGACGGCCGCGGCCGACCCTGGCCACCATCCCGCGCCCCGCCCCGGCGTACGCGGAACAGGCGCCCACCGCGGAACTCCTCCACCGGCTCGGCCGGCTGCCGCACGGCGACGGGCACTGGTCCGCGCTGCGCGCCGAGATCGTCCGCCGGCACCTGTCGCTCGTCCGCGCACTCGCCTGGCGGTTCCGCGACCGCGGCGAGGACCTCGACGACCTCGTACAGGTCGGCACGCTCGGCCTGCTGCACGCCATCGACCGGTTCGACCCCGGCCGCGGCGCCGAGTTCACCACGTACGCGACACCCACCATCGTCGGCGAACTCAAACGCCACCTCCGCGACCGGGCCGGCACCGTCCGCGTACCCCGGCGGTTGCAGGAACGCCACGCCGCCGTCTCCCGCGCCTCCGTCCACCTGTACCAGCGGCTCGGCCGCTCCCCCACCGTGCACGAGCTCGCCGTCGAAACCGGCACCACCGACGAGCAGGTGCTCGAAGCGCTGGAAAGCGCGCAGGCGCACACCACCGTCCCCCTCGACACCACCGACCCCGGCGAGTCCCACGACACCGCCGACGCGCTCGACGGCGTCGAGTACCGGGCGGCGCTCCGGCCCCTGCTCGACCGCCTTCCCCCACGCGACAAGCGCATCCTGGTACTCCGGTTCTTCGCGCACCGCACCCAGTCCGAGATCGCCGCCGAACTCGGCATCTCCCAGGTACAGGTGTCCCGCCTGCTCACCCGTACCCTCACCACGCTCCGCGCCGCCCTCGCCGAGTAGCGGGCCCAACATCGGACCCGAGCCCGAACGGCCTGTGCCCCCTCATGACGCCTGCTGGGACTCACCGTCAGGACCGTCCGCATCCCCGTCCTCAAGGGCGATGTCGAGCTCGTGAAGCTGATGCCGTACCGCTCGCTCCGCATTCACGACCCACTCGAACCCGCCGTACCCCCACTTGGCGGTGTTGTCGAGCAACTGGCTGAGCAGTCGTTGCACCTCGACCAGCTCAGTGCGACGGAGTTTCGCCGATTCGGTCAGCACCCCGGCGAGCTTGCCGTCGTTCGTGAGCTGTGCTGCTTCGGCAATCAGCGGCTGCTCGCTCAGCTTCTCCAGCAACACCGACCAGTGGCGGCTGCGCTCGTCAACGATGTCGGCCCACCGCATCTGTTGGTCGTGCTCGTACTCCTGTCGCAGCGAGCCGAGTATCGGTCCGCTGATCTCCGCGGAGACGCGCGGATCCATCCGGATCATCAGCTCCGGGTGGCAGGAAACCGGGACGCCCCACCACGTGTACAGCTTGGGTTGCCTGGCGAGTTCCGCGTTGATCTGATGTTCCAGGCTCACCGGCTGGGTAGCAGGATATCGGTGGGCGCACGCGGACAAACGTTGCGAGACATAGATACAGGCGTCACGTCGATACCGGGCGATCGCTTCGTCGAGCTTCTGTTCGGTGAGCCCGCGCGACCGCCACGTGAAGGTCACGGTTGCCCGAAAGCTGAACACGCCCTGTTCGGCGAGTGCCTCGATCTCTCGGGAAACCGCGTCGTGGACTGCGAGCGGCCCACATCCGATCCCCGTGATCCGGCAGACGATCCACCACATGGACCGCCCAGCACCGCGAAAGCGGGACGCGATACCTGTCAGGAGTCTCTTCATGCCTGCACCCCCACCATGGCGGCGACCTCGTCGAGCAACGGGTTGAACGGCATCGAGGTGCGCCAGGCGTGGCGCAGATGGAACTCCGCCCGCCCCCTGAGCGCATCGATCGAAACCAGATCACGCAGCACTTCCAGCACCACCCTGGCACCATCCTCGTCACCGTCGGCGGCCGAAAGCCAGGAGCCGACACGGCGCCAACCGTCATGGGCCGTCTTGATATGAGCGAGGGTCGGTCCGAACACGCTGACGAATGCCGCCCGACGATCCGGGTCGGTACCGATCCATCTCACAACGACCGGCAGACCTCGCTCGCTCTCGTCGTCACGCTCCCCCGCCAGTCGCAGAGCGGTTCGGACCGCGTGTACAGCAGCGTCCCCTCCTCGCCGTTGCCACGTGTGCAGCGCCGAGAGGATGGTGTGCATCGTCGACGGCTGTGCCGTCTGATCGGCCACCATGGCGATCACCGGACTGTTCCGGTGGCTGGCGTGACCAGCGATCACTCCCAGATCGGCCACGACCCGTTCGACCGACACAACTGTCGTCAGCCCCGCAACGTACGTCCGCAATGCGGTGTCTCGTAGTCGGGAGAACCGACTGTGCACCCAGTCATGGATCAGCCGCCGAACTGTGGCGGCTCGATCGCTGTTGCGTGCAAGCAGCGCAAGGGTCAGTCCTGCTACCTGGCGACGTTGCGGGAACGCGGAGCTCGCCCAGTCGTTGAGCAGCGGGAAGACGCGGTCGTAGTCGAACAGCGCGAACATCGCCGCCGCCACCGAGACGCGTTGCCGGATCAACTTGTCGTCAAGTTCGACGACCATCGCCTTGAGCCAGGACAACAAGTTCTCCTGGCTGTCCGGGTAGTCATTCCAGGCCACGTCAAGAAGCGCCGGCAACAAGCCGTCATCCGTCAGCTGACACTTGCGCCCGCTACCGATACGGACCTCTTCACCGGTCAGCCCCAAGGTGTCAGGAACCAGATCGGCCAGGCAGAGGCCGAATCCGTCCCATGAACGATGGGAGCTCTCGGGGTCCATTGGCGCGGGATCAGGCACCTGCATCGTTGCGCACAACGTCCGCGCCGCGTCGGCCGCCACACTGATCCGGCATCCGTTCATCAGCGCGTACGCGAGGCGAAAGCATCGCCGGTAGGTCAGCCCCTGGTCCGGATGGGACGTACGAGTTCCGGGCTCGGTGGACGAGCTCGGCCGTGCGTCAGTCAGCAGATCATGCGCCGTTCTCCGTAGTGACAGGGGAGCTTCATCCCGCAGAACCTTCCTCAGCTCGACGGGAGTCGATGGTCGTTGGTCGACGATCCGTTCGACCAAGGCACTGATCTCACCGGTGCGTCGGAGTGCAGCCACTCTCGTACTGAGAACCTCGTCGTTCACGCACAGACCGATCACGACCTCGGCTCCGGCCGCCCTGGCCGCATGGCGGAGTACCCGCTCGAACACCGCCATGGGCGCCGGCGGGTCGTGCGGTACCTGGTAGTGCGCACCGTCTCGACGAGACTCGTCCTGCTCCCCGACCACTGCCACATACACGCTGTGGCTTTGCGCGACGCGGGCCAGGCTGCCCAGATGCGCAGAGTCGACGACACCCACCGGGCAATGGATCAGGAGTCCTTCGACATCCGATTGCCTGCTGTCCTCAGCCAGGGTGGCAAGGTCACCGAGTGTTCCGCCGTCTCGGAGGTACACCTCTGCAATCCCCGCTTCCGGGCGCGCACGATGGAGCGCGGCGCGGGCGGTCATGCCACGACCAGTCCCGGGCGAGCCAGACAGGTACACCAGGTGTCGGGCACGGAGTGCTCGATCGATCCAGCCGTCCCGGCTGGTGGGTACGTAGCGTGCCCGCTCCGCGGCCAGCACCGTGGCGTCGACTCGATTGGTCGTGAACGGCTCCGGCATGGCCGCAGAGACCTGGATGGCGGAGGAGTTGTCCCCGATCGCCGTTGCACCGCGGTTCGCCAGCTTGCGGAACCCGTAGCTGGCGCCGAGTGCGCGGACGACCTGATCGTCGACCGAACGCTCGGCTCGACTCAAGGGCTCCTGGAAACCAGCGTCACCTGCCTTGTCGGGCCCGTCGTCTCTTCCCGCACCGACCCCGCCATCATCTGTGCCGTGGTCATCGGCCGGCCTGGGGTCATCCTTGTCGGCCGGCGATCCACTTTGGTCTTCGGCGCCCATTGCCACCTCCTGACTACGGCAACTCGGTGGGACGGATGTACGCGTTGGCGTTGTCGCCGATGGCGGTGGGGCCGTGATTCGCCATAGGGCCGAAGGAGTACTTGGACGCAGCGCTCGTCTCCGCCGAGCGCTGTACCGGTGCTTCCGTGGCCTGAACCGCTGCGGCCGCAGCGTCGAGGGGGACGCACGCGACGACTTCGCCCAGGACGTGCAGCCAGGCTTCGCCGGTGTATTCCTTGTTGTGGACGACGATGCGGTGGAACCGGTCCGCACGGATCGCCTCGTACTCCTGGACGACGATGTCGCGGTGGATGGAGTCGGAGACGACGAGGGCCACGTTGGCGTCGGGGAACCGGTCGAGCGCCTGTTTGACGGCGTCGGCGTCGCAGAGGCGGCAGGTCTGGATGACGGCGTCGCTGGGGAATCCGTTCGGCCCGTCGAGGTGGACGAGCCCCTCGTGTACGGCCATGCGCAGCCGGATCCGCGATTCCGGCCGCAGTTCACGGTTGATGTCGCGGAGCTTCTCGTCGAGCAGTACCGGCAGGCGGCCGACGAGCAGCGGTTCGGGTGTCTCAGCGGGGAGGATGGCGAGTTCGCTGTCACCGCCCTGTTGCGTGGTCCACTGGGCGTGGTCGAGTCCGATCGCCTCGACCGATTCCGTCATGACCCGCCGGAACCGTTGCTGTGCATGGAACTGTTCGACGTTGCGGCGTCGGCTGTAGCGCTGCATGTCGATGCTGACGACCAGCCGCCGGTACGGGGTGTCCATGTGCTCCTCCACTGTGTCGACCGTGTCGGCTGTCAGGTCTACGGGCGGAAGTCGGCGCACACCACGTCAAATGACGGGATCGGCAGAACCCGTCGTACGACCTGGTTCCGTTGTCCGGCCGGGTGTGCCATGTGGACATGGCGGAGTTCATCGCACCCCGGGTCCAGGGCCGACGTGCAGACACCCTCGATGTCGCGCTGCGTACGGCCGAGTCGTTCCAGGCGTCGATCCGGCACGCCGACGCGAAGGTGGCCGCGTTGTTGTCGGTGGAGGGCGGCCTGGCTGCGGCCGTGGTCGCACGATCGCCCCGCACGCTGTCCGGGCAACCCGGTTGGCTGACCGCGGCGATGGTGACGGCCTTCGTCGTGTACCTGGTCGGTGCCGCGATCGCGGGCTGGCATCTTGCGACTGCGGTACGCCCGCGGCTGACGCCGCCGGCACGGTCGAACAGGTTCAGCTTCCCTGCCGTGGCCACCGGTTCGGTGCGATGGGACCGGGCGGACGGCATGGCGGAGGCGTCGGCGCTGGTGGCCACGCTGGCCGGCATCGCGCTGGCCAAGTACGGCCGGGTGGCTCGCGCCGTTCCGTGGCTGGCGACGTGCGCGGCCGGCGCGTTCGGCTGGCTGTTCCTGACCGGATGGACCGGCTAGCCGTCAGAAAGGCGACAGAACAGCTCCGGGTCACCTGGCGTGCGACGAGAGTGACCGCCGGCGGTCACGGCGAGGGAGGCGGACCATGGCGCGGACATCCCCGGTCACCGATCGATGGCCGGCCGAGACACTGCTCGGCCGGATCAACCGCACGGACGAGCGAGCACTGATACACCTGGGCAGCCCGCGTACTGCCAGCGCGGGCACCCGCCTGCTCCGACACGGCGAGCCCGGTACCCATGTCATCCTGTTGCTCGGCGGATTCGTCAAGATCACGGTCGGCACCGCGGACGGTCGGGAGGCGCTGCTCGCGGTGCGGGTGCCGGGCGACGTCGTCGGGGAGATGGCTGCGCTGAACAACCGGACGCGCTCGGCGACCGTGACGACGTGCGGCCCGTGCCGTTACACCGTCGTGCGGCAGCACCAGCTCCGCGAGTACCTTCAGCAGCACCCGGATGCGTTCCTCCATCTCACCGCGATGATGGCGGACCGCCTGGAGTGGGCGAACCGGCGCCGCGTCGAGTTCACCGCATATCCGGTACAGGTGCGGCTGGCCCGGATCCTGTGCGAGATGGCCGGCACGTACGGACGGCGGGTGCCGGACGGCGTCGAGATCGGTGTCAGCCTCACCCAGCCCGAACTGGCCACGTTGTGCGGCGCGTCCGAGGCGACGGTGCAGCGCGCGCTCCGCGAACTCCGCGCCGGCAATCTCGTGGCCACCGGCTATCGGCGCACGCTGGTCCGGGACCTTCCGAGCCTCCGCGTACTCGCCGACCTGGACGCCGCCTGGTCCGACTGAACCGGACCGGGTGGCGCCGGGGGATGGCTGGGTACCGCGCGGCGCGTTCGCGACGCAGCCGACGAACCGGGGCCGCGACACCAACACGGCGGCCGGTGTGACGGCAGGTAGCGCACAGTCCACTGTGGACAGAGCGGTGCCCGGAGCGGCTGGGTACCTCCGGGCGCCGTGGCGTGGTCACCGTTCGCGCCCCCGCCATCGCCGGCCCTCGCCGCCGACGCTACCCAACTGCGGTTGGTTCTGGCGGGCGGGCACGGACGGAGCCGGCCCGCCCGCCCCGAATCAGCAGGTGATGGCGGCACCGTTCGCGGGCTGGTGCGCGGCGCCGTCGCGGGCCGCCCGGAAGTTGTCCCGGTACGCGGCGAACACGGTCGGGTCCTCGATCTGCAGGATCGTCTCGTCCGACTGGCGCAGCGAGTTGGTGGACAGGTTGGCGCTGCCGGTCCAGAGGATCTCCCGGTCGGCCCCGCCGTAGTACTTGCCCTCCACCTCCAGGTACTTCGAGTGCGTCCAGACGGGGTCGGTGTCGCAGTAGTACCGCACCACGACGCCGTTGTACGCGCTGCTGGTCTTGGCGAGCAGGTCGCTCAGCGACTCGTGCGCGAGGCCGGTGTCGCCGCTGGCGTAGTTCTCGACGACCTCGACGTAGCAGCCGGCGGCGTCCAGCGCGACGAGCTTGGCCGCCAGGTACGGACGGCTGAAGATGTTGGTGTTGACCCGGATGATGGTCCGGTGGTTGTCGCTGGTGCCGACCTTCGTGTTGCCGAAGCAGTCCACGTGGTCGAGTACGGTCTCGACGGTGTCGGTGGTGGGGTCGCGGTAGACGTTGGCGCCGCTGGCCTCCTGCCGCGGGAAGAAGTGCACCTTGGCGTCGCCGGAGGTGACGGGCGCGCGGCCGGTCACGTAGTAGTTGTTGTTCGTGACCATCGCGACGAGGTCGTCGAAGTAGCCCGAGTAGGCGGCGTAGATGCCGTCGTTGCCGGTGAGGACGAGCGCGTTGTTCCAGCCCTTCGTACCGTCGCGGCCGTTGTGCAGGTTGGCGGACGACTGGACCACCACGTTCGAGGTGCCGCCGGTGGCGGAGAACAGGAAGAACTTGTTGTGGTTGATGGATTCCACGCTCGACAGCTGCCGGTTGCCGACGCAGCCGCGCGCCGCCGGACACGTGATCGCGTACGACGCCTTGGTCCTGTCGGTACCGAGTGCCGCGGTGAGGCCGGGCCACAGCGCCTCGCCGGTCTCCTTGTACGAGAAGACGACCTGCACGTTCACGCCGCGGTTCTTGGCGGCGACGAGCGCGTCGGGGATCGTGCTGTCGTCGGCGTAGAACATCGACATCCGGATCCGGGAACCGGCCGGGGCGCCGTCGATCAGCTCGACGATCTTCGTGACGATCGCGGCCTGCTGCGCCGCGGTACCGGTGGGGTCGTTGAAGATTGCCTGGGTGGTGACGGCGGCGTGCGCGGGCGCCGTGCCGACCAGGACGGAGGCGGCGACTGCGAGAGCCGCCAGATACCGCGCGAGAACCTTCATCGCAGCTCCACTACTGGAAGGAATCTGCCGCCCGCAGTGTACTGATCCGGTCCGTACCCGGATGCGCCCTGACGGTCGTTTGTCGGTGCCGACGCCGTTTCGTACCGCCGGGCCCGGTGTGCCAGCATGGTGCCCGACCGTCCACAACGGACAGACGGAGGCCGGACATGACGCACCGCATCGGTACTGGCGAGCACCACGTGATCGCGCTGCACGGCTGGCTCGGCCCGGCCGAGTCCTGGTCGCCGGTGTGGCCGCACCTCGACACCGCCACGTTCAGCTACGCGTTCCCCGACTACCGCGGGTACGGGACGCGCCGCGACGAGGCCGGCGCGTACACGGTGGACGAGATCGCGGCGGACGTCCTCGCGCTGGCCGACGAGCTCGGCTGGGACACGTTCTCGCTGGTGGGGCACTCGATGGGCGGCAAGGCCGTGCAGCGGGTGTACGCGCTGGCGCCGGAGCGGGTGCGCGCCCTCGTCGGCGTCTGCCCGGTGCCGGCGTCCGGCGTGCCGTTCGACGAGCCGACGGAGGCGCTGTTCACCGGCGCCGCGGCCGATCCGGCGAACCGCCGCGCCATCATCGACTTCACCACCGGCGGCCGGCTCACCGGCACGTGGCTGGACGCGATGGTGGCCCGCTCGGTCGCCACGTCCACCCCGGAGGCGTTCGCCGGATACCTGCGGTCGTGGGCGTACGAGGACTTCCACGCGGACATCGCGGGCGCGGACGTACCGGTCAAGGTGATCGTCGGCGAGCACGACCCGGCGCTGTCCGCCGACGTCATGCGCGCCACGTTCCAGCAGTGGTACCCGAAGGCGGAGCTGACGGTACTCGCCAACGCCGGCCACTACCCGATGGACGAGACGCCGCTGGCGCTCACCACCGAGACCGAACGCTTCCTCGCCTGACGTACGCGCGACACGCCCCGGGAGACGGTTCCCGGGGCGTGTCGCGTCAGGCGGCGTCGCGTGCGGCGACCGCGGCCCGGCCGGTACGGGACAGCGCGGTGAGGGCCAGGCCCAGGGCGAGCAGCGCGGCCGCCAGCGCCTGCGGGCCGAACGTGGCGGTCGCCAGCGTGCCCTTGGTGATCGCGATCAGCACCGCGGCGAGCAGGCACGCCACCCCGGCGTACCCGGCGGCGGTGCGGGCGTGCACGGCCAGCCGCGCCGGTACGCCGACGGTCTCGACCCGGGCGAACAGCCGTACCAGGACGGCGAGCACCGCGAGCAGCCCGGCGTACCAGAGGGGGCGGGTCAGCCACCACTGCGCCGTCCACGCCGCCGGCAGCGCCCGGTGCAGCCCGAACAGCACCACCCCGACGACCACGAACATCGCGGTCAGGTGCCACAGGTAGAGCGTCATGCTGCGGGCCTGGACGTACCCGACGACCCGCGACACGACCGGCCGGTCCAGCGCCCGCAGCACCGCACCGCGCAGCAGCAGCACCGCCGCCACCTGGTACACCGTGACGAGCAGCAGGCACACGGTCGGCGGGTTCATGTTGGACATGGCGTCACCGGGCAACCCCACCATGCTCGGCGGGTACGGGCCGGCGGCGACGAGCGCGGCCAGCGTGGCCACCGCGCCCGCACCGACGAGCGCCAACGTACGGCGGCGCAGCGTGCCCAGCGTGCCGTCCGCGTACGCGAAACCCAGCAGGTACGGCACCAGCCACACGCACAGCACGTTCAGGTACCCGAGCCAGGACGGCCCGCCGACCGCGAACCGGGCCAGGTCCACCGCGACCGCCGCGCCGGCCAGCACCACCGCCACCCGCAGCCCCCACCGGGAGTACGCCCGCAGCAGCGCCGGCGTGACCACGAGCAGCAGCAGGTACACGGCGACGAACCAGAGCAGCTGCGGCGCCAGCCCGGCGGCCCGCCGCACCGCGTCCAGCGGTACGCCGAGGGCCAGGCAGGCCGGCGCGATTACCACCGCCCAGGTCGCCAGGAACACCACGACCGGCGGCATCAGCCGGCCCAGCCGGCGCCGCAGGAACGGCACCACCTCCGTCGCGTGCCGCCGGGACCACCAGGCGCCGGCGCCGGCCGCGAAGAACATCAGCGGGATCACCTGGAGCGGCCAGGTCACCACCCAGCCGTACCCGCCGGACAGGGCGTTGCCGATGTCGAGCCGGTGCCCGTCCCAGGCCACGACCGGGATCAGCCAGTGCAGGACGAGGACGGCGAGGGTGCCGAAGGCGCGTACCGCGTCCACGAAGCGGTCCCGGCCCGCGACGGGCGAGCCGGCGGTACGCGGGGCCCCGCGGCGGGTCGCCTGCCGCGGCACGGCGGGGGTTACGAGCGTGGTCACGGCTGCCTCCGGCGCTGGGAAGGGGTACCGCCCCAGCCTCGCCGCCGGACGGCCCGGCCAGAATCCGGCGGCCCGGCATCATCCGCCTGGCGGTGCCGTCAGCCGGCGGCCTGGGGACAACCCCACCCCGCGGGCCGGGCGGGCACCGGGCGGCCGGGGGCGGCGGACATAGACTCCGCGGTGGATGTCGGAGGGAGCCGTCCAGTGCGCAAGGTACTGATCGCGAACCGCGGTGAGATCGCCGTCCGGGTGGTACGGGCCTGCCGGGACGCCGGCCTGGCCAGCGTCGCCGTGTACGCCGACGAGGACCGGGACGCGCCGCACGCGCGCCTCGCCGACGAGGCGTACGCGCTGGGCGGGGTGACCGCCGCGGAGACGTACCTGTCGATCCCGGCGTTGCTGGACGTGGCGGCCCGGTCGGGCGCGGACGCCGTGCACCCCGGGTACGGGTTCCTGTCGGAGAACGGCGACTTCGCCGAGGCGGTCCTCGCCGCCGGGCTGACCTGGATCGGGCCGACCCCGCAGGCAATCCGCGACCTCGGCGACAAGGTCACCGCCCGGCACATCGCCGGCCGCGCCGGAGCCCCCATGACCCCCGGTACGCCCGACCCGGTGGACGGCCCGGACGAGGTCGTCGCGTTCGCCGAGGAGTACGGGCTGCCGGTGGCGATCAAGGCCGCGTTCGGCGGTGGCGGGCGCGGCCTCAAGGTGGCCCGCACCCTGGCCGAGATCCCCGAGCTGTACGCCAGCGCCGTCCGCGAGGCGGAGTCCAGCTTCGGCCGCGGCGAGTGCTTCGTCGAGCGGTACCTGGACCGGCCGCGGCACGTGGAGGCGCAGGTCCTCGCCGACACCCACGGCAACGTGATCGTCGTCGGCACGCGCGACTGCTCGCTCCAGCGCCGGCACCAAAAGCTCGTCGAGGAGGCGCCCGCGCCGTACCTGACGGACGAGCAGCGGCGCACGATCCACGAGTCCGCGAAGGCGATCTGCCGGGAGGCCGGCTACCACGGCGCCGGCACGGTCGAGTTCCTGGTCGGGCAGGACGGGACGATCTCGTTCCTGGAGGTCAACACCCGGCTGCAGGTCGAGCACCCGGTCACCGAGGAGACCGCCGGCATCGACCTGGTCCGCGAGCAGTTCCGGATCGCGGACGGCGGGAAGCTGCGGCACCAGGAGGATCCGGTACCGCGCGGGCACTCCATCGAGTTCCGCATCAACGGCGAGGACCCGGGGCGCAACTTCCTCCCCGCCCCCGGTACTGTCACCCGCTTCGTCGCGCCGGCCGGCCCGGGAGTACGACTGGATGCCGGGGTCGAGGCCGGTTCCGTGGTCGGCGGCAACTTCGACTCGCTGCTGGCGAAGCTGGTCGTCACCGGCGAGACCCGCGAGGAGGCGCTGGAACGGGCGGCGCGGGCGCTGGACGAGATGGTCGTGGAGGGCATGGCCACGGCGCTGCCGTTCCACCGTGCGGTGGTACGCGATCCGGCGTTCCGGCCGGCGGAGGTGGGCGCACCGTTCACCGTGCACACCCGGTGGATCGAGACGGAGTGGACCAACACCGTCGAGCCGTACCAGGCGGCCGCGGACGTGGCCGAGCCCGAGGAGCGGCAGACGGTCGTGGTGGAGGTCGGCGGCAAGCGGCTGGAGGTCAGCCTGCCCGGTTCGCTCGGCGCGGTCGCGGCCCCGGCGAAACGCGCCGCCGCGCCGAAGCGGTCCCGCGCGCAACACGCCGCCACCGCCGGCGGTACCGCGCTGGCCAGTCCGATGCAGGGCACCGTGGTGAAGCTCGCCGTGGCCGACGGCGACACCGTCGCGGCGGGCGACCTGGTGCTCGTACTCGAAGCGATGAAGATGGAGCAGCCGATCACCGCGCACCGCGCCGGTACGGTCGCCGGGCTGTCCGCGGCGGTCGGCGCCGTCCTCACCGCCGGCTCCGTCATCTGCGAGATCACCGACTGACCGGCCATGGTCGCCGCCATCGAGCTGTACTTCGACGGTGACGCGCAGGCCCGGCTCCGGCGGCTGTGGGACGCGCTGGAGTCGGCGGGCGTGCCGAGCCTGCGCGAACACACGCACCGCCGGCACCGCCCGCACCTGTCGCTGGCGGTGGCCCGCCGGCTCGACCCGGAGCCGGTCGCCGACGCCGTACGCGGGCTGCTGCCGCCGGACGGGCTGACCGTGGAGTTCACCACGGTCGGGCAGTTCCCGGGGCGGGTGTTGTGGCTGGGCCCGACGGTACGGCCGGATCTGCTCGCGCTGCACCTGGCCGTGCACGAACGGTTGTCGGCGGCGGGTGTCGAGGTGGCCGGGGTGTACCGGCCCGGCGTGTGGGTGCCCCACTGCACCGTGTCCCAGCAGGTACCGTGGGCCGGCCTGGCCCGCGCGGTCGGGCTCTGCCTGGACGCGCTGCCGATCACCGCATCGTTGCGTTCCGCCGCCGTCGTGGACCACACCCGCGGGCTGTACCGCCCGATCGACTGACCCACGTCGACGGCGGCGGCCACCGCCGGGCACGATGCACCGGGACGCGTGGAGGTACGTGTGAACGAGGACTTCGCCTGGTGGCTCGGCGACGGCGACTGGTACGACCGGCGGCAGAAGGCGCAGATCGAGGAGCTGAACTCCGCGGTCGACGGCGCCTACCGGCAGTCGTCGCAGCTGCGGAGCCGGCTCGCCCGCATCGAGGGCGACCTGCAGAGCAAGGTGAACCGGATCGCCGCGGCGTTCGACGCGTTCGTCGAGCTGTCCGACGTGCGCGCCGAGCTGGCCGTCTACACCGACCCGGCGATCGTCCGCCATCAGGTACGACTGCTGCTTGCCGCGGTCACCGGCGGCGGTCCCGTCGACCCACCCGAGTTGCCGGAGGTCGGCGGCTACTGGCTGGTCCCCGCGGCCCGCGCGCTGTACGCGCAGCTCGTCGACGACCACGCCGCCGCGGCGAAGCACACCGAGCAGGCGACGGAGCTGGATGCCGGGCACGCCAAGTACTTCCTGACCGCGGCGCTGCGGCTGGCCGGCCCCGTCGACCTGAGCGCTGTGCAGTTGGCCGGCCTGCTGCCCACCGAGGGCCGCCCCGTCACGTACGCGGCGCGGGCGTTGTGGCGCGCCACCGCGGCCGGCGCGTTCGGCCGCCCGGGGCAGGCGTTGCTGGCCACGTCGCTGGAGTCGGCGCTGGGGCAGCCCGGGGTGGACAACCCGATCGACCCGTGGCTGGCCGCGATCACCGGTTCCGCCGGCGTCACCTCGGTACGTCCGGCCGCCGCGGCGACCACACTCGGTTCGTTGCGCCAGCGGCTGACCCCGGCCGAGCCACCCGCGGACGTACCGGCGGACGACGGCGACGACCCCGTACTGACGCCGCTGCGCGACCTGCTGCGCGCGCTGGTCGACGAGGGGCACGCGCCGGAGCGTCCGTTGCTGCGTAAGGCGGAGCAGCTGCGTTCGGTGGTCGAGTCCGGGCTGCCGCGGCCGGAGTTCCAGTCGTGGGACGCGGCGGTCGGCTCCGTCGCCGACCTGGTACGCGGGGACATCTTCGGCACCGACACCCCCGGCACCCGGCCGGTCGCCGTACGGGCGGCGGCGCCGTGGCTGTCCGCCTGCGTGGAGACGATCGCCGGGCATCTGAGCGCGCCGCCGGAGTCCGTGTCGGTACGCGTCCGCGGCCGGGACATCCGGGTCACCGCGGACGGCGCCGACCCGGCCGGGCTGGCCGCGCTGCGCAACGACATCGACGCCGGCTACCAGGTACGCCCGGCGAAGCTGATCGGCGGCCTCGTGACGGCGGTGGTCGGCCTGGCGGCGACGGTCGCCGGGTTCGCCGGTGTCGGCGTCGGGCTGGCCGTGGTCGGGCTGATCGTCCTGGTGGTCGGCGGCATCGTGGCCATCGTCGGCTGGCGCGAGTCCGGGCAGTACAAGGCGGCGTCGGCGCGGGAACGGGCGGACATGGACCGGTCGGTGGAGGCGCAGACCGAGGCGTTCCGGTCGACCCGGTCGAGCGACGAGCACCACCGCGAACGGGTCGCCGAGCACCGCGCCGCTCTCGCCGAACTCCTCGGCTGAGGCCCGTCGACGCTCGCCCGGACCGGACGCAGCTGAGGCCCGTCGACGCCCGACCCGAGCGAACCGGCTGAGGCCCGTCGACGCTCGGCCGTACCGAGCCGGGTGAGGCACTCCCCGTCGGCTGGTGCTCACCGGTCGACGCCCCGTCGGGGTGATGCTCGGCGGGACCGGATCGGCCGACGCGCCCCCCGTCCGTCAGGGTGGTGCTCGGCCGGGCCGGGACGGTGCGGCGCCCGAGTGGGCGATACTCGACGGGTGACGTCGCTACCGGTGGCGCGGCACCTGACGCGCGCCCGTGACCTCGCCGACGCGCGGTACGCGGAGCCGCTCGGTGTCGCGGACCTGGCGCGGGCGGCGGGGCTGTCCCGGGCGCACTTCAGCCGCGAGTTCCGGCGGGCGTTCGGGGTGTCGCCGCACGCGTACCTGTTGACGCGGCGGCTGGAGCGGGCCGCGGCGATGCTGCGGTACACGGATCATCCGGTGGCGGACATCTGCCTGTCGGTGGGCCTGTCCAGTCTGGGGTCGTTCACGACCAGCTTCACCCGGATGTACGGCAGGTCCCCGGTGGCGTACCGCGCGGCGTACCCGCCGGCGGCGGCGATGGCGCCGATTCCGGCCTGCCTGCTCCGGGCGTACGGGCGGCCGCGACACCGCACGTTTCGAGAAGACGGCGCACCGGACGGCTCCGTAGCGTGAATCGCGAGACGGAGACCGTACGGAGGACGCCATGTACAAGATCGCGAACGCGCAGCTGTGGGTGCACGACCAGGACGTCGCGCTGGACTTCTACACCGGGAAGCTGGGGATGGAGGTCCGCGCCGACGTGACGGTGCCGGAGATGGGCAACTTCCGGTGGCTGACCGTCGGACCGCCGAGCCAGCCGGAGATCGCGATCACGCTGATGGCGATCCCGGGCGAGCCGGTACTCGACGCCGCCACGAAGGCGAAGGTGGAGGAGCTGATGGCGAAGGGCTTCGCCGGCACGATCTTCCTCACCACCGACGACTGCCGCGCCGAGTACGAGGCGCTGAGCGCGAAGGGCGTCGAGTTCGTCGAGAAGCCCGAGGACCGGTTGTACGGGATCGACGCCGGGTTCCGCGACCCGTCGGGCAACCACTTCCGGCTGACCGAGGTCAAGGAAGGTTTCGGAAGCTGACACGGGTTGTCATGCCGGCCGGGCACGCTGGTCGGCATGACAACGGAGCAGAACACCGGCAGGGTGGCGCTGGTCGCGGGGGCGACCCGGGGCGCGGGCCGGGGCATCGCGACGGAACTCGGCACCACCGGCGCCACCGTGTACGTGACCGGCCGGTCCAGCGCGCGGGACGGCGGGCACCGTTCCGAGGTGGACCGGCCGGAGACGATCGAGGAGACCGCCGCGCTGGTCGACGCGGCCGGCGGGCACGGGATCCCGGTCCGCGTCGACCACACCGACCCCGACCAGGTACGTGCGCTCGTCGAACGCATCGACGCCGACCACGGCCGCCTCGACGTACTCGTGAACGACGTCTGGGGCGGCGACCATCTCCTCGACTGGGACGCCCCGGTGTGGCAGCACTCCCTGGCGGACGGGCTGCGCCAGCTGCACAACGGCGTCGACACGCACATCGTGACCAGCCATTTCGCGCTGCCGCTGATGATCCGGCACCCGGGCGGCCTCGTCGTCGAGATGACCGACGGCACCGCCGAGTCGAACGCCGACTTCCGCCGGGGCACCTCCCTCTACTACGACCTCGCCAAGTGGTCGGTGCTCCGGCTCGCCGTCGCCCAGGCGTACGAGCTGCGGGAGTACGCGACGACGGTGGTGGCGTTGACGCCGGGCTGGCTGCGCTCCGAGGCGATGCTCGCCGGGTTCGGCGTCACCGAGGAGACGTGGCGGGACGCGACGGTCGACCAGCCGCACTTCGCCATCTCCGAGTCCCCCCGGTACGTGGGGCGCGCCGTCGCCGCGCTCGCCACCGACCCGGACGTGGCGCGCTGGCACGGCCAATCGCTGTCCAGCGGCCAGCTCGCCCGGGAGTACGGGTTCACCGACGTGGACGGGTCGCAGCCGGACGCGTGGCGCTACATCGCGGAGGTCGAGTGGGCCGGCAAGCCCGCCGACGTCACCGGCTACCGCTGAGCCCCGCGTACTCCCACGGGTCGTGTGCGCAGACCACGGTGACGCCCGGCTCGTCGGCGACCAGCGCGGCCAGCCGCTCGTTGTACGCGAGGCGCCGCGCCCGGTCGTGCTCGGCGCGGGACTGGAGCGCGTCCAGTTCCGGCGGTCCGGGTACGGCCGGCCGGCGCAGCTCCCCGTGGAAGAAGTACGCGTCGCCGGCGTGCAGCAGCCAGCCGTCGCCGTCGCGTACCGCCACGGCGGTGTGGCCCGGGGTGTGCCCGGCGAGCGGCACCAGCCGGATCCCGTCGGGCAGGCCCGCGGGCTGCTTCGCCGTAGCGAAGCCGAACCAGGGCTCACCACCCTCCTCGTACGGCTGCCACCGCGGGCCGTGCGCCCAGTGCGGGTGCTCACCCGCGGACGCGAGTTCGGCGGCGGCCACGTGCACGGTCGCGTACGGGAAGTCCGGCAGCCCGCCGGAGTGGTCCACGTGCAGATGCGTCGGCACCACGTGCCGTACGTCGGCCGGGTCGAGGCCGAGCCGCGCGAGCTGGCGTACCGCGGTGCGGTCGGGGTCGAGCCGGGGCTGCGCCCAGCCGCGGAACTCCGCGCCGAGCACATCCGGCTCGCGTACGTCGAGGAGACCGAACCCGGTGTCGACGAGTACCAGGTCGGTGTCGGTCTCGACGAGCAGGCAGTGCGCGACGGCCGGCAGCGGGTCCAGCCCCGCGGGCGCCGGCAGCGTCCGCATCGTGCCGCAGTCGAGATGGTGGATGCGCATGGGTTCCCCCTGGTAGGAGTGGACGCGCGGACGGCCCGACAGCGGTGCCGGCGCGTGCATCCCGACGCTAGGAGGCGCCCCCGTGGCTCACCAAACGGTCAGTGACATGCTGTGCACCGGCACCGATCCGCGCCCCGAGCCCGACTGCCCCGTCGAGGTCACCCTCGGCGTACTCCGCGGGCGGTGGACGCCGCTGGTGATCGACCAGTTCCGCGCCGGCCCGCGTACGTTCGGCGAGGTCGCGGCGGCACTGCCGGCCCTGTCCGACAAGGTCCTCGCCGACCGGCTCGCCCAGCTCACCGCCGCCGGCGTACTCTCCCGGCACCGTACGCCCGGGTGGCCGGCGCGCGTGCGCTACGACCTCACCGACCGCGGCGCCGCCCTCGTCCCCGTCCTGCACGCGATGTGGCAGTGGGGCGCCGACACCTGACGTTACGGTGCGCCCTTTCCGGAAACCGTTGCGCGCCAACGGTTCGGCGCCCTTCCGCGTACCCCGGGGAACCGTTGCACGGCACCAACTGTTCAACAATGGGACAATCGAACGCTCCGCAACGACAACAATCCGAACCGTACGGTCACCGTGCGCCTCGACAGTCACCCCCAAGAACCCACCGCCACGCGCCCACCTCGACGCCACACACCGAGCGGACATCACACACCCGCACGCCAACATCGTTGCGCGGCAACGACATCGACCTCGGGTACCGGCACACGCCCAACAGGGAGCCGCGGCATCGGCGACGCGGGAAACCGTTGCGCGACAACGGTTCGGCGGTGGGTCAGTCGAACTCGTGCTGCATGAGCTGGCGGGCGGCCTCGGCGAGAGAGCCGGACAGCGACGGGTAGATGGTGATGGTCTGCGCGAGCTGCTGTACGGACAGGTGGTGCTCGATGGCCAGCGCGATCGGCAGGATCAGTTCGCTGGCCTGCGGCGCGACGACCACCCCGCCGACGACCAGGCCGGACGCGGGCCGGCAGAACAGCTTCACGAAGCCGTCCCGGATGCCTGTCATCTTCGCCCGCGGGTTCGTACGCAGCGGCAGCGTGACGGTCCGCGCCGGTACCTTGCCGGAGTCGACGGCCGCCTGCGAGGCGCCGACGGTGGCGATCTCGGGGGCGGTGAACACGTTCGCCGAGACGGTGGACATCCGCAGCGGCTGCACGGCCTCGCCGAGCGCGTGCCACATGGCGATGCGGCCCTGCATGCCGGCGACCGAGGCGAGCATCATCAGGCCGGTGCAGTCGCCCGCCGCGTAGATCCCCGGCACGTTGGTACGGGAGACGCGGTCGACGGCGACGAAGCCGCCGCGCCCCAGCTCCACCCCGTACTCCTCCAGCCCGAGGCCGGCGGTGTTCGGCACCGAGCCGACGGTCATCAGCGCGTGGCTGCCGTGTACGACGCGCCCGTCGGTCAGCTCCACCCGTACGCCGTCGCCGTCGCGGCGCACGCTCGCCGCGCGGGACCGGTTCAGCACGGTCATGCCGCGCTCCCGCCACACCGCCTCCAGGGCGGCGGCGGCGTCGGCGTCCTCGGTCGGCAGCACGCGGTCGCGGCTGGACACGAGCGTCACGTCCACCCCCATCGCCAGGTACGCGGAGGCGAACTCGGCGCCGGTCACGCCGGAGCCGACGACGATGAGCTTCTCGGGCAGTTCGTCCAGGTCGTACACCTGGCGCCAGGTGAGGATCCGTTCCCCGTCGGGGCGCGCGTCGGGCAGCACCCGCGGGGTGGCCCCGGTGGCGAGCAGCACCACGTCGGTGTCCACGAAGTACTCCCCGCCGTCCCGCGGCGTGATCCGTACCCGGTGGGTGTGGCCGAGGGTGTCCTCGGCGAGCCGGGCCGTACCGGTGACGACCTCGACGCCCGACTTGGCCACCTTGTCGTGGATGTCCTCGGACTGCGCCGCGGCCAGCCGCTTCACCCGACCGTGCACGGCCGGCGCGTCCACGTGCGCGGCCTCGGTCCGGACGCCGAGCGTGCCGGCCCCGCGGAACGCGGTCACCACGTCCGACGAGGCGATGAACGTCTTGCTGGGCACGCAGTCCGACAGTACGCACGCCCCGCCGACGCCGTCCCGCTCGACCAGCGTGACGTCGGCGCCGAGCTGCGCGGCGACGAGGGCCGCCTCGTACCCGGCCGGGCCGCCCCCGACGATGACGATGCGTGCCACCACGAACTCCGATCCGCTGACGTGTGGGAAGACCTCCGCATTCTCCTCCTGCGAGGGGTGCCACAGCCACGCCGGGGTTCCCGGAACGCCCCGTCCACGTACCGAAAGATGGGATGTGCGGGTGATGTTGCGGCCAGTTTCCGCGCCGGCGGGCTTCGCCCGACTATCGTGCTTTCCCGTGTCGCTCTACGCCGCGTACGGCTCGAATCTCGATCCCGCCCTGATGCGGGAGCGCTGCCCGCACTCCCCGCTGGTGGGTACCGGGTGGTTGGAGGGTTGGCGCCTCACCTTCGGCGGCGCCGAACTCGGCTGGCAGGACGGGCCGCTGGCCACCATCGTCGAGGACCCCGACGACCGGGTCTTCGTCGCGCTGTACGACCTGCACGCGTTCGACGAGTCGGCGCTCGACCGGTGGGAGGGCGTCACCAGCTCCCTGTACCGGAAGCTCCGGGTCCGGGTCGCGGCGCTCGACGGCGACAAGATCGCCCGGGTGCACGTGCTCGACGCGTACGAGGGTGGGCTGCCGAGCAGCCTGCACGTGCAGCTCGTCGCGGACGCCGCCGAGAAGGCCGGCGCCCCGGACGACTACGTGAAGGCGATCCGCTCCCGCCCGGCGCTCTGACGACCCGTCACAGCTCGATGGACTCGCCGGGGGCGAGCCGCCGGTAGTCGGTGTCCGGCAGCAACGCCCGGAGCGTACGGTCCACGACCTGGTTGCCGAGCTCGGAGTTGATCGCGTCGTGGATCGGCACCGTACGCTCGGCGCCGACCGCGCGGGCGAAGTCCACCGCCTCCGCCACCTTCAGCCACGGGCCGCTGACCGGCAGCAGCAGCGTCCGCACCGGCGCGTCCGGCGCGACCAGCGCGTCACCCGGGTGGTACACGCCGTCGACGAGGTACCCCACGTTCGGCACGAACGGTACGGCCGGATCGGGCAGCAGGTGCGGATGCACCCGCGCGTGCGTCCCGCCGTACGTCCGGACCCGGTAGCCGGCCGCGTCGAACGTCTCCCCCGGCCCCACCACGCTCGCCCGGCCGCCCAGATCCGGCAGCTCCGCGACGACCGGTGCCGGCGCCCACACCCGCAACCCCGCCCCCGCAGTACGCAGCAGGTCAGGGTCGACGTGGTCGAAGTGGCCGTGGCTGACGAGCACCACATCGGCGCCCGTCAACGCCTCCGGACCGGCGAAGCCGCTCGGGTCGAACACCAGCACGCCGGCCGCCGACTCCAGGCGGACACAGGCGTGCGCGTACCGGATCAGCCTCATGCGTCCGTTCTACCCCGCGGGCGGCGCACCGCCCACGGATCACAGCGACGGATCGGCGAGCGCGGCGAGCGCCGTGTGCACCAGCACCCGTACGCCGTGGGCGATGGCCTGCTCGTCCACGTCGAAGTTCGGCTGGTGCAGGTCGAGCTGCTCGCCGGGACGACCCACGCCGAGCCGGGCCATCGCGCCGGGCACGTGCTCCAGGTACCAGGCGAAGTCCTCACCGCCCATGCTGATCGGCGCCTCGACCACGTGGTCCGGGCCGAGCGCGGCGGCGGCCGCGGCACCGAACACCGCGGTCGCGGCCCGGTCGTTCACCACCGGCGGTACGCCCCGGGTGTAGTCGACCTCGACGTCCGCCCCGGTACCGGCGACCGCGTCGCGGACGAGCTGGTCGATCAGCTCGGGTGCGTCACCCCACGCGTCTCGGTCCAGCACCCGTACGGTCGCGCGGGCGACGCCCTCGCGCGGGATCGCGTTCGGCGCCTGGCCGGCGTGTACCGCGCCGAACACCACGGACAGGCCGGCGCGCGGATCGGCGCGCCGGGTCAGCAGCGCCGGTACGTCCACGACGACCCGGGCCAGCGCGTTGACCACGTCGGCGGTCAGGTGCGGGCGCGCGGTGTGCCCACCCGTTCCCGACAGCCGTACCTCCAGCATGTCGGCGGCGGCGGTCAGCGGACCGGAACGGACGCCGATCATCCCGGTCGGCAGCTTCGGGTCGCAGTGGAACGCGAACACCGCCCGCGCGTCGGCCAGCCCGCCCGCGGCCACGACCTGCGGCGCGCCCGACGGGAACCGTTCCTCGGACGGCTGGAGCAGCAGCCGTACGGTGCCCGGCAGCTGCCCCGCCGCGGCCAGCTCGGCCAGCGCCAGGCCCGCGCCCGCCACCACCGTCGCGTGTACGTCGTGCCCGCAGGCGTGCGTCACCCCGTCCACCGTCGACCGGTACGGCACGTCCTTGACGTCGGTCATCGGCAGCGCGTCGATGTCGCCGCGCAGCGCGACCACCGGGTCGCCCGAGCCGACCTCGCAGATCACCCCGTTGCCGGCCGGCAGCAGCCGCGGTTCGAGACCGGCACCGGCGAGGATCCCCGACAGGTACGCCGCGGTCGGGTGCTCCTCCCCGGACAGGTCGGGGTGGGCGTGCAGGTGTCGGCGGATGGCGACGAGCTCGCCGTGGTGACTCGCGAGCCAGCCGTCCAGCAGGGCGGGCAGCGAATCGGCGGCGGGGTCGAACCTGGTGGTCACGCCGGGGGTCAGCGTCGATGCACTCACTGTCTGATCGTCTCGATCTGTGATGGTGGAGCGGCGGGTGGGACGACTGTCTGTACGCACTGTCACCGGCATCGGCCGGCCGCGTACGGCCGCGTGGGGCGCGGCCGTTCCGGTGGACGTGATCCTAGTCCGAACCGGATGACGCTGTGCGACCGGAATTGCGGTCGGGTCCTGTCGCTGTCCGTGCGTAGCGCCACAGTTTCCTGTCCTCCCGGCCGGCGCTCGCGTACCGCGCGTCCGACGCGGCGACGCCGACCTCACACCCCGTACAACGCCGGAGGTACGCGGCGGTCACGCTCGACGTCACCCGGTCGCGTACACGGACAGTGATCACTGGGGCGGCGCAGAGCACTGCGCAGTGTGACCAGCTCGGTGGCCCACTCTTTCGAACATATGTGCTAATGTCTCGGCTGCGTCAGTCGGTGACGGAGCAGTGGGGTGCCAGCCAAGTGGCCAGAAAAGACCCTCATCCGCCAACGGGGGACCTGCCGCGTTCGCGCGGTCAGGTGAGCAGGGAGGTTCCGAGCACGCTCGGCAGACACCGGCTGACGCGCCAACCGTCCGGCCGTGCCGGTGGGAAGACGGCCCCCACCGGCACGGACCGGTCAGAACCGTTCGGCCGGCTGGTGGGTGCCCCAGACGTCGCGCAGCGCGTGGCAGACCTCGCCGACCGTCGCCCGCGCCCGCAGCGCCGCCTTCATCGGCACCAACACGTTCTCCGTACCGGCGGCCGCGGTGCGCAGTGCGTCCAGCGCGGCGCGTACCGCCGGGTCGTCGCGGTCGGCACGCAGGGCGGCCAGCCGCTTCTCCTGCTCGGCGCCGATGGCCGGGTCGACCCGCAGCGGCTCGTACGGTTCGTCGTCGTCGGTCTGGAAGCGGTTGACGCCGACGACCGTCCGCTCGCCGGCCTCGATCTCCTGCGCCACGCGGTAGGCGGAGAGTTCGATCTCGCGCTTCTGGAAGCCGGCCTCGATCGCGTCGACCGCCGAGCCGTACTCGAAGACCTTGTCGATCAGCGCGACGGTCGCGGCCTCGATCTCGTCGGTCATCGACTCCACCAGGTACGACCCGGCGAACGGGTCGACCGTCGCCGTCAGGTCCGTCTCGTACGCCAGCACCTGCTGGGTACGCAGGGCGAGGCGGGCGGCCTTCTCCGTCGGCAGCGCGATCGCCTCGTCGTACGAGTTGGTGTGCAGCGACTGGGTGCCGCCGAGGACGGCGCCGAGGCCCTGCACGGCGACGCGGATCAGGTTCACCTCGGGCTGCTGCGCGGTGAGCTGCACCCCGGCGGTCTGCGTGTGGAAGCGCAGCATCTGCGACTTCGGGTTCGTCGCGCCGAACTCGTCGCGCATGATCCGGGCCCAGATCCGCCGCGCCGCACGGAACTTCGCCACCTCCTCCAGCAGCGTCGTACGGGCGACGAAGAAGAAGCTCAGCCGCGGCGCGAAGTCGTCCACGGCGAGGCCCGCGGCCACCGCCGTCCGCACGTACTCGATGCCGTTGGCCAGGGTGAACGCGATCTCCTGCACGGGCGTCGCGCCGGCCTCCGCCATGTGGTAGCCGGAGATGGAAATGGTGTTCCAGCGCGGCAGTTCGGCCGCGCAGTAGGCGAAGGTGTCGGCGACCAGGCGCAGCGACGGCCGCGGCGGGAAGATGTACGTCCCGCGCGCGACGTACTCCTTGAGCACGTCGTTCTGGATCGTGCCGGTGAGCTTCGCGCCCGGTACGCCCTGCTCCTCGGCGACGAGCTGGTAGAGCAGCAGCAGTACCGCGGCTGGCGCGTTGATCGTCATCGACGTGGAGACCTCGCCGAGCGGGATCCGGTCGAACAGCGTGCGCATGTCGTCGATCGAGTCGATCGCCACGCCGACCTTGCCGACCTCGCCGTGCGCGATCGGCTCGTCCGAGTCGTACCCCATCTGGGTCGGCAGGTCGAACGCGACGGACAGCCCGTGACCGCCCGCGGCCAGCAGCTGGTGGTAGCGGGCGTTGGATTCGCGCGCGGTACCGAAACCGGCATACTGGCGCATGGTCCACGGTCGGGAGGTGTACATCGTGGGGTATACACCCCGGGTGAACGGGTATGCACCCGGCGCGCCCAACCGCTCGTCGAGGCCGGGGCGTACGTCGTCGGGGCCGGCCACCGCCGGCACCGGAATGCCCGACTCCGCCCGATGTTCCGCGCTCATCGCGACTCCCCCGACCGGCACTGTCGCACCGCCGACGTACGGTGTGGGCCGGTGGACATCGACGCGCGCCACCGACCACCAGCGGCGCGCGACACGACCAGTACGCTTGGCCGTCGCCTCCGGTCTGCGCTCGGAACCGAGGATTCGCTCCGACCTCCGGCGGGAGACGCGGTCTGTAGTCGTGGCCGTCGCCTGCGGTCTGCGCTCATGCGCCGATCGTAAGCGCCACGGCCGTACGGCACACCGGCCCGGTGTGCGCCCGACCACCGCCGGCGGTGCCCTCCGCCGGGTGGCCCGGGGAATGACGGAAGGTGAGGGCGAGATGGCGGCGTCGGTCTCGGGGCACCCTGGTGCGCGGCGGCGGATCGCGCCCCGCAGACTGGACACCCCGTCGGATTCCGGTCCCCTGCACGCCCCGTGCACGGGCCGGGCGCCGCACCGTGACGTGGAGCGGTTGACTCCCGGAGGACACGCCTCGTGACCACCCCACACCCCAATCCGCCCGGCGACGGCCCCCAGGCGCCGAGCGACAGCCGCGGTACCCCCGGCGCCTGCATCGGCGGCCGGTACACGCTGCACGAACCGATCGGGTCCGGCGGCATGGGCGCCGTCTGGCGCGCCCACGACGACCTGCTCCGCCGCGACGTGGCGGTCAAGGAGGTCCTGCTACCGCCGGGCATCCCGGCCGACGAGCGCGCCGCGCTGTACGAGCGGACGCTGCGCGAGGCGCGGGCGGCGGCCAGCCTGTCGCACCCCTCCGTCGTCCGGATGTACGACGTGATCACGGAGAACGACCGGCCCTGGCTGGTGATGGAGCTGCTGCAGGCGCGCAGCGTGGCGGACATGATCGCCCGCGACGGCGCGCTCAACCCGCGGGCCATCGCCAAGATCGGGCTGTCCGTGCTCGGCGCGCTGGAGGCGGCGCACTCCGCCGGCGTACTGCACCGCGACGTGAAACCGGCGAACGTCCTGATCTGCTCGGACGGGCGGGTCGTGCTGACCGACTTCGGCGTCGCCCGGATCATGACCGACACCAACGCGGCGCTCACCACGCCGGGCATGGTGCTCGGCTCCCCGCAGTACATCTCGCCGGAGCGGGCGATGGGCGCGGACTTCGGCCCGCCGTCGGACCTGTTCTCGCTGGGCGTCACGCTCTACACCGCGGCGGAGGGCCGCCCGCCGTTCGACCGCGGCGACCCGCTGTCCACCATGCACGCGGTGGTGTACGAGGACCCCGAGCCGCCGCGGAACGCGGGGCCGCTCGGGCCGGTCCTGTCCGGGATGCTGATCAAGGACCCGCAGCAGCGCTGGGACGTCACCCGTACCCGGAACGAGCTGCGTGCGGCGCTGGCCGGCCCGCTGTCCGGTGGCCCGGCCGCACCGCAGACCTCCGCGTACCCGTCGGCGCCCGCCGCGGGCGCCCCGGTCTCCGGCGCGCCGATGTCCGGAGCGCCGATGTCGGGCGCGCCGATGAGCGGTCCGCCGATGTCCGGTGCCCCGATGAGCGGTGCCCCGATGAGCGGGCAGCCGATGTCCGGCCCGCCGATGTCCGGGCAGCCGATGTCCGGGCAGCCGATGTCGGGTGGGCCGGCGCCGGGGATCGCCTCCGCCCCGCCGTACGGGGAGCCGACGCAGATGCGGCGCGGAACGGCGCAGGTGCCGGTCGCGGCGGAGCAGTACCACGTGCCGGAGTACGCGCAGGCGTACCACGAGGAGCGGCCGCGGCGGCGACTCGGCCCGTGGCTGGTGGCGGCGGGTGCGGCCGTGGTGGCGATCGTGATCGTCGCGGTGGCGCTCGGCGCGAGCGGCGTGTTCAGCGGCACCGAGACCCCGAACAAGCCGAAGCCCGCGGCGGAGAACGCCGTGTCCGGCACGAAGTTCACCAACCCGAACGCGGGGTACGGCTCGGTCGTGCCGAAGGGTTGGAAGCGCGTGTCGAGCAAGACCTTCTGGCAGTACGCGGACCCGAACGACGGCGGTGCGTGGATCCGGTTCAACACCGAGTCGTACAACAGCACGGCGGCGCACCTGCTGCGCAACGCGGGCAACGGCCTGAACTCGCAGTACCAGGACTACCACCAGGTCGCGCTGCGTACCGGGGTGCCGCTGGGCGGGCACAACGGCGCGGAGCTGGAGTACACGCTGGTGTCGCAGGGGCAGCACCGGCACGCGCTGTGGCGGGTCGTGGTGGTCGACGGCACGGCGTACCAGGTGTACCTGTCGGTGCCGGAGGCGTCGTTCCAGCAGGACCGGGCGGCGTACCGGAACGCGGTGAAGGCGTACCACATCGGCTGACCCCGCGGCCGCCGCGCCGATGGGGCAGGATGGTGCGGTGACTGCGGACGACGAGGTACTGCGGGCGCGCGCCGAGGCGTGGATCGCCGACGACCCGGACCCGGCGAGCCGGGACGAGCTGCGGGCCGTACTGGACGGGTTGCCGGACACCGCCGGTGAGCTGGCGGACCGGTTCGCCGGCCCGCTCACGTTCGGTACGGCCGGGTTGCGCGGCCCGCTGCGCGCCGGCCCCAACGGGATGAACCTCGCGGTGGTCCGCGCGGCGGCGGCCGGTCTGGTCCGCTGGCTGGACGCGCAGGGCGGCGAGGGCCCGGTGGTCATCGGCTACGACGCGCGCCACGGCTCGCGCGAGTTCGCCACGGAGACCGCCCGGGTGGCGACCGGCGCGGGCCGCCGGGCGCTGGTCCTCCCCCGCCCGCTCCCCACCCCCGTCCTGGCGTACGCGGTGCGCGCGCTGGACGCCGCCGCCGGCGTGATGGTCACCGCCAGCCACAACCCGCCCCGCGACAACGGGTACAAGGTGTATCTGGGGGCCGGGCTGGGCGGTGAGCTGGGCGCTGGCGCGCAGATCGTGCCGCCCGCGGACGCCGGCATCGAGGCGGCGATCCGCGCGGTCGGCCCGCTGGCCGACGTACCGCTCGGGTCGGCCGGCGAGATCCTCGGCGACGACGTGCTCGACGGGTACCTGGCCGGTGCGGTCGCGGTCGTGGCGCCGGGCGGGCCGCGCGAGCTGGGCGTGGCGTACACGCCGATGCACGGGGTCGGTGGGGCGGTGCTGGTCGAGGCCTTCCGGCGGGCCGGGTTCGCGGTGCCGGCGGTGGTGCCCGAGCAGGCCGAGCCGGACCCGGACTTCCCGACCGTGGCGTTCCCCAACCCGGAGGAGCCGGGTGCGATCGACCTGGCCGCGGCGTTGGGCGCGGCCGCCGGCGCCGACCTGGTGATCGCGAACGACCCGGACGCCGACCGGTGCGCCGTCGCGGTGCCCGACCCGGCCACCGGCGAACCCGCGGACAAGCCGGCCGGCTGGCGGATGCTGCGCGGCGACGAGGTCGGCGTACTGCTCGCCGACCACCTGATGCGCCGCGGCGCCCGCGGGCTGTACGCGACGACCATCGTGTCGTCCACGCTGCTGCGCGCGCTCTGCGCCGCCCGCGACCTGCCGTACGCGGAGACGTTGACCGGGTTCAAGTGGATCGTCCGCGCCGGTTCCGGCCTGACCTTCGGGTACGAGGAGGCGCTGGGGTACGCGGTGTCGCCCGGTCACGTACGCGACAAGGACGGGATCACGGCTGCGCTGGTCGTCGCCGAACTGGCCGCCGGACTCCGCGCCGAGGGCCGCACGCTCGTCGACCGGCTCGCCGAGCTGGCCACCGAGTTCGGCCGGTACGGCACGGACCAGCTCTCGGTACGGGTGACGGACCTGTCCGCGATCGGCACCATGATGGCCCGGGTCCGCGCCACCCCGCCGGCGACGCTGCTCGGCCGCCCGGTCACCGTCACCGACCGGCAGCCCGACGCGGACGTCCTCACGCTGACCGCCGACGGGCTGCGCGCGGTGATCCGGCCGTCCGGTACCGAGCCCAAGCTGAAGGCGTACCTGGAGGTCGTGGTCGCGGCGGACGACGAGCCGGCGGGGCCGCTGGCGACGCTGCGGGCGGAGATCGCCGCGGCCCTGGGCGTACCGGGGTGAGAGCCGCGCTGGGCGTACCGGTGTGAGAGCGGGCTCGGCGGGTCAGGCGGAGAAGCGGGGCATCCCGCCGAACTGACGGTCGCCCGCGTCGCCGAGCCCCGGGACGATGAACTTCCGGTCGTTCAGCCGCTCGTCGATCGAGGCCGTGACCAGGCGCAACGGCAGGCCGGCGGCGGCCAGCCGGTCGATGCCCTCCGGCGCGGCGAGGACGCAGACGACGGTGATGTCGGTGCAGCCGCGGTCGGCGATGAGCCGGCAGCAGTGTTCGAGCGAGCCGCCGGTGGCGACCATCGGGTCGAGCACGATGACCGGACGGTCGGTCAGGTCCGTCGGCAGCGACTCCAGGTACGCCCGCGGCTCGAACGTCTTCTCGTCGCGCGCCAGGCCGACGAAGCCCATGGACGACTCGGGCAGCAGGCCGAGCGCCGGGTCCGCCATGCCGAGACCGGCCCGGAGTACGGGGACGAGCAGGGGCGGCACCGCGACCCGTACGCCCTCGGTGGGTGAGACCGGGGTGTTGATGTCGTAGCGCTCGACGGGCAGGTCACGGGTCGCCTCGTACACGAGCATCGTGGTCAGCTCGCCGAGCGCGGCGCGGAACGCACCGGGCTCGGTCAGTACGTCCCGCATGGCGGTGAGGCGGGCGGCGGCGAGCGGGTGGTCGACCACGGTGACATCCACGCCCGACAACCTAACCGATCGGTCCGGGCGGCACCGGGCCGGCAGCGTCGAAGTCTTCGACGCTGAGCCCCGCGCGCGTGCACGACCGGTCGCGGCGGGAGTGGCCGCTGCCACGATGACTGCCAATTTCGCACCGGCCTACGGAAGGGGAACCGGAATGCGACGGCACAGCGTGCTCGCGGTCGGGATGGTCCTGGTGGTCGCGCTCGCCGGCTGCGGCCGGTCCACCTCGGCGTCGAGCGGCAGCGACAAGGCGAAGGTGGCGGCGGCGAAGAGCGCGCGGGACCTGCTGCCCGCCCGGTACAAGCAGGCCGGGGTGCTCAAGGTGGTGACCTCCGAGGGGTACCCGCCGATGGAGATGTACAAGCCGGGCACGCGGACGCTGACCGGGGTCGACCCGGACCTGGCGAAGGCGATCGCGGCCAAGCTGGGGCTGAAGCTGGAGATCACGAACGCCGCGTTCGACGGGCTGATCCCCGGCATCCAGGGCGGCCGCTGGGACCTGGCCATGTCGTCGCTGTCCGACACCGCCGAACGGCGCAAGGCGGTCGACTTCGTCGACTACTTCCAGGCCGGCGGTTCGATCATGGTCGCGAAGGGCAACCCGGCGCACATCCGTACGCTGGCCGACCTGTGCGGCAAGAAGATCGTCCTCGCCAAGGGCAGTTCCAACCTCGCCATCGGGCAGCGGCAGAACACCAAGTGCGCCACCAAGATGCAGATCGCGCAGAGCGAGGACGCGCCGACCGGGCTGCTCCAGATCGACACCGGCCGCGCCGTCGCCACGATCGTCGACCACCCCGCGGGCGTCCAGTACGCGAAGGGCGGCAAGTACGAGCTGTTGGAGGCGCAGTACGACGCGGGGCCGTGGGGCATCGCCGTGGACAAGCGGAACGGCGGGCTGCGCGACGCGGTACAGAAGGCGATGCAGGAGATGCTCGCCGACGGCAGCTACGCGAAGCTGCTCGGCACGTACGGCGTGACCGCGAACGCGCCGAAGTCCATCACCGTCAACGCCACCGCATGAGTACCGCGGGCGTACTCCCGGCCGAGGACGACGCCGCCGAGCTGCCCGTCGTACCGGCGCGGACGGTGCGGCCGGGCCGGTGGGTGGCGGCGGCCGCGGCGACGCTGTTCCTGGCGTGGCTGGCGTACACGATCATCGTGAGCCCGAACCTGCACTGGGACGTGGTGGTCGGCAACCAGTTCGACCACCGGATCCTGACCGGGCTGTGGGTGACGATCGCGCTGACCGTGGTGTCCATGACCGTCGGCGTACTGCTCGGCGTGCTCACCGCCGTCATGCAGCTGTCCGGCAACGTCGTCCTGCGCGGCGCCGCGTCCCTGTACACCTGGTTCTTCCGCGGTACGCCGCTGCTCGTGCAGCTCATCTTCTGGTTCAACTTCGCGCTGGTGTTCCCGCAGATCGGCATCGGGATCCCGTTCGGCGGGCCGAAACTCGTCGAGTGGCAGACGAACGCGCTGATCACCCCGTTCGTGGCCGGGCTGCTCGGGCTGACCATCAACGAGGGCGCGTACATGTCGGAGATCGTGCGGGCCGGCATCAACGCCGTCGACCCGGGACAGCGCGAGGCCGCCGAGGCGCTCGGCATGTCGCACGCGCAGGTGCTGCGCCGCGTCGTACTCCCGCAGGCGATGCGGGTGATCATCCCGCCGACGGGCAACCAGTTCATCTCGATGCTGAAGACCACGTCGATGGTGTCCGTCATCGCCGGCGCCGACCTGCTCACCGTCGCCCAGCACATCTACCTGGACAACTTCGAGGTGATCGCGCTGCTGATCGTCGCGTCCGTCTGGTACCTGCTGCTCACCACGATCGCCAGCGTCGGCCAGCACTTCGTCGAGAAGCGCTTCAACCGGGGGCACGGCGGGCTGCCCCGGCGGATCGGCCGCAACCTGCTGCCCTTCACCCGACGGGAGCGACTCGTATGAGCACCGCCACGGCCGAGCCGATGGTACGGATCCGCTCCGTACGCAAGCGTTTCGGCCCGCTGGAGGTACTCCGGGGCGTGAGCCTCGACGTACCGGACAGCGGGGTGGTGTGCGTGATCGGGCCGTCCGGGTCGGGCAAGTCGACGCTGCTGCGGTGCGTCAACCGGCTGGAGACCATCGACGCCGGCCGGATCTGGGTCGACGGCGAACTCATCGGGTACCGCGAGGTCGGCGGGCGGCTGCACGCGCTGCCGCCGCGCGAGCTGAACCGGCAGCGCGCGAAGATCGGCATGGTGTTCCAGCGGTTCCACCTCTTCCCGCACCGTACGGCGGCGGAGAACGTGGCGGAGGGGCCGGTCACCGTACAGGGCATGGGAAAGCGCCAGGCCCGCGACCTCGCCGCCGAACTCCTGGAGCGGGTCGGCCTCGCCGACCGCGCGCACCACTACCCGGCGCAGCTGTCCGGCGGGCAGCAGCAGCGGGTGGCCATCGCGCGCAGCCTGGCGATGCGGCCGAAGATCATGCTGTTCGACGAGCCGACCAGCGCCCTCGACCCCGAACTCGTCCAGGAGGTACTCGCGGTGATGCGCGACCTGGCCGAGGGCGGCATGACGATGATCGTCGTGACCCACGAGATGAACTTCGCCCGCGAGGTCGGCGACCACCTGGTGTTCATGGACGACGGCGCGATCGTCGAGCAGGGCGTACCGCGGGAGGTGCTCGCCGAGCCCCGGCACGAGCGGACCCGCGCGTTCCTCGGGCAGGTGCTCTGAATGCGCCTCGACCTGGTCGTCCGCGGTGGACTCGTCGCCGACGGTACGGACACCCCGCCGCGGCGCGCCGACGTCGGCGTACGCGAGGGGCGGATCGTGGTGCTGCCGCCCGGTGAACCCGCGACCGCGGCCGACACCCTGGACGCGGCCGGTGCGGTCGTGGCGCCCGGATTCGTCGACGTGCACACGCATTCCGACGCGGTCGGGCTGCTCGCGCCGGACGGGCACGAGCTGGCCATGGCCGCCGTACGGCAGGGTGTGACCACCGAGATCTGCGGCAACTGCGGATCCAGCCTGTTCCCCGGACTCCCCGAACGGCTGCCCGCGGTACGGCGGCAGTCCGCGGCCACGTTCGGCGGGGACGCGCCGGTGGCGGCGGACTTCGCCGACTTCGCCGCGGCGTACCGGATGCGGGGGCGGGCCAACCACCTCGCGTCGCTCGTCGGGCACGGGACGCTGCGCGCCGGCGTCGTCGGCTACGACGACCGGCCCGCCACCGACGCCGAACTCGCCACCATGTGCGACCTGCTCGACCGGTCGCTCGGGCAGGGCGCCGCCGGCCTGTCCACCGGACTCATCTACACCCCCGGCAGCTTCGGCGGTACGGCCGAGGTCACCGCGCTCGCCCGGGTCGCCGCCCGGCACGCCAAGCCGTACGTGACGCACCTGCGCGACGAGATGTCCCGCGTCGAGGAGGCGCTCGACGAGGCGATCGGCATCGCCCGCGACTCGGGCGCCCCGCTGCACGTCTCCCACCACAAGACCGCCGGGAAGTACGCCTGGGGCCGGACCGAGACCACGCTCGCCCGGCTCACCGCCCTGCGCGCCGGCGGCATGGACCTCACCTGCGACGTCTACCCGTACGACGCGGCGAGCACCTCGCTGACCGCCATGCTGCCGCCGTGGGCGAACGCCGGCGGCATCGACGCGCTCACCGCCCGGCTCGCCGATCCCTTGCAGCGCAACAGGATGGCCGCCGACATCGACCGCGGCGTACCCGGGTGGGAGAACACCGTGGGCAACGGCGGCTGGGACCGCATCTCGATCGCGTGCGCCCCGTCCAACCCCACCGCCGAGGGCCGTACCGTCGCCGAACTCGTCGGCGGCCGCGACCCCCTCGACGTCGTCGCCGACCTGCTCCTCGCCGACCACGGCCAGGTCACCATCATCAGCCACTCGATGCGCGAGGACGACGTACGCCGGGTGCTCGCCAGCCCGCTGTCCATGATCGGCTCCGACGGCGTACCGAAACCGGGACACCCGCACCCGCGCTGGGCCGGCACGTTCGCCCGGGTCCTCGGCCGCTACACCCGCGACCTCGGCCTGCTCCCCCTGCACACCGCCGTGCACAAGATGACCGGGTACCCGGCGGCCCGGTTCGGGCTCACCGACCGCGGCGTCGTCCGTACCGGCGCGCACGCCGACCTCGTGGTGTTCGACCCCGACACCGTCACCGACCGCGCCACGTACGCCGAACCGCTGCTCGCCCCCACCGGCGTCCGGCACGTCCTCGTCGCCGGCCGCCCCGTCGTCCGCGACACCACCGACACCGGCGTACGCCCCGGCACGGTGCTCGCCACATGACCACCCCCGCAAACCGTCGCCCCACCGACGCCGAAGGCGTCGACGCGGTGCCCGACGCGGGAGTGGTGCACGGATCCGGTTGCCCCGAGGCCGGCGCAACCACCAGCGCGAACCGGGTACTCGACGCCGCGGTACGGGCCGTGGCGCGGCGGGGGCCCGGCACCCTCGCCGTTGCCGTACGCGGGGACGGCATCACGTACGGGCACGCCGACGACGTACGGCTGCCGCTGGCGAGTACCGGGAAGGTGTTGCTGCTCGCCGAAACCGCGCGGCAGATCGACGCCGGCACACTCGACCCGGCCGAGACCGTCGACGTACGGCCCGAGGACGTGTGCGGCGGCACCGGGCTGCTCGCCGCACTCACCGCGCGCCGCTGGCCCGTCGGCGACCTCGCCGTCCTCGTCGCCGCCGTCAGCGACAACACCGCCACCAACGCGCTGCTGCGCCGCATCGGCCGCGACACCGTCAACGCCGGCGCCGCCGAACTCGGCGTCCACGACACCACGCTGCTCGACCGGATCCGCGACACCCGCGGCCCCACCGACCCGCCGACCTTCGCCCTCGGTACCGCCGGCGACCTCGCCGCACTCGCCGCCCGCGCCGGCGCCGGCACCCTGTGGTCCCCCGGCGCCTCCGCCCTCGTACTGCGGTGGTTGCGCGGCAACACCGACCACACGCTCGTCCCCGCACTCCTGCCCCACGACCCGTACGACGACGGCGTACCCGACGCCGCGGCGCCCGGCGACGTGTGGATCGCCGCCAAGACCGGCACCGACACCGGAGTACGCGCCGAGGTGGGGGTACTCGTCGCCAGCCGGCGCATCGGGTACGCGGTGATCGCCGTCGGAGAAGCCGGTACCGAACCGGGACTGGTCGGGGCGTTGCGGGAGACGGGGTTGGCGCTCGCCCGGCATGCGGGCGGCTGGCTCGGGTGAGCCGGGAGTGGGCGCTTGGCGTGGCGGTTCGGGTGCGCATCGGGGACGCGGTGGGCGGTCGGCGGCGGTGGCCGGTCGGCGGGGCCGTTGGGCGGCGCGCATCGGGCACGCGGCGGGGTGATCGGCGGCACGGGGTGTGCGGTGGGGCGATCGGCGGCGGGCGTGGGTGACGAGTGCGGTGCGGAATTGGTCCGCTGATTGGTTGTCCAATTGTTCAACTGTCCAATTGTTGAACAGTTGAACAATGACACAATTGGACAATTGAACAGTTGCCAAATGCAACCGAGACTCACTGGCGCGCCAGCGACGCCCGTACCTGGGCCGCCGCGCTCTTCAGATGCCCGAGGAACGACGCGAGCGCCGGGTTGGGGTTCGTGGGCCGTACGGCGACACCGACGCGCCGGTACAGGTGCGGGTTGTCGAGGCGGCAGCGGGCGACGCCGGCGGCGCCTTCGAGTCCGAGGCTGGGTACGAGGGCGACGCCGAGTCCGGCGCGGACGAGTCCGAGGGTGACTTCGTAGTGGTCGCTGCGGCAGCGGATGCGGGGGGTGAAGCCTTCGATGGCGCTGGCCCGTTCGAGTACGGAGACGGGGGTGGCGCCGCCGTACGTGGTGATCCAGGGTTCGTCGGCGAGTTCGGCGAGGCGTACGCGGACGCGGTGGGCGAGCGGGTGTCGTTCGGGGACGACGAGCATGTGCGGTTCGGTGAACAGGTAGGTGACGTCGACGCCGTCGGGGGCGCGCCACGGGTCGAGGGCCTGTTCGAAGACGACGAGGACGTCGAGGGCGCCGCGTTCGAGGCTGGGCAGGAGTTCGTGGGGTTGGCCGAAGACGAGGTCGAGGTCGACTCCGGGGTGGCGGTCGCTGTAGCGGGACAGGGTGAGGGGCAGCAGCCGGTACCCGGCGGAGGCGAAGAAGCCGATCCGCAGTTGTCCGGAATCGACCCGTGCCTGCACCATGAGGTCGTGCTCGGCGGCCTCGATCAGGTCCAGTACGGACTGTGCTCGGCGGGCGAGTCGCAGTCCGGCGTCGGTGAGCCGGAGGCTCTGCGCGCCGCGTTCGACGAGGCCGACTCCGGTGTCCCGTTCGAGCTGCGTGAGCTGGTGCGACACCGCGGACGGGGACATCCTCAGCACCCGGGCGGCGCCGGCGATGCTGCCCGTTCGGAAGATTTCCAGGAGGACCTGGAGCCGTCTGCTACTTAACACTCGGTGATTATCGCGGCGATTCCGCTGTACGGCGAGGCCGCTAGACTCGCCCGCATGACGAGATCGGCGTCGATGGAGACGCACGAGGCCGAGCGGCTTGCCGCGGAGTTGGCCGGATCGCCGGAGGCGTTGCGGACGTTCCTGTCCGGTCTGCCCGGGGTGGATCAGGTCGGCGCGGAGCAGCGGGCCGCGACCCTGGCCACCCGGTCCATCAAGACGACGGCCAAGCAGTGGGCCCTGGACCTCGCGGTACGCATGGTCGATCTGACGACGTTGGAGGGTGCGGACACCCCCGGCAAGGTGCGGGCGTTGTGCGCGAAGGCGATGCGGCCGGACCCGGCGGATCCGGGCTGCCCGCCGGTCGCCGCGGTCTGCGTGTACCCGACGCTGGTGCCGACGGCGGTGGCGCAGCTGCGTGGCTCGGGCGTACACGTGGCGAGTGTGGCGACGGCGTTCCCGTCGGGGCAGGCGCCGCTGGCGGTGAAGCTGGACGACGTACGGGCGGCGGTGGCGGCGGGTGCGGACGAGGTCGACATGGTGATCGACCGCGGCGCGTTCCTCGCCGGGCGGTACGAGGAGGTGTTCCGGCAGATCGTCGCGGTGAAGGAGGCGTGCGGGGACGCGCACCTGAAGGTGATCCTGGAGACCGGCGAGCTGGTGACGTACGACAACGTGCGTCGGGCGTCGTGGCTGGCGATGCTGGCGGGTGGCGACTTCATCAAGACGTCGACGGGCAAGGTGGCGCCGGCGGCGACGCTGCCGGTCACGCTGGTCATGTTGGAGGCGGTGCGCGACTTCCGGGACCGTACGGGTCGGCAGGTCGGCGTGAAGCCGGCGGGCGGGATCCGTACCGCGAAGGACGCGATCCGCTACCTGGTGCTCATCAACGAGACCGTCGGCGAGGACTGGCTGGACCCGCGGTGGTTCCGGTTCGGCGCCTCGTCCCTGCTGAACGATCTGCTCATGCAGCGCGCCAAGATGGCGACCGGCCGCTACGCCGGCCCCGACTACTTCACCCTGGACTGATCGCCATGGCATTCGAGTACGCACCCGCGCCGGAGTCCCGGTCCGTCGTGGACATCCGCCCGGAGTACGGGCTGTTCATCGACGGCGCGTTCGTGGCCGCGGTGGACGGCGAGCCGATGAAGACGGTCGACCCGGCGAGCGAGGAGGTGCTCGCCGAGGTCGCGCAGGCCGGACCGGCCGATGTGGACAAGGCGGTGGCCGCCGCCCGCCGGGCGTACGAGAAGGTCTGGGGGCGGATGCCGGGCGCCGAGCGCGCCAAGTACCTGTTCCGGATCGCGCGGATCGTGCAGGAGCGGGCGCGCGAGCTGGCCGTACTGGAGTCGATCGACAACGGCAAGCCGATCCGCGAGTCGCGCGACGTGGACATCCCGCTGGTCGCCGCGCACTTCTTCTACTACGCCGGCTGGGCCGACAAGCTCGCGTACGCCGGGTTCGGCACGACGCCGCTCGGCGTTGCCGCGCAGGTCATCCCGTGGAACTTTCCGCTTCTGATGCTGGCGTGGAAGATCGCGCCGGCGCTCGCCGCGGGCAACACGGTCGTGCTGAAGCCGGCGGAGACGACGCCGCTGACGGCGCTGGTGTTCGCGGAGATCTGCCAGCAGGCGGACCTGCCGCCGGGCGTGGTCAACATCGTCACGGGTGCCGGCGACACCGGCCGGACGCTGGTCGAGCACGCCGGCGTCGACAAGGTCGCGTTCACCGGCTCGACGGAGGTGGGCCGGCAGATCGCGAGGTCGGTGGCCGGGACGTCGAAGCGGGTGACGCTGGAGCTGGGCGGCAAGGCGGCGAACATCGTGTTCGACGACGCCGCGCTGGACCAGGCGGTCGAGGGCATCGTCAACGGCATCTTCTTCAACCAGGGGCACGTCTGCTGCGCGGGTTCCCGGTTGCTGGTGCAGGAGTCCGTCGCCGACGAGGTACTCGACCGGTTGAAGCGGCGGATGGCGACGCTGCGGGTCGGCGACCCGCTGGACAAGAACACCGACGTCGGCGCGATCAACTCGGCCGAGCAGCTGGCCCGGATCCGTACGCTCGCGGGGATCGGTGAGGAGGAGGGCGCCGAGCGGTGGAGCGCGCCCTGCGTCCTGCCGGAGCGGGGTTTCTGGTTCGCGCCGACCATCTTCACCGGCGTCACGCAGGCGCACCGGATCGCCCGCGAGGAGATCTTCGGCCCGGTGCTGTCGGTCCTGACGTTCCGCACGCCGGCAGAGGCGATCGAGAAGGCGAACAACACGCCGTACGGGCTGTCCGCGGGGATCTGGACGGAGAAGGGTTCGCGGATCCTGTGGGCGGCGGAGAGGCTGCGCGCCGGGGTGGTGTGGGCCAACACGTTCAACAAGTTCGACCCGACCAGCCCGTTCGGCGGGTTCAAGGAGTCCGGTTACGGCCGCGAGGGCGGTCGCCAGGGTCTGGAGGCGTACCTTGCCGGCTAAGCAGAAGCGCGCCGACCGCACGCCCGACGCGCCCGTACGGTTGGCCGTACGCAAGACGTACAAGCTGTTCGTGGGCGGGAAGTTCCCGCGCAGCGAGTCGGGGAGGTCGTACCCGGTGCAGGGCGCGGACGGCGGGTTCCTGGCCAACGCGGCGCTGGCGTCCCGCAAGGACGTGCGCGACGCGGTGCAGGCGGCGCGGAAGGCGTTCGGCGGCTGGTCCGGCGCCACGGCGTACAACCGGGGCCAGATCCTGTACCGGATCGCGGAGATGCTGGAGGGCCGCCGCGCGCAGTTCGCGGACGAGGTCGCGGCCGGCACGGGCGAGCCGACCGCCGCCGCACTGTCCACAGTGGACGCCGCGATCGACCGCTGGGTCTGGTACGCGGGCTGGGCCGACAAGTACGCGCAGGTGCTCGGCAACGCCAACCCCGTCGCCGGGCCGTACTTCAACCTGTCGTCGCCGGAGCCGACCGGCGTGGTCGGCATCGTCGCACCGGCCGAGCCGCTGCTCGCGCTGGTGTCGGTGGTCGCGCCGGCGATCGTCACCGGCAACACCGTCGTCGTACTGGCGAGCGAGCGGCACCCGCTGCCGGCAATCACGCTGGCCGAGGTACTGGCCACGTCCGACCTGCCCGGCGGCGTCGTCAACCTGCTGACCGGTTCGGCCGCCGAGACCGCGCCGTGGCTCGCCGGACACGCCGACGTGAACGCGCTCGACCTGGCCGGCGTGGCGGACGCCGGGCAGGCCGCCGAGCTGGAGCGGCTCGCCGCCGAGAACCTCAAGCGGGTGGTACGACCGGCGGCGGACGACTGGCGTGCCGAGCCGGGCCTCGGCCGGCTGGCCGCGTTCGTCGAGACGAAGACCGTCTGGCACCCGCGCGGCGTCTGACCCGCGCCCGGCACCGCCGACCCGCCGGCCCACCGGTACGGCGGGTCGGTGGCGTGTCCGGGCGACGGTCGGACCGCTGGGGACGTGCCGGGGCGCCGCCGTCAGCTCCGGCGGGACGGCCGGGCGGGGCGTACGGCCGGGTCGGCGAGCGGTCGACGACGCGCCGACCAGCACCGACCCGCGTACGGCCGGGCCCGCGCGGGCGCCCGCGACCCGCCGCTTTGGACCGACCACTGAGACATCGATCGATATCACTGGGTGCAGCGGGTACGCACACACATGATCTCGTGCCAAGATGTCGCAGGTGGCCCTCCCCCCGGAGCCTGCACCGATACTTGCAGTGGATCTCTGCTACCCGGATCCGCCCAGCATCGACCCGCGGGCGCTGACCGTACGGATCCGGTCCGCGCTGCCCGGCACGACGCTGGTGTGGGCCGGTCCGAGCAACGTGCTGCTCCGGCACGAGCGGGCGGACCCGGCGGCGCCGTACCGGCCGGATCCGGCCGACATCCTCGGCCTGCCGCCCGAACACCACCCGTTCACCGAGCGCGACTCGTACCGGACGGATCTGTTGCTGTCGGCGATGACGTTCGCGGCGGACGACCGGGCGGAGGAGCGGGACCTGAGCCAGTCGTGGCACTGGCCGGACGCCGCCGCGAGCCTGGACCGCTGCCGGTACCTGATCACGATCAGTCAGCTCATCGGTCGCGGCCGGGACAGCACCGAGCGGGTGCACGTGTTCCGCGCGGTACTGGACGCGATCATCGCGACGGTACGGCCGCTGGCGACGTGGTGGCCGGCGAGCCAGCAGGCACTGCCGCCGGGCGCGCTGGTCGCGCATCCGCTGACCGGGGTGGTCAACGTGCGGATGTTCCGGTCGGTCCACGATCCGAGCGTGACCATGACCGACACGCTCGGGCTGCACACGCTCGGGCTGCCCGACATCCAGTGCCAGTCCCGCAACCTGGACCCGGACCGGCTCGGCGACCTGCTGTTCGAGCTGGCCGAGTACGTGTGCAAGCACGGTGACGTGCTGCGGCCGGGCAGCCCGGTGCCGGGGCTGTCGGCCGACCAGCAGTTCGTGCCCAGCCGCCGCACCGCCACCGTTCCCCCGCTGCGTCCGGTCGTCGACCTCGACCCCGGCCCCGGGTACGACGTGTGACGGCTCGGTCCGGCGGCAGGCCGGTGGCCGTGGACCTCTAAGCTCGGCAGCCGTGACCGACTCCGAGTACGCCCGCGCCGTCGCGTTCGGGCACGCCGTGGCCCGGCGCCAGGCGGCCTCGGTGGTCGACGTACCCGGTGGGTTCGTCACGCTCGACCCGGCGTACCCGGTGGTGCGGGACCTGAACCGGCTGCACGTTACCGGCCCGGCGACGGCCGCCGAGCTGGTCGCCACCGCCGACGACGTCCTCGGTACGGCCGGGCTGGCGTACCGGGTGGTCTCGGTGGACGGGCCGGCGGACGGCGAGCTGGTCGCGGGTTTCACGGCCGCCGGGTACGAGGCGGGTCGCGAGCTGCTCATGTCGTACGGCGGGGCGCCGGACCCGCCGATGCCGGCTCCGGTCGCGGCCGTCGGGCTGGACGCGCTGCTCGGGCCGGTCGAGCGGGCCTGGCGGGAGAGCGTGCCGGGACTGTCCGACACGGCGTACGAGCAGCTCACCGGGCAGCGGACGCGTCGCCCGCCGGGCACCGTGTTCCTGGCGGTGACCGGGCCGGACGGCACCCCGTGCGCCTGGTGCGAGCTCTACCTGTCGCCGTCCGACGGCGTCGCCCAGATCGAGGACGTGCTCACCCGCCCGGCGTACCGGCGGCGCGGGTACGCGGCGGCGCTGCTGGCCGCCGGGGTACGCCGGGCCGCCGCGGCCGGCTGCGACCTGACCTTCCTGCGCGTCGATCCGGACGACGGCCCGGTCGGGCTGTACCGGCGTCTAGGGTTCTATTCGTTGGGTCACGCGCACCGGTTCGACCGGGCCGGTGCCGGGGCCGCTCAGCCACGACCGTCCGGCGGGCCGGACCAGCCGGCTGCGGTCCCGGGCTGAGCGCCGACACACTGTCGCACACGTTGCCCGGGGACCGGGCATGAAACGGAGGACGCCGTGGCTCGCCACCGCGCCGAACACGAGTCGGACGTACCGTCCGACAACGAGTCGTCCGACGCCGAGTCGGCGGAGCGCTCCGAGCCGACCGACGTCGAGCCGGACGACACCGACGACGCCGCGGACGACCCCGCCGACGAGTCGGACGACCCGGCGGACGGGGACGACGAGTCGACACCGGAGCGTACGGCCGAGGCGGACGCCTTCTGGGCGGACGTACGGGTCGACCCGATCGAGATCGCGCTGCCCGCGGGCGTGGGGTACACGCTGCGGGCGTACCGGGGGCCGGCGGAGGTCTCGGAGGTCGAGGGCGCCGGGCCGGAGCGCGAGGAGCCGGCCGAGGAGGACGCGGCCACCGCGGACGCCGAGGAGTCCGTGGACGAGTCGAAGTCCGACGAGGCCGACGACGACACGTCCGAGGACGAGGGCGGCGACTCCGACAAGGCCGACTCCGACGAGGACGACTCCGAGGACGAGGACGCCGAGGAGGAGGACGAGGAGGAGGACGAGGAGCCCGAGGGCCCGGACGAGGTGCCCGTGTTCCTCGCCCAGGGCGGCAAGCTCCTGCTCTTCCGTACGCCGGCGGGCCTCGCCGACTTCGTACGGTCGGACGCGCCGCACACGCTGCGCGGCATCGACACCGCCGACGCGCTCGCCGACGGCATCGAGGCCGACCACGTCGTACCGACCGACGAGGACCGGTACGAGCTGGATCTGTTGGTGGCGAACCTGCGCGGCGGGCACGACAGCTGGGACGAGGACCTGGTCATCTCGGCCGGCGAGCTGGCCCGTGACCTGGCGTACGCGCTGGATCTCGGTTCCGTGTTGACGTCGCTGTCGCCGGACTCCCCGCTGGACGACCTGGACGAGGCGATGCGCGGCGTCGCCAAGGGCGGGTTGACCGCGTTCCGGGCGCGGCGCCGTGCGAAGAAAATCGGGGCACAACAGGCAGCGCTCGCGTGGCGGACGATCATCGGGAAGATCAGTGCCGCCGTGGACTGGCGCGACTGACCCCCGAACAGGGAGCATCGAGAGCGGTGAATCGGCGTCGGAGGTGTTGACGTGCGTGTGTACTGCGGGCTGGCTGCGGCGGGCGAACGACTGACCGCTGCGGTGGTCGACGACGGTGGCCGGGTGGCGGCCGTCCAACAGTTCGCCGACACCGCCGAGGGCTACGCGGAGTTGCTGAGCCTGCTCGCGGAGCGAGCGGACCCGGCGGGTCTGCTCGCCGTGCCCGTCGCGTCCGACGCGCCGGGCCGACCGGTACCGCAGCTCGTCGTCGCCTCCGGCCGTACCGCGTGCTTCGTGGACGCGGCGGCGGTGGAGAAGCTGGCCGCGGCCGAGCCGCAGGACGCGCAGGACGACGCCCGGCGCGCCGTCGCCATGGCCCGCGCGCTGTACGGCGGAACCCTGGTCGCGCTGCCGCAGCCGGCCGCGCCGGAGCTGCACGCGCTCCGGCCGGCGCTGAGTTCGCACGCGGCGCTGGCGACGAGCCGGGTCGCCGCGGTCGCCGCGCTGCGCGAGGTGCTGCGCGCGCTGTACCCGGCGGCGCTGCGCGCGTTCCCGGATCCGGGCGCGGCGACCCCGCTCGCGCTGCTCGACGCGCTGCCCGACCCGACGCAGGTGAGCCGGGACCGCGACGAGAGCGTCGTGGCCCGCCTCGTCACCGCCGGGTACGCGGACGCCACCGACGCGCTGGCCGCGCTGCGGCAGGCCGTCGCCGACATGGACCCGCCGCGGTACCCGGTGGAGTCGGTGGGCGCGGCGGTCCGGCAGACCGTCGCCGCCGTACTGGCGTGCGACACGGCCGCGGGCGCCCTCATCCGCGAGGTCTCCGAACGCATCGGTACGGCCCGGCCCGAGCCGGCCGAGCCGGCGGCGGAGGCGGTGACCAGCGAGTGGGCGACGGTCGAGTCGCCGACCACGGACCTGCCGATGCCACCCGACCCGTTCCGCCCGCCGTCCGGGGAGCCGTCGTGGTCGCCGCCGGGCAACCGGCCGGTCAGCCCGGCGCCGCTGCCGACCCGGGGTCGCGGCCCGAAGCTGCCGGCCCGCCCGTCCCGCCCGGTCATGGCGCCGCCCCCGGCGGCGGCCGCGGAGCCGGTCGAGGAGAGCACGCTGCACCTGCGGCCCAAGCCGAAGACGAAGAAGTCGCGGTCGGCGCCGGCCGAGCCGCCGGCCCCGACGTTCACCCCGGCGGAGCCGGCGCCGGTGAACGGCAGCAACGACACCGATCTGACCGTGGAACGGCCGACCCTGCCGGGCGAGCCCGAGCCGCCGAAGCTGGAGTTCGAGACGGACTTCCAGCCGACGCTGATCCTGGGCGACGCGGACGGCGAGCCGCGGCCGCAGCTGCGTTCGGTGGACGCGGCGGAGGACACCGCGTCGGTCACCTCGCTGCCGGAGCCGGCCACCCGGTCGCGCCGCGGCGGCGACTCCGGGCCGCGCAGCCGCCGCCGGGTGCGTACGCACGACCAGCCGCGACGTTCGGCGGCGGCCGAGCCGTCCGAGCCGCCGGTCGGTGAGGGCGACTCGGAGCTGCTCATCTTCGCCGCGGCGCGCTCGGCGTGGTTCGCCGGTGAGCACGGCGAGATGGAGTGGGACAGCCTGGCGGACGAGGGCTGGAAGGCCGCCGAGGCCGCCAGCAAGCCGTCCGTCGGGCAGAACACGGAGAGCGGCCTCCCCCGTCGCGTACCGCAGGCGAACCTGGTGCCGGGTTCCCCGATCGACGAGAACGACCCGGCGCCGATCGCGCGGGACGCGTCGCAGCTCGCGGCGCAGACCGCCGGCTACTTCCGCGGCTGGCAACGGGGACGGCGGAGCACGGGACACGAGCCGGTCGAACAGGCGGCGTCGTCGGCCGCGTTCACCCCGGCGGCTCGCCCGTGACCGAACTCGGCCTGCAAGCCAGCAGCCTGGGTCCGCTACTCGTCTCGCTCATCAACCGGGTGCCGGGCGCGAGCCACGCCGTGCTCGCCTCGGTCGAAGGTGTCCCCATCGCAGTGTCGGCCGGCCTGCCGACGTTGCGGGCGGAGCAGCTCGCCAGCATCGGCGCCGGCCTGCTGTCCATCGCCGACGGCGCCGGCCGCTGCATGGAGGCCGGCGCTCCGTGCCAGACCATCGTCGAGATGGCCGCCGGCGTACTCATGGCCACGCCGGTCAGCGCGGAGTTGAGCCTGACCGTCCTCGCCGTCGTGGACTGCGACCGCGAGCGCCTCGGGTACGAGATCGCCGAGTTCACCGCGCAGATCGCGCCGCTGCTGAGCTGACGCGCCGCCCCCGGACGGCGCGGGCCCCGCCCGGCGTACCGGACGGGGCCCGCGCGTCGCGCACTCGGTTACCGGGCGAGGTACGCGTTGTAGAAGACCGGCGTGCCGATCACGTGGCTGAGTACCACGTTCTTGCACTTGGTACCGGACAGGGTGACGTTGCTGGTGGCGATGATCGGCACGACCGGGGCGTACTTGGTCATGATGGTCTTGTCGAGCTTGGCCCACTCGGGCGCGGCCTTGTCGGCGTGCATCGCGGAGTTGGTGGCGATGGCCGCGTTGACGTCGTCCACGTTCAGGTACGAGTAGTCCTTGTTGCCCTTGGGCTGGATCTGCTTGCCGTTGAACAGCGGCGGCAGTACCGTCGCGGCGCTCGGCCAGTCGAAGCCCCAGGTGTTGAGGTACAGGTCGTACGGGTTGTTCTTGGCGCCGATCTGGTCGTAGTAGCTGGCCTTGTCGATGGGCCGCAGCACGATCTGGAAGCCGGCGCGCTCCAGCGCGTTCTTGACGACGGCGGCGAGCGGCTGGTTCTTCGAGTCGTTGCGGTAGGCGTACACGAGCTTGGGCTTCTTGCCGCCGAGGAGTTCCTTGGCCTTGGCCACGTCGCCGTGCGTACCGCCCGGGTACGGGTCGTACTTCTGGTACCCGATGGTCAGCGGGGACAGGATCGCGGTGGCCGGCTCGCCGGTGATGGTGCCGCCGCGGGCCTGGAGGTACGCGCCGCGGTCCATCGCGTAGTTGAGCGCCTGCCGCACCTTCAGGTCGGTGACCCGCTGGGTGTTGATGGCGAGGTAGCTGACGAACGGCGACAGGCCCTGGATCATGCGCTTCTTGACGGCCGGGTCGCCGAGCACCTTGGGCAGCAACGCCGCCGGCACGTTCTCGTACATGGTGGCGTTGGCGTCGTCGCCGTTGCTCGCCATCATCCGCTGGGTCTGCTGCACGTCGCTGTCACCGAAGGTCGCCACGAACGTGTCGTAGTACGCGTGGCGCACCGCGTCGGTCTTCGCGTCCCAGTACTTGTTGCGCACGAGCGTCAGCGACGTGCCCTTCAGGTACTTGTCGATCTTGTACGGGCCGGACGCGAACGGCCGCAGGTCGTACTTGGTGCCGGTGTCCTTGGCGGCCGGAACCGGTGCGGTGACGCCCATCGACGCCGCGAACGGCATGTCGCACTGCGGCTGCTTGAACGTGAACGTGATGGTGTCGTCGCCGTCCACCGTCACGCCCGGCGGCACCTTCGCCCCGCCGTTGTACGGCCCCTTGTACGTCGCGTTGTAGTCGTCGCTGCCCGTCAGCCAGCTCTGGATGTACGTCGGGCCCTCGCTCATGTCCGGCGAGAAGGACCGGGCCACGCCGTACGCCACGTCGGCGGCGGTGATGGGCGAGCCGTCCTCGTACCGGAGGCCGCTCTTGAGGGTGAACCGCCACTGCCGGCAGTCGCCCTTGACGTCCTTGCCCGGCGTCTTCGCCAGGTCGCCGACCAGCGTGACCTTCCCGTCGCCGGTCTCCTTGAACATCGTCAGCGTACGCACGAACAGGTGCTCGACCGCCATCGCGTCGACGATGTACGTCCGCTGCGGGTCGAGGTGCTCGAAGTCGGACTCCTCCAGGTAGTGGAAGGTGCCGCCGGTGGTCGCGCCCTTGACCGCCGCCGCCGGACCCATCGAGTCCTTCGGGTCGGTCGCGATCGCGCTCGTCTGCTCGCTGTGGTGCTCGTTCCCGCCGCCGTCACCCGTGCCGGTGTTCTTGCTGCACGCGGCCAGCGAACCGGCCAGTACCAGCGCGCTCAGCGCGGCGAGAGCTGCTCGTCGTCGCATCCGTCCTCCCAGTCGGCCTGCCGGCCCTACAGCAACGGGGGTGACCCACGCCACCCCCGGTATGGCGTGTGCCACAGCACGCCATGAGCAGAGAACGTAGCGGGCGGCCCGCGGCCGGGCATCACGGCGGGACAACGACCGGGTCTCAATACGGTCGTAGAAAACCTCCACGATCCGCGTACGAGCAGAAAAAAGCCGGCGGCCGGCACCCGTGGGGTGCCGGCCGCCGGAGGGCGGAACCGTTGCTACTTCAGGTACGCACTCGTGTAGAGGTTCGTACCCAGGTCGGTCGACAGCTCGACGCCGCCCACCTTCGAGCCGGTCAGCGACAGGCTCTTCGAGTAGTAGATCGGAATGGTCGCCGCGGTCTGCGCCCACTCCTTGTCCAGCGCAGCCCACTTCGGACCGGCCTGCGCGGCCGGCACCTTGCTCGCCGCGTCCAGCTTGGCGTTGTACGCGTCGTCGTTGTAGTACGACACGTCGTTGTTGCCGTTGGCCTGGATCGTGCGGCCGTCGGTCAGCACCGGCATCACCGCGGCACCGGTCGGCCAGTCCGCCGCCCAGTCCGTCACGTACAGGTCGAAGGCGTTGTTCTTACGACCCAGCTCGGTGAAGTAGTTCTCCGCGTCGACCGGCTTGAGGACGACCTTGAACCCGGCCTTCTCCAGCGCCTGCTGCATCGACGGCGCGAGCCGCTGACCCCACGGGTTGTTGCGGTAGCCGAACACGATCTGCGGGTGCTTGCCGCCCAGCAACTCCTTGGCCTTCGCCGGGTTGCCGCTCGGGCCACCGTCGAACGCCTTGTAGTCCTGCTGGCCCAGCACGGTCGGCGACAGCAGCGTGTACGCCGGGTCGGCGAGCTGCGAACCGCCCAGGGTCTGGATGACGGCCTTACGGTCGATCGCGTACGCGATGGCCTGGCGCGTCTTCAGATCCTTGATGTTCTGCGTGTTGACCGCCGCGTAGTACACGAACGGGGCCTGGCCGGCGATCGTCCGCGACTTCAGCGTGGAGTCGCCGTTCACCTTCGGCAGCAACGTCTGCGGCACGTTCTGCTGAGCCACCGCGTACTGGTCGGGGCCGGAGTCCGCGATCAGCCGGTTGGTCTGCGTCACGTCCGTCGGGCCGAACGTGTAGCTGATGGTGTCCGCGTAGTCGTGCCGGATCGGGTCCGTCTTCGGATCCCAGTACTTGTTCCGCTCCAGCACCAGCTTGGTACCGCGGATGTACTGCTTCACCTTGTACGGCCCGGACGAGAACGGCTTGTTGTCGTACTTCGCGCCGGTGTCCTTGGCCTTCGGCACGGGCGCCGAGGTCGGCAGCTGCAGCGCGAACGGCAGGTCGCAGTGCGGCTGCTTGAAGTGGAAGCGGAGCGTCTTGTCGCCCTTGACCTCCAGGCCCGGCGCGATGTCCGCGCCACCGTTGTACGGGCCCTTGTAGGTCTTGTTGTACTCGGCCTCGTTCGACAGCCACTGCGCCAGGTAGTGCGGACCCTCCGCGATCTGGCTGGAGTACGAACGGGAGATCCCGTACGCCACGTCCTTGGCCGTGATCGGCGAGCCGTCCTCGTACTTGAGCCCGTCCTTGAGGGTGTACTCCCAGTTCATGCACTTGTTGCCGTCGAGGTCCTTGCCCGGACCGGTGGCCAGGTCGCCGACCAGGGTCAGCTTGCCGCCCTTGTCCTGCCGGAACATCGTCAGCGTGCGCGCGAACAGCTGCTCCGCCGACATGGCCTGAACGACGTACGTGCGCTGCGGGTCCAGGTGCTCGAAGTCGGAGTCCTGCAGGATCTGCAGGTCACCGCCCTTCTTGGCACCGGCGACCGCGGGCGCGGGGCCCTGCGAGTCCTTGGGGTTCGTCGCGATACCCCCGGTGTTCTTCTGCACGGTGGAGCCGCCGCCCTCGTTGCTGCCCGTGTTCTTCGAGCAGGCCCCGAGCGCCGCGACCACGACCATGGCGCCGGCGGCGGCCACGGCCAGTCTGGGTCGCATTCCATAACCTCCTGGCAACCTCGTGCCGCTCGGGCCCTCCCACGCAACCGCGGCGGCGTTGTGCCCACCGGCGCACGGCCCCGCACCGCGGAGACAATGCACCAGTGAAGCTGGTTCACAGAGAACCTAGTCACATCCCGGGCCGGCCGAGTCACAGGCCGGCAACGAGACGGTCTCAGCGATGCCAACCACGGCGTGGTTCCTGCGCCGGCCGGGGTGGTCTGTCAGCCCAACCGCACCCGTGGGTCGATCACCGAGTACAACATGTCGACCACGACGTTCATCACGATGATGAAGAACGCAGCCAGCAACACGGTCGCCATCACCACCGGCAGGTTGAGCTGGTTGACCGCGTCCACCGACGCGCGGCCGAGGCCGTTGACGCCGAACACCGTCTCGGTGATGACCGCACCGCCCAGCGCCGCCCCGAGGTACAGGCCGGCGGTGGTGACGATGGGGGTGATGGCCGCACGGAGCGCGTGCCGCGCGTACACCCGCCACCTGGACAGGCCCTTGGCGCGAGCCGTACGCACGAAGTCCTCGGCCAGGGTCTCCAGCATCTGGGCCCGGGACAGCCGCGCGAAGATGGCCGAGTTGAGGAACCCGAGCGTCAGCCACGGCAACAGCATCTGCTCGAACCACATCCCCGGATCGGCCAGCGGCGACGTGTACCCCGGCGTGGGCAGCACGTGCAGCTGGTACACGAGGAGGAGCAGCAGGATCGGGCCGAAGAAGTAGATCTGCATGGACGCGCCGACCAGGCTCGTCCCCACCGCCGCCCGGTCGAACGCGGTGCCCCGGCGCAGCGCCGACACCATGCCCAGCCCCACACCCACCACCAGCTGGATCACCGTCGCGCCGACCACGATGCTCGTCGTCGCCGGTACCGTCCGGGCCAGGATCGACGTCACCGGCTCGTTGGTACGGAACGAGAAGCCCAGGCACGGCGCGTCGCAGTGCACCGCCAGCTCGCCCGAACCGTACGTGCGGCCCGCGACGATGCCCTTCATGAAGTCCGCGTACTGCACCACGATCGGCTGGTCCAACCCCAGCCGCTGCTCGGTCTGCGCGATGTCGTGCGCGGTGCACTGCTTCCCGCACATCACGTACGCGGGGGACGTGGGCACCGCGAAGAACAGCAGGAACGTCAGCACGCTCACCGCGACCATCGCCAGTACCGCCAACACGAGACGCTTGATCAGGTACCGAATCATTGCCGACACCTCGCACCGTCGAAGGACAGTCGGCCCAGACGGTAGGCATGTTCGCCCGGCCATGGGTCACGGCCACGCTACGAACACGCGTCGACACGACGGCGCCCGCACCGTGAACCGGTGCGGGCGCCGTCGACGAACAGGGTCAGGAAACCGGGCCGGTCTCCGGGAAGTGGCAGGCCACCTGCTGACCCGTACCGATCTGCAGCAGCGGCGGCTCCACCTCGGCGCACTTCTCCTGCGCCTTCCAGCACCGGGTACGGAACCGGCAGCCGGACGGTGGGTTCAGCGGCGTCGGTACGTCGCCCTCCAGCCGGATCCGCTCGCGGCCCTCGGTACCGATCTTCGTCACGTCCGGCACCGCCGACAGCAGCGCCCGCGTGTACGGGTGGGCCGGCTCCTCGTAGATCTGCGTCCGGTCACCGACCTCGACCATCTTGCCGAGGTACATGACGCCGATGCGCTGGCAGAAGTGCCGGACCACGGCCAGGTCGTGCGCGATGAACACGAACGCCAGGTCGAACTCGCGCTGCAGCTCCCGCAGCAGGTTGATGACCTGCGCCTGGATCGACACGTCCAGCGCCGACACCGGCTCGTCCGCGACGATCAGCTTCGGCCGCAGGGCGAGCGCGCGGGCGATACCGATGCGCTGCCGCTGACCGCCGGAGAACTCGTGCGGGTAACGGTTGTAGTGCTCCGGGTTGAGGCCGACCGTCTCCAGCAGCTCCTGCACCCGCTTCTTCACCCCGCCGGGCGGGGTGATCCCGTTGACCTGCAACGGCATCGCCACGATCTTGCCGACCGTGTGCCGCGGGTTCAGCGACGAGTACGGGTCCTGGAAGATGATCTGCAGGTCGTGTCGCAGCGGCCGCATCTGCGCACGGTTCATGTGCGTGATGTCGCGGCCCTCGAACATGATCCGGCCCGAGGTCGACTCCAGCAGCTTCACCACCATCCGGCCGGTGGTGGTCTTGCCGCAGCCGGACTCGCCGACCAGGCCCAGTGTCTGGCCCCGGTCCACGCTGAAGTCGACGCCGTCGACGGCGCGCACCAGCGCCTTGCCGCCGAACACACCCTGGCGTACTGGAAAGTGCTTGGTCAGGCCCTCCACCGAGAGCAGCGGCGTCCCGTCGGACGAGGGCTGCTTCACCGCCGTGCCGGCGGACTCGACAATCGGATCGCTCACTGCGCGGCCCCCAGCTTGATCTCTTCTTCGTAGACCCGCCGGCGCTCGTTCTCCGGCAGGTGGCAGGCCACCACGTGCCCGGCGTCGGCGGTCGGCAGCAACTCCGGCACCTCAAGGTCGCACGGCCCGCCGCCGACCATCTTGTACGCGCAGCGCGGGTGGAACGCGCACCCGGACGGCAGGTTGATGAGGCTCGGCGGGCTGCCCGGGATCGGGTCGAGGTCCTCCTCGGCGTTGCCGCGCAGCGACGGCACCGACTGCAGCAGGCCCCACGCGTACGGGTGCTGGGGCGAGCGGAGCACCTGCTCGACCGAGCCGAACTCGATCGCGTGCCCGCCGTACATCACCATGACCTCGTCGGCGACCTGGCTGACCACGCCCAGGTCGTGCGTGATCATGATGATCGCCGAGTTGAACTCCCGCTGGAGGTCCTCCAGCAGGTCCAGGATCTGCGCCTGGACCGTCACGTCCAGCGCCGTCGTCGGCTCGTCCGCGATCAGCAGCGACGGGTCGTTGACCAGCGCCATCGCGATCATCGCGCGCTGCCGCATACCGCCGGAGAACTCGTGCGGGTACTGGTCGGCGCGCTTCTTCGGCTGTGGGATGCCGACCCGGTCGAGCATCTCGATGGCCCGCTTGCGCGCCTCCGCCTTGCGCCCCGGGTGGTGCACCAGGTACGCCTCGGAGATCTGCTTGCCGATCGTGTAGTACGGGTGCAGCGCGGACAGCGGGTCCTGGAAGATCATCGCCACGTCGCGGCCGCGCATCCGGCGGACCTGCTCGTCGTCCAGGCCGACGATCTCCCGACCGTCCAGCTTGATCGACCCCGTGATCCGGGTACGCGCCGCGTTGTGCAGACCCATGACGGTCAGGCTCGTGACGCTCTTGCCCGAGCCCGACTCACCGACGATGCCGAGCGTACGGCCGCGCGGCAGGGCGAACGAGATGCCGTCGACCGCGCGGACGATGCCGTCCTCGGTCTTGAACTGCACCCGCAGGTCGTCGACCTCCAGGTACGGCCGGTCGTCCGCGACGCCGGACGTCGCGGCGGACGATGCTGTGGCAGTCACTCTTCCCTACTCTCTTCCGGTCAGCTCAGCCGCACGCGCGGGTCGATGACGGAGTACAGCACGTCGACGATGATGTTCATGCAGATGATGAAGAACGCCGCCAGCAGCACGGTGCCCATCACGACCGGCAGGTTGAGGTCGTTCACCGCGTTCACCGACGTACGCCCGAGTCCGTTGACGCCGAACACCGTCTCGGTGATGACCGCACCGCCCAGCGCCCCGCCCAGGTCCAGGCCGGCGATCGTGACGATCGGGGTGATGGCGGCCCGCAGCGCGTGCCGCGCGTACACCTTGCGCTTGGGGAGGCCCTTGGCCCGGGCGGTCCGCACGAAGTCCTCGGACAGCGTCTCCAGCATCTGGGCCCGGGAGAGCCGGGCGTAGATCGCGGAGTTCAGGAAGCCGAGGGTGACCCAGGGCAAGATCATTTGCGTGAACCACTTGAACGGATCGTCGAACGGTGACGTGTAGGCCGGGTTCGGTAGCCAGTGCAGTGAGTACACGAAGATCAACAACAGGATCGGGCCGAAGAAGTAGATCTGCATCGACGCACCGACCAGGCTGACGCCGACCGCCGCCTTGTCGAACGCGGTGCCTCTCCGCAGCGCGGATATCATCCCCAGCCCGACACCGATGACGAGCTGGATGACCAGCGCACCGACCACCACGCTCACCGTCACCGGCAGCGTCCGCTTGATGATGTCGGTGACCGGCTCGTTGGTACGGAAGGAGAAGCCGAGGCACGGCGCGTCGCACTTGACCGCCAGGTCGCCCGTCCCGTACGTCCGGCCGACGGCGATGCCCTTCATGAACTCGCCGTACTGCGTGACGATCGGCTTGTCGAGGCCGAGCCGCTGCTCGGTCTGCGCGATCGCGTGCGCGTCGCACTGCTTGCCGCACATCACGTACGCCGGCGAGGTCGGCACCGCGAAGAACAGCAGGAACGTCAGCACGCTCACCGCGAACATCGTCACGACGGCGAGCAGGATCCGCCGGATCAGGTACCGAGCCATCACACACCTCGCCGATCGGCGCTCATCGTGCTGTCCACTGTGGATCCATCCGTTACGACGGCCGCCGGCCTACCGCCGGCGGCACCGGAAGCCGCGGTCACCGCGACGACTTGGGGTCGAGGGCGTCCCGCACCGAGTCGCCGAACAGGTTGAACGCCAGCACCAGGATCAGGATCGTGGCGCCGGAGACCATCGTGTAGAACGGGTCGGTCTGCAGGAACGAGGTACCGTTGTTGATCATCCGGCCGAGGTCGGGCGTCGGCTCGACCACGCCGATGTTCAGGAACGACAGGGCCGCCTCACCGGTGATGAACGACGGCACGTTCAGCGAGAAGACCACCAGGATCGGCGCCCAGATGTTCGGCAGGAGCTGGCGGAACAGGATGTGCCCCATGCCCGCGCCGGCCGCCCGCGCCGCCTCGACGAACTCCCGCTCCCGCAGCGACAGCACCTGACCGCGCACCAACCGCGCCGGGTACGTCCAGCTGAAGCAGGCGAACACGCCGATGATCAGGCCGACCCGGAACAGTGCCGAGACGTCGCCGCGCGAGCCGTACACCGCGTCGGTGACGACCGGGATGGCGGCGAGGCAGAAGATGAAGAACGGGAACGCCAGCACCAGGTCGATCACCCAGTTGAGGATCGAGTCGACCACACCGCCCGCGTACCCGGCGATGATGCCGATGATGATGCCGATCGCGACCGTGATGATCGCCGACACGAAGGCGATCACCAGCGAGGTGCGCATCCCGTAGATGAGCTGCATCAGCACGTCCCGGCCGAGCTGCGGCTCCAGGCCGAGCCAGTGCGACCCGCTGATCCCGCCCAGGTACCCCAGCGGGTATCCCGACGTGTCGAGCAGGTCGGAGTGCTGGTCCGTGGCGTTCGCCCCGTAGAGCTTCGAGATCAACGGGGCGGCGATCGCCAGGATGAACATGACCACCAGTACGATCCCGCTGACCAGGGCCACGCGGTCACGCTTCAACCGGATCCACGCGAGCTGGCCGGGAGACCGGCCGACGATGGCCTTGCCCCCGGCGGCGACGACCTCCTCGCCGGGCTCGCCGAGGGGTGCCTCGCCCACCGCGAGGCCACCGGCCGGGGCCTCCGCGTAGTCGTGGGGACCCGCTGGGGTCTGCGTCATCGATCCTGCTCCCTCCGGGCTGGCCAGGGTCCGCGAGTCACGACCCCGTCCGGGCATGCTGCGCGCCCGACTTCGGTGCGAAAACTATCCATCCCTGTCCGCCGATTTGAGTTCCTGGCGGCATCAGCTTGGTAACAAGTCCCCTGATCGCGTAACCGGGCCGCGACTACGCGCCGATCGCGCATCGGGATTTGTCCCGTTGAGTCGGGTACGGCGGGGCTGGTGACGGACGGTGCGGCCGGGTGTCCAGCCAAATCCCAGACTCTGATATCGGCGATCCGCTTGCCATCGGTCGCCTCGACCCGCACCGTTGCGCACATGGGGACCTTACTATCCGCTCAGCAGGTCGCCGACGGGCTCCGTGCCCTGCCAGCGTGGCGCGGCGACACCACAGAGATTACGCGTAGCTACACCGCACCGGACTTTCTGTCGGGCATCCGCGCGGTCGACGCGGTGGCCGACGCGGCCGAGACCGCCGGGCACCACCCGGACATCGACATCCGCTGGACGACCGTCACCTTCTCGCTGGTCACCCATGCCCTCGGCGGGGTGACCGAGGCCGATCTGACGATGGCCGCCACGATCGACCGGGTACTCGACCACCCGCGCTGACGGTACCGCCGGCCGACCCGACCCGTACACGGGGGTACTCGCGGGTAACTCACGCACCGTAGCGGCGGCGGGGTTTACCGACAAGATCAACCGAGCTGCCGGACAGGCCCGCTACGACGATCGTTACCTCGGGTCTTCCGATTCGGTTGTCAACGCGGGAGACTCCTGCGCACACACCGAAGATCGCGCGGCGTAACGTATATGCGCGTATGCGCACTGAGCCCGAATTGTCGGTAAGTGTGGCGGCTGCCGGACGGGTGGCCGAGGATCGCAACGCAGGAGAGCGAGTCAATGACGACGACCGCAACCCCGCCGACCCGCGAGCCCGGGTCGGCCGGCCCGGCCGGCGGAGGGCGGGCCGGCATCGCGGCCCGGACGCTCCGGACCGACCGCTGGTGGTTCCAGCCGCTCATCACCGTGCTCGGCCTGACCGCATGGCTGGTGTACGCGGTGGTCCGCGCGGCCACCCAGAAGTACTACTGGGTCGGGGCCTACCACTACCTGACGCCGTTCGCGTCGCCGTGTCTCAGCAAGTCGTGCATCCCGGAGGCGGCGCACTTCGGGCGGCCACTGCCGGAGTTCCCGCCGCTGATCCCGTTCGCGATCGTGACGCTGTCGTTCCTGCTGGCCTTCCGGCTGACCTGCTACTACTACCGCAAGGCGTACTACCGGTCGTTCTGGCAGTCGCCGCCGGCGTGCGCGGTACGCGAGCCGCACCGGAAGTACTCGGGTGAGACGCGGTTCCCGCTGATCATCCAGAACTTTCACCGCTACTTCTTCTACGTCGCGGTCCTGATCTCGCTGATCAACACGTACGACGCGGTGCTGGCCTTCCACGGGAAGGGCGGCGGGTTCGGGTTCGGGCTGGGCAACATCATCCTCGTCGGCAACGTGGTCTGCCTGTGGATGTACACGCTGTCCTGCCACTCGTGCCGCAACATCACGGCCGGCCGGCTCAACCACTTCTCCCGGCACCCCGTGCGGTACCGGATGTGGATGTGGGTCTCCAAGCTCAACGAGCGGCACATGATGTGGGCCTGGATCACGCTGGGGACGCTGACCCTGACCGACGCGTACATCGGTCTGGTCTCCTCCAACACGTTGACCGACCTGCGCTTCATTCACTAGATCTTCAAGGCGGCTGAGACAAGTCATGACCGATATCGAGCGGCACTCCTACGACGTCGTGGTCGTCGGCGCCGGCGGCGCCGGGCTGCGCGCCGCGATCGAGGCGCGGCTGGCCGGCAAGCGGACCGCGATCATCTGCAAGTCGCTGTTCGGCAAGGCGCACACCGTGATGGCCGAGGGCGGCGCCGCGGCGGCGATGGGCAACGTCAACCCGAACGACAACTGGCAGGTCCACTTCCGCGACACCATGCGCGGCGGCAAGTTCATGAACCACTGGCGGATGGCGGAGCTGCACGCCAAGGAGGCGCCGGAGCGGATCTGGGAACTGGAGACGTACGGCGCGCTGTTCGACCGTACGCCGGACGGCAAGATCTCCCAGCGCAACTTCGGCGGGCACGAGTACCCGCGGCTGGCGCACGTCGGTGACCGCACCGGCCTGGAGCTGATCCGTACGCTGCAGCAGAAGATCGTGTCGTTGCAGCAGGACGACTTCGCCGAGACCGGCGACTACGAGGCGAAGATCAAGGTCTTCGCCGAGTGCACCGTGACCGAGCTGCTCGTCACCGACGGCCGGATCGCCGGCGCCTTCGGGTACCAGCGGGAGTCGGGCGAGTTCGTGCTGTTCGAGGCGCCCGCGGTGGTGCTGGCGACCGGCGGCATCGGCAAGTCGTTCAAGGTGACCAGCAACTCCTGGGAGTACACCGGGGACGGGCACGCGCTCGCGCTGCGCGCCGGGGCGAAGCTGCTGAACATGGAGTTCGTGCAGTTCCACCCGACGGGCATGGTGTGGCCGCCGTCGGTGAAGGGCATCCTCGTCACCGAGTCGGTCCGCGGCGACGGCGGCGTACTGCGCAACTCCGAGGGCAAGCGGTTCATGTTCGACTACGTGCCGGACGTCTTCCGCAAGCAGTACGCGGAGACCGAGGACGAGGGCGACCGCTGGTACACCGACCCGGACAACAACCGGCGGCCGCCGGAGCTGCTGCCCCGGGACGAGGTGGCCCGCGCGATCAACGCCGAGGTCAAGGCCGGGCGCGGATCCCCGCACGGCGGCGTGTTCCTGGACATCGCGTCGCGCCGGTCCGCCGACTACATCCACAAGCGCCTTCCGTCGATGTACCACCAGTTCAAGGAACTGGCGGACGTGGACATCACGAAGGAGCCGATGGAGGTCGGGCCCACCTGCCACTACGTGATGGGCGGCGTGGAGGTCGACCCGGACACCGCTGCGGCGGCAGTACCGGGGCTGTTCGCGGCGGGCGAGGTGTCCGGCGGTATGCACGGGTCGAACCGGCTCGGCGGCAACTCGCTGTCCGACCTGCTGGTGTTCGGCAAGCGGGCCGGCGAGGGCGCGGCGTCCTATGTGGACGGTCTGGCCGAGCGGCCGGCGGTCGCGCAGGCGGACGTCGACGCGGCGAGCGAGGAGGCGCTGGCGCCGTTCGCCCGGGAGGGCGGCGAGAACCCGTACGAGGTGCACTCCGAACTCCAGCAGACGCTGAACGACCTGGTCGGCATCATCCGCCGGGAGGAGGAGCTGACCACCGCGGTCAAGCGGATCGCCGAGCTGCGGGCCCGGGTCGACGCGGTCGCGGCGCCGCCGGGGCGCAAGTACAACCCGGGGTGGCATCTGTGCCTGGACCTGCGCAACATGCTGCTGGTCGGCGAGTGCGTCGCGCGCGCCGCGCTGGAGCGGCAGGAGAGCCGCGGCGGCCACACCCGCGACGACTACCCGGGCATGAACCCGGAGTGGCGCAAGGTCAACCTGGTCTGCTCGTCCTCCCCCGCCGGCGACGTCGACGTGGTACGCCAGCCGATGCCGGTGATGCCGATGGGTCTCCAGCACCTGTTCGACCGGGCCGAGCTGGCCAAGTACGTGACCGAGGAGGAGCTGACCGCGTACGACGCCGCGCCGTCCGGGGACGGGGCCGCCGACGAGGAAGAGGAGAACTGATGGGCACCCAGCGCCACTTCCGGATCTGGCGGGGCGACGACGAGACCGGCGACCTGGTCGACTTCGACGTCGAGGTCAACGAGGGCGAGGTCGTCCTCGACATCGTCCACCGGGTGCAGGCCACGCAGGCGCCGGACCTCGCCGTACGGTGGAACTGCAAGGCCGGCAAGTGCGGCTCCTGCTCCGCCGAGATCAACGGCATGCCGAAGCTCATGTGCATGACGCGGATGAGCACGTTCGGGCGTGACGAGACCGTCACCGTCACGCCGCTGCGTACCTTCCCGGTCATCCGCGACCTGGTCACGGACGTCTCCTTCAACTACCGCAAGGCGCGGGAGATGCCGGCGTTCGCGCCGCCGGAGGGCGTCGCGCCGGGCGAGTACCGGATGCAGCAGGTCGACGTGGAGCGCTCGCAGGAGTTCCGGAAGTGCATCGAGTGCTTCCTCTGCCAGAACACCTGCCACGTGGTGCGCGACCACGAGGAGAACAAGCAGGCGTTCTCCGGGCCGCGGCTGTTCATCCGGGCCGCCGAGCTGGACATGCACCCGCTCGACGCGAAGGACGACCGCAAGGAGGTCGCGCAGGCCGAGCAGGGCCTCGGGTACTGCAACATCACCAAGTGCTGCACCGAGGTGTGCCCGGAGGGCATCCACATCACCGACAACGCGATCATCCCGATGAAGGAACGCGTCGTCGACCGGCGGTACGACCCGATCTTCTGGTTGGGCCGCAAGATCTTCCGGCGCCCCGGCATGCCGGAGAAGCCCGCCGACGGCCGGCGCGGCTGACCCACGCACGACGGACGGCCGGCGTACCCGAGGGTGCGCCGGCCGTTCCGCGTCTTGACCCTCACACCGTGTCAGCCGGTGTACTGGCCGGCATGGTCACCTACGTCGGCTCCGGCCCGTACTGCTACGCCAACTCCGTCGCGATGGCCCTCGCCGGGGCCGCCACGCCGGACCTCGTCGAGTTCCTGACCGGGTCGGCGTTCGGCTTCGAACTGCTGGGCGGCACGCTGCCGCTGTTCGACCCGTACGGCTGGGATCCGGAGGCGGGGCTGGACCAGGCGCTCGACCTGCTCGGTTTCGCCTGCGACCGCACCGACGGCGGTACGCCCGCCGACGCGCTCGCCCGGCTCCGCGCCGCCGTCGCCGACGGCCCCGTGGTCGCCGGACCCCTCGACATGGGCCTGCTGCTGTACCAGCCCGGCACGCCCACCGGCGTCATCGACCACTACGTCCTCGTACTCGGTGTCGACGGCGACACGGTGCGGCTGCACGACCCGCACGGCCACCCGTACGCCACGCTGCCCGCCGACGCGTTCGTCACCGCGTGGCGCGGCGCCGGCGTGCCGTACCTGACGGCGGAGTACCGGATGCGGTCCGGTTTCCGTACGGTGCGGGCGGTGTCGGCGGACGCGGCACGGCACGCGTCGCTGGCGTACGCGGCGGCGTGGCTGTCCGACGGGCACCGTCCCGCCCCGCCCGGCACCCTCGGTGGCGCCGCCGGCCTGCACCGGCTCGCCGACCAGGCCGACGCCGGGCTGCCCGACGACACCCGCGCCCACTTCACGTACTTCGCCGTACGCTGCGGCGCCCGGCGGCTGTCCGACGCCGCCCGGCACCTCGCCGAACTCGGCCGCACCGACGCCGCCGCGACCGCCGACGACCAGGCCCGACTCGTCGGCGCGCTCCAGTACCCGCTGGTCACGGGCGACGACGCGGCGGTCGCGGCGATCCTGCGCGACCTCGCCCCGACGTACGCGACGCTGCGCGCGGCGCTCGGCTGAACCCGCGCCCCGTCAGGGGCCGGCGAGGGCGACGGCGGACGCGACGTACCGGTCGGTGACGCGGTCCTGGACGCGACGGGCGGGCGCCGCGCCGAGCCGCGCGTACCAGGCGGCGGGGCGGCTGAACGCGGTGACGTGGAAGTACACGTCGTCCTCGGCGGTCCACTCGGCGAGGAAGGACTCCTCGCCACGCTCGGGGTGGCCGGGCAGCGTGCCGAAGCCGAAGCCATACCGGTCGGGCTCGTCGACGAACCAGACGATCCGGCACGGTGCGGACAGCCGCAGCGGGCCGAACCCGATCCCGGTCACGAACCGCAGACCCGGCGTCGGCGGCCCGTCCACCCGTACGGTGAGGCCGGCGTCGCGGTGGATGCGCCAGTCGGCCATGCCCGCGACGAGCCGGTGGAACGGCTCCGGTCCACTGCCCAGCCGTACGGTCCGGCGGACGTGCCGGTAGCCGGTCGGCAGCGCACCCGCCCGCGTCGCACCGACCTCCGGGTACGTCGGGTCGTCCGTCACGACACCAGGTACGGCGGGAGCGCGGCGGCGAGCGGCGCGTCCGCGGGCAGCCACGGCACGGTGTCCAGGCCGTCGGCCGCCAGCCAGCGCAGCTCCGCGTGCTCCAGCGCCCGCGGCTCGCCCTCCACCAGGCGGGCCAGGTACAGGCGGAGGACCGCGCCGTTCACCATCGGGACGTCGGCGCCGATCCGGGACAGCACCGCCACCCGTACGCCCAGCTCCTCCTCGCACTCGCGGACCAGCGCGTCGTGCTCCGACTCGCCCGGCTCGACCTTGCCGCCCGGGAACTCCCAGCGGCCGGCGGCCGCGGCCGGGGTGGCGCGCTGCGCGGCCAGGACCCGCCCGGCACGCACGATCGCCGCGCCGACGATCACGCCGGTACCGCGCACGGGGGCGGTGTCCGGATCGGGTTGCGGAATGCTCGTCACGGGCCACAAGAGTGCCAGATTTCCCTGGCCGAAGCGCGAAGCCTCGGGTGCAATCTGATGGTTTGGCCGAAAAGTGGGCGTGGACATCACGGGAAGATAACGGCACACTCAAGCCACCAACCGTCAGCGGCGAGTCGAATGGCCGGTCACGAACCGGTCACCGAGAGCGCCTCGAAGGGGCCGTATGTCCACACTCAACGACGAGATCCTGCGCGAGGCACTCGCGCAGTTGGACGGATGGCAGGGAGACCGCGGCGGCATACACCGCACCCTCGACATCACCGAGTCACAGCACGCCGAACTCACCGAACGGATCAAGGTCGTGGCGGACGCCATGCGGCTGCGCCCCGACCTGCACCGTACGGACGGCTGTACCCAGATCGGCCTGGACCCCGTCGACGGCGACGTGCTGACCACCGCCCAGGTCGCGCTCGCCGCACGTATCGAGGACGCGTACCGGACGATCGCCGGGCCGTTCCAGGCACCCCCGCAACGGCACTCCCGCGTGTGGTTCTGGCGCCGCGGCGCCGACGACCACTCGGTCAGCGACACCGCCTGACGCGCCGGCCGCGCCCGGTCAGGCGCCGTCCGCGGCCCGCCGGATCGCGGCCACGTCCAGGCGCTTCATCTGCATCATCGCCGCGGTGGCGCGCGCCGCACGGGCCGGATCCGGGTCCTGCAGCAGCGCCATCATCTCCGTCGGCACCACCTGCCACGACACCCCGAACCGGTCCTTCAGCCAGCCGCACGGACCTTCCTCGCCGCCGTCCGTCAACGCCTCCCAGTACCGGTCGGTCTCAGCCTGGTCGGCGCAGTTGATCTGGAACGACACCGCCTCGGAGAACGTGAACTCCGGCCCGCCGTTCAACGCCACGAACCGGGTACCGTCCAGCTCGAACGCGACCGTCAGTACGGTGCCGGCCCGGTCCGGCACGTTGTCGGCGTACCGGGAGATCTCGACGATCCGGGAGTTCGGGAAGACCTTCGTGTAGAACTCTGCCGCCTCCTCCGCCTGGGTGTCGAACCACAGGCACGGGTTGAGCTTGTCCATCGTCGGCTCCTCTGCGTCACGCGCGGCCGCCCACCGGCCGTCACAGGTACAGACGACGACACCACCGGCGAGTCATCGGCGTACCGGCGAACCGTTCGCGTCACCCGTACGCGGTCAGGCGCGGGCCGTACCGCGGAGGCCGCGGACGAGCCGGCGCAGCAGGCGTACCCGACGGTCGGGCACGAACCGGCCACCCGCCTCCGCCAGCCACTGCTGGAACCGCGGATCGCCCAGGTCGCGGCCGGCACCCAGGTGCGCCGCGACGGCGAAACAGATGCGGCGCGCCGCGGCCGGATCCGGCGCCAGGACCATGCTCTCCGCCCAGCGGCGCCGGCCCCGGACCGTGATCTCCACCGGGCGGGGCAGATCCGCCACGTACCGGACGAGGACGGCGACGGGGGTGAGCAGGGCGCGCGCCGCCTGCTCGATCGCGACGACCACCAGCAGCGGCACCGCGATCAACAGGCACGCCAGCGCCAGCGCGTCGATGTCGCCGTCCGCCGCGTCGAGCACCACCGTCAGCGGCCGGCTGCACCGGCTGCCCCGCCACGGCGCCCAGCGTGACCAGACCCGCCACCGTCCGCCGCCCGCCATCCGTCCCCGCACGGTCCTGGAGACTAACCTCCCCCGGCTACTCCTCGACCGCGCCGCCGACGCGCCGCAGATGCTGCCGGAACGTGTACGAGGGGTCGTCGGCGCGCCGCGCCAGGTACTCGTCGAACGCGGTCTGGCGGCGCAGCGTGTCCCCGGCGCGGATGCGGTCGGCCTGGTCGCGCTCGGTGCGGTGGATCCGCCGGGCGGCGTCGAGTGTCCGCTCGACGTCGCCGGCGGGGACGAACACCACGCCGTCGTCGTCGCCGAACACCACGTCGTCCCGCACGATCAGGTGCCCGCCGAACCGCGCCGACACCTGAGTCTCCGGGCCCGCCGGGTCCAGCCGTACCGGGCCGGCGGGGAGGCTGCCGTAGCTGAACACCGGGACGGCGATGTCGACCAGTTCGGCGGTGTCGCGGTGCAGGCCCCACACGACCAGGCCCGACACCCCGGCGGTACGCGCCTCCAGTACGGTCAGGTCGCCGATGCACGCCTCGTCCGTACGGCCGCCGTTGTCGACGACGAGAACGTCACCCGGCTCGGCCCGGCCGTACGCCTCCAGGAACGCGTCGACGCTGCCGTGATGCCGTACCGGAAGGGCCCGGCCGGCGACCCGGTGACCGCGCACGACCGGCCCGATCCCCGCCGGTGCGGCACGCAGCGGTACGCCCGCGCGCAGGCACGCGTCGGCCACCAGCGGCGTCGACAACCCCGCGAACTCCGTCAGCACGGCGCCCTCCCGTCGTCCGGTCGGATCCTAGCCAGCGGGCGGACGCAGCCGGTCGGCGCGGGCGTTCAGGTACCGCTGCTCGGGCAGGCTCGTACTCAGGCGCGCGGCCAGCAGGTAGTCGGCCCGCGCGGCGTCGCGGTCGCCGGCCAGCTCGGCCAGGTGCGCGCGTACCGCGGGGAGCCGGTGGTGGCGGGCCATCCGCGGGTCGTCGGCGAGACCGTCGAGCAGCGCGAGTCCGACCGCGGGGCCGTGCACCATCGCCGCCGCCACCGCACGGTTCAGCGTCACCACCGGGTTCGGCGCCAGCCGCGCCAGCAGCGTGTACAGGCCCAGGATCTGCGGCCAGTCCGTCTCCGCCGCCGTCGCCGCCTCCGCGTGCACCGCCGCGATCGCCGCCTGTATCTGGTACGCCCCGATCGGCGCGCGGGACAGCGTCGTCGTGATCAGCTCCGTACCCTCGTCGATCGCGGCGCGGTCCCAGCGGGTGCGGTCCTGCTCGGCCAGCGGCACCAGGTCACCGCCCGCCCCGGTACGTGCCGGCCGGCGCGCGTCGGTCAGCAGCATCAGCGCCAGCAGCCCGGAGACCTCACCGTCGTCCGGCCGCGCCGCGTGTACCGCGCGGGTCAGGCGGATCGCCTCGGCGGCCAGCTCGACCCGGTGCAGGTCGGCACCGTCGCTCGCGGTGTACCCCTCGTTGAAGATCAGGTAGAGCACGTGCAGCACGGTGCGCAGCCGGTCCGGCAGTTCGTCCGGCGGCGGCGGGTCGAAGTGTGCGCCGGCCGCCCGGATCCGTTGCTTCGCCCGGCTGATCCGCTGCGCCATCGTCGCCTCCGGTACGAGGAAGGCGCGGGCGATCTGCGCGGTGCCGAGGCCGCCGACGGCGCGCAGGGTGAGCGCGACCTGGGACGGTTCGGGCAGCGCGGGATGGCAGCAGAGGAGTAGCAGGGTCAGCGTGTCGTCACCGGCCGGGCCGGGCTCCGGCGGGTACTCCAGCCGGGCCGCCGTCTCCTCGCGGCGGGCCCGCGCCCGGTCGCTGCGGATCCCGTCGACGAGCCGCCGGGACGCCACCCGGATAAGCCACGCCCCCGGATCCTCCGGTACGCCCTCCTCGGGCCACTGCCGTGCGGCCGCCAGCAGTGCCTCCTGCGCGGCGTCCTCGGCGGCGTCGAAGTCCCGGTACCGCCGCACCAGCGCGGCGAGGACCCGCGGCGCCAGCCGACGCCACAGGTCCCCCGACGCCTCGGTCACATCTCCTCACCGCCGAGGTCCATCACCGGCCGCAGCTCCACCGCGCCGCCGTACCGTGCCTCGGGGAAGCGGCCGGCGATCTCCTCCGCCCGCTCGCGCGTGGCGCAGTCGACGAGGAAGAACCCGGCCAGCTGCTCCTTGCTCTCCCCGTACGGGCCGTCCGTGGCCAGCGGCCCCCCGTCCGCCGACCGTACGGTCCGGGCGGTGGCCGGGTCGGCGAGCGCCGCGCCGCTCACCAGTTCGCCGGAGTCGTTGATCTCGGTGAGCAGCGCGTCCAGGTCCGCGGCCAGCGCGGCGCGCCGGTCCTCCGACAGCGCCTGCCCCGCCGCCGTACGCAGAAAGATCGGATGTCCCCAGCTCTGCGCGTTCGCGTAGATCAACACCAGGTACTTCATCGCCCGGCTCCCTTCACGTGTGACGATGTGCCGTCCCGAGGTCGGAGCGGGCGCGACGATCTCGACAACCGCACCGTACCGATTTCCCGGCGACGGATGTCGAGACGCGACCCACTGCGCCGACGTATCGGCGACGACCGAGGAGGTTCACCATGCGGGAGCACGATCTGCGGTCGGCCGACGGCCGCACCCTGCACGCGTACGACACCGGCGGCGACGGGCCTGCCGTCTTCTGGCACCACGGCACCCCCAACATCGGCACCCCGCCCGCCCCGCTGCTCGCCCCCGGCCTGCGCTTCGTCTCGTACGACCGGCCCGGGTACGGCGGATCCGACCCGCACCCCGGCCATACCGTCGCGTCGGTGGCGGGGGACGTCGCGGCCGTCGCCGACGCGCTCGGCATCGAACGGTTCGCCGTGCTCGGCCACTCCGGCGGCGGTACCTTCGCGCTCGGCTGCGCGGCGCTGCTGCCCGACCGCGTCACCGCCGCCGTCTCCATCGCCGGCCTCGCCCCGTACGGCGCCGACGGGCTCGACTGGTTCGCCGGCATGTCCCCCGCCGGTACGGCCTCGCTGCGCGCCGCCGCCGCCGGCCGCACCGCCAAGGAACACCACACCGCGACCGCCGAGGACGGCGACCCCGGCTTCGTACCCGCCGACCACGCCGCGCTCGACGGCGAGTGGTCCTGGCTCATCTCCGTCGTACGGCCCGCGATCGCCCGCGGCCCCGGCGCGCTCATCGACGACGACCTGTCGTACGTGGCGCCCTGGGGCTGCGACCCCACCACCATCACCGCGCCCGTCCTGCTCCTGCACGGCGGACTCGACCGGATCGTCCCCGCCGGACACGGACGCTGGCTCGCCGACCACGTACCCGGCGCCGACCTGCGGCTCCACCCCCACGACGGCCACATCTCCGTACTCCACCACGCCGCCGCCGCACTCGACTGGCTGCGTACCGCCGTAGACGGGGACGCGCGATGGACCGCCACGGTGGGCCGGGGCGCGCGATGAGGCTCAGGTCCGCCACGGTGGACGGGAACGCGCGAGGAGCAGCGAGACCGCCACGGTGGGCGAGAACGCGCAAGGAGCAGCGACACCGCCACGTCGGGCGAGAGCGCGCGATGAGCAGCGAGACCGCCACGGTGGACGGGGGCGCGATGAGGCTCAGGCCCGCCACCGGTGGGCGGGGACGCGCGATGAGGCCCAGATCCGCCACGCTGGGCGGGGGCGCGCGATGAGCAGCGAGACCGGCGCCCTGCTCGCCAGCCTGGGCGACCAGCGGAAACACATCCTCGGCGCCCTCGACGGGCTCGACGAGGACGCGCTGCGCCGCCCCGTCCTGCCCTCCGGCTGGAACTGCCTCGGCCTCGTCCGGCACCTCAGCCTCGACGTCGAACGCCTCTGGTTCCGCGTCGTCACCGCCGGCCGCCCCGACCTCCTCGTGCCCGGGGACGCCTGGCATGCCGACGACCAACCCGCCGCCGCCGTACTCGACGGGTACCGGCAGGAGATCGCCGCCGCGGACGCCGTCATCGCCGCCACCCCGCTCGACCGGGCGCCCGCCTGGTGGCCCGACGACGCCTTCGGCGACTGGCGACTCGCCGACCTGCGGGAGACGATCCTGCACGTCATCACGGAGACCGCCACGCACGCCGGCCACCTCGACGCGGCCCGCGAACTCCTCGACGGCCACCGCTGGCTCGTCCTCACCTGAGCGACCGGCCGGGGTCCGCCACCAGACGGACCCCGGACCGCCGAGACTGCCCACTGGTCAGAATTCTGACCGGTCGACAGGCTGGGATTCATGGAGACGATCCCGATCACGGAGGCCAAGGCCCGCATCGCGGAGCTCACCGACCGCGTCGCGCGCGAACACGACCACTTCACCATCACCCGGAACGGCCGCGCCGACGTCATGCTCATCTCGGTCGCGGAGTACGAGTCGCTGCAGGAGACGATCGACGTCATGGCGGACTCCGACGCACTCGCCGATCTCCGCGAATCCCGCGAAGACTTCACCGCCGGCGACACCGTCCCACTCGACCAGGTGCGCGCCGAACTGGCCGAGCGACGGCGCCAGACCGGAGGTGAGCACCCCCGCCGAGAACGAACCGTACGTCATGCTGTTGTCCCGCCGAGTGCGGCGGAACGTGTACGAAGACCTGCCACTCGACGTCGCGGCCGCCGCGCTGGAAACCATCGAGCGGACCATCGCCACGAATCCCCGACGCGCCGGGAAGCCGCTGGACGAACCGTTCGACGGCTACTATTCCGCGCGCCGTGGGACCTACCGGATCATCTTCAAGATCGACGAGACCAAGCATGCCGTCGAGATCCACTCCACCCGACACCGACGCGACGCGTACCGCCCGTGACCGGGGTCAGACGTTGAAGCGAAACTCGACGACGTCGCCGTCCTTCATCACGTAGTCCTTGCCCTCCATGCGGACCTGACCCCGGGACTTCGCCTCGGCCATCGAACCCGCCGCGATGAGGTCGTCGTACGAGACGATCTCGGCCTTGATGAAACCGCGCTGGAAGTCGGTGTGGATGACGCCGGCCGCCTCCGGCGCGGTCGCGCCACGGCGGATCGTCCAGGCGCGGGACTCCTTCGGACCGGCGGTCAGGTACGTCTGGAGACCGAGGGTGTTGAAGCCGACCCGGGCCAGCTGCGACAGGCCCGACTCCTCCTGCCCCATGCCCTGCAACAGCTCCAGCGCCTCGTCGTCCGGCAACTCGACGAGTTCGGACTCGATCTTCGCGTCGAGGAAGATCGCCTCCGCCGGCGCGACCAGCTTGCGCAGCCCGTCCTTCGCGTCCTCGTCGGTGAGCTGGTCCTCGTCGACGTTGAACGCATACAGGAAAGGCTTGGCGGTGAGCAGGTGCAGCTCCCGCAGCGGCTCCGGATCGAGACCCGCGGCGAACACGGTGCGGCCGTCGTTCAGGACCGCCTTCGCCTCCTCGACCGCGGCGACGGTGGCCTGCTTGTCCTTCTGGAGCTTCGCTTCCTTCGTCAACCGGGGCAGTACCTTCTCGATGGTCTGCAGGTCGGCGAGGATCAGCTCCGTGTTGATCGTCTCGATGTCGTCGTGCGGCGACACCCGGCCGTCCACGTGCGTCACGTCGTCGTCGTGGAACGCGCGGATCACCTGGCAGATCGCGTCCGACTCGCGGATGTTCGCCAGGAACTTGTTGCCCAGCCCCTGACCCTCGCTCGCGCCCCGCACCAGACCCGCGATGTCCACGAACGTCACCGTCGCCGGCACCACCCGCTCCGACGCGAACATCTCCGCCAGTACGCCCAGGCGCTCGTCCGGTACGCCGACGACGCCCGTGTTCGGCTCGATGGTCGCGAACGGGTAGTTCGCAGCGAGGACCTCGTTCCGGGTCAGCGCGTTGAACAGGGTGCTCTTGCCGACGTTGGGCAGGCCGACGATGCCGATCGTGAGACTCACAGCGCGCCAGTGTACGTGTGCGCGATCGGGCGGTGGGCGGAGCGGGCGGGGCTGGAGTACAGCGGGGTCACCGCCATGATCAACTTTGCTGGAACCACTCGATTGTTCAACAATTGGACAATGACACTGTTGAACAATTGAACAATGAGACAATTGAACAATCTGCGCTGACGGTCGTGTCCGAAACCCGCGAGCCGTCACCCCGGCCCGGTGTCAGGATCGGATGCGTGAACGCACTCCCGGACTTCGAGCACTGCTATCGCGCGGTGGCGAGCCGCGACCGCCGGTTCGACGGCTGGTTCTTCACGGCGGTGACGTCGACGAAGATCTACTGTCGGCCGAGTTGCCCGGCGCAGACGCCGAAGCGGATGAACGTCCGGTTCTACCGGTCGGCGGCGGCGGCGCAGCGGGCGGGGTTCCGGGCGTGCATGCGGTGTCGGCCGGATGCGGCGCCGGGTTCGCCGGAGTGGGATGCGCGGGCGGATGTGGCGGGTCGCGCGATGCGGTTGATCGCGGACGGTGTGGTGGACCGGGACGGGGTCGCGGGGTTGGCGCGACGCCTCGGGTACACGGAGCGGCATCTGAACCGGTTGTTGTCGGCGGAGGTGGGTGCGGGGCCGTTGGCGTTGGCGCGGGCGCAGCGGGCGCAGACGGCGCGGATCCTGATCGAGACGACGGAGCTGGGGCTGGCGGAGGTGGCGTTCGCGGCCGGTTTCGGCAGCATCCGGCAGTTCAACGACACGGTTCGCGCGGTGTACGGCGGGACTCCGTCGGAGCTGCGGGCGGCGCGCCGGCCGACGGCGGTGGTACCGCAGCAGGGGTGGACGACGGTGCCGGTGCGGCTGGCGTACCGGGAGCCTTTTGCGGCGGGTGAGCTGTTCGCGTTCCTGGGTGCGCGGGTGTTGCCGGGTGTGGAGGGGTTGGCGGACGGGACGTACCGGCGGGCGATGCGGCTGCCGCACGGCGCGGGCTGGGTGGCGTTGACGCCGGCGGACGGGTACGTGGCGGCGACGTTGCATCTGGCGGACGTCCGGGATCTGTCGCCGGCGGTGTCGCGCTGCCGGCGGCTGCTGGACCTGTCGGCGGACCCGGACGCGGTCGACGGCGTACTGGGTGCGGATCCGGCGCTGCGGGCGGATGTTGCGGCCGTGCCGGGGGTACGGCTGCCGCGGTCGGTGGACGGGTTCGAGATGCTGTGCCGGGCGATCGTGGGGCAGCAGGTGTCGGTGGCGGCGGCGCGCAGCATCCTGGGCGCGCTGGCGGCGGCGCTGGGCGAGAGGGTGGACGCGGAGGGGTTGACGCACACGTTCCCGACGCCGGCGGCGGTCGCGGAGGCGCCGGACGAGTTGCTCCCGATGCCGAACGCGCGGCGGCGGGCGCTGCGGGCGGCGGCGGCGCTGGCCGCGGAGGGTGCCGTGGACCTGAACGGTGGCGAGCCGGCGGACGTGGCGGCCGCGTTGCTGGCGGTGCCGGGCATCGGCCCGTGGACGGTGAGCTACGTGATGCTGCGCGGGTTGGGTGAGCCGGACACGTTCCTGGAGGGCGACCTCGGCGTACGGCGGGGTGCGGCGGCGCTGGGCCTGCCGGACGCGCCGAAGGCCCTGGCCGTACGGGCGGGTGCGTTCCGCCCGTGGCGGTCGTACGCGGTGATCCGGTTGTGGCGGCACGCCGCGCAGGCGGCCGGCCGGGCGAGTGGGGGCTGACGTGCCGGCGACGACGTTCACGGTGCCGACGCCGACGGGACCGTTCACGGTGCTACGGGACGCGGACGGCGCGGTGTTGGCGAGCGGCTGGACCGACTCGGTGGACGCGCTGGTCGGCCTGCCGCATCCGACGCTGCGCCCCGACTCGGTGGTACCGGGTGAGCCGGGTGCGGTGGGCGCCGCTGTCCGGGCGTACCTGGCGGGTGAGGTGGGTGCGATCGACGCGGTCCCGGTGCGGCAGCGCAGCGGCGAGTTCCTGACGTACGCGTGGGACGTGTTGCGCGGGGTGCCGGCGGGTGTGCCGCTGACGTACACGGCGTACGCGGCGCGAGCGGGGCGGCCGGACGCGGTGCGGGCCGCGGCGAACGCGTGTGGGCGCAACGCCGCCGCACTGTTCGTTCCCTGCCACCGCATCCTGCGTACGGACGGGTCGTTGGGCGGGTTCCGGTGGGGTCTGCCGGTGAAGCGCTGGCTGCTGGCGCACGAGGCGTCCGCCGCCGGAACGGGCGTGTGACCGGCGCAAACACTGGCCGCCGGGCTCTACAGTCGCGGCATGAGCTGGCAGGGGTACCCGACGCCGCCGCCCACGGTGCTGGACATGGGGAAGGGCAACTGGGTCATGATCGTCCTGACGCTGGTGGTGTGCGGCGGGATCGGCGGGGTCGCCGTGGTGTCGTCGATCATCGGCCTGGCGTCCGGCGGGCCCGTCGGCGGCCAGCTCGTCGGCGGCGCGATCGGCACGGTCTTCCTGGGCATCGGCGTGCTGCCGCTGATCATGTACCGACGGCTGACCCGCCCACGCCGCGTGATCATCGACGGCTACGGGGTGCGCTGGGACGACCCGAAGGGCGCGCCGTGGCTGATGCCGTGGGGTGACCTGGCGGCGGTGGCGGTGTCGACGGCGACGAAGGTCAGCGGCGTCGGTTCGGGCCTGATCACCCGCCGGACGCTGGTCCGGATCGACCTGTACCCGCGGGACGCGAGCGTGTACCACCGGCATCCGGAGATGCGGCACCTGTGGGGCGTCGGCGGCGTACGCAACGGGTACCGGCTGCCGCTCGGGCCGCGCGGTGCGTACGTTCCGCCGCTGGACGCCGGGCTGCGTACGTTCGGGCCCGCCGGGGTGTACCGCGGGGTGGTGGACGAGGGCATCGCGCTGGGCTTCCAGTACAGCTGACGGGATCCGTTGTCCCGCAAGGGTTTGCGTGCGGGCCGGACCGCAGCGGGGGCCCGGGAGTTCCAGTGACTCTCGACACAGCTGCACCGGGGCGCACGCGAAATTCACGAGGGGGTTGTCGGCAGTACCCGATAACGTCGGATCGTGCCCTCCCTCTCATCGACCCCCAGCAGCAGTACGTCCAATCCCTTACACAATCTGTGGCGAATCAGGCACTATCTGCGGCCGTACCTGCCGCACATGATCGTGATGCTGGTCGCCGCCGGGCTGGCGGTCGGGGCCAGCATCGTCGTTCCGATGGTGATGCAGCGGGTGGTGGACGGGCCGGTGCGGCACCACGACCCGGGCGGGCTGATCTGGTTCGGGCTGGCGGCCCTGGCGCTCGGCGCGCTGGAGGCCCTGATGGTGTTCCTCCGCCGCTGGACCCAGTCGTACGCGTCGCTGTCGATGGAGGCCGACGTCCGCGACGAGCTGTACGGGCACATGCAGAAGCTGCCGCTGACGTTCCACGACCGGTGGCAGTCGGGGCAGCTGCTCTCGCGCGCCATCACCGACATCGGTGTCATCCGGCGCTTCCTGTCGTTCGGCGTGATCTACCTGATCGTCAACGTCTGCCAGTACGTGGTGGTCGTGGTGCTGCTGATCCGGCTGTACTGGCCGCTCGGCACGCTGGTCGCGCTGTCCGCGGTGCCGCTGTTCCTGATCAGCCGGGGCTTCGCGCGGCGGTTCCTCACCGTCTCCCGGCAGGTGCAGGACTCGCAGGGCGACCTCGCGACGTACGTGGAGGAGTCGGCGCACGGCATCCGCGTGATCAAGGCGTTCGGCCGGCGGCACCACATGTTCACGCGGTTCACCGCCAACGCCGACCGGGTGTACGGGCTGGCGGTGGAGCGGGCCCGGCTCGACTCCCGCTTCGCCCCGCTGTACGAGCTGATTCCAAACCTGTCGCTCGCGGTGATCGTCGTCGTCGGCGCGGTGGCGGTGGTGCAGGACCACCTGACGCTGGGGCAGCTCGTCGCGTTCGCCACGTTGCAGATGGGTCTGGTGTGGCCGGTCGAGTCGCTGGGCTGGATCCTGGCCACCGGGCAGGAGGCGATGACCGCCGCCGACCGCATCTACGACGTGTTCGACACCGAGCCGACGGTCGTGGACCGGCCGGGCGCGGTCGACGTGGACCGGGCGTCGGTGACCGGCGCGGTGCGGTTCGAGGGCGTGCGCTTCGGCTATCCGGAGGGCGACCGGGACGTACTCGCCGGCATCGACCTGGACATCGCGCCGGGCGAGACGATGGCGCTGGTCGGCGTGACCGGTTCGGGCAAGACGACGCTCGTCTCCCTCGTCCCCCGGCTGTACGACGTGACCGGTGGGCGGATCACGCTGGACGGCCGCGACGTCCGGGAGTACACGCTGGATTCGTTGCGGCGCACGGTGGCCACCGCGTTCGAGGAGCCGATCCTGTTCTCCATGAGCGTCCGGGAGAACCTGGCGCTCGGCCGCCCCGACGCCACCGACGCGGAGCTGGCGGAGGCGCTGCGCGTGGCCCAGGCCGAGTTCGTGTACGAGCTGCCCTGGGGTCTCGACACCCGCGTCGGCGAGCAGGGGCTGTCGCTGTCCGGCGGGCAACGGCAGCGGCTCGCCCTGGCCCGCGCGGTCGTGTCCCGGCCGAAGGTGCTGGTGCTGGACGATCCGCTGTCCGCGCTGGACGTGAACACCGAGGCGCTGGTCGAGGAGGCGCTGGCCCGGGTACTCGCCGGCACGACCGCGCTGCTGGTCGTACACCGGCCGAGCACGGTGGCGCTGGCGGACCGGGTCGCGCTGCTGGAGGACGGCCGGATCACCGCGGTCGGCACGCATTCGGAGCTGCTGGCCACGGTGCCGAGCTACCGGGCGGTGCTGTCGGCGACCGCCGACGAGGACGAGGACCTGGCCGGTTGGGCCGACCAACTGCCCGAGGGACGGGGGGTGGCGGCCCGATGAGTACGGAGAAGCCCGCGGTGCCGGCGGAGTTGGACATCGAGGCGTGGCGCGGGGTCGCCGCCGAGGAGAACGCGGAGCGTACCGCCGCGGAGGCCACCGACAAGCAGTCCGTACGGGCGCTGCGGTCGCGCAGCATGCGGCTGCTCGGCTCGCTGGTACGGCCGCACCGCGGGCTGTTGACGTTCGCGGTGGCGATGCTGCTGGTGCAGAACCTGGCCGGGATGGCCGGGCCGTACCTGGTGCAGTTGGGTATCGACCGCGGCATCCCGCCGATCCGCGACCACCGCGACTACGGCACGCTGGTCGGCATCGGCGTGGCGTTCGTGGTCGCCGCCGCCGGGGCGTACGTGACGAAGCGCGTGTTCCTGATGCTGTCCGGCCGGATCGGCCAGTCGATGCTGTTCGACCTGCGCCGCCGGGTGTACAAGCACTTCCAGAAGCTGTCGCTGTCGTTCCACGAGCGGTACACGTCGGGGCGGGTGATCGCGCGGCTCACCTCCGACATGGACTCCATCTCGGAGATGATCGACGGCGGCATCGACAACCTGGTCCTCGCCGGGCTGAACGTCGTCAGCGTCGCGGTGATCCTGCTGTTCCTGGACTGGCCGCTGGCGCTGGTCACGCTGTGCTCGTTCCCGTTCCTGCTGTGGCTGTCGGCGTGGTTCCGCAAGCAGTCGTCCCGGGCGTACCGGCGGACCCGGGAGACGGTGTCGCTGGTGATCGTGCACTTCGTCGAGTCGCTGGGCGGCATCCGCGCGGTGCACGCGTACCGGCGGGAGCCGCGCAACCAGGAGATCTTCGAAGCCGTCAACCACGAGTACAAGCGGGCGAACCAGCGGGCGTTCCGGCTGATCGCGATCTTCTCGCCGGGCATCAAGCTGGTGGGCAACGTGACCATCGCCGTCGTCCTGACGTACGGCGGGTACCGGGTGCTGCACCACCAGGCCGAGATCGGCGTACTCGCCGCGTTCGTGCTGTACCTGCGGAAGTTCTTCGAGCCGATGCAGGACCTGTCGATGTTCTACAACAACCTCCAGTCGGCGACCGCGGCGCTGGAGAAGCTCTCCGGCGTACTGGCCGAGGAGCCCGACGTACCGGAGCCGGCGACGCCGCGCGCGCTGCCGTCGTCCCGGGGCGAGCTGCGCTTCGAGAACGTGGAGTTCGGCTACCGCGCGGACCGCAAGGTACTGCCGGACCTGTCGCTGACGATCCCGGCCGGGCAGACGGTGGCGGTGGTCGGCGCGACCGGCGCCGGCAAGACGACGATCGCCAAGCTCGTCTCCCGGTTCTACGACCCGACCGGCGGCCGGGTCACGCTCGACGGGGTCGACCTGCGCGAGCTGTCCGAGGCCGACCTGCGCCGCGCCGTCGTCATGGTCACCCAGGAGAACTTCCTGTTCACCGGCACCGTACGGGACAACATCGCGTTCGGCCGGCCGGAGGCGGACGACGCGGAGATCGAGCGGGCGGCGCGGGCGATCGGCGCGCACGAGTTCATCAGCGCCCTCCCCGAGGGGTACGACACGGACGTGGCGAAGGGCGGCGGCCGGCTGTCGGCGGGGCAGCGGCAGCTCGTCGCGTTCGCCCGCGCGTTCCTGGCGGACCCGGCCGTGCTGATCCTCGACGAGGCGACCAGTTCGCTGGACATCCCGTCGGAACGGTTGGTACAGCGGGCGCTGCGGACGATCCTCGCCGACCGTACGGCGATCGTCATCGCGCACCGACTGTCCACAGTGGAGATCGCCGATCGGGTGCTGGTACTGGACTCCGGCATCGTCGTCGAGGACGGCACGCCCGCCGAGCTGATCACCGGCACCGGCCGGTACGCGGACCTGCACCGCCAGTGGGAGGACTCCCTCGTCTGACCGGTAGCGGCCGGCCGGTCACCGCACCGGCCGGCCGCTACGGGTGGCTGACGACGAGGACGCCGTGCGCGGGTCCACCGAGCGCCTCGTACAGGTGGGGGACGTCGCCGGGGAAGCGGACGAAGTCGCCGGCGGACAGCTCGACCGGGGCGTCCGCCGGGCCGACGCGCAGCCGGCCCTCGGTCAGCAGCAACGATTCGACGACGCCGGCCGGGTGCGGGTCGGCGTGCCGGGCCGTGGTCGCGAAGTCCACGTCGTACAGCTCGGCGAGGCGGTGGCCGTGCACCCGGTCGAGCAGCCGCGCGGACACGGCACCGCGCACCTTCGTACCGCCGCCGGCGCGGATCACCTCGACGGGCGCGGTCGTGCGCGCGCCGATCAGGTCGCCGAGGGCGCTGCCGAGCGCGTCGGCCAACGCGTACAGCGTGTCGATGGTGGGGTTGCCGCGGCCGGCCTCCAGCTTGGTGAGGGTGGCGCGGGCGATGCCGCTGCGGTCGGCGAGCGCGGCCACGGACAGCCCCTGCTTCTCGCGCAGCGCGCGGAGGTTGGCGGCGATGGTGACCGCTGGTGTGGACGACATGGCGTCACTATAGTAGCCACCCATGAGTACTAAAGGAGTCAGGCTGGCGCGTCGCATGGTGGACGTCGCCGGGTTCGGCATCGACCGGGTCGCCCGCTCCGCCGACAGCGGCCCCACCTCCGCATGGCCGGTACTGCGGCTGGAGAACCTGGACACCGACCTGCCGTTGCCGCCCGAGGCGCTACCGGTGACGCGGGAGGCGCTGGCCACCCCGCGCGCCAACTCGTGGCTGCCGTTCACCGGTGACGACGACCTGCGCGCCGCGGTGTCCGACCTGCTCGTCGACCGCACCGGCCACCGGTACGACCCGGGCACCGAGATCGTGATCACCTCCGGCGGCACCGAGGGCGTACTCGACAGCCTGCTCGCGACGGTGGACCCGGGCGACGAGGTGGTCCTCACCGACCCGACGTACGCCGGGCTGGTGAACCGGGTACGGCTGGCCGGCGGGGTGCCGCGGTTCGTGCCGTTCCGGGTGACGGCGGACCGGGAGTGGCAGCTGGACCGGGAGGCGCTGGCGGCGGTCGTCACGCCGCGGACCCGCGCGCTGCTGCTGATGAGCCCGTCGATGCCGTCCGGCGCGGTACTCGACGAGGAGGACTGGCGGCAGGTCGCCGAGCTATGCGAGCGGCACGACCTGCTGCTCGTCTACGACGCCGCGATGGAGTCCCTGCTGTACGACGGCCGCACCCTGCTGCATCCGGTACGCCGGGACGGCATGGCCGGGCGCACCCTCGTGGTCGGCTCATTGTCGAAGGAGTTCCGGATGATCGGCTGGCGGGTCGGCTGGGTGGCCGGACCGCGCGCGCTGATCGACGGCGTCGGCTGGGCCCACGTGTACAACACGACCACGCCGGTCGGGATCGCCCGCGCCGGCGCCACCGCCGTACTCCGGGGCGACCACGGGCACGTCGCCGAGTGCGCCGCCGAGCTGGAACGCCGCCGTGACACCATTCTCGCCGCCCGACCCGACCTCCCCTTCGTACGCCCGGCGGGTGGGTGGTCGCTGCTGCTGGACGTGGCGGCACTCGGCCGGGAGCCGGCGGAGGTGTCGGCCGCGCTGCTGCGCGAGGGCGCGGTCGCGGCGACCCCGATGACCGGGTGGGGCGCCGACGTCGCCGCCCGGTACATCCGGTTCGTGTACAGCGCGGAGCCCGTCGAGGCCCTGCGTACGTTGCCGGAACGGCTCGCCGCCGCCAGGCTCTGACCGCACCCGCCGCGGTGGCCGAACGGGCGACCCGGGGCGGGCCGACGGACCACAACCGTGGCTGGGCGGCGGGTGTTCCTGCCCCGCCGCCCGGACGGACCATGAGGACGATCCTCGTACGGCGGCCCCGCGCTGCGACCCCCTCGTGCGACGAAACCTCGGCGAGGAGGAGCCATGCGCACGGCGTACCGGGTGTTCGCGTACCTGATCGCGGTGGAGGTCGTGGTGCAGGCCGCGGTCATCGCCTACGGGGTGTTCGGGCTCGGGAAGTGGATCGACGACGGCCACGTCGTCACGAAGCACAACGCGGACTCCGGCTCGATCACCGGCAGCGCCGGGTTCGTGATCCACGCGGTCAACGGCGAGCTGCTCGTCCCGCTGCTCGCGATCGTGCTGCTGATCCTGTCCCTGTTCGCCCGGATACCGGGCGGGGTGAAGTGGGCCGGCCTGATCCTGCTGCTCGTGGTGGTACAGGTGGCGCTCGGCCTGCTGTCGCACGCCGTACCCGGACTCGGCGCGCTGCACGGCATCGACGCGCTCGCCATCTTCGGGGTCGCCGCGGTCGCCGGCTACCGCGTACCGCGGCACCGTCCGGCGGACAGCCGGCCGGCCGAACAGCCCTCCGGTACGCGGGTCTGACCGCGGAACATCGGGCCACCTGAGGAAACCCGTCGCCCGGACCCCGGTCGGTCCCTAGCATCGGCACATGACCGATACGCGCAGCGCCAGCGCTCGCGTCCCCGAGAAACCCACCCTGGACGGGCTGGGCGAGAAGTGGACGCGACGCTGGGCGGAACTGGGGACCTACACCTTCGACCGGCGTAAGACCCGGTCGGAGGTATTCGCCATCGACACCCCGCCGCTGACCGTATCGGGCTCGGTACACATCGGCCACGTCTTCTCGTACACGCACACCGACACGGTGGCGCGCTTCCAGCGGATGCAGGGCAAGGAGGTCTTCTACCCGGTCGGCTGGGACGACAACGGCCTGCCCACCGAACGCCGGGTGCAGAACTACTTCGGCGTCCACTGCGACCCGACCCTGCCGTACGTGGCGGGCTACCGGCCGCCGCAGCAGCAGGTGACCGGGCAGCACGCGCCCGA
>NZ_BOMB01000007.1 GCF_016861975.1 Actinocatenispora rupis | reverse complement strand
CCGCCTCGGCGGGACCGCGTACCTCGGCGGTGTCCCGGCGCAACTTCATCGAACTCTGCGAGCGGATGACCGCCGACGACGAGCTGGTGTACGAGGAGGTCTGGCGGCGGCTCGGGCTGTCCGTCGACTGGGCGCAGCGGTACACGACGGTGGGCGCGGCGGCGCGTACCGCCAGCCAGCGCGCGTTCCTGCGCAACCTGCGCCGGGGCGAGGCGTACCAGGCGGAGGCGCCGTCGCTGTGGGACGTCACGTACGGCACGGCGGTGGCGCAGGCGGAGCTGGAGGACCGGGAGAAGCCCGGTGCGTACCACCGGTTGGTGTTCCGGTTGGGCGCCGGGCCGACCGACCCGGAGGACGACGACCCAGGCGACCCGCTGTACGTGGAGACCACGCGGCCGGAGCTGCTGCCGGCGTGCGTGGCGCTGGTCTGCCATCCGGACGACGAGCGGTACCGGCACCTGGCCGGGTCGCTGGTTCGTACGCCGCTGTTCGAGGTGCCGGTGCCGGTGCGCACGCACCGGCTGGCCGACCCGGACAAGGGCACCGGGCTGGCGATGATCTGCACGTTCGGCGACCTGACCGACGTGATCTGGTGGCGCGAGCTGGACCTGCCGATCCGTTCGGTGATCGGCCGCAACGGCCGCATCCGGTACGACGTGCCGCAGGGCCTCGACTCCCCCGGCGCCGGCTTCCACTACGCGCAGCTCGCCGGCCTCACCGTGAACGCGGCGCGCCGCCGCATCGTCAAGCTGCTCCGCGAGTCGGGCGACCTGGTCGGCGAGCCACGCCCGATCACCCACCCCGTCAAGTTCTACGAGTACGGCGAGCAGCCGCTGGAGATCGTCACCGCCCGCCAGTGGTACCTGCGGAACGGCGGGCGTGACCTGCCGCTGCGGCAGGAACTGCTGGCGCGCGGGCGGGAGCTGGCCTGGGTGCCGGAGTTCATGCGCCACCGGTACGAGCACTGGGTGACCGGGCTGACCGGCGACTGGCTCGTGAGCCGGCAGCGCTTCTTCGGCGTGCCGATCCCCGTCTGGTACCCGGTGCGCGAGGACGGCACGCCCGACCACGACGCGCCGATCCTGCCGCGCGAGGACCAGCTGCCGATCGACCCGCAGAGCCAGGCCCCCGACGGGTACTCCGAGGAGCGGCGCGGCCGGCCGGGCGGCTTCGTCGCCGACCCGGACGTGCTCGACACCTGGGCGACGAGTTCGCTGACGCCGCAGATCGCCGGCGGCTGGGAGGTCGACGACGACCTGTTCGACCGGGTGTTCCCGATGGACCTGCGGCCGCAGGCGCACGAGATCATCCGTACCTGGCTGTTCGCCACGACGGTGCGCTCGCACCTGGAGCACGGCGCGCTGCCCTGGCGTACCGCGGTGATCTCGGGGTGGATCCTCGACCCCGACCGCAAGAAGATGTCGAAGTCGAAGGGCCGCGCCATCGGCCCCACCGACCTCCTCGACCGGTACGGACCGGACGCCGTGCGGTACTGGGCGGCGAGCGGCCGGCCCGGCGCCGACTTCACGTTCGACGAGAACGTGATGAAGGTGGGCCGCCGGCTCGCCACGAAGCTGCTCAACGCCAGCCGGTTCGTGCTCAACCTCGGGTCCGCCGACGCGCTGCGGTCCGTGGTCACCGAGCCGATCGACGTCGCCATGCTCACCGAACTGTCCACAGTGGTCGATCAGGCCACCGCGGCGTTCCGCTCGTACGACCACACCGCGGCGCTGGAGGCCACCGAACGGTTCTTCTGGACGTTCTGCGACGACTACCTCGAACTCGTCAAGGCACGCGCGTACGGCGAGCGCGGCGAGGCGGCCGCCACCTCGGCCCGCGCGGCGCTCGGCTGGGCACTGTCGGTGCAGCTGCGGCTGTTCGCGCCGATCCTGCCGTACGTCACCGACGAGGTCTGGTCGTGGTGGCGGTACGGCTCGGTGCACCGCGCCCCCTGGCCCACCGGGTACGAGCTGCGCCCGGTGCTCGGGTCGGCGACGACGGACCTGCGGCTCGCCGCCGTGGGCGAGGCGCTGCGCCGGATCCGCAAGGCGAAGTCGGAGCGGAAGCTGTCGATGCGGGCCGAGATCCCGCTCGTCGAGATCGCCGGCCCGGCACCGACGGTCGAGGCGCTGCGGCTCGCCGCGGACGACCTCGTCGCCGCCGGCCACGTCGAGAAGCTGGAGTTCCATCCGGACGCGGCGGCCGAGCTCACCGTCTCCTGCACGTTCTGACCCACCGGCGGCGCGCCGGCCACCCGGCGCGCCGCCGTCACCCCGTCACCCCGTCGCGCTGTCGCGCCGTCACCCCGTCACCGCGTCGCGCTGTCGCGCCATCGCGCCGTCGCGCCGTCGCGCCGTCGCGCTGGAAGCCTTGTGCCGCAAGGGAATCCGCGTCATCACGGTCGCCCGTGTCCGGTTGGGTTGGTTTGCGGCGTTGACGGATGTCTGGACCTTTCGCGGGGGTTGTGCTTCTCTTAAGAAGCTTTCCTGTTTGCCGTGACGGCGGGCCGGCCGCCGCGGCGGACCACCGGCACGCCGAGCCCTCCGGCGCGCCGCGACCCCTCGCAAAGGAGCCATCATGCGGATCAGACACGTGCTCCGACTCGGCGCCGTGAGCGCCACCGCCGCCGGACTCGCCGTCCTCGCCGCCAGCCCCTCGTACGCGCACGGCTACACGACCGCCCCCGTCAGCCGCGCCGAGTACTGCGCGCAGGGCACGGTCGGCGACTGCGGCGAGATCCAGTACGAGCCGCAGAGTGTGGAGGCGCCCAAGGGATTCCCGGCCGCCGGGCCGTCCGACGGGCACATCTGCGCCGGCGACCACGCCGACTTCGCCCAGCTCGACGACCCCCGCGGCGGTACCGGCTGGCCCGTCAACCACGTCACCGGCGGCCAGTCGTACACGTTCCGGTGGCACCTGACGGCGCAGCACCGTACGACGAAGTGGGAGTACTTCGTCACCAGCGACGCGTACGACCCGGCGAAGCCGCTGACCCGGGACATGCTGGAGCCGCAACCGTTCCTGACCGTCGACGGCGGCGACGCGGTCCCGCCCGCGGACGTCAGCCAGACCGGCACCATGCCCGGCGGCAAGTCCGGCCGGCAGCTGATCCTCGCGGTGTGGACGATCGCCGACACCGCGAACGCCTTCTACCAGTGCAGCGACGTGGACTTCGGCTGAGCCGGCCTCGCCCGGCCGGGGCCACCGATACGCTCGGATCGTGGCGGAGGAGGCGGACCGGACCCCGGCCGTACCGGCGGACGGGCAGGCGATGCGCGCCTCCGACGCCGACCGGGAACGGGTCGCGCAGGCCCTGCACGAGGCCGCCGGCGAGGGCCGCCTCTCCCTCGACGAACTCCGCGACCGGCTCGACTCCGCGTACTCGGCGAAGACGTACGGGGAACTGGCGCCGATCGTCGCCGACCTGCCCGGGGTCACCGCACCCCGGCGCCCGGCCCACGCGTACGACGGGGACGACGCGACACGCGCCGTCCTCGGCATCTGGAGCGGCCCGGCGCGCCGCGGCGACTGGCTGGTGCCGCGCACGCAGATCGCCGTCGCGTTCATGGGCGGCGTCGTACTCGACCTGCGGCACGCCCGGTTCTCCGCCGACGAGACCACCATCCAGGCGTACGCCGTGATGGGTGGCATCGAGATCCTCGTACCGGAGGGCATGGACGTCCGGATCGACGGGGTCGGCCTGATGGGCGGCTTCGACGACGCGGCCAGCGGGCCGGGCGACGGCACCGGGCCGTGTGTGCGGATCACCGGCTTCGCGTTCTGGGGCGGCGTCGACGTGCGCCGCCCCCACCACTCCTGACCGGCTCCGCGCGGCGGTCAGTCGCCGCCGAAGTCGCCGAAGTCCCCGAAGTCGCCGAAGTCGAACCCGCCGTCGCCGCCGTCACCACCGTCGCCGGCGTCACCGCCGCCGTCGTGGCTCTCCGCGTAGTCGACGCCGTCCGCGAAACCGCTGTCGTACCCGCCGCCGCCGAAGCCGATGCCCGGGCTGAAGAACGCGTCGAACAGCAGCGCCGTGCCCACTCCGGCCGCGCCCGCGACGAGCGCCGTCTTCCACCAGGGCTCCGAGTACCACCCGGACGGGACGGGGCGGCCGCCGACCATGCCACCGGGGTAGTAGTACGGCGTGTCGTCGCTGGCCCGCGGGCGCGCCCGGTACTCCTTGCCCTCGACGGTGACGTCGCGGTCCTTGGTCAGCTCACCGGCCGCGCGCTGGCCCGGCATGGGCGGCAGCTCCGGACCCGGGTCGAGGTCCATGGCCACGCGAGCGGCTCGCGCGTAGTAGAGCCCTTCCAGGGCGGTGTGGCCGGCGAGCTCGAACTGCTTCGTCGTCTTCGCCTGGTCCAGCTGGCTGCCGGCCGCGTTGTACCGCTCGCCGGCGTCCACCAACGCCTGCTTGACGGCGGCGTCGTCGTTCGCCGTCAGGTTCATCACCTGGCCGCCGAGCCGCTCGTACCACCGCTGGGCGTCGGCGCGGGCGTCCGCCAGAGCCGACTCCGCGCGGCGCCTGCTGGTCCGCTGCCACCACACGACGCCCCCGATCACGAGGACCACGAGTACCACGACCAGAACCAACGTCACCATGATTCGACGGTACCCGGGTTTGCCCAGGCATTACCTGTGAGCCGGTGGCGGCGACCGGTTTGCCCGGACACGTCGGTGCGCCGGTGCGTGAAATCGTCGTACCCGACAGGCATCCTCGTGGCATGGACGTCGCCGTCACCCTCCTCGTCGCGCTGATCTGCCTGGCCGCGGGCGCCGCGATCGGCGTGCTCTTCGCCCGGTCCCGGGCCGCCGCCGACACCGCCCGGCTGGAGGAGCGGCTGGCCGCCGCGCGCGACGGGGAGCAGCGGCTGGAGCAGTCGCTGCGGTCGCTCACCCACGACGCCGCCCGCGAGCAGAGCCACACCCTGTCCACGCTGGTCGACCCGCTCCGCGACACGCTGACGAAGTACGAGTCGCAGCTCGCCGAGATGGAGCGCGCCCGCGTCGGGGCGTACGCGGAGCTGCGGACGCAGTTGCGTGAGGTCGCCGGGTCGTCGGAGGCGCTGCGCACGCAAACCGGGCAGCTCGTCGCCGCGCTGCGGGCGCCGCAGGTCCGCGGCCGGTGGGGCGAGCACCAGCTGCGCCGCATCGTCGAGGCGGCCGGCATGGTCGAGCACTGCGACTTCGGCGAGCAGGTCACGGCCACCACCGACGACGCCGTCGTACGGCCGGACCTGGTGGTGCGGCTGTCCGGTGGCAAGCAGGTCGTGGTGGACGCGAAGGCGCCGTTCACCGGATACCTGGAGGCGATGGAGGCGCGGGACGAGCCGGCCCGGAAGGCGAAGCTCGACGCGCACGCCCGGCACCTGCGCGCGCACGTCGACCAGCTCGCCGCCAAGGCGTACTGGTCGGCGTTCGAGACGGCGCCGGAGTTCGTGGTGCTGTTCGTCCCGGCGGACACGTTCCTCGACGCGGCGCTGCAACGCGACCCGACCCTGCTGGAGCACGGCTTCGCCCGCAACGTCGTCATCGCCACCCCGGCCACCCTGATCGCGCTGCTCCGCACCGTGGCGTACGCGTGGCGCCAGGACGCGCTCGCCGCCGGTGCCGCCGAGGTGCACCGCCTCGGCAAGGAGCTGTACGGGCGGCTCGCCACGATGGGCAGCCACGTCGCGAAGCTCGGCGGGGCGCTGTCCGGCGCGGTCACCGCGTACAACAAGACGGTGGGGTCGTTGGAGAGCCGGGTGCTGGTGACGGCCCGGAAGTTCGCCGACCTGGGGGTGGCGAGCGAGGCGGAGACGGCCGAGGCGCTGGGCGCGCCGCCGCAGGTGGAGCTGGGGCCGCGGCAGGTGCAGGCGCCGGAGCTGGTGGCCAGCGAGCACGCCGCGCTGGTGGCGTTCGACGAGCTGCCGCGTGTCGCGCGCGACAGCGTGTCGGTGCCGGATCCGCGACACCGCCTCGACGACGCCGAACCGGAGGCGCGCCGCTCCCCCTGACGCCGTTCGGTTCCGAGTACGGCGGCCGGGTGTCACAGGGGCGCAATACATTGGCGTGATGGACGTCAAGGAGATCAACCGTCAGGTGATCGCGAAGTACCGGGCGGGTGCCGAGCTGGATCCGCCGTTGCACCGCGAGCGGATCGTCCTGCTGACGACGACCGGGGTGCGCAGCGGGCTGCGGCGTACCACGCCGATGATGTTCCACCGGGACGGCGAGCGCGTCCTCGTCATCGCGTCGAACGTCGGCGCCCCGCACCACCCCGACTGGTACCGGAACCTGGTCGCCGATCCGCGGGTCACCGTGGAGCTGCCCGACGAGACGTACGAGGGGACCGCGGTGCCGCTGACCGGTGACGACCGGGCCCGTACGTGGGAGATGTTGAAGGAGACGTACCCGTTCTTCGCCGAGCACGAGGCGAAGACGGAGCGGGAGATCCCGGTCGTCGCCCTCACCCGGCGTACCGACTGAGTCGTCGAGGCGCCACGAGCCGGGCGGTTGCCACCGGTGGGTACCGGTGCGACCGCGTCGGGGTGAACAGTCACTTTCACCCCTGTTGTCGATGCCTGGGTGCACTTATCCTGGCCTGTTCCCCTCACGGCCAGGGAGGTTCCCATGCGCTTGACGAACAGACCGCGGACCGTCGCACTGCTGGGCGGTGCCGCCCTCGTCGCCGGCCTGCTCGCCGGCGCCACCGGTGCCGGCGCCGCGCCGGCCCGGCACGCCGCAGCCCCGGATGCCAGCAGCCCCGTCCGGGTGCTGTTCGACAACACGAAGGCGGAGACCGCCGGCAACGCCGACTGGATCATCAGTACGTCGCAGCCGGATCCGTTGGGGCAGAACGCGAACCCGCAGTCGGAGACCGACTGGACGGGCGCCCTGTCGTCCTGGGGTGTCGCGCTGCAGAAGACCGGCGGGTACAGCCTGAAGACGCTGTCGACCGGCACCATCACGTACGGCGGGGGCGGCGCGCTCGACCTCGCCAACTTCGACGTGTTCGTCCTGCCGGAGCCGAACGTGGCGCTCAGCGCGGCCGAGAAGACCGCGGTGATGAAGTTCGTGCAGGCCGGTGGCGGGCTGTTCATGATCTCGGACCACAACGCCAGCGACCGCAACAACGACGGCATCGACTCGGTCGGCGTGCTCAACGACCTGATGACGAACAACAGCGTCGACTCGTCGGACCCGTTCGGCTTCGCGATCGACGTCAAGAACATCACCAGCGACACCCCGAAGGCGATCTCCGACAGTACGAATCCGGTGCTGCACGGCAGTTTCGGTGACGTGACGTCGTCCAGCATCAACTCGGGGACCACGCAGACGCTGAAGCCCGCCGACAACGCGAACGTCAAGGGCCTCGTCTACCAGTCGACCGCCACGGCGGGCGGCACCACCGGATCGTTCTTCGCCACCAGTACGTTCGGCAGCGGCCGGGTCGCGGTCTGGGGTGACAGCTCCACGATCGACGACGGCACCGGCCAGTCCGGCAACACCCTGTACGACGGCTGGAACACCAACAGCAACGCCGCCCTCGCCCTGAACGCGACCGCCTGGCTGGGCGGCGCGACCAGCAGCGGCGGTGGCGGCACCGGCACGTGCACGCAGGGTCAGCTGCTCGGCAACGCCGGCTTCGAGAGCGGCTCGTCGACCTGGACCGCGAGTTCCGGTGTCATCACGAACGACCCGGGCGAGCCCGCGCACACCGGCTCGTACAAGGCGTGGCTCGACGGGTACGGCACCGCGCACACCGACACGCTGTCCCAGCAGGTGTCCGTCCCCGCCGGCTGCACCACCGCCACCTTCTCGTACTGGCTGCACATCGACACCGCCGAGACCGGCACCACCGCGTACGACACGCTCAAGCTCGACGCGGTCACCTCGGCCGGCACCACCAACCTCGCCACGTACTCCAACCTCAACGCCAACTCCGGGTACGCGCAGAAGTCCGTCAACCTTGCCGCGTACGCGGGGAAGACCGTGACGTTGCGCTTCACCGGTACCGAGGGCTCGAAGCTCCAGACGTCGTTCGTCCTCGACGACACCGCCGTCAACGTCTCCTGACGCGGACGGGGCCGGGACTCCGCACGCCGCGGGCTCCCGGCCCCGCCACGTCCGAGCGATGCCGCGCCGAGTACGACCGGCAGCGACCACTCGCCGGCGCCCGCCACGACGACGACTGACCCCGCTTTCCGTGCAGTACCAAGGGATCCGGCCGGCGACGGCGCGGGGTGAGAGGTCAGGCGTTGCGGGCGGCGAGGTCCTTCTTGATCTCGCGGGGCAGCGCGAACGTGAGCCGCTCCTCGACCGTGGTCACCTCGTCCACGTCGGTGAAGCCGCGCTCGGCCAGGTGCGCGAGGACCTGCTGGACCAGCTCCTCCGGTACGGAGGCGCCGGAGGTGAGGCCGACGGTCGTGGCGCCGTCGAACCAGGCGTCGTCGATCTCCGCCGCGAAGTCCACCAGGTACGCGGAGCGCGAGCCGGCCTCCAGCGCGACCTCGCGCAGGCGTACCGAATTGGAGGAGTTGCGGGAGCCGACGACGAGCAGCACGTCGCAGTCGGCGGCGATCTGCTTGACGACCTGCTGGCGGTTCTGCGTGGCGTAGCAGATGTCGTCGGACGGCGGGGACTGCAACCCGGGGAACTTGGTGCGCAGCCGCTCGACGGTCTCCAGCGTCTCGTCCACCGACAGCGTGGTCTGCGACAGCCACACCACCTTGGACTCGTCGCGCACGGTCACGTCGTCGACCGAGTCGGGCCCGTCGACGAGCGTCACGTGCTCGGGCGCCTCGCCGCTGGTGCCGACGACCTCCTCGTGCCCCTCGTGGCCGATGAGCAGGATGTCGTAGTCGTCCTTCGCGTACCGCCGGGCCTCCTGGTGCACCTTCGTGACCAGCGGGCAGGTGGCGTCGATGGCGCGCAGGTTGCGCTGCTTGGCCTGCTCGTACACCTCGGGGGCGACGCCGTGGGCGGAGAAGATGACCGTGGCGCCCTCGGGGACCTCGGCGTTCTCCTCGACGAAGATCGCGCCGCGCCGCTCCAGCGTCTCGACCACGTGCCGGTTGTGCACGATCTGCTTCCGTACGTAGATGGGCGCGCCGTACAGCTCCAGGGCGCGCTCGACGGTCTCCACCGCCCGGTCCACGCCCGCGCAGTATCCCCGCGGCTTGGCGAGCAGGACCCGCTTGGCCCGGTCGCCCGTGGGTGCCGTCGTACCGGCCGGCTGGCTGCGGTCTGCGCTCATGCCGCCATCCTAGTTCGGCCCCCGGGGCACCGACCGGTTCGCGTGAGTTCCTCCACAGGACGTGCACAACCGCACGGGACGCCCCGACCGGACCGCCGGACACCACCATCGCGTACGCCACGGCCTAGGCTCGCGGGGTGGCAGAACACGAGGTGCGTACGAGTCCGGAGGAGCCCTGGCCGGTCCGGGTGGTGAGCCAGAAGATCTCCGCGTGGATCGCCCGGCTGGGCTGGGTGTGGGTGGACGGGCAGGTCGCGCAGGTCAGCCGGCGGCCGGGCGCGAACCTGGTGTTCCTGACGCTGCGTGACCCGTCGGCGGAGATGAGCCTGTCGGTGACGTGCTACCGGGACACGTTCGAGGCGTGCGATCCGCCGCTGCGCGAGGGTTCCCGGGTCGTCGTCCACGCCAAGCCCGAGTTCTACGCCGGCCGCGGGAGCCTGTCGCTGCGCGCCGACGAGCTGCGGCACGTGGGCCTGGGCGAGCTGCTGGCCCGGCTCGAACGGCTCAAGAAAGCGCTTGCCGCGGAGGGTCTGTTCGCCGCGGACCGCAAGCGGCGCCCGCCGTTCCTGCCCCGCAAGGTCGGCCTGGTCACCGGCCGCGCCAGCGCCGCCGAGCGGGACGTACGGGAGAACGCGGCGGCGCGGTGGCCGGCCGTGGCGTTCGAGCTCCGTACGGTGGCGGTACAGGGGCCGACGGCGGTGCCGCAGATCCTCGACGCGCTCGCCGACCTGGACCGCGACCCCGAGGTCGACGTGATCGTGCTGGCCCGCGGCGGCGGCAGCGTCGAGGACCTCCTGCCGTTCTCCGACGAGGCGCTGTGCCGCGCCGTGTTCGCCTGCCGTACGCCGGTGCTGTCCGCGATCGGGCACGAGACGGACACGCCGCTGGTCGACTTCGTCGCCGACGTACGGTGCTCGACGCCGACCGACGCCGGCAAGCGGGTCGTACCGGACCTCGCCGAGGAACGCCGCCTCATCGACCAGGCCCGGTACCGGCTGGACCGGGCGGTCGGCCACTTCCTGGACGCCGAACGCCGCTGGCTCACGAACGTCCGGTCCCGGCCGGCGCTGGCCAAACCGGAGACGCTGCTCAACGGCCGGCGCGAGGAGGTCGACGGGCTGCGCGACCGGGCCGCCCGCTGCCTCACCCACCGCCTCGACGTCGCCGGCAACGACCTGACCCACACCCTCGCCCGGCTGCGCAGCCTCTCGCCGCTGTCCACCATGCAGCGCGGGTACGCGATCGTGCAGCGCGCCGCCGACGACGCCGTCCTCCGCACCCCGGACGAGGTGACCACCGGCGACCGCCTCCGGGTACGCCTCGCGGACGGCGAGCTCGCCGCCACCGTAGAGTGAGCCGGGTGACCGACGAAGGCTCCCTCAGCTACGAGCAGGCCCGCGCCGAACTCGCCACGGTGGTCGAGAAGCTGGAGGCCGGCGGCACCTCGTTGGAGGAGTCGCTGGCGCTGTGGGAGCGCGGCGAGAAGCTGGCCGACGTGTGCCAGCGCTGGCTCGACGGCGCCCGCGAACGTCTCGACGCGGCCCGCGCCGCCCGCGCCGACCAGTCCTGACGGCCCGCCGCCCGCGCCACCGCCGCTGACGCCTGCAACCTGACCGGGCCCGCATCCGCGGGGTAGCGGTGAGCGGCAGCGGGCGTCAGCGCAGCGAGCCGGCCAACGTACGCAGCTCGGCGTCGCTGGTCTGGCCCACCACCAGGATCGTGCGCTTCGGTTCGAGCAGGGCGAGCACCGCCCGACTCTTCTGCCCCGTGTACCGGGACCAGTCGTGTCCGCCGATCCGCACCGCCCCGGTCGGCCGAGCCCCCTCCGGTACGGAACCGGCGAGCAGCTTCGCGGCGTCCTGGTTGCTCTCGACGACCTGCGCGAACCCGCCGTCGGGCGTGACGTACCCCAGGCGGAGGGTCTGGGTGGTGCCGGACACGTCGTTCGCGGCGCTGGTGACCTTCCAGTCGGCACCGAGCCCGGTCGGTACGGCGACGGGAAAGTGCCCGGTCTGCCGCGCCTGCTGGATGGTCGAGGTCGGATCGACCGTGTTGACCTCGTTGCCGGAACTCACGTACCGCCAGACGGCGAGGGCGATGATGATCGGCACCAGCAGCACGGCCATCGAGATGACCATGTCGCGCCAGGTGCCGCCACGCCGCCGTGCCTTCGGCGCCGCGCTACCGCCGTCGTCGGTGTACAGAGCTGCCGCCACGCCTCCATGGTGGCCGATCGGTGCGGTACCGCCACCACCGGGGCCGCGCGCCGTGCCGCACCGCACCGCCCGGAGGTACCGCCAGGCGACACAGTGCGGCGGCGCCCGGACACCAGCCGTACGGGTCTGCCAGGATCAGCGCCAGAGGCTGCGAACTGGCGAGGGGGACAGCATGTCCGAACGATCCCGAGAGGTACTGGACCGGAACCTGGCGTTGGAGCTCGTCCGGGTGACGGAGGCGGCGGCGATGGCGGCGGGCCGCTGGGTCGGCCGCGGCGACAAGGAGGGCGGCGACGGCGCCGCCGTGGACGCGATGCGCCAGCTCATCAACTCGATCCAGATGCGCGGTGTCGTGGTCATCGGCGAGGGCGAGAAGGACAACGCCCCCATGCTCTACAACGGCGAGCAGGTCGGCGACGGCACCGGCCCCGAGGTCGACGTGGCGGTCGACCCGATCGACGGCACCACGCTGATGGCCGCCGGCATGCCCAATGCCCTCGCCGTACTCGCGGTCGCCGAGCGCGGCGCGATGTTCGACCCGTCCGCCGTGTTCTACATGGACAAGCTCGCCGTCGGCCCGGACTGCGCGGACTGCATCGACATCGAGGCCCCGGTACGCGAGAACCTGCGCCGGATCGCGAAGTCCAAGCGCACCAGCATCTCCGACGTCACCGTCTGCGTACTCCAGCGCCCGCGGCACGACCGGCTGGTCGCCGAGGTACGCGAGACCGGGGCGCGGATCCACTTCATCTCCGACGGCGACGTGGCCGGCGCGATCTCGGCCGCGCGCGAGCAGTCCGGCGTCGACGTACTCATGGGCATCGGCGGCACGCCCGAGGGGATCATCACCGCCTGCGCCCTCAAGTGCCTCGGCGGCGCCATCCAGGCGAAGCTGTGGCCGAAGGACGACGCCGAGCGGCAGAAGGCGATCGACGCCGGCCACGACCTGTCCCGCGTACTCACCACCGACGACCTCGTCGCCGGCGACAACGCGTTCTTCGCGGCGACCGGGGTCACCGACGGCAGCCTGCTGCGCGGCGTCCGGTACCGCTCGGGCGGGGTCACCACGCAGTCGATCGTCATGCGCTCCAAGAGCGGCACGATCCGCATGATCGACGGCTACCACAAGCTCGCCAAGCTCAGCCAGTACGCCATGGTCGACTTCGACGGAGCGCCGATCGAGGAGGACTAGCCCGTCCTGCCCGGGAGCTGGACGGTCGTGCCGAGATCGGTCGCGGTGTCCGACAGGCTCCCGGGCAGGGTGAGCGTCGGGTCCTTGGCCGACTCCGCCGGCTTCGGCCGCTTCGGCCGCGGCCGCCGGAACAGGATCGCCGCCACCAGTCCGGCGATGAACCCGCCGAGGTGGCCCTGCCACGAGACGTGCGCCTCGCCGGGCAGTACGCCGATGAGCTGCCAGCCGAACAGCAGGCCCATCAGCAGGCTGACCCCGATGCTCCACCAGCGCCGCTCCACGAACCCGCGCAGCAGCAGGTAGCCCAGGTAGCCGAAGATGACGCCGCTGGCGCCGACGGTCAGCGTGTTGCCGGGGCTGAACAGCCACACGGTCAACCCGCTGATCAGGGCGATGAACGCGGTGATCCAGAGGAACCGCTTGAACTGACCGGCCAGCACGAACGTGCCGAGCAGCAGCAGCGGCACGCTGTTGGCCAGTACGTGCGTGAAGCTGGCGTGCAGGAACGGCGCGAAGACGATGCCGTCGACGCCGGCCAGCGACCGCGGCCGGATCCCGCCGTCCTGGTCGAGCGCGCCGCCGAGGAGGGTGTCCAGCCCCTCGATCGCCCACAGCACCGGGATGAACGCGCACATCGCCAGGAACGCCCGGCCGATCGACGCGTAGAACGAGGTCGTCCCGAAGCGCATCGGGTCGTCGTCACGTACCTGCGTCAGCTCGGTCACTCTTACCTTGGTACCAGGCAGACGCCACGTCGCCCATCGGGGACATCCCCGATGGGCGACGGCGGATCGGCTAGTACCAGCCGGTGCTCTCGGAGTGCTGCCAGGCGCCGCAGGGCGAGGAGTACCGGTCCTTGATGTACCCGAGACCCCACTTGATCTGCACGGCGGCGTTGTCCTGCCAGTCCGAGCCGTACTGCGCCATCTTGTCGCCGGGCAGCGCCTGCGGGATTCCGTACGCCCCGGACGGGTTCTGCGCGTGGACGTTCCACCCGCTCTCCCGGTCCCAGAGCTTGGACAGGCACGCCATCTGGTCGATCTGGTAGCCCGCCTGCAGCATCAGCGTGCAGCCGGTGGCCTTGTTGCCCGAGTACTCCTTGCAGGAGGTCGGGATGGGGCCGACGTTGACGGTGCTGCCGCTGCCGCTGCTGCTGGACTTCTTCTGCTCGTCCTGCTTGGCGGCGTCGGCGTCCTGCGCGACCGTCGCGGCGTGCTCGCCGCCGGCCGCGGCCTTGCGCCGGGCGTCGCGGGAGGCGCTACGGCTGGCCTCGTCGCGCATCTGCTGCTGCCGGTACCCGTCGGTCGCAGCGTGCTGTTGCTGCTGCTCCTCGATCGGGTCCGCCGGGTCGCCGACGACCTGTTGCTGTGCCACCTCGGTGGTGTTGGCCGCGCCAGGGCGGTTGATCCCGAGGTACGCGCCGGCGACGAGGCCGACGACCAGCACGAAAACGGCGACGAGCCGAACGGACATCTTCGTCGCAGCCCGGTTCACGCGGTTTCCCTTCGCCGGGGACAGGGGAAGTGAGTGCGGCCGGCGCCGGGCCGCCGAGGGTCCGGCGACGCGCGACACCGCGTGGCCGCGGCTCGGCGTACCACCCTGACGCACCGGAACACGACACGCCAGGCTGGACTCCACAGAAAGTGGTAGTCGTCACCGGCAGTGGCAAACGACGTGACCCGGCCAGACCCGTCCAACGACGGAGAGTCATCGTACGGACGGCCGATCGCCCGTTGCTCCATGCGCGGAACAACGGGCGATCGGGGCGTACGGTCACTCGGGTTCCCCCGTACGAGGGGGATTCAGGGGGTCAAATCCTCCAGCAGATCCGTTACCACTTCGGCGATCCGGGAACGTTCCGAACGCGTCAACGTGACGTGGGCGAACAGCGGATGGCCCTTCAACGTCTCGATCACCGCCGTGACCCCGTCGTACCGGCCGACGCGGAGGTTGTCGCGCTGGGCGACGTCGTGCGTGAGTACGACGCGTGACCCCTGCCCGATCCGGGACAGCACCGTGAGCAGTACGCCGCGCTCCAACGACTGCGCCTCGTCCACGATCACGAACGAGTCGTGCAGCGACCGGCCCCGGATGTGCGTCAACGGCAGCACTTCCAGCAGCCCGCGGTCCACCACCTCGTCGATCACGTTCTTCGACGAGACGGCGCCCAGCGTGTCGAAGACCGCCTGCGCCCACGGCGACATCTTCTCGGCCTCGCTGCCCGGCAGGTAGCCCAGCTCCTGGCCACCCACCGCGTACAGCGGGCGGAAGACGACGACCTTCTTGTGCGCCTGGCGTTCCATCACCAGTTCCAGGCCCGCGCACAACGCCAGCGCCGACTTCCCGGTGCCGGCGCGGCCACCCATCGACACGATGCCGACCTCGTTGTCCAGCAACAGGTCCAGCGCGATCCGCTGCTCCGCCGACCGGCCGTGCAGCCCGAACGCCTCCCGGTCGCCCCGCACCAGCTGTACGTGCTTGTCCGGACGTACCCGGCCCAGCGCCGACCCGCGCGGCGAACTGAGTACCAGACCGGTGTGGGTGGGCAGCTCGCGCGCGGCGGCGAGGTCGACGGTCTCCCCGTTGTACAGGGCGCCGATCTCCTCCTCGGTCAGGTCCGCCTCGGCCATCCCGGACCAGCTCGGATCCTGCGCCTGCCCGTGCCGGTACTCGTCGGCGGCCAGGCTGACCGACGCCGCCTTGACGCGCAGCGGCATGTCCTTCGTGACGAGGGTGACGTCCTGGCCCTCGGCCCGCAGGGCGAGCGCGACGGCGAGGATCCGCGCATCGTTCGTGTCGGTACGGAAACCGGGCGGCAGGACGGCCTGGTCGGAATGGTTCAGCTCGACCAGGACGGTGCCGCCGGCGTCGTTGACCGGCATCGGCTCGTCCAGCCGGCCGTGCGTGAGCCGCAGGTCGTCGAGCAGACGAAGTGCCTCACGCGCGAACCAGCCCAGCTCGGGGTGGTGCCGCTTGCCTTCCAGCTCGCCGATCACGACGAGCGGGAGCACGACCGCGTGCTCCGCGAACCTCCGGAACGCTGACGGGTCGGACAGCAGCACCGACGTGTCGAGGACGTAGGTACGCCGACCGGGGACGGGGGCCTTGCTGCTACGACGACGAGTGCTCACAGGCGTGCTCCGTGGGCGTGCACCGCGCCCTTCGCTCGGACGTCTGCCGGTACCCGCCCGCACTCGGGCCGGGTGCCGGCCCGAGTGACAACACACGTCGCATCCGGGCCTCCCGGGTAGGCGGGTCGTCCCCGCGCCACGATTCAGACGTTAGCGATCAATTCCGGGTACGGCCAGTAGCGGACGGTCACGCACTGCGCGTGTCACGCCGATGTCACGCGTCCGTCATGCCCCGTACCGGCGCTGCCGGTTCGCGTACGAGCGGAGTGCGCGCAGGAAGTCGGTGCGCCGGAAGTCCGGCCAGTGCGCCTCGCAGAAATAAAACTCCGAATGCGCCGACTGCCAGGTCAGGAAGCCGGAGAGGCGCTGCTCGCCGCTGGTACGGATGATCAGGTCGGGGTCCGGCTGGCCCCGCGTGTACAGGTGCTCGGCGATGTGGTCGACGTCCAGCACCTCGGCCAGTTCCTCGATCGTCGTACCGGCGCGGGCATGCTGCTGCAACAGCGACCGGACCGCGTCGGCGATCTCCCGGCGCCCGCCGTACCCGACGGCGACGTTGACCCGGGCCCCGCCCGTACGGTCGACGGTGCGCTCCTCCGCCGTCTTCAACACCTCGGCCGTACGCGTCGGCAGGATGTCGAGCGCGCCCGCCACGTGCACCCGCCACGGCCGGCCGTCCGCGGACAGCTCGGTCACGACCGTCTCGATCACCTGGAGCAGCGGTTCGAGCTGCTCGACCGGGCGGTTGAGGTTGTCCGTGGACAGCATGTAGATCGTGACGTGCCCGATGCCGAGGTCGTCGCACCAGTGCAGGAGTTCCTCGATCTTCTGCCCGCCGACCTGGTGCCCTCGGCTCGGGTCGTCGAAGCCCATCGCCTTGGCCCAGCGCCGGTTGCCGTCGATGATCACGGCGACGTGGTGCGGCAGTTGCTTTCCGGCAAGGCCCGCGCGGAGCCGTCGCTCGTACAGGCTGTAGACGAGATTGCGCAGGCTCACGGCTGGCACAGTACGCCGACCCGGCGGCGACGCAAGCAACGTACCGCGCCCGGTACCGACGAACGGCGCAGCCCGCGCGTGCCCGGTACTCCCGGCGCACCGACCCCGGACCACACCCGTCAGCCGGTACGGGACGCCAGGGTCGCGCACTCCCGCCGGGCCGGCCGTACCCCGGCGGGAGCGTCGCGGTCAGCCGAGGTCCGGGCCCTGCCGGCGCAGCTTGTCCACCTCGGACATGGCCTCGCGCAGCTCACCGAGCCAGGCGTCGGCGTGCTGCCCGACCAGCCGTACGCACCAGGCCAGCGCCTCGGAACGCGACTTGGCCACGCCCGAGTCGACGAGCGTGTCGAGCACCTTGCGCTCCGGCTGCCTCAGCCGCGTCATCACCGGTACGGACATGGTCGTGAACAGTTCGCTGCTGGTGCCGCAACTCGCGCCCCAGGCCGCGTGCCGGCGGTACCGGTGCTCGATCTGCTGGGCGATGCCGATCCGGGCGTCGCGGGTCTGCTCGCGGAAGCGCGAGATCCGGCCCTGCTCGGCGGCCGCCCGGTCGGCGTCGGACGCGTCGGCCGCCAGCTCCGGCGGCGCGATCGTGCCGACGATCACCACCTCGTCCCGGTCCACCGTCACCGTCGGCGGCTCGGTGAACCACTCGTCCGGTACGCGACCGGCCACCCACGCCGCCGCGTCGTCGGCCGCCGGCGGCTCGGGCTGCTGCCCGCCGCGCCCGCGACCCCATCCCCGGTACGGCCCCCAGGGCCCCTTTCCGTGCATCGTTCCTCCCCGAACGTCTGCTGTTGATTACAGCATTACACGCGTAACGGGGGTTGCCAACGGGCGATGACTAGCGACGTGCCGCAGCGGTACGCCGGCCGTTCGGTCGGGCCCGGCCCGACGCCGCCGACGTCGCGGGTGGCGCGAGGACGACCACCGCCGCCGGCGTACTGGCGAGGCGGCCGAGTGGGTCGTCGGCGCAGGCCGCGGCGAAGAAGCTGGCGGGCCGGTCGCCGGTGACGGCCAGTACTCGGCACCCGCCGCCGGCCCGGTCGGTCGCCACGACCGCGCCACCGGCCAGCCCGCCGGCCAGCTCGCCGCGCAGGCCGGCACGTACGGCGGAGACCAGGTCCTCGATCGCGCGCTGCGGTTCGCGCGGGGCGGCGGCGACCGCGACGTTCGCCGGGTAGACGGAGACCTCGACGGGGCCGGTGACCTGCCGGACCGGTTCGCCGGCCACCCGGTCGAACACGCCACGGCGGCGGACCAGCCGACCGCCCGCGCCGGCCGCCGCGGCGAGCAGTACGCGGCGGAGGCCGACCTCCTCGATGGCGAGCTGCATCGTCCACGGGTTGCCCAGGCTCTGCCACGAACGGTCCCGGACGAACGTGGACACCCGCCGCGCCCACCAGCTCGGCCGTACGTCCCAGAGCGGCCGTACGCGGCCCTGCGCGACCGCGAGCGGCTTCGCGGCCACCACCAGGTACCAGGAGCGGCGGAAGCGGCGGCGCAGCCGGTCCTCGGCGCCGGCGGCGGCCACGTGCTCGCCGACGTACCAGGCGATGGTCTCGGCGAAGGGGTCGCCGGCGCGGAGGGTGCGGGTGCGGACCGGGACGCGCAGCCAGCGCGCGCCCTCGACCGTGGTGACGAGCTCGCGGCCGGCGTCGGCGGCGGGGGCGGCGGCACCGCGCGCGGCGAGCAGCCGCAGCCAGCGCTCCACCAGGTACGCCCGCCAGAACCGGTCCGCGTCCGTACGGCGGCCGGCGAGCAGGTCGCCGAAGCCCTCCACCACCTCGCGCGCGTCGTGCCACGGCCGACCGGCGAACGCCGACGACAGGAACGTCGCGTACAGCTCGGCGCGGAGCGCGCGCAGCAGGGCGCCGGTGTCGTCGACCGCGACCCGGCGGTCCGCGTACGTGGCGGCCTCGGGCGGCAGGCCGCGCCGACACAGCGCCGCCAGTTCGCAGCGCAGCGCACCCCCGGTCCCCGACACCTCCCGGTACGGCATGCGCAGCGCCACGCCGAAGCGGGTGGCGATCCGGTCCGCCACCCGCGACAGGTGGCCCGGCACCGGACGTCCGGCGAGCAGCGCCTCGGCACCGACCGGGTCGAGCAGCGCGTCCACCTCGCCGGCCGCTTTCCTTGCCGCACACCAGGTGTACAGCGCGCCCGGGTCCGGTACGGGCTCGCCGAGTCCGGTCAGCATGTCGTCCACGTCGGCGACGGTGACCGGCACCGCCTCGGTCCGTACGCTGCCGGGCCGGAGCGCGCCGAGGACCGGCGCCAGGTACGGATGGTCGTCGGCGCCCGGTACGGAGGTGGTGTAGACGGGCAGCGGGCCGGGCGGCTCGGTCCCGTCGAGGCCGCGGCCGACCAGGGTGACGCCGAGCAGCGCGGCCGCGCCGACCGTGTCGCCGAGGCGTACGCCGACGCTGCCGGTGCGGCTGGCGCGCTGGAGGATCTGCGCGGTCGACGACCCGTCGGCACGGCCCGCCCGTACGGACGGCACCAGGCGTACGCCGGCGGCGGCCACCTCCAGCACCTGGCCGGGCAGCACCCGTCGTACGCCGGCGAGGAAGGTGCGGGCCTCGGAGTCGCAGTGGCCGTCGTCGAGGAACGCGCGGACGGCCGCCGGGTCCGGTTCGGCCGGTAGCCCGCCGTCCAGCAGCGCGACCGGTTCGGACGCCACGAGCACCTCGGCGCCGTGCCGCGCGTAGTACAGCGAGGGGCCGTCCCCGTTGCGGCACAACACGAGTACGCCCCGGTCGGGGTCGGCGAGGACCGCCGCGTACGGCTCGGCGTCCCGGTCGGCGAGCACCGCGCCGGCACCGCCGTCGGCGTACCGGATGAGGAGGGTGCTGGGTTCGGCGACGCCGTCGACGACGACGGCGCTGCCGCGGGGCCCGCGGTGCACCTGGGGGATGCCGGCGCGTACCGCGAGGGCGAGCGGCGTGGCGCGGTCGGTGCCGTGCCACTCGGCGACCTCGTCGCCGCGCGGGGCGAGGCCGCGGGCGATCGCGGCCACCATCCCCACCCTGGTGCCGAAATAGGCGGCAAGTCCTGCCATGACTGGTCATCTCCATCAACCGGGGGACGACCGATCGTACCGAATGGGTGACTCTCAGAAATCTTGCGGTTACTCTCCGGCCGCACCCACCGCGGCGCGCAGCGCGTCCGCCGTCGTCACCGGCAGGTCGCACACGAACCCGCGACACGGGTACGCCGCCGACCGCCCCGACACCAGCGGCCGCCCCGCCAACAGCGGTACGCCCGGCGCGTCCGGCGCGCCCGCCACCACCACCGCGCCCGGCGAGTCCACCGCCCACGCCGCCGCCCGGAGCGCCGGATCGTCGCCCACCACCGCGATCTGGTACGGCCCAGCCGCCACCGCCTCGCCCACCGCCAGCGCGTGCCCCGCGAACCGCGGGTACTCCGCCACGATCGGCGACAGCACCGCGAGCGCCGACTCCCCCGCCTCCCGGTACGCCGCCTCACCGGTCAACGCCGCGTACGTCACCAGCGCCTCGGCCACGCTCGCCAGCCCCGACGGCGTCGCGTTGTCCGTCGGATCCGTCGGCCGGCTCACCAACCGTTCCGCGTCGTCCGCCGTGTCGAACCACGCCCCGTCCGTACGGAAGTGCGCCAGCGCGGCGTCCAGCACGACCCGCGCCCGCCCCAACCAGTACGGGTCGGCGGTGTGCTGGTGCAGCGCGCAGAACGCCTGCGCCACCGCGCCGTGGTCCTCCAGGATCCCGGCCGGCGCACCGACCCGGCCGTCCCGCGAGACCCGCCGCAGCCGCCCGTCCACCAGGTGCTCCGCGGCCAGGAACCGCCCCGCCGCCACCGCCGCGTCACCCGCGTCCGCGTCCCCCGCCAGGTTCGCGTACTCGACCAGCGCGGTGATCGCCAGCCCGTTCCACGCCGCCACGACCTTGTCGTCCCGCGCCGGCTGCGGCCGCGTCGCCCGGTACGCCAGCAGCCGCTCCCGTACCGTCGACCAGCGCGCGGTGTCCGCCGGATCGGCCGGCAGCCGCAGCACGCTCGCCCCGTGCTCGAACGTCCCCGCGTCCGTCACGCCGAACACCTCCGCCGCCCACGCGCCGTCGGCGTCCCCCAGTACGGCGCGCAGCTCCGCCGGCGTCCACACGTACGTGCTGCCCTCGGTGCCGGCCGCGTCCGCGTCCAACGACGCCGCGAACGCCGCACCCACCCGCAGGTCGTGTAACAGGAAACCGGTTGTCTCCGCCGCCACCCGCCGCGCCGTCACGTCCCCCGTCGCCCGCCACAGATGCGCGTACGCCCGCAGCAGCAACGCGTTGTCGTACAACATCTTCTCGAAGTGCGGCACGGTCCACGTGGCGTCCACCGAGTAGCGGGCGAAGCCGCCGGCGAGCTGGTCGTAGATGCCGCCCCGGGCCATCGCGTCACAGGTACTCCGGGCCAGCTCCAGCGCCCGCGCGTCCCCCGTACGGGAATGGTGCCGCAGCAGGAACTCCAGCACCATCGACGGCGGAAACTTCGGCGCCGTACCGAATCCGCCGTTCGCGGCGTCGTGGTCCGCCGCCAGCCGCGACACGGCGGCCGCCAGCATCGACGCGTCCAACGGCTGCGTCGGCCGTACCGGCGCGGCGGCCCGGCGCAGCGCGTCGACCACCGCGTCGCCCTGCCCGACCACCTCGTCCCGGCGCTCCCGCCACGCCTCCGCCACCGCCCGCACCAGCCGCGTGAACTGCGCCGCCGGCAGGTACGTCCCGCACCAGAACGGCGCGCCGTCCGGCGTCGCGAACACCGTCATCGGCCAGCCGCCCTGACCGGTCATCGCCTGCGTCGCCGTCATGTACACCGCGTCGACGTCCGGCCGTTCCTCCCGGTCGACCTTCACCGGTACGACGCACTCGTTCACCACCGCGGCCACCGCCGGATCCTCGAACGACTCGTGCGCCATCACATGGCACCAGTGACAGGCCGCGTAGCCGACGGAGATCAGCAGCGGGACGTCCCGGCGGCGCGCCTCCGCGACCGCGTCCTCGCCCCACTCCCACCAGTCCACGGGGTTGGCGGCGTGTTGGAGGAGGTAGGGCGACGTCGCGCCGGACAGCCGGTTCACCCCTCCACCCTCGCACGTACGCGGCGGCGGTCAGGCAGGCGGGGCGACCAGCGTGTCGGACTGGCCGGAACGGCGCAGGGCGGCGGCGACGAACCCGGTGGCCCTGAGTTCCTCGACGACGCCCGCCAGGTACCGGACGGTCTCGGGGCGGCGGGTGCGGGTGGTGCCGACGGCCTGCCGGATCTGCATGAACCGCCCGTCGATGAGCCGCAGGTCGGGGTGCGCGGTCACGTACGCGGTCAGGGGTTGGCGGATGCCGGCGGCGACGTCCAGGCCGTCCGTGCGGAACGCGTCGACCCCGTCGGTACCGCGGACGACGGTGGCGTGCCGCAACGTCCGCGTCAGGTACAGGTCGTACGCGGAGCCGCGTTTCACGCCGATGCGGACGCCGTCGGTGTCGACGTCGGACACGGTGTGCAGCGGCGAGTCGCGGGGCACCGCGTACACCCCTTCGATCACCACGTACGGCGCGGTGAAGGCGACGTCGGCCTCGCGGGCGGGCTCGACGGCCAGGAAGCAGAGGTCCGCCCGCCCCGACGCCATCGCCTCGTACGACGTCCGCGCCGCGTCGAAGCACCCGTACTCCAGCGGAAGGCCGAGGCGGGCGGCGATCTCGGCGGCGATGTCGACGGTGACGCCGGCGGGCGCGTCCGGCGTGCCCTGCGCCAGGACGGGGTTGCCGAGGTTGACGGCGACCCGCAGGACGCCGGTCGGGGCGAGGTCGCGGGCGATGTCGGCGGTCACGGCGCCGAGGGTATCGGACTGAGGACGCGGGCCAGCGCGTCGATCGCCGCCGGGTACGCGGACTGGGCGGGCGTGGTGTAGCCGACGATGACGCCGTGCCCGGCCGGCGCGCCGTGCCAGTGCGTACCGAGGGCACCCAGCGCCAGCCCGTACGCCTCGGCGCGGTCGAGTACGCGGGTCTCGTCGGCGGCGGACAGCGGCAGGTACGCGTGCATGCCGGCGGCGATGCCGAGCGGCGGGTGGCGCCGGCCGATCCGGTCGACGAGCAGGTCACGGCGCTTGCGGTAGCGCAGCCGGCAGGACCGGACGTGCCGGTCGTACCCGTGGTCGTCGATGAGTGCGGCGAGCGCGAGCTGGCCGACCGACCCGGTGTGCAGGTCGGTGAACCGCTTCGCGGTCACGACCGGCTCGACGAGCCGTTCCGGGAGTACCAGCCAGGCGAGGCGGAGGGCGGGGCCGAGGGTCTTCGCCGCGGTCCCGACGTACGCGACGTGCTCCGGCGCGGTGCCCTGGAGCGCGCCGACCGGCTGCCGGTCGTACCGGAACTCGCCGTCGTAGTCGTCCTCGACGAGCAGCCGGTCGCCGCCGCTCGCCCAGGCCACGGCGGCGTGCCGGCGCGTCGGGTGCAGCGTCACGCCCGTCGGGTACTGGTGCGCCGGCGTCAACACCACCGTGCGCGGCGACGTCGCGTCGAGCAGGTCCGTACGGGCGCCGTGACCGTCGACGGGCAGCGGTACGACCTCGGCGCCGGCGTACCGGACGACGTCGCGGTGGAACGGCAGCCCCGGGTCCTCCATCGCGACCGGCCCGCCGAGTACCCGGGTGAGCAGCGCCAACGCCTGCACGTACCCGGAGGTGACGACGATGCGGGCGGGGTCGGCGAGCACCCCGCGGGCCCGCCCCAGGTACCCGGCCAGGGCGGTGCGCAGCTCGATGCGGCCGCGCGGGTCGCCGTAGTCGTACGCGGAGGCGGGGGCGGACGCGAGCGCGCGTCGGGTGGCCCGCAGCCAGGCGTCGACCGGGAAGGTGCCGACGTCGGGGCTGCCGGGCCGCAGGTCGTACCGCGGGGCGGGGGTGGCGGGCGGGGTGCCGGTCGGCGCGCGTCCGCCGGGGAGCCCGACGACGGTGGTACCGGCGCCGGTCCGAGCGCTCAGGTACCCCTCCGCGACGAGCTGGTCGTACGCGGCGGCGACGGTGTTGCGGGCGAGTCCGAGTTCGGCGGCGAGGCTGCGGCTGGACGGCAGCCGCGTGTCGGGGGCGACGCGGCCGGACCGGATCGCGGTGCGCAGTGCGGCTTCCAGCGCGGCGCGGCGGCCGGCGCCGGAGTCCAGGTCGAGGTGCAGGTCGACGCCGAAATCGGCCCAATCTATCGGCACGGAATTGGACCTTAGCACGGAGCCAATGCGGTCCTACCGTCGAGACATGACCAACGTAGAGATTCCCGGCCGGCTCGCCGTCGACGAGCTGGCCCCGCACATCAACAAGGCCATGAACGCGCTGGACGCCGCGTCCCGCAAGACCACCCTCGAAGCCCCGCTCCTCGAACTCGTCCGCGCCCGCGCGTCCCAGCTCAACGGCTGCGCGTACTGCGTGGACATGCACACCCGGGACGCGGAGAAGGGCGGCGAGGACGTACGCCGGCTGTACACGCTGCCGGTGTGGCGGGAGACGCCGTTCTTCACCGCGCGGGAACGCGCCGCGCTGGCGCTCACCGAGGCGATGACCCGGCTGTCCGAAGCGCCGGTCGACGACGCGACGTTCGCCGCCGCGGCCGACCAGTTCGGGGAGGTCGAGCTGGCCGAACTGGTCTGGTCGATCACCGTGATCAACGCCTGGAACCGGCTGGGCGCCACCGCGCACCCGTGGCCGCTGTCCTGACCCCCGACGGTCCCGCCCGGCCGGGAACTACTCCTGGCCGGGCTGCGCGACGCGGGCCGACAGCGGGATGACCCGCGCGCCGCGGTCCTCGGCGGCGCCGCGCATCGACCACAGCACCTCGGCGGTCTTGTCCGCCGGCATCGGCGGCGAGAAGTGGTAGCCCTGCCCGGCCTCGCAGCCCATCGCGCGCAGCGCGGCCTTCTGCTCGGCGGTCTCCACGCCCTCGGCGACGACCCGCAGGCCGAGCGCGCGACCCAGTTCGACCGTGCTGCGTACGATGGCCTCCGCCTCCGGCGCGTCACCCATCCGCCCGACGAACTCCTGGTCCACCTTGACCTCGTCCACCGCGAAACGCGCCAGGAACGTCAGCGACGAGTAGCCGGTGCCGAAGTCGTCCACGGACAGGCGTACGCCGAGGGAACGGAGACCGGCGAGTACGTCGTCGACGACCTCCAGCTCGGTCATCATCACGGTCTCGGTGATCTCCAGGACGAGCCGCTCCGGCGGGACCTGGTGGCGGCCGAGCAGTTCGGCGACATCGGCCGGCAGCTTGCGGTCGAGCAGGCTCCGCGCCGACATGTTCACCGCCACCGGTACGTCGAGCCCGTCGGCACCCCAGCGGGCCATCACGCCGAGCGCCAGGTTCAGCACGTACCGCGTGAAGGGGCCGACGAGGTCGCTCTTCTCGACCACGCCGACGAACTCGCCCGGCCCGAGCAGTCCCCGGCGCGGATGCTGCCAGCGGACCAGCGCCTCGGTGCCGGTCGGCTCGCCGGACTCCAGGTCGATCGCGGGCTGGAGGTGCAGCACGAGCTGATCGTCGGCGGACAGCGCCTCGCGGAACTCGGCCAGCAGCGCCAGCCGGTCGGTGCTCGCCTCGTCCCGGGCCGGCTCGTACCGGCCGATCGAGCGGCCGGCGCGCTTCGCCTGGTACATGGCGACGTCGGCGCGGCGCAGCAGCTCGGCCATCACGCAACCGCCGGCCAGCACCGCGGCGACGCCGATCGACGCCTCCACCGACAGCGCCACCCCGGCGATCTCCACCGGTACGGCGAGCGCCGCGGACAGCTCGCGCGCCCGCTCCACCGCGTACTCGACGGCCTGGCGGCGGGCCGGCGGTGCCCCGATGAGCAGCGCGAACTCGTCACCGCCCAGCCGTACGAGCAGCTCGTCGGACTCGGTACGCGCGGACAGCGTCGCGGCGATCGCGCGCAGCAGCTGGTCGCCGGCGGCGTGCCCGAGCGTGTCGTTGACGTCCTTGAAGTGGTCGAGGTCGAGCAGCAGCAACGCGACCTCGTGCGGCTCCTCGCCGGGCCGGACCCGGAGCATCGCGTCGCCGCGTTCCATCAGGCGGGTACGGTTGGCGAGGCCGGTCAGCGTGTCGTGCTCCGCCTCGTACGCCTTGCGTTCGGCCATCTCGCGGAGCCGGTCGTGCGAGGCGGCGTTGTGCAGCGAGGCGCCGAGCGCGTCGGCGAACGCGGACAGCGCCAGCCGGTCCCGCTCACTGAACGCGGTCGCCGCCCCGTGCCGTACGCGCAGGTCACCGACGTGTTCCTCGCCGACGACGAGCCGGTGGTGCAGCAGCCCGGGGCCGTTCCCGGCGGGTTCGTCGAGGGCCGGTTCGACCACGCTCACCGCGTCCGACCCAGCCCGCCCCTGGTACGTCCGGACGGGGTGACCGGCGCCGCGCACGGTGATCTCGACGGAGTCGGGCGAGAACAGCCGGCGGACGCCGACGACCGCCGCGTCCACCACGCTCGCCACGTCGAGCCGGTTGAGCGCGTGCACCGCGGTGGCCAGCTCCTGCCAGGCGCGCCGCTCGTCACCGGCCCGCATCCGCGCCTTGTACACCTCGTACAGCAGCCAGAGCAGCGGCGGGGCGGCCGCCAGGTAGCGGAAGTCGGCGAGGCCGAGTCCGACGGCGAGCAGCCCGACCGCGATGTTGCCGACCAGCATGATGATCTTGGCGCCGAAGTTGCCCAGCACCAGCTCGCGCACCGAACCACCGCGGGCGAACGCCACCGCCGTCACCGCGAACAGCGCGGTGACCAGCCAGTACGTCACGGCTGCGGCGGCCAGCGCCGTCGCCGTCGCCGGGTGCAGCGGCGGCACCTCGCCCACCCCACCGAACAGCGCCGCCACCCCGCAGGCCAGCGCCGCCGCGATCGTGTACGCCGCCGCGTTGTACAGCGCCTTGACCGGCGCCACCCCCGCGACCAGCAGGCCGACCAGCGCACCGATCGGCGCCACCGGTACGAGCCAGTGCGCCGGCAGCAGGCACATGCCGACCAGCAGTGCGGCCTCGCCCCACGGCAGGCCGATCCGCTGGCTGCCGATCGTGATCCACAACCCGATCGCCTGGGACAGCCCGAACAGGCCGATCGTGGCGAGGAAACGGTACGGTCCGGGCGGGTGTTCGGCGGTGGCGATCTCGGCGCCGGCGACGGCGACCGCCAGTACGCTGCACAGGCCGATCAGGACGCGCAATCGTACCGGCATGGATGCCGGGGCAGCATGGACAGACGTCACTCGCTGACCTCCTCCCACCTGCCCCGGGAATCGGACTGGAACTCAGCCCCAGCACCACTCGCGCATTGCGAACCCACCTCCTCCCCTCGTGAGGGAGAAAGGAAGCCGCACCTCCCCGGAATGAGCGTAGGGATGTCCGGTATCAATGGGAATTGGGAGACTGGCTGATGTGACCCGATCGATGGTACTAAAGCATCGAAGCACGCATATCGCAATAAGGCGGGACCAGAAAAAATGTCCGCAGAGTGAAGAAGAACGCGCCGCGCGTGACCACGGCGCGCACGGCGGTCAGCGATCCTGGTCGGCCGACTCCGACCGGCTCTCCGCGCTGACGTCACCGACTGCCTCACCCTGGTCCGAATGGTCCTCGCCCGAGTGATCCTGCCGTGAATCGTCCGTCTGTGGGAGTCCCCCGTCGGGTGTGCTTGTCGAATCGAACCGATCGGGTAGCCGTCGTAGCCGACGGTTCATGTTCCGGATCAGCAGAACGGTCGCGATCGCCAGGAACACGATCACCACGAGACCGAGCGGACCGGCCAACCCGCCGGCCTCGGTGTCACCGAAGTTGTTCTGAGCCAACGGCAGCCCGGCAGCGAGAACCGACATCGTCGACACCATCTCTCCGCGCTCGCGTCCAGGTCACGGCCACACCGACGCCTCGCCGGCGAACCCAACGGTACGCCCCGGCCCGCTCCGGTACGGACGCACCCGGCGGTGTCCCCGGACCGGCCGGGGACACCGCCGACGATCAGCGCAGACCGGCGAACAGGTCGTCCTCCGGCAGGGACGTCTCGATCGTCGACCGGGCCAGCTCGAAGTCGTCGGTCGGCCACGTCTTCTGCTGGATGTCCAGCGGGATGCGGAACCAGAACCCGTCCGGGTCCACCTGCGTGGCGTGCGCGCGCAGCGCGTCGTCTCGTACGCCGAAGAACTCGCCGCAGGGGACGCGGGTGGTGACCCGGGCGCTCTTGTCGCGGCTCCAGTCCCACTTCTCGATGGCCTCCGCGTACGGCGAGTCGAGGCCGGCGGCGAGCATCGCCTCGTGGATGGCGAGCATGCGCTCCTTGTTGAAGCCCATGTTGTAGTAGAGCTTCGACGGCTGCCACGGCTCGCCGAACTCCTTGTACCGCTCGGGATCGCCGGCCGCCTCGAACGCCTCGACCGTGATCCGGTGGCACATGATGTGGTCCGCGTGCGGGTAGCCGCCCTCCTCGTCGTACGTCGTGATCACCTGCGGGCGGAACTCGCGGATCAACCGTACGAGCGGGGCGGCGGCGACCTCCAGCGGCTCCCGGGCGAACGAGTCCTCCGGCAGCTCCTCGACCCGGTCGGTCGTGTAGTTCTCCAGGTAGCCGGAGTCGACGAAGCCCAACCAGGACTGCTGCACGCCGAGGATCTCGCGCGCGGCGGCCATCTCGCGGCTGCGGATCGCCGGCAGGTCGCGCCAGATCTCGGGCCGGTCCAGCTTCTCGTTCAGCACGTCGCCGCGTTCCCCACCGGTACAGGTGGCGACCATGACCTGTACGCCCTCGTGGACGTACCGGGCCATGGCGGCGGCGCCCTTGCTGGACTCGTCGTCGGGGTGCGCGTGCACCGCCATCAGGCGAAGGTCACCGGACACGAATGCTCCTCAAGCTCATGGTGTGACAAAGCCCATACCGAGTGCCGACGGATCCGACGCGCCGGCCGGGGGGCACCGGCGCCGCGGCGAAACCGCTGTCATCATGGAGTGTCGGCAGGCATTCTGACCGACACCTGTGACAACCCGAGTCAGCACTGCTGCAGAGATTCAACACAGCGAGGACCTCGATCGTGACCAGCACGCGGAGCGGCGTGACAACGCCGACATTCCCGCCGGGCCGCTACGGCCACCGGCGGGAGCGGCGTGCTGCCTCGCGCCTGGCCCGTGGCGTACTGCTCAGCGGTGTCGTACTCGCCGGGCTGGCCGTGGCGTTCGGCTACTACCAGCGGTTCGGTCCGCCGGAGTACCAGGCGGACGTGGTGGGCTGGGACTCGGCGAAGGGTCCGTCGGCGGCGCCGATGACCCTGCGGGTCACCCGACCGGACGGCAAACCGACGGTCTGTACGGTCCGGTCCCGCGCCCAGGACGGCGCCGAGGTGGGTCGCGGCGAGGTCCGCGTACCGGCCGGCCGGACCACCGTCGACGTGTCGTACGTGCTGCACACGTCGCGGCAGGCGTACACAGCCGAAGTCGTGGGCTGCGGCCCCGGGCACTGACCGTCCCGTCGCGCGCAGCCCGAACGCAATCCGTGAGTCCGGGGTACACCCTCCGGTGTACTCCGCTGCTAGCTTTGAAAATTCGCAGTCAACGCCGGTACGCCGGCGAGGATCGCAACGAAGGAGTACCCACGTGTCGACGACCGACCGCGAGGCACCTGTGACCTGGCTGTCCCAGGACGCCCATGACCGGCTCAAGGGCGAGCTTGACGAGCTCATCGCCAAGCGGCCCGAGATCGCCGCCGAGATCAACGAGCGCCGCGAAGAGGGCGATCTGCGCGAGAACGGCGGATACCACGCCGCCCGCGAGGAGCAGGGCAAGATGGAGGGCCGCATCCTCTACCTGCAGGAACTGCTGCGCGGGGCGCGCGTCGGCGAGGCGCCGAAGAGTACGGTGATCGCGCCGGGCACGGTCGTGACGATCCAGTTCGACGGCGACCCGAACGACACGGAGAAGTTCCTGCTCGGTTCGCGGGAGATCGCCGCGACCACGGACCTCACCGTGTACAGCCCGGAGTCCGCGCTCGGCCAGGCGATCCTGAAGCACAAGGCCGGCGACACGGTCAGCTACACGGCGCCGAGCGGTGCCGAGATCAGCGTGACGATCGTCGACTTCGAGCCGTTCCAGGGCTGAGTCCGGCGTTCCGACGCCCGTCCGCGACCACCGCGGGCGGGCGTCGTCGTGTCCGGACCTTCTTCGCCGCCGGGCCACGGCCGTCTCGTCGCTTGCCCGGGGCCGTCTCGTCGCTGGGCCGAGACCGTCACGGCGCTGGGGCCGGGGCCGTTGCGGCGCGGGGTCCGGGGCCGTAACGGCGCTAGGCCGAGGCCCTCACCGCGCGGGGTGCGAGACCGGCGCGGCACGGGGTCCGGGCCCTCTCCGCCGTCGGATCCACGGCCGTCTCGTCGCTGGTCCGGGGGTTGCGGCGCTGGGTACGGGGGCGTCGGATCCGGGGTCGTGCCCTGAGTCGGCCCGGTGAGGGCACGTAGGGGCCGGGGGTACGCGGATCGGTCCCGGAGCGGATGTCCCGGGCCGGCGCGCTCCGTAGCGTGGGACGTGTCGACCGGCGCCGAGGGCGTGCCGGGGACGGTGAGGGGTGACGTTTCGATGGCGCTGAGTCGTCCGCGCGAAGGGCGCATGATCGCCGGGGTCTGCGCGGGTCTGGCCCGGCGGTTCGGTCTGTCCGTCGGCCTGGTCCGGCTGCTGTTCGTCGTGTCGGTCATCCTGCCCGGCAGCCAGGTCCTCGTGTACGCGCTGCTCTGGCTGCTGATGCCGAACGAGGACAGCTACTCGTACCGGCCGGTCTGAGTCAGAGCGGTTCGATCCAGTTGGCGTGTCCGTCCACGGCGGCGATCCGGCGGGCGGGGGCTCCGCTGGCGCGCAGTTCGAGCGCGTAGCACAGGCCGTGTCGGGCATGCCAGTCAGCCGCGTCCTCGGGGGTTTCGAGGGACACGGTGTACAGGGGGCGGCGCCGGCCGAGCGCCTGCACCGCGGCGTCGAACGCGGCGCGGCGCTCGGCCGGTACGTGTGCGCGGGTGGCGGCGTGCCACACCACCAGCGGACGGTCGGTGGGCAGTACGGCATCGAGGGTGGGCAGGACGGTGACGGCGTCGCCGGCCACGATCCGCGGGCGGCGGTCGGCGACCACGGCGGTGGCCGCGGTGAGCAGCCCGTACTGCGGGAGGTTCTCGGGCCAGACGAGGGCGCGCAGCCAGCGGCGCTCGGTCTCGTCGGCTAGGTCGATCGGGTTGAGGTCGACGCCGAGCCGGTCGCCGACGAGCGGGATGCGGGTCGGCACCGGACGCGTCGAGCGCCACTCCGTCGTGATCACCACGGGTGAGTCGGCGGGGCCGAGGTCGGTGTCGCCGATGCGGCAGCGGTACGCGTCGAAGGCCAGGTGGATGCCCCCGCTGGCGCCGACCTCCAGCAGCGTGACCGGGCCCGGTTCGTCGATCGCGGCGAGCCCGACGCGCAGCGCGGCGGAGCGCTTCACCACGTTCGTCTGCACCAGCCGGCGCGCGACCAGCGCCGTCAACTCCTCCCGGTACGCCAGGCAGAAGTCGGTGAACTCGCCCGTCAGCGCCGGGTCGTCCGGGGTACGGGTGCCGCCGAGCGACGGGTACCAGCCGGCGAGGCCGGGGGCGTCGTCGGCGCCGAGCAGCAGGTAGTGGACGGCGGCGAAGACGAGGTTGGTGGGCTGCTGGCCGGCGCGGCAGTGCGCCGCGATCGCGAGCAGCCGGTCGTCGGCGGCGACGATGCCGGAGAGCCGCTGGTAGAGCGGCGAGGTCGCGAACTCCTGCTCCCCGTACGAGAAGCGGCGGGCCAGGTCGACGGTCATGCCTGTCAGGCTCCGTCCGGCGCGGGCACATTGTCAATATTGATCGCATCAACATATGATCGCCCGATGGCCGACCAGTCCCGTTGGCTGAGCACCGCGCAGACGGCGCAGCTGCTCGGCGTCAAACCCGCCACCGTGTACGCGTACGTCAGCCGGGGGCAGCTCACCCGGCATCCCGGCGCCGATCCGCGTACGTCAAGGTTCGACCGGGCGGAGGTGCAGCGGCTGGCGGCGCGGGCCCGGCGCGGCGGTCGGGCGGGCGCGCTGGACGTCGTCCTCGACACCGAACTGTCCCTGCTCGACCCCGCCGGCGCCCTGTACTACCGGGGCCGCGACGCGACCCGGCTCGCCGGCAGCGCCGGGTTCGAGCAGGTCGCGGAGCTGCTGTGGACCGGCACGCTGCCGGACACGGCGCCCGAGTGGACGGCCTCGACGGAGGCGCTGATCGCCGGCCGCGCCGCGCAGACCGGACTGCCCGCGGCGGTACGGCCGGCGGACCGGTTCCGGGTGACCGCCGCGGCCGTCGCCGCCACCGACCCGCTCCGGTACGACAGGCGGCCCGCGGCGGTGGCCGCGACCGGGCGGGCGCTCATCGCCGCGCTCGTCGACACGCTGCCGCGCCGGGCCGCGCCGCACGACGGGACGGTGGCGGCGCGGCTGTGGGCGGCGAGTACGGACCGGGCGCCGACGGTGCCGGAGCTGCGCGCGTTCGACGCCGCGCTCGTGCTGTCCGCCGACCACGAACTTGCCGCGTCGGCGCTGGCCACCCGGGTCGCCGCGTCGGTCCGGGCCGACCCGTACCTGGCGGTGCTGGCGGGGCTGGCCACGCTGGGCGGCGCGCTGCACGGCGGGGTCGTCGGCGCCGTCGAGTCGGTACTCACCGACCTCGCACCCGGTGGCCGCGGCGTCGCCGAACTGGTCGGCGAACGGTTGGCCGCCGGCGAGTCGGTTCCGGGCTTCGGGCACGCGGTGTACACCGGGACCGATCCGCGCGCGGTGGCGCTGCTGCGGCTGGTCACCGACGCGGCCGGCGGACCGCCGCTGGGCGGGCTGCTCGACGAACTGGTCGAGGTCGTCGGCCGGCACGGCGGCCCGGCTCCCACCAGCGACCTGGCCCTGGGCGTACTCGCGGCCGAGTTCCGGCTCGCTCCGGGAACCGCGGAGGCGGTGTTCACGCTCGGCCGGGTGGCGGGGCTGATCGGGCACACGGTCGAGGAGTACCGGCACCGGTTCCGGTTCCGGCCGCGCGCCGTGTACACAGGCCCCGATCCCGACGACAGCCAGGCATGAGCCGGATCAGCGGCGGCCGGTTCCGGGGGCGCGGTGTACCCGGGATCCGGACGACGACGACGGCGGCGGCGGGTGAGGCGACCGATTCGGGCGCGCGGTGTATCGGACGGCGGCGGGGCGTGGGGCGGGTCAGGTGGCGGGGCCGCGGGTGGTGGTGATGCGGTAGCCGGCGGACCGCAGCGTGGCGAGCAGGTCGCGGGCGTGGTCGGGGCCGCGCGTCTCGACGGAGAAGTCGACGGCGACCTCGCCGAGCGCGAGCCGCGGGTCGCGCCGCTGGTGCAGTACGTCGAGGATGTTGGCGCGCTGCGCGGCGACGATGTCGAGCATCGAGGCGAGGACGCCGGGCCGGTCCGGGAACAGCACGGTGAACCGCAGGTACCGGCCGGCGGCGGTGAGCCCGTACTCGATCTGCTTGACGAGCAGCAGCGGGTCGATGTTGCCACCGGACAGCACCGCGACGACGGGCGGCTCGAAGCCGTGCGGGAACGCCTGGAGCGCGGCGACCCCGGCGGCGCCGGCCGGCTCGGCGACGATCTTGCTGCGTTCGAGCAACAGCAGCAGGGTCCGGGAGATGTCCTCGTCGGACACCGTGACCACGCCGTCGGCGTACGTCCGGACGTGCTGGAACGTGAGGTCGCCGGGGCGGCCGACCGCGATGCCGTCGGCGATCGTGGCGTACCGGTCGAGGCTGACGGGAGTGCCGGCGGCCAGCGACGGCGGGTACGCGGCGGCGCCCGCGGCCTGCACCCCGAACACCTTGACGTCCGGCCGGACCGGCTTGACCGCCGCGGCCACCCCGGACAGCAGCCCGCCGCCGCCGACCGCGACGAGGATCGTGCGCACCTCCGGGTACTGGGCGAGGATCTCCAGGCCGATCGTGCCCTGCCCGGCGATCACGTCCGGATGGTCGAACGGGTGCACGAACACCGCGCCGGTCCGTTCCGCGTACGCCCGGGCGGCGGTGAGCGCGTCCTCGACCGTGGCGCCGACGAGTTCGACGGTGGCGCCGTACCCCTGGGTGGCGGCGACCTTCGGCAGCGGCGCGCCGGCCGGCATGAAGACGGTGGCGCGGGCGCCGAGGCGTTCGGCGGCGAGGGCGACGCCCTGCGCGTGGTTGCCGGCGCTGGCCGCGACCACACCGCGAGCCCGCTCGGCCGGCGTCAGGCGGGCGATCCGGCACAGCGCGCCGCGTACCTTGAACGAGCCGCCGTGCTGCAACTGCTCGCACTTCAGGTACGCCGGGCCGCCGATGGCCTCGGCGAGCGGGCGGACCGGCTGGAGCGGAGTGGTACGCAGGACGCCGGCCATCTCCGCTGCGGCGGCGGCCACCTCGTCGTGGCCGACCAGTACGGTCTTGTCTGACACGTCCGCATCGTCGCAGGCGCGGCGGGCGGGGCCGGCGGCGGGCGGGGGCGGTCCCAGCATGGGGCACGGCGATCCGGACGCGCCGGGGCGCCGTGGCAGAATCCTCCGCGTGCTGCGCCCCATCCTCGCCACCCTCGGGTACGTCACGGACGGACGCCGGGTGCTGATGATCCACCGCAACAAGCGCCCCGACGACGTGCACCGCGGGTACTACAACGGTCTCGGCGGCAAGCTCGAACCGGACGAGGACGTCGCGGCCGGGATGCGGCGCGAGATCCGCGAGGAGTCGGGCCTCGTGGTCGACGAGATGTCGCTGCGCGGCACGATCTCCTGGCCCGGCTTCGGCAAGGGCGGCGAGGACTGGTTCGGCTTCCTGTTCCGGATCCCGCGCTGGCACGGCGATCCGCACGCCGGCAACGACGAGGGCACCCTCGAATGGGTACCGCTGGACCGGTTGCCGGTCGACCCGGCGCGGCCGCCCGCCGACCCGGTGCCGATGTGGCCCAGCGACAGCCTCTTCCTGCCGATGGTGTTCGACGCCGATCCGGTACCGTTCCACCTCGTCATGCCGTTCCACAATGGACAGATGACGGCCTGGTCCTACTCGCGGTAGTTCTTCGGCCGTTCGAGGTAGCGGGAATCCGGCTCAGCGAAGCCGAACCGGCGGTACAGGCCGTGCGCGTCGTCGGTGTGCAGCATCCAGCGCAGGTGCGCGCCCGGACCCCGCTCGATCATCGCGTCGACCAGCCCCACCCCGAGCCCGCGCCCGCGACACTCGGCCAGCACGTACACGTCCGCCAGGTACGCCAGGGACACGCCGTCGGACAACGCCCGCGCGAACCCGACCATCCGCCCCGACGCCGTCTCGTACGCCCCGACGACCCGCCACGACCCGTCGACCTGACCGTCCACCACCGCCCGCGTCCGGGTCCGCCCCCAGTACGCCTCCGTCGACAGGAACGCCCACAGTGCGTCCCGGTCCACCCGCCCGACGGCGTCGTCGAACTCGTACCCCGCAGGCCCCACATACCGTGTCACCCCAACGATTCTCGCCGCCCCGCCCACCCCGTACCAGAAGGAGTGGCAGGGGTCATGAAGCGGATCGGCGCCCCGTGCCAGGAAGCAGTAACGGTGATGTGTGGGGACAGGAGCGCGGCGAGCCCCGTTCGTTCGCTCGCAAGCCGAGCACAGGCGCCATGTGCGTCAGCACACAAGCCGCGGATCGGCGCCCCGTGCCAGAAAAGCGGTAACGGTGATGTGTGGGGACAGGAGCGCGGCGAGCCCCGTTCGTTCGCTCGCAAGCCGAGCACAGGCGCCGTGTGCGTCAGCACACAAGCCTGGGATCGGCGCCGCGAGCGGGCGAACGGGGCCGCCGCGCGACCAAAACCCTCAAGGTTGGAAGCGGTAGCCCATGCCGGGTTCGGTCAGCAGATGCCTCGGATGGTGCGGGTCGGGTTCGAGCTTGCGCCGCAGCTGCGTCATGTACAGCCGGAGGTAGTTGTCCTCGCGTTCGTAGCCGGGGCCCCAGACTTCGGCGAGGAGGGTGCGTTTGGTGACGAGCTGGCCGGGGTGGCGGATGAGGACTTCGAGCATGCGCCATTCGGTGGGGGTGAGGCGCAGGTCGACGGGTCGTCCGTCCGATGTGGACTCGTCGGCGGCGACGACGCGGCGGGCGGCGAGGTCGACGACGTACTCGCCGATCGGGATGCGGGGTTCGGCGGTGGCGGGGGCGGAGCGGCGGGTGACGGCGCGCATCCGGGCGAGCAGCTCGTCCATGCCGAACGGTTTGGTCACGTAGTCGTCGGCGCCGGCGTCGAGGGCTTCGACCTTGTCGAGGGAGTCGGTGCGCCCGGACAGCACGATGACGGGTGCGTCGGTCCAGCCGCGCAGCCCGGCGAGTACGTCGGTGCCTTCCATGTCGGGGAGTCCGAGGTCGAGTACGACCAGGTCGGGCCGGGTACGCGCGGCGACGGTGAGCGCGGTCCGCCCGTCCGGCGCGACGGCCACCTCGTACCCGCGTGCGGTGAGGTTGATCCGCAGGGCGCGGACGATCTGCGGCTCGTCGTCGACCACCAGTACCCGCATGTCCGCCTTCTAGCTCAACGGGTCCGACGGGTAGGGCCCGGGAACCCGGCCGGGTGCGACCGCCGGCAGGGTGAACACCATGGTGAGCCCGCCGCCGGGGGTTTCTTCCGGTACCAGGGTGCCATCCATGGCTTCGGCGAGTCCGCGGGACAGGGCGAGGCCGAGGCCGACTCCGGTGCCGCGGTCGCCGAGCCGCTGGAACGGTGTGAAGATCCGGTCCCATTCGGCCGGTGGTACGCCGGGGCCGTGGTCGACGACGCGCAGCTGGAGGGCTTCGCCGAGGCAGCTGGCGGTGACGAGCGGCGGGCGGTCGCGCGGGCTGTGCTTGACGGCGTTGCCGACGAGGTTGGCGACGACCCGTTCGGCGAGTACGGGGTCGGCGAGGGCGGCGGGCAGCGCGTCGGGGATCCGTACGTCGACGTGGGCGGCGAGCGGGCCGAGCGAGTCGACGGCGCGTACGGCGATCTCGTCGACGCCGGTGGCGGCGGGCGCGACGGACAGTACGCCGGCCTGGAGTCGGCTCATGTCGAGCAGGTTGTCGACGAGGCGGTGCAGCCGGTCGAGGGATTCGTCGGCGGTGGCGAGCAGTTCGTCGCGTTCCTCCTCGCTCCACGCGACGTCGTGCCCGCGCAGGCTGGACACGGCGGCCTTGGCGGAGGCGAGCGGGGAGCGCAGGTCGTGCCCGACGGCCCGGAGCAGCGCGGTACGCAGCCGGTCGGTGGCGGCGAGCCCGGTGGCCTCGGCGGCGCGTTCGGCGAGGCGGCCGCGTTCGAGGGCGGCGGCGGCGTGCACCGCGAAGGCGTCGAGTACGCGGCGGTCGGAGGCGGGGAGCAGGCGGCCGGCGCCGACGAGCAGGAAGCGTTCCCCGACCTGGACGCGGACCTCCGGGTTGTCCGGCACCTCGCCGGTCGACCGTACGGTGTGCCAGCCGCCGTCGGCGTCGCGTTCGGTGAGCGCCACCCCGGACAGCGCGAACGTCTCGCGGATCTGGTCCAGCAGCGCCGGCAGCCCGTGATCGCCCCGCAGTACGCTGCCGGCGAGTCGGGCGAGGGTCTGCGCCTCGGCCGCCGCGCGCGCCGCCCGCCGGGTACGTTCCGCGGCGCGGTGCACGGCGAGGCTCACCATCACCGCGACCGCGAGGAACACGCCGAGCGCGATGATGTTGTTGCGTTCGTTGATGGTCAGCGTGTGCAGCGGTGGGGTGAAGAAGAAGTTCGCCAGCAGGGTGCCGACGACCGCGGCGCCGAGTGCCGGCCACATCCCGCCCATCAGGGCGATCGCGACCACGGCCACCAGGTACAGCAGGAGTTCGGTGGTGAGGTTGAGCGGCCCCTTCAGCGGTACGAGTACCGCGGTGAGCGCCACCAGCAGTACGACTCCGGCGATGGAGGCGCGGAGCTGCCGGGCGACGGTGAGGCCGCCGGACATGGCGGGCAGCGCGGGACCGCCGCGCCGGCCGGCCTTCTCGTGCGTGACGATGTGCACGTCGATCGGTCCGGACTCGCGGACCACCCGGGCGGAGACGCCCTCCCCGGTGAGGAACGTGGTGAGCCGGCCGCGGCGGCTGGCGCCGACGACGACCTGGGTGGCGTTCTCGGCGCGGGCGAAGTCCAGCATGGCGGTCGCCGGATCGTCGCCGACGACCTGGTGGAACCCGCCGCCGAGCTGTTCGACCAGGAGCCGCTGCCGGGCGAGCTGCTTCGGGCTGGCCCCGGACAGCCCGTCCGACCGGGTCACATGTACGGCGAGCAGTTCGCCGCCGCCGACCCGGGCCGCGATCCGGGCGCCGCGCCGGATCAGGGTGTCGCCCTCGGGTCCGCCGGTCAGCCCGACGACGATGCGTTCGGTGGTCTCCCACGGGGTGTCGATGCTGTGCTCGTGCCGGTACCGCTGGAGCGCCTCGTCGACGCGGCCGGCGACCCACAGCAGCGCCAGTTCGCGCAGTGCGATCAGGTTTCCGGGGCGGAAGTAGTGGGCGAGGGCGGCGTCGATCCGGTCCGACGGGTACACGTTGCCGTGCGCCATCCGGCGCCGCAGCGCCTCGGGGGACATGTCCACCAGTTCGATGGCCTCGGCCCGGCGTACGACCTCGTCGGGGATGCGTTCCTGCTGGACGACGCCGGTGATCCGCTCGATGACGTCGTTCAGGGATTCGAGGTGCTGGATGTTGACGGTGGTGATGACGTCGATGCCGGCGGCGAGCAGTTCCTCGACGTCCTCCCAGCGCTTCGCGTGCCGGCTGCCGGGGACGTTGCTGTGCGCCAGCTCGTCGACCAGCGCCAGCTGCGGGCGCCGGGCGAGCACCGCGTCCAGGTCCATCTCGGTGAACTCCGCGCCCCGGTACACGAGGGTCCGGCGCGGCACCACCTCGAACCCGTCGAGGAGCTTCGCGGTGGCCGCCCGGCCGTGCGTCTCGACGACGCCGACCACCACGTCCTTGCCGCGGGCCAGGCCGCGCTGCCCCTCGGAGAGCATGGCGTACGTCTTGCCGACGCCGGGCGCCATGCCCAGGTAGATCCGCAGCCGTCCGCGTGCCACGTCGTCCATCGTGCCCTGTCTTCCCGTTCCCGGCCCGGCACCCGTACCGGCGGTGTGGCGCGACACGTGGTCACGGCACACCGCCGGGGCCGCGTCACCCGAGCTTCGCCACGGCGAGGTTCAGCTCCAGTACGTTGACGTGCGGGTCGCCGAGCACCCCGAGCTGCCGCCCGTACGTGTACCGCTCGACCAGCCGGCGTACGTCCGCCGCCGGCACGTTCCGGGCCTTCGCGACCCGGTTGACCTGGATCGCGGCGTACTCCGGGGAGATGTCCGGGTCGAGCCCGGACGCCGACGCCGTCACCGCGTCCGGCGGTACCTGGGTCGGGGCGACGCCGTTCTCCCTGGCCACGGCGGCCCGGCGGGCCCGGATCGCCTTGACCAGCTCGGGGTTGGACGGCCCGAGGTTGGAGCCGCCGCTGCCGTCGGCGCCGTCACCGCCGGCCGCGTACCCCTTCGCGCCGGCGAGGGAGGCGCGCGGGTGGAACCACGCCGCGCCGGTGAAGTTCTGCCCGATCAGGCGGGAGCCGACGACCCGGCCGTCGGACTCGACGGGCGAGCCCTGCGCGTGGTTCCGGAACAGCACCTGGCCGACCGCCCACGTGGCCACCGGGTACCCGAGGCCGAGGATCACGGTCAGCACGACCAGGATCCGAAGCGCCGCCACATGCTGGCGGATCCATCCGGTACGCACGATGGTCACCCCAATCCCGGGATGTGCGAGACGAGCAGGTCGATGAGCTTGATGCCGACGAACGGGACGACGATGCCGCCCAGCCCGTAGATCAGGACGTTGCGGCGCAGCAGCGAGGCCGCCGACCGCGCCCGGTACTTCACGCCCCGCATCGCCAGCGGTACCAGCAGCACGATGATGATCGCGTTGAAGATGACCGCCGACGCGATGGCCGACGTGGAACTGTGCAGCTGCATGACGTTGAGCCGGTCCAGGCCCGGGAACACCGAGGCGAACATGGCCGGGATGATCGCGAAGTACTTCGCCACGTCGTTGGCCACCGAGAAGGTGGTCAGCGCGCCCCGGGTGATCAGCAGCTGCTTGCCGATCTCCACGATCTCGATGAGCTTCGTCGGGTTGGAGTCGAGGTCGACCATGTTGCCGGCCTCCTTCGCCGCCATGGTCCCGGTGTTCATGGCCACGCCGACGTCCGCCTGCGCCAGCGCGGGCGCGTCGTTCGTACCGTCGCCGGTCATGGCGACGAGGTGGCCGCCCTCCTGTTCCTTGCGGATCAGGGCGAGCTTGTCCTCCGGCTTCGCCTCGGCGAGGTAGTCGTCGACGCCGGCCTCCTCGGCGATGGCCGCCGCGGTCAGCGGGTTGTCACCGGTGATCATCACGGTACGGATGCCCATCCGGCGCAGCTCGCCGAAGCGGTCGGCCATGCCCTCCTTGACGACGTCCTTGAGGTGGATGACGCCCTGCACCTCGGCTGTGCCGCCCGCCGGCCGCGTCGCCACCAGCAGTGGCGTACCGCCGGTGCCGGACACCGCGTCCACCGCCGCCGACGTACCGTCGGGCACCTCGCCGCCGCCCTGCCGTACCCAGTGCATGACCGCGGCCGCGGCACCCTTGCGTACCTGGGTGCCGTCGGGCAGGTCGACGCCCGACATCCGGGTCTCCGCCGAGAACGGTACGAAGTGCGCGTCGGTGACCTCGCGCCCGCGCAGCCCGTACCTCTCCTTGGCGTACACGACGACGGAGCGGCCCTCGGGGGTCTCGTCGGCGAGGCTGGCGAGCTGCGCGGCGGACGCTAGCCGCTCGGGGTCGCAGCCGCCGACCGGGACGAACTCCGACGCCTGCCGGGCGCCCATGGTGATCGTGCCGGTCTTGTCCAGCAGCAGCGTGGACACGTCGCCGGCCGCCTCGACCGCCCGGCCGGACAGCGCGAGGACGTTGCGCTGCACCAGGCGGTCCATCCCGGCGATGCCGATCGCGCTCAACAGTGCGCCGATCGTGGTCGGGATGAGGCAGACCAGCAGCGCGCACAGCACGATGACGGACTGCCGGGCGTGCGAGTAGACCGCCATCGGCTGCAACGCCGCGATCGTCAGCAGGAACACGATCGTGAGTCCGGCGAGCAGGATGTTCAGCGCGATCTCGTTCGGCGTCTTCTGCCGGGACGCGCCCTCGACGAGGCCGATCATCTTGTCCAGGAACGTTTCCCCGGGCCTCGTCGTGATCCGTACGACGATCCGGTCGGACAGGACGCGGGTGCCGCCGGTCACCGCCGACCGGTCGCCGCCGGCCTCCCGGATCACCGGTGCGGACTCGCCGGTGATGGCCGACTCGTCGACGCTCGCGACGCCCTCGACCACCTCGCCGTCGCCCGGGATCGTGTCCCCGGCCTCGCAGACGACCCGGTCCCCGACCGTCAGCTCGGTACCCGGTACGGCCCGCTCGCCGGCGGTGTCGTCCACCAGCAGCCGCGCCGTCACGTCCGTACGGGCCCGGCGCAGCGAGTCCGCCTGCGCCTTGCCTCGGCTCTCCGCCACCGCCTCCGCCAGGTTCGCGAAGATGGCGGTGATCCACAGCCAGACGGCGATCACCCAGGCGAACACGGACGGGTCGACGACCGCCAGTACGGTCGTGACGACCGAACCGACCTCCACCACGAACATGACCGGGTTGCGGACCATGTGCCGCGGGTCGAGCTTCGCCAGCGCCGCCGGCAGCGAGCGCGCCAGCGTCGCCGGATCCAGCAACCCGCCGGCCCTTCCCGTCGTACGGCGGGGTCCGTGCGGTCCGCCCGGGGTGGCCGGACCGTCCGATGTGGACCGTCCACTGTGAACGTCCACTGTAGACATCGACTCGTTCTCCTTGGTGTCGACCGGGCCCGTCCCGCGCCGGTCACCGGGTACCGGTGCGCGTCGCCCGGCGACGCTCGGGTCCGTACTCATGCCAGCCCCTCGGCGAGCGGGCCGAGCGCCAGTGCCGGCAGGAACGTGAGGCCGGCGACGATCAGGATCACGCCGACGAACAGCACGGTGAACAGCGGCGTGTGGGTCGGCATGGTGCCCGCCGACGCCGGGACCTTCTGCTGCTTCGCCAACGAACCGGCGAGCGCCAGGACGAACACGATCGGCACGAACCGTCCGATGAGGACGGACAGCCCGGTCGTCACGTTGTAGAACATGGTGTTCGCGGACAGGCCGCCGAACGCCGAGCCGTTGTTGTTCGCCGCCGACGTGTACGCGTACAGGATCTCGGAGAGGCCGTGCGGTCCCGGGTTGAGGATCGACGAGGTGCCCATTTTCGTGACGACCGCGATGCCGGTGAACACCAGCACCGTCGCCGGCATGACGAGGATGTACAGCCCGACGAGCTTCATCTCCCGCGCGCCGATCCGCTTCCCCAGGTACTCCGGGGTCCGGCCGACCATCAGCCCGGCGAGGAACACGGCGAGGACGGCGAGCACGAGCGCGCCGTACAGGCCGGATCCGACGCCACCGGGCGTGACCTCGCCCAGGTGCATGTCGAACAGCGTGACCCCGCCACCCAGCGCCGTGTACGAGTCGTGCCACGAGTCCACCGCACCCGTCGACGTCATCGTCGTACCGACGGAGAACAGGGACGAGGCGAGGACGCCGAAGCGGGTCTCCTTGCCCTCCATCGACGCGCCGGCCGCGGTCGGGGCCGCACCCGGATGGTGCGCCTCCACCACACCGGACGCGACGACCGCGCCCAGGCAGATGACCGCCATCGCCGCCACCACCGCGTACCCCTGGCGCCGGTCGCCGACCATCCGGCCGAACGCGTACGGCAGGGAGAACGGGATGAGCAGGATCAGGAACACCTCGAACAGGTTCGTGAACGAGGTCGGGTTCTCGAACGGGTGCGCCGAGTTGGCGTTGTAGAAGCCGCCGCCGTTGGTGCCGAGTTCCTTGATGGACTCCTGGCTCGCCACCGGCCCGCCCGGGATGTGCTGGGTCGCGCCCTGCACGGTGTGCGCGTCGAACCCGTGCGTGAAGTTCTGCACCGCGCCGAAGCCGACCAGTACGACCGCCGCCACGAACGCCAGCGGCAGCAGCACCCGCAGCGAGCCGCGCGTGAGGTCGACCCAGAAGTTGCCGAGCCGGTCGGTACGGCTGCGCGCCAGTCCGCGGATCAGCGCGACCGCCACGGCCAGGCCGACCGCCGCCGACACGAAGTTCTGCACCGCCAGGCCGGCCATCTGGACCAGGTGACCCATCACCTGCTCGCCCGAGTACGACTGCCAGTTGGTGTTCGTGACGAAGCTGGCGGCCGTGTTCCAGGACATGTCCGGTGCGACGTTCTGCCGACCGAGCGACAGCGGCAGCCAGTGCTGCACGCGCTGGAGCCCGTACAGCAGGAGGACGGAGACCGCCGAGAACGCCAGCACGCTGCGCAGGTACGCCGGCCAGCGCTGCTCGCCGTCACCGTCCACACCGGACAGCCGGTACAGCAGCCTCTCGACTCTGAGGTGGGTGGTGCCCGAGTACACCCGGGCCAGGTAGGAACCGAGGGGTCGGTGCACGACGACGAGGGCCGCGACCAGCAGCCCCACCGAGAGCACCGCCGCGAGGGTGGGATTCATGGGGGGTTACTTCTCCGGGAAGAGGAGGGCGCGGACCAGGAAACCGATCAGCGCGACCACGATGACGAGGCCGACGAGGTCCTCAGCCTTCACAGCCGTTCGACCCCCTTGGCCACGAGCGCGAGGAGACCGAAGAACGCGACGGTCAGCGCGATGAAGAGGATGTCCAACACGGATCCCACGGTTCCGCCGGCGCCGGGCGGCGGCCAGATCCGCTGACGGATCCCTAACGGCGCCCGACCCGCCGCTAGCGGTTCGCTAACACGCCCCGCCGCTGCCGTCCGGCGCACCCGTCCGCGATGTCGGGCACGTACGCTCTATGCCATGTTCACGCTGCTGCTGACCTTGCACGTGCTTCTGGCGATCTTCCTGATCGGGCCGCTGGCGATGATCCCGATGACGGCGATGCGCTCGATCCGCAAGCGGGACGCGTCCGCCGTCGGCGACGCCGCCCGCCAGACCACCGTCTACGGGCTCGCCTCGATCGTGGTGTTCCTGCTCGGCTTCGGCGTGGCCGGCAGCAAGAGCAACCGGTTCAGCCTCGGTGACCCCTGGATCACGATCTCCATGACGCTGTACGTGATCGCCCTGGTCCTCGTGCTCGCCGTCCTCGTACCGGACCTGCGGCGGGCGGCGAAGCTGCTGACCGCCGGCGTACCGGACGCGCCGAAGCCGGCGAAGGGCGACGAGCCGGAGGAGACGGTCAGCGCGACCGCGTCCGAGCTGGCCGAGCACGCCCGCCTCAGTTCCGTACGTGCCCGGGTCAGCGCCATCGGCGGCCTCGTCGCGCTGCTGTTCATCGCGATCATCGTGCTGATGGTGACCAAGCCCTTCAGCTGACCGCCGTCCCGCCGGCCACGGGGCCGGCACCCGAATCCGTTGTGGTTGAGCCGAACCCGGTGCCCGCGTGGGTGCCGGGTTCGGCGTACCGGCGACCGGGTCGGCACCTCCGGCGACCTGTCCGCGGCGCCGGCCGGCAGTACGGTCAGGCGGGGTCGAGGGGCCAGCCGGGGGCGTGCCGCGGCCACGGGGCGGCGGCCTCGATCTGGGCGGCGACGGCGAGCAGCAGCCACTCGCCGCCCGGCGGCGCCACCAGCTGCACGGCGGCGGGCAGCCCGTCCGGCCGCGTCCCCGCCGGTACGGTCAGCGCCGGCAACCCCGCCACGTTCCACGGCGCGGCGTACGGCGCGTACCGCGTCGAGGTGATGACGTTGGCCAGCCAGCCGCGCTCGGACCAGCGGCGGGCGGGCGGCGGCGGGCCGGCGAGTACCGGGGTGAGCAGCAGGTCGTGCCGCTCGAAGAAGCCGAGACACTCGTCGTACCACCGGGTCGCGTCCTGCTCGCGGACCATGCCGCGGCCGAACGCGACGGAACCGATCGCGGCGTGCCACCGGGTCCGCCGCTGCAACTCGGCCCGCTCGAACGGCGCCGCGTCCGCGTACGCCCCGGCGAACCAGCGGGCGAGCGTCGCCTTCACCAGACCCACCGGGTACCGCGGGTCGGCGCGGCGCGCGTCGTGGCCGGCGCCGACGAGCAGCCGGGCGACCCGGCCGACCGCGTCCCGTACGGCGGTGTCGGGGAAGACGCCGGCGACCGGGCTGCGCAGGGAGACGGCGACCGACAGCCGCGGCGGCGTCGTGTACCGGCGGCCGACCTGGTCGGCGAGCACCGCGAAGCCGAGCGCGGCGTCGTCGACGGTGGTGGCGAGCACGCCGTTCTCCACCATGCCGAACCAGTCGGTCTCGCCGATGTCGGCCGGCACCACGCCGTGACCGGGCTTGAAGCCGAGCAGCCCGCAGCAGGCGGCCGGGATGCGCAGCGAGCCGAGACCGTCGTTGCCGTGCGCCAGCGGCACCATGCCGGCGGCGACGGCGGCGGCCGACCCGCCGGACGACCCGCCCGGCGTACGCTCCTCGTCCCACGGGTTACGGGTGATGCCGGTCCCGTCGTCGGTCACCGCGAACAGCCCCAACTCCGGCATCCGCGTACTCCCGAGCACGACGGCGCCGGCACCGCGGAGCCGCCGTACGACCTCGTGGTCGGCTTCGGCGGGCGGCAGGCTGGCCGCGGCCGAACCGTACCAGCGGGTCTCGCCGGCGATCGGGGTGTTCTCCTTGACCGCGACCGGTACGCCGGCGAGCGCGAGACCACCCAGGTCGGGCAGGTCGTCGACGATGCCGGCCTCGCCGAGCGCGGGCACCGTGCGCACCTCGCGGAACGCGCGCAGCCGGTCGTCGGCCGGGGCGAGCGCGCGCAGGTGCGCGTCGACCACCTCGCCGGCGGTCGCGTCCCCCCGGCGCACCGCGTTGGCGATCCCGGATGCCGTCGCACCGACCCACACCATGATCCGCCCCCTCCCGGCAGCGGATCCATCGTGCCAGTCCCGGCCCGGGCACGGACATTCAGGTCGCGGACAACCCGGTCAGACCGGGACAGGACCGGAGCGTCCGTCGGCTACGAATACGCGCCGAAACCGCTCACCACGGCACCGTCGCGCAGCGTCAGTACCTCGCTGACGAGCTGGCCGGTCTGGTTGCGGTAGTTGATGACCACGGTGTCCAGGCAGACCTGCACGCTCTGCACGGTGAACCGCAGGTCCGACAACCGCCTCAACCCCTCCGTCCAGTACTCGCGGAGGGCGGCCTTGCCGCGCACGGTGTCGGTACCGATCACGGCCACCGCGTACGGCGAGCGGAAGACCACGTCGTCGGCGTAGTGCTCCAGTACGCGGTCCAGATCGTGGGAGTTCCAGCGGGCTTCCCAGTCGGCCGCGAACCGTTGCGCCTCTTCGATGTCCATCCGGCGACGGTAACCACGGCCCACCATGCGGAACACCGCATTCCCGTACGGTGGGCGTCCGTTCGGCCGGCGCCGAACCGTTGCGGCCCTAGGGTCGCCGGCATGACCACGACCGTACCGGCCAGTCAGGTGTCCCGGCGGCACGGCGGCGAGCGCCGCTGGCCGGTACTCGTCGCCGCGAGCATGGCGTTCGGCGTGATCCAGCTCGACGTGAGCGTGGTGAACGTGGCGGTCCGCCCGATCACCGCCGAACTCGGCGGCGGCGTACCGGGCGGGCAGTGGGTGGTCGACGCGTACACGGTGGTGTTCGCGGCGCTGATGCTGACCGCGGGCGCCCTCGGCGACCGGTACGGGGCGCGGCGGATGGTACTGGCCGGGTTCGCGGTGTTCGCCGCGGCGTCGCTCGGCTGCGCGCTCGCACCCGGGCTCGGCCCGCTGATCGCCGGCCGCGCCGCGCAGGGGGTCGGCGGCGCGCTGCTCGGCGGCTGCGCGCTGAGCCTGCTGCACCACGCGTACCCGGAGCCGCGGGAGCGGGCCCGCGCCGTGGCGCTGTGGGCGGCCGGCGCCAGCACCACCCTCGCCGGCGGTCCGGTACTCGGCGGCCTGCTCACCGACGCGTTCGGCTGGCGTTCGGTGTTCCTGTGCACGGTCCCGGTCGGCGCGGTCGGCGGCTGGCTCGTCGCCCGGTACGCCCGGCCGTCGCCGCGCTCCGCGACCCGGCTCGACCCGTACGGGCAGGTGGCGGCGGTGGTGGCGCTGACCTGCCTGGCCGCCGGCACGATCGAGGCGGGCACCCGCGGCGGCACCGATCCCCTCGTACTCGCGCTCGTCGCGGCCGGCGTACCGGCGGCGGTGGTGTTCGGTCGGCGGGCGACGCGGGACGCCGCGCTGGCACCGGTGTTCCGGGTACGGCCGGTGCGGGCGGCGATGCTCGGCGGCCTGCTCGTCAACGTCGGCTTCTACGGCCTCGTCTTCGTCCTGGGCCTGTACCTCCAGCGGCACCTCACGCCGTCGGCGACCGGGCTGGCGTTCGTACCGATGATGGCGGCGATCATGGTCGGCAACGTGACGGCCGCCCGGCTCGCGCACCGCGTCGGCCCGGCCCGGCTCGTCGCCGCGGGCGCACTCGTCATGACCCTCGGGTACGTGGGGCTCGTCGTCACCGGGGACGCCGGCTACCCGGCGATGGCCGCGCAGCTCGTGGCGCTGGGCGGTGGACTGGGCCTGCTCGTACCGGCGCTGACGGGCACCGTGCTGGACGGTGTGGACGCGTCCCGGTCCGGCGTCGCGTCCGGGGCGTTCACCACGCTCCGGCAGGCCGGCAGCGTCCTCGGCGTCGCCCTCTTCGGCACCCTGTACGCCGGGGCCGGCGGCCTGCGCACCGTGGTGGTACCGGCCGGGATCGGCACGCTCGCGGTGGCCGCGCTCGTCCTCGTACGGCGACCGCGGGAGTGACGCGCGGGCGGCCGGGCCGCCCGCGCACTCCGGTCAGGACAGGGCCTGGTCCAGGTCGGCGAGCAGGTCGTCGACGTGCTCGATGCCGACGGACAGCCGCACCAGGTCGTCCGGTACCTCCAGCGGCGAGCCGGCCGCGCTCGCGTGCGTCATCTGCCCCGGGTGCTCGATCAGCGACTCGATGCCGCCGAGCGACTCGGCCAGCGTGAACAGCTTCGCGTTGTTGCAGACCCGTACGGCGGCGTCGCGGCCACCGGCGTGCCGGAAGCTGATCATGCCGCCGAACCGGCGCATCTGCTTGGCGGCCACCTCGTGCCCCGGGTGCTCGGGCAGCCCCGGGTACAGCACCGCGGACACCGACCGGTGCCCCGTCAGGTACGCGGCGATCCGCTCGGCGTTGTCGCAGTGCCGCTCCATGCGTACGGCGAGGGTCTTGGTGCCGCGCAACGTCAGCCAGGAGTCGAACGGGCCGGCCACCGCGCCCATCGAGTTCTGGTGGAAGGCGATCTCGTCGGCGAGCCCGGGGTCGGTGACGATCAGCGCGCCGCCGACCACGTCCGAGTGCCCACCCAGGTACTTGGTGGTCGAGTGGACGATCACGTCGGCGCCCAGCGTCAGCGGCTGCTGCAGGTACGGCGAGGCGAACGTGTTGTCGACGACGAGCCGGGCGCCGCGCTCGTGCGCGACCGCGGCCAGCGACGGGATGTCGGCGATGGACAGCAGCGGGTTGGTCGGCGTCTCGCACCAGACGAGCTTGGTCTGCGGCGTCATCGCCGCCCGTACACTGTCCACATCGGACAGACGGGCCGCCGTCCAGGACAGGCCCCAGCGCGCCGCCACCTTGCTGAACAACCGGAACGTGCCGCCGTACGCGTCGTCCGGGATCACCACGTGGTCGCCGGGCTGGCACACCGTACGCAGCAGGGTGTCCTCGGCCGCCATGCCGGACGCGAACGCGAACCCGCGCCGACCGCCCTCCAGCGCCGTCAGGCACTCCTCCAGCGCCAGCCGCGTCGGGTTCTTCGTCCGCGAGTACTCGTAGCCCTCGCGGGTGCCACCGACGCCGTCCTGGGCGTACGTGGAGGTGGCGTAGATCGGGGGGATCACCGCGCCGGTGCGGGGATCCGGCTCCTGCCCGGCGTGGATGGCAAGAGTCTCGAAGCTGTACGTCATGGACCGAGCCTAACGGCCCGTAGTCTTGGGCCGTGGCGGACTGTCTCTTCTGCTCGATCGTGGCCGGCGACGTACCGGCCCAGCACGTCCTCGACGACCCGGACGCGGTCGGCTTCCTCGACGCCCGACCCCTGTTCAAGGGCCATGTCCTGGTGGTACCGCGGGAGCACCGGGAGACCCTGACCGATATGCCCGCCGACGCGCTCGGCGGGTTCTTCGCGACGGTACAGCGGGTGACGGCGGCGGTGGAGCGGGCGATGGGCTCGGCCGGCTCGTTCGTGGCGCTGAACAACCGCGTCAGCCAGAGCGTGCCGCACCTGCACGTGCACGTCGTACCGCGGAACCGGAAGGACGGGCTGCGCGGCTTCTTCTGGCCCCGGACGAAGTACGCGGACGACACCGAAGCGGCCGACTACGCCGACCGCATCCGTACCGCGCTGGTGGACGGGAACACCGACCGGCCGTGACCCGTTGAGCGGGACAGAGGAGGGTGCACCATGTCGCTGTTCCGTCGTTCCACCACACTGCCCACCCCGGAGGAGGCCCTACCCGGCCGCGCCGACGCGTTGCCCGTCGCCGACCGGCACGTTGTCCTCGACACCCCGATGCGCGGCCCCTGGCCCACCGGGTACGAGACGGCCGTGTTCGGGATGGGCTGCTTCTGGGGCGCCGAGCGGATCTTCTGGCGGATCCCCGGCGTGTACTCCACGGCGGCCGGGTACGCGGGCGGCAGCACGCCGAACCCGACGTACGAGGAGGTGTGTTCGGGTGGCACCGGGCACGCCGAGGTCGTCCAGGTCGTGTACGACCCGACCACGGTGTCGTACGAGGAGCTGCTGAAGGCGTTCTGGGAGAACCACGACCCGACGCAGGGCATGCGGCAGGGCAACGACGTGGGCTCGCAGTACCGGTCGGTGGTGCTGACGACGACGCCGCAGCAGGCCGAGGCCGCGGAGCGTACGCGGGCGGCGTTCCAGCCCGCGGTGACCGGCGCCGGGCTGGGCGAGATCACCACCGAGATCGCGCCGCTGACCGACTTCTACTACGCCGAGGACTACCACCAGCAGTACCTGTCGGACGCGAAGAACCCGTACGGCTACTGCAACCACGGGCCCAACGGGCTGTCCTGCCCGATCGGCGTGGCCCGCGCCGACTGACCGTCCACAGTGGACCCGGCGCCCGGTTCCGCGGTCCCTGGGCGGTTCCCACCAGGCGTGATGCCCCGACGATGTCGGGGCATCACGCTTTGTCAACCGCCCGCCCGTCGGGTGACGTGACCGGCCCGGAGGGTCACCACCGGCCCGGAACGCGTGGCACGAAGACGGGATGAGCAGTGTGGTGACCGGAAGGTACGGTTCTTCTCAACGGCAGCACAGGGGCAGGCAAGACCAAGCAGAACCAGTACGAAAAGCAAGGCCCACAAGCAGAGCAGTGATTCAGGGAGGAACCCCGTGAGCGACGAGTACCAGGCTGATGTGGACGGCGACGGCCAGGCGGACGACATCCAGGTCGAGCAGACCGACCACGGCACCGAGTACCTCGTGGACACCAACCACGACGGCCAGGCCGACTACCAGTTCGAGGACTCGAACAACGACGGCACCGTCGACTACGGCGAGGCCGACACCAACCACGACGGCACCGCCGACGTGGCGGTGAGCTACGACTCCAGCGGCAACGTCGAGTACGCGGCGGCCGACACCAACGGCGACGGGTCGTACGACACCGCCGTCGCGGAGGGCTCCGACGGCCAGTACCACGAGGTCAACTACTCGGACGACAGCAACCCGTACCTCAACGCCTGAGCACGGGTTCCCGGGGGCACCGGGGTGGGATTCATCGAACGGGTCGACCCGCACGGGTCGGCCCGTTCGCCGTGTCCGGCCGGCGGTCCGGGCGGCCGGACACCGGTGACGCGGTCGACGGGCACGGCGGCCGTGGCCATGGTCGCGGCCCCCGGTCGGTGGCCGGCGCGCCGGCGGGTCGCGGCACCCGGGCGCGCCCGGCGGGGTGGTGTCGCGCAGGCAGTAGTCTCGGCGCATGTGGCTGCGCGCCGGTGAACCCGCCGACTCCCAGGACCTGTACGCGATCCAGCATGCCGCGTCGACCGCCGCGTACGGGGAGCTGTTCCCGCCCGACCGGTACCCGTTCCCCGAGCAGCAGGTCGCCGCGCAGTGCTGGCGCATCCTCACCGACAAGGCGTACCAGGTGCTGGTGGCGGTCGGGGACGACGAGCCGGTCGGCTTCGTGACCGTCAAGGGCGACCGGATCGACCAGCTGTACGTGCGGCCCGAGCACTGGCGCCGCGGGTACGGTGGGCGGCTGCTCGACGCGGCCGTCGACCTGGTCCGGCAGCAGGGGCACGCGGTGGCGCGGCTCTGGGTACTGGAGGCGAACCCCACCGCCCGCGCCCTGTACGAGCGGCGCGGCTGGATGCCGGACGGTTCGACCGGCCGGGCGCACCACCCGCCGTACCCGGCTGAGGTCGGCTACCGGCTCGACGTCACAGCCGATCCCGCAGCAGCGACACCGACTTCCGGAAGTACCGGTGATCCGGTGGACGGGTCAGGAAGTCCAGCAGCGCGAACAGATCCAGCGCGCGACTGACCGGGCGCCAGTCCGCCGGCAGTACGCCACCGGCGTCGACGTACCCGGTGGTGAAGGCGGTGGCGACGGCGGGCGCGGCGAACCGCAGCGCGTTGCCCACGTCGAACAGCGGCGTGCCGGACAGCGCGAACTCCCAGTCGAGGACCGCGGTGAGCCGCCAACCGCCGCGGTACGGCTCGGCCAGGACGTTCTTCGGGTTGTAGTCGCCGTGCACCAGCCCGGCGTCCGCCGCGACCGACTCCACCAGCGGCGCCTCCCGCGCCACCAGTGCGCGCAACGCCGCCAGTTCCGTACCGTCGAACGCGGTGCTGGCGTGCGACGCGGCCAGCGTTCGGTCCGCGTACGCGACGAGGTCGGTGGCGAGCGGTCCGCCGGTGGGTACCAGGTCGGGGCCGAGCAGGCCGGGCTCCTCGAACGGGACCGCCGCGCCGATCGCGGCGAGCGTCTCCCCCATCGCGCGGGCCAGTCCGGGCGCGTCGGCGGCGGGCACCCGGTCCCCCGGCGTACCGGGGGCGAAGCGGCTGACCAGCAACGGTGTGCCGAGCAGCGCGCCGGCCGGGTCGGCGAACACCAGCTCCGGCACCGGTACGGCGGTGGCGCGGAGCCGGTCGGCGAGCGCCGCCTCGACCGCGCACACCGCCGCGTCCGTGCACCGGCGCAGCACGTACCGGTCGGGGCCGGCGGTCTCGGCGAGCACGGTGACGTTCCGGTACCCGCCGGTCAGCGGGCGGGTACCGGTGATGTCGCGGCCGAGCGTGGCCGACAGCGCGGACAGCTCGGCCGCGGTGAACGGACCCGTCACGCAGTCGACAGGTACGTCAGCAGGTCCTGGCGGGTGAGCACGCCCTTCGGCTTGCCGTCGACCAGGACCAGCGCGGCGTCGTCGGCCTCCAGCAGCGCGATCGCCGCGCCGACCGGCTGGCCGGCGCCGACCAGCGGCAGCGGCGACGACATGTGGCCCTCGACCGGGTCGTGCAGGTGCGCGGCGCCGGTGAACACCGCGTCGAGCAGGTCGCGCTCCTTGACGGAGCCGACGACCTCGGCGGTGACGACCGGCGGCTCCGCCTTCACGACCGGCATCTGGCTGACCCCGTACTCCCGCATCACGTCGATCGCGTCGCGCAGCGTCTCGGTCGGGTGTACGTGCACCAGTTCGGGCAGCCGGCCGCTCTTGCCGGCGAGCGCGTCGCCGACCGTCGCCGACCCGCCACCCGTACTGAGGAAGCCGTAGTGCGACATCCAGCCGTCGTTGAAGATCTTCGACAGGTAGCCGCGGCCGCCGTCGGGCAGCAGGACGACGACCACGTCGTCCGGCCCGGCCTGCTCGGCCACCCGCAACGCGGCCACCGCCGCCATCCCGCAGGAACCGCCGACGAGCAGCCCTTCCTCGCGGGCCAGCCGCCGGGTCAGCTCGAACGAGTCGGAGTCGGAGACGGCGATGATCTCGTCGCACACCGCCCGGTCGTACGCGTCCGGCCAGAAGTCCTCGCCGACCCCCTCGACCAGGTACGGCCGGCCGGTGCCGCCGGAGTAGACCGAGCCCTCGGGGTCGGCGCCGACGACCTTCACCACGCCGTTCGAGATCTCCTTGAGGTACCGGCCGGTGCCGGAGATGGTGCCGCCGGTGCCGATGCCCGCGACGAAGTGGGTGATCCGGCCGTCGGTCTGCGCCCACAGCTCCGGGCCCGTCGTCTCGTAGTGCGAGCGCGGGTTGTTCGGGTTGGAGTACTGGTCGGGCTTCCACGCGTTGGGGATCTCGCGGACCAGGCGGTCGGAGACGTTGTAGTACGACCGGGGGTCCTCGGGGGCGACGGCGGTCGGGCAGACCTCGACGCGCGCCCCGTACGCCCGGAGGACGTTGATCTTGTCCTCGCTGACCTTGTCCGGGCAGACGAAGACGCACCGGTAGCCGCGCTGCTGCGCGACGATGGCCAGCCCAACGCCGGTGTTTCCGCTGGTCGGCTCGACGATCGTGCCGCCGGGCTTCAGCTCGCCCGATGCCTCGGCCGCCTCGATCATCCGGACCGCGATGCGGTCCTTGACGCTGCCGCCGGGGTTGAAGTACTCCACCTTCGCCAGCACCGTGGCCCGGGTGCGCTCGCTGATCACGTTGCGCAGTCGGACCAGCGGGGTGTCGCCGATCAGGTCGACGACCGACTCGTAGTACCGCACGCCGTTGTGCTCCTTCATCGTGCCGGGAATCCGGCCGCCGCCGGTGACAGGTCTGAGCTTAACGAGCGCTCGGGGCGCCCGAGCGGGGACCGGTGTTCCTTTCTTCTACATTTCGTAGTAACTTCTACGCGTGATAGAAGATCGGCACCGCCCGACCCCGGGACGCGCGGCCGACTGGGCGGACCGACGGCTCGCCCTCGCCGGCCCGTACCGCCGGATCCTCACCAAGGTCTTCCCCGACCACTGGTCGTTCATGCTCGGCGAGATCGCCCTGTACTCGTTCCTCGTCCTGCTGCTGAGCGGCACGTTCCTCGCGTTCTTCTTCAGCCCGTCGTCGACCGAGGTCGTCTACCACGGCTCGTACGTGCCGCTGTCCGGCGTACGGATGTCCGGCGCGTACGCGTCGACCCTGGACCTGTCCTTCGACGTACGCGGCGGGCTGGTCCTGCGGCAGTTGCACCACTGGTCGGCGCTGCTGTTCATGGCCGCGATCGTGGTGCACATGCTGCGGGTGTTCTTCACCGGCGCGTTCCGGCGGCCCCGCGAACTCAACTGGATGGTCGGGTTCCTGCTGTTCTGGATCGGCTTCGCGGAGGGGCTCCTCGGCTACTCGCTGCCCGACGACGCGCTGTCCGGCACCGGCCTGCGGATCATCGACGCGATCGTCACGTCGATCCCGCTCGTCGGTACGTGGACGTCGTTCGCGCTGTTCGGCGGCGAGTTCCCGGGTGACGTGATCCTCGGCCGGTTCTACATCCTGCACGTGTTCGTACTGCCCGGCGTCGTCCTCGCGCTCGTCGCGCTGCACCTGGCCCTGCTCGTACGGCAGAAGCACACGCAGTTCGCGGGGCCCGGCCGGACCGAGCACAACGTGGTCGGACACCGGATGTTCCCCGGGTTCGCGGCACGCGGCGGCGGCTTCTTCGCCATGGTCTTCGGCGTACTGGCCCTGCTCGCCGGGCTCGTCCAGATCAACCCGGTATGGCTGTTCGGCCCGTACCGGGCGGCGGTGGTGTCGTCGGCGTCGCAGCCCGACTGGTACGTGATGTTCCTCGACGGGCTCGTACGGCTGTTCCCCGCCTGGGAGCTGCGCTTCGGCCTGCTCGGCCACGGGTACACGGTGCCCGCGGTGTTCTTCGCCGCCGTACCGGTGCCCACCGCGATGGTGCTCGGCGGGCTGCTCTACCCGTTCCTGGAGCAGCGGTTCGGCCGCGACCGGGCGGCACACCACCTGCTCCAGCGGCCCCGCGACGTACCGGCCAGGACCGGGCTCGGCGCGATGGCCGTGACGTTCTGGCTGGTCCTCACGGTGTCCGGGGGCAACGACGTGATCGCGCAGAAGTTCGACGTCAGCCTGAACGCGATGACCTGGGCCGGCCGCATCGGCATCCTCGTCCTGCCGCCGCTGGCGTACCTGCTGGCGCACCGGATCTGCCTCGGCCTCCAGCAACACGACCGGGAGGTGCTGGCGCACGGCATCGAGACCGGCATCATCACCCGGCTGCCGAACGGGCGGTTCGCCGAGGTGCACCAGCCGCTCACCGACGGCACCGCCCTCCCCTACCGCGGGTGGGCGGTGCCGAAACGGATGAACCGGGTGGGCGCGGCCGGCCCCGCCCCCAAGGGCTTCTTCGTACCGGTGGAGCAGGACGACCGCGCCGAACTCACGGGGTCTCGGCGCTGAACCCCGGCATCGGGCCGCCGGACATGTGCGGCTCCCGTGCCGCGTACTGCGGGCCCGGCGCGTACTGCGGGCCGGGCGCGTGCTGCGGGCCGGGCGCGCCGTGGCCGGGGTGCTGCTGGCCGGCACCCGGACCCCCGTACGTCCTGGCCTGGGAGTCCTCCCACGCCAGGAACCGCTCCGCCTCGTCGAACAGCGCACCCGCCAGCCAGGCCAGCGCGACACCGTCGTCGGCCAGTCCGAACACCAGCAGGAACGCCTCCGGCACGAGGTCGACCGGCGACACGATGTACACCGCGGCGACGATCAGCGCGGCGAACCGCCCCCAGCTCATCCCCTGGTACCGCCCGCGGAACCGGGCACCGAACATGCGGGGCATCGCGCCGAGCCGGCGCCCCATGCCGGGGCCGCCCCGCGCGAACAGCGCCCTGCCCAGCGCCACGAAACCGTTGCGTTTCGGTTGCGCGCCTGTCGTCATCGGCCACCTCCCGGGTCGGGAGTACCCATGGTGCCCGGTCCGTGCACCTCTTGGCACCTCCGAATCGTGAACACCTCGCACATCCGACCCGCCGCGAGGCAATGTGGACGGTATGGATCTCGACGAGGCACGCGCCGTCCTGCGCGAGCAGCACCACGCCGTACTCGCCACCGTGAAGGCGGACGGCACCCCGCAGCTGAGCCCGGTCACCGTCGGCGTCGACGCGGCCGGCCACGCGGTGATCAGTACCCGGGAGACGGCGTTCAAGACGCGGAACCTGCGGCGCGACCCGCGGGTGTTCCTGTGCGTCCTGCCGGACGGCTTCTACGGCGGACGCTGGATCCAGGTCTCCGGTACGGCCGAGGTCGTGTCGCTGCCCGACGCGATGGAACCGCTGGTCGAGTACTACCGCGGCATCTCCGGCGAGCACCCGGACTGGGACGAGTACCGGCAGGCGATGCGCGACCAGCGCCGGGTCGTCGTCCGCGTGACGCTGGAGTCGGCCGGGCCGGACCGGCAGGGCTGACGTCCGCTTTGAGAGCCAACTGACAGGACGTTGTCGCACCTTCCGGTTAGCGTTGAGAGAGATCGACTGAGGCGTACCGGAGCGAGGTGGTGGGTGTGAGTCGAGCGTCCCGGGCCCGCAGGATCGCCGTCGCCGCAGCCTATGGTGGCGGCGGTCTCGGTCTGCTCGGTGCGGCGGCGACCGGCGTGCTGATCGGCGAGGCGAAGCTGGCCCGCTGGGCGATCCGGATCCCGGAGGATCCGGTCCCCGAGTGCGACGGCGACTACGGCACGGAGTACGAGGGGGCGCCGCTGACGATGGCGGTGCTCGGCGACTCCAGCGCCGCCGGGATGGGCGCCGAGCTGCCCCGGCAGACGCCGGGCGCGCTGCTGGCCAGCGGGCTCGCCGACATCCTGCACCGGCCGGTCCGCCTGCACTGCTTCGCCGTCGTCGGCGCGCTCAGCGCCGACCTGCACCCGCAACTCGACCAGGCCCTCGACGTACGGCCGGACGTGGCGGTGGTGCTCGTCGGCGGCAACGACGTCACGCACATGACCCGGCCGCCGGTGGCGGTGCGGCACCTGTCCCGGGTGGTGGAACGGCTGCGCGGGGCGGGCGCCCAGGTCGTCGTCGGCACCTGCCCGGACCTCGGCACGATCCGGCCGATCCGGCAGCCGCTGCGCTGGATCTGCCGGCGGTGGAGCCGGGAGCTGGCCGCCGCGCAGACGATCGGCGCCGTACAGGCGGGTGCGCGCACCGTGTCGCTCGGTGACCTGCTCGGCCCCGACTTCCTCGCCGCGCCGGACGAGATGTTCTCCGCCGACCACTTCCACCCCTCCCCCGCCGGGTACGCGAAGGCCGTGGCGGCGATCCTGCCGACGGTGGCGTCCGTGGTCGGCGGGCTGGGCGAGCCGGTCGGGCCGGAGCCGGTGCGGATGCTGCACTCGCTGCCGGAGGCGGCGGTCGCGGCCGCCGACCGCGCCGGTACGGAGGTGAGTGCGGCGAGTGAGGCCCCGGTCGGCGGACGGTGGGCGCAGCTGCGCAGGCGGGTCAGGTTGCTCGCCGCCCGGCCCACCGATCCGCGGAAACCGGCGACAATGGTCAGCGAGCCGGCGGCGGAGCAGACCTGACGGATCCGGCGCCCCCGCCGCCCGGTGCGACAGACGGGAGTGCGGGATGAAGGCTGTACGGGTGGCCAGGATCGTCGGCAGGGGTGTCCTGGTGTCGACGGCGGCGTCCGTGCTCGTCACCGCCGGCATCCTGGCGGTCGAGACCGCGATGGCCCTCGGCCGACGGTACGGGCAGCCCGCGGTCGGTCCGGGCATGCGGGCGACGTTCGGGCCGACGCACGCACCCGTACTCAGACTGGCCATGTTGGGTGATTCCACCGCAGCCGGGGTGGGCGTGGACCGGGTCGAGGACACGGTCGGCGGGCACCTGGCGGAGCGGCTGGCCGCCACCGGCGTACGGGTGGAGCTGACCAGCGCCGCGGTCTCCGGTTCGGGCAGCGGCGACCTGGACCCGCAGGTGGCCCGTACGTTGCTGGTGGAGCCGCCGGATCTCGCGGTCATCCTGGTCGGCGGCGCGGACGTGGTGCACGCGACGGCGCCGAGCCAGGCCGCGGCGGAGCTGTCGGCGGCGATCACCCGGCTCCGCGATGCTGGTACGGCGGTGGTCGTGGGCACGTGCCCGGAGTTGGCCGCCTGCCGCGCCATCGCCCAGCCCCTCCGCGAACTCGTCGGGTACGCGGGGCGGCGGTTGGCGCGGGCGCAGGCGTCGGCGACGCGCGCCGCGGACGGCGTACCGGTGGATCTGGGGGCGGCGACGGGGACGGTGTTCCGGGCGGATCCGGGGATGTTGTGCCCGGACGGCTTCCATCCGTCGGCCGACGGGTACCGGATCTGGTCGCACGCGCTGTACCCGGCGGTCGCGGCGCTGCACGGCTCCACGCGCTGAGTCCGGGCCGACGGCAGCACCCGAGGCTACTGGGTAGTAACGTGCGGGGTATGGCAGAAGCAGTCATCGTGGCGACGGCGCGGTCGCCGATCGGACGGGCCGTCAAGGGCTCCCTGCGCGACGTACGGCCGGACGACCTGGCCGCGACCATCATCCGGGCGGCGCTGGACAAGGTCCCGCAGCTCGACCCCGAGCTGATCGACGACCTGTACCTGGGCTGCGGGCTGCCCGGCGGCGAGCAGGGCTTCAACATGGCCCGCGTCGTCTCGGTCCTCCTCGGGTACGACCGGCTCCCCGGCGCCACCGTCACCCGCTACTGCGCGTCCAGCCTGCAGACCACGCGGATGGCGTTCCACGCCATCAAGGCCGGCGAAGGCGACGTGTTCCTGTCCGCCGGCGTCGAGTGCGTCTCCCGGTACGGCCGCGGCAACTCCGACGCGCTGCCCGCCGAGGCGCAGGCACTGGTCGGCGGCGGTTGGCAGAACCCGCGCTTCGCCGCGGCGTACGAGCGGTCGACGCTGCGGGCCGGCGGCGGCCAGCCGGACTGGACCGACCCGCGCGCCGACGGCGAGCTGCCCGACGTGTACCTGGCGATGGGGCAGACGGCCGAGAACCTGGCCGAGGCGTACGGGGTGAGCCGCGCCGAGATGGACGAGTTCGGCGTACGCAGCCAGAACCTGGCCGAGGAGGCGATCAAGGCGGGCTTCTGGTCCCGCGAGATCACCCCGGTCACCCTGCCCGACGGTACGGTCGTCGACGGCGACGACGGCCCGCGCGCCGGTACGACGCTGGAGGCCGTGTCCGGGCTGAAGCCGGTGTTCCGGCCCGACGGCCGGGTCACCGCCGGCAACTGCTGCCCGCTGAACGACGGCGCCGCCGCGGTCGTCGTCATGAGCGACACCAAGGCCGCCGAACTCGGGCTCACGCCGCTGGCGCGGATCGTGTCCACCGGCGTGTCCGCGCTGTCGCCGGAGATCATGGGCCTCGGCCCGGTCGAGGCGTCCCGGCAGGCGCTCGCCCGCGCCGGCCTGACCATCGACGACATCGACCTGGTCGAGATCAACGAGGCGTTCGCCGCCCAGGTCATCCCGTCGTACCAGCAGCTCGGGATCCCGCTGGAGAAGCTGAACGTGTCCGGCGGCGCCATCGCGGTCGGCCACCCGTTCGGCATGACCGGGGCGCGGATCACCGGCACCCTGCTCAACAACCTGGCCTGGCACGACAAGCGGTACGGCCTGGAGACCATGTGCGTAGGCGGCGGCCAGGGCATGGCGATGGTGGTGGAACGGCTCAGCTGAGCCGATCCGGCGGTACGTCAGGGCAGCAGCGCACCGCTGGCCTGACGTACCGCGGAGTGCGCGGCGGTGCGGGTGTCGGCCGGCGGGTCGGCGGCGAGCAGGTCGGCGGCGACCACCCGGAGCTGGTCCGGCAGGGCCAGGTCGTTGTCCAGCCGCGGCACCGGTACGTGCGCCCGCGACTCGGAGTCCGCGCCCAGATCGGCGAGCCGCTGCACCAGCTCGTGCAGTACGTCGGCGCGGCGCGGCGTACCGGCCGCCCACGCCGACGGGGTCCAGTGCGCGACGCCGTCCGCGAGCCGGCGGACGGCGGTCGCCAGGTCGAGCGCGGTCACCGGCGCAGGTAGCTGAGCATCCGCAGGATCTGCCAGTACAGGAAGATCAGGCCGGCGAGCAGGCCGAACGCGCAGTACCAGGCGTACTTCTGCGGGGCGCCGGCCCGGACGCCCTCCTCGACCGCGGCGAAGTCGAGCACGAACGTCAGCGCGCCGATCACGATGCAGGCCAACGTGAACACGATCGGCAGCCAGCCGACCCGGCCGTTCACCGAGTACTCCACCAGGCCGGGGTTGTGGCCGAACGCCGCCATGATCCCGTTGAACAGGCCGAGCACCAGCAGACCGGCCAGGGAGCCGATGACGACCTTCGCGAACATCGGCGTCGCCCGCAGCACCCGGAACTTGTACAGCACCGCCATCACGGCGAAGATCCCGAACGTGCCGACCACCGCCTGGAGCACGATGCCCGAGTAGAACTGCTCGAAGACGCGGCTCACCGTGCCGAGCAGCAGGCCCTGGGCCACCGCGTACACCGCGATGACGGCCGGGTTGGTGATCGGGCGGAACCACGAGAACAGCGCCACGCCGAACGTGGCCAGCACGGCCACGGCCAGCAGCGGCCCGGCGAGCGCGCCGGTCATCGGCAGCGCCACCCAGCTGAGCGCGCCGACCGCGCCGGTCAGGACGAGCAGGCCGATCGTGCGGATGACGACGTCGTCCAGCGTCATCGGGCGTACCTCGGGCGCCACCATGCCGGGCGTCGTCGGGTACGGGGTCTGCGGCTGGCCGTAGCCCCGCTGCCCGTACTGCGGTGCCCCGTACTGGGGCTGGCCGTACCGGGGGGCTCCGTACTGGGGCTGGGCCTGGCCGGCGGGAACCCGGTCCCGGACGGCCGTCCGCAGCATGCGGTTGAGCATCGGGTTCGAGCTTCGCAACGCCGCCTCCTCGTGGGTGTGGCCGCGGCCGCCGACCCGTGGGCCGACCGCCGCTGCCAGCAAGGGTACCGGCCCGCGACGGGACGCCGTTCCGCCCGCACGGACCGTCCCCGACGTACGACGCAACGCCACCAGCCCGCGCGCGTCCACCGATTTCGGTACGTACCAAACGAGGGTGGGCGGTGGCTGGGTTGTGGCAGAGTTTTGTTGACGCTGTGGGGAAAGCGTTTCTAGGGTGGAGTCGAATGGGCTAGACCAAAATGGCGAGGGGCGTGGGGTGCGGATCCTGCTCGTACCGCTGGACGACCGGCCGGTGAACGTGACGCTGCCCGCGATGGTCGCCGCCGTCGCCGGCGCGCGATGCGTGGCGCCGCCGGCCGCGCTGCTCGGCCGTGCCCGCGAACCCGCCGACCCGGACGCCCTCACCGACTGGGTACGGGACGAGGCCGGTGCGGCGGACGCGGTCGTCGCGTGCCTGGACACGCTGGCGTACGGCGGGCTGATCGCGTCGCGTACCAGCGGGCACCCGACCGCCGACGCGCTCGGCCGCTGGTCCGTCCTCGCCGACCTGCGCCGGGAGCGCCCCGAGCTGCCCGTACTCGCGGTGTCCACGGTGCTGCGCGCGTCCGACTCGTACCACGGGGCGGAGGAACCTGACTACTGGCCGCGGTACGGCCGCGAGCTGCACGCGCTCGGTGGCGCACTGCACCGGCGGTACGCCGGGCACGACGGCACGCGGCTGGCCGAGCTGCGCGCCGCGGTACCGGACGAGGTGCGGCGCGACTTCCTCACCCGGCGGCTGCGCAACCACGCGGCGAACCTCGACGCGGTCCGGCTCGCCGCCACCGGCGTCCTCAGCACCCTGCTCGTGACCAGCGACGACACCGCCGAGTGGGCGGCCGGCACGCTGGAGGAGGGCTGGCTGCGGCACTGGATCGACGCGCTCGGCGCCGACGACCGGGTGCACGTCCATCCGGGCGCCGACGAGGTCGGCTCGGTACTCGTGGCCCGCGCGGTGCTGGGCGCCGCGGGCCTCGCGCCGACGGTACGGGTGCACTGCCCGGTGCCGGGCGCCGACCGGGTCGCGCCGTACGAGAACGTGCCGGTGTCGGTGACCGCCGCCCGCCAGGTACGCGCCGCCGGCGGCACGGTCGTCACGGCCGGCGACGCCGACGTGCACCTGGTCCTGCACCCGCCCGCGCCCGGCGGTCCGGGCTGGCACAGCGACTTCCGGCCCGACCCCGACCCGGCCGCGGTGGGGCCCGTCGCGGCGCTCGCGGCCCGGCTGGTACGGGACGGGCGGCTGGTGGCCGTCGCCGACACCCGGTACGCCAACGGCGCCGACCCGGTACTCCTCGACGCGCTCACCGCGGCGGCCGACCCGTACGACCTGGCGGCGTACGCGGGGTGGAACACGGCAGGCAACACGATCGGGACGGCGGTCGCGCACGCGCTGGCCCGGTACGCGGGACGTACCACCGGACGCGGGGACGAGGACGCGCACCGGCGGCTGGTCGCACACCGGTTGCTGGAGGACGGCGGCTACCAGGCCGGCGTACGCGGGCGGCTGGAGCGGCGCCTCGGCGGGGCGGACGTCGCGCGGCTCGACGGCGGGACGCTGGCCGACGCGGAGTCCTGGCTCGCGGACGCGCTCGGCGAGCATCTGGCGGCGGCGCCGTGGGGTCGCGGCCTGCGCATCGCACCCGGTACGGTCCGGCTGCCGTGGCGCCGTACCTTCGAGGTCGACTTCGCGCTCGGTCCGGCCGACGGCGGGTGGCCGGTGGTCCCGCGGTGACGCCACCCGGACGGTTGGACAATGGGCAGGTCGGTCCACCGGCCACACCCAGCGAGAACGATCCTGAGGGGAAGCCGATCATGGCACGGGTGTCCGAGCAGGGCACGGTCCACAAGTACGAGCGGGTGCGTCGGGCGCTGCTCGCCGACATCGCCACCCGGCAGCCGCACGCCGCGCTGCCCACCGAGCGGGACCTGGCCGCCACGTACCAGGTGAGCCGGATGACGGTGCGGCAGGCGCTGGACGCGCTGCGCGCCGACGGCGTCGTGTACCGGGTGCAGGGGTCGGGCACGTTCGTCGCCGGGCCGACGATCTCGAAGACGCTGTCGCTCACCTCGTTCTCGGAGGACATGGTCGCCCGCGGGCTCACACCCGGCTCCCGGCTCCTCGCCGCGAACGAGGTACCGGCCGGCACGCTCGCCGACGAGCTGGCCGTCACGCCGGACACCCCGCTCGTCCGGATGTTCCGGGTACGGCTCGCCGACGGCGACCCGATCTGCCTGGAGACGGTGCACCTGCCGGCGGCCCGGGTGCCCGGCCTCCTCGACGCCGACCACACCGGCTCGCTGTACGAGCTCCTCGCGGAGCGGTACCGGCTGCGGGTGGTGCGGGCCGAGCAGGTGGTGCAGGCCGTCGTACTCGGCGACGCGGACGCCGTACTGCTGAGCAGCCCGCCCGGTTCGCCGGCACTGCGGGTGCACCGGATCGGCCTGGACGAGCGGGACCGGCCGGTCGAGGCCACCACCACCGTGTACCGCGGCGACCGCTACGACCTGCGCTTCGCCATCACCCGCGACTGACGGCTGCGTCCGGGCCGCGCGCGTACCACGGCGTGCGGGTCACGGCCGCCGGCCGCTGGCTGCGGCGAAGCGGACGGTGGTGGCGAGCGGGTCGGTGATCGCCTTGCCGACCACCACCGCGTACGCGCCGCGGTCCAGTGCCGCGCGTACCTGGGCGGGTTCGCTGACGCGCCCCTCCAGTACGACCCGTACGCCGTCGGCGGCGAGGCGTTCGACGAGGTCCAGGTCCGGTCCGTCGGCGCCGGCCGAGCCCGCCGTGTACCCGGAGAGCGTGGTGCCGACGAGATCGGCGCCGGCGTCCCAGGCCGCGAGCCCCTCGTCTCGGGTGGCCACGTCGGCCATCACCGGTACGCCGAGTTCGGTGTGGACGCGGGCGACGCGGTCGGCGAACGCGTCGACGCCGGGACTCTCCGCCGTCGCCTCGACCGCGACGATGTCGCTGCCGGCCGCCGCGAGCAGCACACAGTCCTCGTACGTGGGGGTGATGAGCGGGCGGCGGCCGACGCGCACGTGCTTGCGGATCCCGATGATCGGCAGGACGGTGCGCCGGCGTACCTCGGCGACGTCGTCGGCGTCGAGCCGCAGCCCGGTGGCCCCGCCGTCGCGGGCGCACTCGGCGACCGCCGCGAGGTGCGCCGTGTCGCGCAGCGGGTGGCCGGGCGGGGCCTGGCAGGAGACGATCAGCCCGCCGTCGAGGGCCTTCACGGTCGCCGCGGTGTCCATGCATCCTCCAGGTACGTGTGGTGCGCACGCGGCGCCGGTCCGCGTACCGTCGGTGCCGGTGGGGTCGAAGGTTCTTCGAAAGTGGTTGGGCCACAAGGGATTCACGACACTGCGACGTCCGCGAGCAGCTCTCCGGTACGGCCCTTGCGGTGCAGCCAGCAGTGCGCCCAGCCGCCGTCCGCGAACGTGGTACGCGCCGGGAACTCGCGCCGGCACTCGTCCATCGCGAACGGGCAGCGCGGGTGGAACCGGCAGCCGGGCGGCGGATCGGCCAGGTTGGGCGGTTCGCCGGCCTCGGCGACGCCGGCGAACGGGTCGTCGGCGCCGTCCGCCATCGACCGCGCCGGATCCGGCGACGAGTCCAGCAGCAGCCTCGTGTACGGGTGCTTCGGTTGCAGGATAACGGAATCCCGCGGTCCACCCTCCACGGTCTGCCCCGCGTACATGACGTGCACGGTGTCGGCGAGGTAGCGCGCGCTGGCGATGTCGTGCGTGATGTAGAGCATCGCCAGGCCCTGCTCGTCGCGCAGCGTCGCCAGCAGGTTCAGTACGTCCAGGCGGATGGAGACGTCGAGCATCGAGATCGGCTCGTCGGCCAGGAGTACGCGGGGCTGCACGGCGAGGGCGCGGGCGATCACCAGCCGCTGCCGCTGCCCGCCGGACAGCTGGTGCGGGAAGCTGTCGAGGATCCGCTCCGGCGGCGTCAGGTTGACGCGGCGCAACAGGTCCAGCGACGCCCGCTCGACCTCCGCCCGGCTGCCGCCCCGGCCGTGCAACTGGAGCGCGCGGCGCAGCATGTACCGGGCGCGGTGCAAGGAGTTCAGCGCCGCGAACGGGTCCTGGAAGACCAGCTGCACCGCCGAGTGGTACTCGCCGCGCGGCGTCGCCGCCGTCACCGGTAAGCCGTCGAGCCGGATCTCGCCCGACGTCGGCGGGTGGAACAGCGCGAGCAGCCGGGCGAGCGTCGTCTTGCCGGAGCCGGACTCGCCGACCAGGGCGGTGATCCGACCCGGGTACAGCGCCAGGTTCGCGTGCTCGACCGCCCGCACCGCACGGGATCCGCCGAACCGGTCGTGCACCGGGAACTCCTTGCCGACGTCGACCGCTTCGAGTACGGGCTGGTCACCGGGCATCGTCCGCCTCCTCGGTCCGTACGCACGCGACGTGCTGCGCGCCCACCGGACGCAGCGCCGGTACGGCGGTGGTGCAGTCGTCGGTCGCGTACCGGCAGCGGGGCGCGAACGCGCAGCCGGGCGGCAGGTCGGCCAGATCCGGTGGTGCGCCGGGGATCCCGGTCATCCGCCGGACCGGCGCGCGCAGCGGCGGGAACGCCGTCCGCAACCCCTCCGTGTACGGGTGCCGCGGCGAGCGGTAGATGTCGTACGCGGAGCCGATCTCGACGATGCGCCCGGCGTACATGACGGCGATCCGGTCGGCGAGTTCCAGCAGCAGCGAGAGGTCGTGCGTGACGAACACGATGGCGAAGTGGAGCGTCTGCTGGAGCGCGACGAGCTGCGCCAGGATCTGCCGCTGCATCACCACGTCGACCGCGGTGGTCGGCTCGTCCATCACCACCAGCGCCGGATCGCAGGCCAGCGCGAGCGCGATCAGCGACCGCTGGCGCATCCCGCCGGACAGTTCGTGCGGGTAGCTCGCGGCGCGTTCGGCCGGGATGCCGACCATCCGCAGCAGTTCGGCGGTGCGCGCCTTCGCGGCCCTCGTCGACATCGACCGGTCGTGCTCCCGGATCACGTCGACGAACTGGGCACCCAGCCGCATCACCGGGTTCAGGCAGTCCATCGCGGACTGCATCACGATCGCCAGGTCCCGCCAGCGCAACCGGCGCAGCCGCCGTTCGGACAGCGTCACCAGATCGACCGGCTCCCCCTCCACCGGCCGGTACTCCACGGAGCCGGCCGCGGTGACCGCCGGTGGGCGCTGCAACCGGGTGAGCGCGGTGACGAGGGTGGACTTGCCGGAGCCGGATTCGCCTGCCACGCCGAGGATCTCGCCCCGGCGCAGGGTGAGCGACACGTCCGCGCAGGCACGTACCGGGCCGTGAGTGGTCAGGTAGTCCACCGACAGCCCGCGGACGTCGAGCAGGACCGGGCCGAGCGTACGGCCGCGGCGGCCGGTCGGCGCCGTCGACTGCGCCGTCGTACTCACGCCGCCACCTCCCGCACCGTACGGGCGCGGCGCCGGGCCGCCCGCTCGAACCGCCGCACCGCCGCCGGGTTCGCCGTACGCAGCCGCGGGTTGGTGATCTCGTCGAGCCCGAAGTTCACCAGCGCCGTCGCGGTACCGATGAGCGCGATGCACAGTCCCGGCGGCGCGAACCACCACCAGTACCCGCGGACGATGGCGTTCTGGTCCTGGGCGACGGAGATCATGGTGCCCCAGCTGATCGTGTCGGCCGAACCGATGCCGAGGAAGTCGAGCGCCGCCTCGGCGAAGATGCCCGCGACGACCGCCCGCAGGAACATCGCCGAGATGATCCCGGTCAGGTGCGGCATCACCTCGGCGACGATGAGCCGGCGGCGGTTCTCGCCGAGCATCCGGGCGGCGACGGTGGAGTCGTGGTTGCGCAGCATCAGGGTCTGCGCGCGCAGGTACCGGGCGCCGCCGGGCCACTCGAAGATGCCGATGAGGAACGCGATCACCAGCCAGGAGGCGCCCTGGACGTACCCGGCGACGATCAGGATGACGGCGAAGCTGGGCATGGTGATGAACAGGTTCGTGAGTACGGTCAGCACCTGGTCGGCGCGCCCGCCGAGGAAGCCGGCGGTGACGCCGACCAGCGCGGCCAGTACGGTCGCCAGGATGCCGGAGCTGAGGCCGACCGCGACCGACCCGCGCGCCCCGACGACGAGCTGCGCGAGCACGTCCTGCCCGGTTCCCGTGGTACCGAAGGGATGCAGCGCGCTGGGCGCGGCGTGCAGGTGGTGGTAGTCGATCGCGGTGGCCGACACGCCCCACAGCGATCCGGTCACCCACGGGCCGACGACGGCCACCAGGACGAAGAATCCGAACAGCGCGAGCCCGAACCGGACCTTCGCGCTCCGCAGGATCCCGCCGATCACCGGCTCACCCCCTTTCCTTGGTACGCGGGTCGAGCAGCGCGTACAGCGAGTCGGCGATGAAGTTCGCGGCCAGCGCGGTCAGCGTGATCAGCAGGAAGATCGCCTGCATGACCGGGAAGTCGTGCTGCTGCAACGCCTGGAACAGCAGGTATCCCATGCCCGGATAGGTGAACACGATCTCGGTGAGCAGGACGCCGCCGATGACGCCGCCGATCGCGAGCGCCAGCCCGGTCACGTTGGGCAGCAACGCGTTGCGCGCCGCGTACTTCAGGAGTACGCGGGTCGGGGACAGGCCCTTGGCGCGGGCGAGCTGCACGTAGTCCTCGCTGACCGTGGTGACCATGACGTTGCGCATGGAGAACAGCCAGCCGTTGAAACCGATGAAGATGAGCGTCATCGCCGGCAGCGCACCGTACTTCAGTACCGACAGCAGGAACCACACGTTGTTGAGCCGGAACGGCACCGACGGGTCGTACCCGCCGGACAGCGGGAACCAGCCCAGGACGAAGCCGAAGACGTACAGGGCGAGCAGGCTCAGCCAGAACGGCGGGATCGCGTGCACGAACGTGGTCACCGGCGCGAAGACCGAGTCGAACCGGTTCCCCGGCTTCCACCCCATGTACGCGCCGAGCAGCGTGCCGAGTACCCAGGCGAGCAGGGTGGTCGCGCCGACGAGCACCATCGTCCACGGCAGCGCGTCGCCGACCAGGTGCGACACCGGCGTCGGGTACTGGCTGAGCGAGGTGCCGAGGCGCAGGTGCGCCAGGTCCCACCAGTACCGGCCGTACTGGGCGAGCAGGTTGTGGGTGGGGTCGCCGTAGAACGTGCGGACGGCGGCGATCTGTTCGGGGGTCGGCACCTGGCCGGTCTGCCGCTGCATTCCGCGCAGCAGCGCGTCTCCCGGGTCGCCGGGCATGAAGCGCGGGAGTACGAAGTTCATGGTGATCGCGGCCCAGCCGGTGAACAGGTAGAAGCCGAGTCGCCGCAGCAGGTAGCGCAGTCGGCCGGCGACCAGCCGGCGCGTCACCCGTCCGCCGGTGCGCGCGCCGCCCGGCGCGGTCCCGGCGGTGACCAGAGCCTCGCTCACGACATCGGCCTCCCATCCGGCAGTTGGTCCATACCAACCTCTTGTTCGCTGGCGTGAGCGTAGCTATCGTGCCGGTTCATGTCGAGAGCCCTGCATCACCAAATCGATCATTGGACCGTACCAACCGCGAGACCGAGCCGAGGGAGACGACCGTGACCCGACACCGTGCCCGCGGCACCGTGGCCGCACTGCTCGCCGCCGTACTGGCCGCCTCCGTCGCCGGCGCACCCGCGTCGGCCGCCCCCGACACCAACCCCGCACCCGCCGTCGTACCGAGCCTCGCGCGGTGGACCGGAGGCACCGGGAGTACCGCGGTGACCGCGGGCAGCCGGATCGTGCTCGACTGGACAGGCCCTGCGGCACAACGGATCCGCGCCGACGCCGGTACGTTCGCCGACGACCTCGCGGCGGTCACCGGGGTCCGGCCGCCCGTGGTGACCGGGACGGCCCGCGCGGGCGACATCGTGCTGTCCACCGCCGACACCCCGAAGCAGGCGTACCGGCTCGACATCGGCGCCACCGTACGGATCTCGGCCGCGGACTCCGACGGCGCGTTCTACGCCGAGCAGACCGTCGAGCAGATCCTCCGCCTCGCGCCCGGCCACACCACCCTGCCGCGCGGCGCCGCCACCGACGCCCCCGACTACCGGCACCGCGGGTACCTGCTCGACCCGGCGCGGCACTTCTACTCCGTCGCCGACGTCGAACGGCACCTGCGTACGGCGGCGTGGCACAAGATGAACGTGGTGCACCTGCACCTGACCGACTCGTACGCGATCCGGGTGCCGAGCGCGAGGTATCCGGGTCTGGTGAGCGACCGGCACTACACGGTCTCGCAGATCCGCGAGATCGTCGCGTACGCCGAGCGCTACCACGTGACGCTGATCCCGGAGTTCGACGTGCCGGGGCACTCGAACCAGCTCACCGCGCGGATGCCCGCGCTGGCCTGGGGTTGCCGGTCGCTGGCCGACATCGGCAACCTGAACGTCACGAAGCCCGCGGCGCTGACCGTCGTCACCGACCTGCTCCGCGAGTGGACGGCACTGTTCCCGAACTCGCCGATCCTGCACATCGGCGGCGACGAGTACGCGGGAGTGGACCAGCAGAAGGCGTGCCCGGAACTCGTCGACTACGCCACCGCGCACGGGTACCGGTCCACTGTGGACGTCATCGTGGCCTGGCAGAACCGGCTGGCCGCCGCGGTCACCGCGATGGGTCGTACGCCGGAGATGTGGAACTGGTGGGACTACATCGGCGGCGCGACGATCGCCCCGGACAAGGACATCCTGATCGACGCGTGGTACGGCGCCACGCCACGGTCCTATTTGGACGCCGGGTACCAGGTGGTCGCCTCCCCCGACCCGGACTTCTACGTGGTACCGACGAAACCGCCGGGCGACTGGTGGGTCGCGAACACCACGACCATGTACACCTCGTACGACTACGTGCACGACGACAGGCTCTGGGGATACGAGGTCTCGCTGTTCAACGACGACCTGGCGGACACCTCCGACGCGTACCCGGACTGGTTCGCGCAGCGGCCGCTGGAGGTGCTGGCCGAGACGACCTGGCACGGGCCGGGGCACCGGGAGTACCCGTCGGTGTTCGCGTTCGAGGAGGCCGCGGACCGGGTCGGCCCACCGCCCGGGCCGCCGAACCCGATCACGCCGGATGTGGTGCCGCTCAAGGGATCCGTGTACGGCAACGTGGCCGACCCGGCGCCGGCGTTCGACGGCGACCCGGGCACGTACGTGGACGGTGCCGCCGCGGACGGCGGGTACGTGGGCATCGATCTCGGTGCCGGGCATGCCGCGCCGGTGGACCGGATCGCGTTCGTGCCGCGCGGCAACGACGTGCAGCCGACGCTGACGATGGTCGGCGGACGGTTCGAGGGCTGCACCGACGGGCCGACCAGCGGCTGCCACACCCTCGCCACGGTCGAGTGGCGACCGACGGCGGACTGGCGGATCCTGCCGGTCGCCGACACCACACCGTACCGGTGGCTCCGGTACGTGTCTCCGGACGGCGGGCACACGAACGTCGGCGAGATCCGGTTCGAGACCGGTGCCGGACCCGGCAGGTCCACAGTGGACGGGCCGGACACGGTGGTGGCGTTGGGATCCGGCACGATGACCGCCACGTTCACGAACTCCGGCGACGACCCGGTGCACGACGTACGCCTCGGGCTGGCGGCACTGTCCACCGAGGACAGTGCGGAGCTCGACGCGACCGCGACGGGCCGCACCGACTTCGGCACGGTCGCGGCGCACCGGACCGTCACCGCGACCTTCCGGGTACGGCCGGACGTCGGCGCGGGCGGGCACTACCTCGCCGTCGCCGACACCACGTACCGGACTGCGGAGGGGACGGCGCGCAGCCTGGCGCGGCATGGCTTTGACGTACCGGAGCCGGTTTCGGCCTCGTTGAGCCGGACCGCGGTGGTGGTGCCCGGGGACACCGCGCTCACCGTACGCGGCGCGACGACCCGGCCGGTCCGCGTCGACTGGTCGGTCGGCGACACCGCCGTCACCGTGTCGCCCCGGCACGGCACCCTGACCGTCCCGGCCGGCGGTACGGCCACGGCCCGCCTCACCGTCACCGCGGACGCCGGATCGCCTGGTACGACGGCGATCCCGGTGTCGTACACGGCGCATGCCGACGGGGTGACCCGGCAGTACGAGCCGCTGACGGTACGGGCGAGCGTGCCGTACCCGGACCTGGCCGCGGCGTACGACAACGTCGGGATCACCGACGACGCCGAGACCGACCCGCCGAACCTGGACGGCGGTCTCGACGGGTCCGGCTCGACGTTCTCCGCGCAGGCGCTCGCCGCCGCGGGCGTGACACCCGGCGGAACGGTGACGGCCGGCGGGCTGCACTTCACCTGGCCCGCAACGGATCCGGCCCGACCGGACAACGCGCTCGCGAACGGCCAGACGATCGCGTTGTCCGGCAAGGGATCCCGGCTCGGGCTGCTGACGAGTTCGAGTTTCGGGCCGCTGTCCGGCACCGGCACGGTCACGTACACGGACGGGTCGACGACCTCGTTCACCGTCGACGACCCGGACTGGACGGTCTGGCCGGTGCCGGCGGACGCGACGCTGGCGGTCACCACGGAGTACCGGAACTACCAGGGCAGCCAGGTACCGCACCACGCGGACGTCTTCCTGCACACGGTCCCGCTCGACCCGGGCCGTACGGTCGCAGCGGTCACGCTGCCGCCGGTCGGCACCCGTACGTTGTGGACACCGGCGCTGCACGTTTGGTCCGTCACCGTCGGCTGACACGACACGAGGTCCTGACAGAAAGGCGTCGGATGGCTGGCGAGGCTCAGGGCGGGGCTGCCAAGGCGGAGGTGCAGTCGCATACCGGTGTTGTATGCGACTGTGCCGACAACGCCGGCAGCGTCGTCCTGAGTCCGCCCGGCGCCGACAGTCCTTTCTGTTGGGACCTCTCAGGGCCCGCCGGCACGCGTCCGGCGGGCCCTCGCCCGCTCAGTGGGTCAGGTACGCGTGGCTCTCGGCGAGCGCCTCGTACAGGTCGGTGGCGCACTCGTCGAGTTCCACCACGTGCCACTCGACATCCGGTGCGGCGGCGAGGATCTCGGGGATCGGGACCACCCCGGCGCCGACCGCGGTCCACGGCCCGGTACGCGTCGCCGGGCCGTCCTTGACGTGCAGGTACCGCACCTTGTCGCCCAACCGGGTCAGCAGCTCCGGTACGTCGACGCCGGCGGTGGCCGCCCAGTACACGTCGATCTCCAGGAAGACGGCCGGGTCGGTCCAGTCGGCCAGCGACTCCAGCGCCGGCCGCCCACCGATCGTGTACTCCAGCTCCCAGAAGTGGTTGTGGTAGCCGATCCGTACGCCGTGGTCGGCGGCGGCGCGGGCGGCCTCGTTGAGCCGGTCCGCGATGGACCGGACGTCCTCCGGGCTGGTCCAGTGCTCGGCGGTGATGCCGGGCGCGATGACCGTGTCGGTACCGACGATGCCGGCGGCGGCGAGGATGTCGTCCCGCTTGTCGGTCAGTACCGGGGCGTGCGTGCTGGAGACGACGAGCTTGAGGTCGTCGACGAGGGCGCGCAGGCCGTGCGGGTCGGTCGTGATGTCGTACGGTTCGACCGCGCCGTACCCGATCGCGGCGAGCCGCGCGAGAGTACCGGGGAGGTCGGCGTCGACGCCGTCGCGGACGGTGTAGAGCTGGATGGACAGCGGGTTGCGCATGGCGCTCCTTCCACAGTGGACGGACCGGTGCCCGTGGCGGGCACCGGTCCGGTGGGGGTGGTCGTGCTCAGTGCTTCGCGGTCAGGTCCCGCATGGTGAGGACCCCGTCGGGGCCGGTGATGCGCGGCTGGTGGTCCGCGGACGCCGGATCCGGCCACCCGCCCCAGTCCGTCGCGTTGTACTCGATGCCGTCGGCGTTGCCGTTCAGCGTCCCGAACGGCACGTCCCGCACGACCGCGCGCTCGACGGCGTACGCGGCGGTGCGCAGCGCGGCCTCGTCGTTGGTACCGGCCATGTCGGCGAGCAGCTTGTCCACCTGCGCGTTGCGGTAGCGGGAGAAGTCGCCGGTCGCCGGCTTCCCGTCCGCGGACAGCGCGCTGTTCAGAACCGGGTTGAGCGCGTTGACGATGTCCGTACCGCCGGCGAGGAACCCGTACAGCACGGTGAAGTCGCCCTCGGTCTGGTGCGCCGCGTACTGGCTGGCGGGGATCTCGGCGACGGTGGCGTCCAGCCCGAGCACCTTCTTCCACGCCTGCACGATGCCCGGAGCCCGCGCCTTCCAGTCCGTGTACTCGCTGACCACGGTCAACCGCACCGGGTACGCCTTGCCGCCCTTGACGAGCTTGCCGCCGCGTACGGTGAAGCCGCTGGCGGCCAGTTCCTTGCGCGCCTTCGCCGGGTCCGCGGTGTGCGTCCGGTCGCGGAACTCCGGTGCCAGGTAACGGTTCCAGGTCGCCGGCGCCAGCCCGGTCGGGCTCGGCGGGGTCGCCCCGTTGTCGAACAGCGAGATCAGCGCGGCCGGGTCGACCGCGTCGTACAGGGCGCGCCGGACGTTGACGTCGCTGGTCGGCGCCTGCTGGCAGTTGAACAGCAGGCCGGTCGAGCCGCTCTCGGCGAACCCGCCGTAGTGGTTGTCCTTCCCCTTGGCCACGAACTCGTTCTTCGCGTCCTGCCAGGTGATCGTCGACCACGTCAGCGTGTTCTTCAGCAGTTCCTGCTGGATCGTGCTCTCGCTGGCGTACGAGCGGAGCCGCACCGTGCGTACGCCGTGGAAGGCGCCCTGCCACGGGTGTTTCCGTACGGACAGGGTGATCTGCTGCGGGCTGAACGACGCCAGCGTGTACGGTCCGGTGCCGACCGGGTCCGGGTTCGTCCACGACGCCAGGTTCTTCCCGGCCCACAGGTGCTCCGGCACGATCCACCGCGTCGCGTACGCGGAGAGGTCGTGGTAGGCCGGCTTCGGGTACGTGACGACGACGGTGTGCTCGTCCGGGGTGGCCACCGAGGAGAAGCCGATCGGCGCCGCGCCCAGCTTCGGGTTCCGCACCGGGATCTCGAACGTGAACGCGACATCCTTTGCCACGAACGGTTTTCCGTCCGACCACGTCACGTCGTCGCGCAGCCGGAACGTCAGCGTCCGCCCGCCGTCGCCGTACGACCAGGCCTTCGCGAGCCACGGCTTGACCACGTTGCCGTGCTGCACGTCGACCCGTACCAGCGGCTCGTAGAACATGTAGGTCGCGGCCGGAACGTTGCCGGCCGGGCTGACCAGGTTGAAGTTGCGGGTGAACGTGGGGGCCGCGGCACCGTCGGCGTTGACGGTGATGGTCGAGGTCGCACCGCCGCTCCCACCGCGGCTCGTGGAGCACGCGGAGAGGGCGGCGGCGACGACCGCGACGGCGGCGACTCCGGCGAGTACTCGCCTCATGGGGTGCCCTTTCGCTTGTCGCTCAACGGGAAGCGGAGATGAACCGGTACGCCGCGTCGTACGTGTCGCGGACGTCCGGGTCGGTGCTGGTCACGGTCTGCGCGAGCACCGACTTCGTGCCCCAGTACCAACCGCAGATGCCGCGGTCGGCGCCGGCGGCCTGGAAACTCGACAGGTACTCCAGGAACTTCTGCCGGGCTCCGGCGTCGGTGAGCATCGCCGAGTCGCCCTCGACCTCCATGCCCTGACCGGACCACCGGCTCAGGTCCAGCGCACCGTCCAGTCTGGACGGATCGCCCGGCGGGATGCCGTCGGAGAAGAAGTAGTTGGGCTGCTGCATCGACGCGTCGAAGCCGTACTCGCGCCAGTGCTGGAAACCGGGCGACTGGTACGCCGGGATCCAGTAGAACTTCCGGCCCTGCGCGTGCAGGGTCGCCGCGGTGTGCTGGGCGACGACCTGCTCGGACGAGTTCGGCGCGATGGCCTCGTTCATCCAGTAGAAGCCGGCGAGCTGGATGTGGCTGTGCGGGCCGGCGTTGAACCGCGCGGTCGCCTGCTGCACGTACCAGTCGACGACCTTGGCGTTGTTGGCGTCCGCGGTCGCCTGGCCGACGCGCTCCGGGTTGAGGTCGATCGTCGTGCCGTCGAGCGTGCCCCACGGCGCGGCCGCCGAGTCGACCGGGTCGGGGATGGCGAGCACCACCCGGACGGTACGGTCGCCCAGCGTCGCCTGCGCCGTACCGGCGGCCTGGTCGAGCGCGGCCACGTCGCTGCCGGGCGCGAAGACCCGGTCGAGCATGTCGTCCCAGTCGGCCTTCGTTGGGTAGTCCGCGCCACCCGCCATGAACAGCACCGTGTCGAACATCCAGTCGTCCGACTGCCCCTGCCCGTTCACGTGCGTGAGTACGGGTTTGAGCTCGTCGGCCGACCAGGTGCCGACCGCCGCGTCCGACCCGTGCGTGTCGTACGTGTACGCCAGGTACATGTCGCTCACGCCGCCGGTCTGCGCGGTGCCCTGCGGCAGGAACGTACCGGCGCAGCTCATGCCGGTCTGGTCGCACCCGGCGACCGGCGTGTCCACCGCACCGCCCGGCGCGGCCGATCCGTTGCGCACACCGTCGGTGCCCATGACGGTGAGTTCGTCGAGGAACGTCCACCCGTTGGTGTCGAACGTGACCCGCACGTACCGGGCGTAGGTCGGCTTGATGGACAGCGACACCTGCCGGTGCTGGTTGGTCACGCCGGTGTTGTCCCCGGCGACCTCCCCCGCCACCCGGTACGTCTGCCCGTCGGTGGACAGCGAGTACCGGACGGTTCCGGGCAGCCAGACCATGGCGCTGCCGTAGAACAGCCAGTCGGTGGACAGCGAGTCGATCGTCTTCGTGTCGCCGAGGTCCAGCGTCACCGTGCGCGAGACCTGCTGGAGGTACCCGACCCAGCCGGGCGAGCTGAAGTCGGTACCGGCGGCGAGCGCGCCGTCGGTGAGGTACTTCGCCCGGTCCGGGTACGCGGACTCCTCGGTCTGGTGCCGCTCCGCGTCGGGTACGCCGACGGACACCGTGTAGCTCTTGCCGTGCGCCACGTCGTACCCGGCGTGGGGCTTGCCGTGCCGCGCGGCCGCGGCGGGTGCCGCGGTCACCGCGACGAGCGCGACCGTACCGACGGCCGCGGCCGCGAGTACGGTCCACCGTCTGATCGCACGCTGCATGGTGCGCCTCCAGTCAGTGAGTCCACAGTGGACGATTTCGGGGCGCCCGTCATCGGCGCCCGACCCGGCGCCGGCCCGCGCCACCCGGTGCAGTCCGCTGGCCGCGTCCGACGCAGCTCACCGGTTGGTACGGTCCTATAGAACCAAGCAGGTACTCGCCAGGCAAGACCTCTCTCCCAGAAAACTCCCGCCCGAACGCGGAACAACCCCCAGTCACGCGGGAATCAGGGCACCGCGCGACCGCCGCAACGCAGTACCGCCCGTGCGAGAATGGGCTAGACCAACCTCGTACATGATCGGCCGATACAACCGTGTGGTGGGGTGCCGGCGTGTGGACCCGGCGAGAGGGAGGTGCGGATGAGTCGATACGACGGGTTCCGCGAGTTCATGGGCGCGTACGGCGGGCAGCTGTCCCGCTTCGCGTACCTGCTGACCGGCAACCACCACGCGGCGGAGGACCTGCTGCAGACGTCGCTGACCAAGGTCGCGGCCCGCTGGCCCCGGATCTCCGGGTACGACCAGCCGGTGTCGTACGTGCGCCGGATCATGGTGCACGACCACATCTCCGGCTGGCGGTGGCGACGCCGCCGACCCGAGAACCCGGTGCCGGACGTACCGGAGGGGTCGGTGCCGGACGCGGCGGAGTCCACCGTGCGGCGCATCGTCGTCGTCCGGGCGCTCGGGCAGCTGTCGCCGCGCCAGCGGGCCGTCGTCGTCCTGCGGTTCTACCAGGACATGACCGAGACACAGGTCGCCGCCGAGCTGGGCGTTTCGGTCGGCACCGTCAAGAGCCAGACCCACCACGCACTCGCCAAGCTCCGCGCCGTCGCGCCGGAGCTCGCCGACCTGCTGCACAACGGCTCGGAGGTACAGGCATGAGCGACACGCTGAAGTCCCTGCTCGACGACGCCGCCAACGACGCCAAGCAGTACGACGTGACCGAGGCCGCCGTACGCGGGGCCCGCCGGCGCCGCGGCGCCCTCGTACTCGGACCCATCGCCGCGGTCGTCGCCGTCGCGCTCGTCGCGCTCGGCATCTGGCTGCCCGGCCGGCACACCGACCACTCGGCGCCACCCGCCCGGCCGCAGCAGGTCGGCGCGCGCGCCGGCGTCGACGTCGCCCTCGGCTGGTCCGTGTACACGACGAGCGGCGCCCGGCTGGCCGTACCCGCCGACATCAACGTGATCCACGCGACCCGCGACGGCGGCTGGATCGTGCTCGACCTCGACGGCGACCTCTGGCACCTCGACCGTACCGGCGCCCGGCACAAGCTCGCCAGCCACCAGGAACAGCTCGTCACCGACCCCTCCGGTACTCGGATCGCCTTCGGTGCCAAGCGAAGCCTGACCGTGGCTCGGTTGTCCGGGGACCGGCTGACCGACGTGCACACCACCCGGGTACCGAGCGGCCTCGTCGTACCGACGCTGATCCGTACCGACGGGGCGGTGGTCCTCGTCCGGTCCATGTCCACCACCGGCAGCCGGTACGACCTGTGGCGGCCGGACCACGGCGACTACCGACCCACCGCCGGCCACCCGCTGTACAGCGTGGACGGGCTCACCGCGGACGGCCGCACCCTGGTCGGCCGCACCGGATCCGCGGGATCGCAGTGCCTGACCCGGATCGACCCCGATCACGGGTTCACCACCGGCGGCTGCACGCGTACCGGGGCACTGCTCGGCGTGATCGTCTCGCCGACGGGCGTCGTCCTGGCCGCCGACACCACCGGCTACGTCACGTACCGACCGGTCGGCGACGGGTACCGGAAGGGTGGGCGGTGGACGCTCGCCACGCACGGCTGGATCCGGCCCGGCTACGCCGGTTGGGACGCGGCGACCTGGGCGAACGACCACACCGCGGTGATGTTCGCGCAGGTCAAGGGTGGCCCGATGCGACTGCTGCGACTGGACACCGACCGCCCCGGCGCGGTCACCGGCATCACGCTGCCAGGCAACGGCATCCCCGCACTCGCCGACCCGGTCACCGGCTGACGGGGGCCGGTCCCGGCGACGCGGGCCGTACTGTCCACTGTGGACTGTACGGCCCGCGCCCGGCTCAACCGAGCCGGGACAGCTCCTCGTCCGACAGCCGTACGGCACCGGCGGCCACGTTGTCCGCCAGGTGCCGCTCGTCCCCCGTACCCGGGATGGCCAGCACGTGCGGCCCCTGGTGCAGCGTCCAGGCCAGCCGCGCCTGGTGCGGCGTGATGCCGTGCGCCGCCGCGACCTCGCGTACCGGATCGGTGTGGTCGTCGAACGTGCCGGCCTCCCGCGCCGACCCGGCCAGCGCGAAGAACGGCACGAACGCCACCCCGCGCTCCCCGCACACCCGCAGCAGTTCGTCGTCCCGCCGCAGATCCACCGCGTACGAGTTCTGCACGCACACCACCGGGGCGATCGCCTGCGCCTCGTCCAGATGGTCCACCCGGACGTTCGACAGGCCCAGGTGCCGGATCAGCCCCTCGTCGCGCATCGCCGCCAGCGCACCGAACCGCTCCGCCACCGAGTCCCGTCCCGGCCGCCGTACGATCCGCAGGTTCACCAGGTCCAGGCGGTCCCGGCCCAGCAGCCGCAGGTTCTCCTCCACCTGCGCCCGCAGCTCCGCCGCCGTCGTCGCCTCGTAGAACTCCCCCGACTCCCGGATCGCCGGCCCCACCTTCGTCGCGACGACCACATCCTCCCGGTACGGCCCCAGCGCCGCCCGTACCAGCTCCGCCGCGTACCGCACCGGACCGGTGCCCACCCCCAACGTCCCGCCCGGCGACACGTAGAACGCCGCCGTGTCGATGTGGTCGACCCCCAACTCGACCGCCCGCCGCACCACCCCGATCGCCCGCTCCCGGTCCGGATCCGCCGTCAGGCGCATCGACCCGAACCCCATCCGCCGGACGACCCGGTCCCCCAACCGCCACGTACCCGCCGCATCCGCCGTGATCCCCATGCCCCGCAACCTATCCACGCCCCCGCCGTCCCGCACTCGCCCGCCCACCCGATACCCAAACCCCCCACCCCCTGCTACTTTTCTAGTACCGAAATCCCCCGGCCCCGCGCGCCCACCACCCCGCCGGCCGCCCCGCGCCACTCTCGCGTTGGTGTACCGAACCCCCACCCACATCGGGCGACCCGCCACAGAACCCTTGCCCCGCAACCCATCCAAGCCCCGTGAACGCGACGGGCGAAGCACAGCACAAGGATGCACAGCACCGTGCAGTCCGGCGGGCGAAGGACAGCACGGGGAAGCACAGCACCGCGAAGTCCGACGGGCGAAGCACAGCACGGGGAAGCACAGCACCGCGAAGTCCGACGGGCGAAGCACAGCACGCGAGAGAGCAGAACCGCCACCGGGGGTGCCGGGGGGCGAAGCCCCGCCGGCGCGGGGTCTGGGGGCCGCGCCCCCAGGGCGATGAAGGACGATGCCGGTCCGCGTACTCCGCGGACAGAGTCCACCCCATCGGACGTGCCCGGAGCGGGGCTCGAACCCGCACGCCTTGCGGCAGCCGCTTTTAAGGCGGCCGTGTCTGCCTGTTCCACCATCCGGGCGTGGCTTCACCGTATCCGTGGGCGGTGGGGGGCCGGCCGTAGCGACCCTGTGATGTTGGTGTCAGCCGAGTGCGGCGAGGGCGGTGGGGATCGTGCGGTGGAACGTGGGGTACGCGGTGATCATGGAGGCGAGCCGGTCGAGCGGGACCTCGGCGTGTACGGCGAGGGTGAGGGCGGCGAGGACTTCGCCGCCGCAGGGCCCGGCGGAGGTGGCGCCGACGAGTACGCCGCGGTCGTGGTCGGCGACGAGTTTGATGAGTCCGGCGTTGCCGGCTTTGTGGATCCAGCCGCGGGCGGAGGCGGCGAGGTCGGCGGTGCCGACGCGTACGTCGAGGCCGGCGGCGTGTGCCTGGGCTTCGGTGAGGCCGACGCCGCCGATCTCGGGGTCGGTGAACGTGACCCGCGGGACGGCGCGGTAGTCGGCGGTGAAGCCGCCTTCGCCGAGGATGTCACGTACGGCGATGTCCGCCTGGTACATGGCCATGTGGGTGTATCCGCCGTGTTCGGTGACGTCGCCGACGGCGTAGAGGCCGTCGGTGGCGCGCATGTGGTCGTCGACGGGGAGGAGCCGGCTGGCGGGGTCGAGGCCGGCGGCGCCGATGCCGAGCGCGTCGAGGGAGGTACGCCGGCCGGTGGCGACGAGCAGCCGGCCGCCGGTGAGTTCGCCGGCGGAGGTACGGGCGGTGAAGCCGCGCCAGTCGTACGTGACGTGCTCGACCTTGGCGCCGGCGCGTACCTCGACGCCGTCGTCGGACAGGGCCTGCGCGACGAGCGCGGACGACTCCGGTTCCTCGCCGGGCAGCAGCCGGTCGGCGGCCTCCAGCACGGTCACGCGTACTCCGAAGCGGGCGAAGATCTGGGCGAACTCGCAGCCGATCGGGCCGCCGCCGAGGATGAGCAGGGACGCGGGGAGTTCGGTGACCTCGACGGCCTGCCGGTTCGTCCAGTACGGGGTGTCGGCGAGGCCGGGGACGGGCGGTGCGGCGGGATCGGTACCGGCGCCGAGTACGACGGCGGTGCCGGCGTCGTAGACCCGTTCGCCGGAGCCGTCGGCGGGGGTGACGGCGACGCGTTTCGGCCCGACGAGCCGCCCGTCGCCGCGCACGAACCGGGCGCCCTTGCCGACGAGGCGGTCGACGGCGACCTGGTCGTTCCAGTTGTCGGTGGCCTCGGCGCGGATCCGGTGCGCGACCGGCGTCCAGTCGGGGCGTACGTCGGCGTGTCCGGCCATGCCGTCGACGCGCCGCGCCTCGGCGAGCAGATCCGCGGCCCGCACCATCATCTTCGTCGGTACGCACGCGTAGTAGGGGCACTCGCCGCCGACGAGACGCCGCTCGACGCCGACGACGGACAGTCCGGCCGCGGCGAGCCGCCCGGCGACCTCCTCCCCACCGACCCCGAGCCCGAGTACGACCACGTCCACGCGTTCCGCATCCGTCATGTCCCCAGACTGGCAGGTACGGGGCCGGTCCGCGGACGATCCGGCGCGTCGCGCGCCGTACCGGGCAGCGCAGTTTTTGCCGTGCGCTGACCGCTTCGCTCCGTGGCCGGAGCGGGGCGCGGTGTAGCTTGGAGCGCGTCGCCCGGATTCGCACGGGTTCGGGCAAACGGCTACGTACCCCCTGGTAGCGCGGCAGAGTAGCGGGGTATGTCTGGGGGTTTCACGCACCGGCCGGCTTTGGACGGGGTGCGTGCGTTCGCGGTGGCCGCCGTGCTCGTGTTCCACGGTGGGCTCACCTGGCTGCCCGGTGGCTTCTTCGGCGTCGACGCGTTCTTCGTCCTGTCCGGGTTCCTGATCACGTCGCTGCTGCTGACCGAGGTGGCCGGGACGGGCCGGATCCGGCTGCCGGCGTTCTGGGGGCGCCGCGCCCGAAGGCTGCTTCCCGCGCTGCTGCTGATGGTCGCCGTCGTCGTACCGGCGTCGCGGTGGCTGCTGCCGCCGGGCGACATGGCGCCGGTCCGCGGCGACGCGATCGCCGCCCTGCTGTACGTGGCGAACTGGCGGATGATCTTCCGCGGCAGCGACTACTTCGCGCAGACCGCCACGCCGTCGCCGTTGCAGCACACCTGGTCGCTCGGCATCGAGGAACAGTTCTACCTGGTGTGGCCGCTGGTCATGGTGGCGATCCTGATCGGCGTCACCCGCCGGCACGCCGATCCGCTGCGCCGCCGCTGGCTGCTGCTCGCCGCGTGCGCCGGCGGCGGCATCGTCTCCACCGTCCTCGCCGACGTGCTCTACCGCGCCACCGACTCCAGCCGCGCGTACTACGGCACCGACACCCGGGCGGTGGCGCTGCTCGTCGGCTGCGGCCTCGCCATCATCCTGTACCGCCGGCTGGCAGGTGGCCGGCACCGCGCCGACGAACGCCACCCCGTACTCGGGGCGCTGACCGTGCTCGCCGTCGCCGGCCTCGCCTGGGGCACCACGCACGCCACCGGCGCCACGAACTGGCAGTACCACCTGGGGTTCGCCGCGATCGCCGTCGCCGTCGCCGTGGTCATCGCGCACGCCGTGGTGTCCCCCGGCTCCCCCACCGCCTGGGTACTGTCGCGCCCGCCCGTCGTCGCGCTCGGCAAGATCTCGTACGGCGTGTACCTGTGGCACTGGCCGGTGTTCGTCCTGCTCACCGCCGAACGCGCCGGGTTCGGCGGGCTCGGCCTGTTCGCGCTGCGGTGCGCGGTGACGCTCGCGGTCTCGACCGCCTCGTACTTCCTGGTCGAGCTGCCGATCCGGCGCGGCCGGCTGTTCCACCGCGGCAGCCGCCTCGCCCCCGCCGGCGTACTCACCGGGATGGCCGCGGTCGCCGCGGTCACGCTGGTCGCCACCGCCAACACGGCACTGCCGACGGCGCCGGCGCAGGCCGCGCAGAACCGTGACGCCCGGCCCGTCGTCGTACGCAGCGCGTCGCCGGCACCGGTCGCCCCGGTACACCGGAAGGGTCGTAAACCGGGCACCGAGCCGCGGATCGACATCTTCGGCGACTCGGTGTCGTGGACGCTCGGCACCTACCTGCCGCCGCACCCGGGACTGACCGTCAACGTGCACTCGCTCGAAGGCTGCGGCATCGCCACCCTGCCCGACATCCTCGAACTCGGCAGCCCGCACACCAACTACCCCGGATGTACCAACTGGCCCAACCGCTGGCGCGGCGGCGTCACCGACGACCCGGACGTGTCGGTGATCCTGCTCGACCGGTGGGAACTCATGGACCGCCGGCTGGCCGGGAAGTACCAGCACGTCGGCCAGCCCGGGTACGACGCGTACCTGACGAAGCAGCTCGACCTGGCCGTCGGCATCGCCGGCTCGCACGGCGCGCGGGTCGTGCTGCTGACCGCGCCGTACACGCACCGGGCCGAGCAGCCCGACGGCTCGCTGTACCCGGAGGACCAGCCGGGCCGCGTCGACGCCTGGAACCGGCTGCTGCGGTCGGTCGCCGGGCAGAAGCACGCCACCGTGCTCGACCTCAACCACCTGGTCTGCCCGAACGGCCGCTTCACCTGGACCGTCGACGGCCTCCAGGTACGCAGCGACGGCCTGCACTTCACCCCGGCGGGCGTGCAGCAGGTCATCGCCCCGTGGCTGCTGCCGCAGCTCGCCGCCATCGCCAACGGCACCGGCAACTGACCGGTACCTGGCCAGCGGAGCGTCAGCGGGCGGCGCTCTCGAACCGGCGGCGCGGCTCGTGCAGCTCGCCGAGAGCGACGGTCTCCCGGCGCAGCACCAGGTTGAGCGTCCAGTCGGCGACCACCCGCACCTTGCGGTTCAGCGTCGGGATCTTGCTCATGTGGTACGTGCGGTGCATGAACCAGGCGGGCCAGCCGCGCACCTTGATCCCGTACACCTGGGCGACGCCCTTGTGCAGCCCCAGGCTCGCCACACTCCCCACGTACGCGTGGCGGTACTCGGTCGGCTCGCCGCCGCGGAGTACGGCGAGGATGTTCGCGGCGAGCCGGCGGCCCTGCCGTACGGCGTGCTGGGCGGTCGGGCCGCACAGCGCGCCCGGATCGGGGCTGGTCACGTCCGGCACGGCGGCGCTGTCGCCGGCCGCCCACACGTCCGGCAGCACCGCGCCGTCCGCGTCGACGACCTGCATCGTGGCCCGGCAGGTGAGCCGGCCCCGCTCGTCCAGCGGCAGGTCGGTGTCGCGCAGCATCGGGCTCGGCTTCAACCCGGCCGTCCACGCGATCGTGTCCGACTCGAACTCGCTGCCGTCGCTCAACACCACATGACCGTCCACACAGGACTTGAGCTGTACCGACAGCCGGACGTCGAGCCCGCGGGCGCGCAGCTCACGCACCGTGTACTCGGCCAGGTCCAGGTCGACCTCCGGCAGGATCCGGTTCGCCGCCTCGACCAGCACCCAGCGCATCTGCGACACCGACAGCTCCGGGTAGTACGCCACCGCGTCGCGGGCCATGTCCTCCAGCTCGGCCAGCGCCTCGACCCCCGCGTACCCCCCGCCGACGAAGACGAACGTGAGGGCGCGTTCGCGGACCGCCGGGTCGGTGGTCGCCGCGGCCACGTCGAGCCGGTCGATCACCCGGTTGCGCAGCCAGATCGCCTCGCCGATGCTCTGGAACCCGACCGCCTGCTCGGCCAGCCCCGGCACCGGCACCGTGCGGGTGATCCCGCCGGGCGCCACCACCAGCTGGTCGTACGTCAGCTCGCGGTCCGGGCCGATCAGCGGCTGCACCGTGACGCGGCGGCGGGCGTGCTCGATCCGGGTGACGGTGCCACCGATGATCCGGCAGCGCCGCAGCACCCGCCGCAGCGGGATCACCGCGTGCCGCGGCTCGATGCTGCCGGCCGCCGCCTCCGGCAGGAACGACTGGTACGTCATGTGCGAGTGCGGATCGACCACGGTGATCTCCGCCTCGCCGGGTCTGACCTTACGGGACAGGCGGAGCGCGAACTCCAGCCCGAGCTGCCCGCCGCCGACCACCAGAATCCGCTGCGCCATCGCCGCGCCTCCCGTACCACCGGGTCCGGTACCGCGATCGACGCTAGTCCGGATCGGGGCGACACGCCCGCCGATTGCCCGAGGTCTCCGTCACCGGCTCAGCGCCGGCGGTGCAGCAGGTACGCCACGGCCACGCCGACCGCGACCGCGGCGAGCAGGCCCAGCGCGGGCAGCGGCGCGCCGCCGTGACCCGTACCGGCGGGCGGCAGGAACAGGACGACGAGCACGGTGAGCACGACGGTGCCGAGCACCACCGACCCGGTACGCAGCAGCCAGCCGAACAGCACGCCCGGCCCGAGCCGGCCGTCGACGGGCAGGACGGCGGCGACCGCGCAGGCCGAGTGGTGCACGTACAGCAGGGCGGCGAGGGCCAGGACGCCGGCGGTGCCGTGCGCGTCGCCGGCCACCAGCGCGCCGAACACCCACAGGCCGGCGGCGAGCAGTTCGAGGACGGTCACCCACGGCGTGCCGGGCCGTACGGCGGGGATCAGCGCGACGGCCACCGCCACCACGTACGACCAGGGGTTGGTGCGCATCGGTCCGGCGAGCGCCAGCACCAGCGCGGCGATCCCGGCGAGCAGCGCGGTCAGCCGGAACAGCATCGGCCCCGGCGCGGTACGCCGGACCGCGGCGGCGCCGCGTCGCAGCAGGTCCTCGGTCCGGGGCGAGATCACCGCAGCACCGCCCGGGGCGCCGCGGCCATCCGGGTCACGTCCCGGAGCACCTCGTCCAGGCTGCCGGTACCGCGCCACGGCACCACCGGTACGCCGACCTCTCGCAGCCGGCCCACCAGGTTCTCCCGCTCCATCCGCCACACCCGGTACGCCAGGTCGGTCCACTCGCTCACCCGGTCCGGCCGTACGCCGTCGGGGAGGCAGTCGACGGCGAGCACGAACCGCCCGGCGCGGGCCATCGCGGCGAGGACCGTCGCGGAGTTGTCGTCCAGCAGCGGGGTCAGGAACAGCACCAGCGCGTTCGGCGGAAGCGTCCGGTGCGACAGCAGCCGGGAGGTCGGCGTCGCGCCCGCCGCCAGCACCCGCACGTCCAGCAGCCACTCCAACATCGTCAGGTACTGCCGGTGCCCGGTGGCGGGTCGCAGGAACCGCATCGCCGGCCCGTACTCCAGGGTCGAGACGCGGTCGCCGCGGTGCAGGTAGTGCTCGCCGATCGAGGCGGTGGCCCGGACGACCGTGTCCAGTACGCTCGGCTGCCCCGGCCGGGACCGCCCGGCCTCGTGCAGCACGTCGAGCACCAGCACCACCTCGGCGTCCCGTTCGGACAGGGTGGCGTTGACGTACAGCTCGCGGTTGCGCAGCGACACCCGCCAGTCCACCCGCCGCAGCCGGTCCCCCGGCTGGTACGGCCGGACGCCGGCCAGCTCGCCGCCCTCGCCCGGCCGGCGGGACCGGTGCGTACCGGCGATGCCCGCGGCCTTCGGCATCGCGTCCGCCGCGTCGAACGGGTACGACACCGGGTACACCCGCACCGGGTGGCCCGGCACCCGCACCGGACGGCTGCGCAGCAACCCGTCCGCCGCGTACGCCCGGACGTCGACCGGGCCGATCCGGTGCCGGCCCCAGCGCAGCGCCCGCCCACGCAGCAGCACGTCGGTACCGCCGTGCCCCGCCACGGTCGTCACGTACGTGCCGGTGCCGTGCGCGAACCGCAGCCACTCGCTGCGCCGGGTGCGGACGGTCACCGAGGTCAGCGGCGCCCGGTCCGGGTTGTCGACGGCGACCCGCCCGGTGATCGTGCCGCCCTCGCCGGCCACGTCGCCGTGCACCACCAGTTCGGCGGTCGGCAGCAGGCGGGGCCGCCGGGACAGGCCCCACGCCGTACCGAGGGCGAACGGGGTGGCCAGCACCACCAGGTCGACGCGGCCGAGTACGGCACCGGCGATCAGCAGTACCAACAGGACGCCGACCGCCCGGCGCAGCGCCCGCGTCGGCACCCAGTCGTACACCGGGGAGTCCTCGTCCGGGGCGCGCAGCACCGGCGCGCTGCCCGGCGTGGGCGGCCGCGGATTGTCCTGTGCGCGGGCGAACAGCCCGACGTCGCCGCTCAGCGCTGCCCCCCGGAACCGAAGCGGCGCACCGAATCCGCACCGTCCACAGTGGAACTCTGGTACGTGGGGCGGGCGCCGCTGGCGGGCGCCGGCGTCGCCGCGACCACCTGGTCGATCACGTGCGCCGGCTCGATCCGGCGCAGCCACACCTCCGGCTTGAGCGAGATCCGGTGCGTCAACGCCGGCGTCGCGAACGCCTTCACGTCCTCCGGTACGACGTAGTCCCGGTCGTTCAGGACGGCGCGGGCGCGGGCGCACAGCATCAGCGCCAGCGAACCGCGCGGCGAGGCGCCGACGAGTACCTGGGGGTGGTCGCGGGTGGCGGTGACCAGGTCGACGATGTAGCGCCCGATCGAGTCCTCCACCGCCACCGTCTCCAGCGTCGCCTGCATCGCCCGCAGCGTCGGCGCGTCCACCACCGGCTCGACCTCCGCCTCCTCGCGGCGGCGCGTCATCCGGTTGCGCAGCACGCCCCACTCGTCGTCGGCGCTCGGATAGCCGAACGACACGCGCAGCAGGAACCGGTCCAGCTGCGCCTCCGGCAGCGGATACGTCCCCTCGTACTCGATCGGGTTGGCCGTGGCGAGCACGTGGAACGGCGGCTCCAGCGGGTACGTGGTGCCCTCGACACTGACCTGCTTCTCCTGCATGGCCTCCAGCAGCGCGGCCTGCGTCTTCGGCGGCGTCCGGTTGATCTCGTCGGCGAGCAGCAGGTTCGTGAACACCGGCCCCGGGCGGAACTCGAAGTCCCCGGTGGACTGGTCGTACAGGAAGGAGCCGGTGACGTCGGCGGGCAGCAGGTCGGGCGTGAACTGCAACCGGCGGAAGCCCAGCCCGAGCGCCTGCGCGAAGGACCGCGCCGCGAGCGTCTTGCCCAGCCCCGGGAAGTCCTCCAGCAGCACGTGGCCACCGGCGAGGATGCCGGCCAGTACCAGCTCCAGCGCGTCCCGCTTGCCCACCACCACCGTGCCGACGGCGTCCAGCACCCGCCGCGCCAGCGCCCCGGTCTCCCCGACCGGCAGCGGCTCGGCCTCCGCCACGACCTGCTCCGCACTCACCAGGTACCTCCCGTCGTCGGCGCCGCGCACCGCGGATCCGTTGCGCCCCAAGCATCGTGGCCGTTCACTCGCGGAACAGCCGTTCCATCCGATCGACCGCGGCGGCGACCTCGGCCACCCGGGGCACCCGCGCCGTCTCGGTGGTCAGGAACGTCCACAGGTCACCGCCGGGCACGCCGCCCCCACCACCGAGCAGCTCGCGTACCCTCTCGACGCCGCCCGGACCGTCGCCCGCCAGGCCCACCCCGTACAGGTAGCGCAGCCGTTCGTCCACAATGGACGCGAGCCGCGGCCGTACGGTGCGGTCGAAGCTGACCGCGTCGTCGTGCGTCCACGCCAGCCGGTCCTCCCAGCGGCGCGCGCCCACGAACGGCCGGTCCGGCGTCTCGCTCGTCGGCGGCATCAGGTTGGGCGGCAACGGATCCGGCGGCCCCTGCACCGCCACCGCCACCCGGTACGCCAGGAACACCGCGAGGATCAGCGCGTCGGTCGTCCCGTACGGCACCGCGAGCCCCGCGTACGCGAGGACGCGCCAGGCCACGTCGCCGCCGATCGCCGCCAGCGCCAGCACGCCCACCAGCCACTGCCAGCTGACCCGCAGCGGCCGGTACGGCCGGAGCAGCCGGTCCCGCCGTCCCGGCGACATCATGTTCCCGTACGAGAAGCTCACGACGGCACCCCGGGACGCGGCGACAGCTCCGCGATCAACCGGTCCAGCGCGGTACGCGCGGCGTCCCGGTCGGCCTCGCCGACGGCGTGCGGCGCGTACCGCGCGCGGCGGTAGACGTCGGCCAGCTCGCTCAGCGCCCGCTCCGCCGGCCCGGTCAGCCGCGGACCGTCGGCGATCCCCCGCACCATCCGCGCCACCAGATCCCCCGGTACGTCGGACTCCCGCCGGTCCAGGCCGGCGGACCCGGCCACCGCCTCCAGCCGAAGCCAGCACGCGATCACCGCGGCCCGCGGGTCGTCGCCGTCGATCAGCTCGGCCAGGCCGCGCTCCATCGCCGCGCGTACCTCGTCGGCGGTCGGCGCGCCGGGCTCGTGCGGCTCCTCCGCCGGCTCCCGCCGGTCCCGCCGGCGGAACACCAGACCGTCCCGCAGCGCGAGCATCAGGTAGAGCATGACCGCGCCGTACACCAGCGCGATGACCACCACGAACGCGATGATCGGCACGTTCACGCCGGACGAGGTGGGATGCGCGCGGGGCGGCGGGATCGCGTTCGTCGGGAACGGGTCGGGCTGCACGGTCGGGACGATCTGGTGCGGTGCGGCGGTGCCGAGCCTCGGGCCGTTCGCGTTCGCCGCGACCGCGGCCACCGCGAGCAGCAGCACCACCACCGCGACCGGGACGTACCGGAGCAGGCGTCGACCCATGTCACCCCCGTGTCCGACCGGCCGACCGCCCGGATCAGGAAGCCAGCTCCCGGGCCCGGGCGAGTACCTGGTCCAGCATCGTCGGCGTCAGCGTGCCTGTGAAGGTGTTCTGCTGGCTGACGTGGTAACAACCCAACAACGTGATGGTCTCGCCCACGTACTCGGCGCCGTGGCCGAACGCCGGCCGGGGCCGCGGCACCGGCTCACCCAGCCCCGCCGCGCCGATCCGCCAGTACGCGTCCCAGGCGAACTTGCCCAGCGCCAGCACCACCCGTACCGACGGCCGCAGCAGCTCGAACTCGCGTACCTGCCAGGGCAGGCAGGCATCCCGCTCGGCCGGCGTCGGCTTGTTCGCCGGCGGGGCGCACCGCACCGCGGAGAAGATCCGCGTGCCGTACAGGGTGAGCCCGTCGTCGGCGGACGTCGCGGTCGGCGCGCTCGCCAGCCCCGCCCGGTGCAGCGCCGCGTACAGCACGTCGCCGGAACGGTCGCCGGTGAACATCCGACCCGTCCGGTTCGCCCCGTTCGCCGCCGGCGCCAGCCCCAGGATCACGATCCGCGCGTCCGCCGGCCCGAACCCCGGCACCGGCCGCCCCCAGTACGTCTGGTCGGCGAACGACGCGCGCTTCTCCACCGCGACCCGCTCCCGCCACGACACCAGCCGCGGGCACGCCCGGCACACCGACACCCGCCCGTCCAGCCCCGGTACGTCCACCGCACCCGCCGCGAGCGTCACGGTGTCCGCCGCGTCCACCGCCACCGGCGTACCGGCGTCGGCGGGGTCGCCCGGCCAGCCCGTCCCCGGACGTACGTGACTGCCGTGCGCGGTCCGCTCGATCTCCACCACGCCCACATCCTGCCCGCCCGGCCCACGACCCGCCGGTACGACCCGACCGGACGCACCGCCGTCGCACCGCCGGCCGGACACGGCACGGACGACCGGACGCGGCGCGGCACCATACCGGGTAGGTCAGATCGAGAGGGCGATGCCGTCGAGGATGTCGTGCTCGCTGGCGACCACCGGGGACAGGCCGGTGCGGTCGGCGATGATGCGCAGGATCAGGGCGCCGGCGCCGATCACGTCCGCCCGGCCGGGGTGCATGACCGGGATCGCCATCCGCTCGTCGTGCGTCTCGCCGAGCAGCCGCGCGCTGATCTCCGCGATCCGGTCGCGCCCGATCCGCGCGTGGTGGATCCGCTCCGGCCGGTACTCCGGCAGGTCCAGCGCGATGCCCGCGACCGTGGTGACCGAGCCGGCCAGGCCCACGAGAGTCCGCGCCCGGTCCGCGGCCACGGTGGCCAGCGCGCCCTCGACCACCGCGCCGATGTCGGCCTCGGCGGCAGCGACCTGCTCGGCCGTCGGCGGATCGGCGCGCAGATGCCGCTCGGTCATCCGGACGCAGCCGATGTTCACGCTGACCGCGCTCTCCGCCCGGTCCGTACCGACGACGAACTCGGTCGAGCCGCCGCCGATGTCCACCACCAGGTACGGCGCGGCCAGGTCGGCCGGCAGTCCCGCCACCGCACCGGCGAACGACAGCTGAGCCTCCTCGTCGCCGCTGATCACCTCCGGCGGTACGCCCAGCACGTCGAGCACCATCGCCCGGAAGTCCGCCGCGTTCCCGGCGTCCCGGCTGGCGCTCGTCGCCACCATCCGCACCTTCGTGGCGCCCAGCGCGCGGATCTGCTCCGCGTAGTCCACCAACGCCACCCGGGTACGCTCGATCGCCTGCGGCGCAAGCATTCCCGTCCGGTCGACGCCCTCGCCGAGCCGGACGATCTCCATCCGCCGGACCACGTCGGTCAGGCCGTCACCGCCCCGGTCCCCGCCGCTCCGCTCCGCGCCGTTCCGGTCCGATCCGCTCCGGTCCGCGACGAGCAGGCGGATCGAGTTGGTGCCGCAGTCGATCGCCGCGACCCGGTCCCCGTCGTTTCCGCTCACCGCTGCGCCTCCTCGCCGTCCCGGTCCACCGGCCGACCGGTGCCCGGCGTACGCCGGGGTGTGCCGCCGCGGCGCGGGGTGGCCGCCGACCCGCCCGGTGTCACGCACGGGCCGTCCGCCCACCAGTCGGGCAGCGCGGCCAGCGCCTCGTCGCCGAACGGGTTCACGCCCGGCCCGGCCGCCAGCGCGTGCCCGACGTGGACGTGCAGGCACTTCACCCGGGTCGGCATCCCGCCCGCGGACACCCCCGCGATCTCCGGTACGTGCGCGAGCGCCTCGCGCCGCCGCAGGTAGTCGTCGTGCGCCGCCCGGTACCGCGCGGCCAGGTCCGGATCGTCCGCGAGCCGCTCGGTCATCTCCCGCATCAGCCCGGCGGACTCCAGCCGGCTCACCGCGGCGGCAGCCTTCGGACAGGTCAGGTAGAACATCGTCGGGAACGGCGTACCGTCCGGCAGGCGCGGGCTGGTCTCCACCACGTCCGGGTTGCCGCACGGGCAGCGGTGCGCGACCTCGCGGGCACCTCGCAGCGGCCGGCCGAGCTGGGCCGACATCGCGGCCACGTCGGCGTCGTCGACGCTCACCGGGCGCTCCGGTCGGCGCCCTGCACGCTCGACCACATCTTCGCGTACCACGGGCCCTCCGAACGGACCCGCGTACCGGAGCCGCCACCGGACTTCCTCGGCGTCGTGTCGCCGTACACCGCGTAGACCTTGTCGCCGGGGCGCACCATCCGCAGCCGGTCCTTGGCCTGCGCCTCCACGTACTTCGGGTCGTTCCACTTGGCGCGCTGGTCGCGCAGGTCCGCGATGCGCCTGCGCTGCGCCGCCTGACTCTCCGACAGCTGCGCGATCTGCGCCCGCTGACTCAGGTACGTCCGCACCGGGTACGCGTACGCCAGGATCAGCGCCACGAACACCAGCGCCAGCACCACCGCCCGACCGGTGAACCGGCCACCCGGCCGCGGCGCCCTCGTACGCTGCGCCCCGGTGCGCCGCGACGCACCCGGGCGCGCCGCCGTGTCCCGGGTACGCCGGGACGGCGCAGCGCGGCGGCCGGACGGCTGCCGCCGCCCCGGACCACTGCCGGATCCCGACCTGCCGCGCTGCGCCATCACACTCTCCCGTCGCTCAGCGCGCGAACCGCGGGAAGGCGTCCGCCCCGGCGTAGCGCGCCGCGTCGTCCAGCTCCTCCTCGATCCGCATGAGCTGGTTGTACTTCGCGGTCCGGTCGGTACGCGCCGGCGCACCCGACTTGATCTGCCCGCAGCCCACGGCCACCGCCAGGTCCGCGATCGTGGTGTCCTCGGTCTCGCCGGACCGGTGGCTCATCATCGTACGGAAACCGTTGCGGTGCGACAGGTCCACCGCGTCGAACGTCTCCGTCAGCGAACCGATCTGGTTCACCTTGATGAGCACCGCGTTCGCCGCGCCCTCGTTGATGCCGCGGGCGATCCGCTCCGGGTTGGTCACGAACAGGTCGTCACCGACGATCTGCACCCGGCCGCCGACCTCGCTGGTGAGGTGCTGCCAGCCGGCCCAGTCCTCCTCGGACAGCGGGTCCTCCAGCGACACGATCGGGTACGCGTCCAGCAGCTCCGCGTAGTACGCCGCCATGTCCTCGGCGCTCTTCGCCTTGCCCTCGAACTGGTACGCCCCGTCGCGGTGGAACTCCGTCGCCGCCGCGTCCATCGCGAACGCGATGTCCCGGCCCGGCGTGAAGCCCGCCTTCTCGATCGCCTCGGCGATGAGGTCCAGCGCGTCCCGGTTCGACGGCAGGTCCGGCGCGAAGCCGCCCTCGTCGCCCAGCCCGGTCGACAGCTTCCGCGACTTCAGCACGCTCTTCAGCGCCTGGTACGTCTCGGAACCCCAGCGCACCGCCTCGCGGAAGCTCGCCGCCCCGATCGGCGCGATCATGAACTCCTGGATGTCCACGTTGGAGTCGGCGTGCGCCCCACCGTTCAGGATGTTCATCATCGGTACCGGCAACAGGTACGCGTTCGGCCCGCCCAGGTACCGGAACAGCGGCAGCCCCACCGAGTCGGCCGCCGCCCGCGCCACGGCGAGCGACACGCCGAGGATCGCGTTCGCGCCCAGCTTGCTCTTCGTCGGCGTGCCGTCCAGGTCCAGCATCACCTGGTCGATCAGCCGCTGCTCGGACGCCTCGTGCCCGACCAGCTCGCGCGCGATGACCTCCTTCACGTTCTCGACGGCCTGCTCGACACCCTTGCCGCCGAACCGCGACCTGTCCCCGTCGCGCAGCTCCAGCGCCTCGAACTGCCCGGTCGACGCGCCCGACGGTACGCCCGCCCGCGCGACCACGCCGTCGTCCAGCCCGACCTCGACCTCGACCGTCGGGTTGCCCCGCGAGTCCAGGATCTCGCGCGCGACGATGCCCTCAATCGTTGCCACGTGCCTCGCTCCTCATGTGCGTGCTTCGTCGGCCGTCGGCCGGTACGGCCGCCCCGGGCCGCTTCCTGGCCTGCCGCCACACTGCGGTCGGTCGTACTCGCGAGCCTAGCCAGCGCCGCACCGCCCGCCCGAACCGCCTCGCCGGGCGTACCGGCCGGGGCGGTGTTTGCGCAACGGTGGACACCTGGGTCAATCTTGTCGACATGTCCGCTCCAGGTCGTCGTACCGCGCTGTTCACCGCCGCCGCGCTGGCCGCCGTCACGCTCACCGGCTGCGCCGCCGGCACGACGTACCACCTGCGCGGTCGCGCCGAACTGGTGAACGCGCTGGCCGCCCGGCTCGACCACCACGACGCGACCTCCTACACCGCGACGTACCGGCTCGGCGACGGCAGCACCGCCACGGTCACCGTCAACGGCGAGCCCAAGCGCATCGCCTACACCTTCACCACCGGCCGGTACGTCCGGACCGGTACCACGATCGTCCGCTGCACCCCCACCGTCTGCACCCTCGACGACCGCCCGACCACGCAGGCCAAGACGGTGCCCGACGTCGACGCGATCGACGCCGCGTCCGCCCACCGGTTCATCCCGGCGGAACAGGTCCTGACGCTGCTCATGCGCGCGGCCGAGGACCCGTCGACCCGCCTCGCGCGCTCCACCGGCGCGCTCGCCGGCCAGTCCGTCACCTGCGTCGACGTACCGGGGTCGTTCCGGTCCTGCATCACCGGCACCGGCGCCCTCGCCAGCTTCACCGGTACGGTCGGCGGCCACCGCGTCGACGCCAGCCTCGTCGACTACCAGCCCGAGGCGCTCGGCCACCCCTTCGGCCCCAGTCGTACGGCCCGGATCGACGACCGCCGCACCGCCCCCACGGCCGACTGATCGGCGACTCTCCGTAGTAGATCGCCCGTCTGTCCAAGATCTGACTAATCGGGCGTACAACGGCCGACTGCGCGCAGCCGGCCACGTACCCGGGCGCCGCCGGCATCATGCCCCACACCACACCGCCCTTCGTCGAGCCGCCACTCGCCGACAGCAGCGGGACGATCCGCGTTTCCGCAGGGAGCCCGGCGCAGACCGCGTGTCTGCAGGGCGCATCTCGGCACGACGCGTCGAGACAATCTGCCACGTGGCGCCCTGACTCTTCCCATTTGCCGTCCGACGAGCCATACTCAAATCGGAGGGAACCCTCCGCAGGGCAAGAAAGTGGGCGGCCCCGACTGCCATCGGAAACCGCCCAAAGGTCGCTCGGACCGTGCCTCGCCAGGAACGGAGGAGCTAGCCATGAATGGTACCCCCACCACCATGGTCATTCGAAGCCCCGACCGGCCTCTTCCTCGACCACGCAGGTCCCGGAGGGAGGCCGCGATGACCACCTACTACAACCACGGCGGCATCCAGATCACCAGCCACGAGCTGGTCGTCCACCGCCGGCGGTACCCGCTGGACGACCTCACCCAGCTCCGGAAGGCCCGGGGTGACGCACCGCGGGCCACCACCGCCGTCACCGTCGCCGCCAGCGGCCTCGGCGCCGTCGCCACCCTGTCGGTCCTGCTCGGCAGCTACGGCGGCGCCAGCATCGGCAGCGTACTGATCAGCCTGGCCCTCGTCGCGGTCTTCTTCCTCGCGATCGCGGCGACCCTGGCGGTCCGGCGCCTCCGGCCCAAGCCGTACGAGCTGTGGGCCGAGTACCGCGGCCACACCGTACTGCTGCTCTGGAGCCAGAACGAAAGGGTCTACAACCAGATCCTCCGAGCCGTCACGCGCGCCCGCGAGAGCCGCGTCGACAACCACTGACCGGCCTTAACGATCATTCGGATTTCGGGCTGGAGGTGACGAATTGACCACCTTCGGCCCAGTCCGACGGAAGGGAACGCTAGCATCTGGTCCACATGTCAATCTGCGGCAGGACCAAATGCTACCTAGCCGCTTACTCATCGAGGAGTAGCGATGCCCGTTGGCCAGCGCCCACTGGTGCGTCGGCGCCTGCGCACCGAACTGCGACAGGAGCGGGAGCGGGCCGGGAAGAGTCAGGCCGAGGTCGCCAAGAAGATGGACTGGTCGCTATCCAAGATCATCCGCTTGGAGGCCGGCCAGGTCGGTGTCTCCACGAACGACCTCAAGGCCCTGCTCGACCTCTACGGAGTCAACGAAACAGAGCGCCGCACGTTCTTCATCGAACTCGCCCGTAGTGCGCGACAGCAGTCGTCCTGGTGGTCCGCTTTCCGCGACATCGTGCCGTCCTCCGAATACGCGGACTTCCTGGGATATGAGACCGACGCGACAAGCCTCAACTACTACTGCTCACTCATCCTTCCGGGACTCCTGCAGACCGAGGATTACGCACGGGAGATCTTCGAACGGACCGCCTCCGCCGAGCTCGACGAAACGACAGTCGACCGACTTGTCGAACTCCGAATGGCCCGCAAGCGCCAGGTACTCGATCGGGACGATCCGCCGGAGCTCAACGTCGTGCTCGACGAATCGGCGCTGCACCGTGTGGTCGGTGGGCCAGAAGTCATGAGCGATCAGATCTCGAGTATTGCCGAGGTCGCGCAGCTGGACAACGTCACGATCCGGGTGATTCCCTTTGCGACCGGCGGCCATCCCGGCATGAACGGTCCGTTCGAGATCCTCGAATTCAACGACCCGGCCGATCCTCCGGTCGTCCAGTTCGACGCCGCGCCACGCGATGTCACACTGCGCGACAATGGCGAGATACTGGGCATGTACCGAAAGATCTACGCCGACCTCACGGAGCTCGCACTGACCGAGCCCGAGTCGATTGCACTAATGAACAAGGTGGCCACCGACCTCGGGGAGGGGTAGTTCACCCACGGTGATCTAGATCGGAATTCCTGGTCGTAGCCGGTATCGTGTCCTTCTTGGGACCGTCCGGTCGTCTTGGCGTGTGCCCCACAGGGTGGGCCAAGGCGTCGGCGGAAGGTGATGCTGGGAGGCCGGAATGCCGCAAGGGAGACCGACTGTGCCTGTCTGGCGTAAGAGCAGTCGCAGTAACGCCAGCGGGAACTGCATCGAGGTCATGGATCTTGGAGAGCGCGTCGCGGTTCGTGATTCCAAGGATCCTGCTGGCCCCATGCTGGTCGTGAGTTCAAGAGCATGGCGTCGGTTCGTCGCCTCGGAGACGAACTGAGGCACCACAGACAGCTGGGCAGCGTCGCCCGCATCGCTCTTGCGACCCGCCAGCCCTCACGAGGGGCGGCGGGTCGCTTCGTGTCCGGGGTCAGGGGGTGGCCAGGAGGGTGTGGAGGTGGCGGGGGGACGGGGAGCCGTGCGCGAGCATCGCGTCGTGCCAGGCGCGGAGGTCGGTGTCGGCGGGGCGTACGGCGGCGAGCGCGGCGATCTCCGAGTACCCGACGAAGTAGGTGGAGAGCTGGGTGGAGGTGAGGAGGGCGCGGCGCCACTTGGCGACGGCTTCGCCCTCTTCCTGGAAGCCGCGGTCGGCGAGGAGCGCGAGGGCGTCGTCCTCGGTCATTCCGTCGCAGTGGATGGCCTGGTCGATGATCGCGTTGAGGGTCATCCGGAGCTGCATCTTGAGCTGCTGGAGTCGTACGGGGAGGCCGCCGAAGCCGTGGTCGGCCATGAGTTCCTCGGCGTAGACGGCCCAGCCTTCGATGAACGTGCCGCTGGCGAAGACGGCGCGTACCGGGGTGGTGCCGCCGTAGCGGCGGGCGTGCGCGAGCTGGAGGTAGTGCCCGGGCATGGCCTCGTGCACGGTCAGGTCGCGCACCATCTGGTCGTTGTACTCGCGGTAGAAGGACTCGACGCGGTCGGCGGTCCAGTCGGCCGGGGGCGGGGCGATCGCGTACAGGGTGGGGAGGTTGGCCTGCTCCATCGGGCCGGGCGCGTCGCAGTACGCGGCGGCGACTCCGCGCTGGTACTCGGGCATCTCGCGGATGACGCAGGGGTCGTCGGGCATGGTCGAGACGAGTTCGAACTGGTCGACGAACGCGGTGGCCTCGCGCAGCGCGGCACGCGCGGTCTCGACGATGCCGCCGGCGTCGGGGCGCCGGGCGGCGGCGTCGGCGAGGGCGGCGCGGACGGTCGCGTCGGTGGCGGGGCCGCCGGTGAGCTGCGCGGCGGTCTCGCGCAGGGCGTCGGCGACGCGGTCCAGGTTGGCCCGGGCGCGCCGGTCGACCTCGGCCGCGCTGAGCGGCGTGTCGAGGGTGTGCCAGAGCTTCGCCTCCCACAGCCGCCGGCCGAGGCGCGGGTCGCGGCCGACGTCGGTGGCGCGGGCGGTCAGCCAGTCGACGAACTCGCCGAGCGCGGACAGCGCGGCGGCGCGGGCCGGTTCGACCTTGTCGGCGAGTCCCGGTTCGGTGGCGAGCAGCGGCGGAACCTGATCGCGTACGAGGGCGGCGACGCCGGCGAACTGGCCGATGGCCGTGCGTACGTGGAGCTGGGGCGAGTCGGTGAGGACGGCGCGGGCGGTCGCGAGCGCGTCCGGTACGGCGGCGAGGCGGGCGGCGAGGTGGGTGAGCCGGTCCGCGGCCGGGGCGTACTCCCGGGAGATGAGGGCGTCGAGCAGCGGGCCGGGGTTGTGGACCAGCGGATCCCACTCCTGGTCACGGATCTCGGTGAGGCGGAACAGCCGCGCGTCGACGACCGAGGTGAGCATGGCGTGGTCGACGGCGTCGTCGGTGTCCAGATCGTCTTCGTCCACTTCGGACAGTGCATGCGAGGCGTCGCGCAGCATCGCGACGCGCCGTTCGACGGCGGACGCGGACAGGTCGAGCAACTCGTCGTCGGCCACGTGCGCGCCGGCGTCGTGCGCGGTGACCGGGTCCAGCAGCGCGGTCACGATCCGTACGGCGAGGGTCGGGAAGTCGGTCGACATGGGATAAGACGGTACCGGCGCGGGACAGCGCGCGGCACCATCAGCACGCCCCCGTACGGGCGTGATCACCGCAACGCCGGCGTCCGGTTCAGCCCGTGTCGGTCGGCGCGTCGAAGTGGACCACGACGCGGACGCCCGGCGCGAGGCGCTGCATCGACGCGTACCCCTGGTAGACGCGGCGGTCGGCGTCGGTCGTGGGCGGGCCGGTCAGGGAGCGGGGCCACAGCCGGCGGGCGGTCACGACGTTGAGTTCGGTGGCGAGCAGGACGAGCTGCCCGAGTACGAAGAACCAGGTCAACAGGCCGATCACGACCGCGAACGTGCCGTACGTGGTGGCGGAGGAGGAGAGCCGGCGGGTGATGATGTAGCCGCCGAACCACTGGAGGATCTGCCAGCCGACCGCGGCGAGAACCGCACCGGGCAGGACGGTACGGAACCGGACCTCGCGGACCGTCAGGAGCCGGAACGCCAGGCTGAACAGCGCGACGTTGACCACCAGCGAGGCGCCGAGCAGCAACGTACGGGCGCCGATGTCGAGGCCGACGTGCAGCGACGTCGCACCGGACGACAACGTACTGATGGCGGTGGTGACGACGATGTTGACGCCGAGGACGGCGACCAGCGCGACGCTCCGGACCGTACGGTGCAGGAGGTTGGGGCGGTCGACGAGCGGCACCTGCCAGACCGTGTTGAACCCGTTCTGCGCGGCGTTCGCGACGGCGAGCCCCGCCCACACCGCCAGCAGCAGACCGATCGCGAGACCGAACCCGCTGCCGGTCAGCGGCCGACCCGCCGGCATGATCGCCTGCCCCAGCCCCGGGAACTGCTCCGACACCGTGCCCATCACCCGGCGCTCCATCGCCGGGTCGCCCGCCAGTACGAAGCCCAGCACCGTCACGAACGCCAGCAGCAGCGGAAAGAACGAGAAGAACGCGTAGTACGAGATGAGGGCGGCGAGGTTGCCCGCCTGGTCCTGCCCGAACTTCTTCGCCACGGCCACCGGGAACCCCAGCCACCGGTGGGACCGCTGGTACTGGTCGAGTCGGGCGAGCGGCGCCGTCAACGGCGACGCGGCCCCGGTACCAGTACCGCGGTCACGGCCCCGATCAGCAGCGCCGCCAGCCCGGCCACGATCGGACGCGCGCCGATCTGGTGCCGTACCGCGTCGACGGCGGCGCGGGCCGGGTTGCCCCTCTCCCCGTCGTCCGCCGACGAAGCGCCGCCGGCGGGTAAAGGGGTCCGGCCACCGGCGCGCTTGTGTCGCGCGGCGGCGAGCTGACGGGTCAGCATCGTCCGCGGGTTGGCGGCCTCGCGGAGCCGGTCGAGGTTGTTCTCCATGGACCTGCGGGTGTCCGCCATCCGTTCCCGGATCTGCTCCGGGGTCACTTCTTCAGGCTGCGCGCCCATTCCAGGTTCTCCTTGAGGGTCGCGATGGTCAGCTTCGGTCCGGTGATCGTGCCCAGCATCAGCTTGCCGGCGAGGCCGGCGACGGCCGCGAACAGCAGCCACGCCCCGGCCACGACCAGCGCGGCCCAACCGTTCCCGATGAGGTGGCCCAGCCCGTACACCGCGGCGAGGCTGCCGAACATCAGCACCATGTAGACGCCGAAGCCGGCGGCACCGAGCGCACCGGCGCCCTTGCCCGCCTTGCCGGCCTCCTGCTTCAGCTCGATCTTGGCGATCGCGAGCTGCTCGCCGATCAGCCTGGTCACGTCGCTCTTGAGGTCGCCGACGACCTCACCGAGCGCCGGCTCGTGGTCCGGCTCCTCGTGTACCGGTCGGGCCTTCGGCTGCGTCACGGTCATGCCATACCTCGGATCAGTCGTGGGAGCGGCCGCGGATCGCCCGTTTCACCAGCCGGCCGAGCAGGAACCCGGCGGCGACGGCGGCGATCAGGACGACGGGGCGCTGCCGGATCAGCTCGGTCACCCGGTCGAGCGGGCCGGGGGACGGCTCGGACGTCGTGTCCGGCGGGGGGCCGACCGTACCGTGCAGGCGGTCGGTCAGGCTCCGCCCGTCGGCGGACACCTGCCCTGTCTCGTCGCTCATGCCGCCTCCGCGGAAAGTACGTCACCTGGTGAGGTACCCAGGAGATCACAAGTTATCCCGCCGGATCGCGCCGGCGCACGCAAACTACGGCGTGTCCGGCGGCTCGGCCGAACCGGACTCGACCGCACGGACGGCCCCCGCGTACCGGAGGGCGGCGCGACGCAGGGCGGCCTCGGCGTCCAGGCCGCGCGTCCGCGCCTCGGTGACCAGCTCGAACAGCGTCGCGCCCAGTTCGGAGTCGGGGTCGGGGGCGGTGGCCACCGTCGGCGGTACGGACAGGCCGGCGCGCTCGACGCGGGACAGCAGCTTCGCGGCGAGCTGGAGCGCGGGCTGCGCCAGCGGTACGCCGTCGACGGCGGAGTCGCGGGACTTCTCGGCACGCTTGATCTCGTCCCAGTTGGCCTCGACCTCGCCGGCGTCGGCGACGGTCACGTCGGCGAACACGTGCGGATGCCGGCGTACGAGCTTGGCCACGAGGTCGCCGGCCACGTCGTCCAGGTCGAACGCGCCGGCGTCGGCGTCTGCGGCGACCCGGGCGTGGAACGCGACCTGGAAGAGTACGTCGCCGAGTTCCTCGCGGAGCAGGGCGCGGTCGCCGGACTCGATCGCGTCGTACGCCTCGTAGGTCTCCTCCAGCAGGTACGGCGCGAGCGTGGTGTGGGTCTGCTCGCGGTCCCACGGGCAGGTGCGGCGCAGCGTGTCCATGGTGGCGACGACGTCGAGCAGCCGGGCGCCGGGCGGATCCCACGACCCGTACTCCGCCTCGATGACGGGCGGCTCGGCCATCCCGACCAGCCGGCCGCTGAGCATCCTGGCCAGCGACAGGTCACCGTCCGGCCCGGCCAGCCAGACCACGTCGGTGCCGGCCGACAGCAGCGCGTCCACCTGCTCGGCCGGCCCGCCCGGTACGACGGTGACGGTGGCACCCGCGGCCCGCAGCGCACCGGTCTGCGGGGTGTCGGCCGCGGCGTACACCGGGTGGGCGCGGACGAGGTCCCACGCGCGCGCGGTCAGCAGGCCGGCCGGCAGCCGCGGCGACGTGTGCAGCAGGACGATCCGGCGGCCCGCCACGTCCACGCCGGTCGGCTCGGTGCTCGGGTCCGGGCCGGACACGGGTCAGCTCGCGATCGCGTTCTGGTTGACCACGGTGACCACGTCGGGCGAACCCTTGCCCAGCTGTACGGGCAGGTAGCCGCGGATCTGGCCGGCCTGCACCGCGGTCAGCGGGTACGCGAGCGCCCCGTACCGCGGGTTGACGTCGACCTTGTACTTCTTGATCGCCGCGGTGAACGTGCCGCGCAGCGAGGCGGCCTTCGCCACCGACTGCTGCGCCACCAGCTGCGTCCTGATCTCGGCGTACGACGCCTGGAGGCCCTGCCGGACGAGCGAGTCGTACACGTCGCGGAGGTCCTGCTCGCGCGGCGGCGTGTCGTTCGCCGCGTTGCGCAGGGTGTTGACGGCCGCCTGGGTCTCGGCCTCCAACCGCACGTACGGGTTCGACTCGGGCAGGTTGGTCTCCTGCGCGAGCTGCGCGTAGTTCGCCGGCGGGATCGTCACGCCCTCGTCGTGCGCGACCCGCTTGACCAGGTCGTGCATGACCATCGTGGCGGCGACGCTGCGGCGGATGCTGCCGTACTGGTCGGTCGGCACCTGGTTGTGATAGCCGTCGATCACGGTCTGGAAGACGTCGTTGACCTGGCTCTGCGTGATCCGGTCGGAGGCGACGAACGCCGCGGCACCCGGCTGGACGTTGCATGCGGTCGCCCCGCCGACGATGGCGGCGGACAGCGCGAGCACGGCGGCGACCCGGCGGACGCGCCGGCCGCGCCGGTGGGTACGAGAATGCTCGGTCACGGTTGTCAAGTCTGTCGCGTCGGCCGTACGGCCGGTCCACCGGGGTGCGCCCCGCGGCGGGATGGTGGAATCACGGCATGTCATGGGCCGGATCGGTACACATGAATCCCGGGCGAATGGTGTACCACGGCACGCTCGGGGACATCCCGATGCACTCGTCGATCGCGATCGGCATCGTGCTCGTCGTCGCGGGCGAGGTCGAGCTGCGCGGCGCCGCCGACGAGGCAGTACGCCTGAGCCCGGACGGGCCGAACGCGGCGATCCTGCCCGCGGGCGTACCGCATGCGAAGCCGGTGCTGCCGTCGGAGGCGACGACGCCGGCGCGGCTGGTGATGGCCATCGTCGACCCGGACAGTCCCGCCGGGCGGGTCCTCGCCGCCCGGCTCGGCGCCGACCACGAGCGGCCCGCCGACTGGATCCGGGCCGCCAAGCCCTGCCAGGACGTCGTACGGGCGCCCGAACCGGACGATCCGGCCGGCGTACGCGTGGTCGACGCCGTGATCGCCGCCCTCGCCTCGGAACCGACCGCGCCGGCGCCCCCGCTGCACCCCGGGCTGCGCCGCGCCGCCGAACTCATCCCGGCGCGGCTGTCGAGCGGCGTGGAGCTGCGCGACCTGGCCGCCGAGGTCGGGCTGTCGGCGTCCCGGCTCGGCCACCTGTTCGCGGTACAGCTCGGCCTGCCGTACCGGGCGTACGTGCGGTGGGCGCGGCTGCAGAAGGTGGTGGAGGTGCTGCGCGACGGCGGCACCCTGACGTCGGCGGCGCACGCGGCCGGGTTCACCGACTCCGCGCACATGAACCGGATCTGCCGCAGCGTCTTCGGCGTCAACCCGTCGACGCTGATCCAGTACCTGGTGTGGGTCTGACGCGGGCTGTGAGGGAGCACACGACGCTGTAGCGGATACGTACAAGGCGGGGCAGGGCCGGCGGGCGGACCGTCGAGGCATGATCCTCTCGCGACTGGGCGGGCTGCTCGCCCGGCACCGGTTCACGGTCCTGGTCGTCGCCGTGGTGGCGGCGGCACTCGCCGGGCTGTTCGGCGGCGGCGTGGCCGACAAGCTGTCCGGCGGCGGGTTCACCGACCGGCACTCGGAATCCCAGCGTGCCGCGGACGCGCTCGGGTCCGACTTCGACGCCGGCGACGCGAACCTGATCGTCGTCGTACGCGGGGCCGGCGGTCCGGACGACCCGTCCGTGGCTCGCCGCGCCACCCGGCTGGCCCGGTGGGCCGCGCACGCCGACGGCGTCGCCAGCATGCAGTCGTACTGGACGTCCGGGCACCCGTCGACGATGCGGTCGACGGACGGTACGCGGGGGCTGATCCTGCTGCGGCTGTCCGGCGACGAGGACGCGATCATGTCCGGCGCGCAGCGCCTGACCCCGCAGCTGGACGAGCACGCCGGCGGGCTGACCCTGTCGTACGCGGGGGCGGGGCAGGTGTACTCGGAGCTGAACAAGCAGACGCAGCACGACCTGGCGGTCTCGGAGGCCATCGCCACCCCGGTGACCGCGGTGCTGCTGGTGCTGGTGTTCGGGAGCGTGGTGGCGGCGCTGCTGCCGCTGCTCATCGGCGGGCTGTCGATCGTGTCGACGATGCTGGTACTGCAACTGCTCACGCACGTCACCTCGGTCTCGACGTACGCGCTGAACCTGACGACGGCGCTGGGGCTGGGCCTGGCGATCGACTACAGCCTCTTCATCCTCACCCGGTACCGGGAGGAGCTGGCGGCGCGCGGCGGCGGGGGCGACCGGGCGACGGTGTCGGCGGCGATCGTCGCGACGATGCGCACGGCCGGGCGTACCGTGCTGTTCTCGGCGGCGACGGTGGCGCTCGGGATGGCCGCGCTGGCCGTGTTCCCGCTCGACTTCCTCAAGTCCTTCGCGTACGGCGGGGTGTCGGTGGTGCTGCTCGCCGCGGCCGGCGCGCTCCTCGTACTCCCGGCGATGCTCGCCGTGCTCGGTACCCGGGTGAACCGGTGGGACGTGCTGGCCCGCTGGCGGCGCGGTCGTACCCGGGGCGCGGACAGCGGGTTCTGGCACGGCCTCGCGACCCGCGTGATGCGCCGCCCGGTCCCGTACGGGCTGGGCGTGGTGGTGCTGCTCGCCGTGCTCGGCGCGCCGTTCTGGCACATCTCGTTCGGGCTGGTGGACGACCGGCAGCTGCCGGCCAGCGCGCCGGTGCAGCAGGCGTCGCAGCAGCTCCGCGACGACTTCGACAGTTCGGGTACCCGGTCGTTGTCGGTGGTCAGCCGGGACACCGCGACGAGCGCGCTGCCGGCGTACGCGGCGCGACTGTCCACTGTGGACAACGTGGCCCGGGTGGACACCGCGACCGGCTCGTACGCCCACGGCGTCCGGGTCGCGCCGCCCACCCCGGCCAGCGCCCGGTACGTGCACGGCGGCGACGCCTGGCTGTCCGTCGTCGGGACGAAGGCGCCGGAGAGCGACGGCGGGCAGCGGCTCGTCACCGACGTCCGCGCCGTACCGTCGCCGGGCGGGGAGACGCTCGTCGGCGGCCAGGCCGCCGCCCTGTACGACACGAAGCACGCGCTGACCGGCCGGCTGCCCGCCGCCGGCGCCATCATCGCGGTCGCCACGATCGTGCTGCTGTTCCTGTTCACCGGCAGCATCGTGATGCCACTGAAGGCGATCGTGCTCAACGTACTGAGCCTGACCGCCACGTTCGGCGCGATGGTGTTCGTGTTCCAGGACGGGCACCTCGGCGGGCTGGTCGGCCACCCGATCACCACCGGGTACCTGGACATGACGGTGCCGGTGCTGATGTTCTGCATCGCGTTCGGCCTGTCGATGGACTACGAGGTGTTCCTGCTGTCCCGGATCCGCGAGGAGTACGTGGTGTCCGGCGACAACCGGACCGCCGTGGTCACCGGGCTGCAACGTACCGGGCGGTTGATCACCGCGGCGGCGCTGCTGATCGCCATGGTGCTGCTGGCGTTCGGCGCGTCGCACGTCGCGATGCTGAAGATGCTCGGCATCGGCCTGGCCCTCGCGGTACTCGTCGACGCGACCCTGGTCCGCGGCGTACTCGTACCGGCGTTCATGCGGCTGGCCGGTCGGGCGAACTGGTGGGCGCCGAAACCGTTGCGGTGGCTGCATTCCCGGTTCGGACTGTCCGAATCGGACAGTCCCGCGGCGGCGGCCGAACCGGTCCGCGAGGCGGTCGGCTCCCCGCACTGACCGCCGGGGTGCGGCGTTCCGGCGCGCGTACGTCGCGGCGGCGCGACGTTCCGGCGTCGCGCGACGTTCCGGCGTGCGCAGCGTTCCAGCGGCGCGGCGTTCCGGTGATGGGGCGTTCCGGTGGTGCGGCGTTCCGGCGTGCGCGGCGGGTCGCGATGTGTGGGCGGGAACGGCGGCGGTGCGGGCGCGGCCGCCGGGTACCGCCGGACGCGTGCGGCGAATTCTTACGGGAGATCTTGACTCGTGTGGCCTTTTTCTACCAGACTCCCGACATGGACGAGTCGCTGGCAGTGCCGGAGCACGTTCAGTACGTGACGGACGAGGCGGCCCAGTCGGTCGTCATGGACACCCGCACCGGTCGGATCTTCGGACTCGACAACAGCGCGGGCGTCATCTGGCGCGCACTCGCCGACACCGGCTCGGCGTCCGCCGCCGCCGCGGCCGTCACCGCCCGGTACGGCCTGTCCGCCGAACGCGCCGCCGGCGACGTCGCCACCTTCGTCGACCAGCTCGTCTCCGCCGGACTGTTGACCCGGTCCACGGGACCGCGGTGAGCGCGCTCGGGGCGTACCCGGCGCTGATGCGCGGGCGGCGGCTGGTGCAGCGGGGCGGCTGGCGCGCACTGGTCGGCGCGCTGCCGCCACGCCCGTCCGGGCCCGTACCCGACGGCGTGGACGTGCACGCCCTCGCCGCCGAGTGTGCCCGCGCGGCACGCCGGCTCCCGCTCGACACCGCCTGCCTGGAGCGGTCGTACGCGACGTGCTCGGTGCTGCGCCGGCACGGTGTCCCGTCGACGATGGCCGTCGGGGTGAGCCGGTCGGCGCCGATGCGCTTCCACGCCTGGGTCGAGGTCGACGACGAGGTCCTGAACGAGAGCCAGCCGATCCACCGGCTCTACCGCGTGCTGTGCCGCCTGTGACCGCCGACCGAGACGTGCCGGCCGTGCCGTGCCGACGTGTGACCTGTTGACCGCCGTGAGCTGAAGGGGTGGGCCGTTGAGCACGATCGCCGCCGTACTCGCCCGGGATCCCGCGGCGCTGCTCGACCGCGTCACCGCGCCCGGCCGGTACCCGGGGAGCCTGGCGACGGGGGCGGCGGTCGACGGGCCCTGCGGGCTCGGTGCGGCGGTACTGCCCGCCACGCCGGAGGACACGATCGAGGCGCAGCCGGTGACGGCGGACGGGCTGCGGGTCGCGTTCGCGGGGCGGCTCGACAACCCCGCCGAACTGCGCGCGGTGCTCGGCGTCCACCCGCGCCGGCCGGTGACCGACGCGCGGCTGGTGGCAGCGGCGTACCGGCGGTGGGGTACGGCGTGCCCGACGCACCTGATCGGCTCGTTCGCGCTGCTGGTGTGGGACGGCGACCGGCTGTTCGGGGCGGTCGACCACCTGGCGTCCCGGACGCTGTTCTGGTCCGCGCGCGCCGGTACGGTCGTCGTCGCGTCCACCGTCCGCCAGGTCCTCGCCGGTACTCCCGGGGCCGACCTGGACGACGACTACCTGCTCGCGTCGCTGTGCCTGCCGACCGGCGCGCCGCTGCAGTCCGACCGCACCGCGTACGCCGGGGTGCACCGGCTGCTGCGCGGTGAAGCGCTGACGGTCGCGCCGGACGGCCACCCCCGCACCTGGCGGTACTGGCGGCCCGAGGACCTGCCCGAGCGCCGCGGACCGGTCGCCGAACTGGGCGAGGAGCTGCGCGCCACGCTCGCCACCGCGGTCCGCGCGCAGAGCCGGTCGGCAGGGAAGGTCATGTGCACGCTGTCCGGCGGGCTCGACTCGTCCACCGTCACCGGTCTCGTCGCCGGGCTCGCCGACGCGGGCCGGCTGCCGGCGCCCGGGTTCGCGGCGATGTCGCTGGCGTTCGGGGAGGGCACCGAGGCCGACGAGCGGGCGTACCGGCGGATGGCGGAGGAACGCTTCGGTGTCACCGCCGTCGACGTGGACGGCGCGGCCTGCTGGCACTTCCAGGACATCGCGCCGGGCGGGGCGGCGCCCGTGCCGGACGAACCGTTCGTGAGCTGGTCGGCGTACGCGGAGACGCGCGGATTCGCCGACGCCGCAACGGATTCCGGGTGTACGACGGTGCTGTTCGGGCACGGCGGCGACGAGCTGTGGGCGGGCAGCGAACACTTCCTCGCCGACCTGGTACGCCGCGGCCGGCTCGCCGCCACCTGGCGCCGCGGCCGAGAACTCGCCGGCCTCAAGAACCGCACGTACTCCTCCGCGCTGCGCAAGCTCGCGCTCGGCCCGCTGCTCGGCCAGGTCGGCATCCGCTGGGACGGCGGCTCCGACGACCTCGACCGCTACTGGTACCGGCCGCCGGCGCCGCCCTGGGTGACGCCGGACCCGCGCCGGCGCGCCGCGGTCGAGCGGATCTGGCGCGACACCACCACCCTCGGCGTACGGCCGGTGTCGCGGGCGCACGAGCTGGCGTGGATCCGCGCCGCGTCCGTCGCACCCGTACTCAACGACGGGGTGTTCCACCCGCGCGGGCTGGACCTGCGGATGCCGTTCTACGACCGGCGCGTCGTCGAACTCGCGCTGTCCGTACCGGGCGAGCACAAGCTGCGGGTCGCCGACGGTACCCGCATCACTAAGCTCGTACTCCGGGAGGCGGCGCGCGACGTGCTGCCCGCCGGCATCCTCGCCCGTCGTACGAAGGCTTCGTTGAGCGTGTCCGCCGCCGAGGGACTGCGCCGGGAATGGCCGCGGATCCTCGGCGACGGCCGCCTGCAGGTCGCCGAACGCGGCCTCGTCGACCGCGACCCGGTACTCCGGGACCTGCGCGCCGCGCGGATGGGTCAGTGGCAGAACATCGGCCACCTCACCGCGCTGGTCGTCCTGGAACTGTGGTTGCGCCACCGGACGACGAGCACGGAGGGAGGTGACCACGATGGAGGAGCAGGAGGAGACCTACGAAACCCCGCAGCTCGTACTGCTGGGCAACGCCGAGACCCTGGTGAAGGGTGAACTGGTACCCGACTGCGGTGACGCCACCGCATGCTGGTGGTGCTGACCGCGCCGCCGGGGGTTCCCGTCGGGGAGCCCCCGGCCCTGACCGAGCTGAACGATTACGCTCGGCCACATTGTTCAACTGTGTCATTGTTCGACAGTTGGACAATGACACAGTTGAACAATGTCCAAAAAGTGTGCGTTTCAGCCGCGCGCCGTGCGGCGACGCCCGGCGTCGAAGGGAACGACCACGCGCATCGAGTACCTGTCCCGCGGGCACGGGCACGGCCACGCCGCCACCGACGTACGGGTGGCGGCGGCGTTGCGGACGCTCGGCGCCGAGGTCCGGCTCGCCTCGTACGGCAGCGGCCTGGACCACTGCACCCGGCGCGGCGTCGACTGCGCCGACCTCGGCATCGACGACCTGCACGACCAGGATCCGACCGCCGCGCTCCGCGTCCTCGCGTACCTGCGGGGCCGGCGCGGCACCGATCTCGTCGTCGCGCACGAGATCTTCGCCGCGCCGTCGCTGTGCCGCGCGCTCGGCCTGCCGTGCGTGCTGCTCACCCACTGGTTCTTCGCCGAGATCGGGGCGCCCGACCGGGACGCGCTGCTCGCCACCCCGGACCGCCTGGTACTGCTGGATCTCGCCGCCGCGCACGACGTCCCTGCGGCGCTCGCCGACCGGGTCGAGTTCACCGGCCCGGTGGCCGAGCCGTACCCGGGGGACCGGCCGGCGGCGCGGCGACAGCTCGGCCTCGACCCGGCGGAGTACGTGGTGGTCGTGACGACCGGCGCGGTCACGACGCACAACCGGGACCGGCTCGGCGCGCTGCCCGCCCGGGTCCGCGCCGCCCTGCCGGTACGCCACGCGCGACTCCTCGTACTGTCCGGGCCGACCGCGGTCGACGATCCCGCCCCGTACCACCGGGCCGCCGACGTGGTCGTCGCGAACGCCACGTTCGGCGCGCTGTCCGAGCTGGTCGCCGCCGGCGTACCGACGGTGGCGGTGACGGGCGGGCCGAACCCGGTGGACCGGCTGCACGCCGAGCGGTTCGCCGCGCTCGGCCTCGTCACGACCGTCGACGCGGACGCGCGGACCGCCGCGCTCGCCGACGCGATCCGTACCGCCCGGCCGGGGCCGGCCCCGGTCGACTGGTGCACGCCCGCCGCGCTGGCCCGCCGCCTGGTCGCCCCACCGGCGTGACCGGCGCCGTCCGCGACGCCACCGGCACGTGCCCGGCGAACGCCGCAGAAAGGCCGGCCGGCGGCGGTCAGGACGTGGTGGCGGCGGGGGCCGGTACGTCGAGCAGCGACGTGATCAGTTCGCCGCACCAGTTCAGCAGGGCGATGTCGCGCATCGGCTCGCCACCGACCCGGCGGGTCGACGGACGGTTGACGCTGACCGTATCCAGGTTCGGCTTGTACGTCGCGTCCGGGTAGAGCCGCTTCAGCCGGAGCTGCTTCGACTCCGGCAGCGGCATCGGCGAGAACCGCACGTGCCGGCCCTGGAGCGACACGTCCGTCAGCCCGTAACTCCGTGCCAGCAAACGGAACCGCGCCACCTGCAGCAGGTTCTCCACCGGCGTCGGGATCTCCCCGTACCGGTCGGTCAGCTCGGCGCGCACCTCGTCGAGCGCGGCCTCGTCGCGTACCTCGGCGAGCTTGCGGTACACCTCCAGCCGCAGCCGCTCGACGGAGATGTAGTCGTGCGGCAGGTGCGCGTCGATCGGCAGGTCGACCTTGACGCTGGAAGCATGGTCGAGCTCCTCCTGATTGCCTCCCTTGAACGCCTGCACCGCCTCGCCGACCATCCGCACGTACAGGTCGAAGCCGACGCCCTCGATGTGGCCCGACTGCTGTCCCCCCAGCAGGTTCCCGGCGCCGCGGATCTCCAGGTCCTTCATCGCCACGAACATGCCGGCGCCCAGCTCGGTGTGCTGCGCGATGGTGGCCAGCCGCTCGTGCGCCTGCTCGGTCAGCGGCTTCTCCCCCGGGTACAGGAAGTAGGCGTACGCGCGCTCGCGGCCGCGGCCGACCCGGCCCCGGATCTGGTGCAGCTGCGACAGACCGAGCATGTCGGCCCGTTCGACGATGAGGGTGTTGGCGTTCGGGATGTCGATGCCGGACTCGACGATCGTCGTACACACGAGCACGTCGATGTCGCGGTTCCAGAAGTCCAGCATGATCTTCTCCAGCCGCTCCTCGCCGAGCTGGCCGTGCGCCACCGCGACCCGCGCCTCCGGTACCAGCTCGCGGATCCGGCGGGCCGCCTTGTCGATCGACTCGACCCGGTTGTGCAGGTAGAAGACCTGGCCGTCGCGCAGCAGCTCGCGCCGGACGGCGGCGGCCACCTGCTTGTCCGCGTACGCCCCGACGAACGTCAGCACGGGGTGCCGCTCCTCCGGCGGCGTCGCGATCACCGACATCTCGCGGATGCCGGTGATCGCCATCTCCAGGGTGCGCGGGATCGGCGTGGCGGACATGGTCAGCACGTCGACGTGCGTCCGCAGCTGCTTCAGGTACTCCTTGTGCTCGACGCCGAACCGCTGCTCCTCGTCGACGATCACCAGGCCGAGGCGCTTGAACCGGGTGTTCGACGACAGCAGCCGGTGCGTACCGAGGACGATGTCGGCGGAACCGTCGGCGATCCCGGTCAGCGTCTGCTCGGTGTCGGCCGCGGTGTTGAAGCGGGACAGCGTCCGGATCGTCACCGGGAACTGCGCCATCCGCTCCGAGAACGTGTTGAAGTGTTGCTGCGCAAGCAAAGTGGTCGGCACCAGTACGGCCACCTGCTTGCCGTCCTGCACCGCCTTGAACGCCGCGCGTACCGCGATCTCGGTCTTGCCGTATCCCACGTCGCCGCAGATCAACCGGTCCATCGGGTACTGCTTGCGCATGTCGGCCTTGACCTCGTCGATGGCCGCCAGCTGGTCCGGCGTCTCCGCGAACGGGAACGCGTCCTCCAGCTCGCGCTGCCACGGCGTGTCCGGGCCGAACGCATGGCCCGGCGAGTTCTGCCGCGCCGCGTACAGCCGGATCAGTTCGGCGGCGATCTCCTTGACCGCCTTGCGCGCGCGGGACTTCGCCTTCTGCCAGTCGGCGCCGCCCATCTTGTGCAGCGTCGGGTGCTCGCCCCCGACGTACCGGGTGAGCTGGTCGAGCTGGTCGGTCGGGACGAAGAGCTGGTCGCCCGGCTGCCCGCGCTTGCTCGCCGCGTACTCCAGCACCAGGTACTCGCGCTCCGCGCCGTTCACCGTGCGGCGCACCATGTCCAGGTACTTCCCGATGCCGTGCTGTTCGTGGACGACGAAGTCGCCCGGCTTCAGCTCCAGCGGGTCGATGGTGTTGCGCCGCCGGCTCGGCATCTTCCGCATGTCGCGGGTGGACGCGCCCTTGCCGCCGGTGATGTCGTTTCCGGTCAGTACCACCAGTTTCGCGGTGTCGTCGACGAACCCGCGCTCCAGCCCGCCGGTGCCGACGAGGAGGGACAGCGGGGCCGGCGGCTCGGGGATCGCCTCGACGAGGACGGCGCCCTGGTCCGCCTCGTGGAACAGCTCCACCGCGCGCTGCGCCGGGCCGTGCCCCTCGAACACCAGCGCCACCGCGTACCCACCGGCGGTCCAGTGCCGGACGTCGCGCAGCACCGCCGCACCGTCCCCGTGGTACAGCGGGGCGGGTTGCGCGCCGAGCGCCACCGCGTCCACCGGCGCGATGTCCACAGTGGACGGTGCCAGTTCGGGGTCGATCTCGGCCAGCTCGTCGGCGATGGACGGCGCCGCATCCGCCTCCACCACACCGAACGGGCTCACCGACCACCACGGCATGCCGAGCCCGGTCGCCACCGTGTGTACGTCCGCGAGGCTGTGGAACGCCGCCGCGTTCAGGTCGATCGGGGTCGCGCCGCCCGCCGCCGCGGCCGCCCACGACGCCGCCAGGAACTCCTCCGACGTGGACACCAGATCGTGCGCCCGCGCCCGGATCCGCTCCGGGTCGCACGCCACCACCACCGTGCCCGCCGGCATCGTCTGTACCAGCAGCTCCAGGCTGTCCGGCCCGACCAGCGCCGGCGTCAGCGACTCCATCCCCTCGACCGGGATGCCCTCCGCCAGCTTCTCGCACATCTCGGCCAGCCCCGGATGCTCCGCGCCGAGCCGCTCCGCCGCACCGCGTACCTCGTCGGTCAGGAGCAGCTCCCGGCACGGCTCGGCGATCAGCCGCGCGCCCTCCGTCTTCTCGAACGACCGCTGGTCGGCGACCGCGAACGAGCGGATCTCGTCCACCTCGTCGCCCCAGAACTCCACCCGCAGCGGGTGCTCCTCCGTCGGCGGGAACACGTCGAGGATGCCGCCCCGGACGGCGAACTCGCCGCGCGAGCCCACCATGTCGACCCGCGCGTACGCCAGGTCGGTGAGGCGGCGCGCCACGTCCTCCAGGTCGGCGGCGTCACCCGGCCGCAGCTCCACCGGCGCCAGGTCGCCCAGCCCGCGCAACTGCGGCTGCAACACCGAACGCACCGCCGCGCACACCACCCGGACCGGGCCCTGTGTCGGGTCGTCCGCCGCCGGGTGCGCCAGCCGGCGCAGCACCGACAACCGGCGCGCCACCGTGTCGCTGCGCGGCGACAGCCGCTCGTGCGGCAGCGTCTCCCACGCCGGGTACGACACGACGGTGTCCGGCGGCAGCAGCGCCCGCAGCGCCTCCGCCAGATCGTCCGCCTCCCGGCCCGTCGCGGTCACCGCCAGCACCGGACGCCCCGCGTACTCCCCGGTGGTGTCGCCGATCGCGGTGGACTCCGCGGCGATCGCGGCGATCACGAACGGGCGCAGCGCCGGCGGGGCGGTGAACTCCAGCCCCTCGGCCGCGGGCCCCTCCGCCCGCGCCGCGTCCCGCGCACGGCGCAGACCGGGATCGGCGAGCGCAGCGGACAGCAGGCCGGCGAGCTTCATGGTGTCTCCCCCAGACAGGCGTGCACGCAGAAATGCCCCGGGGCAGGATCGGACCGGGGTTGATGAACCCCAGCGTACGCCGCCGGGCGGACGGTTCCGCCCGGCGGCGTGGACCGCTCAGCCCGCCATCGGCGCCATCGTCCCGGCGGCCGGCGCCATCGGCCGGTACCGCAGCACCACCGGCAGACCGGCCGCGTCGAACCGGCTGTCCGGGCGTACCGGACCGCCGAGCGTCGGCACCGTCACGACCAGCGGCCGCACCGGCGTCACGTGCGCCCCGGTACGGTGCGCGCCCGCACCCGCCGTACCGGACCGTGCGGGGACCGTACGGATTCCCTTGCCGTGGGCGGTTTTCCGGTGCCCCGACACCGCGTGGCTCCGAGTACTGCGGCCCGCCGGTGTGGCGTGGACCGGCGCGACGTTGGCGCTTTTCTGGTGCCCCGACACCGCGTGGACCGGCGCGGCGTGGGCGGTTTTCCGGTGGCCCGGCACCGCGTGGTGCCGGGTGCCGTGCGCGGCCGGGGTTGCGTGGACCGGCCTGGCCTGGGCGGTTTTGCCGTGCCGGGCGTGCGCTGCTTTGTGGTGGGATCCCTTGGCGTGGGCGGTTTTCCGGTGGTGGCGGGAACGGTTGTGGTGCGCCCCGCGCGGGTGCCGGGCCTTCGCGCCGGCGTGCCCGGACCGGGCGCCGGCGTGCCGGTGGTGGGCGGCCGGGTGCACGAGCGTACCGGTGGTGGCGGGGTCGGCCTGGTGGTCGCCGGGTGTCGTGGCGTGGTGCAGCGCGTCGGCGGTCACCGCGTACCCGGCGGATGCGGCGGACGCGTGCGGTCCGGCGCAGCCGGCGGCCGCGAGCGCGGTGCCGATGCCGAGTGCGGTCAGCAGGATCAGGCGCGCGGTGGCCGGGCCGCGCCGGATGGTACGTCGGTTCATGACACTCCTCTGCCGTGATGGACCGCGCGTGCCACCCCTCCGGACACGTGCGATCACACTGGGCAACGAAGCCTGCGACTGGCGAGCGTTGTCGTACGGCTAAATCGGGGCAAAATCAGCGATCGGCGAGGTCGGCGATCCCGGCGACCATGCGTTCGACGGCGAAGTCGAAGCGGCGCGCGAGATCCGGCGCGGTCAGTTCGTCGGCGAGCGCCACGACGTTCGGGTACCGGTCGGCGGGCATCGCGCGCAGCGTCCCGGCCAGCCCGTCCAGGTACTCCCGCGCGGGAGTACCGGCGGCGACCTCGGCGGCGACGCTGTTCTGTTCGGCGGCGACGAGGCCGAACAGGGACGTGACGCAGGCGTACCCGGCGAAGGCGGTGTCGTGGTCGGACAGGCCGGCGGCGCGGAGGACGGCGAGCAGCGCCTCGATGTTGCGCAGCCCGTGCGGGCCGGTGGTGAAGCGGCCGGCGATGAGGCGGGCGGAGTCGCGGCGCGCCAGCAGGTACCTGCGGAGGTCGTGGGCCATGGCGGTGAGCGCGGCGGGCCAGTCGGCGCGGACGTGGCGGGTCAGGTCGAGGTCGGCGAAGAGTTCGTCGGCGAGCGCGGCGAGCAGTTCGTCCTTGTTCCGGACGTACCGGTAGAGGGAGGCGGCGCGGACGTCGAGCTCGGCGGCGACGCGGCGCATGGTGACGGCGTCGAGGCCGTCGCGGTCCATGAGGCGGAGGCCGGCGTCGAGTACGGCGCGGCCGGTGAGCCCGGGTTCCTCCTTGCGCGGCCGGCCCCGCCGGGCCGGTCGTGTCGCGTCCGCCGCCATGCGCCGCACGCTACCGGCTATGCTGACGGCATTAAATGAACACTGTTAGCTTTTTCGGAGGTACGCATGCCCGCCCGGTACGTGACGGACCTGATCGGCGCGCTCGGCGAGCAGAACGGCGGGCGCACCGCGCTCACCGCCGGCGGGCGTACGTGGAGCTTCGCCGGGCTGCTCGCCGACACGTACCGGACGGCGCGGGCGTTGCGCGGGCTGGGCGTGGCGCGCGGCGACGGGCTGGTGCTGCTGACGGCGAACACGCCGGACGCGCTGCTCGTCCGGCTCGCGGCGTACGTGGCGGGGCTGCGGTTCACGCACGTGCACCTCGAACCGGCGATGCCGACCGTGCCGCACATCGTGGCCGACGCCGCGCCCGCGCTCGTGGTCACCGCCGGCGACCCGCACCCCGCCACGCCTCGCCCCCGGTGGGTACACGCGGGCGAACTGGCCGCGCTCGCCGCGGCCGAGCCGGCGGAGCCGGTGCCGGTGGCCGCCGAGGACGACGACCTCGCGCGCGTCACGTACACGGGGGGCACGACGGGGCTGCCGAAGGGCGTGCCCACCACGTACGGGGCGCTGCACGCCGCGGCCCGCTCCGCCGTCGCCGGTGCCGCCGCGGCGCGCGACGGGCTCGCCGACCGGACCGACCGGGCCCGGTTCCTCGCCGTCACCCCGGTCGCGCACGTCGCCGGCGACCTCGCGCTGATCATGCTGACGCTCGGCGTCGCCGTCGAGACGTACGACTTCGAGCCCGGCCGGATGCTGCGCACGCTGGCCGACTCGCCCGACGACACGATCCTCACGTACCTGTATCCGGCTCTGTTGAGCCAACTCCTCGACCACCCCGACCTGCCGCGCACCGACACCCGCGCGCTGTCGCTCCTCGTGTACGGCAGCGCCCCCGCGTCGCCCGCCCGGCTGCGCGCCGCGCTCGACCGGTTCGGCCCGGTGCTCCAGCAGGGGTACGCGTCGACCGAGGCACCCGCCATCACCGCGCTGACCGCCGCCGACCACGCCCGCCCCGAACTGCTGTCCTCCGTCGGTCGCGCGCTGCCCGGCGTCGAGCTGTCCCTCCGCGACCCGTCCGGTACGCCGGTGGCGGACGGCGACGTCGGCGAGGTCTGCGTACGTTCCCGTTCGGTCATGACCGGGTACTGGCGGCGCCCCGACGAGACCGCCGCCGTACTCCGGGACGGCTGGCTGCACACCGGCGACCTCGGCCGCCTCGACCCCGACGGCTACCTGTACCTGGTCGGCCGGGCCCGCGACATGGTCGTCGTCGGCGGCCGGAACTGTTACGCCGTACCGATCGAGGCCGCGCTGACCGACCACCCCCGGGTACGCGCCGCGGCCGTGGTCGGGGTACCCGACGAGACCACCGGCGAGGCGATCGTCGCGTACGTGGTGGTGGACGCGCCCGTCGACCCGGACGAGTTGCGCGCGCTCGTCACCGCCCGGCTCGGCGCCGTCCACGCTCCCCGCGACGTCCGGTACGTCGACGCGCTGCCGCTCACCGCGCTCGGCAAGCCGGACAAGAACGCCCTGCGCGGGTGGTGAGACGGCGCAGCGCCCGGCCGGGTGGGGCGGCCGGGCGCTGCGGTGGCGGGAGAGTCAGCTCGTCTCGCCCGCCACGGAGAACGAACGCAGCCGGTCGACGGCGACGACCAGCGTGCCGACGGTCAGTACCGCGGCCATGACGATCGCCACCACCAGCGACATCGGGCCGTGCAGCAGGGGGCTGCCGGAGATCTCCGCCGCGAACTCCGTCACGTACTTCTGCACGCTCAGGACCTTGGTGCCGTCCAGCAGGTTGCCGAGCAGCCCCTCCCACAACAGGATGTACGCCAGCCCGACCAGGACGGCGCGGCGGATCAGCAGGCTCGCCATCACGAACAACGCCGAGTAGACGAACGCGCCGATCGCGGACCCGACCGCCAGGCCGACCCCGAGCGACAGCGAGTCGATGATCAGACCCGACAGCAGCATCGGTACGGCCACCACCACGGCGCTCACCACCGCCGCCACCAGGTACTTGGTCAGCAGGATCTCCCGGCGCGGCAACGGTTTCGTGAGGATGTGCACGATCGTGCCGTCGTCCACCTCCGAGCCGATCACGCTGGTACCGATGATCAGCGCCGTGAGCGGGAGTACGACGGCGATGCCGAGCCCGACGAGTACGACCGAGACGGAGTGCTCCGGCGACGCGTGCCGGGACGCGACGAGCGCCGACAGCCCCACCAGGATCAGCGGCAGCGGGATCAGCAGCAGCGAACGCTTCCGGCCGAGCAGGCCGCGCAGCGTGATCGACGCGATCGTCGGGTTGAAGAGGCGCGCACCGCGGGCGGGCGCCACCGTGGAGCTGCTGGTCATCGGGCACCCACCAGGTAGGAGAAGACGCTTTCCAGGGACTCGTCGGCCGGGACGACGGTCAGCAGCCGGATCCCGCCGGTACGGGCGATGCGCGGCAACGCCCGCGAGAACCGGCCGTAGTCGGCGGCGCGGATCTTCAACCCGCCCGCCGTCGCCCCGCGACCGCGGCCGGTGTGCGCGACGATCTCGACCCCGGCGACCGAGTCCTCGGCCATCAGCGCCACCGCCAGCGCCCGGTCGTCCGACGACGAGATCACGAACTCGTGCGGCCGGCTCGTCATCAGCCGGCGGATCTTCCGGTAGTCGCCGGAGGCGGCGAGCCGACCCGCCACGATCACCTGCACGGTGCCGGAGAGCTGCTCGACCTCCTCCAGGATGTGCGAGGAGAACAGCACCGTACGGCCGGCCGCGGCCATCTGGTGCAGCAGTTCCATCATGTGCATCCGCTGCCGCGGGTCCATGCCGTTGAACGGCTCGTCCAGCAGCAGCACCCGGGGGTCGTGCACGAGCGCCGCGGCGACCCGGGCGCGCTGCCGCATGCCCTTCGAGTACGTGTCGATGCGGCGGTCGGCGGCGGAGGCGAGGTCGACCATGTCGATCGCGCGCCTCGTCGCGGCCTCCGCGTCGGGCAGCCGCTGCAGCTTCGCCGACGCCCGGATGAACTCCCGCGCCGTCAGGAAGCCGTGCACGTTCTCCCGCTCGGTGACCAGGCCCAGATCCCGGTACACGTCCGGGTTGCGCCAGGTCGGCCTGCCGGCGACCCGGACCGTACCGCGGGACGGGGCGAGGAAGCCGGCCATCATGTGCAGCAGCGTGGTCTTGCCCGCGCCGTTCGGGCCGAGGAGGCCGGTGACGCCGGGGCCGAGGCTCATCGTCACGTCGTTGACCGCGACGACGTTGCCGTACCACCGGGAGACGTTCGCGAGTTCGAGGACGGCGGGTGCCGCCGGGGTGGCCGCGCGCTCGGTCGCCGGCTCGGTGCCGATGCTCATCGGCCTTCCTCCTTCGTCGGAAGCCCGATGAGGCACCACGCGCGATTCTTACGGTTCGCTCGCTGACGCTCGCTCATCGGCCTTCCTCCTTCGTCGGAAGCCCGATGAGGCACCACGCGCGATTCTCACGGTTCGCTCGCTGACGCTCGCTCATCGGCCTTCCTCCTTCGTCGGAAGCCCGACGAGGCACCACGCGCGATTCTCACGGTTCGCTCGCTCACGCTCGCTCATCAGGACGCCACCTTCCGGTACCGGTAGACCAACAGGGCGGTGCAAAGGGCGACCAGGACCACCGCGGCCCCGGCGTACAGCGGGCCGAAGGAGCCGATGGCCGGCTCGGCGCTGCCGCCGAACAGCCAGTTGCGCAGGCCGCTGAGGATGCCGGTGATGCTGAACAGCGACGCGAGCTGGCGCATCGTCTCGGTGCCGACCACCTGGAGTACGCCGGAGATCGGTGTGGTGACCAGGAAGACGGCCACCACGGCACCGGCGGCGATGGTGCGCCGGGAGCTGAGCGAGGCGATCAGCAGCGCGACGGCGGACAGTACGATCGCGTAGATCACGGCGTTCAGCAGGCCGGGCAGGAAGTCGGTGAACTGGCCCCACGCCCCGCTCAGCCCGGAGCCGGAGAACGCGCCGCCCAGGAACATCACGAACAGCGGTACGGCCAGGATCAGCGACACCGCCGTCACCAGCGCCGCCAGCTTCGCGAGTACGTAGTCGTCGCGGCCGATGGGACGCGAGAAGTACAGCGGGAGGACCTTGTTGCGCAGGTCGCGGGACGCCAGCTCGGGCGCGACCGCGGCGAGCAGCAGGACGAGCAGGAAGCTCAGGGTGCCCGGGAAGTCCACATAGGACAGTTGCGGGATCTCCACCTTGAACTGCGCCTTGACCGCCGCCGCGACGACCGCGATGACCAGCAGGATGCCCGCCACCGAGAACGGGAAGATCTTCGCCTTCGCGCTGCGGCCCATCCCGAACACCGTCCGGAAGCTGTACACGTACAGGCTGCGCACCGCGTGCCCGCGGCCCAGCCGCTGCCCCGTGTACCGCTGGTAGCCGATGTCGTGGATCGTGCCGGTGTTCGCCACGTCAGCCATTGGTCGGGCCTCCCGCGCTCGGAGTGTTGAACAGCTCGGCCACCCGGTGCCGGCGTTCCTCCAGCCGGTGCAGCGGCAGGTCCAGGTCCACGATCAGGTCACGGACCAGGTCGTACGTCGAGTCGGACTCGACCGGGGTGACCAGCGCCGCGCCGTCCCGGCCGATCCGCAGACCGCGCTCGGACAGCGCCGCCGCCAACGCGTCGGTGCCCTCGTCCACCTCGACCGTCAACACCGCGGTACGGGTCGTCATCGCCGACACCCGGTCCGCCCGCAGCAGCCGGCCCGACTCGATCGCCACCAGCCCGTCCGCGATCTGCTCCACCTCACCCAGCAGGTGCGAGCACACCACCACCGCGATCCCGAACTCCGTACCGATCCGGTGCACCAGGTCCAGCATCCCGTCCCGGCCCGCCGGATCCAGCCCGTTCGTCGGCTCGTCCAGCAGCAGCAGATCCGGGTCGTGCACCAGCGACTGCGCCAGCTTCACCCGCTGCTTCATGCCCGTCGAGTACCCGCCGATCTGGCGGTAGCGCTCCTCGTACAGGCCGACGTGGCGCAGCGTCTCGGACGCGCGCTCGCGTGCCGCCGTCTTCGGCAGCCCCGACATCCGGCCCATGTGCGTGACGAACTCCGCCGCGCTCACGTCCGGCGGCAGGCAGTCGTTCTCCGGCATGTACCCGACGCGCGCCCGGACCTGCTCGCCCTGGCTGGTCGGATCCATCCCCAGCACCCGGAGCTGGCCCGCGGTGGGGGTCAACAGCCCGAGCATCGTCTTGATCAGCGTCGACTTGCCGGCACCGTTCGCGCCGACCAGGCCGGTGATCCCCGGTTCGATCTCCACCGTGAGGTCGGCCAGCGCGGTCACCCGCTCCGCGTACCTCTTGGTGAGTCCCTGCGTCGTGATGATTGCCACGACCTGACCGTACGTCCCGGTCGGTGGGCTGTCGTCGGACGACCGGAGTACGTGCACCCTGACTTCCGACCTACGGGCCACCCTGACAGGCGCCTGGAAGTACCCCCGACGCGGTACCGGCCGGGTCGGCCGGGAGTGCGCGGGTGCACGCCGTGCACGACCGCGCAGATGACGAGTACGACGAAGACCGTGCCGGCGTCGGTCAGGTGCGGCCGGCTGCCCTCCGGACGGCCGACCAGTCCGAGCACGGCGCCGTGCCCGCGGCCGACACGCCAGGCACCCGGGCAGGGCGAACGGCCCGGACTTCATATCGGACGAACGCAACAACCGACGTCGAACCACGCATCGGCCCCGGGTACGCCTCGGGCGCGGCCGGGCGCGGGACCGCGGCGGGGACGTACCGGACGGGACGAAACGGGAGCCAGGGGTGTCGGTCCCGGGCCGGGTGGGACGCGCGCTACGGCCTACGGAGCGTGGGCTGGATACCCGCGCGGATCGGACGTTGCGGGCGCGCTGACCGCCGTGCTGTCCACGTTTCGGGAGCGGGCCGTCTCGAAGAGTGAACGTTCTCACGCCGTGGTCCGCGCCCTCCCACGCCGCCGTTACGATCGGGTCGATCTCGGACAGTGTCGTCGGAGGCTCTGCTGGTACGGCGGAAGGGAGCTTCTGAAGATGACCGAGAGTCCGAAGGCAGGCGCGCCGGACGCGGCACTGCGGGCCGACATCAGGCGGCTGGGCACCCTGCTGGGCGAGGCGCTGGTCCGGCAGGAGGGCCAGGGGCTGCTGGACCTGGTCGAGGAGGTCCGGGCGCTGGTCCGTACCGACTCGGCGAGCACGGTGGCGGGCCGGCTGGCCGAGCTGGACGTGGCGACGGGGATCCGGCTGGGCCGCGCGTTCTCGACGTACTTCCACCTGGCGAACGTGACGGAGCAGGTGCACCGGGCCCGGGACCTGCGGGCCGCGCGTGCGGTGACGGGCGGCTGGCTGCGCGAGACCGCCGAGCTGATCCGCAAGGCGGGTACGCCGGCGGCGGACATCGCGGCGGCGGCGGGCCGGCTGGCGATCCGCCCGGTGTTCACGGCGCACCCGACGGAGGCGGCGCGCCGGTCGATCCTGGTGAAGCAGCGCGCGCTGGCGGACGTGCTCGACTTGGAGGCGGCGGAGAAGGCGCTGGGCGGCGGCGGCGATACCGCGGCGTACGACCGGCGGTTGGCGGAGCTGATCGACCTGCTGTGGCAGACCGACGAGCTGCGGTTGACGAAGCCGGAGCCGACGGACGAGGCCCGCAACGCCATCTACTACCTGACCGAGCTGTACGCCGACGCCGCGCCGCGGGTACTGGCCGACCTGCACGACACGCTGGCGGATCTGGGCGCGGAGGTGCCGGTGACGGCGCAGCCGGTCACGTTCGGCACGTGGATCGGCGGCGACCGCGACGGCAATCCGTACGTGACGCCCGAGGTCACGGCGAACGTGCTGGTGCTGCAGCACGAGTACGGGATCCGGGCGGCGGAGAAGGCGATGGACGGGCTGGTCAGCGACCTGTCCCTGTCCGACCGGTACGCGGGGGTCACGCCGGAGCTGGCGGACAGCCTGGCGGCGGACCTGGCGGCGCTGCCGGAGCTGCCGGCGCGGTTCCGGCGGGTCAACGCCGAGGAGCCGTACCGGCTGAAGGCACGCTGCGTGAAGCAGAAGCTGGCGAACACCCGGGCGCGGCTGGCGGCGCGGCGGCGGCACGAACCGGGCCGCGACTACCTGGGCACCGCGGAGTACGTGGCGGATCTGGAGCTGATGCGCGCGTCGCTGACGGCGAACGGCGGCACGCTGGTGGCGGACGGCCGGGTGTCGGACGCGATCCGCGCGGCGGAGGCGTTCGGGTTGCAGCTGGCGACACTGGACGTCCGGGAGCACTCGGAGAAGCACCACGCCGTACTCGCCCAGCTGTACGCGGCGGTCGGCGAGGTGGACTACGCCGCGCTGGACCGCGAGCAGCGCACCGAGCTGCTGGTGCGCGAGCTGGCCGGGCGCCGGCCACTGTCCACACCGGACAGTGCACTGGCCGGGCCGGAGCGCCGGACGTACGACGTGTTCGGGACGATCCGCGAGGTGCAGGACACGTTCGGGCCGGAGGTGATCGAGAGCTACATCATCTCGATGACGCACGGCATCGACGACCTGCTCGCCGCCGCCGTCCTGGCCCGGGAGAACGGCCTGGTCGACGTGCACGCCGGGCACGCCCGGATCGGCTTCGTACCGCTGCTGGAGACGGTGCACGAGCTGAAGACCGGCGGCGAGCTGCTGGACCGCCTGCTCGCCATCCCGGAGTACCGGCGGATCGTGGCGGCGCGCGGCGACGTGCAGGAGATCATGCTGGGCTACTCGGACTCCAACAAGGAGGCCGGGATCGCGGCGAGCCAGTGGTCCATCCACCAGGCGCAGCGGTCGATGCGGGACACGGCGGCCCGGCACGGCGTGACGCTGCGCCTGTTCCACGGCCGCGGCGGTACGGTCGGGCGCGGCGGCGGCCCCACCCACGAGGCGATCCTGGCCCAGCCGTACGGGACGCTCGACGGGTCGATCAAGGTCACCGAGCAGGGCGAGGTCATCTCCGACAAGTACACGCTGCCGGCGCTGGCCCGGGAGAACCTGGAGCTGACGGTGTCGGCCGTGTTGCAGGCGACGCTGCTGCACACCGAGCCGCGGCAGCCGGCCGAGGAGCTGGCGGTGTGGGACTCGGCGATGGAGACGGTCGCGGGCGCCGCCGAGGCGAAGTACCGGGAGCTGGTCGAGCACCCGCGGCTGCCGGACTACTTCTGGGCGTGCACGCCGACGTCGCTGCTCGGCGCGCTCAACATCGGCTCCCGGCCGTCGAAGCGGCCCAACACGTCCGCCGGCCTGGACGGGCTGCGCGCGATCCCGTGGGTGTTCGGCTGGACGCAGACCCGGCAGATCGTCCCCGGGTGGTACGGCGTGGGCACCGGCCTCGCCGCCGCCAACGAGGCCGGCCTGACCGGCACGTTGCGCGCCATGTACCAGCGGTGGCAGTTCTTCCGCACGTTCGTCTCCAATGTCGAGATGATGCTGGCGAAGACCGACCTGTCCATCGCCCGGCGGTACGTCGAGGCGCTGGTGCCGGACGACGAGCTGCGCGGCTTCCTCGACCAGATCGAGGCCGAGTACACCCGCACCGTCGCCGAGGTGCTGGCGATCACCGGCGAGGCGGAGCTGCTCGACGCCCAGCCGGTACTCCAGCGCACGCTCGCCGTCCGCGACACGTACCTGGAGCCGCTGCACCACCTGCAGGTGGCGCTGCTGTCGAAGTACGCGGCGGCCGGCGGGTCGGCCGCGGAGAACCGCGACGAACTGCTGGAACGCGCCCTGCTGTCGACCGTCAACGGGATCGCCGCCGGCCTGCGCAACACGGGCTGACGGCCGCGACGGACCCGACCGGCGGCGGACGCGGACCTCGCCGCCGGTCCGGCACGCCGGCTCCCGTACCGGTACGTCGGCCGGTCGAAGGGGGCGGTCGACCGGGGCCGGGGCGGACTGCGAGACTGTGCAGACACCGGGTGCCGGCCGACGTACGCCGCCGCGGCGGCCCGCGAATGGGGGTGCGATGTCCGAATGGGTCCTGCCCGACGGGGTGCTGCGCGACGCGCCGTCGTACACGCCGCGCCCGGCCGAGCTCGCCGACCTGGAGCTGCTGCTCTCCGGGGCGTACGCGCCGCTCACCGGCTTCCTGGCCGAGGACGACGTGGCGAGCGTGCTGCGCCGCGGCGCGCTCGTCGACGGGACGGCGTGGCCCGTGCCGGTGACGCTGGCCGTACCGGCGGAGGTCGCCGAGCGGCTGGACCCCGGGCACGCGATGCGCCGGCTGCTGATCCTGACCGACCCGGAGGGCGCGCCGGTCGCCGCGGTCGAGGCCACCGAGCTGTCCGAGGTACGCGGCGGCTGGTTCCGCGTCGCCGGCCCGGTACGACGGGTCGGCGCGCCCGAGCACGGCGCGTTCCGTTCGCTGCGGCTGGATCCGGCGGAAACCCGGGAGCTGCTGCCGGAGGGCCGGATCCTCGGCGTCATCGCCACCCGCCCGCTGCACCGGCCGCAGCTCGCGCAGATCGGCAACGCCGCCCGCACCATCGGCGCGCACCTGCTGATCTTCGTACCGGTCGCCGGCCCGACCCCCGAGGGCCTCGCCCCCGAGGTACTCGTGCGCACGGTGCTCGCCGCCCGCGAGCGGCTGCCCTCGGCGACGGTCGTGGCGGTGCCGCTCGCGTCCCGCGGCGACGAGGTACGGGACGGGTTGCTCCGCGCCCGCGTCGCCGCGAACTACGGGGCGACGCACCTGCTGTCCACCGGTGTCGCCGTCGGCGGCGGCATCCGCATCGTCGTCCCCCGCGACCTGGCGTACGACAACCGGGACGGGCAGTGGCGGCCGATGGACGACATCCCACCGCGCCGCCGTCGTACGGCGATGTCGCAGGGGGAGATCGACGACCTGCTGGACCGCGGCTCGCCGCTGCCGGAGTGGCACACGCCGCCGGCGGTGGCGGAGGAGCTGCGCCGGGCCCGGCCGCCGCGGCACAACCGCGGCTTGGTACTGCTGTTCACGGGGCTGTCCGGGGCGGGCAAGTCGACGATCGCCCGCGGCGTGGGTGACGCGCTGGCCGAGTCCGGCGAGCGTACGGTCACCACGCTGGACGGCGACGTCGTACGCCGGATGCTGTCGGCCGGGCTCGGCTTCTCCGCCGAGGACCGGGACCGCAACATCCGCCGGATCGGCTTCGTGGCCGCCGAGGTGGCCCGGCACGGCGGGATCGCGCTGTGCGCCCCCATCGCGCCGTACGCGCGGACCCGTGCCGAGGTGCGCGCCATGGTCCGCGCCGTCGGCGGCGACTTCGTGCTCGTACACGTGGCGACGCCGCTGGAGGTCTGCGAGGAACGCGACCGCAAGGGCCTGTACGCGAAGGCCCGCGCCGGCCAGGTCCCCGCGTTCACCGGCGTGACCGACCCGTACGAGGTGCCCACGGACGCGGACCTCACGCTGGACACGTCCAAGCTGACGGTGGACGAGGCGGTCGACACGGTGCTCGACCACCTGGTCGCGGGCGGCTGGCTGGACGCCATCGACTGATGCACGACGCGCTGCTGGTGGTCGCGGGTCTCGGGGTCGGCGTGGTCGTCGGCCTCACCGGTATGGGCGGCGGCGCGCTGATGACGCCGCTGCTGGTGCTGTTCTTCGGCGTACCGCCGCTGGCCGCGGTGTCCAGCGACCTGGTGGCGAGCCTGGTGATGAAGCCGGTCGGCGGCCTGGTGCACCTGCGCCGCGGCACGGTGGACCGGCGACTGGTGGGCTGGTTGTGCCTGGGCAGCGTGCCGTGCGCGTTCGGCGGGGTGCTGTTGGCCCGCGCCTTCGGTACGGGCGAGTCGGTGCAGCGGGTCGTCTCCACGGCGCTCGGCGTGGCGCTGCTGCTGGCGGTGGTGGGGCTGTCGGCCCGCGCGTTCGTCGCCGTACGGGAGGACGCGCTGGGCGGTGCCGTACCGCAGGCCGCGGCGCCGCTGCGGGTCCGCCCGGTCCCGACCGTACTGGTGGGTGCGGTCGGCGGGCTGATCGTCGGCCTGACCTCGGTCGGGTCCGGGTCGTTGATCATCGTCGCGCTGCTCGCGCTGTACCCGGTGCTCTCCGCGCGCGACCTCGTCGGTACGGACCTGGTCCAGGCCGTACCGCTGGTGGCGGCGGCGTCGCTGGCGCACCTGCTGTTCGGCGACTTCCGGCTGACGCTGACGGCGTTCCTGCTGGTCGGCGCCCTTCCCGGGGTGTACCTGGGCGCCCGGCTGTCGTCCCGCGCCCCGTCCGCCGTCGTACGCCGGGCGCTCGGGTTGGTGCTGCTGGCGAGCGGGCTGAAGATGCTCGGCGTGGGCAACGTGGCGCTGCTGGCCGCGGTGGCCGTCGGCGTACTGGTGTGCGTGCCGGGCTGGCGGGTGCTGCGCCCCCGGCTGCACGCCCGCGTTGCGGCGGCCACCGCATCCGATCGTCGTACCGAATAAACCTACTAAATCGCTCGGGTCTGTCTTGTGGGTCGCTACGGGATCCGCGGGAACGTCGACGTCGGCGCCGGGCTGGACGACCCGGTCGGCGCCGGAGTACTCGACGGCGGCACGGATCCGGACGGCGAGGTCGACGGCGACGGCGAACCGGACGGCGACGCCGACGGGCTCGGCGACGTGGACGGCGACGGACTCGGCGAGCCGGTCGGGCCGGTCGGGCCCACCTGGAAGATCGGCAGTGCCCCCAGATCCCGGTACGCGCCGAGCGCCTGCGCCGGGTTGTTCACCCGCGAGTCCTTCTCCGCCGGCGTGTCGAAGTACACCAGGGCCTTGAGGCGCGGGAAGTGGCCGATCGAGGCGGCGACGTCGCGGTAGAACCACGCCTTGTGGCCGCGGTCCGCGCCGTTCCAGACGCCCCACTCGCCGAGCATCAGCGGCTTGTCCGGGAACCGCGCGCTCGCCCAGCTGTAGAAGCCGGGCCAGCCGACCAGCGGGTACAGGCCGTCGAGTACGAGGTCGGAGGGGACGCCGCCGCGGTTGACCATCTCGTCGAAGTCGCCGTAGCCGTACCCGGGGGTCGAGTAGGCGTAGGTGTCCCAGGCGATCCAGTCGACGACGTCGTCACCCGGGTACAGGTCGTCGTGCCAGGGCGCCATGGCCCACTTCGGGTAGGCCATGTAGTCCATGACGTACACCGCGTTGGTCACGCCGTCCCCGCGCAGCCGCTGCACCACGTGCCGGTACATGGCGGCGTAGTCGGCGGCGGTGTACCCGGAGCCGGGCGTCGCCACGACGTCGTTCTCCGGCTCGTGGTGGATCGTCAGGAAGAACCGGTGTGGGAACTTCGCCTTGATGTTCGTGGCCACCCGGTCCAGGAAGCCGTCGATCTTGGGGTCGCCGGCGGCGATGGCCGCCCAGCTCGCCTCGGCGGGCTTCCAGTTCGTGAAGAGGATCCGGGGGTGTGCGGTGTCGTCGGCCAGCGCGATCTCCTCGGCCGTCGGGAACACCGTCCCGGTCCCCCGGTGGTACGTGTGGAACACGGTCTGGGTCCGCCCGGTCTCCTGCTCGAACGCGCCGAGCGAGGAGGCGGTCGACGTACCGCTGTGTCCACCGGTGGCGGCGCCCCACAGCACCCCGCACGTCGGTACGAGCTTGGCGTCGACGCCGCACGTACCGGCGGGTGGGCTGGACGGGTCGGCCGGAGTGCTGCTGCCGGACGGCTCCGGGGCCAGGCTGGCGCCGGCCCGGGCGGGCGACGGCGGCCCCTCGGTCATCGTGACGCAGAGGGCCAGGACACCACCCACCGCGGTCAGGGCCAGTACGGTCCGCGCGCGTAGCCGCCGCATCTCGTGACTCCTCGCCGTTGATCACCACATGACTCAGGAGTAGCAGGTCACTGACCGATACATCGTCGATTTCCGATGTTTCGTACGTGGGGCCGACACCATCGTGGGACGCGACAGGCCGGGTGCGGTCGCCACGCGGGGCACAGACCGGGCGTACGCGGGGAGCCGCCGCGACGGGGGCCGACACAAGAGGTAGTCGCGGAATCACTTAAGGTGTGGTCTCTGGCCTCTCGGTGCTGCCCACGTGACCCGCCGTCGGGCCGAACCCGTCAGCTCGGCACGAACCCGCCCAGTAGGCGAAAGGCGCACCCCCATGGATGTCACCGCACCGACCGACCTCGCCGGCCACCTCGACGCGGTACGCCGCGGCTGGTGGCTCGTCGTCGTCTGCACGATCCTCGGCGTGGCCGCCGCGGGGGCCGCCACCGCCCTCCTGCCGCGGACGTACGAGTCGACCACCTCCGTACTGGTGCTGCCGACGGGGAACCAGGACGCCAACGCGGCCGGCGGGCGTACCAAGGAGACGATCAACCTCGACACCGAGGCGCAGCTCGTCAAGTCGACCGCGGTCGGCGACCGGGCCCGGACGCTGCTGCACAGCCCGACGGCGACCGGCGACCTGATCGACGCGGTGACCGTCGCGGTGCCGCCGAACAGTACCGTGCTCCAGATCGCTTACAGCGCAGGCGATCCGGCACTCGCGCGGGCCGGCTCGCACGCGTTCGCCGAGGCGTACCTGGCGAACCGGGCGGACGGCGCGGCGTCGGCGAACAACGCCACCGCCGGGGCCCTGCGGTCCCAGGTGTCCTCGGTGACCAAGCAGCTCCAGGACACCTCCGACCAGATCGCCGCCGCGACCGACGGCTCCTCGCAGAAGGTCTACCTGGAGACCCGGCGGCGCAGCCTGTCCAACCAGCTCGACACGCTGACCGGCCGGCTCAGCGACGCCACCGCGCCGCCCGCCAGCCCCGGCCGCATCATCAGCGACGCGGCGCTGCCGACCGCGCCGGCCAGCCCGTCGGTACCGGTGAACCTGGCCGCCGGGTTCGTCCTCGGGCTGCTCGTCGGGCTGGCCGCGGCGCTGCTCCGGTCCCGGTTCGACCGCCGCGTCCGGTACGCCGACGACCTGCGGCACCGGCTCGGCGTACCGGTGCTGGCGGAGCTGACGGCGGCGCCGGACGGGCTGGCGGCGGCCGACGGCGAGCGGACCTTCTCCCGGCTGCGCAACGAACTCACCGCCACCCCCGGCGACCACGCCGTCATCGCCGTCCTCGGTACGACCGCGGGTGGTGCCGGCGCGCTGGTCGCCGCGAACCTGGCCGCGGCGTACGGACGGGCCGGCACGGACACCGTCCTCGTCGCGTCCGGCGCGGACGGCGACGTGGCCGCGCTGACCGGCGTACCGGCGGAGCCCGGACTGTCCGACGTGCTCGCCGGTACCGACCTGGCCGAGGCCCTGCACCGCGCCGCCGACGAACCCAACCTCTGGGTACTCGCGGCCGGCGCGGGCGCCGGGCGGCCGTCCGTCGAGCCGGCGCGTACGGCGCTGCGGCGGCTGCGGGAGCGGGCCGAGCAGGTCGTGCTGGTCACGCCGGACACCGCCACCGGCCCGGACGCGCAGACCCTCGCCAGCCTCGCCGACGCCGCCGTACTCGCGGTCGAGCTGCGCGCCACCCGGCGCGAGGACGTACGGGACGCGGTGGACCAGCTCCGCGGTGTCGGTACGCCGCTGCTCGGCGCCGTCGTGCTGCCGCCCCCGGCCCCCGCGGCCGCCACGCCGACCGCCGTACCGGCGCCGCGGACGGACCGGGACTCCGCGCCGGACTCCGGTGTGGCGGAAGAGGATTCGCCGTCGGACAAGAATTCCGGAGTGTCCGCGGTGGGCAGGGAAGTCCGGTCGGACGAGGACGCCGCGGCGGACCGGGATGCCCGGTCGGACGGGGAATCCGGCGCGAAGGACGGGACGGCGGCGGACGCCGGGCCGGAGCCGGTGGCGGTCGGCGACGGTTCGCCGGCAGCGGTACGCGGGGCCTGAGCGCGTGACTGTCGCGCAGGCCCCGCCCCGGGCGGTACTCGCCGCGCCGCCGCGGACCCGTCGCTGGCTCGACGCGTGCTGGCCGCTGACCTGGCTGCTCGCCGGGTACCCGGTCTGGTGGGCGCTCGGGCTCGGCGTCCTGATCTTCCCGATCATGGCCGTACCGATGGCGGCGGCGGTCGCGCGTCGCCGCCCGCTGCGCCTGCCGCCGGAACTGGCGCTGTGGCTGCTGTTCCTGCTCGTCACGATCGCCGGGCTGGCCGCGCTCGGACTCAACCCGGCCGGCACCATCCCGGGCAGCGCGACGAGCCGGCTGCCGGGCGTCGCGTTCCGGCTCGTCGAGTACGCGTCGCTCACGGTTCTGTTGCTGTACGCGGGAACCCGGACCGAACGGGAGTTGCCGAAGCGGCGGCTGGTGCTGCTGCTCGGGTGGCTGTTCGTGGTGACGGTGGGCGGCGGGCTGCTCGGCACGTTCGCCGGGCACTTCGAGTTCTCCTCGCCGGTGGAGCTGCTGCTGCCGCCGCACGTACGGGCCAACAGCTTCGTCGCGTCGCTGGTACACCCGGCCGCCGCGCAGGTCATGGAGGTCCTCGGATACGCGGCGCCGCGGCCGGCCGCGCCCTGGGGGTACACGAACACCTGGGGCAACAACCTGGCGCTGCTGGCCGGCTGGTTCGTGGTCGCCGCGTTCTCGTTGCGGTACGAGGGATCCGCCCGGTTGGTCCGATGTGGACGGTGGGTCGCGCTCGGGGTGCTGGCCCTCGCCGTCATCCCCACCGTGTACTCCCTGAACCGCGGGCTGTGGATCGACCTCGGCCTGCTCGCCGGGTACCTGGCGGTACGGCTCGCGTTGCGCGGCCGGCTGTGGGCGATCGGTACGGCGGCCGCGGCGGTGCTGGTGGTCGCCGTACTGGTGCTGGCGACGCCGCTCGGCCAGGTGGTGCGCGACCGGATGGCGAACGGCAAGTCCAACAACGTGCGGATGTTCGTGACCGAGCGGGCGCTGGACGGGGTGTGGCAGTCGCCGGTCGTCGGGCTCGGTACGACCCGCGCGACGCAGGGCAGCGACAGGTCGATCGCGGTCGGCGACACCGGCAGCTGCAAGCGCTGCGGCGGCCACACGATCGGCGGCAACGGCCAGCTCTGGCAGGTCCTCTACCTGCACGGGCTGCTCGGTACCGCGCTCTACATCGGTTTCTTCGTGGTGGTGCTGTGGCGCTACCGCCGCGACGGTACGCCGACCGGGTTGGCCGCGTCCGGCGCGATCGTCGTCTCGCTCGCCTCGATGTTCTACTACAACGCTCTCGTCACGCCGCTGGCGTTCACGTTCCTGTCGTACGTCCTGCTCTGGCGCAACGCCACCGATCCCGTTGAGGAGAACGCTTCATGACCGTGCCGGCCGAACTGACCGCCGGTGAGGCGGCCCGGCGCGCGGCGTACCTGACCGAGGTGCTGCCGCTGCTGTACCCGCCGCCCTGCGCGGTGTCGCTGCCCGGAACGTCCACTGTGGACGACACGAGCCGGGAGTACGTGGTGCTGCCGGACATGCGGCGGGCGCGGCTGCTCGCCCCGGCCGGCAGTACCCGGGTGACCGTCGGCGCCGTCCGCCGGTACTCCGAGCCCCAGTCGCTGACGTCGCGGATGAAGCGCGGCGCGGTCGTGGCGGCGTTGCGTACCGGGGCGTCCCGGGTACTGCTGCGCGACCGGGTCCGGGTGTCCACACCGGACGGTGCCGACAACATCGAACGCTGCCTGCGCGAGCTGCTCGGCGTCAGCCTGGTCCCGTCCGTCCACATCGGACCGGCGCGGGCCAACCGGAAACCGGTGCTGCAACTGCTCGACGAGGTCGGCCGGACCATCGCGTTCGTCAAGCTCGGCATCAACGAACTGACCCGCGGCCTGGTACGGGCCGAGGCGCGCGCGCTGCTCACCGTCGCGAACGCCGGCTTCCGGCACCTGTCCGCGCCGGCCGTACTGTCGACCGGGCAGTGGCGCGGGCACGAACTGCTCGCCTCGTCGGCGCTGCCGATCGACCGGCCCCGCGTACCGCTGACGCGGGAGACGCTGGTCGCCGCGATGCGGGAGGTGGCCGGGGTGACCGGGCTGCGCCGGCAACGCCTCGCCGACAGCCGGTACTGGGCCCGGCTGCGCGCCAGGCTCGCCGGCCTCACCGCGACCGAGGACGGCCGGGCGCTCGCCGCAGCCGGCCGCGACCTGGTACTCCGCACCGGTGGTCTGCGGCTGGAGTTCGGTGCGTGGCACGGGGACTGGACGCCGTGGAACATGGCGTCCACCACCGAGGGGCTGCTGGTGTGGGACTGGGAGCGCTTCGACACCGGCGTACCGGTGGGCTTCGACCCGCTGCACTACCGGCTGCAGGCCGCGATCGTCCGCGACGGCCGGGAACCCCGGGCCGCGGTGACCGAGTGCCTCGACGCGGCCGGCCCGCTGCTCGCCGACGCGGGCGTACCGGCGGAGGCGGCGCGGGTCACCGCCCTGCTGTACCTGGTCGACCTGGCGGCGCGGTACCTGGGTGACAAGCAGGCGGAGGCGGGCGCCCGGCTGGGCGTGCTCGGTACCTGGCTGCTGCCCGAACTCGTCGCCGCGGTCCGCGCGGTGGACGACCCTTCGCCAACCGAGGTGAGCTGACATGCCCTTGCGTTCCTCCGTACCGGCGCCCGTGAAGCGGTTGGTGCACACCGGATCCGTGACGTTGGGCCGGTTGTCGGCGGGCTCCCGGATGCTGCCGTCGTTCCTCATCGCGGGCGGCCAGCGGTGTGGCACGACGTCAATGTACCGGGCGCTCGCCGCGCACCCCGCGGTACTGAAAGCCGTACTGCACAAGGGAGTCCACTACTTCGACGTGGACTACCACCGCGGCCCGGACTGGTACCGCGGGCACTTTCCGTTGCGGCGCACCGCCCGCCGGGTCAGCGACCGCACCGGCGCCCGCGCGCAGACCTTCGAGTCCAGCCCGTACTACATGTACCATCCGCTTGCGGCGGAACGGATCGCCGCGGCGCTGCCGGACGTGAAGCTCATCGTGCTGATCCGCGACCCGGTCGAGCGGGCGTACTCGCAGCACGCGCACGAGGTGGCGCGCGGCTTCGAGACCGAGCGGGACTTCTCGGTCGCGCTGGGCCGCGAGCCGGGCCGGCTGGCCGGCGAGGCGGAGCGGCTGCGCGCGGATCCCGCGTACCACAGCCATTCCCACCAGCACCACGCGTACGCCGAGCGCGGCCAGTACATCGATCACCTGCTGCGGCTGGAGTCCGTGTTCGGCCGGGAGCGCCTGCACGTGGTCGACGCCGAGATGTTCTTCACCGACCCCGAGCCGGTGTACGACTCGGTGCTGTCGTTCCTGGGCCTGCCCGATCTCGGGTACCCGCGGTTCGAGCGGCACAACGCGCGCCGCCGCGGGCCGATGCCGGACCGTACCCGGGAGCTGTTGGAAGGGCACTTCGAGCCGTACAACCGGCGGCTGGTGGAGTGGCTCGGGTACCGGCCGTCGTTCCTGGAGCGCTGAGGAATGTCCACTGTGGTCGGTCCGGCCGCCGGTACCGGACGGCAGGTCGGCCTCGGCGGGGTGGCCCGCGGCGGGGTGCTGAACCTCGCCGCGGCCGGCTTCTCCGGCCTCGCCGGGCTCGCGATCACCACGCTGGTCGCGCGCGGGCTCGGGCACGCGCAGGCCGGCGTGTTCTTCTCCGCCACCTCGGCGTTCCTGCTCGCGCAGATGCTCGCCAAGCTCGGCACCGACACCGGCCTCGTGTACTGGTTGGCCCGGCTGCGCGCGGTGCGCCGCTTCGACCTGCTGCACCGGCTGCTGCGCCGCGCCCTCCTGCCGGTACTCGCCGCCTCGGTGCTCGCCGCCGCCGTGCTGTTCACCGCCGCGCCGTACCTGGCGCACCTGTCGGTGTTGGCCGGGCGGCACGCGCACGCCGGCGACTTCGCCCGGCAGCTCCGGGTCCTCGCGCTGTTCCTGCCGGCCGCGGCGCTGTCCGACGCGCTGCTGTCCGCGACCCGCGGGTACCGGACGATGCGGCCGACCGCCTTGGTGGACAAGGTGATCCGCCCGTCGCTGCAACTCGCCGTCCTGCTGGTGGTACTGCTGTCGACGAGCACGACGCTGGACTCGGTGGCCTGGGCCGGGCCGTACGTGGTGAGCGTGGTACTGGCGGCCTGGTTCCTGTCCACTGTGGACCATGCCGCCCGCCGCCGGCCGGTCCCCGGACGGTCCACTGTGGACGTCGTCGTACCGGAGCGGCTGGGTCCGGCGTTCTGGCGGTTCACCGCGCCGCGCGCGCTGTCCAGCATCGCGCAGGTGGCGCTGCAACGGCTGGACGTGCTGCTCGTCGCCGGGATGCTCGGCTTCCCGGCCGCGGCGCTCTACACCGTGGCCACCCGGTTCATCGTGGTCGGCCAGCTCGGCAACCAGGCCATCGGCAGCGCCGTCCAGCCGCGCCTCGCCGAACTGCTCGCCCGCCGCGACACCGCCGCCGTACGCCTGCTCTACCAGACGTCGACCGCCTGGGTCGTGCTGCTCACCTGGCCGATGTACCTGCTCGTCGCGGTCTTCGCGCCGGCGTACCTGGGGGTCTTCGGCGCCGGGTACGCGGGGACCGGCACCGCGCTCGTGGTCGCCGTACTGTGCGGCGCGATGCTCGTCGCCGGCGCCTGCGGCATGGTCGACATGGTCCTCACGATGGGCGGCCGTACCACCTGGAACCTGGCGAACGTGGCGCTCGCGCTCACCGTCAACGTCGGGCTCGACCTGCTCCTGATCCCGCCGCTGGGCATCATGGGCGCGGCGCTCGGCTGGGCCGCCGCGCTGCTCGTCAAGAACCTGGTGCCGGTGGTCCAGATCGCGGTCGCGCTGCGGCTGCACCCGTTCGGCCGCGCCACCGGGTACGCGGCGCTGCTCGGTGCCGGATGCGTTGCGGTACCGGCGATCTGCGCCCGCGTACTGCTCGGTCCGGGTCTCGTCGGGCTCGCCGCCGCCCTCGCCGTCGCCGTCCCCGCGTACGCCACGGCCTGCGTGCTGGCGCGCGACCGCCTCGGACTCACCGACCTATTGCCCCGCCGAATCGTCGAGAGGTTCCGCCATGCGCACTGACTATCCCGAACTGTTCCGGGACGACGCCGCGGTCAGCAAGTACGAGAACGTCGTCTACCGGCCGGGCGGGTACTCCGCCTCGATCAGCGCGCGGCAGCGGGACGTGCTGCGCGGCCAGATCCGCCGCTGGTTCCCGGAACCGCCGGTGCAGCACGACTTCGCCTGCGGTACCGGGCGGGCGCTGCTGATGCTGGCGGACCTGGTTTGCGCCGGCCACGGGTACGACGTGTCGCCGGCGATGCTGCGCGGCGCGCGGGATGCCGGCTGCACCGCCGACCTGCACCTGGTACCGCCGGACGGTCCGGTCCCGATGCCCGCGCGCACCACCGGTCCGACGCTGGTGACGATGTTCCGCCTGCTGCTCAACGCCACCGAGCCGGTACGCGACCGGGCGCTGGCGTTCGCCGCCGCGGCACTGCCGCACCGGGACTCCGGGCTGCTCGTCCTGGAGAACCACGGACGCAGCCGGTCGCTGCGCCACCTCGGCCGCTGGCGGCACCGCGGCGACCCGTGGTTCTCCGAGCTGTCCGACCGTACGGTGCGCGACCTGCTCGCCCGGCACGGCTTCGAACTCGTTGGCACGTACGGCTTCGCGCTGACCACCCCGGCCTGGTACAAGACCGCGGTGCTGCGCGCGCCCGCCGGTCTGCTCGACACGTACCTGGCGCCGCGGCTGCCGTCGCTGTCCACCGACGTGCTGTACGTCGCGCGCCGGCTGCCGTGATGCGCCGGCTGGCGACGGCACTCGCGGTACTGCTGGCCGCCGCGCTGACCGGCTGCGGCGGCACCTCGGCGCACCACACCACCACCGGCGCCGGTACGCCCCGGCCGATCGCCACCGACCGCGGGCCGCTCGACGGCGGGCCGGTACGGCCACCCGCGCGCGGCGCGTACCTCGGCGCGTACGCGAAGCCGGATCCGGTCACGCAGCCGGGCCGCATCATGGCCGTCGACGACCTCCAGGGTCAGCTCGGCCGGCGGCTGGACGTCGTGCACACGTACCGGAAGTGGGCCGACCCGTTCGACACCGCGTCCGACCGCGCGTTCCAGGCCGGCGGGGCCGTCCTCCTGTACTCCTGGGCCGGCACCGACACCCACCAGATCACCGCCGGCCGGTACGACGGGCTGATCGCGCGGCGGGCCCGGCAGATCCGGGCGATGGGCCGGCCGGTTTTGTTGGAGTGGCGGTGGGAGATGGACCGGCCGAACCTGCGCGCGCAGATGGGTTCGCCGGCCGAGTACGTCGCGGCGTGGCGGCACCTGCGCGGGGTGTTCGCCGCGCAGCACGTGACGAACGCGTCCTGGGTGTGGTGCCCGACCGCGGACGGCTTCGCCGCGGGTGGCGACGCGCCGGCGTTCTACCCGGGCGACGACGAGGTCGACTGGCTGTGCGTCGACGCGTACCCGGGGCGGCGGGTGCGGCCGCTGTCGACCGTGCTCGCGCCGTTCCTGACGTGGGCCCGGGGGCACCGCAAGCCGATCATCGTCGGCGAGTACGGGGCGCCGAAGTCGTACGGCCCGGCGGTGCGGGCCGAGTGGCTGCGCGGTGCCGCGGCCGAGTTCAAGGCCAACCCGCAGATCCGCGCCGCCTGCTACTACGACTCCGATCCGGACCGCGACCGCCCGGTCGAACGGTACGCGCTGCGCGGCGATCCGGCCGCGCTCCGCGCGTTCGCCGACATGGCCCGCGATCCCTGGTTCAACCCGAAATCCTGATCCCGCCCGACTCGGTCCTTACTCGGCAAGTTATGGGAAAAGGTTGTTGCCAGACACTTCCCTCGTACCCGCCGGTAATGTTCTGATACGAGGGCGATCCGAGATCCCACCCCCCACCCGATCGGATCCCTACCCGGAGGATGACGATGCGCAGATCTCGTCTCATCGCCCCCATCGCCGGCCTGGCCGCCGCCCTCGGCATCACCCTGGCCATGGCCGCCCCCGCCCAGGCCGCCAGCGTCAACTACGTCGCCCTCGGCGACTCGTACTCGTCGGGTGTCGGCGCCGGCGGCGAGTCCGGTTCCTGTCTGCAGAGCCAGAACGCGTACTCGGCGCTGTGGGCGAGCGCGAACTCGCCCGCCTCGTACCAGACGGTGGCGTGCTCCGGCGCGACCACCGACGACGTCAACGGCAGCCAGGTGTCGGCGCTCAGCGCGGACACCACGCTCGTCAGCATCACCATCGGCGGCAACGACGTCGGCTTCGCCAACATCATGCAGACCTGCGCCCTCCAGGGCACCACGGCCTGCGTGAACGCGGTGCAGGCCGCCGAGGACACCGCACGGTCCGAGATGCCCGGCAAGCTCGACAACACGTACGCGAACATCCGGTCGCACGCGCCGAACGCGCACGTCGTCGTCCTCAGCTACCCGGTCTTCTACCAGCTCAACACGTCCGGCTGCGTCGGGCTGAGCGAGACGTCGCGGGCGAAGATCGACGAGGGCATCAACCTGCTGGACGACATCACCCGCGACGCGGTGGGCCGGCAGAGCGGATTCGCGTTCGCCGACGTACGCGACATCTGGGTCGGTCACCAGCTGTGCAGCGGCGGTACCAAGTGGCTGCACGCGTTGAACTTCGCCGACATCACCGAGTCGTACCACCCGACGGCGGCCGGCCAGTCCGGCGGCTACCTGCCGGTGTTCAGCTCCGCCGCCTGATCCACCCGCACGTACGACGACGGCGCCGACCCCCGTGGGGGCCGGCGCCGTCGCTCGTCCGGATCAGCGGTGCCGGGCGCGGTACCGACGCCGGCCCACGACGAACAGCGCGGCACCGGCGAGCAGTACCGCGGCGCCGGTGCCGGCCACCGTGGCAGTGCTGGAACCGGTCACCGGCAGCGTTCCGCCGCCGCCGCCCTGGCCACCGGTCGCGGTGATCCGGATGGGGGCGGAGTTGTTGTCCTTGTTGGTTTCGCCGGGCGTGGTGGTCGCGACCGACACCTTCCCGTCGGCACCGATCTTCTGGTCGGTGATGGTGAACTTCAGGTCCATCGACTGGGTGCTGCCGGCCGGCACCACCTCGTCCTTGGCCTCGCAGTGCACCGAACGGCCCTGGGTCTTCCAGGCGCAGCCCTTCGGCAGCTCGGCCAGCTTCGTACCGGTCGGGGCGACGATGTCGACGACGCCGCCGACGAAGTCGGACGGGCCCGCGTTGGTACCGCTGGCGTGCACGGTCACCGTGTCGCCGACCGCGCCCTTCGCCGTACCGGCGGAGACCTTGTAGTCGTAGTGGTTCGCGGTGCTGCGGATCGGCACCTTGACGGTGTTCGGGCCGCTCAGGTCCTTCCACGACTCGGTCGGCTGACCGTTCGCGTCCAGCGGCACGACCAGGACGCCGATGGTGTCCTGCGCCGGGCCGGGCGTGTTCTTCGCCAGCGTGTACGTCGGGTCGGCGCTGACCGTCTGTCCCGGCTGGAGCTTGCCGCTCTGGTCGGTGAACGCGCAGCTCCACAGCACGGCCATCTTCGTGGTACCGGTCTGCTTGCAGTGCTTGTCCTGCGTGACGTTCGGCAGCGAGACGTACCGCGGGATCGAGACGTTCATCAGGACGCCGTCGGTGGCCTTGCCGCTCACGTTCTGGATGGCGTAGTGGAACGTGCCGGAGCCCCCCGGCGCGACCGCGTCCGGCGTCGTCGCCGAGGCGTGCAGCGCGTGGTCGTTCGACGGAGCGGCGACCGCCGGGGTGGCCACCGCGACCATCCCGATACCGGCGGACGCGAGCAGGCCGAGACCGGCGACCGCGCCGACGCGCCTCACGGCGTGGACTGACATGGATACCCTCCGATGAAGCCGATTGGTGTACGGGATCGCTTGGTGCACAACGGCAGCAGCGCACCGGGGAGACCCCGACCGGCGGCACCTGGGGCGGGTGGCGCCAAGACGTTCCGCGCCGGCCCGCCGCACGGTCGTTGGCCGTACGGCGGGACCGGACGCGGACCCCGTCGAACTCCCCCACGCCGGGGCATCCCGGCGCCAGCAGAGCGAACCAGTCGGCGCTTACTCCGCGCTTTCGCGTCGCTGTCGGTCGACGCGCGGTGAGCGGCGGATACCCGGACCGTCAGCGGCGGCGCAGCGCGCTCGCAGCGAGCAGTCGCAGGGCGAACGGAGCGTCGTGCACAACGTACCGCCGGAACAGTCGGGTCGGCTCGCTTCCCAACCGGTGCGCCCATTCCAGCCCGGTACGTTGCATCCACCGCGGCGCCCGTCGCCGTACGCCCGCCACGAAGCCGATCGCGGCGCCGCACCCGACGAACCACGTACCGGGTAGGTCGGGCGTCAGGCGGGCGATCAGCCGCTCCTGCTTCGGAAAGCCGAGCCCGACGTACACCAGGTCGGGGCGGGCGGCGGTCACCTCGGCGCGGATCCGTTCCACCGCAACGGGATCGTCCTCGAACCCGTACGGCGGGCACGAGGTGCCGGCGACCCGCAGGCCGGGGTACCGCTCGGCCAGTACCTCGCCGGCGCGGGCGGCGACCCCGGGCGCGCCGCCCAGCAGGTACACGGAACGGGACTCGGCGGCGACGGCCGCGGACAGCGACCAGATCAGGCTGGAGCCGGCGACCCGTTCGGGCAGCGCGGTTCCGGCCAGCCGGCTCGCCCACACCAGCGGCGCACCGTCGGCGACGACGTAGCTGGCGGACTCGACGTGGCCGCGCGCCTCCGCGTCCCGGCGTACCAGGCGGAGGATGTCGACGTTGGGGGTGACGAGCGTGCCGCCGACCCCCGCGCACAGGTCGGCGACGACCCGCGAGACGACCTCGGCCTCGGTGAGCGGATGGAATCCCACGCCGGACAGCACGACGGTCGCGGACGGGGCGGCAGGTGCGGACACGATCGCAGACCCTAGCCGAGCGTCGACCGAGAGTCGTTGAAAGCACACGTACAGTTGCCTGTGGCGTGTCGCGTCGTTGTACCCGGGGGCGGTTTGATCAAGGGGGTAGCCGGTGGTACGGGTGCTGTTCCTGGGCGGACTCGGACGCAGCGGAACCACGCTGCTGGAACGGATCCTGGGCGAACTGCCCGGGGTGTGCCCACTCGGCGAGGTCGTCCACCTGTGGCACCGGGACGTCCTCGACGACGAACGCTGCGGCTGCGGCGAACGGTTCTCCCGCTGCGACTTCTGGCAGCGCGTCGGCGCCACCGCGTTCGGCGGCTGGACACCCGACCTGGCCCGCCGCATGGTCGGCCTGCGTACCGCCGTCGAACGCACCCGCCACCTCCCCGGACTCGCCGCGCCCCGGCTGCGCGCCGTCCGCGCCCGGCTCGTCAGCGAGTACACCCAGGCGTACGCGCAGGTGTACCGGGCGGCCGTCGAGGTGTCCGGCGCCCGCGTCGTCGTCGACTCGTCGAAACACGCGTCGCTCGCGTTCTGCCTGCGCTGGTGCCCCGACGTCGACCTGCGCGTCGTCCACGTCGTCCGCGACTCGCGCGGCGTCGCGTACTCCTGGACCAAGCAGAAGGTCCGCCCCGAGGCCGACGGCCACGCCGAGATGACCCGGTACCCACCGGCCCGCTCCGCGCTGCTCTGGAACACGCTCAACGCCGCCTTCGGCGTGCTCGAACGGATCGGCACACCTGTGCACCGCCTCCGGTACGAGGAGTTCGTCGCCGAGCCGGCACGTACCGTCGACGAGATCCGCCGGTTCGCCGACCTGCCACCGGATCCCGCCGCCCTCGGCTTCCTCGGCCCCGGCACCGCCCGGCTCGGCCGCTGCCACTCCGCCGCCGGCAACCCCATGCGGTTCGCCACCGGCGACGTCGAACTCCGCTGCGACGACGCGTGGCGCCGCGAACTTCCCGCGCCCCAACGGCGGCTGGTCGGCGCGCTCACCGCACCGCTGCTCGGCGCGTACGGCTATCCCCTCGGAGGCCCCCGATGACCGGCACCAACACGTCGAACCTGCCAGATGGCACGGGATCCGCGGGTGCGGGTGTCGTGGCGCCGAGCGTGGGGGTGGTGATTCCCACGCACGACCGGCCCGAACTGCTCCGCGCCGCGATCGCCTCCGTCCGCGGCCAGGAGTACGACGGCACCGTCCGGATCGTCGTCGTGTACGACCGGGCCGAACCCGACCGTACGCTCGCCGCCGACGACGTCACCGTCGTGGCCAACACGCGTACGCCCGGACTCGCCGGCGCCCGCAACACCGGCATCCGCGCACTGTCCGAAGTGGACGGTCCGGTCGACCTGGTCGCGTTCTGCGACGACGACGACGCGTGGCTGCCCGGCAAGCTCACCGCGCAGGTCGCCGCACTCGCCGCGCACCCCGGCGCCGAGTTCGCCACCTGCGCCATCGAGGTCGCGTACGACGGGGTCACGCACCCGCGGCTCGCCGGCACCGACGTCGTCGTCCTCGACGACCTCGCCCGGTCCCGGATGGCGATGCTGCACGCGTCGACGTTCCTGGTCCGCCGTACCGCGCTCGCCGACGACCGCATCGGGCTCGTCGCCGAAGACGCCCCCGGCAGCCAGAACGAGGACTACGACCTCCTCCTCCGCGCCGCCCGACGCCGGCCCATCGCCCACGTCGACCGACCGCTCGTGCACGTACGGTGGGGGCGCGGCTCGTTCTTCGCCCGCGAGTACCGGACGAAGATCGCGTCGCTGACCTGGATGCTCGACCGGCACCCCGAACTGTCCGCCTGCCGCGCCGGCTCCGCCCGCGTGTACGGCCAGCTCGCCTGCTGGCACGCCGCCGCCGGCGACCGCCGTACCGCCGTGCGGTGGGCACGCCGGTCGCTGCGCCGCAACCCGGGCGAACCCCGCGCCGCCATCGCCCTCGCCGCCGCCGCCCGCCTCGTCTCCGTCGAATCCGTACTCGGCACCCTGCACCGCCGCGGCCGCGGCATCTGACCCGGAACCGCCTGCCCACCAACACATCCCCGTGCCCCGCCGGCACGGTGCACGCCCGACAGGACCCGACCCGTCGGCCCGGCGCCATCCACCCGCCGCCGCAGTCGCGGCCCGCACGCACAACCCACCCGCCGGTACGGCCTCATCCCGACGCGCACTCCCCGACCTGACCGTCGGCGCGACCCCATCCCGATACGCGCTCCCCGACCCGTCAGCGCAGTCGCGGCCCAGCACACGCAACGCCGACCCGTCGATACGCTCGCGTCCCGTGCGCCGCCGCCCCTGCACCGCCCGACAGGTACGACAGCGCGACGGTCGTCGTTCACCTGCGCCCGGCGCGTTCCGGATTGAGCGGGTGGTTCTCCGCGGCGATCGGTCGCCGCGGATGGCGCGGACGGCCCTCGCGGATGGCTGGCGCGGGTGCGGGGTGAACCGTACCGAGCGGGATGTGGTGATTGCGGCGGCGAGCGAGGCCAGGGTCCACGGGCGTGCCGGAGTGCCGGTGCATCGGGGAGATCGCCGGGCCCGGGGAGTGGACCGTCCACTGTGGCGGGTCGCTTTTCCGGGGCGATGATGATATTGATATCGGTCAATGTTCATGCGGGACGGGGAGGCAGGGCACGATGGTTGGTGTCGCATCGTGACCGACGAGCGGGACGATCACCCCGTACCACCTGGGCTGTTGCCCGACCTGACCGGTACGGCCGCGCCGGCCGCGCCGCGTACGCCGGACGACGCGGGCCCGTGGGCGCCGCCCGCCACGATGTCGATCCGGCAACGACTGGCCGGCAGCCTCGCCGACACGTCCTCGACGTTCGTCCCCGCCCGACCCGCGCCGCGCCGCGCCGATGCCGCGCCCGCCGAGTCCGAGCCACCGGCGCCCACCGACGCACGGCGCGACGCCTCGCCGACCGCGGAACCGCCCGCCGCGCCACGGCCAGAGCCCACGACCACCTCGCCCACCACCACGTCCCCGGCCACAACCGCGCCCGGCGCCGAGGCGACACCGTCCCCCTTCGCTCCCCCGGTACCCGATCCGACCGCGGCACCGGCCGCCGCACCGGAGTCCCGCGCCACCCCGGCCCCTCGGGTACGAAGCGCATCCCAGTCACCCGCCGCCGTCAGCCCTTCCCGCACGACCGCACCAGACCCCGCCGTACCAACGCCCACATCCGCAGCGCCACAAACGAACCGCACCGCCGCGAACCACGAAACCCGATCGCCACAGGCAACACCCGCCGCTCCGGGCACCAGTACCCCGACCACACGAGCAACCCCAGGTGCAGCAGGCGCCAGAACCCCGCAGGCAACCGCAACCACTGCGCCGCACGGCAACGCGTCGTCACAGGCAGCTCCTGGCACCGGAGTAGCGACGCCGCGGGCAGTCTCCGCCGCAGCGACCTCCGGAACCCCAGTACCACAAGCGAACCCGGTCGCATCACCCGAGGGAACCGCGGCACCACAGGCGAATCCAGACACGGAGGACGACAGATCCCCGGCGTCGCAGGGAACTCCGTCCGGCCCGCCGACCGAGGCACCCCGGGACGCGCCGGCAGCAGCCGACACCGCACCCCCGCAGCAGGCCGCTGGCGTACGACCGGCCGGATCGCCGCTGTGGGAGGCGTGGACGCCGTCGGGGCACCGTAGCCTGCCGACTGGATCGCCCGGTTCCGTTGCGCCACAAGCAGAAGCGGCCCACCCGGAACACGCGCGCCCGGCCCCGACGACCAGCGCCCCACCCGTCACGTCCGTACCGCCGGCCACAGCAGCGCGCCCCGGGCGGGAGGTCGCGGTGCCCCCACCCGGGTACCCGCACCGGCGGCGCCGTGGCCGGTGGCGGCTGGCGGTCGCGGTACTCGTCGTGTTGGCGTTGGCGGGTGCGGGAACGGTGTTGCTGGGCCGGGAGTTCGGTGGGCCGGGGTGTGCCGCGGGCGCGCCGGCGTCGGTGCGCATCGCGGCGGCGCCGGACATCGCTCCGGTACTGCGGTCGACGGCGGCGGCGCTGCCCGGTGTGCGCGCCGGGTGTACGGCGGTGCACGTGTCGGCAGTGCCCGCTCCGGCTCAGTACCAACGGATGTCGGGTCGGTCGGCACCGTCCGATGTGGACGTCTGGGTGCCGGATTCGACGGCGTGGCTGGTGTTGGCGCGGGCGTCGGGTTCGACGGCGTTCGCGTCGACGGGCCCGTCGCTGGCACGTACGCCGGTGGTGATCGCGGCGCCGACGAGGCTGGCGGACCGGTTCGGCGACCGTACCCGGTGGTTGGACTTCGCGGACCGGTTGACGCGGCCGAACGCGCCGCGGTTCAGCATGGCGGACGCGATGGGCAGCACGGTCGGGATGCTGTCGGTGAACGCGGTGCGGATCGCGATGGGCGGCGCGGAGCCGGATCCGGGCATCGCGACGATGCGGGTCTTGACGTTCCGCAGCCGGTTGGCGAGCGCGGACGCCGACCCGTTGGCGTTGCTGGGATCGGTGCGTACGGCGTCGGACCCGACGTCGGTGGGCGCGTTCACGGCGACGGAACAACAGGTCTGGGCGTACCAGCGGGCGCACCCGACGGTGCCGGTCCGTGCGCTGTACCCGGCGGACGCGGAGGTCGAGGCGGACTATCCGCTGGCGGTGTCGAGCCGGCTGGGCGCGGGCGGCCGGGCGTTCGCGGACTCGCTGGCGAAACGGTTCGCGGCCGACGACGTGGTGCGTGCGCTGGCCGCGCACGGGCTGCGCGGGGCGAGCCGGGACGCGGACACGGCGGGCATCGTGCCGGCCGCGCCGGGCCTGGACCGCACGTACCCGGCAGCGGCGGTGCCGGACACCCGCGACGGCGGTACGGCGGTGGCGAGTTGGGCGCAGTACCGGCTGCTGCCGTTCCAGGTGTTGATCCTGGTGGACGGCTCGGCGTCGATGAACGAGCGGGTGACGGGCGGCGACGGCCGCGCCCGTACCAAGGCCGAACTGGTACGCCTGGCCGGGGCGCGGGCGAGCGCGCTGTTCGGCGGCGAGACGAGCCTGGAGCTGCGCGTGTTCAACACGGCGCGGCCGGGACACCCGGACACCACGATCGTGCCGTACGGGCCGATCGACGGCCGGGTCGGCCACGCCACCCGCCGCTCGGTACTGACGGCCGCGGTGTCGCGGTTCGCGGTCCCCCGCCGCAGCGGCACCCCGCTGTACGAGTCGGTTCTGCGCGGCCGCGCCGACATGGCCAAGCGGTACCGGCCGGACGCGTACACCATGGTGGTGGTGATCTCGGACGGCAAGGACGAGGACTCGCCGTACGCGATGCGCCGCGCGACGTTCCTGCGCCGCCTGGCCGCCCAGTCCGACCGCCGCCGCCCCGTCCCCGTGTACGCGGTGGGCTACGGCGCCTCGGCCGACATGGGCAGCCTGACCGCGATGGAGAAGGCCACCGGCGGCCAGGCCCTCAACTCGGTACGCCCCGGCGATCTCGCCGCGGCCATCGCCAAGATCTTCCTCGCCGCGCACCGGGTCGGCGACTGACCGGCCCGGGAACCCGAAAGCCGGCGGTGCGAAAGCCACCCCGCGGACGCGGAAGGAGGCGGGCACCAGTCCCGCCTCCCCGCAGTTCCCGTACGCCGGTGCCGGCTCAGTCGGCCGAGACGATCATGCCGGCGGCCACCGTACGGTTGGTCTGCTCGTCGATGAGGATGAACCCGCCGGTCGTCCGGTTCCGCCGGTACTCGTCGGCCAGCAGCGGCCGCGTCGTGCGCAGGCGTACCCGGCCGATCTCGTTGAGCGCCAACGAATCCGCCGCCTCGTCCCGGTGCAGCGAGTTCACGTCCAGCCGGTACTGCAGGTCGCGGACCATGGCGCGGGCCGAGTGCGTCGTGTGCTTGATCGCGTACTTCCCGCGCGGGCGCAGCGGCCGCTGCTCGTCCATCCAGCACACCATCGCGTCGATGTCCTGCGCCTGCGTCGGCGCGTTGTGCGGCCGGCAGATCAGGTCACCGCGCGACACGTCGAGTTCGTCGGCCAGCCGGATCGTCACCGACATCGGCGCGAACGCCTCCGCCAGCGGCCCGTCCGCGGTGTCGATGCCCGCGATCCGCGTGGTGAAGCCGGACGGCAGCACCATCACCTCGTCGCCCGGCTTGAACACCCCGGACGCGATCTGCCCGGCGTACCCCCGGTAGTCGTGGTTGCTCGACGAGTGCGGCCGGATCACGTACTGCACCGGGAAACGCGCGTCGACCAGGTTGCGGTCGGAGGCGATGTGCACGTTCTCCAGGTGGTGCAGCAGCGACGGCCCCTCGTACCAGGGCATGGTGGCCGAACGGGAGACCACGTTGTCGCCGCGCAGCGCGGAGATCGGGATGACGGTCAGGTCGGCGATCTCCAGCTTCGTGGCGAACGCGGTGAACTCCGCGTGGATCCGCTCGAAGACCTCCTGCGAGTAGTCCACCAGGTCCATCTTGTTGACGCACAGCACCAGGTGCGGCACCCGCAGCAGCGAGCACAGGAACGCGTGTCGCCGCGACTGCTCGACCAGCCCCTTGCGCGCGTCGACCAGGATCAGCGCCAGGTCGGCCGTGGACGCCCCCGTCACCATGTTCCGCGTGTACTGGATGTGGCCCGGGGTGTCGGCGATGATGAACTTCCGCTTCGGCGTCGCGAAGTAGCGGTACGCCACGTCGATCGTGATGCCCTGCTCCCGCTCGGCCCGCAGCCCGTCCGTCAACAGAGCCAGATCCGTGTACTCGTCGCCGCGCGCCGCGGACGTGCTCTCCACCGCCGCGAGCTGGTCCTCGAAGATCGACTTCGAGTCGTACAGCAGGCGGCCGATGAGGGTGGACTTGCCGTCGTCGACGCTGCCCGCGGTGGCGAACCGCAACAGGTCCACGGCGTCGGTCGGCGCCGCGCCCACCGGATCCGTGGCCAGGTCCGTGCTCATCAGAAGTACCCCTCCCGCTTGCGGTCCTCCATGGCGGCCTCGCTGACCCGGTCGTCGCCCCGGGTCGCGCCGCGCTCGGTGATCCGCGTGGCGGCCACCTCGTCGATCACCTTCGCCACCGTGTCCGCGTCCGACCGGACCGCCGCGGTGCACGTCGCGTCCCCGACCGTCCGGTACCGCACGCGCTCGGTGCGGACCTGCTCGCCGTCGGCGGCGCTGATGAACTCGTTCACCGCGTACAGCATGCCGTCACGCTCGACGACGTCGCGGTCGTGCGCGTAGTACACGTCGGGCAGGGCGATGCCCTCCCGGGCGATGTAGTGCCAGATGTCCAGCTCGGTCCAGTTCGACAGCGGGAAGACCCGGATCGACTCGCCCGGATGGACCTTCGCGTTGTACAGCGACCACAGCTCGGGCCGCTGGTTCTTCGGATCCCACTGGCCGAACTCGTCGCGGAAGCTGAACATCCGCTCCTTCGCCCGCGCCTTCTCCTCGTCCCGCCGGGCCCCGCCGAACAGCGCGTCGAACCGGTACTTCTCGACCGCGTCCAGCAGTACCGGGGTCTGGATCCGGTTGCGCACCCCGCTCGCCGGCTCGACCACGAGGCCGGTCTCCAGCGCCTCCGGCACGCTCGCCACGACCAGCTGTACGCCCAGCTCGGCCACCCGCCGGTCCCGGAACGCGAGTACCTCGGGGAAGTTGTGTCCGGTGTCGACGTGCATGACCGGGAACGGGATCGGCGCCGGATGGAACGCCTTCTCCGCCAGCCGCAGCATGACGATCGAGTCCTTGCCGCCCGAGAAGAGCAGACACGGTCGCTCGAACTCCGCCGCCACCTCACGGAACACGAAGATGCTCTCGGCCTCCAGCGCGTCGAGCTGGCTGAACCGGTAGTCGCAGGTCGGGCTCATGCGTCCGCTCCCGTCGGAACGTTCGGGCGAAATTGATCAGACGGCATTGTCGATCATGCAGATGGGATCACTGGGCAATGCGGGCCCGTGGGATTGCGTGTCATGCTGCCGGACGCGGCCGGGTGCGTCCACGGTGTGCGTCACATCGCATCGTTCTCCCGGCCGACTCCCAGCTCACGCAGAACCTCCAGCAGCCGCGGCGCCAGGTCCCGGCGGCACACCAGCACGTCCGGCAGCCACGGATCCGGCCGGTTGTACGCCAGCGGCGAGCCGTCCACCCGCGAGGCGTGCAGCCCGGCCGCCAGCGCCACCGCCACCGGGGCCGCCGAGTCCCACTCGTACTGGCCGCCCGCGTGCACGTACGCGTCGACGGTGCCCTGGACGACGGCGGCCATCTTCGCGCCGGCCGAGCCCATCGGTACGACCTCCCCGTCGACCCGCTCGCACAGGTCGGCCAGGAACCCCGGCGGCCTGGTCCGGCTCGCCGCCAGGCGGATCGGCCCACCGTGCATCGGCGGGTACGCCGGCGGCGCGTCCGTGCCCAGTACGGTGCCGCCGGCCTGCGCGGGCAGCGCCACCGCGCCGGCCACCAGCCGCCCCGCCCCGACCGGCGTACCGCCGCCGCCCGAACTCCGCTGCCACAGCGCCACGTGCACCGCCCAGTCGGCGCGGCCCGCCTCGGCGAACTCCCGCGTACCGTCCAGCGGGTCGACGATCCAGACCCGCTCCGCGGACAGCCGCGCGTGGTCGTGCTGCTCGTCCTCCTCCGACAGCACCGCATCGCCGGGCCGCCAGCGGGCCAGCTCGGAGGTCAGCAGCTCGTGCGAACGCCGGTCACCGGCCGCCCGCAGCGCCGCCGCGTCGCCGAAACCCAGCTCCTCGCGCAGCTCGCACAGCCCGGTGCCGGCCCGGCCGGCCAGCCAGCGCGCGAACGCCGCGTCGCCGGCCGGCGCCACCAGTCCGGACCCGGTCACTGCCGTCAGCTCCCTCACCACGGCCACTCCCTCAGTACGCCCCGGATGTTCGTACCACGGCCGTAACGGTACGCAGCAGGATCACCAGGTCCAACGACAGGGACCAGTTCTCGACGTACCGGAGGTCCAGCCGGATGGCCTCCTCCCACGGCAGGTCCGACCGGCCGGACACCTGCCACAGCCCGGTCAGGCCCGGCTTCACCACCAGCCGGCGCAGCATGTCCTCCGGGTACTCGGCGACCTCGGCCGGCAGCGGTGGGCGCGGTCCCACCAGCGACATCTGCCCGGCAAGGACGTTCACTAGCTGGGGCAGCTCGTCCAGGGAGAAGCGCCGCAGGTACCGGCCGACGCGCGTGACCCGCGGGTCGTCCCGCATCTTGAACAGCACGCCGGCGCCCTCGTTCGCACCGCGCAGCTCCGCCAGCCGCGCCTCCGCGTCGGTGTACATGGTGCGGAACTTGACGATGTCGAACAGCGCGCCGCCCCGACCCACCCGCGGCTGCCGGAACAGTGCCGGGCCTGGCGAGTCGGCGCGGATCAGCAGCGCCACCGCCGCCAGCAGCGGCGCCAGTCCCACCAGCAGCAGCGCCGCGCCGCACCGGTCCACGATCTCCTTCGCCACCCGCCGCGACCCGCGCAGCCGGGCGTGCTCGACGTGCAGCATCGGCAGCCCGTCCACCGGCCGGATCGTGGTACGCCCGCCCGCCACGTCGATCAGCGCGCTCGCCACGATCAGGTCCACGTCGTCCCGTTCGAGCTGCCAGCCGAGTCGGCGCAGCGCCACCCCGTCCAGCTCCGGGCAGGACAGTACGACGACGGTGTCCGCGCCGGCCACCGTCACCGCCTCGGGCGCGTCCGCGAACGTGCCGTACACCGGGACGCCCAGGTCCGGCACCGGCCCCAGGGTCGGCCGCGGCCGCCGCTCCGGCACGCACGCGCCCACCACCTCCAGCCCGTGGTACCGCTCGCGGCGCAGCTGCCGGCACAGGTCCGCGACCGCCCGCCGGTGCCCCATCACGACCACCCGGCGCAGGTGCCGCCCGCGCGAACGCGCCCGGTGCAGCCGCTTCCGCAGCGCGAACCGCACCACCACCGTCGCCAGCACCGTCAACGGCAACACGATCACCACGTACCCGCGGGCCAGCCGGATGTCCGCCGCGTACGACACGAACGTCAACCCCGCGGCCAGCGTCACCCCCGCCCGCAGCACCCGCTGGTACTCCGCCGTCCCCACGAACAGATGCCGCTTGTCGTACGCCTGCGCGAAGCCCAACACCAGCGCCCACACCGCCGGCAGCAGCGCCGCCAACGCGAGATACCCCTGGTTGTACGTGGTGACCACGCCGAACCGCACTCCGAACGCGACCGCGCCGACCGCGAGCGCCACGAGCACGTCGGCCGCGAGCACCACCCGCAGGTACCGGTTCTCCCAGCCGCAGCGACGGGGCCGGGCCGCCCGCGCCGGCAGCGCACGCGGGGGCGCCGGGGACTCCGACACCGCCAGTTCGACCACCGGCACGGCTTTCCTCCCCCGTCGTCACCCCGTTCGGTGGTGACAACGCGGAACGCCGCGGATGCGTCACGGTTCGTGATCGTTCCGTTGCTATAAGCCAACCACCCCGGCGTACTCCCGCGCCGAGTCCGCCGACCCCACGAAGCCCCCCGCCTGCGTACCCGAGACGCCTGACGAAACCCTCCGCCAGCGCGGTCACCCGCAACGGAAAACGCTTCCCCGGTACGGTCGCGACAGCCGTACCCGCCGACGTGGAGACGTTCCGCGTCACGGATCCAGGCGTACGGGACACGGTGGGCGTGCCGGCGCCAAGCGGCGGTAGCGCAGTGCGGGCGGCCCGGTCAGCCACGCGTGGAAGGCCAGCCGGGCCGGAGAACGTTCGATGCGCGCCGTACACCCAGCCGACCGCACGTCGCGCCCCCGATTGCCACAAGCCTTGCGCCGGCTACGCGGAGCGCGCCCGGCCGCGTGGGAAAGTGGCGCAGCCGCCCCATGGAGACCAAGGCGGCGGACGAGCGTGGCGCGTACCAGCGCGGAGCGCGCCGGGCCGCGTGAAAAGCCTTGCGCGTGCGGGGCTACGCGGAGCGCACCGGGCCGCGCGGGAAAGGTGGCGTGTGCTGACTCGCGGAGCGTCAGGCGGCGGACGAGCGTGGCACGTGCCGGCCACATCGTGCGGGCGGCGGCGTGGCGTGTGCCGCGCCGTGGAGATCAGGCGGGCGGACGAGCGTGGCCGGCCGGCGAGACGCGGGTCAGGCGGCGTGGAAGGCGTTCTGCGCCCACTCCAGGCCGTGCTGGACGACGGCTTCGGTCGCGTCCGCGGCCGTCTCCAGCAGTACGTCCAACTCCTTGCGTTCGACCGACGAGAACGGCTTCAGTACGAAGTCGGCCGGGTCCTGCCGGCCGGGCGGGCGGCCGATGCCGAACCGCACCCGGGTGTACTCCTTGCTGGCCAGCGAGCGCGAGATGGACCGCAGGCCGTTGTGGCCGCCCTCGCCGCCGCCGCGCTTGAGCTTGAGCGTCCCGTACGGCAGGTCGAGCTCGTCGTGGACGACGACGATCCGGTCCACGCCGACGGAGAAGAACCCGGCGAGTCCGGCCACCGGGCCGCCCGCGAGGTTCATGAACGACTGCGGTTTCGCGAGGACGAGTTTCGTACCGCCGGGGCCGCCGAGCCAGCCCTCGGCGACCTGCGCCCGGGCCCGGCCGTGCCGCTTGAAGCCGGCGCCGAGCCGCGCCGCGAGCAGGTCCGCGACCATGAACCCGACGTTGTGCCGGTGCGCCGCGTACTCCGGGCCGGGGTTGCCCAGCCCCACGATCAGGTACGGTCCGGCCACGCCAACCTCCTACGACCTGCCTGATGGATCGTGGCCGGGCCGGGGCACCGCAGGCCGGTACCCGCCCGGGTAAGCCAAAGCAGGGACGTGCGGTGCACGTCCCTGCTGGTGGTGGTGCGGTACGGCCCTCAGGCCTCGACCTTCTCGGCCTCGGCCGGTGCGGCCTCGGCGGGCGCCTCGGCGGTCTCGCCCTCGCCCAGGTCGGCGTCGACCTGCGCGGCGGTCGGCGCGGCGACGATGGCCACCACGATGTTCTCCGGGTCGGTGACCAGCTCGGCACCGGCGGGGAGCGTGATCTGCCCGGCGGTCACGTGGTCGCCCACGCCCAGGCCCTCGATCGACACCTCGAACTGCTCCGGTACGTGCGTGGCCTCGACCAGCACGGCCAGGGTGTCCAGCTCCTGCACGACCAGGCCGTCGGCCTCCTTGGCCACCTCGCCGGTCACGTGCACGGCCACCTCGACCGAGACCTTCTCGCCACGGCGGACGATGAGCAGGTCGACGTGGTCGATGGTGTCCTTGATCGGGTCGCGCTGGAGCGCCTTCGGCAGCGCCAGGGTCTTGGTGCCGTCGGCCAGCTCGATCGAGAACAGCGTGTTGGAACCACCGTGCCGCAGCGCGTTCGCGAAGTCGCGCGCGGGCAGGGCGATGTGCTTCGGCTTCTCGCCGTGGCCGTACAGCACGGCGGGAACCTTCCCGGCCCGACGAGTACGGCGGGCACCACCCTTGCCGAACTCTGTACGGGGCTCGGCGCTGATACGGACCTCGGACACGGGAGTACTCCTCCGATGATGCTGCGGTCTGGTTGCGACATGTGCCGACAGGGATGCCGGTCACTGCGGTGCCGGGGCGGAAGCGCGACGCGACCCGGTCGACCGTGCTGGCTCAACACCGTGTCGATAACGGCAACCAACGGGAAAAGATCTTGACCGCGGGCACCCTCGCCATGGCAACCTGACCAGTCTATCCCTCGCCCGTCGGCGCACGTGGCCGGGTCCGCCGGTTCCGGCCGCACCACGGTACCGGTGCGGCCGGAACCACGGGGTGTTATCCGGACAACCCACCGAACAGGGTCGTGACCGAACCGTCCGCGAAGACCTCGCGGATCGCCCGCGCGATCAGCGGAGCGATCGACAACTGGGTGATCTTGTCCAACCGCTTCTCCGGCGGTACCGGAAGGGTGTTGGTGAGGATCACCTCGGAGACGCGCGAGTTCTTCAGCCGTTCGGTGGCCGGGTCGGACAGGACGCCGTGCGTCGCCGCGACGATCACGTCCGCCGCGCCCGCCTCGAACAGCGCGTCGACGGCCTTGCAGATCGTGCCGCCCGAATCGATGATGTCGTCGATCGCGACGCAGACCCGGCCCTCGACCTCGCCGACGACCCGGTTGACGGCCACCTCGTTCGGCCGGCTGATGTCGCGGGTCTTGTGGATGAACGCCAGCGGACAGCCGCCGAGCCGCTCCGTCCAGCGCTCCGCCAGGCGTACCCGGCCCGAGTCGGGCGACACGACGGTCATGTCCCGGCCGTCGTACTTGTTCCGCACGTAGTCGGCGAGGAGGTCCAGCGCGAACAGGTGGTCCACCGGGCCGTCGAAGAAGCCCTGGATCTGCGCGGTGTGCAGGTCGACCGTGAGGATCCGGTCGGCGCCGGCAGTCTTGAACATGTCCGCCATCAGCCGCGCGGAGATCGGCTCCCGGCCGCGGTGCTTCTTGTCCTGCCGCGCGTACGGGTAGAAGGGCACGACGATGGTGATCCGCTTCGCCGAGCCGCGTTTCAACGCGTCGATCATCAGCAGGGTCTCCATGACCCACTGGTTGATCGGCTCCGTCATGCTCTGCACCACGAAGGCGTCCGAGCCGCGTACCGACTCGTTGTAGCGCACGTAGATCTCGCCGTTGGCGAAGTCGTACGCGTCGGTCGGCGTCGGCGACACGCCCAGCGCCTCACCGATCTCCTCCGCCAGGGCGGGGTACGCCCGGCCGGAGAAGAGCATCAACGACTTGTGGTTCTCCGCGACGATGCTGCCCATCGGCCGCCGCCCCCCTACGGTGTGTGAGCCCTACGCAGACGTGCCGGAGCCGGTGCCCGGCACGGGGTCCTCGATGCCGGTGGCCGTCCACGAACCGGGCTGGCCACTGGCGTCCGACGGCCGCGCCGCAGTCTCCCCCGGGTCGCCTGCCGTACCCCCGGCGGCAACCCCGGGCGTGTCGTTCGTCGCACCCGCCGCCGGCTCGCCCAGCGCCGCCGCCGCCGCGTCCGCCGCCGGCGTACCGGCGCGTCGGGTCAGGGTCCAGCGCTCCACGACCTTCTGCGGCCCGCCCGAGTACGACAGGGCGCCCGGCGGGACGTCGCGGCGGATCACCGCGCCCGCGCCGGTGTACGCGCCGTCGCCGACCTGTACCGGGGCCACGAACATATTGTCCGCCCCGGTACGCGCGAAACTGCCGATCGTGCTGTGCTGCTTGCGCACCCCGTCGTAGTTGACGAACACGGTCGCCGCGCCGATGTTGGTCTGCTCGCCGATCGTCGCGTCCCCCACGTACGACAGGTGCGGGACCTTGCTGCCGGCGCCGATCTCCGCGTTCTTCGTCTCGACGTACGTGCCGATCTTGGCCTTGCGGTGCAGCCGCGTCCCGGGCCGCAGGTACGCGAACGGGCCGACCGAGCACTCCGGCCCCACCACGGCCGACTGCGCCTGTGCCCGGACGACCGACGCACCGGCGCCCACCTCGGTGTCCACCAGCGTCGTGTCCGGCCCCACCGTCGCGCCCGACCCCACCGTCGTCGCGCCGCGGAGCTGGACGTGCGGCTCGATGACCGCGTCCACGCCGACCGTCACCGTCACGTCCACCCAGGTCGTGGCCGGGTCGACCATGGTCACCCCGGACCGCATCCAGGCGCCGTTCACCCGGTCGCGGAGCAGGGCCGCCAGCTGCGCCAGCTGCGCCCGGTCGTTGCAGCCCAGCGTCTCCGTCGCGTCGACCGCCACGTACCCACCGACCCGGCGGCCGGCCTTCACCAGCAGGCCGATCGTGTCCGTCAGGTACTCCTCGCCCTGGTCGTTGTCCGCGGTCAGCTCGGCCAGCGTGGCGCGCAGGTCCGCCGCGCGGAACGCGATGATGCCCGAGTTGATCTCGCGGATCGCGCGCTGCTCGGGCGACGCGTCGCGCTCCTCGACGATCGCGGTGACGTGGCCCTGCTCGTCGCGGATGATCCGGCCCAGGCCGGACACGTCCGCCGGCGCGGCCGTCAGTACGGTGGCGGCGTTGTCGGCCTCCTCGTGCACCCGTACCAGCTCGGCCAGGGTGTCCGGCCGCAGCAGCGGCGTGTCGCCGGTCAGTACCACGACCGTGCCCGACACGTCCGGCGCCTCCGCCAGCGCCACCCGCGTCGCGTGCCCGGTGCCGCGCTGCTCCGCCTGGTACACCGGCTCGGCGGCCGGCGCCACCTCGGCGAGATGCGCACGGACCTGATCGGCGGCGGCGCCGACGACCACCAGGGTGCGTGCCGCGGCCAGCGGCTCGGCCGCCGCCAGTACGTGTCCGACGAGGCTGCGGCCCAGGATCTCGTGCAGCATCTTGGGCTTCGCCGACTTCATCCGCTTGCCCAGCCCCGCGGCGAGCACCACGACGGTACGCCGGGGCGCCTCGCCGTCCTGCCGAACCGGACCTGGCTGGCTGGCCTGCTCGCTCACCGTGCGGGCTCCCTCTCGGCGACTCCTGCGAACCGCGGCCCATGCTAGCCGCCCGGGCCGTACCGGGACCGTGGCGGGGGAAGACGGCCCGGCCGGCGTCGGGGCCGGAACCGTGTGTTCTGTCAGTGAGCTGGGGTGCCAGGACTCGAACCCGGACTAGAGGTACCAAAAACCCCTGTGCTGCCGATTACACCACACCCCAGGGCCCTGCCCGCCGATCGGACACCACGTGCCCGACCGAACCGTGCCGTCATCATTCCATGTCGGGAGAGCGGGCCGCACGCACAGGGCCCCGCCCCGACCGGTACCGACGGGCGCGCGGAGGCGGGCGGCGAGCGGGGGCGGGGGTACCCGGGGGGATGGTTGGATGGGGGGATGGGCGACGTGGGGCGGCGGGTGCGGATGTCGGCTCCGCAGCGCCGCGAGCAGGTGCTCGGGATCGGACGTCAGGTGTTCGCCGAGCGGGGGTACGACGGGGCGAGCATGGAGGAGGTCGCCGCCCGCGCCGGCGTGTCCAAACCGGTGGTGTACGAGCACTTCGGCGACAAGGAGAAGCTGTACCACGCGGTCGTGGACCGGGAGGTCCGGGCGCTGCTGGACCGGCTGACCGCGGCGCTCACCGCCGGGCATCCCCGCCGGCTGCTGGAGCAGGCGACGCTCGCGCTGCTCGGGTACATCGAGGACGACACCGACGGGTTCCGCGTACTGATGCGGGACTCGCCGATGATGTCCGGCGGCGGCAGCTTCGCCGGCCTGCTGAACGAGGTGGCGCACCGGGTGAAGGGCCACGTCGCCGCCGGCTTCGCCGCCCGCGGGTACGACCGGGACCTGGCCGAGCTGTACGCGCAGGCGTTGACCGGGCTGGTGGCGTTCACCGGGCGGTGGTGGCTGGACGTACGGCAGCCGCCGCGCGAGGTGGTGGCCGCGCACCTGGTGAACCTGGTGTGGAACGGGCTGTCCGGGCTCCAACACGACCCGTACCGGGTCACCGAGGAGCGCTGAGGCGGCTCAGGCGGCGGCATGCGCGCCGGGGCGCGGCAGCGGCGCCCGGCGTACCCGGCCGAACAGCGAGGACATGCCGACGATCGTGGCGAGCACGTACGACACGATGCAGTTGGTGACCGAGAACGCGAAGTAGTTCAGGTCGGTGCGCAGGAACGCCAGGCTGAACAGGCCGGCGAGCACGAAGACCACGGCGAACACCAGGTTCACCACGACGTCGACGTTCCGGCCGATGATCGAGGCCAGGAAGATCAGCGCGCCGACGACGATGGAGATCATCGAGAAGCCGGGGTTGGTGGTCAGGCCCAGCACCCGCTCGCCGTGCGTGTCGAACGTGGCCATGCCGGAGGTCTGCACGACGCCGGCGATGCCGAAGATCAGCACGTACAGGCCGGCCAGGGTCGACAGTACGCGCCAGAAGCCGCGCATCGGGTGGTTGACGGGCAGGTGGCTGGCCATGGTCGCGCATCCTCCTCGGATCTTCGCGTGCTACCGCGGATTCTTCCCCATGGGTGGCCGGCGCACCGCCGACACCCCCGGTCCGCGCGTCGTCACGTCACACCGCGGGCACCCGGTACGGGTGGGAGGATGCGGCCATGGACTATCAGGCAGCCGACGACCGGTACCGGTCGATGACGTACCGCCGCTCGGGTCGGAGCGGGCTGCGCCTGCCGGCCGTGTCGCTCGGGTTGTGGCACAACTTCGGCGACGACCGGGCGTTCGACACGCAGCGGGCGATCCTGCGCCGGGCGTTCGACCTGGGCGTCACGCACTTGGACCTGGCCAACAACTACGGCCCGCCGTACGGGTCGGCGGAGCGGAACTTCGGCCGGCACCTGGCCGCCGACTTCCGCCGGTACCGCGACGAGCTGGTGATCTCCACCAAGGCGGGCTACGACATGTGGCCCGGGCCGTACGGCGAGTGGGGGTCGCGGAAGTACCTGCTGGCGAGCTTGGACCAGTCGCTGTCCCGGATGGGCCTCGACCACGTCGACATCTTCTACTCCCACCGGTTCGACCCGGACACGCCGCTGGAGGAGACGATGGGCGCGCTGCACTCCGCAGTGCAGCAGGGCAAGGCGCTCTACGCCGGCATCTCCTCGTACTCCCCGGAGGACACCGCGCGCGCCGCCGAGATCCTCCGCGAACTCGGTACGCCGCTGCTCATCCACCAGCCCTCGTACTCGATGCTCAACCGCTGGATCGAGCCGGACCTGCTGGACACCCTGGAAGACGTGGGCGCCGGCTGCATCGCGTTCTCGCCGCTCGCGCAGGGCATGCTGACCGACCGGTACCTGTCCGGAGTACCGGCGGATTCCCGTGCGGCGCAAGGGAAGTCGCTGTCGCCGGAGCTGCTGACCGACGAGGCGATGGGCCGGATCCGCGCCCTGAACGAGATCGCCGGACGGCGCGGCCAGACGCTGGCGCAGCTGGCGCTGGCGTGGGCGCTGCGCGACCCGCGGGTCACGAGCGTCCTGATCGGGGCGAGCAGCGTACGCCAGCTGGAGGACAACGTGGCCGCGCTCGACAACCTCGCGTTCACCGCCGACGAACTCACCGAGATCGACCGGTACGCCGAGGAGTCCGCGATCAACCTGTGGGCCCGGTCCTCCAAGACCTGACCCGCAAGACCCGACCCGCGCGGTCAGCCGAGCTGGTCGGCGAGCGCCAGCCACTCCTCCTCCGCGGCGGCCAGCTCGGCGCGTACCTCGGCGAGGTGCGCGTCGAGTTCGGTGACCTTGCCGTAGTCGGTGGCGTGCTCGGCGAGCTGGGCGTGCAGCTCGGACTCCCGCGTCTCCAGCCGGTTCACGAGCCGTTCGAGCCGGGCGAGTTCCTTCTTCCCGGCGCGTACTTCCGCGGCACTGGGCCCGGTACGGTCCGCGGCGGCCTTCGGCGCGGTCGCGGTGAGCGTCCCGGTGCCCTGCTCGGTCGGGTCCGGCAGCAGCGTGAGGAACTGCTCGATGCCGCCGGGCAGGCCGGTCAGCTTCCCGTCGCCGAGCAGCGCCACGACCGTGTCGCAGACACGTTCGACCAGGTAGCGGTCGTGGCTGGCGACGACGAGGGTGCCCGGCCAGGAGTCCAGCAGGTCCTCCAGCGCGGCCAGCGTGTCGGTGTCCAGGTCGTTCGTCGGCTCGTCGAGCAGCAGCACGTTCGGCTCGCCGGCGAGCAGTCGCAGCAGTTGCAGGCGCCGGCGCTCGCCGCCGGACAGGTCGCCGACGACCGACCACAGCCGGCGCTCCCCGAAGCCGAACAGCTCGGCCAGCTGCGCCGCCGACAGTTCCCGGTCGCCGAGGCGTACCCGGCGGGCGACCTGCTCGACGGCCTCCAGTACGCGGATGTCGCGGGGCAGCTCGTCGAGTTCCTGGGACAGGTGGCCGGCGCGGACGGTCTGGCCGGCGCGGACCGTGCCCGAGTCGGGCTGCCGCTGGCCGGTGAGCAGCCGGATCAGCGTGGACTTGCCGGCCCCGTTCACGCCGACCAGCGCGATCCGGTCGCCCGGCCCCACCCGGAACGTCGCGTCGTCCAGCACCTTCCGCTCGCCGTACGCGACGGTCACGTCCTCCAGGTCGTACACCTGCTTGCCGAGGCGGGCGGTGGCGAGCTTGTGCAGCGACACCGTGTCCCGCGGCTCCGGTACGTCGGCGATCAGCGCGTTCGCCGCGTCGATCCGGAACTTCGGCTTGCTGGTACGGGCCGGCGCCCCGCGGCGCAGCCACGCGAGTTCCTTGCGCAGCAGGTTCTGCCGGCGCTCCTCGGCGACGGCCTCCCGCCGGGACCGCTCGGCGCGGGCCAGCGTCCAGGCCGCGTAGCCCCCCTCGTACGCGTGGACGGAGCCGTCGGCGACCTCCCACGTGGCCGTACACACCGCGTCGAGGAACCAGCGGTCGTGCGTGACGACGACGAGCGCGCCGCGGTGCTCGCGGGTCAACCACGCCGCCAGCCAGGACACGCCGGCCACGTCGAGGTGGTTCGTCGGCTCGTCGAGGATCAGCAGATCCGCCGGCCGTACCAGCAGGGCGGCGAGCGCGACGCGGCGCCGTTCCCCACCGGACAGCGGGCCGACCTCGGTGTCCAGCCCGAGGCCCGGCATGCCCAGACCGCCGAGTACGGCGCGGATCCCGGCGTCGCCCGCCCACTCGTGCTCGGCGCCGAACGCCGGCAGCCACACGTCCCCGATCACCACGTCGCGGACCGTCGCCGTCGGCGGCAGGTCGATCGACTGCGGCAGCGCGCCCACCGTCAGCCCGCGGCGCTGCGTGACCCGACCGGAGTCGGGCTCCTCGGTACCGGTGAGCAGCCGCAGCAGGGTCGACTTGCCGGCACCGTTGAGGCCGACCACCCCGACCCGGTCGCCGTCGTCGAGACCGAGCGACACCTCGTCCAGGAGCTGCGCCGAGGCGTACCCCTTCGAGACCCGGTCCATGTTGACAATGTTCGCCACTGCTGTGCTCCCTGCCGTTCGTCCGTACCTGTCGTCGCCGCCCCGCGCGGCGGTTCAGGGGGTGGTGCGGGCGCCGGGGACGGGGCCGTGCGCGGTGCGCACCGTACGGCAGACGCCGTGGGTGGTGAGCCGGGCGGCGACCGAGGCGGCGTGGTCGGCGTCGGCGGCGAGGAACAGGCAGCTCGGCCCGGACCCCGACACCAGCGCGGCGAGCGCCCCCTCCGCCAGCCCGGCGTCGAGCGTACGGGCGAGGGTCGGGCGCAACGCGAGCGCCGCCGCCTGCATGTCGTTCGCCAGCGCCGCGGCGAGTACGCGCGGATCGTGCTGGCGCAGCGCGGCCAGCAGCTCGTCCGGCGCACCCACCCCCTCCGCCGGTACGGTCCCGGCGTCGCGCAACGCGTCGAGCTTCGCGTACACGGTGGGGGTGGACAGGCCGCCGTCGGCGACCGCGACGACCCAGTGCCAGGTGCCGACCGCGAGGACCGGGCTGAGCACCTCGCCCCGACCGGTACCGAGCGCCGTGCCCCCCGGTACGAGGAACGGCACGTCGCTGCCGAGGTCGGCGGCGAGCGTGGCCAGCTCGTTCCGGTCGAGTCCGCCGTCCCACAGCGCGTCGCAGGCCACCAACGCGGCGGCGGCGTCGGCGCTGCCGCCGGCAAGCCCGCCGGCGAGCGGGATCTGCTTGCGCAGGTGCAGCCGTACCCGGGGCGGGACGCCGAGGTGGTCGGCGAGCAGCACGGCCGCGCGTACGGCGAGGTTGTTCTCGTCGGTGGGCAGGACGTCGGCGCCCTCGCCCTCGACGACCAGCTCCAGCCGGTCGGCGCGGTCCGCGGTCAGCTCGTCGTACAGGGAGATGGCCTGGTAGACGGTGGTCAGCTCGTGGAACCCGTCGGGCCGGCGCGGGCCGACCCCCAGGTGCAGGTTGATCTTCGCGGGCACCCGGACGCGGACCGAGCCGGACGCCGCCAGCCGCGGCCCGTCGTACCCGGCCGCCGGTTCCACTGCCTCGGACAACGCGCCGCCTCTCTCCTCCGGCGGCACCGTCATCCTGCGTGCCGGGCCGCCGCGATCCGACCGAACTCCTCTATGGTGAGCGACTCGCCGCGGGCGCCGGGATCGACCCCCGCCGCGCGCAGCACGCGCTCCGCCTCCGCCGGGCTGCCCGCCCACCGGCCCAACGCCGCCCGCAACGTCTTCCGGCGCTGCGCGAACGCCGCGTCCACCACCTCGAACACCGCGGTACGCCCGACGCCCGGGGACGGCGGTTCCCGGCGGGTGAAGGCGACGAGCCCGGAGTCCACGTTCGGCACCGGCCAGAACACCGCACGCGGGACGGACCCGGCGGGCCGGGCCGCCGCGTACCAGGCGAGCTTGGCGCTGGGCACCCCGTACGTGCGGGAACCGGGGCCCGCGGTCAGCCGGTCGGCGACCTCCTGCTGCACCATGACCAGCCCGTGCCGCAGCGTCGGCAGCACCGCCAGCAGGTGCAGCAGCACCGGCACCGCCACGTTGTACGGCAGGTTCGCGACCAGCGCGGTCGGTGGGTACGGGCCCAGGTCGCCGGCGTCGATCCGGAGCGCGTCCGCGGTCAGTACGGTCAGCCGGTCGGCGAGGTCGGGTGCCCGGTCCGCGACCGTACCGGGCAGGGCGGCGGCGAGCCGCGGGTCGATCTCCACCGCGTACAGGTGCTGGACGGTGGGCAGCAGCGCCAGCGTGAGCGAGCCGAGACCCGGGCCGACCTCGACGACCACGTCCCCGTCGGCGCCGGCCACCGCCGCGATCCGGCGCACCGTGTTCGGGTCGTGCACGAAGTTCTGCCCGAGGGTCTTCGTCGGGGACACACCGATCGCGCCGGCCATCGCGCGTACCTCGGCGGGGCCGAGCGGCCGGCTCGCCGGCGCGGTACCCGGATCGTTCGTCACAGCTTCGCCCCGCACACCGGCCACTGCCCCTTGCCGGACCGCTTGTACAGCTGGATCGCCCGGTACGTCTGCTCCCGCGCGGTGGCCTCCGACGGCAGGCCGATGCCGCCCATCCGCTGCCAGGTGTCCGCGCTGAACTGGTACAGCCCCATGAACTGGCCGTCGGCGGACACCCGCTGCGGGTTGCCGCCCGACTCGCACTGGGCGAGCGCCGACCAGTTCAGCCCCGTGTCGTCCGCCGGGTACGGCGTGGTGCCCTTGGCGACGACCCGCGGCTTCGCCGTGACCACCGTCGTCGACGACAGCACCTTCCGCTGGTACTTCTTCCCGTCGCGGTAGATGTACTCCACCTTCTCCCGGCGCTCGCCGTTCCGGCCGTCGTCGACCACGCCCTGCTGGTCGAGCATCCAGTCGCTGCGCTTCTCGGTCTTCAGCGGCGCCTTGACCGTCACCGTCTCCGTCGCCGTACGCCGGGTCACCCGGAACACCGACACGGTCGGCACGCCGGCGAGGGTGTGCCCCGCCGCCGGCTCCGTCTCGTCACTCGTACCGAGCTTCAGGTGGCGCTCCGCGATCAGGTCCCGCACCGTCGCCGCGTACGTGCTGACCGTGGTGCGGTGTCCGTCCGACACGAGCGTCAGCCGCTTCCGGGTACGCACCTCGACCGCCGCTCCGTCCCGCCCGATCGCCCCGTCCGCCGGCCCCGACACCCTGACCGGCCGGTGCGCCAGCCCCAGAGTCGCCAGCAGCCCGTCGACGCTGCGCGCGGTCACCCAGCGGCGGCTGCGCCGGCCGTCCAGGGTGAGCGTCACGGGTCGGCCGCGGCCGACCACGATCCGGCCGCCGACCATGTCGTCGGGGTGCGGCGACACCGTGTCGTGCGGGCCGAGCCGTACGCCGGCCTGCCGCAGCACGCCACCGACGGTCCAAGCGTACGACCGGACCTGGCGGGCCGCGCCGTCATCCACGACGGTCACGGTGTGCGTCCGGGCGAGGAAGAAACCGGCCGTACCCAGCACCGCGACCAGCGCCACGAGCTGCACGCCGATCGCCGCGAAGGACTTCCACCCGGACCGCTGGCCGCGCCGCGCGCGGTATGGGGTACCCACGAGAACGAAACTGTACGAACTCGGCGGGCGCCACGCTGCCCCGGGTCACCACGTCCCGAACACCCGGCCGGCGTTCGCGGACAGCGCGCCGCACAGCTCGTCCACTGCCACGCCCCGGACCTCGGCCAGCGCGCGCACCGTCAACGGCACCAGGTACGGCGCGTTCGGCCGCCCCCGGTACGGCATCGGCGTCAGGTACGGCGCGTCGGTCTCCACCAGCAGCAGCTCCGCCGGCAGTACCGCGGCCGCCGCGCGCAGCTCCGCCGCGTTCTTGAACGTCACGTTCCCGGCGAAGCTCGCGTACCACCCGCGGTCGGCGCAGTGCCGCGCCATCGTCGCGTCGCCCGAGAAGCAGTGGAAGACCACGGTGTCCGGCGCACCCTCGGATTCGAGTACCCGGAAGATGTCGTCGTGCGCGTCCCGGTCGTGGATCATCAGCGGCTTGCCGTGCCGCTTCGCGATCGCGATGTGCGCCCGGAACGACTCCTCCTGCGCCGCACGCCCCGCATCCCCGGTACGGAACCGGTCCAGCCCCGTCTCGCCCACCGCGCGGACCCGCGGGCGGGCGGCCAGCGCGTCGATCTCCGCCAGCGCGGCCGGCAGGTCCGGCAGGTCGGGCGCGTCGTTCGGGTGCACGGCCACCGCCGCCAGCACCCCCGGGTACGCCTCGGCCAGCGCCACCGCCGCCCGCGACGACGGTACGTCGCAGCCCACCTCGACGACCCGGTCGACGCCGACGGCGCGGGCCGCGGCGAGCGCACCGGCCGGATCGTCCGGGGCCGCGATGTACAGGTGGGTGTGCGCGTCGGCGACCGCGACCGGCAGCGGCTCGGGAGCGGGCGGCGGGTCGCCCCGCCGCCCGTGGGAATGACCAGCCATGACCAGCTACTCGCCGGCCATCCGGGCCAGTTCCTCGTCCACGATGCCCGGGTCGAGCTTGGTGAACACCGGCTTCGGCTTCGCCAGCTCCCGGCCGGCGGGCAGCGGCGTCGACTCCCACGCGGGGAAGTCGTAGACACCGGTGAGCACCGGGTACCCCGGGCCGCCGTCCAGGTCGTCGACCTCCTGGATCGTCGGCTGCGGCGCGAACTCCCCCGTACCGCCGAGCAGCTCGTGCACCCGCTGCGACGAGTGCGGCAGGAACGGCGACAGCATCGTGTTGCAGTCGCTGACCACCTGCAGCGCGGTGTTCAGGATGGTGCCCTGCCGCTCCGGGTCGTCGCCCAGCTTCCACGGCGCCGACTCCGAGATGTACTTGTTCGCCTCGGCGACGACCCGCATCGCCTCGGTGATCGCCGCCTTCTGCCGGTGCCGGCCGAGCTGCTCGCCGACCGTGGCGAACCCGGCGCGGGAGTGCTCCAGCAGCGCCCGGTCGGTGCCGGTCAGCTCGCCCGGCGCCGGCACCCGGCCGAAGTTCTTCGCGGCCATCGAGATCGAACGGTTGACCAGGTTGCCCCAGCCGGCGACCAGCTCGTCGTTCGTCCGCCGCAGGAACTCCGGCCAGGTGAACGCCGCGTCGTGCGTCTCCGGCCCGGCCACGGCGATGTAGTACCGCAGGGCGTCGGGCTGGTACCGGGCGAGCATGTCCCGTACGTAGATCACCACGTTGCGGGAGGTGGAGAACTGCTGCCCGCCGATCGTCAGGTACTCGCTCGACACCACCTCGGTCGGCAGGTTCAGCTCGCCGTACTTCCCCGGGCTGCCGCCCTTCGCGCCCTTCCCGTCGTACGCCAGCAGCTCGGCCGGCCAGATCTGGGAGTGGAACGTGATGTTGTCCTTGCCCATGAAGTAGTACTGCCGGGCCGCCGGGTCGGACCACCAGCGCCGCCACGCCTCCGGGTCCTTGCCCCGCCGGGCCCACTCGATCGCCGCCGACAGGTACCCGATGACGGCGTCGAACCACACGTACAGCCGCTTGTTGGGGTTCTCCTCCCAGCCGGGCAGCGGCACCGGGATGCCCCAGTCGATGTCCCGGGTCATCGCCCGCGGCCGCAGGTCGTCGAGCAGGTTGAGGGAGAACTTCAGCACGTTCGGCCGCCAGCCCTGGCGGCTGCGCAGCCAGTCGCCGAGCGCGTCGGCCAGCGCCGGCAGGTCGAGGAAGAAGTGCTCGGTCTCGATGAACTTCGGCTTCTCGCCGTTGATCCGGGACCGCGGGTTGATCAGGTCCGTCGGGTCGAGCTGGTTGCCGCAGTTGTCGCACTGGTCGCCGCGGGCCCCGTCGTACCCGCAGATCGGGCAGGTGCCCTCGATGTACCGGTCGGGCAGGGTGCGGCCGGTCGACGGCGAGATCGCCCCCGACGTCTTCTTCTCGATCAGGTAGCCGTTCTTGTACACGGTGCGGAACAGCTCCTGCGCCACCGCCGCGTGGTTGCGCGTCGTGGTCCGCGTGAACAGGTCGTACGACAGGCCGAGCGCGTGCAGGTCCTCCACGATCACCCGGTTGTACCGGTCGGCGAGCGCGCGCGGCGACACGCCCTCCTGCTCCGCCTGTACCAGGATCGGGGTGCCGTGCTCGTCGGTGCCGGAGACCATCAGCACGTCGTGACCGGCCATCCGCATGTACCGGCTGAAGACATCGGAGGGCACCCCGAAACCGGACACGTGGCCGATGTGTCGCGGGCCGTTCGCGTACGGCCAGGCGACTGCTGTCAAGACGTGACTCATGCGGCAACTCTATCGGGGGCGGCGAGCCGATTTCCCGGCGCCGGCGCCGGTGTGGCACCGCGTCCCCGCTGCCCGACAGGTGTGGAATGAGGGGCGTGACCACTCAGGACGCCGACAGTCACCCGGTGCCCGAGCCGCGGGTCGACCGCGACTCGGCCGACGCGGGCGCCCCGGGCGCGGCGCCCCTCGACCTCCACGACGACGACCGCCACGACGATCTCGACGACGAGACCCGCGACCCGGAGACCGGCCTGGTCGACGAGTACCACGTGGACGGTGGTCCGGTCCGCCCGGCCGACGTCGGCGGGTCGGGCGAGTTCCCGCTGTGGCCGGACGGGGGGCGCGCCCGCGCGGCGACCCTCACCCGTCCCGAGTCCCGACCGGTACCGTTCCGCGCGCCGCGCCGGCCCGGCGTGGGCTTGCCGCTGCTGGTGGTGTTCGCGCTGCTCGCGGCGTTCTTCGCGTGGGTGGGTGCGGAGCCGTTCTGGCTGGCCGTCGGGCACGCCGACCGCGGCACCGTCACCGTCACCCGATGCACCGGCCACGGCGTACTGAAGCGCTGCGTCGGCGACTTCGCCGCCGGCGGCGACCGCTACCGGGTGCGTGGCGTACCGGTGTCCGGCGGGGACGCCGCCCCGGTCGGCGTACGGCGCCCGGCCCGGATGGTGTCGCAGACCGGCCGCCAGGCGTACGTCGGGGACTCGCTCGGGCTGCTCCTGCGCTGGGCCGTACCGCTCGCGCTGGTCCTGGTGCTGGGCCTGCTGATCGCGTTGGCCACCGGCGCGTGGCGGCTGCGCGGCCGGCAGCGCGCGGTCGCCTGCACGCTGAGCATGCTCGGCCCGCTGGTCATCACCGCCGGCCTGCTCGCCGCCGCCTGGTGACGGGCGCGCGGCCGAACCCGCGCCCGGTACCGCCGGCGAAGCGCCCGGCGGCGGGGTGCCCGGCTCCCGGACACCCCGCCGCCGTCAGATCACCTGGCGCAGGAACGGCGACGTGTAGTCGTCCACCTCGGCGAGCGTCGCGACGGCCTCCTCGGCGCCGACCGTGGACCGCTCCGCCTCGACGTACAGCGGGAGCAGGCGGACGTCGGAGGCGGTCGGGATGCCGGTGATCTCCGGGTGGGACAGCACCCAGGACACCGACGCCGTGATGTACCGCTGCTCGTCGAGCGGCTCGTACCAGGTGGTGTAGGGGCCGTCGGTGCCACCCGACGGCCAGTTTCGCCGGGCGCCGCTCTTGATGGTCATCAGCCCCACGCCGCGCCGGGCGGTCTCGGCGGCGAGCGCCCGGAAGTCGTCGTAGTACCCGGGCTGGCGGGTGAGCGCGTGGTTGAGCGGCGTGATCACCGTGGCGAAGTCGTACCGGCGGATCGCCTCCAGGTGGACGGCGGGTGCCTCGTGCCCGTGCCCGGTGATGCCGATCGCGCCGACCAGCCCCGCGTCGAGCGCCCGGACGGCGCCGGCCAGCGCACCACCCGCCCCGGTACGCCGGTCCAGGTCCTCGTGGTCGCACACCGCGTGCAGCTGGATCAGGTCCAGGTGGTCGGTCTGCAGCCGCTCCAGCGACGCGTTGATCTGCCGGTACGCCGCGTCGGCGTCCTTCTCGCCCGTCTTGGTGGCGAGGAAGATCCGGTCCCGGATCCGCGGCATCCACGGTCCGAGCCGCAGCTCCGCCTCCCCGTACGAGGCGGCCACGTCGAAGTGGTTGATGCCGCTGTCCAGCGCGTACTGGATCGACTCGTCGGCGGTGTCCTGATCGACGCCGCCCAGCATCGCCGCGCCGTAGATGATCACCGAGCTGTCCTGGTCCAGCCGCCCCAGCCTGCGAGTACGCATGCCCGTCCCTTCCACTGTCGGTCCGTACGGCGGGTGCGGACCGCCGCACGAGGGCGACACTGCCACCTGGAGCGCGGTCCAGGTCAAGACTTCGCCGAAGTCACCGCGCGGACGGCCACGGCGCGGTCAGCGGCGCGCGGCCGCCGCGGTCAGCGGTCACGGCGCGGACGGCCGCGGTCAGCGGTCAGCAGACACCGCGCGGTCAGCGGCGCGCGACGGCCGCGGCGTACACCTCGCGGCGCGGGGTGCCGGTCTCGGCGGCCACGGCGGCTATCGCGTCGCGCCGGGACAGCCCGGTGGCCTGCTGCGCGTCGACCGCCGCGGCCAGTTCCGCCGCGCTGCGCGCCACCCGCGGTACCGCCGGCGCGCCCGCCACGACCAGCGTGATCTCGCCGCGCGGCGGGTCGTCGGCCACGCCCGCGGCCAGCTCGCCGAGCGCACCCCGCCGCACCTGCTCGTACGTCTTGGTCAGCTCGCGGCACAGCGCCGCCGGCCGGTCCGCCCCGAACGCCGCGGCCAGGTCGGCGAGCGACCCGGCGATCCGGTGCGGCGACTCGAAGAACACCAGCGTGCGCGGCTCCGCCGCCAGCTCCGCGTACCGGGAGCGGCGTTCGGCGGGCTTGCGCGGCGGGAACCCCTCGAAGCAGAAGCGGTCGCAGGGCAGCCCGGAGACGGCGAGCGCCGTGGTCACCGCGCTGGGGCCGGGCACCGCGGTCACCGCCACGCCGGCGTCGATCGCCGCCCGCACCAGCCGGTACCCGGGGTCGGAGACGCTCGGCATCCCGCCGTCGGTGATGAGCGTGACGCGGGTGCCGGCGGTGAGTTCGGCGAGGAGTTCGGGGGTGCGGCGTTCCTCGTTGCCCTCGAAGTACGAGACGATCCGGGGTGGGAGGGTCACGGACAGTTCGGCGGCGAGCCGGTGGAGGCGGCGGGTGTCCTCGGCGGCGACGAGGTCCGCGTCGGCGAGCGCGGCGCGCAGCCGTTCGCTGGCGTCGGCCGTGTTGCCGAGTGGTGCCCCGGCCAGGACCAGTTGTCCGCGGTGATCGTCCGCCATGCGTACCGTGTGCCCTTTCCGCCGCTCTGCCCGCGGTGACGGGCAGGGGCCGTACCGCCGATGGTGAGTGAAGCCTACGATCGTCGGGTGCCAGTCGCGGAGTTGACAGTCGAGCCCGGCCAGCGGCGACCCGTCGGTGCGGACGTGCGGCGCCGGCTGAGGCCGCCGATGCCGGCGGACGGCCCGGCGTCGTGGCTGTTCACGGCCGCGGTGGCGGCTGTCGCGGCGCTGCTGCGGCTGGTCGGCCTGGCCCACCCCAAGGGCAAGATCTTCGACGAGATCTACTACGCGACCGACGCGCACAACCTGCTGCTGCACGGCGTCGAGTGGGACGACAAGACCGACAGCGGCTCGTTCATCGCCCATCCGCCGCTCGGTAAGTGGATCATCGGCGTCGGCGAGTTGCTGTTCGGGAACAACGAGACCGGCTGGCGGATCATGTCGGTCGTGGCCGGCGTGGTCTCGGTCGTGATCCTGGTACGGCTGGCGCGCCGGATGTTCCGCTCCACCCTCCTCGGCTGTACGGCCGGGCTGCTCATGACGCTGGACGGGATGGCGTTCGTGTCCAGCCGGGTGGCGCTGCTGGACATCTTCCTGATGATGTTCGTCCTGGCCGCGTTCGCCTGCCTGGTGATGGACCGGGAGGCGGTCCGCGCGCGCTGGCTGGGCCTGCTGGAGCGGGGCGGCGACCCGGCGACCGAGCGCCCGGCGCACGGCGTTCCGTGGTGGCGGCTGGCCGCCGCGGTACTCCTCGGCGCCGGCATGGCCGTCAAGTGGAGTGCCGTCTGGTACATCCTGCTGTTCTTCGTGCTGGCGTACGTGTGGGACGCGCACGCGCGCCGCGCCGCCGGCGTACGGCATCCGTGGCGGGACGCGATCCTCGACGAGTTCGGCTGGCTGCTCGCGTCGCTCGGGGTGATCGTCGTGGTGTACCTCGCGGCCTGGTCCGGCTGGTTCGCCAACGACCACAGCTGGGACCGGCACTGGCTGCGCGACCACCACATGCCGGAGCCGCCGGTGATCGGCGCGCTGGTCAACCTGTTCGAGTACCACCGGGACATCCTGGCGTTCCACACCGGCCTGACCACCAAGCACGGGTACCAGTCGTGGCCGTTGCAGTGGCTGACGCTGGCCCGCCCGGTGTCCTACTACTACTCGGCGAACGGACCGTGCGGCTCGAACCAGTGCGCCGCCGAGGTGCTGCTGCTCGGTACGCCGGCGCTGTGGTGGGCGTTCGTCCCGGCACTGGGCGCGACCGCCTGGTGGGCGATCGCGAAGCGCGACTGGCGCGGCTGGTTCGTCCTGGTCGGCGCGGCGATGGGGATCGTCCCGTGGCTGTACTACCAGTTCTCCGACCACCGCACCATGTTCTACTTCTACGCGCTGCCCGCCGAACCCTTCCTGGTACTCGCGGTGACCATGGCACTCGGCATGGTCATCGGACCACGGACGGCGACGGCCGAGCGACGGCTCGTCGGCGCACTCGTCGCCGGCGGGTACGTGGCGATCGTCGCCCTCTGCTTCCTGTACTTCTATCCGCTGTACGTGGGTGAGACGATTCCGTACTCGGACTGGTTCGCGCGGATGTGGCTCGGTAACAAATGGATCTGACGGACAAGGCATGCGGCGCGGCACACATCGGCGTGACTAGATTGAATCCAGACCGTCCACGACCGACGACAACATCGGCGACGCAGCCGGCCGTCGGCGTCCGTGCGGCGGGTCGATAAGTTCGACATCAGCGGCATCTCGACCGGCGCCCGGGTGAAGCGCACCCGGGCGCGGTGGGATCCGCCGGAGGGGGTGTGCGGTGCCCGAGCCCGACGACGTTTCCGGCGCGATCGGTCCACTACGGGCCGACGCGCTCGGACCGCTGCGCGCCGAGCTTGTCGTGATCCGCGCGCAGCTCACCGCGCTCAGCCACCTGCCCGAGCGGCTCGCCGAGCTGCACTCGGCGGTCGCCCGCGAGCAGGAACGCGCCGCGTTCCGCGAGGAGATCATCGACCGCCTGCACTCGGAGAACCAGTCGCTGCGCCGCAGCGAACTGGAGGCGACGCTGGAGCCGGTCCGCGCCGGCCTCTACCGGCTGTACGACTACGCCCGCCGGGAGGCGGACCGCTGGTCGATGGCCGGCCGGGAGAACAACCCGGACCCGAACAACCCGCAGTCCGACGCCTCGCTGTACGCGATGTTCTCCGGCCAGGTCGGCGCCCTGTTCGCCGCGTTCGCCGAGGAGACCGTCGAGGTGCTGGGGCGTACCGGGGTCGAGCCGTTCGACGTCGCCAAGGGCGAGCGGTACGACATGGCTCTGCACCGCCCCGTGGACACCGTGCCGGTGGACGATCCGGCGTGGGACGGCCTCGTGGTCGAAACGGTATCTTCTGGTTTCGTCCGGGGTGAGCAGATCGCCCGGCGGGCCGACGTGGTGGTGGCACAACTGACCGGGCGCTGACGCGGGGATCAGGCGCCGAGCGAACCGGAGAGAAAGCGAACAACGTGGCCGTATTCGGGATTGACCTGGGCACGACGTACTCCAGCGTCGCGTACCTCGACGCGACTGGTCGCCCCACCGTGGTCCGCAGCCGCGAGGGCGGCGACTCCACCCCCTCCGCGGTGTACTTCTCGACCGCGGACAGCGTGGTGGTGGGCGCCAAGGCGAAGGACACCGCGGTGCTGGAGCCGGACCTGGTGGTCGAGCTGATCAAGCGCGAGCTGGGCCGGCACACGACGCTGACCATGCACGGGCAGACGTTCAGCGCCGAGGAGGTCTCCGCGCTGATCCTGCGCCGGCTCGTGTCCGACGCGGCCGACGCCACCGGCGAGCAGATCGATGAGGCCGTCATCACCGTCCCGGCGTACTTCGGGCTCGCGGAGCGCGCGGCGACCCGGCGCGCGGGCGAGCTGGCCGGGCTGACCGTCATCGACGTACTGTCCGAGCCGCTGGCCGCCGCGCACAGCTACCGCGTCGGCGAGACCGGCGCCGACCGCGCCATCCTCGTGTACGACCTGGGTGGCGGCACGTTCGACACGACGGTCGTCACGGTCAGCGCGAAGGGGCTGCACGAGGTCGCCACCGGCGGCGACGTGGAGCTGGGCGGCGTCGACTTCGACGAGCGCCTCGCGGAGTACGTGGTGGACGCGTTCTGCACCGCGCACCCGGACGTGTCGCACCCGTTCGACAACTCGGCGACGGTGCAGGACATCCGGGCGCGCGTCGAGGAGGCGAAGCGCCGGCTGTCCGAGGAGACCGAGCGGACCGTCCGGGTCATGCACGAGGGTCGGGTCACGTCCGTGCCGATCACCCGGGAGCGGTTCGAGGAGCTGACCGCGGACCTGCTGGACCGCACGATCGAGGTGACCCGGCAGGTCCTGGCCGCCGCCGCCGAGCGTGGCGTACCGCGGATCGACGAGGTACTGCTGGTCGGCGGCTCGTCGCGGATGCCGGCTGTCGCGGCGCGGGTGGGCGCCGAGTTCGGCATCGAGCCGCGGCTGCACGACCCGGACCTGGCCGTCGCCCGCGGCGCCGCGTGGTACGCGTTCGAGGAGACGTACCGGCGGCTCGCCGCGTCCGGCGACACGACCGGCGCGGCGCGGATGGCCAGCCAGTCCGGGCTGTCCGCCGACGCCGAGGACCGGATGGCGGCGCGCAGCATCGGCCGCGTCTCCGCCCGGGGGTACGCGTTGGCGCCCCGGCCCGGCTCCCGCCTCACCGACGACGCGGAGTACGCGGTGGTGGTGGAGGCGCACGCGGCGCTGCCGGCGTCCACCAGCCACGAGCTGACCAGTACCGCGGACGGGGCGGGGCAGGTCGACTTCACCCTGCTGGAGGAGTCCGACGGCCCCTCCACCTCGCGGTACGCGCCGGACGGCTACCGGGTGATCGGCGCCGGCGCGGTCCGGCTCCCCAGCACCGCACCCGCCGGTACCGGGGCGACCGTCACGGTGGCGTTGTCCGGCAGCGGGGTCCCCACGCTGTCGGCCAGCGTCGCGGACGGCACTCCGGCGCAGCTCGCGGTGAACCTGATCGGCCAGGGCAGCGCCCCGGTCGCCGAGGCGCGCGCCCGGCTGGCCGCCATGAAGGTCGGCTGACACCTCCGACGACGAACGGCGCGCCGCCCTGCCGGGTGGCGCGCCGTCGTGCGTCAGCGGTCAGGCCATGACCTCGGACGTGTTCTCCAGCTCGCCGGAGAACCGCTGCAACACGTACTCCACCAGCGTGATGAGTACGCTCTTGCTCGACTCGCGCTTCCGCGCGTCGCACAGGAGTACCGGGACGTGGTCGTCCAGGTCCAGCGCGATCCGCACGTCCTCCGTCCGGTACTGCTTGGCCCCGTCGAAGCAGTTCACGGCGACGATGAACGGCGTGCCGCGCTGCTCGAAGTAGTCGATCGAGGGGAAGCAGTCGGCGAGCCGCCGGGTGTCCGCGAGGACGACCGCGCCGACCGCGCCGAGCGACAGCTCGTCCCACATGAACCAGAACCGGTCCTGCCCCGGCGTACCGAACAGGTAGAGCACGAGCCCGTCGTTGAGGGTGATCCGGCCGAAGTCCATGGCCACCGTGGTGGTGGTCTTCTCCTCGACGCCGGCGAGGTCGTCGATGCCGACGGACTCGGCGGTGATGACCTCCTCGGTGCGCAGTGGCTCGATCTCGGAGACCGAGCCGACCATGGTGGTCTTTCCCGCGCCGAAACCGCCCGCGATCAGGATCTTGATCGCGTAGGGAATCTCGTCCACAGTAGACACTCCGTCGTCGTCCTATTGCGCTACAGCGCACGCAGGCCGTTGATCACGGCCCGCAGCACCCGCGTGTTGGGCATCTTTGCCACCGACATCGGCGCCTTCACCTGGACGCACCCACCGGCGCGCAGGTCGTCCAGGAGGATCCGGACCACGCCGACGGGAAGGTCGGCGTGCGCCGCGATCTCGGCCACCGAGATCGGCTGCTGGGCCAGCCGGAGCACCACGTGGTGCTCCGGCTCCAGCCCGACCGTGGGCGTGGGTACGTCCGCCGCGACGACCAGCGCGATCAGGTCGAAGTTGTCGGACGACGGTCTGGTCCGCCCATGCGTCATCGCGTACGGGCGGACCAGCGGCCCCGCGCCGTCCGGTACTGCGTGTTGACCCGTCTGGTACACCGCGGCCCCCCGACCTACTGCTGGAAGAGCGGGTCGGCGGGCGATGGTGGCGCGGTCATCAGCGGCGACCGCACCGTGGTCGCCAGGTTCTGCCCGACCCGCTGGACCAGCAGGTTCATCTCGAACGCGACGAGCCCGACGTCGGAGTCCGCGTCCGCGAACACCGCCAGGCAGGCCCCGTGGCCGGCAGCCGTGACGAACAGGAACGCGGTGTCCATCTCGATCACCGTCTGCCGGATCTCTCCGGCCTGGAAGTGCCGACCCGCGCCCCGCGCCAGGCTCTGGAAGCCGGACGCGACCGCTGCCAGGTGTTCGGCGTCCGCGCGGCTCAGCGCGTCGGAGGAGCCGATCAGCAGCCCGTCGGCGGACAGCAGTACCGCGTGCTTGATCTCGGCCACCCGATGTACCAGATCTTCGAGCAGCCAGTCCGCATCTCTGGATGATGTGGTGTGCTGCGTCATCAGCCGTCCTCCCTACCGCTCTCGACCGTGGTCAGATTCTGTGCCTGTGGTGGGGTGCCGAGGGTTGGCGCCTCGTCGCCCTTCTCACCGTCAGGCGGCGCGTCCGGCAGCCGGCCGCGCGTCGTGCCCCGCTGGTACGAACTCATCATCTTCCGGATCTCCTCCGGACTGCGCTGCGGCGCGCTGGGCGTCTGCGGACCGTTCGGTCCGGGCCGGGGCGGGCCGTTGCGGAGACCGGGCGCCAGGTTGGCCTGACGCACTCGCTTGGGAAGGCCGAGGTGGGTGCCACCCTCCACCGGGTCCGACTCCGGCGACGCTGCCGGTGCCTCGGCCGTGGACTCGGCCGCCACCGGCTCGGTACGCGGCCGCGGGCTCGGCGGCGCCGAATCCGGGCGCGGACTCGGCCGCGGCGGTTCCACCCGTGGCGGGTCCGCACGGGGCGGCTCCGGCCGGGGCGGCTCGGCGCGCGGCGGTTCGGCCGGCGGCGCGACGACCCGGCGGGCGTCGATGATGCGGGTCTCCACGGTCGGCGAGTCGATCGCCGACATGGCCGGCGGTACCGCCCGTGGCGTCAGCCCGGCCGGCTCGCCGTCGCCCGACGGGTACGTCAGGGTCGGCCAGCCGGACGTCGCCGGTTCCTCGTGCCGCACCGTCGACTCCTCGTACCGCGTCACCGGGTCCTCGTGGCGCACGGGCGGCTCCTCGTACCGCGGGGTGGGGCCCTCGGGGCGCGTCGACTGCTCGTCGGTGCGCGCCGCGATCGCCGGGTCGGCCGGCGCGGGCGACTCGTCCGGCCCGGCGGACTCCTCCAGCTCGCTGGGCGCGCGGTGCATCCCGCCACTGCGTACGGGGAGGCGGGTCGGCTCGGCGACGGCGGCCTCCGACTCGTCGCCGTCCCGTACGCCGGCGGAGACGAGCACCGGGCCGCGCACCGGGCTGACGTCCGCCGGTACCAACGCCTCGTCGTCCGCCTCCCCGACCGCGGTACGGTCCGCGTCGCGGGCGGACAGCTCGTCCACCGCGCCGGCCTCGGCGACCAGCTCGCTCGGCAGCAGGATGATCGCCGTCGTCCCGCCGTACGGCGAGGGCCGCAGATGGACGCGGATCCCGTGCCGCGCGGCGATCCGCGCCACCACGAACATGCCGAGCCGCGCGTTCTCCGACAGGGCCAGCACGTCGAACTCGGGCGGTGTGGCGAGCCAGCGGTTCGCCGCGGCCACGTCCTCCGGCTTCATGCCGAGACCGCGGTCCTCGATCTCGACCGCGAACCCCTTCGGTACGGCCTGGCCGGTCACGTTCACCTTGGTGTGCGGCGGCGAGAACGCGGTCGCGTTGTCGATCAGCTCCGCGGTCAGGTGCACCACGTCGGAGATCACCGAACCGGCCAGCATCATCGGCGGGAACGGCAGCACCCGGACCCGCTCGTACTGCTCGACCTCGCTGGCCGCGCTGCGCAGCACGTCGAGCAGCGGCATCGGCTCGTGCCAGACCCGGCCGGGCTGGCCGCCACCGAGGATGACCAGGTTCTCGGCGTTGCGGCGCATCCGGGTGGCCAGGTGGTCGATCCGGAACAGGTCCTCCAGCGCCTCCGGCTCGGCCGCCTTGCGCTCCATCACGTCGAGGTGGCCGATCTGCCGCTGCAGCAGCGTCTGGCTGCGCCGCGCGATGTTGAGGAACACGTTCGCCACGCCGGAACGCAGCTCGGCCTGCTCGTTCGCCGCGCGGACCGCGGTACGGCCGACCTCGTTGAACGCCTCGGAGACCTGGCCGATCTCGTCCTTGCCCGCGGGCAGCGACGGCACCTCGCGGTCGACGTCCACCGACTGCCCGGAACTCAGCCGCTGCACCACCGCCGGCAGTCGTACCCAGGCGAGGTCGCGGGCCGAGTCGCGCAGCGCGCGCAGCTGCTTGATCAGCGAGCGGGACACCCGGCGCGCCACCAGTACCGAGATGACGATCACGATCAGGCCGAGCAGCCCGGCCAGCCCGAGCCGCAGGAAGATCAGGTACGACGGGGCCTTCGCGTGGTCGCTGAGCACCGCGTTCAGGTGCTGCTCGAACGTGTACTGCGAGCTGAGCGCGGTGGCGTTCGCCTGCGCCCACTGCGTCTCGTTCACCGGTACGGCATGGCCCGGCCTGCCCTTGTCGATCGCGCTGCGTTCCATCGCGGCAAGCTCGGGGAACGGCGCCTTCGCGACGAACGCGTCGTACAGCTTCTGGTCCTCGGGCGTCAGCGCGGCGTACGCCTCGTGGTACTGGTACTGCTGCACGCCCACGGCCTGCACGAACATCCGGTACGACTCGCCGCTGAACTTGCCGGTGGCGAGCGCCCCGGCCAGCACCGCGTCCTCGCGCGACCGCAGCTCGCGGGCGTGCGACAGCATCGCCAGCGACCGGCCCTCGGCGGCGGTCTCCTCGTCGGGGAAGTTCGTGACCTGCGAGTACAGCAGGTTGACGCCGTCCAGCATGTCGGTCATCGACGACATCAGGGTGGGCGTGGAGATGCTCCGCCCGTCCACGTCGTCGCGCAGCTTGCGCAACCCGTCGAGCCTGGTCAGCTCGTCGCGGGCGAGACCCATCATCCGGTCGGTCGCGACACTGCGCACCGAGCTGTCCGACAGATCCTTCCGGTACTCGGCGATGTCGCGGTCGACGACCTTGCGCGCCGCGGCCAGCGACTCCTGGTTCTGCGCCGACGGGGCGGCCAGGTACACCACCGAGGCACGCCGCTCCGCCTGTACCGCGCGGACGATGTTGTCGACGGGCACGGTGAGCTTGTTGATCAGCGTGCCCTGGTTGTAGAGCCGGAGACCGTCACCGAGGGTCAGGTAGTTGGCGAACCCCCAGAACACGACCAAGCAGACGATCGGGACGGTCACCAGGGCTACGAGTCGGGATCGAATCGACCAGGTGCGAACGCTCATGGATGGCGGGCCTCATCACGGAACGTACACGAACAGGGAACGAACAGGGACACCGAGCGACCACCCACGGCGAACGACCCGAGCCCCGATGATCGCCGCGCGCAGGGCAAACGCGCACATCGGAGACCATAACAGTCCAGTCGGCTCCACTCACGTCGCGTCCCCCGGCGACCGGACCGATCATCACCTAACCGGACGCCCCCGGATCGCACAAGAGGTGCGACAGCTGGGTCACAGCGCTCCCACCTGCACCAGCACGATCCGTGATTTCAGACTGTGCGCTCAGCGGGTGACGAAGACGGTCGCTCGTACCGTAACGGTCGACACCCCTTCGTCGCGTACGCCAGCGCGGGCCGACCAGCCACCGACGCGAGGTCCGGTACTCGTCGGGTCGCGTCCGCGTCGCCCCCGCCACACCGTCGACGCCGGCGCCCGAGGCCCCGGACCCGACTCGACCGCGGCACCGGGGTATCGGTTCGCACCCCTCCGGCACCACCTGCTAACCTTCATTCCGCAAGGGGCTGTGGCGCAGTCTGGTAGCGCACCTCGTTCGCATCGAGGGGGTCAGGGGTTCAACTCCCCTCAGCTCCACGTTCGGAAATCAGGCGACGCGTGTCCGCGGGAAAGCGGACGGCGTCGCCTGATTCGTCTCCCGGGAGCATTCGTTTCCTGGCGCGCGCTGCGCGGCGGGCCGGTCGGTTGTCAGAGGTTGACGGCGCGCGCCTGGTACGGACGGCCCCGCAGGAACGGCGCGCCGTACGTACCGTCGGCGAGTTCGCGCTCCGCGGCCAGCGCACGTTCCCGCGCCTCGGCGAACTCGCGTTCCAGGGTGGCGCGGCGGGCGGCGGCGAGGGCCGCGGCACGACGGCGGCGCAGCGCCCGGGCGCGGGCCTCGCGAATCTCCTCCTCGGCGTACCGGCGGGCGGCCTCGCGGCGGCGACGCGCGTCGGCGAGCGCCCGGTTCCGCAGGTGCACCAGGTACGCGCAGGTGAGCAGCACGGTGGCGCCGGCGCCGACGAAGAACGCGGGTGCGAGGCCGGCGCCGAGCCCGAGCTGGACCACCAGTACGGCGAGGAGGACCACGAGTACGCGGCGGCGGTGGTAGCGCCACCAGCGGCGGCGCTGCTCGTCGGTGAGGTCGGCGGGCGGGCGGCCGCGGAGTCCGCCGCGCAGCAGCCGGGCCAGCGGGGCGCGGCGCAGCCGACGGAACGCGCGGCGCCGGCGCCGGCGGGCGAGGTCGCGGCGGGCGGGGCCGTGGCGGTCGGCGCGTCGGGGCGAGCCGGCCGCGTCCGGTACGGCGGTGGACGGGGCGGCGTCGCGGCGGGGCGGGTTGACCGGGCGGCCACGTGGCACGGTGCGTCGGCGGCGCGGGCGGGACAGGACCCGCGCCGTGGACCACTCGCGCTCCGCGACCTGCCGCTCCGTGGTGTCGTACCGGCGCACGAGGGCCGGTGCGAGAGCGAGCAGGCCCGCCGCCGCCAGTACGGCGAGGAGCACCGACGTCGGCACCCCCGGACCCCTCCCGTCAGGTAGTCACATGCTGTCATCCGAGGCTACGGCCGGGACGCTGCATTTCCGCGGCGCCACACCGGGGCGCCTACCTGGCGGTAACGGGGGTCAGGAGGTGGGGCGGTCGCTGCGGTTTCGGTGGAGGCGGGCGAGGAGGCCGCCGTCGGCGGCGACGTCCTCGGTGGTCAGCGCGTACCCGAGGTGGTCGCGCCAGCCGCCGGCGATGTAGAGGTACCGGTGGTGGTACGACTCCTCGCGGAAGCCGAGCTTCTCCACGACGCGCCGGCTCGGCTTGTTCTCCGGGCGGATGTTGACCTCGACGCGGTGCAGCCCGCCACGGCCGAACGCGTGGTCGACGGCGAGCGCGAGCGCGGTCGGCGTGATGCCCTTTCCGGCGTGCCGGTGGTCGATCCAGTAGCCGGCGTAGCCGGAGCAGAAGGCGCGGCGCACGATGTTGCCGATGGTGAGCTGGCCGACGAACGTGCCCTGCCAACACACCGCCCATGGCATCGTGCTGCCGTCCGCGGCCGACCGTTTCAGGTCGCGGTACACGTACCGGAAGGCGCGGACGGTGTGCACGTCCTGCCAGCGACCCGGCGGGTCCGGCTCCCACGGCGACAGCCACGCCTCGTTCGCGAGGCGTACCTCGACCCAGGCGGCGGCGTCGGCCCGGGTGTACGGCCGGAGGGTCACGTCGCCGTCGGTCAGGACGGCCGGCCAGCCAGGATGCGCGTTCATCTCCGCCGATCGATCAGCAGTACGTCCACTGTGGAGCCTGCCGCGGCGGTGGAGACCCGCTCCCCCAGCACCAGCAACCCGTTCGCCTCGGCAAGGCCCGACAGAGTGTACGGCCCACCGGCCAGCGGCTGCACGGTGTAACCGCCGCCGCGGCGCTCCGACACCTGCGCCGGCCGGAACTCGCGCAACCCGGCCGGCGACGACAGCGTCTCCAGCAGGTGCGCCTTGATACTCGGCCGGAACACGGGCTCCGCGCCGGACAGCCGCTGGATGACCGGGCGTACCAGGATCTCGAAGCCGATGAGGGCGGCGCCCGGATCGCCCGGCAGGCAGACGATCGGGACCTCCTCGACGCCGACGGTGCCGAACCCGAGCGACGAACACGGGTACACGGAGAGGTCGGTGAAGGGGACGGTGCCGTCGCGGCCGAAGATGCGGCGGACCATGTCGCCGGGGCCGAGGCCGGTGCCGCCGGTCATCACGATCAGGTCGCTGCGCAGCGTCTGGTCCTCCAGGACGGCGCGCAGTCCCTCGGGGTCGTCGTCACAGATCCCGATCCGGTACGCGAGCGCGCCGGCCTCGACCGCCGCCGCGGTCAGCGCGTGCGAGTTGACGTCGACGACCTGGCCGGGTGCGGACATCCGGCCGGTCTCGACGAGTTCGTCGCCGGTCGCGACGACCACCACGCGCGGGCACGGGCGTACGACGACGTGGGCGACGCCGGCGGCGGCCAGCAGGGCGACGACCGGCGCGGTCACCGCGGTACCGGCGGAGGCGACCGCGGACCCGGCGGCCAGCTCGTCACCGGCCCGCCGTACGCCGTGGCCGCGCTTGGGCGACGCGTAGATCTCCACCGACGCCATGCCCTCGTCCGTCCACGCCATCGGTACGACGGCGTCGGCGGCGGCGGGCATCGGCGCGCCCGCCGCGATCGACAGGCAGCTGCCCGAACCGACCCGGACCGGCCGCCACGACGCCGCGCCGACGTCACCGACCACGTTCAGCCGCACCGGCCGGTCCTCGCGGGCGCCCGCCACGTCGTCGAGCCGCACCGCGTACCCGTCGATGGCGGCGTGGTCGAACGCCGGCAGCGGCCCGGGAGCCACCACGTCCTCGGCGAAGACGTTGCCGTACGCCTGGGTCAGCTCCAGGTCCAGCGGGGGCAGCGGACGGATCTTGGCGAGTACCTGCTGGAGGAAGTCGGCCAGCGGGGTCAGCGTGACGGTGGCCATCGGCGCCCTTCGTCTACTCGGTGCCGGCGGGCTTGTCGTCGACCGTGTCGAAGCCGTCCGCCACGAACTGCGCGAGCCAGGCGCGGAAGTCCGGCCCGATGTCGGAGCGCGCGGTCGCGAGCTGCACGACGGCCTTCAGGTATCCGGTCGGGTTGCCCGTGTCGTACCGCCGGCCGCGGAAGACGACGCCGTGCACCGGCGTGCCCTCGGACAGCAGCAGCGCCATCGCGTCGGTCAGCTGGATCTCGCCGCGCTTGTCCGGACCGGTACGCCGGATCGCGTCGAAGATCGACGCGGGCAGCACGTACCGCCCGACGACGGTGAGGTTGCTGGGGGCGTCCTCCCGAGCCGGCTTCTCGACGAGGCCGGTGACCTCGACGACGTCCGGCGTGTCGGTCTCCCGCACGGAGGCCACGCCGTACTTGTGGACCTCCTCCCACGGGACCTCCAGCAGGGCGAGCACGATGCCGCCGGTCTCCGCCTGCAGGTCGAGCATCGTCGGCAGCAGCGGGTCGCGCTCGTCGACCAGGTCGTCACCCAGCAGTACGGCGAAGGGGACGTTGCCGACATGGTCCTCGGCGCAGGACACGGCGTGCCCGAGGCCGAGCGGCTCCGGCTGGCGGGACGAGTGCAGCGCGGCCAGCTCACCCGGGCGGCGCACGGCCTCCAGGCGTTCGGTGTCGCCCTTGGCCTCCAGCGCGGCCTCCAGGTCGAGCCGCCGGTCGAAGTGGTCCACCATCGAACTCTTGCCGCGCCCCGTGATCAGCAGGACGTCGCTGATGCCGGCCGTGGCGGCCTCTTCCACGATGTACTGCAGGGCCGGTTTGTCCACCACCGGGAACAGTTCCTTGGGCACCGCCTTGCTGGCGGGCAGGAACCGGGTGGCGAGCCCGGCCGCCGGGATGACCGCCTTGGTGGCGCGGACCCCGCGGTCGGCCGGGGAGGAGAAGTCGGGGGTGGTGACGTGGTCGGGCATGGGCCGAGACTAACCGCCCCGGGTCTGCCTGGGCGGTCGTGCCCGCCGCGACGCGCCGCCCGAGTCGCCGTCCGGCCAGCCGTCCGCGGCGGGCGGGAAGTCGTCGGCCGCCCGGTCGCCGCCCCCACGCGTACGGTGCCGGCGGCGCGGCCCGACCGCCGCCACCCGCCAGATGTCCCGGCCGTCCGCCTTCGCGTCGTACAGCGCGTCGTCGGCGGCGTCGAGTACCTCCTGGCCGGTGGCGCCGTGCTCGGGGTAGACGGCGACGCCGATGGAGACGGTGACACCGATGTCGATCGGGCCGTCCGGGCCGGGATCGGGCAGCCGTACCCGCATGTCGCGGACGGCGCCGCAGATCCGTTCGGCGAGCCGGCCGGCGCCGTGCTCGTCGGTCTCCGGCAGCAGGACGACGAACTCCTCGCCGCCCTGCCGGCACGCCAGGTCGACCTCCCGGATCTCCTGCTGGATCCGGTTCGCGAACGCGACGAGCACCGCGTCCCCGGCCGAGTGCCCGTACGTGTCGTTGACCTCCTTGAACCGGTCCAGGTCCATCGCGAGTACGGACAGGTGGCGGTCGAAGCGGGTCGCGCGCTCGACCTCCCGGTGCAGCGAGACGCGCAGGTAGCGGTAGTTCCACAGGTCGGTGAGCGGGTCGGTGAGCGACAGCCGCTCCGTCTCCTGGTGCAGCAGCACGTTGTCCACCGCGACCGCGGCCTGCCCGGCGAACGTACGCAGCGTGCCGAGGTCGGCGTCGTCGAAGTCGTCCTGGCCGAGCCGGTCGTACAGGGCGAGGACGCCGCGCAGCCGGCCGGGCTGCGGGCCGGTCTCGTCCTCGCGTTCGGTGGCGCGGCTCGCCCCGGAGAACGGCACCGCGATGTACGTGCGGCAGCGCGGCTCGTTCGGCGAGAGTTCGATGCCGTCGACGCGGCCCCGGCGCGGCTCGCCGGCCTGCGCCACCGCGCCCAGCAGGCCCTCGCCCAGCGCCACCCGGATGTCCGACAGCGACCGCGCCCGGTCGTCCAGGCCGTCCGAGCAGCGCGCCACCAGCTGGTTCGGGTACTTGCCGTCCGGCTTGTCCACCAGCAGTACGACACCGGACTGCGCGCCGGTCGCCGCCATCGCCGTCTCCAGGATGACGGTGAGGATCCCGTCCAGGTCGTGCGTACTGGACAGGGTGTCGCCCAGCAGGCCGAGGTTGCCGCGCAGCTGGTCCCGGCTCGCCGTCAGGGCGTGCACGTACGCCTGCATCTCGCGGGTCATCCGGTTGAACGCGCTGCCCAGCTTGCCGACCTCGTCCCGGCTGCGCACCGGTACCCGGGCGTCGAGGTCACCGCCGGCGACCCGGTCGGCGGCCGACGCCAGCTCGAACAGCGGCCGGGTGGTGGAGTTCGCGAGCCACCACGCGGCACCGACGGCGATCAGGCCGGCGAGCACGACCACGCCGATGAGCACCGCGTACAGCGCCTCGGAGCCGGAGTGGCCGGACGACAGCGCGAGGTGCAGCGGCTGCTCGACGGTCGCCGGCACGAGCCGCACGTACGTCCCGTCGCCGGTGGCGCGCACCTGGTCGCCGCGCATCCGCAGCGCCGTGTCGGCGACCTCGTTGGCCTGCTGCCGGGTTTCGGTGGACACCGGCGCGCCGTCGTCGAGCAGCGTCACGTCGACGCCGGCGGCCGAGCCGAGCCGCGTCACGAACGCCCGGTCCACCGGCGTACCGGCGACGACCTGGCCGATGGTGTGCCCGGCCCGGTCGGTCATCCGTACCTTCGCCACCAGCGTTTCCGGCCGGTTCGTACTCGTGGTGCCGGTGCCGGCGCAGTCCGCCCACGGTCCGGGCAGCTGACCGGCCGACGACCGGGTCACCCCCGCCTCGTCGGTCACCTGCACCGCCGTCGCCAGCCCCGTCTGTACGCCCTCGCGCGCGGCAGCGGCCCGCTCGCCCGCCGTGCCCCCGCCGTACGTCCGGGCGGCGACCTGCGCGGCGGACCGCAGCTCGTGGCAGGCGGCGTCGACGGTGGTGCGGACGGTGGTCTGCGCCATCTGCAACCGTTCGGTCGCCCGCCGGGCGCTGACCTCGGACACCGTGATCCCGACGAACACGGCCCCGATCAGCACGGGCCCGAGCACCACGGCCAGGAACGCGGCGGTGAGCCGCGCGCGCAGCGTCACGCGTCCTCCCGTGGTAGCTCCGGCCGGTGCACGATGGGTGTGTCGGTCTCGGCGATCCGTGCCCGGGACGACAGCCCGCAGGTGCGATGCTGTCACAGCATCCGGAGGTACCGCCCACCCGGCGAGGTTGGACCCAGCGAAATGCACGCACTTTCCGAAAAGTCGTCCCTGCGCGACCGGTTGGTCGCCGAACGGCGCGATCGTGCCCCGGCGTACCGTTCCGCCGCCGACGCCGCGATCCGCGCCGTGGTACGGGATCTGCTGCGCGCCGGGCGTCCGGTGGGCCGTCCCGCCGTGGGCGCCGCCCGCCGTTCCGTCGCCGGGTACGTGCCGTCCGACGGCGAACCCGGCGGCGCCGCGCTCCCCGACGTCCTCGGTACCTGGGGCGACCGGGTGCTGCTCCCCGTCCTGCGCAGCGACCTGGACCTCGACTGGGCCGAGTACACCGGGCCGGACTGCCTGCAACGGGCGCGCTGGCGGCTGTGCGAACCGGACGGGCCGCGGCTCGGACGCGGCGCCGTGAGTACCGCGTCGGTGTTGGTGGTGCCGGCGCTCGCGGTGGACCGGACCGGCACCCGCCTCGGCCGCGGCGGCGGGTCGTACGACCGGGCGCTGTCCCGGGTGCCGCGCCGCACGCTCGTCGTCGCCCTGCTGTACGACGGGGAACTGGTCGACGACCTGTTGCCGCACGAGCCGCACGACCGCCGGGTCAACGCGGTGGTCACGCCGGCGGCCGGGTTCCGCCGGATCGGCCCCACGGCGGGCTGACCACGCTGTCTACCGCACCACCCCGGGTGGACGGACGGGCCCCCGATGGCGGATGATTAGCACTCAGAAACTGAGAGTGCCAGCGGAGGCAGAGGGTGCCCACCTATCAGTACGCCTGCACCGAGTGCGGCCACCAGCTCGAAGCGGTCCAGTCGTTCACCGACGGCCCGCTGACCGAGTGCCCCAACTGCGGCGGCAAGCTGCGCAAGGTCTTCTCGGCCGTCGGTGTCGTGTTCAAGGGCTCGGGTTTCTACCGGACCGACTCACGCAACGGCTCCTCCTCGTCCACGATCAGCGGCGAGAAGTCGAAGTCCACGGCCGACTCCGCCGGTTCGTCGTCGGGTTCGGGCGACGGCGCGAAGTCGGACTCCGCGAAGTCCAGCTCGTCCTCGTCGACCTCGGGTTCGTCCGGTTCGTCGGGCTCCTCGGGTGGCGGCTCCGGCGCCAGTTCCAGCGGCAGTTCGGGCGGCAAGGTCGCCGCCAGCGCCTGACGCGGCCTCACGCCCCCGCGGCCAGGTGGTCCGCGACGAACCGACGCCACGCCGTCGACGCGGCCGGGCGCGTCTGCGCGTGCGTACCGGTGTGGGCGAGCAGGGTGCGGTCCGCCGATCCCAGGGTGTCGAAGAGGTCGAGCTGACCGTCCCGGGGAAAGATCTCGTCCTGCCACTGCACGTGGAACAGCAGCGGCGCGGTGACGCGCCGGGCGTCCGCGGCGACCCGCTCCGGCGCGTCCAGACCCGGGTCCATGGCGGCGCACTGCCGCAGCCCAAACTTGCCGAACACCGCGCAGCGGAGCCGGTCGCCCAGCTCCGCCGCCACCGGTAACCCGAACCTGGTCCCCAGCGACAGCCCCAGGTAGCCGAGCCGGTCGCCGTCCACGACCCCCTCCGCGGCCAGCGCCGCCACCCCCGCCGCCCAGTCGCCCACCATCCCGTCGAGGACCCGCCCGAGCCCCGCCCCCACCATCAGCTTCTGGTACTCGGCAGCCGCCAGCGGCCGTGTCACCCGCTCCCCGTGGTACGGCCCGTCGATCGCGTACGACGCGAGCCCGGCCGACGCGAACCAGCGCGCGTGGTCCAGTACCCGAGCGCTGCGCTTGTGCCCGCTGCCGCCGTGTCCCAGCAGTACCAGGGGCGGCGGCGCGGACGCGGCGGCCGGCAGCCACAGCACGCCGGGCACGACACCGCCCGGCCGGTGCACCCGCACCGGTCGTTCGACCACGTCACCGTCCATCGACGCCATCCCTCCCCTTTACCACGCGTACGGGATCGGCCGGCGGTTGTCCACAGGCGTTGTCCACAGGTACTGGCCGGTGGTGGTGACGACCCCGACCCGGTGTCTACGGTTCCCCGCGGCGGAGGGAGTTTGTCGTGGACAGGTCGGAGAAGAGTGCCGGGCGGGGCCGGCGGCGGGCCGAGCGGCTCGACCCGGTGCGCTGGTCGCCGCGGCGGCGCGGGCGGCTGCTGCGCGGGGCCGCGGTGGCGGCGCTGCTGCTCGTGGCGGCCGGGGTGCTGGTCTCGGGAGCGGGGCCGGCGGCGGCCGAGCGGTGCGCGGTGCATCCGCGCCCGACGACCCGGGCGACCGCGCCACCGGGCGACCGCGTACCGGCGGGCGAGGTGGGGCTGGCGGTGACCGTGGCCCAACCCGACGTGACCGGGTTGGTACGACCGGGCGACCGGGTGGACCTGACCGTCACCCGCGCCGACTCCCGTACGGCCGAGGTGATCGTGCGCGGCGCGCTGGTTCTTCGAGGGACACCCGGCCATTCAGCGGACACCGCGGGCGATTCCGTGGTGTATTTGGCGATGTCCGAAGACGAGGCACGCCGGGTCGCCGGTGCCGAGCCGTCCGCCCGCATCGGGGTCGCGCTCCGGCCCGGCTGACGTACTGCGTGCCGAGCGCACCACATCGAGGAGAGCGAACCGGTGCTCAAGGGTTTCCGAGACTTCATCCTGCGCGGCAACGTCGTCGACCTGGCGGTCGGCATCGTGATCGGCGCGGCGTTCACCGCCGTGGTCAACGCGCTGGTCAGCAGCTTCATCACGCCGCTCATCGCGGCCATCGGCGGCAAGCAGGACTTCAGCAGTCTCTACTTCACGCTGAACGGCAGCCAGTTCAAGTACGGGGTGTTCATCAACGCGGTGTTCGCGTTCCTGATCGTCGCCGCCGTGCTCTACTTCCTGGTCGTCGTACCGGTGGACCGGATGCTGCGGCGGTTCTTCCCGGCGAAGCTGGACGCACCGAAGCGGGACTGCCCGGAGTGCCTGTCGAGCATCCCGGCGGCGGCGTCGCGTTGCTCGTTCTGCACCGCGCAGGTGGATCCGACCGCCTGACGGTCGCCGGTCGGCTGGGGTCAGTCCCAGTGCGGCGGACGGTCGGCGAGCAGCCGGTCGTCGTTGTCCTGGTGCCGCTCACCCCAGCCGGCGTCGGTGTCGTCCGCGGTCTGGTCCGGCAGGACCGCCTGCTCGTCGTCGAGCTCGACCTCGCGCTCGTCGTCGTACCTGCCCACCGTGTCGCTCCCGATGTCGTACCTCCTGCGACCGCCGTCCGGTCGCCCGCGCCGGCCGCGGGCCGGCCCTCGCGCCGAGCGTATCCGGTCCGAACGGGCGTTCGGCACAGCACACTGAGGTCGTGAGGAGATCGACCGACATCGTTGGCCGGGACGCCGGCCCCGATTCACCGCGCGTCGGTACAACGGATGCCGGACGAGGTCGCGGGGCCGCAGCAGCGGGCGAACCGGGACCGGCCGGACCGGATGCGACGCCCGGGGAAGGACACCGGATGGACCAGACCGCCTCCCCACTCCGCCCCGCCAGTACCCCACGCGACACGGGGCGGGTCTGGCCGAAGAACTTCGCGGACCGGCTGACCGAACCGCTGCCCGGCGTACGCGACATGCTCCGGCTGGTACGGGTCGGCGGCCCGCTGGCGGCGATCGGCGACACCGACCGGATCCCGGTCCGGCGCGACGGCCTGCCCACCGTCCCCGCCACGACCACGGCGCTGACCTGGGTCGGGCACGCCACGTTCGTCGTACAGATCGGCGGGCTGCGGGTGCTCACCGACCCGGTCTGGTCGCGGCGCATCCCCGGCATCCGGCCCCGCTTCGTGCCGCCGGGCGTGGCGTTCGCCGACCTGCGCCGCGTCGACGCCGTCGTGATCAGCCACAACCACTACGACCACCTCGACGCGCCGACCATCAAACGGCTACCGCGGGACACCGCGGTCTTCGTACCGGCGGCGCTCGGCGAGTGGTTCCGGCGCCGCGGCTTCCGGGCCGTGACCGAGCTGGACTGGTGGGAGTCGGCCGAGCTGGGCGGCGTGCGGTTCGACTTCGTACCGGCGCACCACTGGAGCAAGCGCGGCCTCGCCGACACCTGTCGCAGCCTCTGGGGCGGCTGGGTACTGACCGCGCCGGGCGGCCACCGGGCGTACTTCGCGGGCGACACCGGATACGGCCGCTGGTTCGGTGAGATCGCCCGCCGGTACCCGGGGATCGACGTGGCGATGCTGCCGATCGGCGCGTACCACCCGCGGTGGTTCATGCGGCCGGTGCACATGAACCCGGAGGAGGCCGTGCAGGCGTGCGTCGAGCTGGGCGCGCCGCACCTGGCGTCCATGCACTGGGGCACGTTCGCGATGACGACCGAGCCGGCCACCGAACCACTCACCCGGGTACGCGCCGCGTGGGCCGCCGCCGGCCGACCCGCCGCGGACCTGTGGGACCTCGCGATCGGCGAGTCCCGCCGCCTCGACTCCGCCTGACCCCGACATCGCCGAGCCACCGACGGACCGACCGGCCCCGTTTCCTTTCGTACCAAGGGATCGGGGGCCGGGTCAGGCGGCTTCCGTGCCGGGGCTGGTGGCTGGGCACGGCTGGCGGGACGGTTCGGACGCTGCGGCCGCGGCGGTCCGGCGAAGGCCGGGGACGAGGGTGAGGAGGCCGACGGCGGCGAGCGCGGCGCCGAGCCAGAGGGTGCCGAGCAGCCCGGCGCCGGCGATGACGAGGCCGCCGAGCGAGGATCCGACGACCACCCCGCCGGTGATGAACGACGAGTGCACGGTGTTGACGAGCGGCCCGGTGTCGCCGGCGCGTTGGACGCGGGTGGCCAGGGCGGGGTTCATCGTGACGCCGACGAGGCCGATGCCGAGCAGGCACGCGACGGCGACCGGCGCGTGCCGGGCGAAGAGCGCGAACCCGACCAGGAACGCGAGGTTGAGCGCGAGCCCGCTGGCGACGACGGGCACGGCGTACCGGTCGGCGAGGCGGCCGACGACGGTGTTGCCGAGGACCGTGGCCGCGCCGTACGCGATGAGCAGGAGCGGGACGGTGGACGGCCGGAAGCCGGTGACGCCGGTCAGGATCGGGTTGAGGTAGCTGAACGCGGCGAACGTCGCGCCGATGACGAACGTGCTGGTCGACAGGGTGAGCCAGAGTCGCGGGCGGGTGAAGACGGCGAGCCGCCGGCGCAGCGGGACACCGTCGGCGTCGGCGTACGCGATGTTGGGGACGGCGCGGCCGGTGACCGCGGCGGCGAGGACGGTGAGGATGCCGACGGCGCCGAACGCGGCGCGCCAGCCGAAGCGTTCGCCGACGAGGGTGGCGAGCGGCAGGCCGAGCAGGGTGCCGAGCATCAGCCCGTTCATGACGACGGCGACGGCGCGGCCGCGCAGCTCGGGCCGGGCGAGCCGGACCGCGAGCGACACCGCGACCCCGAAGTACGCCTGGGCGGTGGCGCCGGTGACGATCCGCGCCACGACCATCACCGGGTACGTGGGTGCGGCGGCGGCGAGCACGTTGCCGGCGAGGAAGACGGCGGAGAGTACGACGAGGGCGGTGCGGGCGCGGAGCCGGAGTACGGCGGCGGACACGAGGGGGCCGCCGAGCGCCATGGCCACGGCGTACGCGGTGATGAGGTAGCCGACCTGCGGGACGGTGACGTGCAGGCCGGCGGCGAGTTGGGGCATCAGACCGGCGACGGCGAACTCGCTGGTGACCATCGCGAAGATGCCGAGCGCGAGGACGTACGTGGATCGGGGCACGGTGGGTCTCCTGGTTTTGCATCGATCGGTGCAGAATTGAGACAGCAGAAGGCGCGTCGCTCCACGCGACGAGGTCAGGCGGTCAGGGCGTCCACCGCCGTCGCGGCGATCGCGGTCAGCGCCGCCCGGGACGCGCCGCCCTGCGCGGCCACCCGCATCCCGGCGATGACCGCATTGACGAAGCGGGCCAGATCGTCGGCGTCCCGACCCGAGGTCACCTCGCCCGCCGCCCGCCCCGCCTCGATCACGGTACGCAGCGCGTCGAGCCGTACGGCAAGGTCGCGGTCGAGCATCCGGGTGACGCGCTCGTCCCGGCCGGCGAGTTCGACGGTGCTGTTGACGGTGAGGCAGCCGAGGCCGCGCCCGTGCCGCCGGTGCTCGAACTCGGTGTCGATGATCCGGTCGAACAGTGCCCGGATCCGCGCCACCGCGGACAGGTCGGGGTCGGCGAGGATCGCGAGCTGCTGCGCGTTCATCGTCTCGATGTACCGGGCGAGCGCGCGGGCGAACAGCTCGTGCTTGCTGCGGAAGGCGTTGTACACGCTGCTGCGGTCGAGGTTCAGCGCGTCGCACAGGTCGCGGGTCGAGGTGCCCTCGTACCCGTTGGCCCAGAACGTGCGCATCGCCGTGTCCAGCGCGCGGTCCTCGTCGAACGTCCTCGGTCGGGCCATACCGGCACGCTACCGGTTTTGCATCGACCGGTGCAATACGACGGCGGTCACTCCGGGCGAGGTGCGTCCACCGGCAGCCGCGGCTGGAACGGGACGGCGACCACCGGGCACGGGGCATGCCCCACGCAGTAGTGACTGACCGACCCGTACACGAGGCGGTGCAGGGGATGGTGGCCGTGGCTGCCGACCACCAGAAGCAGCGCGCCGCACGCCGCCTCGGTCAGCGCCGGACCCGCCGGACCCAGGCGTACCTGGACCTCGACGTCGGCCTCCGGGTACTCGGGGAGCGCGGCCAGCGCCTCGTCCCGCCACTGCACCGCGGCCCGGTGCGCGTCCTCGGCGTGCGCCAACGCGTCCGGCGGCACCATCGTCACGTCACTCACCGCCGGTTCGGTGAACGCGTGCACCGCGACGACCCGCGCGCGGTGCGCCCACGCCTCGGCGATGGCCCAGCGCAGCGCCGCGGTCGACGCCTCCTGGCCGTCGATCCCCACCACCACGAACGGAACGGTCCGCTCCATCACGCACCTCCCGCCGTACGCCGGCGTACCCGAGTGCGATTGTCCCCCATTCGGGGCGCCGGGAAACACTCTCCGGATGGACCGACCGGGCCGCGCGGATGCCACTCCCTGCGCGATCCTGGACAATCACGTGCTCACACCCGGGAGGTCCCGTGCCGCGTAAGGAACCCGAGTTCAACCCGGAACCTGGCGTACTGACCGTCTACTCCGAGATCGCGTGCCCGTGGGCGACCCTGGCGCTGACCGGGTTGCGGCGGGCACGGCGCCGGCTCGGCCTCACCCGCGTACGCATCGACCTGCGCGCGTACCCGCAGGAGCTGCTCGGCCGGCCGAACCCGAAACGGGTGGTGGACGCGGAGATCCCGGTGATCGGCGGGCTGGACGAGACGCTCGGCTGGCAGATGTGGCAGGCGGCGGACTCGCTCTGGCCGGCGTCCACCCTGCTGCCGCAGGAGGCGGTACAGGCGGCGAAGCGTCCGGACGTCGGCGGTCTCGCCGCGAGCGACGAACTGGACGCGGCGCTGCGGCACGCGCTGTTCGCGGAGAGCCGCTGCATCACGCTGCTGCCGGAAGTACTGGCCGTCGCCGAGTCCTGCGCGAGCGTCAACACCGCCGCGCTGACCAAGGCGCTGTACCTGGGTTCCGGGCGCCCCGAGGTCATCAGCCAGTGGCGTACGGCGAAGGACCGGGCGGTGGCCGGCAGCCCGCACGTGTTCCTGCCGGACGGCAGCGAGTGGCACAACCCCGGCGTCGAGGTGCGGTGGACCGGCGGCGAGCGCGGTGCCGGCTTCCCGATCGTGCTGTCCCACGACCCCACCGTGTACGACGAGATCTTCACCACCGCCACCCGCCCCGCCGCCGTCTGACCCGGCGGGGCGGTACGACGGCTCAGGGGTGGATGTCGTTGGCGCGGTTGTGCGCCCGGCGTACGGACCAGAAGGCGAGGATCGCGGCGACGGCGAGACCCCACAGTACGTAGTTGAGCACCGAGCCGGGGGCGTGCGCGCCCAGCGTGAGGTGCATCGGCGGCAGCAGCAGGACGACCGCGACGAGCGGACCCGCCACGTACCAGGCGACGACGGTGACCATGCCGAGGTTGCCGGCCGGGGTGTCGGGGCCGTTCATCGCGGCGGCCGGCACCGGCCCCCGGTACGCGGAGACGAGCGCGGCGAACACCAGCGCCGGCACGCAGATCACCGGTACCAGCAGGGCGGTGACCGAGCCGGTCAGGGCGACCGCGACCACGGCGCACACCTCGGCCAGGACGCCGGCGACGACGAGCGGCACCACCACGTGGCGCAACGCCAACCGGTCGAACGCGTACGGCAGGGAGCCGGCGCGGCGCGGGTCGTCGGCGTCCAACCGGGCCGGCTCGGTGAGCTGCGCGGCGGCCAGGTAGCCGGCGACGAGCCCGGCGGCGAGCAACGCGAGCGACAGGTACAGGTTGGCGGCGCCGGTGGACAGCCGGATCAGCAGGAAGCCGACCGCGGTCAGCAGTACCGCCCAGGCGGGCCGGGACGGGGAGCGGACCAGCGCGGTCGCGTCCCGCCACGGGATGATCAGCCGCGGGTGGTGTGGCCGCGGCAGCCGCAACGTACGCGCGGGTCGGCTGCGCGCGGCCCGGATCTCCAGGGCCGCGGCGCGCGGGTTGAGGGTGGTCAGGCCGGCGGTGAAGCCGGCGACCGACCGCGCCCGGATCCGCAACGTACGGCCGGAGACGCCGGGGCAGACGACCATCGCCACGACGGCCGCCGCGAGCGCGGCCACGACCAGCAGCGCGAACCCCACCGGCCACCCGGGTACGACCGGGCCGGTGACCGCGAGGACCGGCTGTACGGCCCAGCCCCACGGTCCGGTCCACGTCTCGACCCGCACCAGCACCGGCAGGTCGTGCCCGTACGCGGCGAGGCCGGCCTGGACGCCGAGGGCGACCGCGACGAGGACCGCGACCGGCGCCAGCAACCGGACCAGCCGGGCCGCCCGCTGGTACCGCTCCACCAGCGCGGACACCCCGAACGACAGCACGCCCGCGGCGGCGAACCCGCCCGCCGACGCGCCGAGCAGCGGACCGAACCGGCCGACCGCGAGGCCGCCGGTGGTCAGCGCGACCGCCACGGCGACACCGAGTACCGCGCCGCCGACGGCACCGATGACCAGCTGGTTGCGCAGCCGCGGGCGCAGGATCCGGCCCCGGTCGATCGGCAGCGGCAGCAACCAGCTCGCCGCCGGTACGGGCACGGTGACCGGACCGCGCCACAGCGCGTCCCGCAGTACGGCGACGAACAGCAGGAGGGTCAGGGCGATCAGCGCGGGCGGCGCCGCGGCACCGAGTACGGCGGCGTCGGTGGTCTGCTGCTGGCCGGCGGACAGCCGACGCAGCCAGGGCAGCAGGGCACCGCCGTACACGAGCAGGCCGATGGCCGTGGCGTACGCCGCGAACGCCGCGCTGCCCGCCTGTTCCCGCAGGTGCGCCCGGCGCAGTCGACGCAGCAGCGCCAACGTCTCCCGGGTACGCGCGGCGACGGTCGCCCGGTCCAGCGTGTCGACGGGCTCCGGCCGCGGCGTGGTCAGGACCGGATCAGGCGATGTCACCGGCGAGCACCTCGTCCGGTTTGCCGTCGGCGACGACCTGCCCCTCGCGCAGCACGAGTACGCGGTCGGCGACCGCGGCGGCGAGATCGGTGTGGTGGGTGGCGACCAGCAGCGCGGTGCCCGCCTTCTTCTCGGCCGTCAGTACGCCCGCGAGCCAGTCCCGGGCGAACGGGTCGAGCCGCTGCTCCGGCTCGTCCAGTACGAGGAGCTTGCGGGGGCGGACGAGTACCGAGGCGAGCAGGAGGGCCTGGGTCTGCCCGCTGGACAGCGAACCGGGCAGCGCGTCGGCGTGGTCGTCGAGCCGGCAGTCGACGAGCGCCGACTCGACCATCCCGTCCGCCTCGGCGCCGGCGCCGTGCGCGACCGCGACCAGGTGCAGGTGCTCCCGTACGGTCAGGTCCGGGTAGTACCCGACGCTGTCGGCCACCACGCCGATCTGCGTCCGGGTGCGCACGTCCTCCTCGGTCAGCGGTACGCCGCCGAGCCGGACCGTGCCCTCGGTGGGGGTGTCCCGGCCGCACGCGATGCGCAGCAGGGTCGACTTGCCCGACCCGTTCGCGCCGAGCAGGACGACGCACTTGCGGGCGCGCAGGCTCAGGTCGACCGGTTCGAGCGCCTGCCGTTCCCCGTACACGCGGGTGACACCGCGGAGTTCCAACAGCGGAGGAGTGGCCACGCCTGCCGATGCTACGGCGTGCCCGGACGGGGTCGTGCGTCGCTGCCCTCCGCCGTACGGTCGTGGCACCGCGGCGGGTCGTGGGTGACCGGTCACATCAGTACAGTGGTGTCGGGAGGTGGTGCAGGTGGCCGAGTCCGTACCGGCGCCGCTGCGACTCGTCGAGTCGTTCCTCAACTCCGTCGACGTGGAGAGCGGCGCCGACGACCTGGTCGACGTGCCGACGTTCCGTCGGTGGCTCGCCGACCACGGCCACCCCGCGCCCGCCCGCGACACCGACCTCGATCTCGCCCGCCGGCTGCGTACCGAACTGCGCGCCGAGGCCGCGACCCACCACGGCGTCGACACCGACCGGGACCGTACCGAGCTGGACCGGATCGCGGCGGGCATCCCGCTGGCCGCCACGTTCGGCCCGGACGGCGCCCGGCCCGCGCCCGCCGGCACCGGCGTCGTCGGCACCCTCGGCGAGATCCTCGCCGCCGTCACCCTCGCCAGCCACGACGGCACCTGGCGCCGCCTCAAGATCTGCCCCGCCGACGACTGCCGCTGGGTCTACTACGACACCTCGCGCAACTCGTCGCGCCGCTGGTGCTCCATGCGCGTCTGCGGCAACCGCAACAAGACCCGCACCTACCGGCAACGCGCCACCACCGCCTGACCCCCTTGGTACGCAAGGGATCCGGCGCGGTGGGAGTCAGCGGAAGCGGCGCTGGCCGAGGGCGTCGGGAACGCGGCTGGCGGCGAGGTCGTCACCGCTGAGGCGCCACGCCCAGGACGGGCGCCCGTCGGCGTCCACGGTGTCGTCGACCCGCCGGTACCCGAGCCGGTTCGGTACGGCGGCGCTCGCGGCGTTGGCCGGGTCGTGCCGGATCTCCACGTACCCGATGCCCGGTACGGCGAGGCCGGCGGCGGACACCGCGGCGGTCGCGCGGGTGGCGATGCCCTGGCCGGTGTGCCGGACGTCGACCCAGTAGCCGATCTCCAGGGCGCCGGGGCCGATCCGCGACATCAGGCCGATACTGCCGACGACGCGCCGCGCCCCCAGCACCACCGCGTACTGGAAGTCCTGGCCGGCGTCCCAGGTCTCGACGCTGTGGGTGAGGAACGCGCGGGCGTCGTCGATGTCGTACCCGTCGGTCGCCCACGGCATCCAGGGCCGCAAATGGCTCAACGAGGCCCGAACGACGTCGCACAGGGCACGGGCGTCACCGGTACGCCAGCGGCGCAGCGTGACACCGTTCGCGACGAGGATCTCCGAGGGCGGGACCAGCCGTACGACCATGGCGCCATCCTGGCAGCCGTACGCCAGCTCGTAGGCTTGCGGGGTGCCCGAACCGCTCGCCGCCGCGCTCGCCGACCTCCGCGCCCTGCTCACCGACCCCGACCGCCTGGTACGCGCGGTCGGCAGCGGGAAGCGGCGCGGCGCCGTACCGGCGATGCCGCGGGTGGAGTTGCGGCCGGTGGACCTCTCGGCCGGACCGCGGCTCCAGATCTCCGCGTCCGACGGGCAGCGCCCCACCACGCGGAACGTGGCATGGGGCGCCGAGGCCGGCACCGCGGTCGACGAACTGCTCGCCGAGCCGTACGGAAACTGGCACGTCACCGGCACCGACGAGACGGTGCAGCTGCGGGTCACGAAGCGCGGCGAGGCGCAGGTGCACCGGTCCGCGGGCACCGGCGAACGGCCCGACACCGGCCACGACCGGGCGAAGTCGTACCTGCTGGCCCCCGACGACGAGCTGTACGCGACGATCGGCGGCACCGCGGCGAAGCGGCGCCAGGTCGACGCGTTCCTGCGCGCGCTCGACGCGACACTCCCGGACCGGCTGCCGAGCCCGCTCCGGGTCGTCGACCTGGGCTGCGGCAACGCGTACCTGACGTTCGCGGCGTACCGGTGGCTGACGACGCGCCGCGGCGCCGACGTACGGCTGGTGGGCGTGGACGTCCGCGCCGACCAGCGGGACCGCAACACCGCGCTGGCCGAGCGGCTGGGCGCGGCGGACCGGGTGTCGTTCGTGGCCGGCACGATCACCGACGCCCCGGTCGACGGCGCCGACGTGGTCCTCGCCCTGCACGCCTGCGACACCGCGACCGACGACGCGATCGCCCGCGCCGTCGGCTGGGACGCGCCCTGGCTGCTCGCCGCGCCCTGCTGCCACCACGAGCTGGCCGGCCAACTGCGCACCCACCGCGATCCCTTGGTACGCAACGGGATCCTCCGCGAACGGTTCGCCGACGTGCTGACCGACACGGTACGCGCGGAGCTGCTGCGCGCGCTCGGCTGGAGCGTCGAGGTCGTCGAGTTCGTCGACTCGAAGCACACCCCGCGCAACCTGCTGCTGCGCGCCCACCGCGGCGCCGGCCCGGCCGAGCGTACGGCCGCGCGCGCCGGCTACCGCGCGCTGCTCGACACCTGGCAGGTCGACCCGGCGCTCGGCCGGCTGCTCGCCGACCGGCTCACCACCGACACCTGACCCGACGAACTCAGCGGCGGGGGCGGAAACCGAAGAGGCGCAAGCTGTTCGTCACCACGAACACGCTGGAGAACGCCATCGCCGCAGCCGCCACGACCGGCGTCACCAGCCCCAGCGCGGCCAGCGGCACCGCCGCCACGTTGTACGCGAAGGCCCAGAACAGGTTGCCGCGGATGGTGCGGAGGGTGCGGCGGGAGAGCCGGATCGCGTCGACCGCGGAGCGCAGGTCGCCGCCGACGAGCGTCAGGTCGCTCGCCTCGATCGCCACGTCCGTGCCGGTGCCGAGGGCGATGCCGAGATCGGCGCGGGCCAGCGCGGCGGCGTCGTTCACGCCGTCGCCGACCATCGCCACGACCCGGCCCTGCCGCTGGAGTTCGGCGACCACGTCGACCTTGCCGGCGGGCAGTACCTCGGCGTGCACCTCGGTGATGCCGACCCGCGCGGCGACCGTCTCGGCCGCGGCGGCGTGGTCGCCGGTCAGCAGTACGGGGTGCAGGCCGAGGGCGCGTAGCTCCTCGACCGCCTCGGCCGAGCCGTCCGCGACCGCGTCCGACACCACCAGTACGCCGCGGGCGCTGCCGTCCCAGCCGACCAGTACGGCGGTGGCACCGGTCGCGCCGGCCTGCTTCACCGCACCGTCCAGCTCCGCCGGCACGGTCATCCCGTACTGGTCCAGCAGCGCGGCGCGGCCGACGACGACGCGCCGTCCCGCGACCGTACCGACGGCGCCGAAGCCGGAGACCGCCGCGAAGTCCTCGACCGGCGGCACCGTCCCCGCCGCGGCCGCGACCGCCCGGCCGATCGGATGCTCGCTCGCGTGCTCCACCGCCCCCGCGTACCGCAGGACGTCGGCGGGCGTCTCGCCGGCGGCGGCGACCGTACCGGTGTGGGTCATGCGGCCGGTGGTGACGGTACCGGTCTTGTCGAGGACGACGGTGTCGATCCGCCGCGTCGACTCCAGTACCTCGGGGCCCTTGATGACGATGCCGAGCTGCGCGCCGCGCCCGGTACCGACGAGCAACGCGGTCGGCGTGGCGAGGCCGAGCGCGCACGGGCACGCCACGATCAGGACCGCGACTCCCGCGGTGACCGCCGCGACGGGCGGGTGGCCGAGCAGCAGCCAGGCCGCGACCGTACCGACCGCCAGCGCCAGCACCACCGGTACGAACACCGCGGAGATCCGGTCGGCCAGCCGTTGCACCCGGGCCTTGCCGTTCTGCGCCTCGGTGACGAGCCGGCCGAGCTGCGCGAGCTGGGTGTCCGCGCCGACCCGCGTCGCGCGGACGACCAGCCGGCCGCCGGCGTTGACGGTCGCGCCGACCACGTCGTCACCCGGCCCGACCTCGACCGGTACGGACTCGCCGGTGAGCATCGACGCGTCGACCGCGCTCGTACCGGACAGCACCCGGCCGTCGGTCGCGATCCGCTCCCCCGGCCGTACGACGAACGTGTCGCCGACGGCGAGCCGCCCGACCGGTACGGTGCGCTCCCGGCCGTCGGTCAGCACCGTGACGTCCTTGGCGCCCAACGACAACAGCGCGCGCAGCGCCGAGCCGGCACGCCGCCGCGCCCGCGCCTCCGCGTACCGGCCGGCGAGCAGGAACGTGGTGAGCGTCGCGCTGACCTCCAGGTACGGCTGGGGCCCCCGATCGGCGGCGCCCCACAGCACGCCGCCCATCCCGCCGCCGGCACCGCCCCGCACCACCGCCCACACGCTCCACAGGTACGACACGGCCGCGCCGAGCGACACGAGGGTGTCCATGGTGGCGGCGCCGTGCCGCAGGTTCGTGAGTGCCGCGCGGTGGAACGGCCAGGCGCCCCACGTGACGACCGGTGCCGCGAGCGCCAGCGCCAGCCACTGCCAGCCCGGGAACCGCACCGCCGGCACCATCGTGAGCAGCAGCACCGGTACGGTCAGCGCCGCCGCACCCACCAGCCGCCGGCGCAACGGCCGTACGTCGTCCGGCACCGGCTCCGGTTCCGGCGGCCGCGCCGTGTACCCGGTGGCCTCGACGGTGCCGACGAGATCCGCGACCGTCAGCTCGTCCGGGTACCCGACGCGGGCGGTTTCGGTGGCGAAGTTCACGCTGGCCGTCACGCCGGGCAGCTTGTTCAGCTTCCGTTCCACCCGGGCGGCGCAGGACGCGCAGGTCATCCCGCCGATCCGCAGCTCGACGCTCGCCATCCGGCTCACACCAGCTCGTACCCGGCCTCGTCGACGGCCGCGCGGACCGCGTCGGTGGCCAGCGGCCCGTCGGCGTCGACCTCGACGCGACCGCTCGCCACGTCGACGCGTACGTCCTGCACGCCGGGCAGCGTGCCGATCTCCTCGCGTACCGAGCTGGCGCAGTGCCCGCAGGTCATGCCGCTCACCGTGTACGTCTGCGTTGCCATCCGTTCGCCTCCGTCGTGTGGGTCGTCAGGAGCGGACGAGGCGGGCGATGGCCGCCGTGGCCTCCTTGACCTTGGCGTCCGCCTCCTCGCCACCCTTCGCTGTCGCCTCGGCTACACAATGTGACAGGTGCCCGTCGAGCAGGCCGAGTGCCACGCCCTGCAGGGCACGCGTCGCGGCGGAGATCTGGGTCAGGATGTCGATGCAGTACTGGTCCTCGTCGACCATCCGGGCGACGCCGCGGACCTGTCCCTCGATTCGGCGCAACCGGGTCAGCAGCGCCTTTTTGTCGTCGCTGTACCAGTATTCGGTCATCGTCACCATCCCCCTCCGCGACCTCGACTCTACCCTACCCCCCTACCGTATAAACTCACCACGCGCAGCCGTGCGTACGCGAAGCGAAGGGTCATGCAGCGATCGCGTACCAACTGGCGGGGACCGACTTGCCACCGACTGACGGTTATCTCTAAGGTGACTCACCGTCTGCCCGGATGTCTGCCATCCGCCCGTGGGTGGCACCGGACGACACCGCCGAATCGCCGCGCCGTCGCGTCGCGGCGAGCTGGGGACCCACATTCACGGGGTGAATCCGCTGCCCGCCCCCTGGGCCGCGGTAGGGCGAAACTTCTTCCCGCCCGAACCCGTCAGCTAACCCAACAGGCGGTTGAGGAAGAAGGAGCCGGCCCCCGGTGTCCATCACCCGTACCGCGAGACCGTTGCGGACCCTCGCGCTGGCGCTGTTCGCCGCCGTCTCGGCGGTCGCGCTCGTGGCGCTCGCCACCCCGGCGCACGCCACGCCCTCCGAGGCCGACCTGGACAAGCAGATCCAGGCCAAGTCCAACCAGTTCAACAAGGCCGTCGAGCAGTACGACCGGCTCATGGTCGACCTCAAGAAGAACAACAAGAAGATCGCCGCGCTGCAGAAGAAGCTGAAGCCGCTGGAGATCAAGGTCGACAAGGCACAGCGGCAGGTCGGCTCGATCGCGTCCGCGGCGTACCGCGGGGGCACCGCCAACGCGGTCAACTCGATCCTGGCCAACGGGTCGGCCAACACCCTGCTCGACTCGCTGTCCATGCTCGACCAGATCGCGCACCAGCAGAACCAACAGGTCTCCGCGCTCGTCAAGGCCAAGAACGAGCTCGACCGGCAGAAGAACGCGCTCACCTCGACGGTCGACAAGGAGAACCAGCAGAAGAAGGACCTGGCCGCCAAGAAGAAGAAGCTCGACGCGGACGTCCAGAAGCTGCGCGACATGCGCACCCAGGCGTACGGCTCGCCCGACAACTACGGGCAGACCGTCGACTACGGCCCGCCGCCGAACATCCCCGGCACCGCCGGCCAGGCCGTCTCCTTCGCCTGGAACCAGCTCGGCAAGCCGTACCAGATGAACGCGGCAGGGCCCAGCGCGTACGACTGCTCCGGCCTCACCATGGCCGCGTGGGCGAACGCGGGACGTTCCCTGTCGCACAGCACGTACTCCCAGTGGAACGAGACCGCGCGCATCGGCCGCGGCGACCTCCAGCCCGGTGACCTGGTCTTCTACTACAACAACGAGCACGTCGCCATCTACATCGGCGGCGGCACCGTGATCCACGCCCCGACGTACGGCGAGCCCGTGAAGAAGGCGGGCATCGACACCATGCCGATCGACGGCTACGGCCGGGTGCGCTGAGCCACACTCCCACCCCCAACGCGACGCCGGTACCGGAGCACCCCCCGCCCCGGTACCGGCGTCGCGCTTTCCGCCACCTCGTACCGCGGCGCGACGGATGTCGCTGGAGACCGCGGCGGACCGGCCGGTAAGCTCGGTCCGAGCCCACGGGTACGCACGGGCGCCCGGTCGCAGCCGGGAGCTTGGCACGTGACCCGGGGTGCACAGCGGGTCGGTCCCACCGGCCTACGCCCTCGTAGCTCAGGGGATAGAGCACCGCTCTCCTAAAGCGGGTGTCGCGCGTTCGAATCGCGCCGGGGGCACCGGAGGGGCCAGCTCATCGGCGTACTGCCGGGGGCTGGCCCTTGTCGTTGGCCCGGCCACGACAGGGCGTGTGGCGCGGGCCGCGCACGCATCGGTACCCGGGGACCGGGATCAGCGCGGGCGGGTGAGCGCCCGGACGATCCAGGGCGCCACCAGGGCCAGTACCACCGCGACGGGTACCACGACATCGCGCCACGGGTCCCGGACCGGATGGTACGTGGCCGCTCCGTCGCGGATCTCGATGAAGCCGACCGGCCGGGCGCCCCCGCCGCCACCGCCACCCTCGCCGGGCTTGTCCGGTGCCGTGCTGACACCGCCGCCGAAGCCGAGGCCCACCTTGGCGACCGGTACGACGGTCGTGCCGTTCCGCTCGATCGGCGTACCGACCACCTGCGAGACCGACAGCGTCGTACCGAGTCGGTCGGCCAACCGGGCCAGTGGGCCGTTGCCGGATTCCACGCTCGTCATGAGCGCACCTCCCGCCCTCATGGGCGCCACGCACCGCGGACGGCGTACTCTCGCCGGCCACGTTACCGGTCCGCCCCGCGCCGCCTGGGCCGATCGCGCGGAACGGCCCGGAAGTCGATGCGGCAGCCGCACCCCTCGTGTGAGCCGCCAGTCGGTGCGCAAGGGCCCGCTGGCGAACGCACGCCCGCCCGTGGGCCGAGTTCTTTGGGTACGCGGCTTGCTCGCGGCGCTGTCCCGGACGGCTCCCTGTCTGGGCGCGCCGTGCGGCCGGCATGGTCGTCCGCGTCGTCGGGTCTGTCCTCCGATCGGCGCACCGGCGCGTGTCGCGCGCTGGGCTGGCCGGTTGGGTACGGAGACCGGTGTTGCGGGCCGGTCCCTAGGATCGGTGAGGAGACGACCTGTGTCCCGAGAACGCCGAGGTTCTGCCGTGCCTGCCAGCCGCCCGACCACCCGTACCGGGCCGGACCCGCTGCTGCTCGACGGCATCGACGCGCTCGGCTGGACCGGTACCGTTGTCGACCGGGTCCGGATGTTCGGCGAGCGCGTCACCGTCGTCGCCACCGTCGACCACCAGGCGCACGCCGACCGGGTCGCGTCCGGCTGGGCGCCCGTCATGGACGCCGCGACGCTGACCTCCTGGGACGAGCTCCCGGAGCTGTGGCCGACCGTCCCGCCGCGGGTGGTGCGGCTGGTCGGGATCTGCGGCCGGTACCGCACCTGGCGCGGCGGCATGGCCGGCGCCGGCAGGCTCTCCGGGTTCGCCGCCACCGCGTTCCTGGTCGAACGGGACCCCGGCGACGAGGGCCTGCTCAACGCCCTCTGGTACGGCGTCGGGGTTCTGCGGGCCGCGCCCGACGGCGGCGTCCGGCTCGTACAGTCCGGACACAACGGCCCTGCACCGACCTCCCGCTACGGGGCGCTGCGCCGCGAGTCCGAAGAGATCGTGTACCGGCGGCTCATCCTCGACGGCGTACTCACCGGTCCACCGGGCGCCTGATCGACCCGCCGCCGAACTCGACCCAGTTCTCCAACGCCTTCGGGGGCGCCCACCCGCCACCGGGGTACCGCTCGGCCAGTTCGGCGCAGTCGCCGGCGGCCAGCGAGCACTTCTCGACCCAGCTCGTCTGGTTGTCGAGGACGGTGTGTGTTCGGTGCAGCGTCTCGTCGCGCAATTGGTACAGCAGGTCCAGCGAGTGCAGCGCGGACGCCCATCCGACGTCGCTCGCGGTACGCAGCATCGTGATCGGTCGGCCGGCGCAGTACCGGCAGCGGCACTGCCACACGGGGTTGTCCGGGTCGCGCGCGACGGCCGCCGCGATGTTCCCGATCCGCTTGTACGCCAGGCACGGCCGGAACAGCGCGGACGCCTCTCGCGGACGACCCGGCGGGCCGCCGCCACCACGGGGATACAGGTGCCGGAGCGACGTGTCCACGCCCACCGCGGCGGCGACCGCGCCGAAGCACAACGCGCCGACCGCGGACACGTCCGAACGCAACAGCATCACCGGTACGGGCAGCGCCAGCACCCGCAGCAGCCCCCGCATCGCGTCCTGCACGCCGAGCGGATCGTCCTTGTGTTCCAGGACCAGCGCCACGGGTACCCCGACGGTCCGGATGGCGTCGAGCAGTACGGGCACCCTCTGGTTCTTCAGCCAGGCCAGGTTCAGCGCGAGCAGCGCGACCGCGTCGTCGCCGAGCTGCGCGGTACGGCGCAACACGCTGCGCAGGCCGTCGCGGTCGTCGGCGTCGACGTACCCCGCGTCCGGCAGTACCCAGGGCAGGCCGAGCGCGCGCTGGTCGCGGATCCACGTCGGGTCGAACGCCTGGTCGGCGAGCGTGCGGCTGTTGCCCTGGTACCGCGCGCGATCGACGAGTACCGGGCTCGTGTCGCGGCGCAGGCTTCGTACCGTCTGGATCGCGTTGTCGCCGGTCACGACCAGGCCGCCGTCGAGCGCGTCCGTCACGAGGTCGCGCAGCTCGGAGTCGCCCGCGCGGCGCCCCGGTACCTGCGCCAGCAGCAGCCTGCCCGGCGTTTTCTGCCCGCTCGTGATCCTTCGATACATTCACCCAATATCACACCGAACGACATCACTGTCACTGATTGCTTTCGGTGACCGGTTGCCGAAGTCGGGGGCGTCGGGCGCCAGTCAGAGGGCGGCGTACACGGCGGTCTGGAGGTCGTGGTGGACGTCGGGGGCGCTGGGCGACTCGAACTCGCGCTGGGTGAGTACGACGATGGTGAGGTCGTGGGCGGGGTCGATCATCCAGGTGGTGCCGAGGCCGCCGGCCCAGCCGTACGAGCCGTTGTCGAGGACGCCGCCGCCGTACCCCCAGGACTGTTCGGCGAAGAAGTCGGCGCCGAGGCCGCCGCGGGCCTTCTGGCCGGGGGTGAGCTGGTCGCTGGTCATGGCGCGGACGGCGGCGGGGGTGAGCACCGGGTCGCCGCCGCGCAGCAGCATCCGGCCGAACGCGTGCAGATCGTCCACAGTGGACACCAGCCCGTCGGCGCCGTCCTCGAACGCGGGCGGTCGGCCCCACGCCCCGTCCGGCGCGTCGAGGACGGTCAGCCCGTCCGGCGACGGCCGGTACGCGGTGGCCAGCCGGCCGGTGTCCGCGGCGAAGAACCCGGTGTCGCGCATGCCGAGCGGCTCGAACAGCCGGGTCCGCAGCACCTCGCCGTACGTGGTGCCGGCGGCGCGGGCGAGCAGTACGGAGAGGACGGCGGAGCCGGTGTTGTACATCCAGCGTTCGCCGGGCTGGGCCATCAGCGGCAGGGAGCCGAGGTGGGCGATCCAGGTGTCGGGGTCGGGTTTGGTCTGCGGCTCGGGCGGGCCGAAGGTGGCGAGGTGCAGCTCGCCGGCGGCGGTGACGACCGGCCACGGTTCGGTCGCCGCGAACATCTCTCCGACCATCCCGAAGCCGAACGTGAACGTCAGCAGGTCCCGCACGGTGACCGGGCGTACGGCGGGGACGGTGTCGTCGAGTGGGCTGTGCAGGTGGCGCAGGACGCGCCGGTCGGCGAGTTCGGGGAGCAGCCGGTCGACCGGGTCGGCCAGGTCGAACAGTCCCTCGCCGGCCAGCGCGAGGGTGGCCGCGGCGGTGATCGGCTTGGTGGTGGACGAGATCCGGAACAGCGAGTCCCGTCGTACGGGCGGGCCGTCCACGGCGAGCCGGCCGCGCGCCTCGACGTGTACCTCGTCGCCCTGCGACACCAGCGCCACGAGCCCCGGTACGTCCGACGGGCCGACGTGCTTCTCGGCGGCGGCCCCGAGTGCGGCGAACCTGTCCGTCATCGCGCGCTCCCTCCCGTCCGTCCATCCTGACCCGTACCGACCGGTGGCGGGGCGGAAACTCGTCGCGTACGCCCGGCCGAACGTGTCAGCGGCCGGTGAGGCGGGCCCGGAGTACCTGGGCGGTGGCGCGGGCCATGGCGCCGCGCGGGGTGACGGCGAGCAGGGACAGTTCCTGGCGCGGGGTGGTGGTGCCGTCGAGGAACGCGAGCGTGTCCGGGCTTCCGGCGAGCAGGTCGGTGAGCAGCCGCCGGCCGTCGACCAGGCCACGGTCGAGCGCGCGCAACAGGACCGCGTCGTACCCGAGGTGCCGCCTGGGGTACGGGCGGGGCGGCAGCGGTACGCGGCCGGCGGCGAGGTCGGCGGCGACGGACGCGGCCTGCCGGAGCATCGCGCGGAACGTGTACCCGGTGGCGGGTCGGGTGGCGCCGCCGCCGGTGCCGAGCCGGAACACCCGCCGTCCGGTACGCCGCGGGAACGCCGCGTCGGTCATCGGGATCGCGCCGTCCTCGGTCGACTCGACGCGGGCCCCGGGGAACCGCCCGCGCAGCACGTCGTACGCCTCGGTCGGCAGCCGGTGCCGCGAGAACACCGTGTACTCGACCAGCGCGCGCGACGCGGAAACCGGGAGTACGTAACCGAAGGCGAGGCCCTCGGGCGGCTGGGGTACGGCGAAGTCCATCAGGGTCGCGGTGTCCGGGTCGACGTCGGCGCCGGACAGCCACCAGCCCCGGAAGTGTTGCAGCAGCGCGGTTTCCGCGCCCTCCCGGCGGCCGGCGAGCAGCGGGCGGCGTGGTGGCGGTGGCAGCGGGCGGGAGTCGAACACCCAGCGGGCGCGCAGCTCGCCGGACGGCGTGGTGACGCGCGCCCGCTCCGCGCCGTCTCGTACGTCCAGGGCTGGTTCGTCGTACCAGGTCACGTCGAGGTGCGCGGCGCGCTCGCGGGCCAGGGCGTACAGGTCGGCGGACCGGACCAGCGCGTACGACCAGCCGCGCGCGGCGAGCGGGTGCGCGGCGCCGTCCGGGCCGACGACGCGCAGCGCCGACCAGCGCCGGGTGACAGCCTGCTCGACCGGACTGCGGCCCCGGTCCCAGAAGCACCAGGTACGGTCGTTTCCGCTGTGCCGTACGGGATCCACCACGGCGACGCGCAGCCCGCGGAGCGCGCCGAGCGCGTGCAGCAGGCAGTGCGCCGCGCCACCGCCGCCCACGAGTACGAGGTCGACGTCGGTCATCCCGGGTGACCGATCCGTCCACTGTGGATGATGAGTCGGCCGCTGGTCATCCCGTGATCCGTTGCGCCGCAAGGCGACCCGACACCAGCACCATCGGTACGCCGACGCCGGGCTGGGTGCCGGAGCCGACGAACACGACGTTGTCGAGGCCGGGTGCGAGGTTGCCCGGACGCATCGGCCCGGTCTGCGCGAATGTGTGCGCCGCCGCGAACGGTGTCCCCGCGGCCATGCCCGCCGCCGCCCAGTCGGCCGGCGTGACGACCTCGCGCAGCTCGACCGCGCCGGTCAGCCCCCGGTACCCGCGACGCTCCAAAGTGGACAGCAACTCGTCGGCGTACCGCGGACCCGTTGCGGCCCAGTCGATCCGGCCACGGACGAGGTTCGGCGCGGGAGCGAGCACGTAGTACCCGTGGCGGCCGGGCGGGGCGAGCGACGGGTCGGTGCGGGTCGGGTTGGTGACGAGCAGCGACGGGTCGCTCATCACCCGCCCGCGCCGGATCACCTCGTCGAACGTGCCGCGCCAGGCCCGGCCGAAGTGGATGTTGTGGTGCGCGGCCCCGGCGTACGCGGCGGTGGCGCCGACGTGCAGCACCACGCAGGACGGCGAGTACGTCAGGGGGCGGCGGACCGGGGCGTGCAGCAGGTCGCGGCGGGCGACCGGCAGGTCCGGGTTGAGCACCACCGCGTCGGCCGGGATCCGTTGCCCCGCAACGGTTGTCACCGCGCGTGCCCGGCCGCCGGACACCTCGACCCCGGACACCTCCGTGTCGTACGCGATCTCGACGCCGTGCTTCTCGGCGACCGCGGCGAGCGCGGTGGGTACGGCGTGCATGCCGCCGCGCGGGAAGTACACCCCGGCGACGGTGTCCAGGTACGAGATGACGGCGTAGAGCGCGAGGGCGCGGTGCGGGGCGAGCCCGGCGTACATGGCCTGGAAGGAGAAGATGCGCCGGGTGCGCGGATCGCGCAGGTACTGCCCGACCTTGGCGGACAGCGGCCGGAGCCCGCCGCGGGCGACCAGCCGCGCCAGGTTCGGCGTGAGCAGGTCGAGCGGGCCGTCCAGGTTGCGGTCGATGAAGTCGTACCACTCGATCCGGTACAGCTCGCGGGCGAAGTCCACGAACCGCAGGTAGCCGTCGGCCTCCCGGGATCCGCACAACCGTGCGATCTCCCCGGCCATCGCGGCCGTGTCGGTCCGTACGTCCAACGTGGACCCGTCCGCGAAATGCGCCCGGTACGCCGGATCCAGCCGTACCAGGTCCAGCCAGTCGGTCAGGTCCTCGCCGACCGTCGCCAGGGTGTCCGCGATCAGGTGCGGCAGCGTCAGGACCGTCGGCCCGGTGTCGAACCGGTACCCGGCGCGCGCCAGCAGCCCGGCGCGACCACCCGGCACCGACGCGCGTTCCAGTACCGTGACGCGGCGTCCGGCCGCGGCCAGACGGATCGCGCAGGACAGCCCGCCGAGCCCGGCGCCCACCACGACGACCCGGTCCGTCGGGCCCGCGACGGTACGCACTACGTGGCGCGCTGGACGGCGGCGAGCGCCAGCGCGGACAGTTCGCGTCGGGCGGGGTCCGCGACCGGCGCGGCGGCCAGCGCGGCCAGCCCGGCCGACACCCGCGCCGAGATCATGCCCTCCACCTCGGCCCGCGCCCCGCACGCCGTGATCACGGCGGTGACCTCGGCCAGCTCGGCGTCCGACGCGTCGGCGGCACCGAGTGTCCGGTCGAGCAGGGCGCGCTGCCGCGGCGTGGCGCGCGAGCGGGCCAACTCGGCCAGTACGGTCGGCTTGCCCTGGCGGAGGTCGTCGCCGACCGGCTTGCCGGTCACCGCGGTCTCGCCGTACACCCCGAGGATGTCGTCGCGGAGCTGGAACGCCTCGCCGACCGCCACCCCGAACCGGTCGTACGCCGCGACCGCGTCCGGCGGCACCGGCCCGGCGAGCGCCGCACCGAACCGCAGCGGCCGCTGCACCGTGTACGACGCGGACTTGAACCGCGCGACCTTCACCGCGGCGGCCACCCCGTCGCTGCCACCCGCCGCGTGCAACACGTCCAGGTACTGACCGGCCACGGCCTCGATGCGCATCGCGTCGTACACCCGGCGGGCGGCGAGCAGCACCGGGGCGGGCAGCCCGCTGGTACCGATGAGGCGGTCGGCCCAGACCGCGCAGAGGTCACCGAGCAGGACGGCGACGGAGGTGCCGAACCGGTCCGGGTCGCCGCGCCAGCCACCCGTACGGTGCCGGTCGGCGAACTCGCGGTGCAGCGTGGGCCGGCCGCGGCGGACCGCCGAGGCGTCCATCACGTCGTCGTGCGCCAGCGCGAACGCGTGCAGCAACTCCAGCGCGCCGACCGCCCGTACGACCGGCTCGTCGTCGGCGCCGTCGGCGACCACGCCGCGCCACCCCCAGTACGCGAAGGCGGGGCGGAGCCGCTTCCCGCCGCGCAGGACCAGGTCGGTCAGCGGGGCGGCGGCGTCGGCGACGGCCGGATCGAGCGCGCGGAGGGTGTCGACCTCGGCCGCCAGGAACTCGGCCAGGACACCGGTGACGCGCCCGGCGACGCCGGCGACGAGGTGCTGGGACACGGCACCGAGCCTAACGCCAGCCTCCCCGCGGCCCCCGGCGGGCGGCGGGGAGGCACCGGCGGATCACACCCGTTCGGCGCCCACCGGCGCCACCTGCCCGCTATGCCCCACCGGTACGGCCGGCGCCGGAGCCGGTCGCGGCAGCCGTTCGACCCGGTGGAACAGCGCCACGAGCACCGCGAGTACGGCGGCGAAGACGGGGAGCCACGCGAGGCGGTGACCGGCCCAGCCGAGGCCGTCCGGCGCGTCGGTCAACCCCGGTACCCGCCCGGCGAGCAGCCCGGCGAACGTGACCACCAGCAACGCCGTCTGGTGCCAGCAGAACACGGTCATCGCGACCAGGTTCAGCGCGACCACCGGCGCCCACGCCGCGGGCCGCCGCAGCAGCCCCGCCAACCACGGGCGTACCAGGAGGAACAGGCCGAGCTGGGCGGCGGCCAGGGCCAGCGCGAACAGCGACGGCGGGTCGAGGTTGGAGAAGGCGTCACCCGGTACGCCGACCGCGCTGGCCGGGTAGCCCGCCGCGATCAGCGCCGCGCCGCCGCCGACCGCGGCCGCCAGCAGCACCGCGCCGTGCCACCGGGCCAGCCGGCCGTCCGCGTACAGGATGCCCAGCAGGTACGGCACCGCCCAGCCGACCGGTACCACGGCGAGCCCGAGCCAGGTCGGGATTCCGTTGCCGCGCAAGGCATCCACCCCCGCGACGGCGAGTACCGGGGGCAGCAGGGCCCAACCGCCCACCCGGCGTACGGCGGCCAGCAGGAGCGGGGTCGCCGCCGTCAGCACCAGGTACACGAGGAGGAACCACATCGGATGGGACACCAGCGACCAGACCAGGTGCCGGGTGTCGCCGGGGGCGCCGACCGCGGCGAGCAGCAGCAGCCCCGGTGCCCAGAGGGCGGCCAGCGCGGCGACCGGCCGTACCAGCCGGTGCACCCGGGAACCCAACCAGGACAACGGACCACGGCCCTGGGCACGCCGCGCCAGGCTGCGGGCCGCCGCGTACCCACCGGCGAAGAAGAACGGCGCGAGCGTCTGGAACAGCCAGCTCACGGGCGCCAGCGCGGGCAGGTGGGACAGCGGGCTGGCGCCGTGCAACCGCGCCGGCTGCCCCGGGTCGGAGACCGTACCGGAGACCAGCCAGTGCCCGAGCACCACGCCGACGATCGCCAACGCCCGCAACAGATCCACGGTCCGGTCCCGGTACTCCGGGGTCGCGTCGGCGACCCGACGCACCCAGCCGTTCACGAGCGGGCCTCCGTACCGGTGGCGATGCGGGCCAGGTGGACCAGCGAGTCGGTGCCCGGCGCCAGGTAGTGGTCGTGGTCCGGGACGTCCGCCGTCGGGAACACGCGCGCCCCGAACGCCGGGTCGGCCGGCCGGGTGCCGTGTCCCAGCCCGAACAGCCGTACCGCCGGTACCCAGCCGATCCAGTCGCGTTCGGCCTGCCCGGCCCACACCGTCGCCCGGGTGTGCAGGCCGGCGGCCCGGTCCACGCCCATGCCCGGGCTGCCGAACACGGCGATGTCGGTGACCTGCCGGGGCAGCCGCGACGCGGCCAGGCCGATCACCGTCGAGCCGTAGCTGTGCCCGAACAGCGCGATCGTCGCGCCCGGGCGTACCACCGTCAGGCCGGTCAGGAACCGTTGCAGCGCAACCGATCCGGTCGCCGCCAAATCCTCGCGCGCCGCGGCCACCCCGACCCCGCGGGGCGTGTCGTACCCCAGCCAGGCGATCACCGCGAGCCTGTCGTCGTGCGCCGCCCGGTACAGGTTCGCCGCCTGCGTCGCCGGCGCCCGGTACGACTTCCCGCCCAGCCCCCGGACGAAGTTCTCCGCGCGGGAGTCCACGCCCGGCACGAGTACGGCGATCCGGTCGGCCGTCGTCAGGTCACCGAACACCTGCGCCACCCGGCCGTTGCCGCGCGGGTCGAACAGCAGGAAGTTCCCGTGCCAGCCCGCGTACCGGCCGCCGGCCGCGCGCATCGCCACCCGGTTCGCCGCGTACCGCAGGGACACCGGCGCGCCGTCCAGGCCCCCCACCACCCCCGGGTACTCCAGCGCCAGCCGCGCGGCGTCCGCCCGACCGGCCAGGAACCGGTGCGCCGCAACGGGATCCGTGCGTACCGGATCGGGCAGGTGGTGCGCGTCCCAGGCCGCCGCGCCGACCGGTTCCCGCGCCGGTGCCGCGGACGCCGGCGACAGCAGCGTGCCCGCCGTCGGCGTGACCATCACTGCCGCGGATGCCAACCCCACGACGGTCCGTACCAGCCAACGCCGCATCACGCGCCCCTTCCGTCCGGTGCCGGGGCGAAAGCTACGGACGCGGCCGGGTCGCGGGCGTCACCCCGCGGAGCGGGATCCGTTGTCATACCGGCGGGTGAGGGCGTGGGTGTCATGCCAGTGACGGTCCCGGAGCGCGCCGCGTACGGCATCGGGCCGCGGACCACAACCGCCCCCGCCGCGCACCGCCCCGCGGCCTAGCCCGCCGGACCACCCGGCCCTCACCCCCGGGCCACCCGGGTACCGCCGATCGCCGGCGGCGCACCCGTCGAGCCGGCGAGGCGGTGGGTGCGTGGGTCGGGCCGACGGGGTCGCGGTCGGGGATGGATCGCGGGCGGGGATGAATCGCGGGCGCCCTGCCCCGGCGGTCCGGCACCGCCGGGAAACCGGGGCGGACCGCGGGTCAGACGAGGGACGGACTGGCGGTCGGAAGCGTTGCGGCGACGGTGAATCCGCCGTCGGGGTCGCGGCCGGCGGTCAGGTCACCGCCGAGCAGGGCGACCCGTTCGCGCATGCCGATGAGGCCGTGCCCGGCGCCACCGGTGGTGACGGACGCACCCGGCCCGTTGCGTACGCGGAGGGCGACGTGGCCGTCGGCGACGGTGACGGACGCGGTGACCGGTGCGCCGGGGGCGTGCCGGGTGGCGTTGGACAGGGCCTCCTGGACGACGCGGTACACGCAGACCTGGACCGGGGACGGCAGCTCCCGGTCGAGTCCGACCGTGGCCAGCTCCACCCGTACGCCCGCGCGGCGCAGCCCGGCGACCAGCCCGTCCAGGTCCGACAGGGCCGGTTGCGGCGCGCGCATCGCCGCCTCGCCGCCCCGGAGTACGCCGAGCAGGCGGCGCATCTCGGTGAGCGCGCTGCGGGCCTGCGCGCTGATCGACTCGAACTCCTCGGCCGCGCCCGCCGACACGTCGTCGCGCCGGTACCGCGCGGTCTCCGCCTGTACGGCGATCAGCGACATGTGGTGCGCGACGACGTCGTGCAGCTCGCGGGCGATCCGGGCCTTCTCCTCCAGTACGGCCCGGCGCGCCTTCTCCAGCTCGGTACGTTCGGTCTCGGCGACGAGCGCCCGCTGCGCCCGCAACCGCCCGCCGACCAGGTCGAGCAGCGCGGCCACCACGGTGAGCAGGACGGTGCCGCCGAGCCGGTTGTCCATGGTGTGCACGTGCAGGAAGAGGGGCACGAGCATCAGCGCCCACATCCACCACAGCACCGCGCGGCCCCGGCGCAGCCCGAGTACGACGAACGCGACCGCGAACACCGGGATCTGCACCGGATCCCACGGCCAGCTCCCCCACATGTCCGACACCCGGGCGAGCGGTTCGAACAGCGCGGCGAGGAAACCGATCCGCCACCCGAGCAGCGGGTACCGGACGACGAGCGGCAGCGGCAGTACCTGGGCGAGCGCCAAAGTGAGGACCAGGCCCGGCGACACGTGCGGGTGCGCGTTGTTGACGGTGATCATGGCGACCGGGGAGAGGATCGCGGTCACCAGCACGACCACGACCCGTACGAGCCACTTGACCAGCCGCAGCCGGTCGCGCGGCCACGGCACCCGGCTGTCGCGCGCGGTCAGCAGGTACCAGAGCCCATGCCGAGCGGCGCGGATCACCCCGCGCGCCCGGTCCATCGTCGATGCGTCCACCGCGCACGACGGTAGGCCACGGGCCCGGCGCGGGACATGACCCCCTGGTAGCGGGTGCCGCTAGTACCCGGGTACGAGTGTTTCCAGTACGGCAAGGCGTGTCTTGACAACATGGAAACCGATGCGCAGACTTTCCATCATGGAAACCAACGGGAGCCCGATCGGACCGGACGAGGCCGCCACCGCGCTCCGGGACGCCGACGCCGCCGCAGCCCTCGCCCACGCCGTACCCCCGTGGTGGTATTTCGGGTCGCTCGCGGCGCTCATCGCCGTCACCCCCGTCGTCGAACTCGCGCCGGCGACCGCCCTCGGCATCACCGCGACCCTGGTCGGCATCGTGTGCTGGGCCGCCCTGTTCGGCCTCGTCCTCGGTACGTTCGTGCGGCGCATCGGGTTCGTCCCGCGACTGCGGCGCGTCCAACGCCGCCACGTACTGCCACCCCTGCTGGTCGTGGTCGCGATCCTGGTCACCGGCGCGATCCTGCACCTCGCGTACGACACGCTCTGGCCGTCGTTCGCCGCCAGCGGGCTGGTCGCCGCCCTCGTCCTGGTGTTCGGCGGAGTGGTCCGCCGCACCGCCCGGACGCGGGCATGAGCGCGCAGCAGGCCCGGTTCGACCCGGTCGTGCACGCGCCGAACCGGCTGCGCATCTGCGCGCTGCTGGACGCCGTCGAGTCCGCCGAGTTCGGTACGGTGCAGGACCGGCTCGACGTCTCCGCCTCCGTACTCAGCAAGCACGTCGCCGTCCTCATGGACGCCGGGTACGTCACGCAGCGCCGCGCCACCCGCGACACCCGCCAGCGCGTGTGGCTGTCGCTGACCGCCACCGGCCGCACCGCGTACGCCGGGCACGTGGCGGCACTGCGCGCCATCGTCGACGCCGCCCCCTGACCACGCCGCACCGCCGGTCCCGTACACGCCACCGATCCCGGCGCACCTCTCGGCCGCGGCGGGCGCTGATTCGGCGCGAATCCCGACCGCGGCGCGCCCGCCGCCCGGCCCGTTCCGGCACCGCGGATCCGGCGGCGGTCAGGCGTGTTCGGGTTGGGCTGATTCCGCGGCGACCGGGGTGACGGCGACGGCGAGCAGCGGGAACAGGGCCGCGACGAGGAACCCGACCGCGTACCCGGAGCCGCCGACGACCAGCCCCAGCAGCGGCGGTACGAGCGAGGACACGACGTTCTGCCCGGTGTTCTGGACGCCGAGGGCGCGGCCCGCCCAGGACGGCCCGGCGAGTTCCGCGGTGGAGGTGAACGCGAGCCCGTTGTCGGCGACCGTCACCACCGAACCGACCGCGATCGCCGCGACCGCCAGCCACGGCGCCACGGCGTCGCCGAGCGCGAACGCCAGCATCACCAGCATGCTCGCCACCGCGAGCTGCCGCATCGGGCGCAGCCTGCTGCCGACCCGGTCCGACCAGTACCCGGTGGCGATGCGGCCGGCGGCCCCGCACACCTGCACCACCGCCAGGAACGCGCCCGCCGCGCCGGCCGCCCAGTTCCGTTCGTGCACCAGGTACTCCAGCGCGAACGCGGCGATCGCGAACTGCGGCAGGACGAGCAGGGCGCTGGCGCCGTGCAGCCGCCACAACGTCGGCGTCCGGTACGGCGAGCGCTCCGCGACGCCCCCGTCCCGGGCGGTACGCGGGGGATCGGCGGCGAGGACCGCGACCAGTACGGCGGCCAGCAGGCACAGCCCGGCCGGCAGCAACAGCGCGGTACGGAAGTCGACGTGTTCGGCGAGGACGGGCAGCGACACCGCGGCGATGCCGACACCGAGCGGCTGCGCGGTCTGCCGGATGCCCATCGCGACACCGCGCTCGTGCCGGGCGAACCAGCCCATCACCATGCGTCCGCTGGCCGCGTTCACGCTCGCCGCGGCGGCACCACCGGCCGCGAGTACGGCGACGAACGGGACGAGCGGGTGGACGGCCAGCGCGGCGACCGCGACGAGGATCCCGGTCGACGCCAGGCCAACGGCCATCACGCCACGCTCGCCGTACCGGTCGGCGGCGGCGCCCCAGGCGATCAGGGTGAGCAGCAGGCCGACGCCGGGACCGGCGACGACCGTACCGGCCTGAGCCAGGTCGAGGCTTTCGGCGGAGCGCATCGCGGGGACGAGAAACGGGATGCCGTAAAGGAAGGCGCACGCCGACGCCTGCGCGAACACCCCGACCGCCAGGATCAGCCAGCGCCGTCTCCCCGCCATCCCGTCTCCCATATATTGGTATGCCTATCTCACTGAACGGAACCTATCGTGTTCGTGGCGGGGACGGCAAACGGCCTCCCGCCCAGTGGACGGGAGGCCGTTTCGCGTGCGGCGCGCGCTATCCGTTCAGGTTCTTCAGGAACTTCGCGGCGAGCGGTGCGGCCACCGCGTTCTCGTGCGTACCGCCGTCCTCGACGAACGCCGCGAACGCGATGTCGCCCTGCCACCCGGTGAACCACGAGTGGCTCGGCGGCTCCGACCCCGACCCGTACTCGGCGGTCCCGGTCTTGCCGTAGACCGGGCCACCGGGCACGTTCGCCAGTACGGTGGCGGTGCCGGACGTGACGACCTCGCGCATCATTCCCTTGAGGTCCTTGACATCCGCGGCCGGCAGCGCCGGCCCGTCCGCCGCCGGCGTGACCTTCGGATCGGTGATCAGCACCGGCTGCGTCCAGTGCCCGCGCGCCACCGCCGCGCTGATGCCGGCCATCACGATCGGGCTCACCGTCGTACGACCCTGGCCGAACGCCGCGGCGGCCCTGTCCACCGCCGAGTTCGCCGCCGGTACCGAGCCGGTGTTGACGTCGACGCCGAGCTTCCAGTCCGCGCCGACGCCGAGCGCCGCCGCCTGCTTGGTGAGCGTGTCGTTGCCCAGCTTCGACGACAGCCCCGCGAACGCGGTGTTGCACGACTGCGCGAAGTCCGTGTGGAACGGCACCTGCCCGAGGACGAACGAGTTCTCGTTGTGGAACTTCCGGCCGCCCACCGTCACCGTCTTCGGGCAGTTCACCGTGGTCTGCGGCGTCACCCCCGCCCGCAGGTACGCCAGCGACGACACCACCTTGAACGTCGACCCCGGCGGTACCGACGCGGTGAGCGCCAGGTCGTCCGACCCGCCGTCCGGCCCGTTGGCGACGGCGAGGACCTTGCCGGTGGAGATCCGGATCGCCACCAGCGCGGTGCGGTGCTTCTTCTCCGTGGCGAGCGCGGCATCGGCCGCCTTCTGTACCGTCGGGTCGAGCGTGGTCGCGAGCGGCTGCCCGGCCTGCGGCCGCTGCTGCCACAGCACCCGCGGGTCCGACCCGCCGACCTTCACCGTCACACCGGCCTTGCCACCGAGCCGGGTGTCGTACGCGGCCTGGAGGCCGGACTGCCCGGCCTGGTCACCGATCTCGTACCGGCCGGGATGCTTCTCCATCTGCTCCTTGGTGACCGCGCCGACCGTACCGAGCAGCGCCCGGCCGAACGTCCGCGTCGGCGCGAGCGGCAGCGTACCCTCCCGGAAGAGGACGCCGGGCAGGTCGTGGATCCGGTCGCGGACCGCCTCGTAATCGTTGCGGCGCAACGTGATCACGTCCACGAACGAGGACGGCGGCGCCGACCTGATCCGCCCCGGCAGGTCGGACAGGTCGGTCTTCAGCGCGGTGCTCAGCGTCCTCGTCAGCCCGGCCGGGTCCTTCACCTTGTCCGGCTCGACCCCGACGTACACGACGGGTTGCTCGGACACCAGCGGCTTTCCGTCACCGTCCACAATGGACCCGCGCGGTGCCGCGTCCCGGCTCACCGTGATCGCGGCGTCCCCCGACAGCTTCGGATTGACCGTACTGCCCGACCACGCCACCTTCCACGCGTCGCCGGACGCCACCATCCGCACCGTCGTCGGATACGACCAGGTGTTGCCGCCGAGCGGCCACGACACCGTCACGGGCGCGCTCGCCTTGGAGCCCTTGACGGTCACCTTCCCCGGCTTCAGCGTCGGGTGCACGCCCGCCAGATCCCCCGCCACCCTCTTGTACGCCGCGGCCACGGTCGCGCCGCTCGCCCCCGAGTACGCGGACTTCTGGAGCGTGCCGGCCCGCCAGTTCGCGAGGAAGCCGGTGAGCGCCTTCGTCGCCGCGTCCTCCTTCGAATCACCGCACGCGGCGAGCCCGGCCACCGCCACCAGCGCCACGCCAGCGGCCAGCACCCGTCGTCCTGTCCCCGTCATCCACCCTCCCCAGATCCGACCGGACCGCGACGGTACCGGCCGGGCACACCACGTTTGGCTCCGCCGTCGGCGTTGCGGCGACCTCGGTCACGCCGGAGTACGCGCTCACGGCACCACGGTGACCGGCCAGCGGCCGGCGCGGACCAGGCGGCCGGCGAGCGAACCGACCAGCTTGTGCCCGGCCTGCATGGACGCACCCACCACGAGCGCGTCGGCCTGCTCCTCCTCCGCGACCCGGGTCAGCTCCAGGTACGCGTCGCCGCGCCGCACGACGAACCGCGCGTCCACCCCGCGCGCGGCCGCCGCCTCGGCGACCTCCTGCCGCAGCTCGTCGGCGATCTGCTGGTACCCCTCCTCCAACGGCCCCACGTACCCGGCGGCGAAGCCGGGCAGCGCCGGCAGCGGCGCCACGTACGCGAAGAGGAGGCGGGAACCCTGGCGGCGGGCCAGACCCGTCGCGTACGCGGCGGCGCGCAGCGAGGTCGGCGAGCCGTCGATGCCGGCGACGATCACCGTCGGGCCGTCGGTGCCGAGTTCGAAGATCGGCTGTTCGTCCACCTCACGAGTATGTCCGGTGCCCGTTCCGCCCCGCCCGCCCGGCTCCCGCGGCGATAACCACCGGCCATACCAGCGTATCTATACATTGCCGATCGATAACACAAAAGGGATACTTGCGGGCGTCTCGCATTGAACATGATCAATTCAGTGCGAGCCGACCGGGTGTGGCCCACCCGAAAGCCGCACCCACAACCCCTGGGAGGCTCACATGAGGCCCACACGGACCTCGTTCCGCGCCGCCGCGGTCACCGCCGCGGCCCTGACCATGGGCGCAGCCGTCGCCGCCAGCGCACACGCGGCCCCCGCACAACCGTCCCGGCAGGCCGTGCAGTCCCTCGTCCACACCCTCGGCACCCACACCGCCGGCAGCTACCTCGACCACGGCACCCAGATCGTCACCGTGACCGACGCCGGCACCGCCGCGAAAGTACGCCAGGCCGGGCTCACCCCCAGGCTCGTCCGGTACTCGGCCGCGCACCTCCACGGCATCACCGCCGAACTCGGCCGCTCCGCCCGCATCCCCGGCACCGCCTGGGCCATCGACCCGCGCAACGACCGGGTCCTCGTCACCACCGACCGGACCGTCACCGGTACCAAGATGAGCAAGGTCCGGTCCGTCACCAACCAGTACGGCGACGCCGTCACCGTACGGACCACCAAGGGCACCTTCAGTACCAAGATCGCCGGTGGCGACGCCATCTACGGCGGCGGCTACCGCTGCTCCCTCGGCTTCAACGTCACCGACGGCAGCAGCGCGTACTTCCTCACCGCCGGACACTGCGGCAACGTCGCCAGCACCTGGTACAGCGACTCCGGGCAGAGCACCGAAGTCGGCACCACCCAGGACAGCCAGTTCCCCGACAACGACTTCGCCCTCGTCAAGTACGCCGACGGCGTCGACCACCCCAGCGAAGTCGACCTCTACGGCAGCAGCCAGCCCATCACCCAGGCCGCCGACGCACAGGTCGGCGAGAACGTCCAGCGGTCCGGCTCCACCACCCAGGTACAGGGCGGATCCGTCGAGGCGCTCGACGCCACCGTCAACTACCAGGAAGGCACCGTCAACGGGCTCATCCAGACCAACGTCTGCGCCGAAGGTGGCGACAGCGGCGGGCCCCTGTTCGACGGCAGCACCGCGCTCGGCCTGACCTCCGGCGGCAGCGGCGACTGCTCCTCCGGCGGGGAGACCTTCTTCCAGCCGGTGACCGAGCCGCTCAGCACGTACGGCGTGCAGATCGGCTGAGGTGTCGCTCCGGCGATGACTTGCCGACTCGTTGTGGTCGGTGCGTTACTCACCGGGTTCTGTCCAATTGTTCAACAATGAGACAGTTGAACAATTGGACAATCGATTACTGAAACGATCGATCGCGGGCGGCGGCGCCCGGCCCCTCGGCCGGCCCGCCGCCCGCCCCCGTCTCACCCCAGTACGAAGTCGCGAAACCCATCGGCCGCAGGCGAAAGAGGCCGGTCCGCGGGCCACACGAGCCCGATCGTCCGGTACGCCCGCGGCACGATGGCGATCTCCCGCATCCCGCGCGGCGCATGCTGATCCGCTGGTGGCAGTACCGCCACGCCGAGCCCCGCGACGACGAGCCCGCGGATCGTGTCGACCTCTTCGCCGGTGAACGACAGCCGTGGCGCGAATCCGGCGGCGGCGCACAGGTCGTCGGTGATGCGGCGCAGCCCGTACCCGGGTTTCATGCCGATGAACTCCTCGTCGGCGAGTTCGGCGATGCGTACGCGGCGGCGGTCGGCGAGCCGGTGGGTGGCGGGCACGGCGAGGACGAGGGGCTGTTCTTCGAGTACTGCGGCGTGCAGGCGCGGGTGGTCGACGGGCAGTGGTGCGGTGAGTGCGAGGTCGACGTCGCCGGCGAGTACGCGGTGGAGCATTTCTTCGTGCGCGCCTTGCACGAGCGAGAACCGTACCCGGGGGTGGTGGGTGCGGAAGGCGCGCAGCAGTCCGGGGACGCGCGCGCCGCCCATGGTGTGCAGGAACGCGAAGACGACGGTGCCGGCGTCGGGGTCGTTCTCGGCGACGGCGCGGCGTACTCCTGCCTCCACTGTGGACAGTGCGGCGCCGGCCGCGGCGGCGAGTTCACGACCGGCCCGGGTCAGCCGTACGCCGCGGCCGTGCCGGCTCAGTACCGGTCCGCCGAGGGTGTCGGCGAGGTCGGCGAGCCACCGGCTCACGGTGGGCTGCGGGACTCCGACGGCGTCGGCGGCGCGGGTGACGTGTTCGTCGGCGGCGAGGGCGCGCAGCAGGGCGAGCCGGGGCGCGAGGGCCGCGGCGAGGTCCGCCGGGTCGGTGTCGGCCATCGGAATGATCCATCCGTCAGTGAATGAGTACAGACATCTCACTGTATTGGACGGATGAATGTACCGACAGTAGCGTCGGCGGGGTGAGTGCCGAGCCCTCCGATCCCCGCCCCGCCACCGACGTCCGCGCGACCGTCGCGCCCCGGCGCGGCGACGCCACGATCGGCGAGGCGCATCGCCGTGGCAGCACCGGATTCCGCCGCATCACGCTCGCCCTGTTCGCCGCCGGCCTCGCCACCTTCACCCTCCTGTACTGCGCGCAGGCGTTGCTGCCGGCCATCTCCGGGACGTACCGGCTGGATCCGGCGCGGGCGAGCCTGGCCGTGTCGGTGGCCACCGGCGGGCTCGCGATCTCGATCATCCCGCTGTCCGCGCTGTCCAACACCGTGGGCCGGATCCGGATGATGACCGTCTCGCTGCTCGTCGCCGGCGTACTCGGGCTCGCCGCGGCGTTCGCGCCGAGTTTCGGGATGCTGCTCGTTTTCCGTGCGCTGCAAGGGATCGCGCTCGGCGGGTTGCAGGCCGTCGCGATGACGTACCTGGCGGAGGAGGTGCATCCGTCCTCGCTCGGCGCCGCCACCGGCCTGTACGTCGCGGGCAACGGCATCGGCGGCATGGCCGGGCGGCTCGTCGCCAGCCTGGTCGCGGACGTCGCCGACTGGCGCTGGGCGCTCGCCGTCATCGGCGTACTCGGGCTCTGCTGCACGCTGATCTTCCGGCTCGCGATCCCCGCGTCCCGCCGCTTCACGCCGGAACCGTTGCGCGCCAGGCATCTCGCGGCCACCGTCGGCCGCGCGTTCACCGACACCGGCCTGATCCGGCTGTACGCGGTGGGTTTCCTGCTGATGGGCTGCTTCGTGACGGTGTACAACTTCCTCGGGTTCCGGTTGCTGGCCGCCCCGTTCCACCTGTCCGCCACGGTCGTCGGACTCATCTTCGTCACGTACCTGGCGGGTTCGGTGTCCTCCGCCCTCGCCGGCCGCCTCGCCGACCGGTACGGCAGGCCCCGGGTGTTCTGGGTCACGGCCGTCGTGACGCTCGCCGGGCTCGCGCTCACCCTGTCCACCAACCTGCCCCTCGTCGTACTCGGACTGGTGGTCGTCACCGGCGGGTTCTTCGCCGGGCACGCGGTGGCGAGCGGCTGGGCCGGCGCCCGTGGCCGGGCCCGAAAAGCCCACGGTGCAGCCGTTTACCTCCTCTGCTACTACCTCGGCAGCAGCGTCGGCGGTTCGGTCGGCGGCCTCGCGTACGGCCACGGCGGCTGGCCGGCAACCATCGCGTACACGGGGGGTCTGGTGGCGGTCGCGCTGCTCATCGGGATCACCCTGCGTACCCTGGTTCCCGCGAAGCGTCATGCACTCCTGAGTGTTCCCGGTGAAGGTTAACGACGGGCTAGGCAGGCTGGACGATAAGGGGCACCATGGTCCCCGTGATGATCGGAATCGTCCCCCAACCCGGCCAGACCGTCCACCTCACCGGTGACGCCTCGCCGCAGTTCCGTGACCAACCCCTCCGCCTCCTGATCACCGAGCCGCCACTTCCGTCCACTGTGGACGCCGCGCAGGGCCGACCGGCCGAGCGCGCCGCGTGGCTTCTTCTCACCGGCTGGGAGCTCGGTCCGCGCGGTCAGCGCGTGGTGCGTCGCACCGTCTCCGTCCGTACCTCCGGGGTCGCGGTCGACCAGACCGCTCCGCTCCCCCGCTAAGTTCCCCCACACTCCCGCGCAGCCCCGACAACCACCGGGGTCGATCCGCCTCCGCCCGAACCGCCGCACCGGCCGGGCACACGGGCGCGCCATCGACCCCGGATCGTCCGCCGGGCCACCGTTCCGCGCCCGCGCCACGACCTTGTGGTACGGCACCCGCCCGGTCGGTACGCCGGCGCGGTGCCCGGTTCCGTTGTGTACCAACGGTTTCGCCCTCGTGGCGACAGAAGGCGCGGGAGCGGACGGTGTCCTCTCCCGCATCACCCGAATCCCGATCACACCCCGCCCGGCCGATCCGCGCGCCGTGCCGCGCCACCACCGTCAGCGGGCCGCGCGGCGGCGAACCCGGCGCCCGTACGGCAGGCGCGGACGCGTTCAGAGCGACTGGCCGGGGCCAGGCAGCCGGATGGCCATGGTCGGCGCCTCCGCCATCACCGGCGCGTCCTCGGCCGACGCCCGCCGCGGCTGCCGGTCCGCACGCCCCAGCGCGACACCGGTGTGCAGCTCGACCACGTCCCACTCGTCCAGCACGTACTGCTGGCCGCGGCTCAACGTCACCTCACCCGGTACGGCGTCCGGCCCGGACCGCGTCCGTACGAGGGTGCCGTTGGTACTGGTGTCGGTGACGGTGAGCGCGGTTCCGGCAAGGTCGAACCGGACGTGGTTACGGCTGACCCACTGCACGGCCTCGTCGTCGAGCAGCTCGCCGAGCCGGATCCCACCCGGGCCGTCCGGCGAGCGGCCCACCACGACGGGAGCCCCGGCGGTGACGGGGAACCGGCCGCGGTCCTCGCCGCCCACCCAGATCGTCAGCTGTACCGACGCCAGCCGCGGCCCGGCGTCCTGCATCGGCGCGTCGTGCCGCGGGCACACGGCCCGGCCACCGCGGATCCGGGGCGGCGGCTGCGCCGGGCCGGGAGTACCGAAGAGGACGCAGCCGGGCTCGTTGCAGCGCCAGTAGCGGGAGAGGACGCCCTGGGTGGCAGGGTCGGGTGTGGGGCGGGACTGCGGGGACGAGTTGGGGCGCGTCATGAGCGCCGCGCCGCCGACCCCGGCGACCGGTACGAGGAACGGCGCCGCCTGCACCCACGGATGCCGGCCGGCGAACCGCGCGAAGTCGTCCCGGGTGATCACCGGCAGCCCCGTGTACGCCGCCAGCTCCAGTACCCGGTCGTCGACCTCGCCGAGCGTCTCGACGAGCCCGTCGTCGGACCAGCGGCGCAGCACCATCTTCTCGTTGGAGGTCAGCTCCAGGTCGGAGGTGAGCGCCCGGTCGACCACCACGTACACCCGGGCGCCGGGCTCGCCGAGCGACTGGCCGAGCGCGTCGATCACCATGCCGAGCCGGAGCAGGAACATCGGCCGACCGCCGTCCAGCTCCTGCATCCGTACGATCGGCGCCAGGTCGACGACCGCCCGCGCCAGCGTCGGATCCGTGGTCAGCCGCCGCTCGATCGAGTCCAGCGCCCGTGACACCTCGAAGCGCACCGGCTCCTCCTCCCGCTCGTCCGGCCCCCCATCATTCCCTAGAGGTCCGCACAGAATGAAATGCCGGCCCACCCCGGCCCCGTACGGTACCGGCCGGACTGCGGAGAGCTACCCGATCAGTTCGCGGATCTCGGCCAGCTCCTCGGCCGTGGGCTCCCAGTCGCCGGCCGCGGCGTTCGCGTACACCTGCTCGGGGGTGGTGGCGCCGGCGATCACCGAGCCGCAGCCCGGGAACGCGGCCAGCCCGCCGATCGCGACGTCGAGCACGGACCGGTCGCGCTTCTCGCCCCACGCGGCCAGCCGCTCCACCGTGTCGATCCGCTCCTCCGTCGCCAGGTGCGCGCGCTCGGCGATGCGGCTGCCTGCCGGCAGCGCCCGACCCTTGCGTACATTGCCGGTCAGCAGGCCGTTGCCGAGCGGGTAGTACGGCAGGACGCCGAGACCGTAGTGCCGCGCCGCGGGTACGACCTCGCGCTCCGCCTCCCGGTCCAGCAGCGACCAGAGGTTCTGCGCCGACACGAACGGCACGTACCCGCCGGCCCGCGCCACGTGCGCCGCCTCGGCGATCTGCCAGCCCGCGAAGTTCGAGTTCCCGACGTACCGGACCTTGCCCTCGGCGACCAGCTCGGTCAGCGCCGCCAGCGTCTCCTCGATCGGCGTCACCGGGTCCGGCGTGTGCATCTGGTACAGGTCGATGTGGTCGGTACGCAGCCGGCGCAGCGACGCCTCCACCGCGCGTCGCACGTACGCCCGGCCGCCCTTGGCGCCGGCCGCCGGGCCGTACCCCATGTCGAAGCCCTGGTGCCCGAACTTGGTGGCCAGCACCACCCGGTCCCGCCGGTGCTGCAACACCTCGCCGAGCAACCGCTCCGATACCCCGCCCCCGCCGTACATGTCGGCGGTGTCGAGCAGCGTGATGCCGGCGTCGATCGCAGCGTCCACCACCGCACGCGTACCGGCCAGGTCCACCTTGCGGCCGAAGTTGTTGCAGCCGAGCCCGACCACGGAGACCTCAAGCCCGGACGTACCCAGAGATCGATAGCGCATGGGCCGACCCTACGTCAGGGCACGGCAGCGGCCCCGGGGTCGGACCCCGGGGCCGCGGTGACCGGCCGGCTCGGCCGGGCGGGCTCAGGCGGAGCGCAGCGCGTCGGACAGCTTGACCCGGGCACCGGTGCGCAACACCGCGTTGCGGTACACCCGGCCGGCGAGCGCCACGAGTCCGACGACCAGCGCCACCGACAGCACCACCGACAGCGCGATCTCCCACGCGGGCGCCACCCCCAGCGCGATCCGCATCGGCATCAGCATCGGCGAGAACAGCGGGATCATCGACAGTACGTGGCCGAGCTGGCTGTCCGGGTTCGCCGGGATCACCGACCAGCCGATCACGGCCGGCACGATGATGAGCATCAGCACCGGGGTGACCACGCTGTTCGCGTCCTCCTGCCGGGACACCAGCGCGCCCGCCGCGGCCAGCATCACCGCGTACATGAAGAAGCCGATCAGGTACCAGACGATCGTCCACACCGCGGTGCCGGTGAGCAGCGCGGCCGGGATGCTCAACACCCCCGTCGCGAGGCCCAGCCCCAACCCGACCGCGGCGAACACGATCATCTGCACCAGGCCCACGACCGCGATGCCGAGTACCTTGCCGGCCATCAACTGCCACGGCCGTACGGTGGCCAGCAGCAGCTCCACCACCCGGCTCGACTTCTCCTCGACGACGCCCTGCGCGACCGCCTGCCCGTTGATCATCAACGACATGTACAGCAGGACCACGGCCACGATCCCGAGTACGAGCCGCTGCGTCTGGTACTCCCCGGCCGGCTGCAACGGTTGCACGTGCACCGACGCCGACGCCACCGCGCGGTTCACGTCCGCCGGATCCTTGCCCAGGGAACGGATCTGCGTGTTCAGCGCCTCCTGCCGGGCCAGTACGTTGAACGTGTTCGCCAGGCCCGACTTCAGGCTCTTCTTCACCACCACGGTGAAGTCGCCCGGGCCGCCGACGACGAGCGCGTCCAGTTTCCCGTCGGAGACCTGTTTCCGGCCGGCCGCCTCCGACACCGTCCGCGTCGTGATGTCCTCGCCGACCGCCTTGCCGGTCGACTTCACCGACACCGCAAGCGATCCCGTCGCCGGCGTGAACCCCACCGTACTGTGGTTCGAGCTGCTGCCGATGACGTTCATCAGCACGATGTACCCGCCGATGAACACCAGCATGATGAGTGTGCTGATGACGAATGCCTTGGAACGCAACCGGGTCGCCAGCTCCCGCCGCGCGACCAGGCGTACGGCTCGTGTCGCGCTGATGTTCATACCCGCGCCTCCTCGGTACCGGTGTGCCCGCCGACGTGCTCGCTGACGACGTTGCGGAACAGTTCGGTGAGCGACGGCAGCCGCCGGGCGAACTCGTGCACCGGCCCGGTGGCCAGCGCAGCCCGCAGTACCGCCTGGTCGTCCGCGCCGGCCGCCAGCTCCAGCACCGTCGTACCGTCCCGGTGTTCGGCGACCGAGACGCCGGGAATGCCTGCGGCCCAACCGTTCGGCGCGTCCGGCGCACCGACCACGAGCCGTGCCGTACCGCCGGCGCGCAGCTCGGCCACCGGCCCGCAGGCCACCATCCGTCCACTTCGGACGATGCCGACCCGGTCGCACAGCCGCTGCACCAGATCCAGCTGGTGACTGGAGAACACCACCGGGATGCCCTCCGCGGCCTTCTCCCGCAACACGTCGCTCATCACGTCCACCGCCACCGGATCCAGCCCGGAGAACGGCTCGTCCAGGATCAGGATGCTCGGATCGTGTACCAGCGCGGCGGCCAGCTGGACGCGCTGCTGGTTGCCGAGGCTGAGCTTCTGCACCTCGTCGCCGAGCCGGCCGGACACCCCGAGCCGCTCCGCCCACCGCCGCGCCGAACTCCGCGCCGCGGACCGCGACATCCCGTGCAGCTCCGCCAGGTACTCCAGCTGCTCGCCGACCTTCATCCGCGGGTACAGGCCGCGTTCCTCCGGCATGTACCCGATCCGGCGTCGGGTGTCCACTGTGACCGGTCGGGAATCCCACCGCACCACACCGGAATCGGCCGCCAGTACGCCGAGCGCGATGCGCATCGTCGTCGTCTTCCCGGCGCCGTTGCTGCCAACGAACCCGAACAGCTCGCCCGCACGTACGTCGAATGTCATGTCCGACAACGCAACCACGTCGCCGTACCGTTTCGACACGGCGTCGATCTCCAACCGCCGCTCAGTCACGAATCGCCCCTCCTCAAACGGACTGCCGCGCCTGTCCGCGCCACCCGCCGAGCACCACGGTACGGTCCGGCGTGCCCGGCGGTAATGCATCGACCCCCACGGCGCGGGTGGGTCTGGCCCCACCCCTTCGATCCACGCTCGTACGACACGACCGTCCACATGGGAATCGCGGTTGTGCCTGATCCGTGGCCGGACATGGGTAAAACTTCCCTTGACAAGGCACGTAGGCCACCGATCTGATACTTCCGGGATTCGAGCGGAACGGCCACCACGGGGAGATAGACCCGTTTCGCGGTCGACACGCACCGCTCACCCCTTTCGAGTACACGGAAGGAGACCAATGCGGCACACCCTCATCCGACGCGCCGCGATCGCGGCCGGCGCCACAGCGCTGGTCCTGCCGTTCGCAGCGAGCGCCGCGACCGCCGCACCGATCCGGCACGCCGTGCCGGGAAGTACGCCTGCCTGGGCCACGTCCGCCAACCGGTCCGGCACGCCCCAGTCGTCCGACCGGGTCGGCGTGCAGGTGTTCCTCAACCTGCGCGACGCCGACTCCGCGGAACGGCTCGCCACCGCGGTGTCCACCCCGGGCAACCGGCAGTACGGGCACTACCTCAGCCCCGCCCAGTTCAACAAGCGCTTCGCCCCCAGCGACGCGAGCGTCCAGCAGGTCAGCTCGTACCTGAAGGGCCAGGGGCTGAGCGTCGACGGCACCGCCGCCGGCAACCGGTACATCGACGCCAGCGGTACCGTCGCCCAGCTCGACAAGGCGTTCGGCACCACCCTGTCGACCTACCGGTACAAGGGACACAGCCTGCGGGCGCCGAGCCGGCAGGCGACCCTGCCGAGTTCGGTGGCGAACCTCGTGCTGTCCGTCAACGGGCTGGCCGAGACCGCGCCGCTGCGCACCCCGTTCCACCACCGGGCCAGTGACCCGGCGAGCGCCAAGACCCGCAGCGCCGCACCCAGCGCCGCTCCGGCCCCGGCGAAGTGCTCCACCTTCTGGGGCGAGCACCACCAGACCCTGCCCAAGGCGTACGGCCGGACCGAGTTCCCCACGTACCTCTGCGGCTACACGCCGGACCAGCTCCAGTCCGGGTACGGCGTGAAGGGCCCCATCGCGAAGGGCACCGACGGCAGCGGCACCACCGTCGCCATCGTCGACGCGTACGCCTCGCCCACCATGCAGGCCGACGCCGACCGGTACGCGCAGGAGAACGGGCAGGGCGCGTACGCGGCCGGCCAGTACTCGGAGAAGGTCTTCAAGCCGTTCGACATGCAGGACGAGTGCGGCGGCGAGGACGGCTGGAACGGTGAGGAGGCCATCGACGTCGAGGCCGCCCACGCCACCGCCCCCGGCGCCACCATCAGGTACGTCGGCGCCAAGAACTGCGACACCGGGCTCGACGAGGCGCTGAACTGGATCATCCAGAACCGGTCCGCCGACATCGTCTCCGACTCGTGGGGCAACACCGGCGAGGACATCCCGGCGAGCTCGGTCAAGGCCGAGCACACCATCTTCGTCCAGGCCGCCGCCGAGGGCATCGGCATGTACTTCTCGTCCGGCGACTCGGGCGACGAGGTCACCGCCGGCAACACCCCGTCGGCCCAGCCCGACTTCCCCGCCTCCGACCCGTACGTGACGGCGGTCGGCGGCACCAGCATGGCGCTCGGCAGCGACAACTCGTACCAGTTCGAGACCGGCTGGGGCACCGACGTCGCCAAGGTCGACTACACGCAGAACCCGGCGGCGTACGCGAGCACCCCGCCCGGCGAGTTCGTGTTCGGCGCCGGCGGCGGCACCAGCACCCTGTTCGACCAGCCCCGCTACCAGCGCGGCGTCGTCCCGTCCAGCCTCTCCCGCGCGTACGGCGGCACGCCGGCCCGCGTGGTCCCGGACGTGGCGGCCCTCGCCGATCCGTACACGGGGATGGCGGTCGGCCGCACCATCGACGGCACGTACACCGTCGAGACGTGGGGCGGCACCAGCCTCGCGTGCCCGCTGTTCGCCGGCGTCCAGGCCGTCGCCAGCACCCACCGGCACGTGGCCATCGGCTTCGCCAACCCGATGCTGTACTCGATGTACAAGTCCAGCGCGTACCGGGACGTACTGCCGCAGCGGACGCCGGTGGCGGTCGCCACCCCGTCCGGCTCGGCGCTCGTCACGTTCGACCACGACTCGTCGCTGGCCGCGGCCCGCGGCTACGACGACGTGACCGGCCTCGGTACCCCCAACGGCGCGAAGTACGTGCAGCACGCCTCGCGCGGTTGACCCACCCGTACCACCTCGCGAAGGGCCGTCCCGGCAGCAACCGGGGCGGCCCTTCCGCTTTCCGCCGCCGGTACGATGGCCGGGGTCCGTACAGCAGCGAGGTGGAGATGAGCACGACCGGCACCGCACGACCGATCATCCGTTACGGCACGCCGGTCCTGCACCGCCCCTGCCGCCCCGTCGACACCTTCGACGACGACCTCGCCGCCCTCATCGACGACATGTTCGCCAGCATGTACGCGGCGGACGGCGTCGGCCTCGCCGCCAACCAGATCGGCGTCGACCTGCGGGTGTTCGTCTTCGACTGCCCCGACGAGACCGACACCAACCAGGTCGGCCACATCGTCAACCCGACCCTGGTGCTCCCCGACCTGCCCCGCGAGCTCGACGACGACAGCGAGGGCTGCCTCTCCGTACCCGGACAGCACGCCGACCTGGCCCGCCCCGCGTACGCCGGCGTCGTCGGTGTCGACCGCACCGGCGAACCCGTCAGCTACGACGGCTCCGGCATGCTCGCGCGCTGCTTCCAACACGAGACCGACCACCTCGACGGCCTCGTGTACGTCGACCGGCTGCCCCGGCGCACCCGCAAGAAGGTACTCAAGGCCGCCGGACTGCCGACCGAGGCACCCGTACGGTAACCGCCCGGCACTTCGCGGCGATTTACCCGATCCGAACCTGACCTGCCGAAATACCCGAGCAGACCGGGTTGCGGGACTCTGCCCGCGTGAACACAATCACGCTTCGCACTTGCTTTCCTACTCCCCGTTTCCGTCGTACGCCTGGTCCGTTAGCAGGCCGAGAGCACTCTCGCCGAGCCCCGGCACCGGACGCGGCAACCGCGCCGTCCACCCGCGCCGGGTACGGATCCGAAGGGAAGCACATGCGCCACACCAGAAGACTTGCCGTCGCCACAGGCGTCATCGCCGCCGGCTTCGCCCTGGCGCTGCCGACCGCCGCGTACGCCGCCGACACGTCCGGCGGCAACACCGGCGTCGGCAACGGGACGCAGGTACACGCGCCCGTCCAGGCGCCCGTGAACGTCTGCGGCAACGGCGTCGGCGTGGCCGGAGTCGGAGTGGGTACCAACGGCCACTGCGGCGCGGACGCCGACGCCAGCGCACCGCCGGCCTGCCCGTCCCCGACGAGCAGCAAGGGCGGCTACGGCTCCGAGAGCACCGAGGCGAAGACCCGGCGCGCCCCCGAGGCCGCCTCGTCCTCCTGCCCCAACACCCCCGTACCGACCCCCACCACGAACACCGGCCCCCGTACCAGCCCGCCGGTCGTACAGGCCGCGGCGACCAAGCCCGCAGCTCCGACGCTGCCGGTCACCGGCGGCAAGCTGACCGCCCTGGTCGCCACCGCCATCGCGCTCCTGGCCGCCGGCCTCACCACGGTGTTCCTGGCCCGCCGTCGCCGTCGCGCATGACCTGTCCCCGGGGTACCGCTCGATCTGATGGCGGTACCCCGGGCAACGATTCCCGCGCAGCTCCCAGTACCCAGGCACCGTATTCAGCGCATAGAAAAAGCGCCGGAAGATCAAGGCCCTTACGGACCGATCTTCCGGCGCTTC
>NZ_BOMB01000006.1 GCF_016861975.1 Actinocatenispora rupis | reverse complement strand
GGGTGTGCGCGTGAGCGCAGGCGGAATCGCCGGGGCACGCGGCTCCGGTCGCAGACGGGCAATGCCCGGTCTCGTGTGGCGCGATGGCCTGGGGGAGATGGGCATGGGCGAGCGCCGGACGCGTGCTGCGTCCGGTACCGAGGGCCGCAACGACGGCGGGCGGTGCTGTTCGCAGACCTACCGGGGGTGCCGGTGGTGGCGAGTCAGACGCCGGGCCCGCCGCGGATGCGGCGTGATGGTGGTGCGTTGGTGCGGGGGGAAGCGGGCAGCGTAGCCGCCGAAGCTCACAGCACCACCCGGTGTTGGTGGCCTGTGGGAAACTGTTGGCCGTCTGTTGGCCACGACCGCCGCGCCGTGCGGGACGGCGTGCGGAGGTCAGGTGCTCCGCGGGACGATGCCGATGGCGTTGCTGGTTGCGGTCCGGCCGAGCTGGTCGGACACCGTCGTGTACAGATCGAGGGTGGTCGACTGCATCGTGTGGCGCAGCATCGCCTGCACGACCTTCATGTCGGTACCGGCCTCCAACGCCAGCGTCGCCGCCCCGTGCCGCAGGGCGTGCAGGGAGATTGGCGGAAGCCCCGCCTCCCGCGCCATCCGGGAGAACTGGCGGGACAACTTCTGCGGGTGCAGCGGGGCGCCGTCCGCTTCGGTGAACAGCAGTTCACTGTCGTGCCACCCGGTGCCGGCCTCGTGGCGGGCCATGCCGCAGGCGATGTCGTGTGCGGTGAGGATGTCGGTCACCTCGCCCGGGATCGGGACCGTGGCAGCCGAGCCAGCCGTTTTCGGCTGTGACAGCACCGGCGTCCACCCGTCCAGCAGGAGCTGCTGGCGGATGGTGATCGTGTTGGTGCGGCGGCTGACATCCCCGCGCTCCAGCCCGCAGGCTTCCCCGCGGCGCAAGCCGACGAACGCCAGCAGGTACCACAGCGCGTACAGCCGGTCGGCAATCGCGTAGTCGAGGAACCGGCCGGTCTGCTCGGGCGTCCACACCATCACCCGCCCCGGGACTCGCCCGGTGGCTTCCCAGCGTTCGACCCGTTCGTCCGTCCACAGCAGCGCGCGGCTGTCGCTGCCCGACGGCAGATCGAGATGCTCGGCCGGGTTCGAGGCGATCAGATGCTCGGCCACGGCCGAGTTCAACGCCGCGTGCAGGACCCGCATGTGGTGCCGCACCGTGGTCGGCCCGGCCGGCTTCCGGTAGCGCACCAGCGCACGGAGGGCGGGATCGCTGCTGGCGCGCATCGTGTACAGCTGGGCGTTGAACGTGTCGATCTCGTCCAACTCGTCAAGGATGTGCCAGCGCCGCAACCGATCCAGCCGCAGATGCCCCAGATATGGCCGGTGGTAGAGCCGGATCGCAGCCTCGTAGGTGCGGAACGTCGACATCGACAGATTCCCGCGCCGTTTCCGGTCGGCCAACCAGTGATCGAGGAACTCGCCAACCAGCGGATAGTCACCCGGGCCGAGCCCGGACCGGATCCGCCGGCGTACCTCCTCGGTGGTGGGAAGCGGCTGCCGGTCAGCGATCGCCGCCTCCAGAATGTCGCCCACGATCGCCGCGGTCGCCTCATCACCCGGCTCCGGCATCGCCAACAGCGCGCGAACATGATCCAGGTCAGTGTGCGCCGCAGTCTCGTCCGGGTAGCCGCCCCGGCGGCGAGGTCGTCGCTTCCCGGCACGGTCCTTCGGCAGCTCGATGCGAAACGACCAGGTCCCATGCCCAGCCTTCTTCCGCCTCGGGCACAAGCTACCCAGCGCCTCACCGTCAGCGGTACGGCAACGGCACCGGAAGTACACAGATCCAACAGGTGCAGACATGGCGATCTCCTTACAGTGACAGGGAATGCGTGCACAAGCGCGAGCGACAGCGTCTGCGTCCGGCGCGTGTGCTGGGCGGTGCGCAGTCAGATGCTCGCGCCGGCGCAGTAACGTCCGCCAGTCTCGGGCCCGAGTGCTGAGACGATTGGTGAGACAGCCGCCCCTGAAAGAGGTGGCCATGATCATTCCGAGCGGCTGACCGAACTACTTCGACTGGGCGAGCCGCCCGCGCCGGCCACGACACCATCGTCCGGGGGTGGAGAACCCGATGGACGCGGTAACAGCGACGGGCACATCCCGCGGTGGTAGCTGGGGCGGACCCCGGACTCAGCACCTACCGGAAGGTGACGCGGCGGCATCGTCCGCGGCACCGCGAGCCGGAACACGCGACGGTCCCTACCTCTTGGCGCAGCGACGTAGGCGCTTCGCCCGCCTGCGCCTGCAGCGGACGTGCAGCTGTCGAGTCACGCAGGCTCGAACCCGCAGTGTCATCGAGCTGACAGCAGCGCGATCGGTGCCGCCCACCGCCCTCGGCGCCGGGATGATGGGCAGCGGGTGTATTCAACATGTCGTTTTGGTCGTGGTGGTGTCGACGGAACCGAGCTCGCCTTCTACCTTGCCTGCCAGGGCGCCGAGCGAGCCGAAGGCAAGGGGTCGGCCGCAGCCCGTGCCACACCGAAGACCGATCCACCCCAAGATCGGCAAAACATGGCCGACCGCCGGGTTCCCACTGGGTCGCATCGGATTAGGCTGGAAGGGAATCCGGAGGGCGGGGGGCTCCATGGTGGCCAGGCGGCGCCAACGCTTGCAGTCCCTCTTGGCCGCTGACCGCGACGCTTCGTCGGGCTCGGCGGTGGGGCTGGTGTGCGCGCGGTGCGTGTCGGAGGTTTCAGTCTCGGGGGCCGGCGCGACTGTGTTGTCCCGTCTGGTCCACAACGAAGACGGCGATGCTCATCCGAGTCGCGGACTCGTGCACGCGACGAACGAGACGAGCGCGGCGTTGGAGGATCTGCAGCTGACCGTCGGCGAGGGGCCGTGCCTGGACACGTTCGAGTCCGGCGGGCCGGTGTTGGTGGCCGATCTGGCATCGGCGGAGTCGCGGTGGCCGGCGTTCACCCCCGCCGCAGTCGCTCTCGGGGCAGCGGCGGTGTTCTCGTTCCCGCTGCAGATCGGGGTCGTGCGGTTGGGGTCGCTGGATCTGTACCGGGACGCGCCTGGGCCTTTGACCCGCACGCAGCTGGCGGACGCGTTGATTCTGACGGATCTGGCCACCGAGCAGATCGTGCAGGAACTCGACGGGCACGCGATCGCGGATCTGAGTTGGTTGGCCGATCCGCACGCCGAGGTACACCAGGCGGCGGGCATGATCCAGGTGCAGTTGGGCTCGACGACCGACGTGGCGCTCATGCGGCTGCGGGGATACGCCTACACCCACGACCTGCCCATCACCGAGGTTGCGCGCCGAGTGGTCCGACGCACCCTGCGCTTCCAACCCGAATCGGAAACATCATGACGCGCGGTGAGGAAAGGTCGTCTGCGATGAGTAAGACCCGGGACCAACGCCTAGCGACCGCGTTCGTGTCGTTGGCCGACACCCTGGTCGCCGACTTCGACGTTGTCGACTTCCTCGGCACGCTCACCGAGCGCGCGGTCGAGCTGTTGGAAGTGGACGCCGCCGGGGTGATCCTGACCGACCAGCGCGGCGGATGGCGCCCGGCAGCCGCCTCCTCCGAGCACTCCGGCCTGGTGGAGGTGTTCGCCGCGCAGACCCGGCAGGGCCCCTGCCTGGACTGCGTACACAGCGGCCGGGTGATCGCCAGCCCGGACCTGTCCGCCGACACCGGCCGGTGGCCGGAGTTCGCCGGACTCGCCGTCGACGCGGGGTTCCGTTCCGCGAGCGCCGTGCCCATGCGGCTACGCGACGACATCATCGGTGCGCTGACACTGTTGAGGGCGCAGCCAGGCGACATCGACGAGGCCAGCGTCGAGCTCGGTCAGGCGTTGGCCGATGTGGCGACGATCGGGATCCTGCAACAGCGTGCGGTGTCCCGCGAGGAGATCGTGTCGGAGCAACTCCAGGCGACCCTGCACCGCCGTACCGTCATCGAGCAGGCCAAGGGCGTCCTCGCCGAACACGGCAACCTCAACATGCACGAGGCGTACACGCTGCTCCGCCGCTACGCGCGTGGCAGCGGACGGCGAATGTCCGATGTGGCACACGACCTCGCCAACCAGGCCCTCGACCCTGACGAACTGTTCGGCCGCCACGGCAACAGTCGCAGCGGGCAACCGCCCTCCAGCAAGGAAGCCAGCGGATGACACGCTTGCGAGACAACGCCGACGAAACAGCCCTCGACCGTGCACACCGGACCTTCCGCGCCTTCGTCGCGTTGGCGGACACACTCGTGGCCGACTTCGACATCGCGACCTTCCTGACCATGCTCACCGCGCACGCGACCGACCTGTTGAACGTCGACGGAGCCGCCGTCATCCTGCGCGACCAGCGCGGCGAGCTTCAGGTTGCCGCGGCCTCCGATCGGCACACCAGACTTCTCGAACAGTTCGCGGTCCAGACCGGTGACGGGCCCTGCATCGACTGCATCACCACCGCCGAACCCGTGATCTGCACGAACCTGGATGCCGAGCGCGCACGTTGGCCACGGTTCGCCGCGGCGGCCAACGAGTGCGGGTTCCACGCTGCCCACGCGCTCCCGATGCGGCTCCGCGACCACATCGTCGGAGTCCTGACCCTCCTCAACGTTGAGCCGGACAAGGCGGATACCGACGCCGCGCAGCTCGGACAAGCGCTCGCCGACGTGGCCACGATCGGCATCCTCCAACACCGCACGATCGATCACGGCGTTCTTGTCTCCGATCAACTCCAGACCGCGCTCACCAGCCGCATCGTGATCGAGCAAGCCAAGGGCGTCCTCGCCGAGCGCGGCGCTATGTCCATGGACGACGCCTTCGCCGCACTGCGCGGGTACGCCCGCGCCCACCACCACAGCCTCACCGCCCTCGCCCGCGACGTCGTTGACGGTACTGCCGACATTTCCGCCGAGTGATCAGCAGCGGGGATCACGGCGTTGTTCCCCACGCCTGGGGCCGCCGCGATGAGCGGCGCCGCACCAACCGACATGGCGTCCCCTACCACTCCACAACGAGCGGCCAAGGACCCTCCTCTGGTGGACTGACTCGGCGGTGATGCGGAACTGTCCGAACCGCGTCACCGCATCGCACGTCGCCCGCAGCCCTCACCACGCCCCGCGTCCGCCGGTCACACCGCCTCTGCGCCGGCCGTCCATTGCAGTCTTCATGGCCAAGCCAACAGGCTCGCCCTGGCTCCGACCAGGTCTGCCAGGTCTATGGTTGGTACCTGGAGAGCTGGGCATCCCGGCTTCCGGTGCAGGTCGCCTCAGTGGAGACTGAGTGTCCCAGACCACGACACGCGGCCCCAGCCAGTCCGGCAACAAGGCTCGCCGTTTCACCGTTGCGAGGGGAATGTCGTGGGGTCACTGCTGCGCTTGGCGTTTGCGCCCCTCCGGGGTGTGGGCGAAGTGGACGGGGCTTGGTGGCCGCGGTCGCGTAACTTGGACGGCGGGCTCCGGGAGCTGTTCCCGCCGCTGCAACGCCGCTTCGGGCTGATCGAATGGCTGCGGTTGTCCTGGGCCGACTGGGACTCTCACCCGGATCACACCTGGAACGAGGTGCCCATCGGGTGGAACAGGCAGATGCTCGCCAATGTGCTGGTCGCCCACTGCCGGCACGGGACGGCAGTGTTCCTTCTGGTGATCCCGAGCGAGGCGGATGCACAGCTTGGGCGTCGAGCGCTGGGGTTGGCGGCCGACCCGCGGTGGGCGCCCCGTAGTGCGAGCGAGATCCTCGCCAGATCCGAGGGCAGGCGATGACTGGAAACCATGCACCGTGCGCTGAGGACCTGTGCCAGGGTGCGTACGCGTCGTTCTCGGTCGCCGTCAGCCAGGCTCGGTGCCTGGGCTGGGGTCGATAGCCCCCGCTGCCACCGACAGCGCGGTCCGGTGAAGCGGACGAGACGGCCGCGTTGGCTCTGACGAGCGGGGACCGGTGCGGTGTCGTCTCACATGGAGGTGCCTACGGTGTTGAGGTGTTTGAGAACGATGGCGTAGGACCGGACGGGCCCGGGTTCGGTGTAGCTGAGGTGGTGTTCAGCGCAGAAGCTGCGCACGAGTGCGCGGTCGTACCACGGCCCGGCCGGTCCGGTAGCAGTCCAGACAGCGGCCATCCCGCTTTTCCAGCTGGAACAGCCCCAGCAATCGCACCGGCTCGGCCGAACTCGCGGCCACCTGTAGCGCCCCGTCGGGATCGGCCAGCAGGATCCCCGCCGCCGACATGTCGACAGTTCGACGGAACGGCACGCGAGAGTGTGCAGCAGGTCGACGACATCGAAGTCGTAGACGAGTGTGTCGGCAAGCTCGACGAACGTCGCTGCGACCCGCTGCTCCCGCGCCACGCTCATGTGCCCTCCGCAATCCGCCTTCACGTGCGCGAGCCATCAACGGGTTGACCTGGATCGTCTGGCGACGATCCGCGCCACGCGTCCCCATCCGCCGTGCACCGACGAACGTATGGTTCGGGTGAGCGACTCCTGGCGCAATTCCCGGAGCCCAACGCTGCCAAGCGGTCGCCCCCACCACTCAGCAACCCTCTCGCCGCGTCGGCAGAAACCGGTGACCACCTGACCGTTGCTGTCGGGGATCCGTTGCCCGGAAACTGGAACGACTGCCGGGCGTTGACCGACTCCGGTGTCGACCAGCAGCGCCAGCCAGGGCGCGGCGGTCATGGCCGATGGCGGCTACCAGGGCAACCCGGCGGTGATCATGTCTCTACGGCAACCCGCGTGAGGGCGAACCGCCGCTGCCGCAGCGGAAACAGGACCTCCACACCACCCACCGCAGAGTCGGGGCCCGGGTCGAGCACACTGTCGCGCACGTGAAGTCCTGGAAGATCCTGCGTGACTGCCGGCGCACACAGCAGGCTTTGGTGCGCCGCCGCCGGCGTGGCGTTGATGCGTACTCTCACGATGGTCGTTTGAGTAGCACGGGCCGCCACGAGATCCTTCCGTACAACCCACCAAGATCATCACAGGACAGCCTTTTGGCGCCCGTCCTTTCGAGTCAGCGCCAGTGCTCGATTCGCCATCGAAGGTCGTCTTGGGCGGCGGCAATGGCAACAGTACGCCGCCGGGCCCATTCCCGCCGCCGGCCGTTCGTGGCCAGCCACCACCTGAAGCGTCGGACCACGAACGTCTCGTCGAGGCGTGGGACATCGGCGCTGATCGGGAATCGCCGCATTTGCGGCCCCCTCTGTGAAGATCGGCCGTCCGCCTTACGGTACTGCCGATGCAGCACGCGACAGACAACCCTGAGATCGGTGACGACTTCGTGGAACCGATCGTGGCAGCCGATGAGTCCTCCGCCGGTCGGACACCCCTGACGCTACCCGGATACCCGCGGCTTGAGTCCGAGAAAGGCGTCGAACAGACGCCTGGACTTTGCCAGGGACGGACGGTGAGACTCCACCACCCGTCACCCCCTCGCCCCGGACCTCGGCAGCCCGTCAATGATGAGGTTCTGGTTGAGGGTGGTCGCTGCCGTGGATGGCGGGCATCCGCTACCCAGGCGCTGCAGGGGTGGGCTGGACCGTCGAGTGTTCCGCTCGGAGCCCGCCCGGCCTGCGGCGCCTTCGGAACCTTCGTCATCCGGCGCGGTCTGGTCGCTGGTGCCACGGAGCTGCTGGGCAGCGGAGCGGACATGTGCCAGGCCAGATCGGCGTATGCCCGCGGATTCAGCGGCGCGCTGCCCGCGCGTTGGCGTCTGCGGGAACTGGCGCTTCTGAGGTGGCCGGGCGGTGTGCGAGTGGCGCGGTGTCCTCGTTGTTCTCGTCGGGGTCGCCGTCGTCGAGGAGCCGCCAGGTCACATCGCCGGGGTGGCGGTCTTCGGTGGTGCGTGTCATGTGGGTACCTGCGTTTCTTGTGTCTGCGTTCGGGGCTGGCTGCCTCGGACGGATGTGCCACCTCCCCGGGCCATCGCGGCTCGGCCGGGCCCATAGGGCGTGTCGGGCGGGAGGACGAGAAGGGTGATGAGCAGGAAGGTGCGCTCGTCCGGCGCGCACGCGATGCGGGTGATGTGTGGGTCGAGGGTTCCGGACCAGGTGATACGGACGGGTTGGCCGGCGATCTCGGTACGGGTGGGGACGTGGGTCCAGGCCGACAGGTTCACCGTGATCCGACGCACCTTGAGCTCGTGCCCGGTGTCGTTGAGCCAGGCGGTGAGGCCGGCGACGAGGGCGGGGAGCTCGGCTGTCAGGTTGGTCGTGTAGGGCCACCAGATGCCGGCTGGTGCACCGCGGGCGGCGGGGAAGGGATCCATGCGTAGGCGCAGCGAGCCGCCGACGGTTGGCGGCGCTGCGATCTCAGGTCGGCGATACAGGTTCGGGGGCGGTGCGGACGGTGAGCGGGTGGCCATGTGTGGTATTCCTGACTGGGCCCTGGTCGGCCATGGTTGGTAGTTCGCCCAAGGCGACGCCGGCGGTGGCGCCCAGGCATGGCGGTCGACGCACAACAAACCCTCGGTAGCAAAGACTCTACTCTTGGCCGGGCCCGGTTGACCGGGCGCCGCGGCCCGGATTCGGGCTCGTGCCGGTGGATGCGGGGCGAAGCGCGGCGCCGGCGAGCGCCGCCCGGAGGCTGGGCACAAGCGGTATCCCGTCGTGGGCGCGCCGGCAGGAGGTTTCGCTGACGTTCCCTGCTCGGGAGGGGGCCGAAGGTCGATGCGGCAATCTCCACCCCGCGGGCAGCTCACCCGTGGCGCCGTGGCAAGGCCGAGCGGAGGCGCCGTCGGTGGCCAGCGGTGTGCGAATACTCAGCGCGGCGGCTCCGCGCGCCGCGCGGCATCAGGCTGTCTCGGCCGCGAAGACAGACTCGAACACGCGCATCCCGGTGTCGCTGCCCAGCCCGGCCCACCGGGCCCGTACCGAGGGACTGGGCGCGGCCCAACGGATCTGATGTCCGGTGCGTTCTGCCACGTGCGCGACGAGCGCTAGTACGCCCGCGGCGCGGCGGTCGAGTGCCGACACGTCGGCGAGATCCACCACCAGCACAGGACAATCAAGCATGTGGCCGAACAGTCCGGTCCGCAGGTGATCGGCAGCGCCGGTGTCCAGCGCGCCGCTGAGCGCCACCCGCGCCTGGGGAGACCCGGGGCGCACGGTGAGAGAAAAAGTCACGGCCTCACAGGCTTTCACGACGACAGAAAAGGGGCGGGGGGTGAGGTCATCCGACAAGGATCTCCATGAAACCCCGCCGCGCCACGGTGGCCGCGGGTTGCCAGAGGTTCCAGGCTAGCTCGCTGCCGTGGCACCAACCTGTGGCCGACGGCCCTGCGGTGCCCGGAATCTCGCGCGCCCTGCGCTGCGCACCGGCGGGCGAACTGCGCCGGTACCGGCGGCCCGGGACTGCTCGCCACCAATGGACCGCCGTTGTGCCCCATCGACGCGGCGGATCCCTGCCGGAGCGTGGATGCCGGAGGATCGAGCGACCTGCACCGACGTCTAAGGGATGCGGATGCTTCCGCCGTCGGTCTCCCATTCGGTGTGTTGGCGGATGTCGGGTCGGGTCCAGGCGCGGTCCGGTGTGGTGCGGGTTGCGGGGAGCGGTGTGAGTTCGGCGAGGATCTCGGTGCCTCGCAACGTGTTGCGGCCGTCCGTAGCCTTGGACATCGCGGCGAGAGCGGACTCGTGTGGGGTGTCCGGTGGGATGACGAGCAGGTCGAAGCGGTCGCTGTTGGGGCAGGAGGCGCTGATGATGTGGGCGTCGATGCTGCCGAACCAGGCGACGACGACGCGTCGGCCGGCGAACATGATGCGGGTCGGCACGCTGTCCCAGATGGTCAGGCTAACGGCGATGCGGCTGATGTGTTGACTGTGGCCGGGATGCGGGCTGTCGAGCCAGGAATCGAGTCCGGTGATGAGGGCGGGCAGCTCGGTGGTGAGGTCGGTGCTATACGGCCACCAGGCGCCGTCGAGGATGCCGTGCCGGGTGTTGGTGCGGTCCATCCGGAGGCGAAGCCCGCCGCGGGTGACGGGATCGGTGGTACCGGAGACGATCGGCGATGGATTGGTCGGGGTGCTGGCGGTGATAGCCATGTCGGCCCCCTGACCCGGCCCCTGGCCTGGGGCCGGTCGAGTGGTTCGCCTAGGGCGACGCCGGCGATGGCACCACTCGCGTGGCGGTCGACGTTCAAGGAGTCCTCGGTGTGCTCGAGTCTACGCCTGTTGGCCCTCCGTGACGGTGTGCGGGCGGCGTGGGTTCGGGGTGGTGGCCGATGGTGGTGGCGGTTCAACCCCGAACCGCCCGATCCGGAGGTTCGCCGGCTCCTGATGCGGCGACAAGCCCGGCAAGCTGGCAGACGTGTCGACGACGCCGATGGCGCCCACCACCGGGCCCGGCGAGGAACCGTCGTCTACAACGAGGAGCACGCGTTTCGCCTGCACGCCACCGACAACCGGGACCGGACGGCGTCCCCGGTCCGCCGGCAAGGATGGGACGCCGGGCTGGATCGGCTGGGCGCCGCCGTTTGCGTCGCATCCGGCACGGGAGCATAGTGGCGGCAACCCCGCCGTAGCCCGGACCCCGCTACCGGGCGGCATCGGCGAGGGAGACACGACCGGACGGTTCGGGGGAGCTGGTCGTGTCCGTTGGGGGATTGTCCGCTGCCGCTGTGGGCCCAGCTGCGGCGGGGCCCCTGGCCGTCGGCGTGAGTCTGTCACGCCGCGTAGATCGCCTCCGGCGTGAACGGCGGGAATGGCCAGTTTCGTTCACGAGCGGGTACCGTGGAAAGCGAAGTTCATCGGTGACGCCCAAGACCCCGGCGTGCAGACAACATCCGGAGGTGGGCATGATCCCGATACATCCCGGTGAGGCGGCGGCCGCAGGCAGCACGTACGCCGAGCTCTCACGCCGGATCGCCTCCGCCGGACTGATGGCACGCCGACCGGGTTACTACACCGCGAAGGTCACTGCGACCGTTGCCGCGCTGCTCGCCGGATGGGCGGCGTTCCTGCTGTTGGGAAACACCTGGTGGCAGATGCTCGTCGCCGCGTTCCTTGGGCTGGCGTTCACCCAGGTGGCGTTCGTCGGGCACGACGCCGGGCACCGGCAGATCTTCCGCACCCGCCGCGCCGCCTATGTGGCGGGCCTGCTGCTGGGTAACCTCGGGATCGGCCTGAGCTACGGCTGGTGGGTCGACAAGCACAACCGGCACCACGCACACCCCAACGATCTCGACACCGACCCCGACATCAAGGCCGGTGCGCTGGTGTACACCAGCGGGCAGGCCCGGCTCCGGCGCGGCGTCAGCCGATGGTTGAGCCGCATCCAGGCGTACCTGTTCTTCCCGATGCTGCTGCTGGAAGGGCTCAACCTGCACCTGTCCAGCGGCCGGGCGCTGACCGGCCGGACAGTACGCTCCCGGCGGGTACGGGCGCTGGAGGCGGCGCTGTTCCTCGCACATGTTGCCGGGTATCTCACCGTCGTGTTCCTCGTGCTGTCGCCGATCCACGCCATCGTGTTCGTGGTGGTGCACCAGGCGGTGTTCGGCCTGTACATGGGCATGTCGTTCGCGCCCAACCACAAGGGGATGCCGGTTCCGACCGGCGCCGACCAGCGTGACTACCTGCGCCGCCAGGTCCTGACCTCTCGCAACATCCGAGGCGGACGCTTCGTCGACTTCGCCCTCGGCGGACTCAACTACCAGATCGAGCACCACCTGTTTCCCAGCATGCCCAGGCCCAACCTGCACCACGCCCGCGCACTGGTACGCAGCTTCTGCACTGAACACGACGTCAGCTACACCGAAACCGGCCCCGTCCGGTCCTACGCCATCGTTCTCAAACACCTCAACACCGTAGGCACCTCCATGTGAGACGACACCGCGCCGGTCCCCGCTCGTCAGAGCCAACGCGGCCGTCTCGTCCGCTCACCGGACCGCGCTGTCGGTGGCAGCGGGAGGCTATCGACCCCAGCCCAGGCACCGAGCCTGGCTAACGGCGACCGAGAACGACGCGTACGCACCCTGGCAGAGGTCCTCAGCGCACTGTGCATGGGTCTTAATCGGGCGCTGCAGAGCACTCACGCGCAGCTGGGACGAGGGGCATCGATAGAGGTGGCGGTGGGGATCCCGGTCTGCCGATCCAAGGCTGGTCGGGCGGGACAAGCGCGGATTGTCCATGCCCGCCGGCGAGGCCGCGGCCTTTGAGGTGGTCGATGCAGGCGTTGATGGCGTCTCTGCCCGCGGCAATCAATGCGTGCGCGTCGCAGGCCCGGCCCCCTGCGGCCAGTAGCTGCCAGTACTCCGACTCGATCCCAGTCTGCACTTGCGTCCGCGTCTGCCCATCAAACACCCCAGAGATGATCCCGAAGTGTTGCGACGAGATCTTGAACCCGAGGAACCACAGGGCGTCAGTTCTGAAGGAGCGTTGACAGCGGTTTCGGGTCGCGGGAGGAGCGTGTTGCCACGGCAGTGTGCTGCGCGTGGTTATGACGGTACTGAGTGGCCCCACCAGGACGAAGATCTGTGGCTCCACCCCGGGCTGCCGGCTCGTGGCGCGGGACGGCCATAACGGGACCCACTGAGTATCGAACGTCGTCGATGGGCCGTGTGTACTCGTGAACGGGCCGGCTCGCGCTCCCGTGCCAGGCGCGGCGCCGGCTCTGCGCCCACGACTACCGCGTGCCGTGTGCTGCGAGCGTGCGCGAGCACCGGCTGCCGGTCGACGGGCGTTCAACGCGATGCCAGCCGGCCCGCCGGGCGACGCCCTGCTCTCGATCGCACTCGATGCCTTCCGTCGTCGGAAGACCGTTGGTGGGGCCCAATATCTCCGTCACACGCATCGACTGGCATCGCTCCGGATGGGGCCGCGTTCGGCCGCCTCGGTGGAGCCAAGTACGGCCGTCATAGCCATGCGCGGCGCGCTCCAGCGCGAAGCGGGCCCGGGCGAGCGCGTCGAGTGCCCGCTGCAGCCTAGCCATCGCCGCGCGGAGCTGATCGCTGACATTCCCAACGCTACCGCCCACCTCCCGTCTGGAGGCTGCCCGATCGGACCTCCGGTGCGCTACCCCGTAGCGTTCGACCTGCGAGGTGAGGCAGCGGGCCGACAGCTGAGGTGGTGCAAGAGCGGGTGATGGCTGGTTCTGTCAGAAGCAGGCTGCGGCGCGCCCCTTGACGATTCGGGTGACCGGTGCGGCGGAACATTTGGCCCGCCTCGTAGACCGGCTCTGGCCGAACCTGCGTCACTGCCGGCGGCGATTTGTCCTGCGGGCGCGTCGTGCTCGATCGGAGTCGGAGGGCCGCGCTGGAGGCAGAGTCGTCGAGGCGGCGAGATCGGCGGGGTCGATGCCGAGTAGGCGGGCGAGGCCGGCGGTGGGGACGCGGTAGACGCCGCCCACGGTGATCACCGGACAGGGAAAGTCGCCGTCTTGGGCGAGGCGATAGGCGGCAGTGCGGCCGATGCCCAGCGCACGGGCGGCGGTGATCAGGTCGACGACGGTGGGGCTTGTGAGGATGTCGGAGATGGTCATCGGTTTGCGCCGGGTCATGGGGTGCTCCTGTCGTGATGGTGTTGCTGGTGGGTGGTGAGGAACTGGTGGTGGTAGTCGGGGTTGAGGTCGATGCCGAGGTAGCGGCGGCCGGCGGCGAGGGCGGCGTGGCCGGTGGTGCCGGCGCCGGAGAACGGGTCGCACACCACCTCGCCGGGTCGGGTGGCGGCGGCGATGATCCGGTCGCACAGCTCGCGGGAGGCTTCGGCCGGGTGCCCGCTGCGGCTGGGCCGGATCGGGATGCGCCACACGTCGCCAGCCGATTCCGGCCCGGCGAGAGTACGTAGCGCGTCGCGGTCGAAGGTGTAGTGGCGGTCGCGGGTGAGCAGGAAAAGGGTTTCGTGCCGGTTGTGGAGCCGGTCGGCGGCGCTGGTGGGGGTGGCGTTGGGCCGGTGCCAGATGATCGCGTTGCGCAGGATCCACCCGTCGTCGGCGAGGGCGAGCGCCGTACGCCAGGGGACGCCGGCGAGGGACTTGTAGGTGTGGCGGCTGCCGGGAGGCCGGTGGGTGCCGTACCTCTGGTGCCGGATGCTCGGCTGGTGGCTGCGGCGGGTGTGGTGGCCGGGGGCGATGTAGTTGCCCCAGGAGCCGCCGTAGGTGTCGCCGAGGTTCAGCCAGCACGTTCCGCCGGGCGCGAGTACTCGGGCGGCTTCGGCGAACACGCTGCGCAGCTGGTGGATGTAGTCGTCGATGGTGGGCTCGTGTCCGTACTCGCCGGGCCCGGCCTGGTAGTGCCGGAGCCCCCAGTACGGGGGTGAGGTCACGACTGCCTGGACGTGCGCGTCGGGGAGTGCGGCGAGGATCTGGCGGGCGTCGCCGACGTAGAGGGTGGTGTCGTTGTCGTGGTGGTAGGGGGCCGGCGCGGCGCCGTGGGGGTGGCGGCGCCGCGCCGGCTGGGGGGTGGGTGTGTGGCTCATCCGGCGTCCCGCGGGGCGCCGGCCATGGCGATCAGCACGTAGACGAGCCGGCCGGCGGTGGGCAGGTCGGTGCCGATGACGGTGTCGATGCCGCCGTGGCTGGGGTAGTAGATGAACCGGTCGGGCAGGTCGTCGGTGTCGTCGTGGACGGCGAGGATGCCGTGTAGCGGTTCCAGCCCGGCTTCGACCGCGGCCTGGGTGGCGGCGGGGAACACGACCCTTCCCGAGGGTCGCCGGCCCGTGCGGGGGGTGGGCGCGGCCAGCAGCAGGCAGCCGCCGGCGGCGAGGTGCGCCGCGGCGGGCCGGATCAGCTCAGCCCACCAGCGCACGACGGCCTCGCCGGCGGTCTCGGCGTCGGCGGACAGGGCGGGCACGGTAACGATCACCATCTGGCCCTGCGGCGTTGCAGCGCTGGCGTCGTGGTCGGGTTCGTGGTCGGAGGTGGTGGCGGGGAGGGTCTGGTAGCGGCGGCCGAGGTCAGCGGCGGCGGCGGCGAACACGGGGTCGTGGCCGGTGTCGAGGATCAGGTCGCGGCGGCGGGTGTAGATGGCCAGCAGTCGGGTGGCGAGCGGGTAGGACAGCTCGGCCGGCTCTGGCCCGTCCGGGCGCTGCGCGGTGCGGGTGGTGCGCCACAGGGCGACGGCCGGGCCGCGCTCGGCAGCGGTGGCCGAGGTGGTGTCGTGGTGGTGGGTGGTTCGAGTCATGGCGGTGTGGCTCCCACGCCGCCAGGTGCGCCTCACATCTATAAATAGCCGCCCGGCCGGGGGTCAGATCACCGCCCTGTGAGGAACTGTTGGTGCGAGTTTCCAACAGACGACCAACACGGCCGCTGCGGGTTGCGGCGAGTGCCTGATCGCGTCTGGTTGTCCGACTCTTGCTCGGCGACCGGCGCCGTCGCGGAGGCGCTCACAGGCGACCAACACGGCCTGCCGCCGCCACCGTGTCCGGTTCGGGGGCGGGCGCTCGGCCGGTGTGCGTGGCGGTTGTTGGCCGGCTGTGAGCTGCTGTTGGCCGCGTGTGGGAGTGGCGGCGCCTACTGGCCCGGTTCGCATCGAACCGGGCCGCCGCGGGCGGCCCCTCGACACGGGGGAATTGCCATGAGTACATCCACCACCACGGCACCCGCCGCCACCATCCCAGCAGCACCGGCCGCCGCCTCCGCCGGTACTGAGCCCACCGCCGCGCCTGTGCCCGCGGCGACGATCCCGGCCGGACCGGCGACGTGGACCCGCTCGCCGCTGGCCACGGCGGAGAAGGCTTTCGGTCTGCTGTGCACGCAGCCGCGCCCGCTGAGCCTGGACTCCACCGACGTGCCCGGTCTGCCGGACGGGCCGGTGCCGTTGACCCGGCTGCGGCAGCTGCTGCTGGAGCGCGCCACCGGTCGTGAAGCCCGCGACGCCATCTGGCGCCGGCTGGTCCTGCGGGCCAAGACCGGCCGGCCCGAATGGGTGATCGCCGCGGTCGGGATGGCCATGCCGACCCTGCGCCGAGCGGCCTGCCGGATCGCGTTTCGCTGGCACGGCGACGCCGCCGACATCGACGCCGAGATGCTCACCGGATTTCTGACCGCGCTGCGCGCCGTGGACCCGGACGCGCCGCGGTTGTGTCAACGCCTGTGCCGGGCCGCGGCCGGCGCCGGCCGTCAGATTCGACACGCCACCGCGCCGCCACTGCTGGCGCACGAGGACTACCCGGAGTCACAGGCGCCGCATCGCCCCTATGGACATCCCGACCTGGTGTTGGGCCGCGCCGTGGCCGCCGGGGTGATCACCGCCGAGGAGGCGGACCTGATCGGCCGGACCCGTCTGGGCGGCGAGCCGATCGCCGCCCGTGCCGCCGCGTTGGGCGTGAAGCCCCAGGCGGCGATCATGCGGCGCCATCGTGCCGAAGCCAAACTCGTGGCGCAGATCCGCTCCGGCCGCCTCGATGGACTCCTGCGCGAGGCGGATCCCGACCCGGCCGGCATCGGCTAACCACCCCGGGGCGATATCCGCGACCAACAGCGGCCGCCCACACGGCCCTCCGAGGGCTGTGGGCAGCCGCTGTTGTTGGTGGTGGACGGCGGTTCGCACCAGGTCTGACCTGCATGTTGGTCATCTGTTGGGAACTGTTGGCCGCCTGTGAGCCGCGGGTTGTGAATTGTGAGCCGGCCGGAGGCTATTTGGTAGGTGTCGGACACTCCACCAGCCCACCCGGTGCTGGCAGGGGTCGTGCCGATGCGGTACCCGGGCCCGGCCCGTGCTGGTTGTTGACCGGCTGGCCAGGTCGCCTCACCCGTTCCCGGATCACCCGTCACGAAGGCAAGGAGCGCTGCTCCCGCGGCCCTCGCCGACACGGATCCGCCGGGCCCGGGTCGCCGCTCCACCCATCCCCGGTCGACCCCGCGACAGTGGCGGGGCGTGGAGGCACCCCGTCATGATCAGCACCCATCTCGGCACCCTGCTGCCACTGCTCGAACCATCACTACAGGTCACCGCCGCCAGTGCCCGCGCGGCCGTCACCCTCGCCGCAACCGGGGTCGTCGCCCACCCCGCGGCGGCGCCTCAGCTGGCCGCATCGAGCGGCCACGTGCACGCCGACCCGCTGGCTGTGCCGGTCCTCGCAGCGAACTCGTTGAGCGCGATCATCAGCCGCGCCCGGCTGTGGATCATGGCCATCCTCGGCTCGATCGCGACCCTGTTCCTGGTCTTGGGTGGGGTGCGGTATCTGACCGCCGGCGGCGACCCGGGCGAGGTCGAACGCGCCAAGTCCGCGCTTAAGTCGGCGCTGATCGGCTACGCGCTGGCGCTGATCGCGCCGCTGCTGCTGACGGTCCTGGAATCCATCACCGGCGAGCACCCGTAGGAGGCCGGCAGATGGACCTCACGCAGAAGTTCCTGCTGCAGTTCCTGGACTGGGTGACCACCTGGATCGCCCAGCAGGTCATCGACAAGACCTTCGACCTGCTCGCCGCCACCTCCTTCACCTCCCCAGACGTCACCTCGCTGCCGGCGGTGCGGGACATGGCCTCGCGTGCGGCGTGGGTGGTGTCGATCAGCTACGTGCTGGCGATCATCGCCGCCGGCGCGATCAGCATGGCCCGCGACACCCTGCAGGCCCGCTACAGCGCCGCCGAACTCGCGCCGCGGCTGGTCGTCGGGTTCGTCGCCTCGGCTCTCTCTCAGCCGATCCTGCGCGCCGCGATCACCGCTACCAACGCGCTGGTCGGCGCGTTGACCTCGGGGTCGTTTTCCGGCCGGGCGGTCTGGACGCAGTTGCACGAGACGATCCACGGCGCCTTGGACGGCGGCAACGGCCAGATCACCGGCCTGATGGCCCTGGCCGTCGCGGTCATGGTCGCGGTGCTGTCCGCCGCGGCGGTCGCGGTGTGGATTCTGCGGTTCGGGCTGCTGGTCGTGCTGGCCGGCCTGGCCCCGGTCGCCCTGGCCACCCTCGCCCTGCCGCGCACGGATGCGATCGCGAAACTCTGGGCCCGGTCGCTCGGCGGCTGCCTGGCAGTCCAGGTGCTGCAGTCCGTGCTGCTCTACACCGCCACCCGGCTGCTCACCTCCCCGAAGGCCAACCTGCATGGGCTGGGCATGCCGGGCACGTTGATGAACCTGTTCGTGGTGATCGCGGTGCTGTGGGCGACGGTGAAGATCCCGTCGATCGTGTCCAAGACCGTCATCCGCGGCACCCCCGCCGGTGGCGGCGTCATGTCCTCCGTGCTGCGCGTCGTGGTCCTGCAGCGCGTCACCGGCGCCGTGTCCAGCCTGGCCCGCGCCGCCCGCGGCGCCCGCTCGGCCGGCCGCGCCGCGAGTGCTGCCGGGACTCGCCGAGCGGCCTCCGGCGCGGCCAGCCGCGCGGCGGCGGCCGGGCTGGGGAGGCGGCCATGACCAACCACGACGAGGACGGCCTGCGCGCGCAGGTTCCGGCCGACATCGACACCCCGGACACCATCGCCTACGGGCTGACGTTCCGGCAGTTGGCGATCATCGGCGGCGCCGCCCTGGCCGGCTGGGTCGGTTGGCGGCTGCTGTCTGGCCTGATTCCCGGGATCGTGCTGCTGTGCGCGGCGGTGCCGCTCGCCGCTGTGACCGTGGCCGTGGCGCTGGGCCGTCGGGACGGGCTGCCGCTGGACCGGTGGCTGCTCGCCGCGATCAGCGCCCGCCGCGCCCCGTCCCGGCTGGCGTCGCAGCCGGCCGAGCCGGCCACGCTGCCGGGCTGGGCGCCGCCGGTGCCGTCCGGTCTGCCGACCCCCGGGCTGCTGCGACTGCCGGCCGACGCGATCGCCGCCGACGGCACCCTCGCCCTCGGCGACGGCCGGCACGTCGCGCTGGTCGCCTGCTCCACCGTGAACGCCTCCCTGCGCACCGAGGCGGAGCAGGCGGCCCTGATCGACGCGTTCGGCCGCTGGCTGAACTCCCTGGCCGAGCCGGTGCAGATCGTGGCCACCGCGCAGCCGGTCGACCTGCATCAGAAGGCCCGCCGACTTCAGGAGACCGCCGCTGGCTTGCCGGACCCGGCGCTGGAGGCCGCCGCGCTGGATCACGCCGCGTGGCTGGCCGAGCTGGCCGAGGAGCGGCACCCGCTGCGCCGGACCTCGACCATCGTCTGCTGGGCCGGCACCGGCCGCGACGCCGCCCGCACCGGACAGCGCACCACCCGCTCCCTGGCCGGGCTGGGCGTGGCCGCCCGGGTCCTCGACGCGCCCACCGTGTCGGGCTGCCTGGCCGCCGCGGTCGACCCCTACACGCCGCCGGCTGACACCCGGCGCGCCGCGGCCGACACCCCGGTCCGCGCCCGGCCGCCCGCGGCGGTCGATCACCACCTGGAGGACTCACCGTGAACACGTTCCTCGACACGCTGCGCCCCCGCGCGCACACCAGCCGCACCACGCGCGCAGCGAGCCGTTCGTCCCGCGCCGCAGTCTCCGGTAGCCCGGTGCCGGCACCGGCCGGCGTGGAGGTAACCGGCCGGCACGTGCAGGTCGGGGACGGCTATGCCACCACTCTCGCCGTCACCGGCTATCCGGCCGAGGTCGGCCCGGCCTGGTTGGAGCCGCTGTTGGCCTGGCCTGGCCGCTTGGACGTGGCCGTGCACATTGACCCGATCGCCCCGCCCGTGGCGGCGATGAAGCTGCGCAAGCAGCGCGCCCGGCTGGAGTCGGCCCGGCGGCTGGATGCGGAGAAGGGCAAGCTGTCCAACCCGGTTACCGACGCCGCCGCCGACGACGCCACCGGTCTGGCCGACCGAGTCGCCCGCGGCGCCACCCGCCTGTTCCGGGTCGGCGTCTATCTGACGGTTCACGCCGAGTCTCTGGACGCGCTGCGTGACGCGGTTGCCCAGGTGAAGGCGGTGGCGTCGTCGCTGCTGTTGGACGTTGCCCCGGCGACGTGGCGGCAGTTGCACGGCTGGACCTCCACCCTCCCGTTGGGGCATGACGCGCTGCGGATGACCCGGGTGATGGATACCGACGCCCTCGCCGCGTCCTTCCCGTTGTCGTCGGCTGATCTGCCCGGACCGCTGCCCGGCGACGAGGCGGGGGAGGGCGGCGTGCTCTACGGCGTCAACGCCGACTCGCCCGGCGTTGTGTGGTGGGACCGGTTCGCCCAGGACAACCACAACGCCGTCGTCCTCGCCCAGTCCGGCGCCGGCAAGTCGTACCTGATCAAGCTGGAAACGCTGCGCTGGCTGCAGCACGGCGCGACCGCCGCGATCATCGACCCCGACGACGAATACCGGCAACTGGCCGGGCACATCGGCGGCACCGTCATCGCCCTCGGCGCCGCCGGCGTCCGCGTGAACCCGCTCGACCTGCCGGTCGGGGATACCCGCCCGGATGCGTTGACCCGCCGGTGCCTGTTCTGCCACACCGTCATCGCGGTCCTGCTGGGCCAGGACCCGCCGCCGGCCGAACGCGCGGCGCTCGACCGGGCCGTCGCCGCCGCGTACGGCGCGGCGGGGATCACTCACGACGCGCGCACCTGGAACCGGCCCGCCCCGCTGCTGCGGGATGTCGCCGCTCAGCTCGCCGCCGATGGTGACGACGCCGCGCATACCCTGGCCGCTCGGTTGGCGCCGTGGGTGACCGGCACGTTCTCCGACCTGTTCGACGGACCCACCACCCATCGCCCCGACTCACACCTGGTCGTGTGGTCGCTGCGGCAGCTCCCGGACGAGCAGCGCCCGATCGGGACGCTGCTGGCGCTGGATGCGATCTGGCGCGCCATCGACACCACCCCTGCCGGTGGAAGGCGTCGGCTGGTGGTGGTGGACGAGGCGTGGACGCTGCTGCAACACGACGCCGGCGCCCGCTTCCTGTTCCGCATGGCCAAAGCGTCCCGCAAACGCGGCGCTGGACTGACGGTGGTCACCCAGGACGCCGGCGACGTGCTGTCCACCGAGCTCGGCCGCGCGGTGGTGGCCAACGCCGCCACGCAGATTCTGCTCAAGCAGGCCCCGCAGGCCATCGAGGAGATCACCGACGCGTTCGGGCTGACCGCGGGCGAAGCACGGCTGCTGCTGAGCTGCCGTCGCGGGGAGGGCCTTCTGGTCGCGGGGACATCGCGGGTGGCGTTCCGGGCGGTCGGGTCGCCCACCGAACACGACCTCTGCCGCACGGACCCGCTCGTCCAGCTGGATGGGGAGGAGGACGCCCCATGATCGCCCTTCCGCTTTTCGCGCACCAGCCCGGCCCGTACGCGCATCTCTCCCAGCTCGGTCAGCTTCTCGCACACCACCACACCGCGCTGATCGCGGTCGCCGTCGCCGCACTCATTGCCGCAACCGTCGCCCGTCCTACCGTGCGTGGGGTGCGGCAGGCCCGCTGGTGCCGCAGCGGGCAGCGGCTGGAGATCCTGCCACCCCCGGAGGTCGAGCCGGCGGGCGTCGGCCAGCTGTGGGCGACGCTGGCCGGGGTCCTGACCCCGCCGGCGTGGCGGCGGCTACTGTTCGGCATCCCGCACGTCGGGCTGGAGTACCGCTGGGATGGCCGTGCCCTGTCGATCGGCTTGTGGATCCCGGCCCGGGTGCCGGTGCGCGCCGTGCAGGCCGCGGTCATGGCGGCCTGGCCGGGCGCGTCCTGCACCCCGGCCGAGGACACCGCCCCGATTCCGGACGAGGCGTGGGCGACCGGTGGGGCCTTGGCTCCGGCATTGCCCGCGCTGTATCCCCTGAACACCGCGCACACGGCGGATCCGTTGCGGCCGTTGATCTCCGCCGCGACCGGGCTGCGCGGCACCGATGTGGCCTGCGTGCAGATCCTGGCCCGGCCGGCCACGCCGCGCCAACACGCCCGGCTGCGCCGCGACGCGGCAGCACTGCGCGCCGGGCGACGCACACGTGGCGTGGTGTCGGGTCTGCTGGATCTGGCGACGCCCGGCCCGACGCCGAAGCCGCACCAGCGAGCGTCTGCGCAGGCGGATCCGTGGCGGGAGCGGGAGGCTCGCGCGGCGATGGACAAGGCGACGCAGCCGCAGTGGCAGACCGCGATCCGCTACGCCGTGGCCACCCGCCCCAGCCGCGGCAGCCAGGGCCGGCCATCGCCGGCGGTCCGGGCGCGGCTGCGGACGATCGCGCAAGGGATGGCTGCGGCGTCGGCGGTCTACACGGCCCGCAATCATCTGCGGCGCCGGCGCCTGCACCGCCCCGCCGCCGCCCTGGCCTCACGGCGACTCCTGGCCGGAAGCCTGCTGTCGGCCGAGGAACTGTCCGCGATCGCCGCACTGCCACGCGATCTCGCCGTGCCCGGGCTGGACCGGGCCCGGGCGAAGACCGCTCCCGCCCCGGTGCAGATCGTCTCCGGCGGCCGCAACACCAAACGCCTCGGTGTCGCGGCGGCCGGTGGGCATCCGGTCGCGTTGACCGCGGCGGACGCCCGGCAGCACGTGCACATGCTCGGCGCCACCGGCTCCGGCAAGTCGACCCTGCTGACCAACATGATCCTCGACGACGTCGCCGCCCACCGCGCCGTCGTGGTCGTGGATCCGAAGGGCGATCTGGTCACCGACATCCTCGACCGGCTCCCGGCCTCGACTGCGGATCGGGTGTGGCTGGTGGATCCGGAGCAGGACCACACCCCGGTGATCAACCCGCTCGACGGGGACGACCACGACCTGGTCGTCGACAACGTCTGCTCCATCTTCGGCAAGATCTTCCAACGGCACTGGGGCCCGCGGATCGACGACGTGCTGCGGGTGGCGTGTCTGACGCTGCTGCGGCATGCGAACGCGACGTTGACGTTGGTGCCGCCTCTGCTGCAGGACAAACAGTTCCGGGCGCAGCTGACCGCCGAGCTGGACGACCCGGACGGGCTGGGCGGGTTCTGGACCTGGTACGAGTCAATGGGCGACGCGGTCCGCGCCCAGATCATCGGCCCCGTCCTGGCCCGCCTGCGCGCCGTCCTGTTGCGGGACTTCCCGCGCCGCACGCTCGGCCAGCCACGCTCCAGCCTCGACATGCGCAAGGTCCTCGACCATGGCGGGATCGTGCTCGCGCGGCTGCCGAAAGGCACGCTGGGGGAGGACACCTGCCGGCTACTCGGCAGCTTCCTGTTGGCCCAGACGTGGCAGGCGGCCACCGCCCGCATCGACCGTCCCGAAGAACGCCGCCGGGACTGCTCGGCCTACCTGGACGAGTGTCAGAACTTCCTCACCCTGCCCAACTCCGTGGACTCCATGTTGGCCGAGGCCCGCGGCTACCACCTGTCGCTGACCTTGGCTCACCAGGACTTGGCGCAGCTGCCCGCGGAGGTGGAGTCGGCGATCTCGGCCAACGCCCGCAACAAGATCATCTTCGCGTGCTCGCCCGAGGACGCCCGGATCCTGTCCCGGCACACCCTCCCGGAACTCGACCAGCACGACCTGTCGCACCTGGACGCCTACACCGCCGCGGCCCGGCTGATGGTCGACAACCGGCAGACCGCCGCGTTCAGCCTTCACACCGCACCACCAAAGCCCGTTGTCGGCGCCGCCGACGACATCCGGCGATCCAGTTCCCTGCGGGCCGAGCAGACCGCCGCGGCGCCCAGTGCGATCAGCCGGCTGGCCCGAGCATCCGCCCGGCGCCGTTGCCCCCGACCGAAGGAGTCGTCATGAATCCGTTCCACCGCCTCAAGGCCCTCACCCGAAACCCCCGCACCGATCGGAGGGCTGCAGACCCCCTCCGCCCCACCCCCTGCCCGACCCCCCGCCTTACCCCCTGCCGTACCCCCCGTCGCAGCCTGGCCGCCAACAAACGGCTAACACCGCAGGTCAGCGCGCATGTTTCCGGCCGAATACAAACGCGACTCCCCCTGTCGGGGGACCGCCCGGGGGGCCAGGCAACCGTTCAGCCTGCTGCCAGGCCGTTGAGCGTGTTCGGGGTGATCGGGTCGGTCACCGACCGGGACCGGGTGCTGCTGAACCTGCTGTCCGAACACGGAACCCTGACCACCGCCCAGATCACCACCATGCTGTTCGGCTCACCATCAACCGCCAAACAGCGCCTCGCCCGACTCCGCGCCCTGCTGCTGCTCGACGCGTTCCGCCCCCACAACCCGGCCACCGGCACCCGCGGCGTCAACCACTGGACCCTCGGTGTGCTCGGCGCGCGGCTGGTCGCCGCCGCCGACGACCGCGATATGCCGGCCCCGTCGACGGTGGCGCGTCGCCGTGACCGGCTCGCCGCCAGCCCCCGACTGGCGCATCTGGTCGGCGTCAACCAGTTCTTCGCCGACCTGACCGGCCACGCCCGCCACACCCCCGAGACGGGCCGGCTGTCACGGTGGTGGTCGGAGCCGCGGACCCGCCGCGCGTTCGCCGAACGGATCCGCCCCGACGGACACGGCGTCTGGACCGGACCCGCGGGGCCGGTCGGGTTCTTCCTCGAACACGACACCGGCACCGAACGCCCCCTCGCCCGGCTGATCGCGAAACTGGACGGCTACCAGCGTCTCGCCGACGCCGGCGGACCCAGCTGGCCGGTGCTGTTCTGGCTGCCCAACGCGACCCGCGAACAACACCTCCACGACCGGCTCGCCACCACCAGCATCGGCCGCGACGTCATCGTCGCCACCGCCCACCGCCACTGCAACCGCCCGACCGCCACCCACCACCCCGCCGAGGCCATGTGGCAGGTACACGGCGGACCCGACGCACGACTGCCCATCGGCGAGCTGCCCCACACGGCCGACCTGATCGGCCCCCTCAACCCCGGCCTGGCCTGACACCCACGAGCCGACCACCGACGCGGTGTGGGCGAGTCGATCCCTCGCCCGCCCACACCGCTCGTCATCCACAGCCCTGATCCGGCGGAAGGGAGACACCATGCGCCCGGTCCTCCTGCTGTGCCTACCGCCCACCCACCGGCTGCTGCCCGCCGCGATCAGCCACGCCCTCACCCACCTCCACACCCACCCGACCGCCGCCCCAGCCCGGTTCACACCGAACCGCGCGGCCCGGCGACCCGCCCTGCCCGGCGGGCATCGCTGGGCGCTGGTCCACGGCCGATTCACCGCCCACCCCACCGCGACCCGCCACGACCTGATCGGCGCCCGCACCCACCGCGACGGGATGCGCTGCGCCGGCGGGCCCATCCACCTCCTCAACCTCGACCACGCCGCCCACCACGCCCACACCGCAGCGCTACGGGTCTGGTTGCTCTACGACGCCGTCACCATGCACACCCCACCCGCACAGCCCTGGACCCTGTTCACCAACCTGCACACCCAGAACCCTGAGCGCTATCCGCTGGACTGGGCCCGCCGCGCGTTCGCCGCCCAACCCGCCATCCGCGCCCTCCGCGACTACGACCACCGGCCGGACACCACACCCGTCTTCGGACGGTTCCGGCCCGACAGCTACGCCAGCGCGCATGCCGAACTCGCTGACGGCCGCGACCTGTTTTGCCGCCGACGCGCTCTGCACGCCCTCGTCGGCGACCGTCTCCTTGCGGCCGATGGCACGCTGCTGGCGCCGACGCGCGAGACACCGACAGCGTTCGACCGCTACGCCGACGCCGCCTCCCGCTACCTGCGGCAACACTCGACGCTGCGCGTGGTCGCGGTCTACTACCACTGACCAGAACCACACGGTTATCCACAAGTTATCCACAGGAAGGTGGGCGGGGCTGTGGGCGGGCCAGGCAGACGGGCACTGTGGCAGGTGCCGCCGGCGCGATCCACTCCACGCTCTGCCGGCCACGCCTCCGCGGCGGTGGGGCAGAGCACGCAGCAGGAACCGACGGCACCCGCCCGTCGTGGCCGCGGACCCGCGGCCACGACGGGCACGCCGTCCTCACCTCCGGCGATAAGCCCGGGAGCGCTGCGCGGCGGGGGCACGAGCGGGCAGCCGATACGGTGCCGCGATGCCCACGATTCTGCCGCCACCTCCGCCGCCACGACCAGAACCGCCTGTGCCGGCCGGTCCGCGCGCGGTGCTTCGGGCGTTGCGGTGGCGTCTGTGGAGTCAAGCGCGTGCAGTGGATGCGCAGGGTTGGCCGCCGGGCTGGCTGGTGGCCGCGGCTGTCACGACCAGCACGGTGACGGTGTGCGCGGCGATGCTGTGGATCGTGGGGCCGGCCGCCGGCTGGACGGGCGAGCAGGTGGCTCGCTGGGTCGGGGAGGGCGCCCAGTGGGCGCAGGTGCCGAGCCTCAGCGGCCCGATGCTCGACGGGTTGCGCTCGGCTGTCGGCGGCGAGTATGCCGCAACGGTTCCCGTTTCTCCCGCCACAGCGCTGTGGGCGTGGCTGGCCGTCGGTGCGCTGCTGTGGTGCGGGGCGGGCTTCCGGATGGGCGGGGCACGCATCGGCTGGGCCGTCTACGGTGCCGCCACCGTCGGGCTCGTGTACTGGGACTCCCCACCGCGTCACAGGCGTCCCGGCGCGCGGTGAGGTCAAGAGCCGGGGCGGATCAGCCGGTGCTCGTAGGCGAAGATCACCGCCTGGATCCGGTCGCGCAGCCCCAGCTTGGCGAGGATCCGCCCGACGTGGACCTTCACGGTGCCCTCGGACACCAGGAGCCGGCTGGCGATCTGGGCGTTGGACGCCCCGCGCGCCATTTCGAGCAGTACCTCGCGTTCGCGTGCGGTCAGCTCGGCCAGCGGGTTCGGTCCGGGCTCCGCGACGGGCAGTTCGGCGGCCACGTGGTCGATCAGCCGGCGGGTGGTGGACGGGGCGATGACGGCGTCGCCGCGGTGCACCGTACGGATGGCGGCCAGCAGATCGCCGGGCGGTGCGTCCTTGACCAGGAACCCGCTGGCACCGGCGCGCAGCGCGGCGAACGCGTACTCGTCCAGGTCGAAGGTGGTCAGCACGACCACCTTCGGGGTCGTGCCGGGCCGTGCGAGCAGCCGGCGCAGGGCGTCAACGCCGTTGAGCCGGGGCATCCGCACGTCCATCAGGACCACGTCGACGGCGGTGCCGGCGAGCCTGTCTAGCGCCTCGATGCCGTCGCCGGCCTCGCCGGCGACCACCATGTCCGGCTGGGCCTCGATCATCATCACGAACCCGGCCCGGACCATGACCTGGTCGTCGACGAGGAACACCCGGATGGTCACGGGCCGGACTCCTCGCCGGTGTGGTACGGCAGGCTGGCGACGACTCGGAATCCGCCGTCCGAGGCGGATCCGGCCATGACGGTGCCACCGAACGCGGTGATCCGCTCCCGCATCCCGGCCAGTCCGTGCCCGGCAACGTCCGGTGTCGGGGCATGCGTGGAAGGGGCCCGGGTCGGCACGCGGCCGGGGCCGTCGTCGCGGACCTCGATGGTCAGTTCGCGCCGACCCCAGCCCAGCCGTACCTCGGCCCGCCGGCCGGGCCCGGCGTGCTTGAGGGTGTTCGTCAGCGCCTCCTGCACCAGCCGGTACGCGGCCAGCTCGCCCGCGGGGCTGAGTGTTCCGGGCCGGCCGGTGACGGTACGGGTGATCGCCAGGCCGGCCGCCTCCGTGCGGTCGAGCAGCGCGGGCAGGTCGGACAGCTGCGGCTGCGGGCCGTCCGCGGTACGTGCAGTGTCGGACTGCGGGTCAGCGGGACGGTCCGCGCCGGGCCCGACCGGCCCGTCCGCCCGCAGTACGCCCAGCAGGCCCCGCATGTCGCCGAGCGCCTGCCGGCCGGTGTCGGCGATGGTGGTCAGGATGCCGCCCGCCCGTCCCGGGTCGGACCGCACCGCGAACTGGCCGCCCTGCGCCTGGCTGACCATCACCGCCAGCGAATGGGACACCACGTCGTGGATCTCCCGGGCGATGCGGGTCCGTTCCGCGTGGGCCGCCTGCTCGGCCCGCCGTTCACGATCGGCCTCGGCGTAGCGGGCGCGGTCCCGCAACGCCGCCACGTACGCCAGCTGGGTGCGGCGGTACAGGCCGATGCTGGCCGCCAGCGCCACCACCGCGACCAGCGCGACGAGCCGGTAGCCCACCGGCAGACCGGGCTGCCGCCACGCCAGGGCCAGCACCGTCGCGCCGGCGAGCCCGACCGTGCCGCCGACCACCAGCGCGGTCACAGCGCGGCGGGCCGGCACCCACGCGATGAACGAGTACAGCGCGACGGGGAACACCACCAGCGACGGTGCCAGCAGTACCGGACCGGACGGTCGCGCCAGTACCGCGGCGAGCAGCATCACCAGGCACCCGGCGCACCCGGCCGCCAGCGCCGCGACCGGCGCCACCCGACGGAACGCCACCGCCGCGTGCGCCGCCACCGCGCCCAGTACCATCACCGCCGCGCTCGCCGGCGCCTGCCCCGTCACCGCCACGAAGCACGTCACCGGTACCAGCACCGCGGCGAGCCCGGCCGCCGTCACCACGTCGAGCCGGCCCGGGGTGGTCACGGTGCGCACCGGGCACAGCCCGTCGGCACGGTCCGCCGCCGGTACCCGGCGGTGAGCACGGCCAGCGACACGCCCAGCGCCAGCCACGAGCCGTACACCAGCGCCACCAGCCATCCGTTGTGGGACCACCGCGCCGGGCCGGACACGACTCCCAGCACCTGCGCGGCGGTACCGAAACCGGCCAACACGCCCATGCTCACCAGCGCACCCGCCGCCACACAGCCACCGGCAGTCAGCAGCCAACGCGGCAGCACCCGGCCCCAACGCTGTACCAGCGCCAGCGCCAGCACCGCCGCCGCACCGAAGCAGACCACCTCACCCACCGGAAACCCTTCCGGCCGCCCCATGCTCGACGCCGCCATCTGCCCACCCGCCGCCCAGTACAGCTTCAGCGCCGGATACGGCACCGCCAGCGCCGCGGCCAGGTGCCCAAGCCACCGCCGCCGACCGGGCACCGGAACACTCCGGCCACATTCCGGGCAACCAGCGAGCCCGGCGAGCCGCTCCCGGCGCCGCCTCACCATAACGGCAGCGAGCAGCACGGCGGACAATCCAGCGGCGGCGCGCGCGAGCGCGCCGGACCAGTCGACGACGGGCGGCATCCCCGGGACGCCTAGCACGGCCGCCACCCGGAACGCGTCGAACAGCACCCCGGACGTCGCCCACACCAGCAGCGCCACGGTCGACCAACCCACCGCCGACCACACCGCCGCGACCACCCGCCCGCCGCGGACGCGGTCGCCGAGGACCGCCACCGCGGCGCCGATCCCCGCCGCCACGGCCGCGACCCACGCCGGCGCGAAGCCCGCCGTGTACGACGGGCCGGCGCCCGCCGCAGCCCGTAGCGCGGCCGTCGCCAGCGCCGCGAGACACGCCCCGCCCGCCGCCCACGTCCAGCCGCGGCCCGGACCGCCGGCCCGAACACCCGTCTCGACACCCATCGCCGCCTCCCTCGTTCGCCTCTGCCGCGCACCACAGTGCAGAACCGGAACGGGGCGGCGCGTCTGTCGCGCGGCCACTTCGACTACCACCTACGGCATACCAGCGCGCTGTCCCGGCGCTGCGCCGACCGCCGGCTCGGCCGTACCGGCACCCTGGCCCTGCGCGGGCTCGGCGGTGCGGCCGGCGGTGCGGCCGAGCTGGCCGCAGGTGGCGGCGCGGAGTACCAGGGCAAGGGTCAGGAATACGGCGTCCTGGACGATCTCGTAGCGCAGGGAATCGTCGACCGAGGGAAACAACGGTTCAGCCGCTCTCGCCGGACCGTGTCGTCACCATCGCCACCGCCTACGAACGCGTCTACCCCGGCGCACTCCAGAACCTGGGCATCCCACCCACCGCGCTGACCGACGGTCGGGCCTGGCGCCGCTTACCGGATAACCGCGCCGCCTGTTGCCCTCGCTTTCGGGTCCGGCGGACTCACACACGGCCAACAGTTTCCAACACCGCAGGTCACAGCGTTGCGCGGATATTTGGTGAGGGGTTGCGCTGTTGGTCGCGGCGGCTATGGTGCCGCTCCCCTTTCAACGCATCATCCGTCGACGGCACGCCGCCGCCACACCCGCATGATGCGGCCCCGATTCCGTCCACGCCCACCCTTGGTGGCTCGTCGAGGTCTCGGCACCGCTTCGCCCGTAGGTGTGACGGCAGCCCCGTCACCGCTCGGACCTGGTCCAGCGATGAACCGCCCCTGTGGGGCACAGAAGGAGGCAGCGATGCCCACCCTGACGGTGTGCCCACCGTCCACCCCAGTTGGCCCCAGCTACCAGGCCCGCACCGTCACGGTGCTGCTGCCCGGCAGCGACCGGCCCACCTGGACCAGCCTTAACCGCGCCGTGCACACGGCAATCCACGAATGGGCAACGGGCTGGAGCCCGGTGTTCCAGGTCCCGCCCCGCGGGGTCTGCGCCAGGATCCTGCGCCGCCCGGACCGGGTCCTTGCCCGGGTACGGACAACCACCCGCACCTCGTGGTGCGCGGGTGGCCGGAAGGTCGATCTGCTCGCCGGGATCAGCCGGATGCGGGCAGTTGCCCAAGACAGGGCGGTGTGGGACTACGCCTACTGGCAGCAGGTGGTGGCCGGGACTCCGACAGCGTTGACGCTGTCGCAGATCCGCGACCGCCGTCACGGCAAGAACCTGCCGCAGGACGCGCTGGTGCGCGAGTACGAGATGCAGCCCCGGGTGGTCGCCATGCGACTGGCCAACATCGACCCGCGACGACAGGTCACCCTCGATGAGGAGAACCTGCCGTTGCTGCAGACCAACGCCGACACCTACACGAGGTGGCAGGTGATGGCAGCGGTGCCGGGCGACGAGGTGATCACGCTCGACGGCACGTTCCTGTACCCGCGCTCCGACCGGTTCGATCACCGGATGGAGTACCTGCAGCAGGCCAACAGCCACATCGACCGCCTGGCCGGCAAGGACTGGATGGTTCAGCTGCGCCGCGCCGCTGACTGATCCAGCCCAACCCCGCCACAACCTGCACGGCACACCCACGGCCGGCCCCGCCAGGGGCCGGCCGTCGCCGTGCCTTCTCCCGCCGGTTGCTTCCGGATCCCTGTCTCCACGGCCCGCACCGATCGGTGCGGGCCGCAGTCGTCCACTGCCCACCACCCCCGTTGGGAGCCCGCCATGGTCCGCACCCTGCCCGCCCAGATCCCCGCCACCGCACACCACACCCGCACGCGCGCCGGAGGGTCACGTCACGCACGCGGCCAGCTGTGCCTGTCCGACGTGGAGGTCGGCGCGATCGCCGTGACCGACATGCAGGACCGGGTCCTGGTCGTCGATCACGAGAAGGCCCAGCCACTGGTCCTGGTCTACGAGCCGAGGGTCGGTGTGCATCTGCAGCAGGCCAACACCGCCGCCCACACCCCGGCCCGGGCGCCCGTCCTGGTCGGCCGCACCGGCCGGGACCAGCGCGACGGGTTCGTCGCCGGGTTCATGAACCGGATCTGCCACCACAGCCCGATCGGAGCCTGGGCGTTTCGCCATCCGGCATGCGCCGCGGACTGGTACGCCGGCCACGCCGCGGCCGGTGCTGAGGTCGGCGGTCCGAGCCAGCTAGAGGAGCAGGTGTGGAACGCCCACACCTACCACGAAGCGTTGGCCTCCTACGCCGCCTGGCGCTACGCGGCGCTGATCGGCTCGCTGCGGCCACACCGCCCGACACAGTCCTGACAGCACTCCCACCGTGCGCGGTTTCGTCGACACCGCCGCACCGGGGCGGCGTCGACGGATCTGTCCACAGTGGACAGAACCTGGACGAAGGAGTCGCCCATGAACCAGAACACATCACACCGCCGCCACCGTTGCGAGGCCGCGGCCGTACGCGGTGCGGTGGCTGAGATCGCCGCGGCACGCATCGTCGACGGGTGGGGACAGCCGGCCCAGCTGAGCATCCTTCACGGCAGCAACGATGTACTCACCGCCTCGACGCTCGGTCTCGATTTGGACGCGCTCGGCGTGGACGTGGTGCTCGCCGAATTGCGGGACCTGGCGGCCGACCCGGCCGGTCGACACGCGATCGCACTGGTGGCTGCGTGTGTCAGGCCGCAGCCGGTCCGAGCGTGGCTGCTGGCCACCCAGACCGCCGGAACCGCCGGAACCGCCGAGGACCCGGTGCCGCCGCAGCAGGTCACGCTCGCCGTCGAGCCCTCCGGGCACGGATACGCCGCCATCACCACAGGAATCGGTGACCCGCCGGCGGTGCGCCTGACCGACCTCGGCCCCGACGAGACGGCCGATGCCTGCGGATTCGCCTACCGGTGCCTGGCCGCCCTGGCCTCCTGCTGACCCCGAGCGAGCGATGGGAGACACCCATGGATGCCGACACCAACCGGGCGGAGGACACGCCGGCCCTGCGGGGGAACCCCCTGGCCGCCGTGATGCGGGCCTTGCAGGCCATCGGCGATGCCGTCACCCACGACGACCGTCACGCCTATGCGGCCGCCGTGGCGCACGGCGAGGCGATCGGCCTGACCGATGAGCAGATCACCGACGCCTACCACTACCGCGCCCGGATCCGACACGAGCCACCCAGCTTCGATCGTTCCGGTAACCCTCGCGGCTGCCGCTGATCCGCTCTCCTGGTTGCCGGTCCGCTCCACGCGACGCGTGAGTCCGACCGGGAACCGCTGCTGCATCCTCAGCCTCCCGTGGCCATTGGGCTGACGGGACGCGACACCATCCGCCCGGCCCGGCCGCCGACGGGCGGACCGGGCCGCTTGCCGTGGGGAGTTCGTCATGGCCACGACACCCGGCGTCGACCTCAACAAACTCCTGGACGCCGTCCTCGCCGGCCGGCCGGTCGATCCGCTGATCGCCGCGCTGGAACGTGGCGGTGTCCGCCTGGCCCTGCACCTGCTGGCCACCGGGCTGCAACGGTTGCGCCGCGGGCAAATCAACGAACGGCGTCGCATCGCCGCCGCGGTCGCCGCCGCGCCTCGCCGCAAGAGCGCGCTGCGTCGGCTGGCCGACCGCATCGCCGTGGGCAGCTTCGCCAGTGCCGAGTTCGCCGAGCACCGCGTGCACTGCATCGACTGTCAGGAACCACTTCCCGCGATCGCCCCGGTCGGCGGTCGGTGCAGGCGCTGCACGCGCGGCGGGCACGTCTGAACCCGCCAGCCCTACCTCGCACCACACGGCCCGCCAGCACACCGCTGGCGGGCTTTCTCATGCCCCGTTCTCTCCACACTGGACTGTCCAGAAAGGACACCACGATGCCGGGTGCCTTCATTGCCCTTGCGGCCGCCGATGGCCGCTGCCGCGCCGTTGCAGTGGAAGTCTTCCACGGCGCCCGCCACCTGGTCGGCGCCCTGACCGAGGTGTGGGAGCACACCTACACCGGCGACACGCACCGCCTCGTGAGCGCGGTGTTCGGCCACACGAGTTGGGATGCGATCGACGCGACCGCTGCGCCGAACCGCCTCCCGCCGATCGGTGGTGGGATCGCCGTGCCCGGCGTCGGATACGCCACCGCCGCCGCGTTCGGCCCCGCCGCGCTGACCACCGCAACGGTGGACGAGCTGTTGCGGCTGCGCCGGGCCATCGTCCAGATCCGACCCGCGGCCGACCTCCTCGCGGTCCACCACCGGGGCGTGCCCGTCGAGACCTACCGGCTCGGCGACGGCCCGCCCCGACCGTGCACCCATCGCCTCTGACCCTCGGCCACCCCGCCCGCGGCCCACACACGCCGATCCCAGCCCTCGCACCGGAGGAACACCATGCCCATGCCCGTGTACCGCATCGAACTCACCCCGATCCCCACAGCCGAGGGCGACCGCGCCGTCGAGCTGCACACCGCCGCCGCCGAGTACGGGCTGGGCCGGCTCGTCTCGCTCACGCCCGGACAGTGGGCCGGGCTTGCCGTGGGCTGCCCGCCCGCGACGCCACCATCCCACGACATCGACGCCGTTATCGGCTGGCTGGTCGACCGGCTGTTCAACCCGGCCCGCGCCGCCGAATGCGCCCGACGCTGGGCTGCCGCCGTGCCCGGCGCTTCCCTGTGGGCCGCCTGCCTGGCCGAGGAGGCAGACCGGCTCGACCTGCGCGCCCAGCCCTGCGGCTACGGGCCGCAGGGAGCCGACTGCGACGCCCTGATGTGCACCTGCCCGCAGGTCTGATGCCCGCCGACTGGCAGGCGAGGGCCCCGCCGCGACACCAACACATCACCGACACCGCGCCGCGTGCGTGCGGTCGTCCAGACCACCCCTGAATCGCCTGCTGTGAAAGGACTGACCATGACCGACAACGACCAGAACCCGCCGCCCGCCGACGACGCCTCGGGCAGCCAGACCGCACTGCGGACCCCGGAATTCGTCCAGATCGGCCACTGCCCGCCGGGATGGGTCGTCACCTGCGACACGGCGAAACTCCTCGTCGTCGGCCCCGCGGACGACGGCATCGTGCCGGCCGCCACCTTCGACGGCGGGCTGCACTCGATCCCCGCCGACACCACCGTCTGCACCGAACGGCTGTCGTTCGACGCCTTGGTGATCGCCGAGCTGTACCGGCAGCTGCAGCGCGCCGGCGCCGACAACACGCTGCTCGCCGACAAACTGATCCAGGCCGACGCCGACCGCGACACCGAGCGCAGCCGCTTCCAGCAGACCCTCGCATCGATCCGCGAGGCGGTCATCGAGCACTACCGCACCAACGAGGAACTCACCCACGACGCCATCGAGGACTTCCTCATCAGCCACGGCATGCCGCCCCTGCGCCACCGGGTCGAGTTCACCCTCCACGGCAGCTACCTGATCGACGCCGACAGCCTCACGGCCGAACACGACGCCGAGGCCAACCTGACCATCGACCTGTCACGACTGGCCGCCGGCGTCGTCGCCGACAGCCTGGGCATCGACGACCGCGACATCACCGTCGACGACGCCTCCGACAGCTACTGAAGGCAGGTCAGCGTGGACCCGGACCAGACGCTCCGCGAGATCCGTGAACTGCTCGACGACGACCGCCGCGCACCCCTGGCCCGTGACGACGTGGGTGCCCTGCTGGACCGGATCGAGGCGCTCGACCGGTGGCTGTCCCGGGGCGGATTCCTACCCCGCGCCTGGCAAGCACCACGCAGGCCCGACCAGGCCAGCACGGCCCGTCGATAGCCCGCAGCATCGCAGATCGCCGTACCACCACCGCCGGATCGATCGATCCGGCGGAGTGCCCATGCCCGTGAGGAGTAGACGCATGCAGTCGCAGCACATGTACCTCGGCCAGTACGTCCGGCTCAGTCCCGCCACCGACGCGTGGAAAGAAGGTCACCGAACCGGCACCATCACCGCGATCGGACGCCGGTACGCGCACGTGAGACTGTCCGGAACCGACCGCACGCAGCGCATCGCCCCGTACCTGATCCAGGACTACGCCAGGCCGTTACCGGCCTTCCGCCGCCCGGATCGCCCGCGATGTGACTGCGGCTGCCCGGTGCACCACGGCGGCACCAACAACCTGACCACCGACGGCTGCGGCTGTGCGATGAGCTGCGCGTCGCTGCCGATGCTGATCCAGTCGCCCGAGGTGTCGTCGGTCGGGATGCTCGACGACCGCGGAGTGCTGCTGACCGCGATCGTCACCCAGGGCTCGATCCAGTGGGACACCGTCTGCGAGGTGCAGTGCGCGCCGCACGCCGATGCCGCAGCGGCCGCGGTGCAGGACGGGCTCGCCGCCATCTACGCGGTCGTGGCCGCCGCGGTCGCCTACGACAACGCCGGCGGCACACCGGATCGGCCGGTGCTCGAAGGACCGCCCGCCTCGGCGTCCCCGGCGCCGGAGGCGACGACACCGCTGCCCCCGGTCGTTCCCGCCACATTGCACCCCCTGGCGGAGACCGCGCGCCGGGTGGCCACCGTGTTGCTGGATCTGGACCGGGCCTGGGACAACGCCACCCGCGACGACCCCCGCCTGGACGAGCGGTTGTGCGACGGCTACCCGTTCGGCGCGAGCCTCGACGAGGTCTGCGCCAACGCCGAGGAGTGGGCGTGGCGACTCGGTGAACTCGACCGGGCGCAGCGACGCGCCGGCGAGCGCAGCGACCCGCAGCAGCCGTAGCCGGCCGGACGCCGCGAACCGCAGCGGCTCCGACACCCACCCCCACGCGATGGCCGGGACACCGACTGGTGCCCCGGCCATCACCGTCTCAAAGGAGCATTCCCTCGATGTCTGAGCACACCTGCCCGCACGGCGGGCAGAGCATGGCGCCGGAGTTGGGCGCACGGCCCCGCCACAGCGGGCTCGTCGTCCCCTACATCTCGCCACATCACCGCACCGGACGGCCCGCGTTCGGGATCGTCGACGGCCCACCGCTGCGGCGCTGCCTCGCCGACGGGCTGTGTGGGGTGTGCGGTGGGCGCCTCGGCGGGGAGGTGATCGTCCTGGCCCGGGCCGCTGACCTCCGCGCCGGCCGGGTCATCGAACCTGGCCTGCACCCGGGCTGCTTCGACTACACCCGTGCGGCGTGCCCGATGGTGTCCGGGGCGATGGACACCCACCACAAACACCCCGACCGGCGCCGCTGCACCGACCGGTCCTGCTGGTGCCACGGCCGCGGTGCCGAGGACGGTGTCGCCGCCCGCGCCGGGCAGGCCGCGCCGGCCTGGTACGCGGTCCGCCTTCCCCGCGACAACTATCGCACCGTGCCGCACTCGCCGACACAACCCGGCGTGATGCTGAACGAACACATCCTGGACCACGCGCACGCCGTCCGTGCGGTGCGCCCGCCGCACCTCGCCGACCAACCACAGGTCCTCCACCTGCTGTTCGGTCTGGTCAGCCTGGCCACCCTCACCGACGCTGCCGCGGAGTGGACGACCCGCCGCAAGACCAAGGCCGCCCGACGCATCCCGGCGTGGCTGCACAACCGTGGCGACCTGCTGGCCATCCCTGACCTGCCGGGCACCGCCGCACGGTTCAGCCACCTGGCCCGCCAGATCGTGGCCGCCTCCGACCTCGACGGCGGCATCACGCTGCTCGGCTGGCACTTCTGCCAGCGTCCCCACGACGGCTGCCCCCACGCGACCGGACGCGCAAACACGTCGGGCGGCTGACCCACAACGCGTCGGGCTGCCGCCACGCCGTCTGCGACCCGGACCGCTGGCGAGACCAGCGCAGGCCGCCTACGTCGCCGACGCCGACCCCGCACAGCAGTCCCTGCCCATCGCACGCCCGTCGGCCGGCCCGGCCGGCGGATGACCGCTGCCCGCCGCCGGCGGGCGCAGAAAGGACTCAACCCACCATGACCCTCCACAACAGCCACACCCAGCAGGACCCGATCCCCGCAGACGTTCCGGCCGTCGCGTTGATCCTGCTGGCGATGCACCAGCTGTACGGCACCGTCCCGGACGACGAGCAGCTGCGGATCGGAGCGGTCGCGCTGCAGAAGGACTCCGACGACGTCCTGGGCGTCGACTGCCAGACGATGCCGATCAACGCCGCCGAGTGGGAGTACCTGTCACCGCAGCGCTTCGCGGTCTACCTGAACACGATGATCGTGGCAGGCACCGCCACCTGTCGGGACCTGTTCGTCCGCCAGCTCGCAGGCCCGGTCCTGGCCTGGTGGGCCGCCGCCACCGTCGACGACGGGCAGAAGCGCGTCGTGGCAACCGACCTCGACGGCCGTTGGTACCACGCCCTGCCCAACCCCGACGGCCCGTTCCCGGTCGTGGGCGTGCATCCCACATCCGCCCCGACCGGCGTCGAACCGATCGTCGCCGTGCTGACCGAGCTTCGCGCACCGCACAGCCTCACGCCGCGGACCCCCACGGCGCTGGCGGCATCCGACAGCCGGATGTGCGGCTGCTGGCACCCCTACGTCGAACACGGCCTCGACCAGCCCCACCGCTGCGGCGTCGACGGGTGCGACTGCGCCGGGTTCTGGGGCATCGAGGACCCCACGATGCCCGGCCGCTGGGTCCTCGACACCGAGCTGTCGCTGGCCGTGTCGGGCGTGGCCGGAACCTGCGACACCGCCGAGCACCACACCGGTCCCAGCGGAGTGCGGTGGCACTGGGCGCCGGAGTTTCTTACCCACCACGCCAACCAGTTCCGCGTCTGAGCCCCGCCGGCGCCTGACGCCCGCCGTCTCATAGCACCCGGTCGCGCACGCCTGCCACGGCCCGGCCCGGCCACCGCGGTATCGCAGGGCGCAGTGCGTCGGCCCTGTCGCTGGCCACGATTCTCCCCTCCGGTTCCTGACCGGACCTTCCCTGTCCTGTCCTCCTTGCGCTGGTGAGCACCCACCGCCAGCCCGGGGGAGGGGCCGGCGTAGGGGGTCTCACCGGTGCACCTGCTGAAAGGTGCCACCACCCATGACCCACCCCACCATCACCCACCCGACCGTGGAGCTCGACGCCACGACCTCGCCCGGCGACTGCGACAGCTGCGGCACGCCGATCGACGACGGCAACCAGATCGAGGTCGACGACGAGCTGCTGTGCACCGACTGCGCCAGCTTCTGCAACGACTGCCACACCTGGCACGTCGACGGCATCGACTGCGGCTGCCCCCGATGCGCGGACTGCAACACCCGCATGGCGCCAGACAACCAGATCAGAGTCGACGACGTGATCGTGTGCCGCGACTGCGGCAGCTACTGCGACGACTGCTGCACCTGGAACCGCAGCAGCAACGACTGCGACTGCCCCACCTGTGAACGCTGCGATGCCCGGATCGCCGACCAGAACGTCATCTACGCCGACGACCTGTCGGTGTGCGCGGACTGCGCGTGGCGGTGCGAGGGCTGCAACACGTGGCGGCTGGAAGGCAACGACTGCCCGTGCGACTCGCTGGACGGCATGGTCCACCACTGTGACTACCTGCCGCTGCTGGCCTTCCATGGCGACGGTCCGCTGTATCTGGGCATGGAACTGGAGATCGGCATCGCCGAGGAGTTGCAGTACGACTGCGCCCGGCTGTGCACCCAGACCCTGGACGGGCTGGCCTGGCTGAAACGTGACGGCAGCGTCGAGGGCTTCGAACTGGTCACCCACCCGATGTCCTACCAGTGGGCCATCACCAAATTCCCGTGGCACCTGCTACCGGCACTGGCCGAGAAAGGCGCTGACCGGCACTGCCCGAGCGCCGGCCTGCACGTGCACCTGTCCCGCGCAGGGTTCGCCGGCCCGGCCCACATCTACCGGTGGATGAAACTCATCCACCGCAACCGGCCGGAGGTCATCGGCCTGGCGCGCCGCGACAGCACCTCCTACGCCCCGTTCACCGACGATGCGCGCCGTGACACCGGCCGCTTGGCCAAGGGCAAGGCATGGTCGGGCAAGTACGCGGCGATAAACACCTGCCATGAGGACACGTTCGAGTTGCGGGTGTTCGCCTCCTCGCTGGAGGTGCAGCACGTGCAGGCGGTCCTCGGCTTCGCCGACGCCTCGGTGGAATACACCCGTCACCTCAGCGTCGCCGACATCGCCCGCCGCGACGGCTGGGGCTGGTCGGCCTTCGCCGACTGGGTCGCCCAGCACGACACCTACGCGCCGCTGACCCGCGAGATCGGGGTCGCGTGATGTGCCTGATCACCTTCCTCCCGCCCGGTGTGGCCCCAGACCTCGACGCGCTGCACGCCGGCGCCTTGTTCAACCCGGACGGGCACGGCTACGCCTTGGCGGACCGCGGCCGGATTCTGCTCGACCGTCACCGCGACCCCGATCTGCTCGTGGAATGGTTCGCCGCGGCCCGGCGGGCGCACCCGGACGCGCCGGCGCTGTTTCACTCCCGGCTGGCCACCCACGGCACCATCAGCCGCGCCAACTGCCACCCGTTTGCGGTCGGCGGCGACCGGCGCACCGTGCTGGCCCACAACGGGATCCTGCCCACCCCCGTGCGACCCGGCCGCCGGGACCGGCGCAGCGACTCCCGCATCGCCGCAGAGGAGTTTCTGCCCAGCCTCGGTCCGCTGTATCGGGCCGGTACCCGCCGTCGCGTGGAGAAGTGGATGGGTCCTGGCAACAAGATGGTGATCCTCACCGTCGACCCCCGCTACCCGCAGCGCGCCTACCTGCTCAACGAGCAGTCCGGCGTGTGGCACGGCGGGGCCTGGTACTCCAACGACGGGTTCCGCGACCTCGGGTTCTGCCTCGACACCGGCCCCGTCGATGTCGAGCGGTGCGTGTGCGGCGGTCCACTCGACGCCGAAACGCTGATCTGCGGCGAGTGTGGCCTGTGCCTGGAGTGCTTCTGCGGCCCGGACTCCTGCTGCTGCTGGGAAGACGACCGCCCCGCCGCCCCGCCGCCGCCTGGGCCGTCCTGCCTGAACACGGCAGGGCCGCGCAGTGACTGCCCACGGCCCCACCACGCCACCACGCGCTGACCCCGGTCTCCCGGGGCTGGCCCGGCAGATCGTCCTGTGATGCCCCAGCCGGCCTCGCCGGCTGGGGCACAACCCGGCCCGCGGACCGCGGGCGACGAGAAAGGACAACCATCCATGTCCAACCGCGATCACACCACCAGCGGCTGCTCCGAGTCCGGCAGCGACGGTGACCAGAGGTGCATGGTGCTCGCGCTGCGGCACCTCTACCAGCAGATACCCTGCGACGCGGTACCGCGCATCGGAACAACGACCACGCCGACGCCCGGCGAGGTCGTCTCCGAGCAACTGCCCGTTCCCGACCGTGCGTGGTTCCTGGAGCGCTCACCGCGGTTCGGTCGCATCCTCAACACCGTGCTGCCGCACCCTGGCGGCTCCACCACCCGCGAGGTGCTCCTGAACGGGCTGTCGGGGCGGCTGCTCGGGTGGTGGCTGGCCGTCGGCTACGCCGATCGTGCCCGGCTCGTGATAGCCACCGACCTGTCCGGCACCTGGTACGACGCGCTCCCCGCAGCGGATGCCGCCGCGATGCAGGTGCAGGTCTACCGGCCCGGTACAGCGCCGACCGGGAGGGACGAGGTCGTCGAACTGCTGCAGGAGCTGGCCAGGCCGGGCAGCCGGCGCCGGCAGACCGCGCAGGACTGGGCCGCGGCGGAAACCCGGATGTGCACGTGTTGGCACCGGTTCGACGACCACCATCTCGACGACCTCGGCCATCCCTGCCGCCGCGGCGGCTGCGACTGCCGCCGCTTCGCCAGCCTCGACACCCACGCCGGACCCGGCCGCTGGGTGCCCGACCGGCCGTCCACCCTCGCGGCCCTCGGCCCGGACGGACGCTGCCAGGACACCGCCCACCACACCGGGCCCGACGGGCGGCGCTGGCACTGGGCGCCCACCTACCTCACCCACCACACCCACTGACCCGGAGACCACGCCGATGAACGAGCACCTGGACCAGCGCGACCAACTGATCATCGCCCAGCGCCTCGCCCATCTCGCCGCCGTCACCGGGCCACGCGACGGCGACGTCGTCGAGTTCACCGACGGCACCGTCCGCCGGATCAGCCACCTGTGGCGGCTACCCGACGGCGAACCCGACCAGGCCCAAACCAGCAGCGGCGGCAGCTTCTACCTCGGCCGGCACGGGATGTCGTTCTCCGGGGCGCTGTACCCGCCGGTCCCCGCCGACAGCCTGATCGACACCGGCCGGACCCGAGCCGCCGAGGTGTGGATCTTCCACCACGACCAACGCCGCGCACACAAAGACGTGCACGCGACCATCCCGTTCCGCGTCTACCGCTGCGCCCTACCCGCACCGCAGTAGCGCACTCGCGTTTGTTCGTCGACTGGTCCCCTGCCCGCCGGTCGGCGAGCAGGGGACCAGCCCCCGTTTCGGGAGGCCCCCGTGCACCGCACCACCATCACCATCCTCAGAGACGTTCCCGACTCGCTGCCGCTGGACCTCGACACGCTGTGGGCCCAGATCCACGAGCTGGAACAGACCGGCCGCCCACGCGACTTCCGCACCAGCCTCGCGCTCCGCGACCGGCTGCGGGAGTTGATCGCCCGGTCCGGCTACCAGCCGCCCGGCTACGACCCACGATCAGCCCACACGATCGGGCAGCTGGCCTACCTCACCACCGCGCACGGCCTGGTCGCCTGCCGGACCCTGCGGCTCGCCGATCCCCGCGACGGGCGTGCACGGCTCATCGTGCAGATCACCGGCCCGAGAGGCTCCTACCAGCGTGGGGAGCTGTATGAGGCCGACACCGAGCAGGTGATCCCGCGACCGCACCTCACCCGACACCACGGCGGCAGCCGAATCCACCAAGGCTGGCGGTGGACACCATGACCGCACACCCACATCGGCAGACGACGCGGTTCCTCGCGACGATCCACACGCCGGGCTGCCGGCCTGTCGACGACGACCCGCCGGTCTTCGACACCCCGCAGCAGGCGTGGGCGTGGCTGGCCGAGCAGCGTCAGCAGGCCGAAGATGACGCCGTCGTCCTGCTCGACGACGAGGGCGACACCTGCTACTCGACCACGCTCCAGGAACTGGCCGGCCTGGCGGCTATCAGCGCGCCGGACGCGGCGTGGGACGGCACCGGATCGGTCCGCGGTGACACTCCCGGCGACGGCGGCTCCCACGACCTCGGCCTGGTCTACGAGGTCACCGCCCTCGACGACCCGGCCGTCTGCGCCAACCCCGGGCATGACCACACCGCGCACGACACCACCGGCACCGCCATCGACGGCCCGCACCGGTGCGGGCACTGCGGGCGGCCAGCGCACTGGGACGAACAGGTCGACGACTACCAGCACGACGACCCGACCGCACCGGACTGCTTCCTGATCCGACGCCTGCCCGGCGCCACCCCCTGCCATCCGGAGAGGACCACGCACTGATGAGCGACCACACCACCGCCCGCCAGGACACGACCAGCGACCGGGTGTTCTTCGATCAGGACGCCGACACGGTCGACGCGCTACCCACCTTCGACTGGTAGCCCCAGTCCCACCCAGCCCTCTCGCCCATCCGGAGCCGGCCAGCCCATCCCGCGTGTCGATGCGGGTCTCGGGCTGGCCGGCTCCCCGTTCTGCCCCCGCCTGTTCACCACACCACGCTCAGAGGAGAACCCGCATGACCGCTCACCACTCGCCGCGTCGCCCGCGGCTACTGACCCAGAACTCCCGCCTGAAACCCCTCGGGATCTGGAACTGGACCCTGCCCGCCTGGGCCGGCCGGCTGTCCGACGGCCGCACCTACAACACCTGCCCGTCGGCCGGGATATGCCGGCACGTCTGCTACGCCCTGGCCGGCACCTACCGCATCCCCGCAGTCCGCGCCCGCCACGAAGTCAACCTGCGGATGGTTCTCGACGACCTGCCCGGCTGGCAGCAGGCGATGGCCGCCGACCTCAACCTGCCCGTGCTGCAGGGCCGGTGGGTACGCATCCACGACGCCGGGGACTTTCTCAGCGACGCGTACACCCGCGCCTGGCTGCACCTGGCCCGCACCCATCCGCAGGTCCGGTTCTACGCCTACACCAAGGAGATCCGGCGCTTTCGGCGCCTCGTGGAACCGGACCCGCCGCCCAACTTTCGCTGGGTGTACTCCTACGGCGGCACCCAGGACCACCTCCTCGACCCGGAGACAGACCGGGTTGCCGACGTGTTCCCCGACACGGAGGCGCTGACCGCCGCCGGCCACCACTCACAGGCCGGCTCCGACCTGCTCGCCGTCACCGGCCCGGCCCCCGTTGGCATCACCGCCAACCGCATCCCCGGCCACCAGCGGCTGCTCGCCGGCCGGTCGTTCCGTCAATGGCAGCAGCAGGACCAGCAGCGCCGCGCTCGCAGTCCTCGCCGCGCGCAGCGGTCCTTTCGCTGTATCCAGAAGCGATCACTTCCGGGCGAGGATCCGACGTGAGCCGGGGCCGCGGCGGACTGGTGGTCGTCCCGTTGCGCCTGGCTGCCGCCAACGAAATCGTGGCCCGGCTGCATCGCCATCACCGGCCAGTGGTCGGGCACCGGTACTCGATCGGCGCTGTCAACCGTTCCGGACGGCTGTGCGGCGCGGTGATCTGCGGCCGACCCGTCGCCCGGCACCTCGATCCCGATCGGGTCATCGAGGTGACCCGCCTGGTCACCGACGGAACCGCCAACTGCTGCTCCCTGCTCCTGCAAGCCGCCGCCCGTGCAGCCACTGCCCTTGGCTACGAACGGATCCACACCTACACCCTCGACACCGAACCCGGCACCAGCCTGCGCGCCGCCGGCTGGACCCGCGAACACACCACCCGCGGCGGCGCTTGGACCAGACCCTCACGCACCCGCCAGCCCGGCCCTGCTGGGCCGAAAGTGCGCTGGTGTCGCGTCCTCAACCCACCCGCCACCGTCACCTGACCCGCTTCCCCTGATGGCTCGCCGCGCACCGGCGGGCCTTTCTCGTGCCCGCACCCAGAAACCGCACCAGTCCGTACCCTGCGTCGGCGGGGTGCGGGCTGTTTCTCGTTGGAGGACAACGCCATGCTTCGCATCGCTGGCGCAGCCATCGCCTGCCTGATCTTCGGAGTCACCGCCGCCGTCGGCACCGTCGCACACCTCATCCCCGGCGGCACCCCATCCACCAACCCCGGCAACTGCACCACCGTCGCCTCCGCCGCCCGCGCCGCGCCGGCCGGGCGGTGGACTGCTGAGCAGACCGCGAACGCCACCGTGATCGTCGCGGTCGGCAACCGCATGCACATCCCCAGCCGCGGCTGGGTCATCGCGGTCGCCACCGCGATGCAGGAATCCTCCCTGCACAACCTCACCGGCGGCGACCGCGACTCGATCGGCCTGTTCCAACAACGCCCCAGCCAAGGCTGGGGCACCCCCACCCAACTGCACGACCCCGCGTACGCCGCGCACGCGTTCTACGCCAAGCTGCTGCAGGTCAAGGGATGGCAGACCATGCCTCTCACCAGAGCGGCGCAGACCGTGCAACAGTCAGCATTCCCCGATGCTTACGCCACATGGGAGACCCCCGCCACCACGTTGGTGGCGGCGATCGCCCGGCGCGGCCACCTCCCGACCGTCGTCGCATCGCCGGCGGACTGCGATGCGACGTTCATCAGCCCGGTCATCGCACCGATCGTGTCCGGGTTCCGTACCGACGGCCGGCCCGACCACAACGGCGTTGACCTCGCCGCGAAGCAAGGCACCCCGATCCGCGCCGCGCACGCCGGCACCGTCACCGTCGCCGAATGCGAACCGTCCACCGGCAACTGCAACCAGCCCGGCAGCGCCTCTACACCGGGATGCGGGTGGTACGTCGACATCACCAGCCCCGACCAGACCCTCACCCGTTACTGCCACATGCTGCACCGCCCGACCGTTCACGTCGGACGGAAGGTCAAGACCGGTGAGGTGATCGGGATCGTGGGACAGTCCGGCAACGCCGACGGACCCCACCTGCACTTCGAAATCCACCTCCACAAAGATCCCAGCGCTGCCGGCGCGGTCGACCCGATCGGCTTCTACAAGGCCAGGCACCTCACCCTCGGCAGCGCGCAACGTTCGGCGCCGAGCCTCAACTGACAGGCGGCACTCCATGCCTTGTGCGTTCGGCTACCGGGCGCGCGAGGATTGTTGATGCAACCCGCCGTGCTCCTGCTGTCGATACGGGTGTACGCCGCCGGCGCCCCGTTCCCGGGTCCATCCCGCGCGCGTGGAGATGGACCCCCGTGGCGCGCGCCGCGGCGAAGGTCGTCAAGCTGCTCCCCGCACGCGCGGGGATGGACCCCTGCCCACCGTCAACCCGGCACTCATGCGGACTCCGCTGGTGGCGGGTGTCGGCTCGTGCGTCACCCCACGTTCGGGGCGGCGGTGCGCAGGAATGTGAGGCTCGTGTCGAGGGCGGCCTCTAGGTGGTTAAGGCGGCCGGTGGACATGAGGATGGTCACGCCGCCCTGGACTGCGGCGACGAGAGCGGCGGCGGTGCGGTCGGCGTCGAGTTGCGGATCGACCTCGCCGGTGTCCTGTAGGCGTTGGATGCCGGTGCGCAGGGCTGCCTGCCACTGGCCGATCAGCTGGCTGGTGAGCGCTTGGGCGGCGGGCGTGGCGCGGCCCAGCTCGGTGATGAGCATGCCGAGTGGGCAGTTGATGCCCTGCCGTTCGTATCGCGCCACGACCGCGTCTCGCCAGCTCTGCCATGCCGACCAGGTATCCAGGTTGCTCAGGTGCGGTTCCTGGTCTTCGAGGACGCGCTCGGCTTCACGGGCGGCCACCGCGAGGAGCAACTCCTCTTTCCCGCCGGGAAAGTAGTGGAAGATCTGGCTCTTGCTGGTTGCGGTGCGGGCACGGATGTCGTCGAGTGTCGTCCCAGCGATGCCCCGCTCGCGGATCTCCTCGGCCGCGCCCTCCACGATGCGGCGCCGTGTGGCCTGGCCCTTCGTGGTCAGGCGTGGCGCTCTCGTTGCTGCCATGTCTATGAGCCTCCGCCACAGTTTATGGACTTGCTGGTCCATTTTAGCCGAGGGACAGTCGGGGAGCCGAACGACATGAAAGGTGCGCGAGATGCGAGCGATCCTTGTGGAAGAACTTGGCGAACCCGAACGACTGCGAATCGCCGACCGGCCCGTCCCCCAGCCCGGACCAGGCCAGATCCGGGTGGACATCGCCGTGGCCGGGGTGAATTTCATGGACACTGGCGCGCGTCGGCTCGGCGCCGCTACCGGCGACCTGCCCTTCGTGCCCGGTGTGGAGGGCGCCGGCAGGGTGAGTGAGCTGGGCGAGGGGGTCACCGAGTTCACTGTGGGCGACAGGGTCGCCTGGGTATACGCCTACGGCTCGTACGCGGAACAGATCGTGTTGCCGGCGGCCGACGCGGTGCCGGTACCTGACGACATCTCTGACGAGATCGCCGCAAGCCTGATGATGCAGGGCATCACTGCCCACCACTTCGTCACCGAGGCCGCCGACGTGCGGCCCGGCCAGGTCGCCGTGGTACACGCCGCCGCCGGCGGACTGGGCCAGAAGCTGACCCAGCTCGTCAAGGCACGCGGCGGCAAGGTCATCGGCATCGTGTCCAGTGAGCAGAAGGCCGAAACCGCCCGTGACGGCGGCGCCGACCACACCGTGGTGTCCACCGGCGACGCCTTCGTCGGCCCCGTACTGGAGCTCACCGACGGTGAAGGTGTGGACGTCGTCTTCGACGGCGGAGGGGAAACCACCTTCCGCGCCTCGATGGAGGTCCTACGGCGGCACGGGCTGCTGCTGTACTACGGCGCGGTCATCGGCGCCGTCCCCGTGGTGAACATGCGCGAACTGCCCCACAGCATCAAGGTCTCGTACCCGGTCTTTCGCGACCACATCCCCACCCGCGAGGCACTGTTGCGCCACAGCGCGGACCTCTTCGACCTGGTGCGACGCAACATCCTGATCCCGGACATCGGCCGCCGCTATCCCCTTGATGGCGCCGCCCAGGCCCACCGTGACATCGAGTCCCGGACGACCACCGGCAAGCTTCTGCTCTTCCCGTGACACCTACAGCCGCGCCTGCATGCGTCCCGGCGCCGCGGTGACCGCGGCCACTGGCCCCGTACTTGACCTCAAGCGCTGGAAGTTCTCCACACTCGAAGGCATGGATGACACCGACACTGCACGCGGCACCGGCAGCGAGGGCCTGAGCATCCAGCAGGTTGCCCGGCGGACCGGGTTGAGTCAGCCGACGCTGCGCTACTACGAACAGATCGGACTCATCGATCCGGTCGATCGTGACCCCAGCAGCGGCCACCGTCGCTACTACCCGCGGGCCGTCGAACGGATCGAGTCGCTGGCGCACCTGCGGGCGGCCGGGCTGCCGATCGAGGACATGCGCACGCTGATGCGTTCGCGCGGTCACCGCCCGGAGACCATCCAGACCAAGCTCGAACTGCTCACCGCGCACCGCGACACGGTGGCCAGCGAGATCGCCGCCCTGACCACGCGCCGCTCCTACCTCGACAACCGCATCGCGTACTGGCAGGCGGTGCTGGCCGGCGACGACACGTCCGCGACCCGACTCACCGAGGAGGGCCAGACGCTCGGGGACCAGCTGCACTGACGGCGGCGCCCTCGCCACGAGCGACGACGCGCTTCGCGATCCGCCGACACCGACAGGACCGGCCCGGCGCCCGGTTGGGCGTCTCGCCGGTACCGGACCACGCTCTCACAACGGGGGACTTCATGCGCTTATCTACCAAATGGGCAGTGTTCACGCTGGTCGCCATCGCCCAGTTCATGGTGGTACTCGACACCGCCATCATCAATGTCGCCCTGCCGGTGATGAAGAGCGACCTCGGCTTCGGTGACAGCTCCCTCCAATGGGTCGTCACCGCCTATGTCCTGACCTTCGGCGGGTTCCTGCTGCTGGGCGGGCGGGCGGCGGACCTGTTCGGTCGACGGCGCATGCTCGTGGCCGGGATGCTCGCGTTCACCGTGTTCTCGCTGCTGATCGGCCTGAACTCCTCGCCCACCGTGCTCATCGTGCTACGGGCGCTTCAGGGCTTCTCGGCCGGACTGATGTCACCGGCGGCGCTGTCGATTGTGCTCGTGACGTTCACCGAGGCCCGCGAGCGAGGCCGGGCGCTGGGCTACTGGTCAATGGTGTCCACCGGCGGTGCGGCGGTCGGGCTGCTGCTCGGCGGCGTGTTGACCCAGTACGCCGGGTGGCGGTGGAACTTCTTCATCAACGTGCCGATCGGTCTGGTCGTGGCCGCGCTGATCGCCCGGGTGGTACCCGTACACGGCCATGACGACCGCCCGCGGCGGCTCGACCTGCCCGGCGCCGTGCTCGTCACCGCCGGACTGATGGCCGCCGTGCTCGGGTTCAGCCAGGCGCCAGCGTGGGGCTGGACGAACCCGGGAACACTGGCCATCCTCGCCGCCGCCGTCCTGCTGCTGGCGGTCTTCACTTGGTACGAATCCCGCCAGTCCCAGCCGCTGATGGACCTGGCGATCGTCCGGCGGCGCAACGTCTCCGGGGCCAACGTCATGATGGCGGCCATCTACGGCGGCAACCTCGGCATGTTCTTCGTACTCACCCTGTGGATGCAGGGCGTCCAACATTGGGACGCGGTCCAGACCGGCCTGGCGTTCCTGCCGTTCCCGGTCGTGCTCGGCGGCGTGTCGACCCGCATGGGTGGGCTCGTGCACCGCTTCGGCTTCCGGCCGTTCCTCATCGCCGGCCCGACACTGGTCGCGTCCGGCATGGCCTGGCTGTGTTTCCTGCCTGTCCACGGCAGCTACGCCGGCACCGTCCTGCCGGCGCTGCTGGTCATGGCCGCCGGATACGGCATGAGCTTCGCACCCATGTATGCCGCCGCCACCGGCAGCCTTCCCGCCCGCTTGTCAGGTCTCGCGAGCGGGCTGATCACCACCTCGCAACAGATGGGCGGCGCGCTCGGCCTGGCCGTACTGTCGGGCGTGGCCGCGTCGGTCACCGCCTCGGCAACCCGACAGGGCCGTACACAGGCACTGGTCACCGGCTACAACGCCGGCATGCTCGTCGCCGTCGCGTTGACCGTCATCGCCCTCGCGGTCGCCGTCACCGTCATCCGCCGGCCCGCCCCGGCAACGGTGGACGAGGCCGGCTCCGGCGCCGACCGGCCGTTCGCGCACACCACGAGGCCGTGATCCCGTGCGCACCGCGGTCGGCCCACATTCCACTCGCCTCACCGTCCACCTCGACCCGGCCCGAACCGACCTTCGAAGGGGCCACAGCATGATCACGCTCATGACCGTCATCCGTAAACGGCCAGAAGTGTCCACAGTGGACTTCCGACGCTTCATGGAATCGGAGTATGGACCGATCTACGCCGGCCTGCCGCAGGTGAGCCAGTACGTGCAGTACTACCTGTCGGATCTCGCCAGCGACGGGGCGGAGGATCCCATCGACGCCGTCGTCCGCATCAGCTTCGACTCCGAACAGACCATGCGCGAGGCACTCGCGACAGACGAGTACCAGCGGGCGCACGAGTTGCGGAAGGCGTACCTGCGTGACACGTCGATCGGCATCCACTCCGCCGTCCTCGACCGGCAGGTGAAACTTGCATAGCAACGCGGAGAGCGACACTGCCGGAAACCCTGTCACAGCTCGGTGTCGACGGCCCAGTCGTGCAGGGCGTTGAGAGCCGGAACCAACGCCGTCCCTGCCTCGGTGAGCCGGTACTCCACATGCGGCGGTACCTCCGGATAGACGATGCGCTGGACGATGCCGTCGGCTTCCAACGCACGCAACTGCTGGATCAGCATCTTCTGCGTCACCCTCGGGATAGCACGCTCCAGCTCGGAGAAGCGACGCGGCTCGCGTACCAGAAGGTGGTGCAGGATCAGCAGCTTCCAGCGCCCCTCGACCGCGGCGACGGCCCGCTCCACACGGTCGATCGAGCAGCCGGGGCGCCCCTGACCGACTTCACTTACGACTTCGCTGGTACCAGCCATGACGTAAGTGTAGGTCTGCTGCCAGGCCACTCCAGCAAGCGATGGCCGCTGCCACCGACCCCCTCGTTCGTCGATTCGTTCGGACGGAGGCGCACGCCTCCCCATCACCGTGCCGACCCTTGGAGGACAGTTCGATGTCCAGCACCCAGCGCGTCGCGATCGTCACCGGCGGATCGCGCGGCATCGGCCGCGCGGCAGCCGAACGTCTGGCGGCCGACGGATTCGCCGTCGTCGTCAACTACGCCGCCCGCGCGGCCGACGCACACGCCGTGGTCGACGACCTTCGCGCACACAGCCGAACCGCCATCGCGGTACGTGGCGACGTCGCCGACATGCATGACGTCGCGACCTTGTTCGACACCGCCGAGCACGAACTCGGCGGTGTCGACGTGGTCGTCCACAGCGCCGGGGTCATGCCCTCGGGTACCGTGGCCGAGTTCGACCTCGCCGAGTTCGACCGTGTCGTGCGCGTCAACCTTCGTGGCACCTTCGTCGTCAACCAGCAGGCCGCCCGACGCGTACGAACCGGTGGCGCGATCGTCAACCTTGCCAGCTCCGTCACCCGGTTCTCCGCTCCCGGTAACGCCGCCTACACGCTCACCAAGGGCGGCGTGCAGGCTCTTACCCTCCTCCTCGCCCGAGAACTGCGCGGGCGAAACGTCACCGTCAACGCAGTGGCACCTGGCGCCACCGAAACCGAGATGCTCACCGAGTACCTGGCCGGCCGCCCAGACGAACGGACGCGGATCGCCGGCCAGTCGCCTCTGGAGCGGCTCGGTACGCCCGACGACATCGCCGAGGTGATCTCCTTCCTCGCCGGCCCCGCTCGCTGGGTCAACGGCCAGGTCATCTTCACCAACGGCGGCGCCGTTTGACCCTCGCCGGCGCAACGGCCACCCGGGTAGGGATCGGCACACAGGGGCGTACCAACGGCGGCAGTCACTGTCGCGACCGTCATCGCGTCACGCCACCGGCCACACTTACTAAATAGTCAGTACTTCCCAGCAAGAGAGTGCCGATCTAGCGTCGGAATCGGCGCGAGACCCGGATCAGTCACCGTTTTCCTTTGCACCGCAACAACATTCGACTTCCAGCGAGGCACACGTGAGCCACACAACCAGATTCGTCTCCCTCAACCGACACATTCCCACCGGACGCATCGAGCCTGACCACTTCACCATCCAGACCAAGAACCTGCCCAACCTGACCAACGGACAGCTCCTGCTTCGCCCGATCGTGTTCTCGCTCGATGCCACCCTGCGCGGACAACTCACCGGCCAGGAAGGCTACTTCCTGCCGCAGATCCCGTTAGGCGAAGCGATCACTGGCATCGCAGTGTCCGAGGTCGTCGAATCCCGCCACCCGAACCTCCAGCCAGGAGACCGGGTCCTCAGCCAGGCCGAATGGGCCGACCTCTCGGTCTGGCCACCGCGCGACTCCTGGCTCGACCCGACCCCGCTCGACCCCCGCATCGACAAGCCCTCGCACGCTCTGGGCGTCTTCGGCCTGCTCGGCGGGCTCACCGCACACACCGGCATCATCGAAGCGGGACAGGTCCGTGCCGGAGAAACCGTCGTCGTCTCGGCCGCCGCGGGCAACGTCGGATCGCTGGCAGGCCAGATCGCCCGTATCCGAGGCGCCCGCGTCATCGGACTGGCCGGATCACAGCAGAAGCGCGCCCTGCTCACCGAACGCCTCGGTTTCGACGCGGCACTCGACTACCGCGCCCCCGACCTCGCCGAGCAGTTGCGGGCGTTTGCGCCCGCCGGACCCGACCTGTACTTCGACGCCGTGGGCGGCGAGGTCAGTCAGACCGTCATGGGCATCATGCGACGACCCGCACGCGTGATCGTGTGCGGCCTGATCTCGACCTACGACCACGACACCGCCTGGACGATCGACATCAGGCCCATCTACGGCAACGGGCTGACCCTTCAGGGGTTCACGCCGCTCCAGTTCCCCGATGCGCTGCCCGCCGCGCTCGACGACCTCGTCGACTGGGTACGCGACGGCGCGCTGATCCCGCTGGAGACCGAGCGCCGCGGACTCGACGCGCTGCCCGGCGCCATCAGCGGCCTGTTTCGCGGCGAGAACATCGGCAAGATGATTGTCACCGTCCCTTAACCCGGGTCGTACCGCGGCACGACGTCGGGTCCTTCACGTAGGCGAACCGTGCGCCTGCCTGGACGGCATCGGCCGGCGGCCAGACAGCGACACCTCCTGCGGCTGTGATGTCGGCATACGCCGCGTCCAGGTCGGCGACCGACAACGCTCAGTGGCCGAAGCCGAGCCTCGCGGCGGCGTCGAGCGGATCGGCGAAGGAACGGGCACGACTCGCTCCCGCTCGCACTCGCGTACGCCAGAAGGCAAGCAGCCACCGCTGCCGTGGTCCCTGCGCCATAGCGGGAACCACGGCTTTACTGTCTGGAACCTGACAGTTACTGCTCATCCTGGGAGTTTCTGTCGGTCATGCGTGCTTGACTCTCAGTCGCCTGTGCTGAGGGCTTGTGGCAGTCCTGCGTGGTCTGCGCCCTCGGCGCGCATCTGGGAGGTGGCCGGGGGTCGTGCGTGAGTGGGTGGCGCACAGTCAGAGCAGGTCCGGGCGGTGGCAGCCGTGGGTTGAGCATGCGCGGAACGTGGCGGGGATGGCCGGTGCGTTTGCAGCGCCGTTCGACGGCGCGGCGATTGCTCACCGGGTTGGGCTGCTGCACGATGCCGGGAAGCTGTTTGATCGCTGGCAGGACAAGCTCGCTCGGGTGGCGGCGGCCGGTGGGGCGGTGCGGATCGACCACAAGGCGTTGGGTGCGGAGATGGTCCGCACTGCTGGGTACGGCAAGATCGCCGCGGTCGTGCTGGGGCATCATGGCGGCCTCGTTGACGGGTCTCGGGTGCGGGGGCTGATAGGGAAGCTGCTGGGGGAGAACCCCGACGAGGCTGCGGCCGAGGCGACGGTTCGCCGGCTGCTGCCGGAGTTGGCAGATTCCGCGCCGGGCGCGATCCCGCCGGCGTGGGTTGAGGATCCTCTGGTCGGTGAGCTCGGCGTTCGGATGGTGTTCTCGGCGTTGTGCGACGCCGACCATCTCGACACCGCGGCGCACTTCGCGGATGAGGAAGCACCGCGGGTGCGTCCTGACAGCGACTTCTGCCTGCTGGCCGACCACTTCGCGGCTGCTCGGGCGAGGTATCTGGCGGCCCGCGCGCCGACGCGGATGGATGCGGCGCGGGAGGCGGTCTACCAGCACTGCATGGATGCGGCCCTGTCCGAGCAAGGCATCTTCCGGCTGGGGGTGCCGACCGGCTACGCCAAGACGTTGGGGGCAGCCGGTTTCGCGTTGCGGCACGCCGCCCAGCATGGGCTGCGGCGGGTGGTCATGGCGGTGCCGTTCCTGACGATCACCGAGCAGAACGCCGCGGTTCTTCGTGGCCTGTTGGACGGCGCGGCACCGGCCCCGGTGGTGCTGGAGCATCACAGCGGGGTCGATCTGGACGCCGCCGGACGGCAGGCGCGGCTGGCGTCGGAGAACTGGGATGCGCCGGTGGTGGTGACCACGTTCGTCCGGCTGTTCGAGTCGTTGTTGGGGCGCAAGCCGTCCGTGGTGCGGCGGCTGCATCGGTTGGCACGGTCGGTGATTGTGCTCGACGAGGTGCAGGCGCTGCCGGCGACGATGCTGCTGCCGATCCTGGACGTGCTGCGGATTCTGGTGCAGCACTTCGGGGTCACCGTGCTGTTGTGCTCGGCGACGCAGCCAGACTTCTGGCACTTGAGCCCGTTCCGTCAGTTGCCCGCCACCGACGTCGTGCCGGACCTGGCCGCGCTGCCGCCCGGCCGCCAACGCACCCGGTTTCGGTGGCGTACGCAGGGGGATCTGACGCTGGCGGATGTGGCGGCCGAGACGGCCTCGGGCGGCTCGGTGTTGGTCGTGGTCAACACGACAGCAGACGCCCGCACCGTGTTCGATGCGTGGTCCGGCATGCCGGGCGTCGACAGTGTGTGGCATCTGTCGACCCGGATGTGCCCGGAGCATCGGCGGCGGGTGCTGGTCGAGGTGCGCCGTCGACTCAGTTGCGGGTTGCCGGTGCGGTTGGTGGCCACCCAGTTGATCGAAGCCGGCGTGGATGTGGATTTCCCGGTGGTGTGGCGGGCGTTCGCGCCGGCCGACTCGCATGTTCAGGTGGCGGGCCGCGCCGACCGAGAGGGCACGCTTGCCGACGGCGGCGAGGTGGTCATCTTCTCGGCGGTCGACGCCTCACAGCCGCCCACCTACCGGATGCTGCTGGCCGCGACCCGCCGGCACTGCGGGCCGGACAGCACAGCACCCGACGATCCTGACTCGCGCGTGACACCCGATGATCCCGCCGCGCTGATCCGCTACTACCACGAGATCTACGACAACCTGAATCTGGAAGACGCTGCCAGCGTCGGGCAGCGCATCCAACGGGCGCGCCGCGGCTGGCAGTTCGAGACCGTTACCGACGGCCCGCAGCAGGGCGGACGCCGCGACCGCAGCGCGGCGTTCCGGCTCATCGACGACGACGGCCTGGCGGTGGTCACCCCGCAGGCCGCCGTCGACGAGGCGACCCGCACCAGTCTGCACGAGGCGATCGTGCGGGTGCGCGCCCACCCGACCCGGGACGATCTGCGGCTGCTGCATCCGTACACGACGACGCTGCACCCCTCGGCGCTGCGCGCTGCCGGCGTGACCGCGCTACTGAGGCCGGTCCTTGGGCAGTTGGCCCCGGGCGGCCTGGCCGAATGGGTCGGCGCGTACGACGCGTCGACCGGCATGTCTGTCGACACGAAAGTGGAGGAGTTTGTGTTGTGACCACGTTGATTGACGGGCAGCCGCTACCGGCCGCTGGCGGGCATCCACCGGTGGTGATGCAGGTGTGGGGTGAGGCGGCACTGTTCACCCGTCCCGAATTGAAGGTCGAGCGCGTCACCTATCCGGTACCGACCCCGACTGCGGCGGTGGGCATCCTGGAGTCGGTGTTCTGGAAGCCGGAGATGCGCTACCAGGTGGTGGCGATCGAGGTCCTCAAACCGATCCGCCAGTTCCGCATCCGCCGCAACGAGACCAGCGACCTGCCGAGCCTGGCCGAGGCCGCCCGAGGCGCCCGCCGCGTCGACACGGCCGCGCATCGCGATCAGCGCAACGCAGTGTGCCTGCGGGACGTGGCCTACCGCATCCATGCCCACATCCACCTGCAGGGCCACGCCAGCAAACCGGTCGCCGCCTACCGCGACCAGTTCCGCCGCAGAGTCACCCGCGGCGCCTGCTTCCAACGGCCGTATCTGGGTACCCGAGAATTCGCCGCCTACTTCGGCGACCCGGACGACACCCCGCCGATCAACCGCAGTGAGCAGCTGGGCATCATGCTGCACTCCATCGACCGCAGCGCCTCGCGCGAGCCGGCGATGACGTGGTTCACCGCGCAGATGACCCGCGGCGTTGTGCGGATACCCGAACACGGGATCCCGGCTGGGCTTCCTGCGGTGGCGGGTGCGTGATGCTGCTGCACCGGCTGGCCGAGTACGGCCGTGACAGCGCCGATGTGCTGCCGCCCTTCCATGCCCGCAAACCGGTCCGGTTCGTCCTCGACCTCGACGCCGCCGGCGTTCCGGCAGAGGAGCTGACGCCCTTGGCTGATCCCTCGGGTGCACGCCAGCGCACCGGGGTGCCGTTCGTGGTGCCGTCGATCACCCGCACCAGCGGGGTGGCACCGATGCTTGCCGTCGACAACCCGGAGTACCTGTTCGGCTGGGTCGCTGAGGATGCCCGACCCGAGTGGGTCGCCAAGCAGCATCACGCGTTCCGGGACCTGATCGCGCACTGGGAGCAGCAGGCCGGCGACGATCCGGCGGCGCGGGCGGTGGCCCGCTTCTACCGCGACGGCCACGTTGCGTGTGTCCGCAAGCCGCCGGACGGATGGGGCCGCAAGGATCTGGTCGCGTTCCGGGTCGACGGTGCGATGGCCTTCCGGAGCCCTTCGGTGCGCGCGGTCTGGAGCGGCGTGGCGTTGGGCCGCAAGGCACTCGACCGGAACGGGATGTGCTTGGTCTGCGGCCGCATCGCAACGCTACTGAAGACCATCCCGTCCCAGATACCACGCCGGCTGGTGCCTGGCGCCACCCAGAACGCATCGCTGGTCAGCGTCAACGAGCCGACCCACGGCTACGAACTGGTCACGTCGCTGACCAACACCCCGATCTGCGTCGACTGCGGGCTGATGGTCATGCAGGCGTTGACATCCCTGGCAGGCGACCCCGAGCACAGCATGGCGCTGGCCAAACAGCACAGCCGCATCATCTGGTGGACCGACAGCGCCGACGAGATCAACGTTGTGGGCACCCTCGATCGGCCCGAAGCCGCCGAGCTGCAGCACCTGCTGTCCAGCCCGCACACCGGACAGTCCCACGATCCGGGCGACACGGCCACCTTCTGCGCGCTGACCATCGGCGGCAACGTCGCCCGCGTCATGGTCCGCGACTGGGTGGAACACCCGCTGCCCGACATCCGCGACCACGCACGCGCCTGGTTCGACGACCTGGCCATCGTCGGCTGGGACGGCCAACCCGCCCAGCCGGAACGTGCCGTCGGACTCTCCCAGTTGGTGCGGTGCTGTGGACGGTGGGACCGGCAGAAATCCAGCTACGTCCCGATCGGCGACAAGGGCGAAGACCGGCCCAACGGGCTGTACGCGACGCTGCTGCGCGCCGCCCTGTTCGGTACCCGGATCCCGCCAGCCTTCGTGGCTCACCTCGTACGCCGGGTCCGCCTCGACGGTCACCTCGATCCCAGCCGCGCCGCGCTGATCCGACTCGCGCTGCGCCGGCATCCGACCACCTCGAATCCGGAGGTCTACATGCCCGCCCGCAACCCCGACCACCACGACCCCGCGTACCTGTGTGGTCGTGTCTTCGCGCAACTCGCATCCCTGCAATGGGCCGCGGCCAAGGCCCACGGCGAAAAACTCAACACGAGCTTCGCTGACCGCTACTTCAACCGTGCCCTCACCAACCCCACCATCACGCTCAGGCGTGGCGAGCAGTACGCCAGCGCCTGGCAGAAGCGGCTAGCCCGCAAGAAGCCCGGCCTGGCCACCTTCTACGCAAAGACCCGCGGCGAGCTGTACCACCAGATCGACCAGTGCCCGGCAGAGGTCCCCACGCGGCTACTGCCCAAGCAGCAGTGGGAGTTCATCCTCGGCTACTACCACGAACAAGCTCGCGCCAACAGCAGCACAGACCGCAGCACCGACACCACCGACCAGGAGAACACCTGATGACCGACACTCACCTTGACCCCACCCGCCGCCACGACGTCGTCCTGCTGTTCGACGTGACCGACGGCAACCCCAACGGCGACCCCGACGCAGCCAACCAGCCCCGCACCGACGAGGACACCGGCCACGGACTCGTCACCGATGTGGCCATCAAACGCAAGATCCGAGACGTCGTACCGCTGCTGCGCGAGGGCGACCCGCGCTACGGGATCTTCGTGGAAGCCGGACACGCCCTCAACACCCGCATCGACGAGGCGAAAACAGCGGTCTCCGACCCCGACGGGAAACCGAACCCTGCCAAGGCCAAGGACGCGAAGAAGACAGCCACAGACAGGGACGCGGCGCGGCGGTGGCTATGCGACCGATACTTCGACATCCGGATGTTCGGCGCCGTGCTCTCCACCGGAGAACAGGGCGGAGCCGGCAAGGTCCGCGGCCCCATGCAGTTCACCTTCGCCCGCAGCATCGACCCGATCCAGCCCACCGAACACACCGTCACGCGCGTCACCCAGACCCGCCAGACCGACATCGACGACGGGCAGAGCACCGAGTTCGGCACCAAGTGGACCGTCCCGTACGGCCTGTACCGGGCACACGGCTTCTACTCCGCCGCCCGCGCCGACGACACCGGCATCACCAGCACCGACCTGCAGACCCTGTGGCACGCGCTGCAGGTCATGTTCGACCACGACCGCTCGGCCGCCCGCGGCGAGATGAAACTGCGCGGCCTCTACGTGTTCAGCCACCCCACCAAACTCGGCGTCGCGCCCGCCGACAAACTCTTCCACCTCCTCAAGCTGGAGCTGACCGACCCGGAGAAACCCGCGCGGGCCTTCACCGACTACACCTGCACCATCGACCACGCCGCAGTACCCGCGGGCATCGAACTGACCAACCTCACCGACCAGTGGCCAACGACCCAACCATGAGCGTCCCTAACTCCACCAGCGCGGGCGGCGAGCTCCTCTCGGTGCCGTTGTCCGCGCTGGAACACTACGCATATTGCGACCGGCAGGCTGCTCTTATCCATGTCGAACGTGCTTGGGCCGACAGCGTCGACACGCTGCGCGGCGATGTCAGCCATCGCGTCGTGGATCTGCCCGGACTACGCCGCCGCGCCGGCGTAACCATCGTGCGATCACTCCCCGTCTGGAGTACCCAACACGGCCTGCACGGCGTCTGCGACGTCGTCGAGTTCCGCGGCGATACCGCAATGCCGGTCGAATACAAAGTGGGCCGCTACCACGACGCCGGAGCTGCCCAACTCCAGGTCGCTGCCCAAGCACTCTGCCTCCACGAAGCCGGGTTCAACGTGCCTCGCGCGGCGATCTACTCGGTCGCCGAGCATCGCCGCCACCCGGTCGAGCTCACCGACGACCTCTACGACACCGTCGTGGCTGCGGCCGAAGCATTGCGCGACATCCTGCGCAGCCACACCATCCCCGCTGCCCGGAACGACACCCGATGCCGCCGCTGCTCACTACGCGACGACTGCATGCCCGGGCTGCCCGGCCGCTCGCCCACCGCAACGACAAACCTGTTCACGCCCCGCCCGCTGGGCCGATGGAACGATTGAGGAGCCGATGACCGAGCTGCTCAACACCCTCTACGTCCAGACACCAGGCACGAGCCTGCACCTTGACGGCAACGCGATCCGCGTCTACCACCCGGACCAGACCGGCCGCACGCTCATCCCACTGGCGCGCATCGATCATCTCGTACTGTTCACGGGCACCACTATCACCGATGACCTGCTGCTGCGCTGCGCCGACGACACACGCTCGGTGAGCTGGCTGACCGGAGCCGGTCGATTCCGCGCCCGCGTCACAGGCCCCACCCTCGGCAACCCACTACTGCGCCAAGCGCAACACCGAGCCGCCGATAGCCCGGACCGGCAGCTGTCCATCGCACGATCAATGATCGCTGGCAAGATCCATAACAGTCGGCAGGTTCTGCTCCGTGCCGCCCGCGATACCGCCGGTACCCGGCAGGACATCCTTCGTCAGACCGCCGAAACGCTGGCTCGGCGGCTCCACCTGCTCGCCAACGCGCTCAGCGTCGACGAAGCCATGGGAGCCGAAGGAATCGCCGCCCGCGACTACTTCACCGTCCTGCCGCATCTGGTACCCGACCCGGCGTGGACACGCGGCGGCCGCACGAAACGACCACCCGCCGACCCCCTCAACTGCCTGCTGTCCTTCCTGTACGGGATGCTGCGCGTCGCTGTCCACGGCGCCCTCGAACAGATCGGCCTCGACCCATACTGCGGCTACCTGCATGCACTACGCCCCGGCAAACCCGCCCTCGCCCTCGACTTAATGGAGGAATTCCGACCACTACTCGCCGACCGACTCGCCTACACCATCGCCAACCGACGCGAACTCGACCCGGCCACCGACTTCGAGGCGCTACCCACCGGCGCCGTCCGCCTGACCGACACCGCGCGCCGAACCGTACTCAACGCCTGGCAACGCAGCCGACAACGCGACTGGCCGCACGCCACACTCGAACGCAACATCCCCGCCGCGCTGCTACCACTCGTCCAAGCCCGGCTGCTGGCTCGGCACCTTCGCGACGATCTCGACTCTTACCGCCCCTGGACGGTGAACTGATGGATCTGGTCATCACCTACGACGTCAACACCACCACCCCCGAAGGGCAACGCCGCCTCCGCGACGTCGCGAAAATCTGCGAAGGATACGGCTACCGCGTCCAACAATCGGTGTTCGAAGTCGTCTGTCGCAACACCGACAAAGTCCGCCTCATCGCTGCGCTAGCTACCACCATCGACCCCGCCCACGACAGCGTCCGCATCTACCGACTGCCCACCAGCGCCCTCGACACCGTCGAACACCTCGGCAAACCCCGCCATCGAGCACCCCGAGACCCACTCATCCTCTAACCGTCGATTCAACCTCAGAACCCCAAGCTCGCCAGGGACACGCAGACGATCCCTAACCACGTAACTTGACAACTCGATACAAACAGACCATGGTCCTCAAGCTTCGTAGCATCTCTCTGGAGAGACTTCCCAGGTCACGAACCCCAGCGCTGACCGCTCGCGGTCGGCGAGGATCGCAACCCTCCTGGTGGCGTAGTCATTGTGACTAGCTCCGGCCAGCGCTGACCGCTCGCGGTCGGCGAGGATCGCAACTGGATCGAGGCCATGCCCGTACCGGCAATCTGCCTCCAGCGCTGACCGCTCGCGGTCGGCGAGGATCGCAACCCAGCGATGAGATCGCGCGCCGGTGGGGCGCCGACGTGCAGCCAGCGCTGACCGCTCGCGGTCGGCGAGGATCGCAACACTGCGACGCCGACCAGCAGATCCGGGTTGTGCCCCCAGCGCTGACCGCTCGCGGTCGGCGAGGATCGCAACACAGACGGGCAGCCCACAGACCGCAGTGCCGGGGCCCAGCGCTGACCGCTCGCGGTCGGCGAGGATCGCAACGTGTCGTGGTGTTACAAGCTGACCGCGTCCGATGTCCCAGCGCTGACCGCTCGCGGTCGGCGAGGATCGCAACGAGATCCCCGACGCCGTGCGTGCTCGTCTCCGGGCGCCCAGCGCTGACCGCTCGCGGTCGGCGAGGATCGCAACACCGGGACCGGCAGTGTCCTGTTTGTTACGGCGGTCGCGGACCCAGCGCTGACCGCTCGCGGTCGGCGAGGATCGCAACTGCGGGTCGAACACCCACACCGAGCCCGCGCGGCCACGGCCAGCGCTGACCGCTCGCGGTCGGCGAGGATCGCAACGTCGTACCCGTCGACATCATGTCCATGCCGCGGACCAGCGCTGACCGCTCGCGGTCGCCGAGGATCGCAACACGATCCGCGTCAAGTCTCCGAACGGATGGCCGGGTCCAGCGCTGACCGCTCGCGGTCGGCGAGGATCGCAACGCCATCTGCGGGCCGGTAGCCCCGGTGCTGTAC
>NZ_BOMB01000005.1 GCF_016861975.1 Actinocatenispora rupis | reverse complement strand
CCTCCACTGTGGACGGATCTACATGTGGGTGTGGACGCCAGCGCTGACCGCTCGCGGTCGGCGAGGATCGCAACGGCAGGTGGGCCGGTGAGCAGCTGCGCGACGTGCAGCCAGCGCTGACCGCTCGCGGTCGGCGAGGATCGCAACCAGCGTGATGCTGTAGATCGTGTAGAGCAGCCCAACCAGCGCTGACCGCTCGCGGTCGGCGAGGATCGCAACACTCAGTAAGTGCTACTGGTTGCGCGCGAGGCGAATTCCAGCGCTGACCGCTCGCGGTCGGCGAGGATCGCAACCGCGACAAGGTCCGTATCGCCGAGGAGGAGTCGAACGCCAGCGCTGACCGCTCGCGGTCGGCGAGGATCGCAACACGATCATCGTGCCGACCTCCGACGAGCACGGTGCCAGCGCTGACCGCTCGCGGTCGGCGAGGATCGCAACCACGGCCACACGCTGATGACCCGTGAGGAGCGGCTGGCCAGCGCTGACCGCTCGCGGTCGGCGAGGATCGCAACTCCAGCACGGTGCGGGCCACGAACCGGACCGGGGCCAGCGCTGACCGCTCGCGGTCGGCGAGGATCGCAACTGCGACGCCGCGGTGCCGGTGTCGACATCCCACTGGACCAGCGCTGACCGCTCGCGGTCGGCGAGGATCGCAACCCGTCTCTGGTCGCCATGGCGGTCTGGGCCGTGCCCCCAGCGCTGACCGCTCGCGGTCGGCGAGGATCGCAACCGCAATGGCACGCTGAATTTGCAGACCGGGGAGCTTTCAGCGCTGACCGCTCGCGGTCGGCGAGGATCGCAACGAGTCGTACGCCACCGTGCATGTCCACGACGAGCGCCCAGCGCTGACCGCTCGCGGTCGGCGAGGATCGCAACCCCGTGCGTCTGGCTACGGCCGGGCGTATCGGTAGCCGCCAGCGCTGACCGCTCGCGGTCGGCGAGGATCGCAACAAACAGTTCGAGCAGTGGATCGCGGAGGGTACGGCCGCCAGCGCTGACCGCTCGCGGTCGGCGAGGATCGCAACTGGCTTTCCGGGATCACACACCGGATCGCTCCCGGGCCAGCGCTGACCGCTCGCGGTCGGCGAGGATCGCAACTGCGACGTACCCAAGCCTCAGCCCGGCGACCGGGTGCCAGCGCTGACCGCTCGCGGTCGGCGAGGATCGCAACATGTCGATCGCCACCCAGGCGATGGCCAGCACGGCGCCAGCGCTGACCGCTCGCGGCCGGCGAGGATCGCAACGACGTTGAGTTCAAGAACGCCATCAACAGTCAGCCGTGCACCCAGCGCTGACCGCTCGCGGCCGGCGAGGATCCCAACGGCACCTACAAGCCACCGAACACCGGAAAGTGAGAGGCCAGCGCTGACCGCTCGCGGTCGGCGAGGATCGCAACTCCACCAGTTCGGCGTCGGGCAGGTAGCTGTCGCCCCAGCGCTGACCGCTCGCGGCCGGCGAGGATCGCAACTCGGCGCCGGTCGGCAGCAGCGACCGGTGTCTGCTGCCAGCGCTGACCGTTTGCGGCCGGCGAGGATCGCAACAGGACGACCCGGCGCTGACGGCGGCGATGAGTCCCCGCGCCAGCGCTGACCGTTTGCGGCCGGCGAGGATCGCAACAGCAGCTCGCCCTCCTTCTTTCAGGCGTCATGGCAGGGCAAACTATCTGACTACAAGTCAGATGCTCTAGGGCCGGACTGACCATGCGCCTCAGCCGGTCCACCTCTGTAGGGGAATTCAGGTGTCGACCGGCGTCACTGGGTCCACGTCCCCCGAGGCCTCTTGTTGTGGCTGCACGTGGCTTTGCGCCTGCATCATCCCCGGACTTATTGGCATATTTGTGCTGCCTTATCCATTTCCCATCTTGCTGCATGGTCAAGGCTGGGCCGCGGTTGCGTGCCGTGCTGGTGCATTTTGGCCGTCACGCAGTGGGGCGACGCTGTGATTGTGACTACATGGCGTGTCCAGTTGTATTCGTAACGCATCGTAAGTTTCGGGAGTTGTTGTGCGGTAGTTGCGTCCGGTTTGGTCAACCGGTTCTGTAAGGAACCTTCCCTGCTTGGTGATCTTGCGATAGTTTCCTGCGTCGCTGGCCGGGAGCTGTCTGGGTGCCTCCTGGTGGCCTTCGGGGAGGTACCTGTGGCTGGTGTGTCGTGGCTGCGCGCGCTCGCGGCTTCGGTGGTGCTGACGTTAGGCGCATCGCTGGTGTCGGTGACGGCGCTGGTGGAGCCGGGTTTCACGGCTCCTGCGGATGCGACGGTGCCGGTGGCTGAGGATCCGGGTCCGCAGGCCCCGGCCGATCAGGTCGACGCGATGCGCCGGGCGCATCTGTCCAAGCAGCGGGTTGAGGTGGCGTCGCAGCGGACAGAGACGTCGCAGACGTTCGCGAACCCGGATGGCACGTTGACCTTGGAGTCGACGGCGCGGCCGGCGCGGGTTCACCGGTCGGACGGATCCTGGGCGGCCGTTGACACCAGCCTGTCGCGTGACGCGAACGGTGCGGTGGTGCCGCAGTCGACCACGGCCGGGCTGAAGTTTTCCAACGGTGGGAGCGGGCCGTTGGCGACGGTGTCGGTTGGAGGGAAGTCGCTTTCGCTGACGTGGCCGGACGCTCTGCCGCCCCCGACGTTGAGTGGTTCGACCGCCGTGTACGCGGACGTGCTACCAGGGGTGGATCTGCGCCTGACCGCGGAGGTCGACGGCTTCGGCGAGGTGCTGGTTGTCAAGACGCGTGAGGCGGCCACCAACCCGGAGCTGACCACGTTGACGATGGGTATCGCCGGTGACGGCGTGACCGTGTCGGTGAACGACGCCGGGCAGCTGTCGGCGGTCGACGGCGCCGGGACGATCGTGTTCGGCGCGCCGACGGCATTGATGTGGGACTCGTCGGATCCAGCCGAATCGGCGTCGAATGTGGCAGCCCATGCCGCAGGCCCGGCCGCAGCCCGACAGCAGTCCACTGTGGACACCACCCTCGACGCCGGTGGCGACACGCTGACGCTCGTGCCGGACCCGGCGATGCTCGACGACCCCGACACCGTGTACCCGGTGTTCGTGGATCCTGATGTGTCGACCGAGATCTACACCTGGACCTATGTGGACTCGCAGTTCCCGAACCAGGCGTACATGAGTGACAAGGGCCGTACGGACGCGCCCGCCGGCATGTATCAGGCGACCAACGGCGGCTATTACATGCAGCGGTCCTACATTCGCTTCAAGTTCAAGATTTCGACCTGGGGCAGCGATGTCCGGGTGACAGACGCGGAGTTCCGCGTGTACTCGCACTACCAGTGGAACGCCTCGGCCACCGACCATCCGATCCACGCGTACTCCACCTCCGCCCCAGACACGTCGACGACATGGAACAACCAGCCGACGATCTACAAGGACCTTGGCAACCGGAACGTTCACGCCGGTGAGTGGGCGGGGTTCGATGCCACGGCGGCGGTGCAGCAGGCAGCGGACAACGACTGGCTGCATCTAGCGTTCCGGCTCTCGTCCGGGGACGAGGACAACTACCAGGCACGTGAGACGTACTCGATGTCGGGGACCACGCAGCCAACGCTGGCGGTCACGGTGGATCACAAGCCGAACAAGCCGACCGGTCTGAAGATCTCGCCGTGCTACAAGGCATGCGTCTCACCAGCGATCACCTCGACGGTGCTGCCGACGTACACGGTGACGGTGTCCGACCCCGATGGCGGAAACCTAAAGAACGTCAAGATCGAGGTCTGGACCAAGGACGGCGGGACCAAAGTCGCCTGGACGTATGCGTCGTTGACGAACGTCACCTCCGGCAGGTCAGTGGCGTGGAAGCAGGTGGGCGCGGCAGCCGACGGCCAGGACTACTACTGGAAGGCGTCGGCGTGTGATGGCGACGGATGGTGCAGCGACTGGTCGAGCTTCTTCTATTTCCACACCGACGCCAAGAACCCCTTCCTTCCGAAGATCAGTGGTGACCCCTACAGTCCGGACACCGAGGCGGGTGGTGTTGGCGTGGCCGGCACGTTCACGTTCACGCCCGGTGTGGACCCCGAGCACCCTGACCAGGTGGATGACGTCTACCAGTACTACTGGTCGCTCAACGACCCAGAGCCCGCCACCCCGGTGACGGCAGCAGCCGACAACACGGCAACAGTGAGCATCGTGCCCAAGCACGACATGGGCAACACCGTGTACGTGCAGGCCATCGACACGGCCGGGAACCGGTCGGATGTCACCCCGTACTTCTTCTACGTGGCGCCGGCACCCTACGACGTCGCTGGAACCTGGCCGATGGATGAAGGAACTGGAACGACCGCGGTCGACCAGTCGCAGGGACACCACGACCTGACGTTGCACGGTGGAGCGACCTGGATGCCGGGACACGTCGGCAACGGGGCAGTCCAACTGGACGGCACCGACGACTACCTATCCACCGATGTGTCCACGATCGACACGACGAAGAGCTTCAGCGTCGCGGCTTGGGTGTATCTGGATGACAACACCCGATACCACACGGCGGTCACCCAGGACGGCGGCACGTCCAGCGCGTTCTACCTGCAGTACCGGTCCGCGCCTGACGGCGACTGCTGGGCGTTCGGCATGCGCGACGCCGACACCCCCGACGGGGTCACCACGGTCGCGTTGTCCAACGACAAAGCATGGCTGGGGGAGTGGACCCACCTCGTCGGCGTGTACGACGACGCGAACCATCAACTCCGCCTGTACGTCAACGGCGTGCTGCAGACAGACATCGACGGCTTCAGCACACCCATCGCCGCAGCGAGCGCGCTCAACGTGGGCCGAGGGTTGCACGGGGGCCAAATCGGCTGGTACTGGCAGGGCCAGCTCGACGAGGTCCGTATCTACCAACGGATCCTCACCACCGAGGACATCGACATCCTCGCCCACGCCGACGACCCCTTGTACGCGGCCGGCGGAACCGCCTGACCCCGCCCCGCCGCTTCACGAGACCCCGCGCGTACAGGCCCTGCTTACCCGGCTCGGCCGGCGCGTGACCTCTGCTCGATCCCCAGCCAGGAGGCCAGAGTTGTCCAGGCCCATGCCCGGAACTGACCGTCGTCGAACTCGCCGTCGTCACGCGTCGGTCCTCGCGTCAGCCCTCTCGCTGGGGCTGGTGGTGTCGCTGTTATCGGTTCCCGCGATCGCGACGGCGGCCCCGTCGACCTTTACTCCGGGCACGCCGCACACCGGTGCGGTCGTGCCGACGCACGCCATCGGCGCACGTTCCCATCCCCTCAACCGCGTTGATGCGCATTCGGTGCGGAGCGCCCCGAAGATCAGCTGGCCCGGTGCGGCGGAGCGGACTGTCACTGTGCCGAAGGCGGGCGCGGCCACGCCGGCCAGCGCTGCCGGCACACCAGTGACTGTCGGCGCCTCACACCGTACGCCCAAGACAGCGGCGGCACGGGTCGCCAAGGTGAAGGTGCGGGTCCTGGGCAACGCCGAATCGACGGCGACGCTCGGCACCAGCGGCGTGGTCATCGCGACGTCGAGGGCTGACGGCGTCGCTGACAACGGCACGGTGTGGGTCTCCCTCAACTACTCCGGCTTCGCCGGGGCATACGGGTCCGACTACGGTTCCCGACTGCACCTGGTGCGGCTGCCGCAATGCGCGCTGACCACCCCGCAGAAGAGCTCATGCCGTACCGCGACGGCGATCCCGACCATCAACAACGCCCAGCGATCCACGCTGGGCGCCGATGTCAGCGTCGCCGGGACACCGACGGTGTTGGCGGCTGTGGCAGCGGCGTCTGGAGACACAGGCGACTATTCGGCGACGCCGCTGTCGTCCTCGTCGTCGTGGCAGGTGTCGAATCAGACTGGTGACTTCTCCTGGAGCTACCCGTTGGTGTTGCCGCCGTCGGTCGGTGGCGCCGCACCGCAACTCGCGCTGTCCTACGACTCGCAGTCGCTGGACGGGCGTACCTCGGCCACCAACAACCAGGCTTCCTGGGTCGGGGATGGGTGGGAGCTGTGGTCCGGCTACATCCAACGCTCCTACAAGGCGTGCCAGGACGACCAGAACGACGGCGCGAACAATGTTGGTAAGACCACCGGCGACCAGTGCTGGGGGCCCGACAACGCCGCCCTGTCGCTGGAAGGCCACTCGTCGCAGATCGTCAAGGACGCCGACTCCGGCGACTGGAAACTCAAGAACGACGACGGCACCCGGATCGAGAAGCTGACCGGCGCCGACAACGGCGCCCACAACGGCGAGTACTGGCGCGTCACCACCCCGGACGGCACCCAGTACTTCTTCGGCCGGAACAAGCTCCCCGGCTGGGAAACCGGTGACGCCACCAGCGACTCGACCTGGACCCTGCCGGTCTACGGCAACGACCCCGACGATCCGTGCCACCAGGCTGCCTACGCCGACTCATGGTGCCAACAGGCATGGCGCTGGAACCTCGACTACGTCGTCGACCCGCACGGCAACGCCATCTCCTACCGCTACGACAAGGAGACCGGCTACTACGGCCGCGGCGGCGACGCCGATGCTCGCACCGACTACACCCGCGGCGGCACCCTTCACGAGATTGACTACGGATTCAGCGACGGCCACGCCTACGACAGCGCACCTCAAAGGGTGTCGTTCGTCGTCGCCAACCGCTGCTCCGCGGGCAGTACCTGCGACACGAGCCACCCCGCGTCGTGGCCGGACACGCCATGGGACCAGGCATGCCTGTCCGCACCGTGCACCGGCAAGACCACCCCGATCTTCTTCACCCAGAAGCAACTGACCACCATCACCACCCAGGTCCTCAAGAACGGCTCCTACAGCAACGTCAACCAGTGGACCCTCGGCCACGAGTTCCTCAGCCCCGGCGACAACGACGCCGACCCCCTGTGGCTGAAGTCGATCACCCGCACCGGCCTCAACGGCGGCACCAAAGCCATGCCCGCGGTCACCTTCGACGGCACCCAGCTACACAACCGTGTCGACACCAACACCGACGGCCTCTCGGCCCTGACCCGCTACCGCATCAGCAGCATCACCACCGAATCCGGCGGCCAGACCCGCATCGCCTACTCCGACCCGGAATGCGTCGAAGGCTCGAAGATGCCGTCCGCACCGGACTCCAACACCCTGCGCTGCATGCCGGCCTACTGGTCCCCGCCCGGGGAGAGCCAGAAACTCGGCTGGTTCCACAAGTATGTCGTCACCGAAGTCGACAATGTCGATCTCACCGACGACACCTCCGTCCCCGAGGTCACGCACTACGACTACACGAGCAAACCGTCCTGGCACTACGACAACAACCCGCTGCTGCGCGCCAAGTACCGCACCTGGTCGGAATGGCACGGCTATCAGACGGTCACCGTCCGGCACGGCAACGTCGGCAAGACCCAGTCGGCCACCGACTACGTGTACATGACAGGCATGGACGGCGACCGACAATCCGACGGCACCACCCGAACGGTCAAGGTCACCGACTCCCAGGGCGGGGCCCTCACCGACTCCCCGCAGTATCAGGGGTTCCAACGCGAACAGATCGCCTACAACGGTCTGGGCGGCAAGGTGCTGGCCGACACGATTTCCGACCCCTGGACGCACGGCCCCACCGCCACCAACGGCGACGGCGTGAGTTCCTGGATGCTGGCCCCCGGCGGTTCGACCACCCGCAGCCAGCTCGCGGACGGAACATGGCGCACCACCAAGATCAGCACCAGCTACAACAACGACGCACTGCCCACCCTCGTCGACGACCAAGGCGACATCGCGACCGCCGCCGACGACAAGTGCACCCGCACCACCTATACGACCCGCAACACCACCGACTGGATCCTCAACCACCTCGCCGAAACCGAAGTCGACGCCACCCGCTGCTCAGCCACCGCAACACCGGACCAGGTGCTGTCCCACACCCGCGTCTACTACGACAACTCCACCACCCTCGGCGCCGCGGTCAAGGTCGGTGACATCACCAAGAGCGAAGCAATCACCTCGTTCACCGGCGACACCCCCATCTACACCACCGCGACCACGGCCACGTTCGACTCCTACGGCCGGACCCTGACCAGCACCGACGCGCTCAACCACACCAGCAGCACCAGCTTCACCCCCACCACCGGCGGCCCGGTCACCGGCACCACCACCACCGACGCGATCGGCAACGCCACCACCATCACCGTCGACCCGGCCACGGGCAGCAACACCTCGATCGTGGACGTCAACGGCCGACGCACCACCCTGGCCTACGACCCGCTCGGCGAGCTGACCTCGGTGTGGCTGCCCGGCACCGACACCGGCAGCGACCCGAACATCAAGTACACCTACACCATCCGCAACGACGCCCCCACGGTCGTCACCACGCAACGTCTGGTCTACGGCGGCACCGACACCATCCCCGTCGCCCTGCGCTACTCCACCAGCTACGCCTTCTACGACGGGCTGCTGCGACCCCGGCAGACCCAAACCCCGGCACCGAGCGGCGGGCGGGAAATCACCGACACCCGCTACGACGACCGCGGCCTGGTCGCCATCACCAACGACGCCTACCACGACGAGCAGGACCCCTCAACCACCCTCTACGGACCCACCGGCGTCCCGGCCGACCTGTCGACCACCACCTACGCCTACGACGGCGCGGAACGCCAGACCGCCGCGATATACCAGGTCGCCGGAACCGAGAAGTGGCGGACCACCACCGCCTACCCCGGCGCCGATCAAACCAATGTCACCCCGCCCGCAGGGTCCACACCGACCAGCACCATCACCGACGCCCGCGGGCGCACCACCCAGTTCCGCCAGTACCAGGCAACGAGCCCGGCCGGCGCCTACGACACCACCAGCTACACCTACACCCCAGCCGACCAGATCCACACCGTCACCGACCCCGCCGGCAACACCTGGCGCTACACCTACGACATCCGCGGCTTCAAGACCAAGAGCGAAGACCCGGACACCGGCACCACCACAAGCACCTACGACAACGGCGGTGAACTGACCTCCGTTACCGACGCCCGCAACATCACCCTCGCCTACAGCTACGACAAGATCGGCCGTAAGACCGGCGAATACCTCGGCGACACCAACGGCCTGCAACTCGCCGGTTGGGCCTACGACACGCTGCCCGGCGGCAAGGGACTACCCGTCTCCTCCACCCGCTACGACGGCAGCGACGCCTACACCGAATCCGTCGACGGCTACGACGCCACCGGACGCCCCACCGGCTCCACCGTCACCATCCCGACCTCGCAGGGCGCCCTCGCCGGCTCGTACGACACCACCACCACCTACAACCCCGACGGCGCCGTCGCCACCACAACGTTGCCCGCCGCTGGCGGCATGAAAGCCGAAACGCTGCGCTACAGCCACGACCCGCTCGGCGCCGTCACCCAGATGTACTCCACCAACGGTGGCAACTACGTCTACGGCATGACATACGGCGCCGACGGCTCCCTGGTCCAACGATTCCTCGGCAAGTACGGCTCCCGCGTCGAGGAGGACTACTCCTACGAGGACGGCACCCACCGCCTCACCGAAACCAAGGTCCTCACCGAGAAGACCGGCGCCACACCGGTCTCCCAGGCCCAGTACGGCTACGACCCGGCTGGCAACGTCACCTCCATCACCGACACCGCCGACCAGAACGACCGCCAGTGCTTCCAGTACGACTACTTGGACCGGCTCACCGACGCCTGGACCCCACACCCCACCGGCACCGACAGCTCCACACCCGGAAGCTGCGCCACCCTTCCCAGCACCACCTCCGACCTCGGTGGACCGGCGCCTTACTGGCACACCTACGGCTACGACAAGACCGGCAACCGCACCAGCCTCACCCAACACCTCGCCGGCCAAGACACCATCACCACCTCCACCTACCCGGCCCCCGGAAGCACGCAGCCACACGCACTCCAGTCGACGACCACCACCTCCAGCATCGGGCCCGGTAGCACTGCCACCGAGCAGAACACCTACACCTACGACGCCGCCGGCAACACCAAGACCCGCACCATCGGCGGCGACACTCAAACCCTCGACTGGAACGCCGACGGCGCGCTGGCCACCTTCGCCAAGGGCGACAACACCAGCTCCTACACCTACGATGCCGACGGCACCGAACTCATCCGCCACGACCCCGACGGATCCGCCACCCTCTACCTGCCCAACGGCATGGAGTTGCACGCCGACTCCGGCGCCTCCACCTCAACCGCGACCCGCTACTACAGCCACCTCGGCGACACCATCGCTGTCCGCACCGCAGCCGGCGTCACCTGGTTGGTCGGCGACCACCATGGCACCGACACCCTCGCCGTTGACGGCGCCACCCTCACCGTCACCCGCCGCCGCGTTGATCCCTTCGGCCAAACCCGCAGCGGCCTGCCCTCGTGGGTCGGCGACCGCGGCTTCGTCGGAGGCACCCAAGACGCCAACACCGGGCTCACTAATCTCGGCGCCCGCGAATACGACCCCACCCTCGGTCGCTTCCTGTCCGCCGACCCCCTTGCCGACCTCACCCAACCCCAACAGCTCAACGGCTACTCCTACGCCAACAACAACCCCACCACCCAATCCGACCCCAGCGGTCAAATGCCGGCCCCCATCGGCCGCAACGAAGGCGGCGGATTCTGCGACAGCACCTGCCAATCCGGCGCCCCCACCGCATCGCCCGACCCCACCATCGAGTACCACGGAGCCAACGGCACCGTCCTCGCCAAAAACCCGAACGGCACCTATAGCATCAACGGACTCTCCGTCGAGGGATACACCGGAGACCCAAGGAAGCTTGCTGTTGCACTCGACGAAAAGTGGGGCATCTGGGCCAAGAGCCACGGCACCAAACTCAGCGAAGCCGGCCTCATCACCCTCGTCAAGCAGGCATGCACCGAAAAGGGCGTCAGCAGCGGCTGCGGGCCGGAACTCACCACCAAACTCGCCACGCGATTCCGAGCACTCACCGCCGCCACCCACAACGGTTATCTCCCCGAATACGGCGCACTCTTCGACCTCGCCATCACCACGGGGCCAGGCCAAGACGGAGCAGGACTCGAAGGTCAGAATCTCGAGGGAGGCGTAGGCCACGAGTCATCGTCTCGTTCCAGTGGCACGCATGTAGGTGAGGGCAAGAAGAGTCACGAAGATGAGGAATCTACGCCTAGCGGAGGTTCATGTAGATCGACGCATAGCTTCCCTGGCGAAACGCCGGTTGTGCTTGCCGACGGAAAGAGTAAACGCATCGATCAGGTCAAGATCGGTGACAGGATACGTAACGCTAAGCCGGATTCGCGATCAAGTCAAAGCCACACAGTCGAAGGCATCACCGTCACGACGACCGACAGCGCTTTCGTTGATGTCTACCTGGCGGCGGGCGCCGGCGTGGTTGTTCTTACCGCGACCACCCATCACAGAATCTGGGACAAAACCGCGCACCGTTGGAAGGAGGCCGGCCTCCTTAAGGTCGGCCACTACGTTCAGGCTGGGGGTGGACGGTCCGCGCGAATTGCGTCGGTGCGCAAGTACACAACGGAGCAGACGACATACGACCTCACCGTCGATGGACTCCATACGTACTTTGTGTTAGCGGGAAAGATTCCCGTTCTGGTTCACAACATTGCTGGATCTATTGGCTGCGGCGCTGGCGGTGCGCCGATCTACGACATTCCGGCAGGATCGAGTGGCGGTGCCGGAGCTGGAAAGAGGATCCCCAGGGGTGAGCTTAAGGCCGCCGGTATCGGGAAGAATGCTCCGCCCGGGTCTACGGCTCCGCTGTGTTCGTACTGCCGGACAAACCCAGCCACATCCATTGACCACGTCGAGCCGCGGTCTAAGGGTGGAGATTTGAGTGACGAGAACCTCACGCCTGCTTGTACATTCTGCAACAGCTCGAAGAGGGATCGTATCCGCCCGCTGAACCCACCGCCCAATTACACTGGTTCGTGGCCCCCGCCTTGGTGGTAGTCAAGCATGGGACGGAGCGCGGCTCGATACTGGGGTCGCGCTCCGTCAATTTATAGGAGGAATGTTCTCGTGGCTGTTTGATACACTACCCAAGTTTAGGCTACTAGACTGACACGCTCGACGGGTGGCGAATTTGAACTTTATTGTGCACGATGACCCGGTCGGTCGGAAACGGGAAAACTATATCGCCCGGGTCGACCTTGAGCCTTTTGGTCTCGAGGGTGAGGTCGAACAAATCTGGCTCGCGAGGGCGCCTGGCGAGCTATTTGAAGTGTGCTGTATACCATTTCGCAGCTACGGTATTGCATTCCGTGACCACGTGCAGCTGGATGATGATGGGCAATATGTTGTTGCGGTCGTTCGTCGCCAGGGACATCGCGTTCTGCGTGCACTCTTTAAGTATGCAGTGGATGATCAAAGGGTTCCCCAATCAATCGTTCGGGAGATTCGTGAGTGCGGGTTACTCTATGAATGGAGTGGGGGTAGATATGTCGCAATAGATGTCGCGCCCGGTGTCGATCCGTCGCGAATGGTCGAGATCTTCGACGACGCCGAATCGTCGGGTGTGCTCTTTTGGGAATGGGGTGATGCCGATCCATTCGTATATGGGAATTTACCTGTGGGAAAGTAGTCTATGGCTTTGGGTAGCCGCGTTGGGTATCGCACTCTTTGGTGCCTTATCGTTCGAATGGGACGCCCGCCAGGTGGTTACCGTTTGCCGCGCAACTAAACCTCGAAATCGGTCCCCAGCATGCCGGTGCAGGCGTTCGCCGCACTGGCGGTTGACTCCCGCGAGAGCCGGCGCCCGAGGGGCGCCCGAGAACTCGCGCTACAGGTACCAGTATCCGGCGCCGGTCAGTGGCCGCCGACAGCCCAACGGAAATGACGGTAGGGTTGGCACTTCTGGCCGCGACGTTCGCTTCTCTTAATCAGCGGGTTCGGGGTTCGAGTCCCTGGCGGCGCACCAGGCAAAACAAAAGGGCGGCCCTATGGCCGCCC